>CAYXTO010000034.1:0-1655 GCA_964468045.1 uncultured Caenibius sp. | reverse complement strand
GGCTCTGACTCACTTTTGATGGAGTTGAGCGCCTGGCTGACATTGGTTCACGTGGAGAATCAATGTCATGGGTCAGCATTTACCGGTCTCGGAGCTGGTGCCGCACGGGTTTGTCGTCGATGAAGTGGTCTACGCGGATTCCGGCATCCGGATCTGCCTCCGTGCCTCCAGCGCAATGAGTTGCTGTCCGGGATGCGGGGCAGCCTCGATGCGCGTTCACAGCCGCTATGCCCGGCGGCTGGCGGATCTACCGCTTTCCGGTAAGCCGGTCCGCCTCGACATTCGAGCGCGACGTTTTCATTGCGATGCGGTTCTCTGCCCTCGCCGCATCTTCACGGAGCGCTTCGACAACGGGGCGTTACTGCCATGGTCCCGGCGCACATCCCGGCTCGATCAGATTATCCACCATCTCGGGCTTGCTTTGGGCGGCCGACCTGCGGCGCGCTTTGCGCGAAGGCTGATGCTGCCGGCTAGCAACGACACGCTGCTCCGGGTGATCCGAAGACGAGGCCGCCCGCCCTTCATTCCGCCTGCCGTGATCGGGATCGACGACTGGGCCTGGCGACGCAATCAGCGCTATGGAACATTGATCTGCGATCTGGAGAGACGCCAGACCATCGCCCTGCTGCCCGACCGGGAGCCGGCAACGGCGCAGGCATGGCTTACGGCCCAACCGCAGATCACCATTGTCGCCCGGGACCGGGGTGGCGGCTATGCCCTGGCAGCAGCCAAGGCCCTTCCAACAGCGACACAGGTCGCCGATCGCTGGCACCTGATGGAGAATGCGAGCCGGGCCTTCGTCGACGCCGTTCGCAAATCCATGCGCCAGATCCGTGCCGCCGTCGGCACATCCACCATCAACCCGGATCTGCTGACCGCTGCCGAACGCATCCAGTATGAAGGATATCTGCACCGTGAGGAGACCAATGGGGTCATTCTCGAACTCGCAAAGGCTGGGGTAACGATCAAGGATATCGTTCGCCGCACCGGGTACAGCCGTGGTCTGGTACGGCGCGTCTTGCGCGGGCAGCGTTCGGATGTTTTCCGCACCCGTGAGAGCTCTCTCGAGCTGTTCCTGCCCTGGCTCGACGCGCAATGGGCGGCTGGGCATCGGAACGGTGCGGAACTCTGGCGCCGGATCGGACAGCAGGGGTTTCGCGGCAGCCTGAGGGTCGTCACGGAATGGACCACGCGCCGCCGGCGAGCCGAGGCGATCGGGAGCGGCCCCCTGGATCGGACACCATCGGCGCGAACCCTTGCACGGTTGATGACCCTCCCCCGCGATCAACTCTCCAGATCCGAAACCATGTTGATCGCGGCGATCGAGAGCGGCGTGCCCTCGCTTGTCGAGGCCCGCGAGATCATCGCCGCCTTCCAGACCATGATCCGTAAGAAGGCTCTTCCCGATCTCGGCCCCTGGCTGGAACGTGCGAACTCAAGCCTCGTGGCCGCATTCGGCCGCGGCGTGAGAAAGGATCACGCCGCCGTCGCCGCGGCGATCACGTCGCCTTGGTCCAACGGCCAGACCGAGGGCCAGATCACCAAGCTCAAGCTGGTGAAGCGCCAGATGTATGGCCGCGGGAAACTCGACCTACTCGAGGCACGCCTCCTCGCTCCAGCATAAGGGTTCACCACCAAATATGCGTCAGAGCCAA
>CAYXTO010000033.1:0-1767 GCA_964468045.1 uncultured Caenibius sp. | reverse complement strand
GGCCGGCGCGCTGCCCACGCCCATGGCGGCCACCAGGCCGGACACCAGGCTCGTGGCGATGCCGCCGAGCGCGAACACGAACAGCCAGCCCAGCCCATAGACCGTGAAGGCACCCAGGTTGCGCATGGTCGCGACGAAGCTGAAGAACAGGCTTTTCACCGGCGGCACGCCGTGCCAGTGCACCAGGCCCGGGGCATGCCAGAACAGCAGCGACAGCGGCAGGTAGAGCAGCATCGCGGCCCACATGGCGAGCTGGAATTCGGTGCTTTCGGCGAGTTCCTGCGTCAGCGGCGCGCCGCCCAGGTAGACCTGCGCGAAATCGCCGCCGTCGAACAGGGCCGAGATGCCCATGATGAGCAGGAAGCCCACCGCATACAGCGCGCCCAGCACCGCCATGGCGCGCAGGCGCTGGCGCCCGGTGCGAAACGCCGCCAGCAGCACGGCCGGCGTGGGCGAGCGCCCCTGCATGGCTTCGGCCGAGGCGACCATCATGGCCAGCGTGGCCGAAGGCAGCAGCGCCAGGGCCACCGCCGGGCCGATGAGCGGCAGCATGGTGGCCATGGACATGGCCGCCATGGTCAGAAAGAACAGGGCGGACAGCGCCATGGGCTGGCGCCAGAAGACGTGGATGCCGCCTTTGACCCAGGCGATGCCGGTGCGGGCGGGGACGATGTGCAGTTTCATGCGGGCAGGGGCGTGGGGGCGCAGGCGGCGGGCACCAGCGGGTGGGCGGCGCGCTGGCGCAGCACGCGCTCGAAATGCCGGGGGTCGTGTGGCGTCAGCACCTCGGCTTCGCGCGGCAGGTGCCAGTCCCACAGGCGCGAGATCCAGAAGCGCAGCGCCCCGGCGCGGGCCATGGCCGGCAGCAGGGCGCGTTCGGCCGCCGTCAGCGGGCGCACGGCTTCGTAGGCCGCCAGCAGGGCACCGGCGCGCCCGGCGTCGTGCGCGCCGGTGGGCAGGTGCACGCACCAGTCGTTCATGCACACCGCCAGGTCGAACAGCCAGGTGTCGACGCCGGCGAAATAGAAGTCGAAGAACCCGGTGAGCTGCTCGCCCTCGAACATCACGTTGTCGCGGAACAGGTCGGCGTGCACCGGGCCCTGCGGCAGGGCGGCGTAGGCCGGCGTCTGCGCCACGTGGTTCTGGTAGGCCAGTTCGGCCTGCAGCAGCGCCGCCTCGGCCGGCTCCAGCTTGGGCAGCACCAGCGGCGCCGTCTCGTTCCACCAGGCGAGGCCGCGCAGGTTGGGCTGGCGGCGCTCAAAGCCGCGCCCGGCCAGGTGCATGCGCGCCAGCATGGCGCCCACGGCGGCGCAGTGCACCGGTTCGGGCGCCAGCTGGCTGTGGCCGGCCAGGCGGTTGACCAGCGCCGCCGGCTTGCCGCAGACGCTGTGCAGGATTTCGCCGCGCGCGTCGCCCTGTGGGTCGGGCACGGGAATGCCGGCGTGCGCCAGGTGCTTCATCAGGTGCAGGTAGAAGGGCAGCTGCTCGGCCGTCAGGCGCTCGAACAGCGTCAACACGTACTCCCCCGCCGTGCAGGTGACGAAGTAATTGGTGTTCTCGATGCCGCTGGCGATGCCGCGCAGCGCGATCAGTTCGCCCAGGCCGAGCCGCTCCAGCAGGGCGCTCGCGGCTTCGGGGGAGACGGGGGTGAATACGGCCATGGCTCAGAGGGCACCACGAAGGGCGGGGCGGTCGGGTCAAGCGGAATGCGGCGGCGGCCGCGGCGAAAAAGCGCTTAGAACTTGATCACGTTCCACACACGCGGGC
>CAYXTO010000032.1:0-1830 GCA_964468045.1 uncultured Caenibius sp. | reverse complement strand
AGCTTGACTTTGGCCGTTTCAGGCAGCGTACGCGAGAGCGTTTTCCATACGTCGCCAGATGTGGGCGGGAATTTCGACGCTGTCTGGCCGTGGCCGGGACATGAAAGAAATCTGATGGCTCCAGATTTCGCGGCGCGCCGCAGCGATGGCGTCGCTGAAGGTGAGAACGGTTTTGGGATACCAGGCAGCGGTTCTGGGCTTGAGCTTTCGTGCCTTGGAGAGGTCGTGGGCCCAGAGCGCGACGATGGAGAACAAGCCGAGGAGGACCGGGGTGGTGCGCAGGATGGCCTTGTCGGACCACTGGCGCTGGGTTTCGACGCCGAGATGGGCGCGGACTTCCTCGAAGGTGACCTCGACCTGCCAGCGGCTGACGTACCAGGCGAGGATGTCGCGAGGGCTGGCGTTGAGATCGGTGGCGAGGAAGGCCTGCGGCTCGAGTTCGCCTTTGGGGTCGCGCACGAGCAGCCAGCGGATCGGCACGGGCGGCAGGCCGGCGCGATACCACAGGGCGGTGCCACTGGTGATCTCGACGATGCGATTGGTGCGGCCGTACCAAAGGCTGACGCGGTGGCGCTGCCAGGAGATCTTGCGATCCTTGAGGGTGGCCGACAGCTTGCGCAACGGCTTGCCCTTGATCGGCGGCCTGCCGCGGCCTTTGCGCCTGGGTGGCGGAAAGTCGAAGAGATTGGCATCCAGCCGCAGGCGGGTGACAACACAGACATGCTGGCCCACCGCGGCGAGGAACTCGATGGCAGCGAAGGCGCTGTCGGCCACCAGCACAATGGAGCGGTCGGGGAGCCAGCGGCGGATCTGCAGGGCGACCTGGCGGGCCCAATCGAGCAGGGTCTTGGGCTGTCGCGCCGTGCCGGCATAGAAGCGCCGGGAGGGCGCGAGCACCGTGAGGAAGGGCAGCGCCATGATGCGCTCGGCCCACGGCAGGCGCACGAGCAGCATGGCCGACAGCCAGCGCAGGCCGCTGGCTTTGACGAAATGGCCCTTGGAGGAGCGGACCGGATCGCGATAGATGCCGCGGGCACTGATCTTGGGTCCCCAGCGCCGCTCGATGGTGTCGTCGAGCCCGATCACCACCGGGGAGCCGGCCGGCACCAAGGCCTGGATCAGCAGGATCAGCAACTGGCGCGCCGCGGCGCGGGATGACCATGCGGCTCGATTGAGGACGCGGTGAAAGGAACAGAAGCGGGCATCGTGATCTCGTCCCAGGATGCGCAGCGCCGCCGTGACGGTGCGCCGACCGGGCGTCAAGATGACGCCGGCGAGCAGCACCAGGGCCGTCGCCCATGTCGGGCGCCGGAACAGATCGGCGAAGCCTGCGAGCCGGGAGAGAAAGCAGGGCGGGAGTGCAGAACCCAACGTGTTGGGCCGCAGACGGCTATGTCGCATCCCATCCGTAGAATCGACGCGCCGACTCGCGGCAATATAGCTCGGCTGCGACAAATCGAATCGACGATGCCATCCGTGATCCTCTGTACACCGGCCATCAGGCATACTCACCGGCATGAGCAAACCCGATCCAACGCTGGCCCAGATCGCCGCTCGGTTCACACGGCACGACGTGGAAAGGAGCGGCGGCGCCTACTTGCTTCTCGATCGGCGTACCGCCAGCCCGGTCGCTCGCCTTCGTCCGATTCCCGACACCGACCACTTCGAACTCTTCTACTGGTCCAACGTCAAAGGCCGCTGGACCACATTCGGAAACCTCGGCCGCATGAAGCTCATGCTCCAGAGCGCTCACGAGATCATCGAGAGTGACCCGATGTTCCGCCTTCCCATCACCCGCTGAGCGCGTTCAAAATTGGCCAAAGTCAAGCT
>CAYXTO010000031.1:0-2277 GCA_964468045.1 uncultured Caenibius sp. | reverse complement strand
CATGGAAGGGCGGTTTGGCGTGCGGATGGCGGGATGAGGAGGCCCAGATCGCGATCCACATTTCCGGCGTTCTGCGTCAACTTGGCGGGGCGTCCGTCTCCTTCGTCATGCCAGCCTTTCGGTTGGCTGGCCAAGCCAGCCGCTCAGGATAAACTGCCCCATTGGGGCAGGCTGGGATCGTTATCGGGGTACGCTACGTCTCCGAGAGAGATCCCAGCCTGCGCTGGGATGACGGATAGGGTCTGGGTTCGCCTGCTTGAGGGGCAGTATATCCTGAGCCGGCCGCAGGGCTGGCATGACGCAAGCAGGATGAGGCAGGGCATGGCGGCAGCGGTGGCCAGGGTCCATCGGGACACGGGCAGGCGGGGTGGCGCCTGCCCGTTGCCGGGATCAGAAGCGGGCGCGGACCCCGCCATAGAGCGCGCGGCGTTCGACCGGGTAGTAGATCGCCGAGGCCTCGGTGGCCAGGATGGCGGCCGAGACATCGCCGATCGCCTTCCTGCCGGTGAGGTTGCGGGCATCGAGGAACAGGTCGATGCCCTCGCGCAGGCTCGCCCCGGCGGTCAGCCCCAGCAAGACATAGCCGCCGGTCCTGCGGGTGTTGCGGTAATCGGCCCAGGCCCCCTCGGGCACCCATTCCAGATTGGGCGCGATGTGCAGGCCTTCGCCGCCCAGCCTGATCTCGCTGCGCAGGACATGCCTGGGCACCACCGGCAGGCGGTTGTCGCCGAACTCGGCGTCGTTGCGGAAGCGGAAATCGGAATATTGCCAGATCTGGCGCAGCCGCAGCCAGGCGGCCGGCTCCAGGCTCAGCCCCAGTTCGATGCCCTGGTGCACGGTGCGGCCGGCATTGAAGGTGGCGGCCGGAATGCTGGCGTTCACCGTATATTGCAGCATCTCGCCCTTGATCCGCGCCCGGTAGAACGAGAGATCCCAGCCCAGCCAGCCAGCCTGGCCGCGCGTGCCGATCTCCGCCGTCCAGGCCCGCTGTTCCTCGAGCGGCACGAAAGCCGAGATCTGGGCAAGCTCGACGAAGCCGGGGAACTCGGCCGAGCGGCTGTAGTTGGCGTAAAGCTGGATGTCGGGCGCGGCTTGCCACAACACGCCGAACTTGGGCGAGAAGGCATCGAACGAGGCCTTGCCGATGGTCGCTGCGGGAACCTGCTGTGCCTGCCTGCGCCAGCCATCGGCATAGATGCCGCCCGCGATGAGGCTGAACCCGGGCAGGGGCGTGACCCGCACTTCGCCGTAAAGGGTGGAGGTGCGCGCCTTCTGATCCGCATCGAAAGTGAGGGCGCCGCGCTTCCCGTTCACATTGACGAAGCGCCGGGAGCGGACCGAGCCCCAGCGGGATTCACCGCCCAGCGTGGCGGAAAGGATGCCGGCGGTCCATTCCAGCCGGGCATAGACCCCCTTGTCCTTCGAGGTCTGGTCGATCACCTGATAGATCGGATGATACAGGTCCTTCGCGTTGAAGAACGCCCCGACATTCAAGGTGGCGTTGCCCAGATCGAAGGTGGTGCGGTTCTGCAGGCGCAGCGAATCGATGTCGCGCGCCTGATCGCCCGCGAAATTGCCGGTCTTCGGCCTGCTGCGGGCCATGGCGGCGGTCAGCGCGCCGGGCAGTTCCTGGTCGAGCGTGTTGGCGCTGAGGTAGAAGCGGGTGGAGATCGCATCGGTCAGCTTCACCCCGATATTGCCGTGGAAGCGGATGGAATCCCGGTTGGCGTGGTCGCGGTCGCCCTGGTGGCTGTCGGCGCTGATCCCGGACCAGCCGTTGAGGCGCGCATCGCCGAAGCCGGCCGAGACCAGCCCCCGGATCATGCCGTAGGAGCCGCCGTCGATCCTGGCATAAACACCGTGGGCATTGTCGCCGGTAGGGGTGACCCCGTTGATCGCGCCGCCCAGCGTGCCCGATCCGAAGCGCAGCGCATTGGCCCCCCGATAGACTTCGAGATGATCGAAGAAGATCGGCTCCAGCTCCTGGAAGTCGCCATTGTCGTCGGCCAGGTTGATCGGCACCCCATCCTGCAGCAGGGTCAGCCCGCGCATGTGAAAGCCGCGCGAGAGGCCCGAGCCGCGGATCGCGATGCGCACCTCCTGGCCGAAGCGAGGCTGGGTGTAGACGCCGGGCGAAAAGGCCAGCGTGTCGCGCAGCGAAACCACGGTGCGGTCGGCATAATCCGCATGGCTCACCACATCCGTCCCGCCCGGCGTCGCCTCCGCCTGCCGCTCCGCTTCGCTCACAGCAGCGCGGCCCGTCACAATGATGGTGTT
>CAYXTO010000030.1:0-2366 GCA_964468045.1 uncultured Caenibius sp. | reverse complement strand
GTAACCGTCCGGCCTGACCGCTATCCGTTCCAGCGCCAGGGCAGCAGGTCGTCGACCTTGGTGATCTTGTAGTCCGGGATTCGCGCGAGTGTGTCGGCGAGCCAGGCATGGGGATCGACGGCGTTGAGCTTGGCTGTTTCGATCAGGGTATAGGCGATGGCTGCGGCCTTGCCGCCTGCCTCCGAGCCGACGAAGAGGTAATTCTTCCGCCCAAGGGCTATGGCGCGCATGCCGCGTTCGGCGGCGTTGTTGTCGAGTTCCAGGTTGCCGTGGTCGAGGTAGGGACGCAGGCGCTCCATGCGGGTCAGGGCATAGCGGATGGCGGCCGCGAGCGGGGATTTGCCTGAGATCGTCGTGAGTTGCATCGCCAGCCATCGCTCCAGATCGTCGAAGACCGGGGCGGCATGGGCACGACGAAGCTCGGTGCGGCGGTCCGGCGGCGATCCTCTGGCTTCTTTTTCGACGGCGTAGAGTTGCGCGATCCGGCCGATGGCCTCTTCGGCGATCGGCGAGCCCTGGGATCGGTGGATGTCGACGAACTTGCGCCGGACATGCGCCATGCAGGCAACCTCACGGATCGCCCCGGAACGATAGAGATCCTCGAACCCGGCATAGCCGTCGGCATGCATCCAGCCGCGGTAGCGGGCGAGATGATCCTTCGGGTGCTGGCCCTTGCGGTCGCCGGAGAAGCGATACCAGGCGGCGGGTGGTGCGGTGCTGCCCCAAGGGCGTTCGTCGCGGGCATAGGCCCAGAGCCGAGCGGTCTGGGTCTTGCCGGTGCCGGGGGCCAGCATGCTGACGGGCGTGTCATCCGCGAAGATCGCCTCGGCCGACAGGACATGGCGGCCGATGGCATCAGCCAGGGGCTCAAGAAGAGCCGCAGATTTGCCAACCCAATCGGCAAGGGTCGAACGATCGAGGTCGAGCCCTTCGCGGTCGAAGATCTGGCTCTGGCGATAGAGCGGCAAGTGGTCGGCGTATTTGCTGACCAGCACATGAGCAAGCAAGCCCGGCCCCGGACGGCCGCGCTCGATGGGGCGAGAGGGCAGCGGTGCCTGGACGAAGCGCTCGCAGCAGGCGCAGGTCAGGCGCGGCCGGACGATCCGGTTCACGATGAAGCGGCCGGGGACATACTCCAACTCCTCGGTGACATCCTCCCCGATCCGGCGCAGACGGCCGCCGCAATCGGCGCAAGTGTCGGCGCCGGGCGTCAGTTCGACCTCCATCCGCGGGATGTGGTCCGGGATCGGGCGACGCTTCGGCTTGTCCTTCTCCTCGATGTCCGGCAATCGCATCCGGGCGGTCATTGCGGCGGCAGCGATCTCGCTGGTCTCCAGCGCCAGTTGAAGCTGTTCGGCGGTCTCGGACGACGCCCCGAACCTGTGCGCCCGGTGCCCCGCCAGCTGATGGCGCAGCTTTTCGATCAGGATCGCCTGCGCCTTCACCTCGGCCAGAAGCCGCGCGGTGAAGCTGCGCAGCTCCTCGGGGTCTTCCGGCAAGGTCAGGGTCTGATCGAGCATGCGATAAGTTTATCCCACTGTATTTCTTGTGGGAATCCTTCTCGCGCGGGGCAGTCGATTATCCAGCGGCGAGAGGCCGCCACGTCCGTTCCGGTGCCCGCCAGTCAATCCCCTCCAGCAGCATCGACAACTGCGCAGGCGTCAACGCGACCTTCCCCTCCTTCGCCGAGGGCCAGACAAACCGTCCCTTCTCCAACCGCTTCATGAACATGCACGCCCCCTGGCCGTCCCACCAGATGACCTTGACCAGATCACCCCGGCGCCCCCGGAAGACGAAAAGATGCCCGCCAAACGGATCCTGCTTCAGCACAGCCTCGGCCTGCGCCGCCAAGGCTGCAAAGCCCTTGCGCATGTCCGTCACCCCGGCGGCCAACCAGACCCGCGTGTTCGCCGGAACCGGGATCACACCGAGAGCCCCCGGATCAGCCGCGCCAGCGCCTCAGGATCGTAGCTGCCACTGATGCGCATCCGATGCCCGCCCGCAAGCTCGATCTCGATGTGGTTGTCGGCGGCAGGGGCCGCCGGGGCAGACCTGGGCTCCGCGACAATCTCTACGGGCAGAAAGCGCGCCTGTTCTGGCAGGGGCGGTGCCGAGGCGGGGTCCGGCGCATAACGGGGATCGCGCAGCCACTTGAAGATCAGGTTCGCATTTACCGCGTAGCGCCGGGCAACCTGGGCCACAGAAACACCCGGCGCAGCCGTCTGGAAGCAGATCGACCGCTTCTCCTCGCCCGTCCAAAGCCGCTTCGTCCGACGCGTCACGCCATCACCATAGTGTCCACTATCGATGGTGGACACTATCCGCCCCTCTCACCCCGCGGCAGGGCGGTCAGGCCGGACGGTTAC
>CAYXTO010000029.1:0-5181 GCA_964468045.1 uncultured Caenibius sp. | reverse complement strand
GAGGGCATCGCGTGGAAGGTACGCCAGACAACGCTAAGCGAGAACATTTCAAGAACCGCATGATGGCCGTTACCGCCGGAGGTCGCTAAGCCCCAGTTCTTCCCACATCCATGTAAAGTCATAGGTGCCCATCGGATCGGCGGTGCCCGATTTTGCCGCGCCATTTTCGATATATTTGAGCCAGTCGGCTACCTTTACCCGCCCCGCCTTTGTACAGGCCAGAACGCGTGGCGTCTTGTGGCTGAGGGCTGGGACCGGCTCATCGAGCGTTTTCGTATATTCACGGGTCAGCATATCGTGAACGATGCGCTCCATTTCATGCGGTGGAATATCCAGCGCCTCGTCCTGTGGCGTGCGGGCGGCATCGTCGGCCATAACCTGATCGAGCGTCCGGATTTCGGCCATAGGCGCGCTCACGCAATCACCAAGCCATTCGCCCATCTGGGTAATTGCTCGCTCCGCGCGGGCGGCACTGTTTACCTCGACGATCAGCTTGCGCCCTGCCAGTTCCACATTGGCAAAAACCGGCGTGCCGTCATCCATGGTCGTGACGAAGGCCCGCTTGCCTTTGGTCGCTTGCGGCTTCTTGTTCTTCGTCGCTGGTGCCAGCCAGTTCCAGAAACTGTCGCTGGCAGGTTCCAGCCATTGTGCCGCGTTCAGCCTTCGGATCAGGCTCTTGCCGACCACGCCTTTCGCCAGCGGAAAAACGATACGGTGGAACACCAGGTCATCGCCGTCGGCGTTGACCATATCCGGCGCGCTGCCGGGCATGGCCTTGCCCAGACAGTCGAGCAGCCACATGTTCGTGAACATCGGTCCCGATGCTCCCAGAAGCGCGTCCCGATCGGACGGGTCCAATTCCGCAGTGTCCTGAGTTTCGTCGGCAAGTCGGGAAAATGCCTCGACCACTCGCACGGCGCCCTCAGCGCTGAACGGCAACAGCGCTCCGGAAATGCCATGGCGCCCGTTCACGTCGACAACCCTTGCGGCGATCTTGTCCCAGTTGACCAGGGTCTGGGTTGCACCGTGTTCGCGCACCGTCACCGGAGCAACGTCGCGCAGCAGATCGCGCAAGGTCATCGACTGACCAGGCACGACTTCGCTGACCTCATAGAGCGACATGACCGTATCGCGTAACGCGCGCATATAGGCCTTGTTCGGCGCCTTTTCGTTCCAGCCCCGGCGCTTGAGATAGTCATCGACCAGATTGCGACCGTCGGGTTCCAGTTCCTGCGTAAGCAGATCTTCAAAGGCGCAGCCCCATAGCGGCCCTTGCCAGTGATCGCCAATTATCTCGAATATGGCGTCAGGCTCGAGTCCGGTCGCTTCGCTCGCCGGATCGAGATGCGCGGACAGCATTTCGGCCAATGCCTCATCCCATGGCGCGCGATCCGCATATTTCATCAGGCCGGAAAGATCGTGAGCCGATTTCGATCTGGACATTCAGATGGGCCTTTCCACGCCGAGGCGGCGCATTTCTCGATAGATGGTCGATCGGCCGATGCCGAGTTGTCGTGCTGCTTCTGTCGGCGAGATGCTCGCTTCGACCAGTTTGATGGCGGCATGTACCTTGGACATGTCGAGCGGCTGACGGCCGGGCAACTTGCCTTTGGCGCGCGCGGCGGCGATCCCATCCCTGGTTCGCTCGGAGATCAGTCTCCGCTCGAAATGGGCGATGGCCCCGAACACATGGAAGATGAGTTCGCCGGCGGCCGACGATGTGTCGATCTTTTCCTCAAGACTCAGGAGCGCGATGCCCTGGCCGCGTAGCGTCTCGACCGTGGTGAGCAATTCGGCGAGCGAGCGCCCAAGCCGATCGAGGCGGACCACCGCCAGCGTGTCGCCCTTGCGGGCATAGGCGATCAGTTCGGCCAGACCGGGCCGCTCCATGCTCTTGCCCGACATGACGTCGGTGAACACCTTGATCGCGCCGGCCTCCTCCAGACGCATGGTCTGTCCAGCCACGTCCTGATCGCCGGTGCTGACGCGGGCATAACCCAGAATATCGCCCATCCCGTGCGTCTCCCAAACGGTCGTTCTGTGGACGATCTGAAGGGCGATCGCTTCGCCCCATCCATATCCGTCCACATACTATGTCTCTTTACTCATGGCTGTCCATAGGCCCAGATGACCTTTTGTGGACGGGAATCGGAATGACGAAGCGTAAGCATCAACTCCTGACCGAGAGCGAACGCGATCAGATCCTCGCCATCCCGAGCGAGCGCGACCATCTAGCCCGGCTCTACACCTTCGAGCCTTCGGACATCGAGATCATCGGCGCACGACGGGAGCGACGGAACCAGTTGGGTGTCGCGCTGCAACTCGCGCTCTTGCGGCACCCGGGCATCACACTGGCGCAGTTGATACAGGACAAGGGAGCGATACCCCATGATCTCGCCGCCTTCGTCGCGGAACAACTTGGTCTACACGTAACCGACCTGGCCAACTATGCAGCGCGGGATCAGACGATGACGGACCATGCCCGCGAGCTGGCGATGCGAGCGGGCCTTCGTGGACCAACCCGCGCCGACATTCCCTTCATGATCGAAGCGGCCGCGAAAACGGCATGGGCGACCGACAAGGGGATGACGATAGCGATCGGCGTTGTCACCGCCCTTCGCGAGGCCCGGATTCTACTGCCGTCCATCTCCACCATCGAACGCGCCAGTAGTGCGGGACGCGCGCGTGCCCGCAAGCAGGCTGCCTACGCCCTGATCGCTGATCTTAGCGCCGAACAGGTCCACGCCCTCGACCAGGTCTTTGACGACGCCGGCGGCATGAGCCAACTCGCTTCGCTCAAGACCATTCCCGTTGCGGCCAGGCCCGATCACATCCGCCAGATTCTCGACCGCCTGCGGCAAGTGCGGAAGATCGGCATCTCCCCGGACGTGGCTGGCCGCATCCATGCCGACCGATTTCGGCAATATGTCAGGGAAGGCCGCGCTTCGCCTGCCTATATGATCGAGCGATATATTCCCTCCCGACGGCGCGCTACGCTGGTTGCGTTCCTGCTCGACCTCGAGGAACGACTGACCGATAACGCCTTGGAGATGGCGGACAAGCTGATCGGCAGCATCTTCACCCGCGCGAAGAACGCCCAGGCGCGCAGCTATGCCACCACGTCAAAGAATGTGGCGCGGCTGATGCTGATCTTTCGCAGGACAATCGACGCATTGACCGATGCGGTCGATACCGGCGAAGATCCAATGGAGGCCCTGGACGCATCGGTCGGGTGGAACACCCTCCTGAAGGCGAGGCCAGAAGTGGCGACAATCGCGGAAACCGCCAACCTTGATCCGCTGACGGTGGCGGCCGACCGCTATGCGACGTTGCGCAAGTTCGCCCCCGACCTGCTTGAGGCGCTCCAGTTCAGGGCCGGAAAGGGCAGTGCAAAAACGATCGCCGCCATCGAGATGCTGCGCGACCTCAACAGGTCGGGCAAACGCGATCTGCCTGCCGACGCTCCGATGCCCTTCCGCAAGGAATGGCGGAAAATCGTCGTGGGCGATGACGGCAAGATCAACCGGCGTCTCTGGGAAATCGCGACGATCGCGCATCTGCGCAACAAGCTGCGTTCCGGGGATGTCTGGGTGGAGCGATCGGCAGGATACCGCCGGTTCGACAGCTACCTGCTCAGCGAACCCCAGGCGAAGCCGATCGTGTCGGCTCTCGGTCTGCCACCCACAGCCGGCGAATGGCTCGAACAGCGGGGCCGCGAACTTGACTGGCGGCTTAAGAAATTTGCCCAGCGCCTGAAGCGCGACGCTCTGGAGGGTGTGCGATATCGCGACGACCGCCTCCAGATATCCCCCGTTCGCACGATCGCGACGCCCGACGCCGAAGCGCTGGCCGACCGGCTCGATGCCATGATGCCACGCATCCGCATCACCGAGCTACTGCATGAGGTGGCGCAGGAAACCGGCTTTCTTGCGGCGTTCACCAACCTGCGTACCGGCGAGCCGTGTCCCAATGAAAACGCGCTGCTCGCCACGATCCTCGCCGATGCGACCAATCTCGGCCTGTCGCGCATGGCGGCGGCGAGTCAGGGCGTCACGCGCGATCAGCTCCTCTGGACCCATGACGCCTATATCCGCGACGACAGCTACCGCGCGGCGCTGGCCCTCCTCATCAACGCGCACCACCGCCTGCCATTCTCACGAGTATGGGGCGACGGCACCACGTCCAGTTCCGATGGCCAGTTCTTCAGGGCCGCGAAGCGCGGCGCGTCGGGCGGCGATATCAACGCCCGCTATGGCGTCGATCATGGCTTCAGCTTCTACACCCATAATTCTGATCAGCGCGCGCCCTACCACGTCAAAGTGATCTCGGCCGCGACGCATGAGGCGCCCTATGTCCTCGACGGCCTCACCAGCCACGGCACCGATCTCAGGATCGTCGAGCATTACACCGACACCGGCGGGGCGACCGATCATGTCTTCGCCCTGTGCGCGATGCTGGGATTTCGCTTCTGCCCGCGCCTGCGCGACTTCCCCGACAGGCGGCTCGCGCCGATCGCGCCGGTCACGGCCTATCCGTCCATCACCCCGCTGTTGGGCAAGCGTATCCGCACCGACATCATCGGTGAGCAATGGGAAGACGTGCTGCGCCTCGTAGGGTCGATCAAGGCCGGCCATGTCGCGCCATCGGTCATGCTGCGAAAGCTCGCTGCCTACGAACGGCAGAACCAGCTCGATGTCGCGCTACAGGAAATCGGCAAGATCGAGCGGACGCTGTTCATGCTGGACTGGCTAGAAAATCCCGATCTGCGCCGGCGATGCCATGCCGGTCTCAACAACAGCGAGCAGCGCCATGCCCTGACGCAGGCGATCTACACATTCCGCCAGGGCCGCATCATCGACCGCAGCCACGAGGCGCAGCAATATCGGGCGTCCGGCCTCAATCTGCTCGTCGCCGCGATCGTCTATTGGAACACGATCTACATGGATGCCGCCGCCCAGCATCTACGATCAACATCGGTCGCGGTGCCTGATGATCTACTCGCCCATACGTCCCCAGTAGGTTGGGAGCATATTGCTTTCTCGGGCGATTTCCTCTGGGATCGAGCAGCCGCTTCCGCTGGCCGCAAGGCCCTCAATCTGCCGCCGGATAGCCGCGCCGCCTAAGCGTTCGCTGATTGTTCGCCCTTAGCGTTGTTTAGCGTACCATCCACGCTATGCCCTC
>CAYXTO010000028.1:0-6387 GCA_964468045.1 uncultured Caenibius sp. | reverse complement strand
GGGGTCGTTTGCGGGAGGGGGCGAAATCCTACGCTAAGCCAAGAACGCGCTTCCCATAGTCCCTGAGTTCGCCTTTTGGGCCGACGTAGCGATAGAGAGTGACGCGCTCGATCCCGAGTTCCTTGCACAGATCGGAAACGGAAGTATCGCGCTGTGCCATGGCCGCCTGGGCGAGACGCACCTGTGCCTTGGTCAGGGCGAATTTTCGGCCGCCTTTGCGACCGCGCGCTCTTGCGGCGGCGAGGCCAGCCATGGTCCGTTCGCGGATCAGGTCACGCTCGAACTCGGCCAGAGTGGCGAAGATACCGAACACCATGCGGCCGGATGCGGTGGTGGTGTCGATCTGGGCGCCCTTTCCGGTCAGCACCCGCAGGCCGATATTGCGATCCGACAGATCCTTCACCGTGTTGACCAGGTGAGCGAGCGATCGCCCGAGGCGGTCGAGCTTCCAGACCACCAGCACATCGCCGTCGCGCAGGGATTTCAGGCAGGCGGCCAGTCCGGGCCGATCGTCGCGGCCGCCGGAAGCTCGATCCTCATAGATATTGTCCTGTTCGACGCCGGCGGCGCGCAGGTCGTCGTGCTGCAGATCGAGGGACTGGGAGCCATCGGCTTTGGAGATGCGAGCGTATCCGATCAGCATGTTTCTTAAACGGTGGTTTGAGGGGGGGGCGCTGGCCACGAATGATTTGTTCGCTGGAAATGTATCTCAACCAGCTTCATAAACAAAGCGTCTTGAACATCATCGGATTTTGAAAAAGGAACATGGATGCCGCGTCGCGTCACTCTAACCGATCGGCAGAAGGACGCGCTGTTGCGCCTGCCGACCTCGCAGGCGGATTTGCTCAAGCACTATACGCTGAGTGATGAAGACCTTGGACACATCAGGCTGCGCCGACGCGCTCACAACAGGTTCGGCTTCGCCCTGCAATTGTGCGTCCTGCGCTATCCCGGCCGGGTGCTGGCTCCGGGCGAACTGATCCCAGCAGAGATCGTCGAATTCATCGGAGCACAGCTCGGCCTGCTTGCCGACGATCTCGTTGACTACGCCGCCCGCGAGGAAACGCGGCACGAGCATCTTTCCGAACTGCGGGCGCTCTACGGATTCCGCACCTTCTCCGGACGTGGTGCGCGCGAGCTGAAGGATTGGCTGTTTCGGGAAGCCGAGATGGCGGTGTCAAACGAAGATATCGCCCGTCGCTTCGTGGCGGAGTGCCGACGCACCCGCACGGTTCTTCCTGCAACATCGACGATCGAGCGGCTTTGCGCCACGGCCCTGGTCGATGCCGAGCGGCGGATCGAGACGAGGATCGCCAGTCGGCTGTCCGTGCCCATCCGGGAACAGTTGCTGGCATTGCTCGAGGAGACGGCCGACGATCGGGTGACCCGCTTCGTGTGGCTGCGTCAGTTCGAGCCGGGCTCGAACTCTTCGTCAGCCAACCGGCTGCTCGACCGGCTCGAATACCTGCAACGTATCGATCTCCCCGAGGAACTGCTGGCCGGTGTTCCTGCTCATCGGATGACACGCCTGCGCAGGCAAGGCGAACGGTACTATGCCGACGGCATGCGCGATCTTCCGGAAGACAGGCGGCTTGCGATTCTGGCCGTTTGCGCGTCGGAATGGCAAGCGATGCTCGCTGACGCCGTGGTCGAAACCCATGACCGGATCGTCGGCAGGCTCTACCGGGCATCGGAGCGCATTTGCCAAGCGAAAGTCGCCGACGAAGCGAACGCGGTGCGCGACACCTTAAAATCCTTCGCCGAAATCGGCGGCGCTCTGGTCGACGCACAGGATGATGGCCAGCCGCTGGGCGACGTCATCGCGAGCGGATCAGGGTGGGACGGCTTCAAGACCCTTGTTGCAATGGCAACCCGGCTGACCGCCACCATGGCGGACGATCCTCTCAATCATGTACTCGACGGTTATCATCGGTTCCGGCGGTACGCTCCGCGCATGTTGCGCCTGCTCGATCTGCGGGCTGCGCCGATCGCGCTCCCGCTTCTCGAAGCGGTGATGGCTTTGCGTACTGGCTTGAACGATGCCGCACATACCGGCTTCCTTCGGCCCAGCTCGAAATGGCATCGCCATCTTCGTGCCCAGGCGGTCGGCGACACTCGCCTCTGGGAGATAGCGGTGCTGTTCCATCTGCGCGATGCCTTCCGATCCGGAGATATTTGGTTGGCCCGATCCCGGCGCTATGGCGACCTGAAGCATGCGCTCGTTCCGGCGCAGGCTGTCGCGGAAGGCGGTCGTCTCGCCGTGCCATTGCGGCCGCAAGAATGGCTGGCGGATCGGCAAGCTCGCCTCGATATCCGGTTACGCGAACTGGGCCGCGCCGCGCGCACCGGCACGATTCCCGGCGGGTCGATCGAAAACGGCGTTCTGCATATCGAGAAGCTCGAAGCTGCCGTACCGACCGGCGCCGAAGATCTGGTGCTCGATCTCTACAAGCAGATCCCGCCCACGCGGATCACCGATCTCCTGCTGGAGGTGGATGCAGCGACCGGCTTCACCGAAGCGTTCACGCATCTGCGCACCGGAGCGCCCTGCGCCGACCGGATCGGGCTGATGAACGTCATCCTTGCGGAAGGGATCAACCTCGGCCTGCGCAAGATGGCCGACGCGACGAACACGCACACCTTCTGGGAGTTGATCCGCATTGGACGGTGGCATGTCGAGGGCGAAGCTTACGACCGGGCGCTGGCCATGGTGGTCGAGGCGCAAGCGGCGCTACCAATGGCCCGGTTCTGGGGCATGGGCGCCTCCGCTTCGAGCGATGGGCAATTCTTCGCCGCTACGGAACAAGGCGAGGCCATGAACCTGGTCAACGCGAAATACGGCAATACCCCGGGTCTGAAAGCCTATAGCCACGTCTCGGACCAATATGCGCCGTTCGCGACCCAGGTGATTCCTGCGACGGCGAGCGAAGCTCCCTACATCCTCGACGGCCTGCTCATGAACGATGCCGGCCGCCATATTCGCGAGCAGTTCGCCGATACAGGCGGCTTCACCGATCACGTCTTTGCCGCATGCGCCATTCTCGGCTACCGGTTTGCCCCTCGCATCCGGGATCTGCCGTCCAAGCGACTCTATGCGTTCAATCCATCGGCCGCGCCGGCCCACTTGCGGGCCATGATCGGCGGCAAAATCAATCAGGCCATGATCGAGCGCAACTGGCCCGATATCCTGCGCATCGCCGCCACCATTGCAGCCGGAGGCATCGCGCCTAGCCAGATTTTGCGCAAGCTCGCCTCCTATCCGCGGCAGAATGAACTGGCCACAGCTCTGCGGGAAGTAGGCCGCGTCGAGCGGACGCTGTTCATGATCGACTGGATTCTGGACGCCGATCTCCAACGCCGCGCCCAGATCGGGCTCAACAAGGGCGAGGCCCATCACGCGCTGAAACGAGCCATCAGCTTCCATCGCCGGGGTGAAATCCGCGACCGTTCCGCCGAAGGCCAGCATTACCGGATCGCCGGCATGAACCTGCTCGCCGCCATCATCATCTTCTGGAACACCATGAAGCTCGGCGAAGTCGTCGCCAACCAGAAACGCGATGGAAAGCCGCTGTCGCCCGATCTCTTGGCCCATGTCTCGCCGCTGGGATGGGAGCATATCAACCTCACCGGCGAATATCGGTGGCCAAAGCCTTAGCGTAGGATTCCGCCCCCTCCCGCAAACGACCCCTATATCTAAAAGGGCAAACATAAGCGGTCGCCGCTGTTCGGGCCGCTTTCGCGGCCCTGCGGCGGTTCCGGCCCGCGTATAGTGCGGGCCGGCGCGGCACCCACAGCACCAAAATTGCACCCGCCGCGCCTGCGGCCAACGTCACCTGGGCTCTCGAGAAAGAGCGAGAGGCAAGGCCGGCGCTCCATTTCTTACGTGGATACGTATTGACGTGTTTGCGTATTTTCTCACTAGAAGGCGATGGCAGCGGCCGGCGAAACGTGCTAAGGTGTATACAAGTCAACACACGGAGGCGATTCCATGACCGCCAGCACCACCATGACTATTCGGGTTCGGCCCGATGTGAAAGAAAAGCTCGATCGGATCGCGGCCGACACGCAACGAAGCAAATCCTTCCTCGCCGGCGAGGCCGTCGCCGCCTATGTCGAGCGCGAGCTTGAAATCATCGACGGCATCAAGCGCGGCATGGCCGATGTAGCAGCCGGCCGCGTCGTGCCCCATGAGCAGGTGATGGCGGAAGCCCGCCAGATCATCGCGGATGCGAAGCGCAAGAAAGCCTCGTAAGCATGAGGCGGGTTATCTGGTCGGTCGAGGCACGGCGCGATTACCTCGACATTCTGCGATACATCGCCGCCGACAACCCGCTTGCCGCCGAAAGGGTCGCGGATGCGATCGAGCAGGCAGGGAACGGACTTGGTGAATTTGCGACCGGAAGGCCGGGCCGCGTCACAGGCAGCTATGAAAAGTCGGTCCCCCGCCTGCCCTACATCATAGCCTATGAGATCACGCACTGCACCGAGCAAGAGGTGGTCGCGGTCTTGCGTGTCATCCACACGTCGCAGGACTGGCAACCCGAGGAATGGCCCGACTAACTTAAAGACGTAGTAACGTGCATAGCTATATGCTGTAATACGTATTCACGCAAAGAAGGATTGACGCATGAACGTCATTGCGTTTTTGAGCCAGAAGGGCGGGAGCGGGAAAACCACGCTTTCGGTTCATACCGCTGTGGCGGCCGAGGCGACCGGCGAGCGGGTTTGCGTCATAGATGCGGACCCACAGGAGAGCGCGACCGCATGGGCGAGCGCGCGGGAGGCCGAAACGCCGATCGTCGCCACGGCGCAGGCCGGGGAGCTGGACGCGGCGCTTAGGGCGGCCGAGGGCGAGGGCATGACCTTGGCCGTAGTGGATGCCCCGCCCCATGCTGCCCCGGCGGCGGGCCAGATAGCCCGAAGGTCGGAGCTGGTCTTGATCCCAGTTCGGCCGTCCGCGTTTGACCTTGCTGCGGTCCCGGCCGCCGTCGAGATCGTCGCGGCGGCGAAGGTGCGCGGCGCGTTCGTCCTGTCCGCCTGTCCATTCCGCGCGCCCGAGATCGGAGAGACGCGCGCCGCACTGGAAGCCTACGGCTTGCCGATCGCCCCCGGTGAGATAACCGACCGGCGCGCGTTCGCCCGCGCCGTCACGACCGGCAGCGCCGTGACCGAGTTCGAGGCCGAAGGCAAGGCAGCGGAGGAAATCCGGGCTTTGTGGGCGTGGATCAAGGATACGTTAGAGCGTAAATAGCTAAATACGTAAGCGCGTATCTAAGGAGCGGAACCTATGGCAAAGAAAGCAACCGGCCTTGCGGCCTTCACCCGCCCGAAAGCAGGAGCAGACACCGCCAGCCTTGCGGCGATCGAGGACGAGCGGCCGGCCGTCGAAATCCCGACGCCGAGGCGAAAGAGGGGAGGGGGCGAGACTGTCGCGCTTACGGTCAAGGTCCGGCGATCGGACTGGCAGCGCCTTCGCCAGCTCGCGGATGCGGAGGGAACGACGATTCAGGCGATGGCCGAGGCCGGGCTGTCGGCGGTGCTGGCGCAGCATGGCTTGCCGCCGATCGAGCCTTACGCACGTTAATACGTGGATACGTAAATAGCTTAATCCGCAACGCTTGCGCATGTGGCCCGCCCCCCGGCCGTCCCTACGGCCCTAAATGATGAGAGCGGGCCGGCCGGGGGGCTACCGTCGCGGCCGTGGTTCTTTCCTGAATAGAGCTTGCACCAGGTCGGCAGGTAGATCGCGGCGCGAGCCGCGCCGGCCCGGAGGCGAACGCGCTCCCCCATAGCGCCGTAGAGAACCGGAGGGCCGCATGTAAGAAGTCCCGGCGCTTTGCGCCGGGTCCGCTTTTCATGGCTTCTATCCCGCGAATGGTCAGGCTGCATCATACAGCCCCCGGAACTCGGAATCGGCATAATAGGCCAGCTTGCCGGCGACGATCGGCCGTTGCCCGGCGAGGAACAGCAATTCGACATTCTGCGGCAGGTTGCGGACCTCATCGGGGGTCAGCAGCGGCCGGGCCGTGTGTTGCTCGCCGTAGGATATGCCGGATTTGTCGGAATCGAGCGCCCGGCTCATGGTCTGGAATACAACGGTTTCCTGCCCGAGCAGATCGGAGACGAGGCGGGCGCTGTCGTGATCGTTGACGCCGAACACCTGTAGGACGCCGGCATTTGACAGGAAGGTGCCGGCGCGCTGCCCGTAGGTGGCGCGGAGCTGGTGAACGTCTTGCAGGATCGGCCAGAGCTGGACGCCATAGCCGGCCATGAGGCCCATTGCGCGCTCGACGGGGGCGAGGTGGCCGAGGGCGGCGAACTCATCCAGCAGGTAGAGGACCGGCACGGCCGGCTTGGCGGGATCGCGGGCCATGTCGGTGAGGCTTT
>CAYXTO010000027.1:0-14057 GCA_964468045.1 uncultured Caenibius sp. | reverse complement strand
AACAGCGTCGGCGAACTCATGCCGTGGACCGCCGTGGCCTGAAAACACCGGTTACACCATATGCCACGATGCGATCGGACTATCGTCGTCGGAAGAGAGAAACGCGATCGAGATCGCTAGGACCAGCAGCCAATGGAATAGCCGTAGCGGCGTGTCCCAAACCTTGAATGTCCTTGTATATTCAGAATTTGTCATCACGTTCGCCTTTCCAGCTGGAAGGGCTACGGGTGTTCACTGACCGAATCCTGACGATGTGAGCAGCGTGGTTCAAACCACTGTTCCGAACAGCCTCCCGATGCCCGCGGTCGCAGCCAGGGCCAGCGCGCCCCAGAATGTGACCCGTAGGATTGATTTCATGGGGCGGGCGCCCCCGGCCCAGGCGCCAAGCGCGCCCAGCAGTGCGAGAAACAACAGGGTTGCCGCGACCTCGATTGCGACGAGGCTATCATGCGGAACGACGGCGACCAACATCAGGGGCATGAGGGCGCCTGTGCTGAAAGTTGCGGCGGATGTGAGCGCGGCCTGGATAGGGCGGGCGGTCACGACTTCGGAAATGCCGAGTTCGTCGCGGGCATGCGCGGCCAGCGCATCCTTTGCCATTAGTTCGTCGGCTACCTGCCGGGCCAGTTCCTCATTCAGACCGCGTTTGACATAGATGTCCGCCAGTTCCTGATGCTCGAGCACCGGTTGAACGGCGAGTTCACCTCTTTCCCGGGCGAGGTCGGCATTCTCCGTGTCCGCCTGAGAGCTGACCGAGACATATTCGCCGGCGGCCATCGACATGGCGCCTGCCACCAGCGCCGCCATCCCTGCGACCAGGATATTGGCCTTGCCCGCGCCGGAGGCTGCGACGCCGACGATGAGGCTCGCGGTCGAAACGATCCCATCATTGGCTCCCAGCACTGCCGCGCGTAGCCAGCCGATGCGTGACACCGCATGGCGTTCGGGATGGGATCTTAGTCGGCTCATGGTGTCCTTCGTAAAATGCCGTGAAAAAGTTCAACAGTCTTTCCTGACGAAACCCTGACGATGATTGGTAGCCGGCATAGCTCAGCAATCCCTACTTGAATCGGTCTACATTTGTCGCACCACGCTGAAATCGGCACTCGGTGAAGGGGCCGTCACGCTTGAATCCATAGAGATTGGAGAGACCCGGCCTAGTTCATGTGATCATGGCCTCCTGCAGGCGGCTCATGAGAGGCAGCGCCAATTCCAGATCATCCGGTTCGACGGCTGCCTCCAATATGGTTTCGACGTGCATGACGGCTATGTTCACAGCTTTGGCCTTCGCATGACCGCGGGGATCGATTTCGGAATCCGTCTTCTTGCGAAACTTCGGGGTGAAGAGACTGCAAAAATTACGTAACTCGCGATCGAATATGATCCAGCCCCCCGTTCGATACGGGTCGTCCACGTAATGCGAGTCCTGAACTAATCGCGACAGCGCGTGCGATTATGGGTGAGGATGCGGCCTATCAGGCCGCTTTGATCGCTGCGGAACGTCGCGTATGAGTGAGAGGCGCGTTAGAGGGGCTTACAAGCCGCATCAGCTTCCAGCCCAGGAAATAGCGGAACGGGAGCCGAACTGGGCAAGGATAACTTGCACTACGTCGCTCAATAACTGCGGCAATCCCCATTCGGATAACGGAAACCGAGCGTATATTGCGAGATGAAGCGATACGGCCTTCCGCTCGAACATGATCGCCGTCGCTGGACAATGGAAGCCGTGGACCGAAAGGGAGGTCCACGAAATCGTAGCCCGATCACGGGAAAGGAATTATCTTTCCCGATTGCTGACCCACATGCTTGCCGTTTTTCGCTGGCGGATGATCGAACAAGATTGGCGGCGCCTCCTCTCGCTGCTTGCTCCGTCAAAGTGAGCGGTTTCGCGCGGGCATCGTCCCCAGTCTACCGTTTCGGCGCCTTTGGGCGCTGCGCGCGGATTTCCGCCAGCAGCACGCCAAGATATTTCTCAGCTTCGGCAGCTTCGCTTTCGGGATAGGCGGCCGTCATGCGTCCGCTCCAATAGCCATAGTCGACTGTCGTCAGGCTGGAACGCCATGGTTTGCCGTCGCGATAGCCGGTGAAAGTTCCGCGATAGGCCTTGAGGCGGCGATTGGTTGGGATCGTCGCCGGTCCTTCCGACACGATGGTCGGCGCGGCAAAATGGGACATCGTAGCCTGACGCATGATCATATAGTGGTCGCGTGGCGGCATCTGGTCGATATGGACCACCGCCATCCGCACCACGATGCGATCGTCGCCGGTGCCGAGTGGCCGGTCGTAGCCGATGGCGATATACTCGCCGCCCGGATCGAATGCCCGTTCCCTGAGGCGGGTAAAGCCCTCGAATTCCTCCGGGAAGCGCAGGCCGCTGGCCACGTGGACAAGAGTTGTGCCGTCCGGCGCCAACTCAAATCCGTCGGGTACCGCGATTGCCGTGGCGTCGGCCGAAGGTGGCGCAGCGGGCGCGGTTTCAGCCAGTGACGGAGCCGCCGAGGACAGCCCCAGCAGGATGGCGGCGGCAAGGGAAACTGGAACGCGCAATGATCGGGACATCGAAGTCAAATCCTCTGGTGAGTATGTCGTAATTAGGCCGGTCTTCGCAATTACGGCAGGGGATTGTTTGGAATCAGGCGGTAAGACGCTGCGATGGACGCGAAGTCGGGATTGCACAACGTCATCGTTCGTTTGTATCCGCTTGGGCATCCTCGCCCGTGAGCACGGTCAGGGATGTGCCTGTACTCCCGCTTTCGAGGGTATCGGCCGTGACGATCAGCGTGCTTCCCGGTTTGAGCACCGACAGCAGGCCCCGTCTGAAGTCCTCGGGAAGGATTAGCCGCTCCCGGTCCTGCCGCGAGACTTCCCCCGTCTGTGCACCGCCAAATACAGGGAGGAACATCCAATGCGTCCCGTGTTCGTCGATGGAGGCGAGGTTGAAGGCCTGAAGGCCGGAGATCTTGCCGCGGATGGCGACAGGCGCCGAACCGATTTCGATGCCGTTTCGCAACACCACGGCGCGCTGGTCCGCCGCGCTGACGATTATGGAGATCGGCCCTGTGAGTGCTTTCTCTGGCTGCCAGACCGTCAAAAAGGCATTCCCGAACGACGAGCGCCGGGCCGTATCCTGCAGGATACGGGGAGCTGGGGCAAAGCGCGGAATCTCGCTTGCCTGCGTGATGATGACCGTCAGGCCAAGCTGCGTGACATCATAGAGGTGCTCGGCGAACGTCAGGGGAAACCGGATGCATCCGTGCGAGGCGGGATAGCCCGGAAGATTGCCGGCGTGCATGGCAATCCCGTCCCAGGTGAGGCGCTGCATGTAGGGCATCGGCGCGTCATTGTAGAGGTTCGATCTGTGCGCGACTTTCTTTTGGAGGATGGTGAAAACCCCGGTGGGCGTTTCGTGGCCGGCTGCGCCGGTGGAAACGGTCGAGATGCCGATCAGGACGCCGTTGCGATAGACATAGGCCCGCTGCCTGGCGAGGCTGACGATGATGACCACCGGACCATCGGGAGCCGTTTCGGGCGCCCACAGGAACTCTCCTGGCCGTAACGCTTCCACGCTCGCCGCGATCGATCCTGGATCAAGCGCCATAGCGCGGATCGGAGCGGCGGTCAGGCAGAGCGCGGCAGTCATGGTGCCGGCAAGAAGCGTTCGGCGCGAGAAGCGTGTCGATGGTGCGTGGGATGCGCCGGCCGTTGCCACGGCAGTGAGCGTCGGGGTTCGCAATATGATGTCTGGTGTTGTGATCTTATCCATCCTCTTCTGATCAGGCCATAATATCGGTCTGCTTCGCGACGGCCAGCGAATCCTTGCCGAAGAACATTTCTGTCCGTCCTGCAAATACACGGCGACACGTTCCTTGGTTGGCGGACCACTGCTGCTATGTTGCGTCGATATGACCCCGCGAACGATTCTGTTTCCAACCGATTTTAGCGGTCGCTGCGACCGAGCCCGCGACCGCGCGATACAGCTGGCGAGCGAGTGGCGCGCACATCTGGTTCTTCTCCATGTTCAGAGGGATCCCGATCCCGCAGACATGCTCGACGGACTGCAGGCTGCCGAGAGTCGCCTTCATGCCCGCTTGCGGGCGGAGGTGGCGGACCCGGATATTCCGGTCGAGACACGCCTCGCCACCGGCGCCGTCTCGCAGGCGGTGCTGGAAGCGTCAACCGCATGCGGGGCGGATCTCATCGTGACCGGCATCTCGCGCCATGACGATATCGGGGATTTCCTGATCGGCACGACCGTGGAGCGCATGATACGCCATGCTCATGCGCCGGTGCTTATCGTGAAGGAAAAGACTCAGCACCACTATCGCCGGGTCTTGGTCGCAACCGATTTCTCCGGCTGCTCGGCCCAGGCGCTTCGCACGGCCATGGCCGCATTCCCCGCTGCCGAGATCACTCTCGTTCACGCCTATCACGTGCCGCTGGAGGCACTTCGGGGCCGGGAAGGGCCGGCAGCTGCGCTGCAGGCCAGGATAGCCTATGATCTGGATGCCTTTCTGGACAGGACCGATCTGCCCGCCGACGCACGCGACAGGCTGGATATCAATGTCGACTATGGCGAGGTTTGCGAGGTTGTCCGCAATCATGTGAAGCTGAGCGAAACCGACCTGGCCGTGATCGGAACGCACGGTCGATCGGCCCTGACGGTGGCGGTGCTCGGCAGCACGGCGCGGGCGCTGCTCAGCCGTCTCGATTGCGATGTCCTGCTCGTGCGCCAGCAGCCGCAGGCGGATGCTGCCGTCTGATCCGGATCGTCATCCTTGCCTGCCTGGGCTTCGTCGCGGCGTCGATGCTCGCGACCTGGGTCTACGGCCTGTTCGCCAGTCGCGCGCAGGGGGAGCCTTCCTACGCACTGTCGATCGAACGCGGCCGGACGCCGCTCGATCAGCGTATTGGCGCCACGACGGATGCGCACCCCGGTGAGAGCGGCCTGCTTTTGCTGGACGAGAATCTCGACGCCTTCGCGGCACGTGGATTGTCGGCGCGCAAGGTCGAGCGCTCGCTCGATCTGATGTATTACATCTGGCACGACGATCTGACCGGCCGCCTTCTTCTGGCCGAGGCCCTGTCCGCGGCCGATCGCGGCGTCAGGGTGCGGATCCTGATCGACGACATCGGCACCAGCCATACATCTGATGCGATGATCGCCATGGCGCATCATCCGCATATCGAGATCCGTATCTTCAACCCGACCCGGGCGCGGCAGGGCGGCTTGCGGCGCGGCATCGAAATGATGCTGCGCGCCTTCAGCGTGACCCGGCGCATGCACAACAAGGCCTGGATCGCTGATGGCCGCGTCGCCATCCTTGGCGGGCGCAATATCGGCGACGCCTATTTCGATGCCGCGACGCAAACCAATTTCCGCGACATGGACGTGCTGGTGATGGGGCCAGCCGTCGCCCAGACGGAGAAGATCTTCGACGATTACTGGAACAGCGGCCTGGCGTTGCCGGTCGATAGGCTTTCGCCCTTGAAAGATCCTGGCGTGGCGCTGACGCGGATCGCCGCCGAATTGAGCAACGCTGCCAATGAGGCTGCCGCGCGCCCCTATCTGGAGCGCATCGCCAAACGGCTCTCGCTTCTCGATCCCGAGACCACGCGGCCCGACTGGACTCGCGCCGCCCGCGTGATCGCCGATCCGCCGCGCAAAGTGCTGGGCAAGGAGGGCAAGAACTGGCTGATGCACGACCTGCTGCCGGTCTTCGATGCGGCGCGGGAAAGGCTTGAAATCACTTCGCCCTATTTCATCCCCGGCGAGGAAGGCACGGCGGCGCTCGCCGCGATTGCGGCAAAGGGGGTTTCGGTCTCGGTCCTGACCAATTCTCTTGCGGCAACCGATGTCGCCGCGGTCCATGGCGGTTATGCGCGCTACCGTGTTCCGCTGCTCGAGGCAGGGATCAAGCTCTGGGAATTGCGGCCCGAGCATCAGGAGCGGGACTTTTCCCTGCGAGGATCGAGCCGGGCAAGCCTGCACACCAAGGCTTTCACTGCCGACGGGCATATGGGGTTCATCGGCTCGATGAACCTGGATCCTCGTTCGGCTTCCCTCAACACGGAAATGGGCGTCCTCTTCGAGTCCGAGGCCCTGGCCCGGAAGATGGCTGCCATCTGGCAGCGCGATACCGCGCCCTCCCGCAGCTATGAGGTCTGTCTGACGTCGGATGGCGACGTGGAATGGGCCGGGAGCCGGAACGGCGTGCCCGTCCGATACGACCGGGAACCGGAAGCCTCGTTCTGGCGCAGACTAACCGCACAGGCCATTGGCCTTCTGCCGCTGGAATCGCAGCTTTGACCCAAGCAGGCTTTCGGCGCCGTCTTCAATTTTGCGTGTTGCCGACGAATGGACCGTCTGCGACGGGGACCTGTTTCCTTGAGATCATGCGCTTGAGCGCGGATCGTTGTCGGAGCGCAGAAATCTGCTCCAGTCGATCTGGGCGAGCGCAGCAAGCAGGATGATCATGCCGATCTGCATCGCGATGCCCCACGGACTGGTGAGGCGCTCGGTAAAGACGTCACCCAGGCTCGATTTGCGGATCACGCCTGCTGTCGCGGCATAGATCGAATAGGAGACGAGACGCCCGACGAAAAACGCTGCTGTGAACTTCCCCAGCCTGATACCCGCAAGGCCGGCCGCTTCGAACAGTTGCGCCGAGGGAAGCGGAGAGAGAGCGAACAGTGCGAGCCCGAAAATCGCGCTTTTCGGTCGGTCCTCGACGACTTTTTTCGCTGCTTCGAGGTTGCGCTTTTGTTTCGCGGGCAAATAGTCCTTGAGAAATCGAAAGCCCCAGGCAAGCAGCAAACGTCCAAGAGCGGCCGCGAGCGCGCCAATGAACACGATCAAGGCGACAGGCAGATCGGTCGTCAGGCCATAGAGAACGATGATCGACCATGTCGGGGGACCGAACGCGGGCAACAGGTTGATACCAAGGACGATCAGGAAGAGAATCAGGCACGCGGTCATTTCGCCTTCGGCGTTATCGCATTTGCGCAGGGTCAGCGAGCCGGATGGGAGAGATGTCTTTCAGCCTGTCAATCCATGCGTCTACTTCTCGACGCGCGTCCAGATCTGCGACCGGCACCCGATGCGCCCGACGAGGCAGCCGTTCGCCTCGAGCCTGTTGCTGTCGAGTACCGTGACGCGCCCGGTGAAGGTCCGGCCGATATCGGGCACGAAAACGCGGCCGCGCCACACGCCGGGCTGCTCCTGCTCGAAATCACGAAACAGCTGTGCGCCCACCAGAGGATCCGGGCTGCCCTTGCGCGCATCGGCTTTCGCCTTGTCGTTAGCCCAGACGACGACACCGCACATCCTGTCGTCGCACGGTTGCGCGCGGATATGCACACTGTTTGCAGGGTTGCGCCAGATAGTCCCGGAAATGCTCGATGCCGGAGCATTTCCGACCGTTGCCGCCAGGATGAGCAAGACCGAAAGCGGTTTGTATCCTCCGATCATCCTGGCGTTTCCTTTGTTGTTCGGGGCAGGGCACCCTTGCCGCACTAAGTCTATAGCTTACCGATGCGGCGCAGACCCATGGCGAGGATGATGAGGAAGGTTCCTCGCAGCAGGAAGCTCAGGCCGACCGCCAATGCCAGGAAGGCAAGTCCGGTCGCGGGATCGCTGAACAGGAGGAGACCGCCCAGAACAGTGTCGAGAACGCCGAGTAGCAGGCGCCAGCCCCGGTCATGCGCAGACTGGAATGCGCCGACGATTTCGAAAACGCCGATGATGAGCAACCAGGCGCCGATCAGCGCGACGAGCGTCAAGGCCCCGGCGAAGGGATTGAAGAAAGTGATGGCGGCCGCGACGAGGCTCAGCACGCCGAGGAGGATCTCGATCCAGCGTGCGCGCCGGGAGAGCGAGGACAACCCGGCCGCGATAGCCAGTATTCCGTATATGAGGAGCGCCACGGCAAGGAAAACACCTGTCGCGAAGCCCGTCGCGATTGGGTTGAGGAGCGCAAAAACGCCGATCAGGATCACGAGCAGCCCATAAGCCAGGACCCAGCCCCAACTGGTCTCCAATGCCGGGTCGGCCATACCATAGGGGCTGGAATAGCGCCTCGATTGTGACGGCATGTGAAGGGCTCCTTCTTGGTGACTCGGAACTTTTGCTGTGAGCGTGTCGACTATTGCCAGAGTGCAACCTCAAGTCGAGCAGGAAGCGCTGATGTCGCAGGAGGCGTCGCTCAAGTGCGTGATGTGCATGAAGGCGGGTTTCAACGCACCAGTGCCACGCCCAGACGAAAACGGGTCGTATGGCGATCATAGTCGAGCAGATTCTCGCCATAGCCGATGAAGCTCTGGCCGAAGAGATAGAAGTCGGGTCCCCCACCCAATAGCCGCGAGAGCGGATAGGAAAGATCGGCGGCGAGTGCGCCTTTGCCGCTGGAGACGCTGAACCGCGTGGATGTCGTAAGGCGTAGGCCGTCATCTTTCCCGACTTCCAGGAAGAGCGAGCTATTGCCCCTGTAGCGGCGGATATCGGGATTGTCGGATTTGTCGCCGACAAGGAGGGAGAAGCGCGGAGCTACCGACAGGCGATAGCCGCCGCCCAGTGGGAAGGCGGCCATCGGCGCCACATAGAGCGTGTTGAGGCTGCGGGAATCGAGACCGGAGCGACCGTTGGATTCATGGCGAAAGCCGCCCTGTGCGCTCAGCGAGATGCCGCGTGTCAACGTAGCTGAAGGGGTCAGGTAGAAGAGTTCCGGCTGATAGTCGATGTTACGAAACGGCGAGGAATCCGCGCCAAGATCCCAGAACATGCGCTGGGTATAGGCAAAATGCAGTCCGTCGCGCCAGGAAAGTGGCAAGCCCTGGGCGCGTCTCGTTCCGAAAATCTGATATTTGAAGCTGATCTGGATGCGTGCGGCGCTGTCGGTGCTCGGACCATAGACAGCATAGATCGGTTCATAGGCCGACAGGTTGGCGAAAAAGGCGTTGCCCGCCGACCGGTCCGAGGGAGGCGGCACAGCCTTGTTTTCCAACCCCGGCGCGTTGGGAGGCCCGGATTGCGCGGAGGTGTTCGTGGCTATTTGCGCCCCTCGGTCCGCGGGCCGCAATGCCAGCGTGATCTGCCGCGTGCCCCATGCGGGAACGGAGATCGCGGCGCCTTCCAGCGACAGATTGGTCCTCCGCGCAAGCCGGTAGGTCGCGCGCGTGAAACCGCCAGGTGGAATGATCGGGTTTGGAGGCGTCGTCGCCATGCGCTCCAGCCAGACGGTGCGAGAGACGCCGCTCTGCTCCACCTGCGCTTCGATGCGGTCCGGAAGGGCCATGCCCTGCGGATCGCCGCTGTCATTGAGCAGGCGCAGATCGACCAGAACGGCGCCGGTTTCGTCCTCCTGCCCGGCATCGCTGATCAGGATTTCGACGGGCGATGCGGCATGAGCCGCGGCAGGGGTGGCAAGCGCGATGGCGGCAAGGCTTATCGCGCGCCTCATGATGGATTCTCCCCCAGCACATGCAAGGTGTGGAGCGCGATCATCCGTTCCTCGTCGGTGGGAATGACGCGCACCGCGACATGGCTGCCGGGCGTGCTGACAAGCGGGGCGCCGGCAGCGTTCGCCTGTTCGTCGAGTTCCACGCCCAGCCATGCGAGGCGTGCGCAGATACGCTGGCGCATCGCGGCGTCGTTCTCTCCGATCCCGGCGGTGAAGACGATGCCGTCCAGCCCGCCCATCGACGAGGCGAGCGCGGCCGTCTCGCGCGCGGCGCGCCAGGCGAACAGCGCCATCGCCTCTTCCGCTTCCGGCGCATCGCTGGCCGCGAGCGCCCGCATGTCGCTCGACAGGCCGGACACGCCGAGCAGGCCGGACTGCCGGTAAAGCATGTCCTCCACATCGGCCGCGCTCATGCCCATGCGGAGCTGAAAGTGCAGGATCACGCCGGGATCGATAGTGCCGCAGCGCGTGCCCATCACCAGGCCGTCGAGCGCAGTGAAGCCCATGGTCGTATCGACGCTCCTGCAGTCCCGCATGGCGCAGAGGCTGGCCCCGTTGCCCAGGTGCGCCGCGACCACGCGGCCCGCGGCCAGCGCCGGGTCGATCTCCGCGAGACGCATTGCGACATATTCATAGGACAGGCCGTGAAAGCCGTAGCGGCGGATGCCCTGATCGTGGAACTTGCGCGGGATGGCCAGGCGCGAGGCGACGTCCGGCTTGTCGTGGTGGAAGGCCGTATCGAAGCAGGCGACCTGCGGCAGGTCGGGTTTCAGCTTCGCGATCGCGCGGATCGCCGCGAGGTTGTGCGGCTGATGCAGCGGGGCGAGGGGGCACAGCGTTTCCAGCCTGTCCAGCAGGTCGGCATCGACCAGGCGGGGCGTGACGAAGTCCAGGCCGCCATGCACCACGCGATGGCCGATGGCGATCACGTCCCGCCCTTCCAGCGGATGATCTCCCGCCCAGGCGAAGAGGTCCGCCAGGAGATCCGCATGGCTGAGCGCAGCGCCGTCCGGCCAGTCCCGCTCGATGAGGATTTCTCCCGTCGCGGAGCGGGCCCGCAGGCTGGGCGCGATGCCGATCTTCTCGATCTTGCCGCCTGCCGAGAGCGTCAGCCCGTCCCGGCCATCGAGCGTGAACAGCGAGAACTTGATGCTGGACGAACCGGAGTTGATCGCGACGACGGCTTTCATGCGCTCGCCGTCCCCGGCAGGCCGGGCGCGGCCTTGGTGGCGGCGCGCGCCATCAGCACCGCGACCGCGCAGGAGGCGAGGCGGGTGCGCAGGCTGTCGGCCCGGCTGGCGAGGATGATCGGCACGCGCGCGCCCAGCACGATGCCTGCCGCGTCCGCACCGCCCAGGAAGGTGAGTTGCTTGGCCAGCATGTTGCCAGCCTCCAGGTTTGGCACGACGAGAATTTCCGCTTTGCCCGCCACCGGCGAGACGATGCCTTTCTCCTTCGCGGCGGCTTCGCTGATCGCATTGTCGAAAGCCAGGGGTCCGTCCAGCACGCCGCCCGTGATCTGACCGCGATCGGCCATCTTGCACAGGGCAGCGGCGTCGAGTGTGGATTGCATCGCGGGATTGACAGTCTCCACGGCGGAAAGGATCGCCACTTTCGGTTCCGCGATGCCGATGACATGGGCAAGGTCGATGGCGTTGCGGATGATGTCCGCCTTCTCCTCGAGTGTCGGCGCGATGTTGATCGCGGCATCCGTGATGATGAGCGGTGTCGGATGGTTCTGGACGTCCATGACATAGGCATGGCTGATCCGGCGCTCGGTTCGCAGGCCCGTGGCGGAGCGCACGATGGCGCCCATCAATTCGTCGGTATGGAGCGAGCCTTTCATCAACAGCTTCGCTTCGCCGCCGCGCACCAGGTCCACGGCCTTTGCCGCCGCTTCGTGGCTATGGGCGGCGGATACGATGCGGAAAGGCGAAATGTCCTTGCCGGCGTCTTCGGCCGCCTTGCGGATCTTCGCTTCCGGCCCGACCAGGATCGGCATGATGAGATTGGCTTCGGCGGCTTCAATCGCGGCCAGCATGGCGGCCGCGCTGCAGGGATGAGCCACCGCCGTCGGTTCCGGCACGCCATTGGCGGTCATCTCGATCAGCTTGCGGTAGCCGTCATGGTCGCGCAGGCTGACCTCCGGCAGCGCCGCACGGGGGCGGCGGACCTTCTCGGCCGGCGCCTTGACTTCGGCCTGGCCGCTGATGACTTCCTCGCCGTCCTGGTTGACGCAGCGGCAATCGAACAGGATATCATGGTGCGCGCGTTTTTCCGCCACCGTCACCGACGCCGTGATCGTGTCGCCAAGGCCTACCGGCCGCGTGAACTGCAGCGACTGGCTGAGATAGATCGCGCCGGGGCCGGGCAGTTCGGTGCCCAGCACGGCGGAGATGAGACCGCCGCCCCATAGTCCGTGCGCGATGACGCGGCGGAACATGTCGGTCGCGGCATAGTCGGCGTCCATATGCGCCGGGTTCACGTCGCCGGACACGAGCGCGAAAAGCTGGATGTCCTCTTCGGTCAGCGTGCGCGAGATACTGGCGGTATCGCCCACTTTTATCTCGTCGAAGGTGCGGTTCTCGATCATGGTTCCGTCAGTCATTGCTCAATGCTCCAGCACATAATGGCCGGGAGCATCGGCGATCGCCGCATAGCCCTTGTCCGCTGCGCCCATGGGCGGCGGCGCACCAGGTTCTCCCGAACGCGCGGCCAGCCATTCTCCCCACGCCGTCCACCATGAGCCTTGCTTTTGCTCGGCGCGGCTTGCCCATTCTTCGGGATCGTAGGAGGTGCCGTCGACCTCGCGGGTCAACACGCGGTAGCGGCGGCCCTTGTGGCCCGGTTCCGAAACGATGCCGGCATTGTGCCCGCCGCTGGTCAGGACGAAAGTGATCTCGGCCCCGGTCAGCAGGTGGATCTTGTGGACGGAATGCCATGGCGCGACATGATCGCGCTCGGTTCCGACCACGAACAGCGGTTTGCGGATGGAGGCAAGGTTGATGGTTCGCCCATCCACCCGGTATTTTCCTTCGGCCAGGTCGTCGTCGAGGAACAGGCGGCGCAGATACTGGCTGTGCATGGCATAGGGCATCCGTGTGCCGTCGGCGTTCCAGGCCATGAGGTCGTTCATCGGTTCGCGCTCGCCCATCAGGTAGGTGGCGAGCACACGCGACCAGACCAGATCGTTGGAACGCAGGATCTGGAAGGCGCCGCCCATCTGGCTGCTGTCCAGATAGCCCCGGCTCCACATCATGTTCTCCAGCAGGTTGAGCTGGCCTTCGTCGATAAACAGGCCCAATTCCCCCGGCTCGCTGAATTCCGTCTGTGCGGCCAGCAGTGTGACGCTGGCGAGCCTGTCATCTCCGTCGCGCGCCATGGCCGCGGCCGCGATCGAGAGCAGCGTGCCGCCCAGGCAATAGCCCATGGCATGGATGCCCGTCGCGCCGGTGATCGCCGTCACCGCATCGAGCGCCGCCATCGGTCCGAGGTGCCGGTAGGCGTCCATGTCGAGGTCACGGTCGGCACTGCCGGGATTGTGCCACGAAATCATGAACACGGTGAAGCCTTGCGCCGTCAGCCAGCGGACCAGCGAGTTCTCGGGCGACAGGTCGAGAATATAGTATTTCATGATCCACGCGGGCACGATCAGGATTGGCTCGGGCCGCACGGTGTCCGTGGTCGGTTCATACTGGATCAGTTCGATCAGCTTGTTGCGGTAGACGACCTTGCCTTTGGCCGTGGCGACGTTTTCGCCCACGCGAAAGGCTTCGGCGCCGACCGGCGGCAGGCCGCGCGCCATGTGCTGCATGTCCTCGACCAGGTGCCGGAAGCCGTCGACCAGGCATTGGCCACCTGTTTCCGCGATCTTGTGTTGGAGAACGGGATTGGTGGCGAGAAAGTTGGTCGGCGCGAGCATGTCCAGCATCTGCCGTGCGGCGAATTCCACCATGTCTTCATGATGTTTCGAGACACCGCCAATGCCTGTCGTCGCGGCGTGCCACCATTGCTGGTTGAGCAGGAAGGCCTGAGCGACGAGATTGAAAGGTAATTCTTTCCAGGCGGGATCGGCGAAGCGCCGGTCCTGCGGCAATGGTTCGATGGCCGGTTCGGCCTCGCTGTCTTCCATGCGGCGCTGCAGATAGTCGAAAAGCCGGGCATGCTTGCGGATGGCCTTGGCGCCAAGCTGCATTTGTTTGCCCGGCGACGTGGCGAGATGAATCCCCCAATCGGCCATGGCAAGCAGGAGCGTGGCCGGCGAAAGGCCGAAAGTCGTCTGCGCGATGGCCGCCGATGCCGTGCGGTCGAGCGTTTCGCTGATTCCGTCCAGCGGATCGTCGGAAGGCGGAGGGGACGTGGCCATGACTATATACTCCGAGTTCCGCTGGAAGGTGCCTCGTCTCTCCGACAGGATTCCACAGCAGATGTTTGGGCCGCCCCTCCCGGTTCTTCTTATGCCGAACGGTACTGCATAGGTAAGATAGAATGCAAGCCGCACGGAGCTTGGTTGCGGGTCGCGTCCGTCAAGGTGGTGTAATTTCGGTTGTGGCCGTGGGCCATCGTCAGGCGGCTTTGGCGGTGATGTGTAGGGGCTGATTT
>CAYXTO010000026.1:0-14378 GCA_964468045.1 uncultured Caenibius sp. | reverse complement strand
CGTCTCACTCGCATGCGCAATGGCCTGGCTCGCCTAAATGAAGACGCCCTCTAGCCGGGATAAGGCCCCAGCGGGGCAGCGCGCCCTCAAGCCCGTTTGATCCCGGCTGTAACACCCGGACCACCGGCACCTGGGTGGTCGGTGGCACGTTCCAGCCGCCCGGCATCTGTACCTCGGCCGTCAGTTCCACCGAACCAAGATCAAGATCGCCGGTCAGCCATGCCCGAAACTGCGCCCAGGTGAGGTGCCCTAACACGATCCGGCCGCACATTCCCGCCTCCCTGATTCCCTAGGCAGACAGGGTGGACGGGCATCAGGCCGGTCGTAAACACCCCCTTTAATGGTGCTCAAACCAAAATCGGTCTGCTGCAAACTCTGATGTCCGGCACTGCAAACTCTGATGTCGCGCTACACTCGAACTGGCCATCGGCGGCCTGCACCGCGCTGGTAGATGATTCCGCGAACGCCCGTGATGTTTCGCTGCGAGGTGAGGGAAGGATCGGGGTAAAGAAAAAGTCTAAGCGCTGTTTTTCTGCTTAAAAACAATGGCTTAGGCTTGATTTATGGCGGAGGGGATGGGTCTGAAAGACAACCTTCTCCAGCATAAGACATTGACGTTATTGTATTAATGACTTACTTGCGCAGCCCCTTGAGAGGGGAGTGTGAGGCAGTGGACGACTATGAGAACGGCATCCAGAAGGCTTCTGCCCGACGGATTTGTTTGGCGTCGTCGTAGTGTGCTGGACCGGTGAAGATGGCTCAGGCCATCACAGCTGCCGCGGACAAGAGAACCAGAGCGCTGCCGCTTAAGGCGAGCAGCCCGCGCGACACAAGGTTTGCCCGTTGCGGCCAGGCGCGAAGTCCTCTTCCAAAAAGTGAAGCAGTGACTGCAACTGTTCCAAGGACGAGCGCGACCATGGCCATGCTGGCAAACGCGATGCCGGCCATGGTCACTCCATGGGCGGCGGCAAAGGTCATCACGAACAGCGTCAACGGACAGGGCACGAGCCCGGCAGCCACGGCGAACCATCGCCCCTGCACCCGATGCGTGTGGCCATGCCAACCCTGCCAGATCAGCCAGACCCCGGCGATGCCGAGCAGGACCCGGCTCAGGTCGTCCAGCAGAGGGGCGCGGCCAACCTCCCCCCGGGCCATGCTGACAATTGGCAAGGCAGCCAGCACGATCAGCACCGACATCACGATATGGATCGCAGCCAGAAGCACGGCTGTCCCGAGTGCCTCACGGTGCCGCGCACCGGTTCCGGCGGTCCAGAGGGCGAGCGTGGTCTTGGAATGCCCCGGGGTCAGCGCATGGGCCGCGCCGAACAGGATCGCCCAGGGCGCGAAACCTGCCAGAAGCTGCCAATCTCCGCTCGCCGCAAAAGTGCGCAATGTGACCGCGACGTCCGCAAGAATTTCCCGCTGGAGGGCGGCGAGCCGCACCCAGAGGAGAGCAAGTTCTGTCTGAAGGGCTGAACTCATGGCGTCCATGTCCCCCAATACGATCCGAGATACAATTCGCGTTCAGGGATTAAGCCCGTTGCCGTCAGCATTGACATTCACCCTCGCGCTGACAACTAATCAAGGAATGGGGATCCGCGACCTCCCCACGAGGCGCCAGCTGAAGATCGCGTTCCATTCCTGATTGATCGCTTCCGAGGAGGAACGCAGATGCCTGCGCCTGATGCCATGTCCTGTGAACAGCTTGCCCGCCTGATCGGTACGCCGAAAGCCCCCGTCGTCCTTGACGTGCGGCGTGGGGCCGTGCGGGCGGGCGACCCTCGTCTTCTGCCTGGCGCGCGTCCGCTGGCCGAGGCCGACCTGTCTTCCGAGGGGCTGGCGCAGATTGCCGCCGGGCTCCTGGGTCCAGTGATCGTGGTCTGCGCCGAAGGTCACCGCCTCAGCCAAGGCACGGCGGCATGGCTCAGGCATGAGGGCGTAGACGCCGAATATCTGATGGGCGGCCAAGCCGCATGGACGGCGGCCGGTCTACCCCTGATCGACCCGGGCAAGATCACGGCCCGCGACACGCAGGGCCGCTCGGTCTGGGTCACGCGGTCGCGCCCCAAGATCGACCGCATCGCCTGCCCCTGGCTGATCCGCCGATTCATCGACGCCCGCGCGGTGTTCCTGTTCGTGGCCCCCGCCGAGGTCCAGGGCGTGGCCGAGCGCTTTGGTGCGATGCCCTATGACATCGAGGGTGTGTTCTGGAGCCACCGGGACCAGCTTTGTACCTTCGACGTTCTTCTGGCCGAATTCGGCCTGTCCACTCCGGCACTCGACCGGCTGGCCCTGATCGTGCGGGGCGCAGATACGGCTCGGCCAGACCTGGCTCCTGAATGCGCGGGGCTACTTGCAGCCTCGCTGGGGCTGTCGCGGATGTATTCCGACGATCTGGAGCAACTGGAGGCAGGGATCGCCCTCTACGACGCCTTCTACCGCTGGGCGCGGGACGCGACCGACGAGCAGCACAACTGGCCTACGAATGCAGGCAAGAAGTCATGAGCACCAACAAGAGTAACGACAACACCTATCCGTCGCTTTCCGAGGCAACTTGGGTCTGGGCTCGCATCGCGGCGCTCTCCTTCGGTGGCCCTGCGGGGCAGATTGCAGTCATGCACCGCATCCTCGTCGAGGAGAAACGCTGGATCGGCGACGGGCGGTTCCTGCATGCGCTGAACTTCTGCATGCTCTTGCCGGGGCCAGAGGCGCAGCAGTTGGCCACCTATATCGGCTGGCTAATGCACGGAGTGCGCGGCGCCCTCGTGGCAGGGCTGCTCTTCATCCTGCCAGGCGTCGTAGCGATCATGGGCTTAAGCTGGATCTACGCGATCTGGGGTGACGTAGGCTATGTCTCGGCCCTCTTCTTCGGCCTGAAGGCGGCGGTGCTGGCCATCGTGCTGCAGGCCGTCGTGCGCGTCGGCAAGCGGGCGCTGAAGAACGGCGCGATGCAGGCGATCGCGGCGGCCTCCTTCCTCGCGATCTTCGCCTTCGCAGCGCCTTTTCCGCTGATCGTTGCTGCCGCAGCTGTCATCGGTTGGGCGGCGGCCAAGGCAGGCGTTGCGGCGTTTCAGGGCGGTGGCGGGCATGGATCGGTCGGCAAGACCCATGTCGATGATGCGACCACGCTTCTGGGCGAGGAACATGGCGATCTGACCGGTACCGCCCGCGCAGGCGCCTTCCGTGCCGGGGCCGTGGCGCTGGTTCTGTGGTTGCTGCCGGTCGCCGCGCTCGTTTTGATGGCTCCCGACAGCGTATTTGCAGACATAGCAACCTACTTTTCCAAACTTGCGGTCCTGACATTTGGCGGCGCCTACGCCGTGCTGGCTTGGGTCGCGCAAGAGGCCGTCGGGACCTACGGCTGGTTGCAACCCGGTGAGATGCTGGACGGCCTTGGCATGGCGGAAACCACGCCAGGGCCGCTGATCATGGTATTGCAGTTCGTGGGCTTCATGGGCGCCTTCCGCGAGGCGGGCTGGGCCGCGCCGCTGATCGCAGGCACCGCGGGTGGGCTTCTGGCCACATGGGTGACCTTCGCACCCTGCTTCGCTTGGATCTTCCTTGGCGCGCCGTTCATGGAGCGGTTGCGTGCAAACCGCGCGCTGTCCGCCGCGCTCTCGGCCGTGACGGCGGCAGTGGTGGGGGTGATCCTGAATCTTGCCATCTGGTTCGCCATCCATGTCGTCTGGCGCGAGGTTGCGCGGATCGAGGCCGGCCCCCTCTCGCTCGAACTACCGGTGCTCGGGTCGATTGACTGGGCGGCGGCGGTCCTGTCCGCTCTGGCACTGATCGCGGTGTTCCGGCTGAAGCTCGGTATGGCGACCGTCCTGGGCGGCGCTGCGGCAATTGGAATCGCGCTGCATTTGGCGGGGATGGTCTAGGCGAAAATCATGCCGCCTTGGGCCAACGACGGTGCAGGTCATCGATCACGACGGCATGGGCATGATGGGGCCCGTGTTCCGCAAGATGCGGATGGTCGGGCGGCAGGTCGGGGTGATCGTGCGGAAGGACAGTCTGGTCGTCGGCTGGCCAGAGGCGCAACACAGCCGCAAGGCCCGCAGCGCCGATGATGGCCAATGTCATGGCCGCCGCCGACAATCCCGCGCCTGCGCCGATCCATCCGGCCAGTGGATAGGTCACCAGCCAGCAAGCGTGGCTCAGCGCGAACTGCGCCGCGAAGACCGCGCCCCGGTCGGCCTCGCGTGCGGAGCGGTTGATGATCCGGCCGATGGGGGTCTGGGTCAGCGAGAAGCCGAATCCGATCACTGCCCAGAGAGCGATCAGTGTAGCCAGGCTGCCGACCAGTGGCACCAGCGCCACGCCCGCGACCATCAACGCCGCGCCGCCGATCATCACCGGGCGGTCCTGCAGGCGGTCGAGGATGCGGGGTAGAAGGAAGGCCGCAAGCATTGACCCGGCACCGAATCCGGCGAAAGCCAGTGCGACGGATTCCTCGCCCAGACCCAAGCGGGCCTGCACCAGAACCACGGTGTTCACATAGACCATCGCGCCCGCGGCGGCGACGGCAGCCTCCATGACCATTAACCCACGCAGGCGCGGGGTGCGGGTGTAGATGCGGATGCCCTTGGTCACGTCGGCCCAGAAATGGCCGGGTTCGGCAGCCGCCCGCCCGGGTAGACGCGCGGTGACCACCAGCAGGCCAGAGGCGACAAAGCCCACAACCGTGCCCGCGAACAGCACTGGAAAGCTGACCACCGTCAGCAGCGCCGCCGCCAGCATGGGCGACGCGAGCTGTTCCAGATCCTCGGCCAGCCGCAGAAGGGAGAGCGCGTTCGTATAGTCGTCCTCGTCTTTCAGCACGTCCGGTATCACCGCCTGGAAGGCCGGGGTGAACCCGGCAGATGCAGCCTGCAGGAAGAAGATCAGCACGTAGACCTGCCAGACCTGATCCACGAAGGGCAGGAAGGCGATCACCCCCGCCCGGATCAGGTCCAGCGCCACAAGAAACGCCCGGCGCGGCAGGCGTTCGGCGATGGCCGCCGCCACCGGCGCCAGCGACACATAGGCCACCATCTTGATCGCAAGCGCCGTGCCCAGCACCGCCCCCGCGTTGTCGCCCGCAAGCTGCCAGGCCAACAGCCCAAGCGCCACGGTGGCCAGCCCCGTGCCCACCAGCGCCACGATCTGCGCGGCGAAGAGATGGCGGAAGGTCGGGTTTCTCAGCGTGGACAGCATTTCAGAGGATCTTCGTCAGGGCCTTGATCTCGGTCAGGGCATGCCCATCTCCATCGGTCAGGCAGTGGTCGATATGATCATGAATCAGCGCCCGCTTCGCCTCGGCCACAGCGCGTTCGACGGCGTGCAGCTGCGTGGCAAGGTCGACGCAGGGGCGCCCCTCCTCGATCATGCCGATGACGCGGCGCAGATGTCCCTCGGCGCGCTTCAGCCGAGTGGCGATGGCGGGGTGGCTTGCGTGGGTGTGATCTTCTGGCATATACCGATGCTATCCCCCCTGGGGGGATGAGGCAAGAACCGAAGCGGGGGGCAAACCCCCAAGGGCAGTGATGCAGACAGGACGTCAGAGATGGCAGGGGATCAGGGCGCTTTGGGCGACCTTGTGTCTTGCCCTGTCGCTGGCCGTCGCCCCTGCCGTTGAGGCCATCAAACATGGCCCCGGTGCCATGGCCGCCGAGGCTGATCACCGGGCCTATCATGCCGAACATGGCCACGCGCATGACATTGCCGGTTCGGATCACCACGACTCGAGTGACCACGACCATGTTGGCGCCGCGCTGCTTGCGGCGCCTGGGGCAGACGTGCCCCCGCCACCCGAGCGGACTCTGCGCCCGGACCCCCTTGTGGCCTCCGGCACCATCCGTGACGGGCCGCGACGGCCGCCCCGCCTGACGCTGATCTGAGCCGCCGCCCGGCATCCCGGGCGGTCCGATCTCTCACGCAGGAAACATCACATGATTCAGTACTCACGGGCGCACTGGCGCCCCCCAATAGCATGGCAGGTGCTGCTTGCCCTCGCCACGCTGTTCGCCACCCTTCTCCTTGCAGGCGCGGCGCTTGCCCACAACGTCACCGAAGGCGATGCGGGCTATGTGCAGGAGGTGACGGGCTTTCGCCCCATCGCCTTCATCTATCTCGGCGCCAAGCACATGGTCACGGGCTATGACCATCTTCTCTTCCTCGCCGGGGTGATCTTCTTCCTCTACCGGGCAAGGGACATCGCGACCTATGTCAGCATCTTCGCCATCGGCCATTCCGTGACGATGGTTGCGGGCGTCTGGTGGTCCATCTCGATCAACGCCTACATCATTGATGCGATCATCGCGTTTTCGGTGGTCTACAAGGCGCTGGACAACCTCGGTGCCTTCCGGCTGTGGTTCGGGGTGCAGCCGAACACCAAGGCGGCAACGCTGGTCTTCGGCCTCCTGCATGGCTTTGGCCTTGCCACCAAGATTCAGGATTACGACATCTCGCCGGACGGGCTTCTGGGCAACCTGATCGCCTTCAACGTGGGCGTGGAACTTGGCCAGCTGATGGCGCTCGCGCTGATCCTGATGGCGATGACCCAGTGGCGGGCGCGGCCCGCCTTCGCGCGGCAGGCCTATGCCGCAAATGTCCTGATGATGGTGGCTGGCTTTGCACTGATGGGCCTGCAGATCACCGGCTATTTCGTCGCCTGAAGGGAGGGCGAGACCCATGAACAACCGTTTCGATATCTCCAAGGCGCCCCCGCTCCAGGCAGAACACCGCAACACGTCTGCGGCCGCATCAGCGCATGTACAGTCTGTGCCCGCCACACCGGGTGGCCTGATCCGCTCCACCCTCATTGCGGCCGGGGCGGCCGGGGCGATCCTCGTCCTGTTCTGGCTTCCGGCTGAATACGGCATCGACCCGACTGGTGTCGGCGCGCTGACCGGCCTGACGGAAATGGGGGAGATCAAGCAGCAGCTTGCCGCTGAAGCCGAGGCTGACGCCCAGGCTGCGGCAGCGGCGGCTGTCGCCACTCCCGCCCCGGCCCCCGTCGCCGTGCCTGCCGAGATCGTCCAGCGTCTGGACAGGATCGACGCGCAGCTTGCCGCCTTGGCGGCCGTGATCGGTGCGCCACCCGCAGCTGTCGAGCCAGAGGCAACGGCGCCGGTGGAAGCACCCGCCGCCGCCGCACCTGAGGCAACGACGGAGGTAGAACCCGCTCCCGCGGCGGCAGATCCCGTCGAAGCAGCCGTTACCGCGGCCACAGCCCCGGAATGGCGCGACGAAGTCAGCTACACCCTGAACCCCGGCGAGGGGATCGAAGTGAAGCTCGCGATGGAAGAGGGACAAGTCGCCCGCTTCGCCTGGACGGCAAATGGCAGCGTCGTGAACTTCGACCTGCACGGCGACGGCGGCGGACAGAGCATCAGCTACGAGCAAGGCCGTGCCGTGCCCGAAGCCTCCGGTGATCTGACCGCCGCCTTCACCGGCAACCACGGCTGGTTCTGGCGCAATCGGACCGAGGCGCCGGTCACCGTGACCCTGCGCACGGGAGGGGACTATGCGGAGATGCGGGCACCTTGACCAAAGGCATCCCGGATCGCGGAGGCAGACGCTGTCACCTGCGACCCTTCGCGATCCGGAACGCCGATCAGAAGTCCGTCTCCAGGTAGACCCCGGCGCAGTCGTAGGCGACGGCAGCGGCCGTCGCGCCGGTATTCAGGAACAGCCGCGGCGACAGGAACTGTGTCGCGGCGGGCAGGTCGGCGGCGATCTCCTGCTCGAACACCGCGCCGGAAACCTCGTCCACCACCCGCACCCAGACCGAGCTGCCATTCGGTGGTGCTGCGATTAACAGGGTCAGGACGCCTCCGGTGGCGATGGCGAAACTCGCCCCCATGTCTGTCAGGATCGGCGCCCCTGTCCCGTCGTTCGTGACCAGCTGCCAGCGGGTGTGAGTCCCACGCTGGAAGCCGATCCCGATGCAGTTGATGGTTGCAGCCAGCGTCAGAGTTGTGGCCAGCGCAGCAGTAGAGCCGTAGAGGCCGAAGAAGCCCATGCCGGTCGCCTGCAGGGTCGTCAGCGAAATCCGTGTGACGAAGGTCCAGCCGCCGAGGCCTGCCGCATTGCCGCGCCAGCAGGCCCAGCCTGCGGATCGCTGATCGGCGACCGAATCCACGACAGCCGCCGAAGTCAGGCGCCAGCGCCGCATGCTGGCGGCGAGGTTTGTCGCGGCCAGCGTCGGGTGCGAGACGGTGCCGACCGAGGTGATCGGCATGCCTTCGCTGGTGATCGTTGTCGTGACCGAAGGCGACCAGGTTGCGATCCGGTTCACCCCGAAGTGGGGCTGCAGGGGGAAGTCCCGGCCCGAGGGGCGCATCACGTCGATCCGCGGCGCCCCGGCCCGGCTGCGAGCATAGACCGAGGCCTTGCCTGCGGGCGGCGGCGATGGCGCTGCGGCCAGTCCCGGCAACACTGTCGGCTGCGGCAGTTCCACCTGGCCGCTGGTGCGGTCGATGCGGATCGCATCGTAGAAGGCCGACCCGTCCGGGCTGACCTTGAAGCTGAAGTCATCATTGCCGAGGAGGCCGATCAGCGCGCGGGCGGAGAAGCCGGTCTTGAAGGCAAAGGCCGCATCATTCGCCGGTGCCGCCTTGTTCACCGTGGCCTCGATGCCCGCGCCTGCGTTGTTCAGCAGCACGGCCGGGGTATTGACCGAGAGGCGGTTGTAGCTGTCGGCGGTCGCCCCACCGAGGCCCAAGAGCTGTGCTGTCAGGTTCGCTTGCGGCATGCCGACCTGCGTGACCGTATTGGCGAAGGTCACCGTTGGCGTGTTCAACACCGTCGTGCCGCCCGCGCCAGCCGTCGCAGAGCCGATGTTCACGACGGTGGTCGATCCGGAGGCGCCGCCGGTGCCGAGGTTCACGGTCTTGGTCACGCCCGTGGTCGTGGCCCCGGTGCCAATCCCGTAGGTCGCGGTCGTCGTCGCGGTGCCGATGCTGGCCGAAGCGGCCGAGACTGTGACCGTGCCCGAGGCGGTCAGCGTGCCCGCGAACGTCTTGTTGCCACTGAAGGTCTGGGTGCCTGCGAGGATCGCCAGCTCGGACGAAGTGTTCGGCAGCGAGAAGCTGCGGGTCGTCCCCGCGCTGATCCCCGCCAGCGCGAAGGTCGCCTTCTTCGTCGGGTCCGCATCACTCACCAGGCTGAACACGGCGTCCGACACATCGCGCGGCTCGCCCACGACCTCCCAGGCGCTGCCGGTCCAGACGAGGAACAGGCTCTCGGCCGCGACCCAGACCAGCCAGCCGGTGCGCGGCACCAGCCGGATCCATGCGCCGTCGACCCAGAAGGCGATGTTCAGATCCCACCCGGCCCAGAGGCCGGTCGCACCGGATGCCACCAAGTGGCGGTTCCCGTCAGCCGGGCTCGCGGGTGGCGCGGTGCGCGTGCGCTCGAGGACCGAGAGTTGGACCATGGCGTCGAGCAGGCGCAGCGCCTCGTTGTGCGTGATATGCTTCTGCGCCTGCGCCGCCAGGAGGTAAGGCAGGCCCAGATGGGTCGTGGTGTCGGACATGGGGGTTCCCGTCAGAACTGGAGGGTCACGGACGTCGGCGCGCCGCGGCCGAGGCGGTTCGAAAGCTGGAAGATACGGATCGCCAGCGTCTGACCGGATCCGAGCGGCGCACCCCAATCGGCGGTCTGCTGGGCGGCGGTGTAGAGGACGGAGGGCATGCTGCTGGTCAGCGTCCGCTTGACGGCGGGCCCATTGAGGATCTGGACGTCGTAGCTTTCCAGGTCTTCGGCCAGCGGCACCTCGACCTGTTCCCAGGCATCCGCGACCAGAGCGCGGGATCGCCGCGTCCAGCGGATGGTCAGATCGCCCGGAGCGCGCGCAGTTCGCCACGGCTGTTCGACATGGACCGGCGCGAATGGGACAAGACCCCGTCCGGTGGGAGTGAAGCCCAGCGCGGCATAGCTTGCGTCACTGACCGCCCGCGTGGCCGGGCCGACCCGCCAGTTCCACGGAAGTCCGAGGTCAGCCTCGGCGATGGGCAGGTAAGACAGCGCTGCATCCAGCACGACTACCCGCGCTCCTGCCGGGGCTGGATTGCCCATGGCGTTCTCTGTCCCGCGCTGGCCACGCAGCAGGCGGGTCAGGCGGTACCGGCCGGAGGCGATCAGTTCGGCAGCTCCGGCCTGCACGATCTCCCACTGGCCAGCGGCGCTCTCGACCGCCAGAGCATTGGCCCCGCCGAAGAGCGCGACGTCGGTCACGCCTTCAATCGTCCCCGAGTTCAGATCGACCACTAGCGCATTCCCGAGATCAAACCGCGAGGTTGGACCCAGAAAGAAATCGAAGGCCAGCGTCCCGATCCGCGCCCGACTGCCGAAGGTGGTCAGGAGGTTGAAGCCGTCCGTCGAGGCGGTGCGGAACACCGCGATCTCGCCCGGCCAGGGGCTGGCATGAGCGGCGATCAGGGGGCGATGGGCGGGCTGGTCCTCGCTGATTTGCGGGAGGTCCAGCATTACCACCTCGGGCGTGCCGAAGACGACGGGGCTGGCGAGCGAGGTCGGGCGTGGATCCCCAGGTGGCAGGTCGTAGGCCGCACGGTCCTGACGCACCGCCTCGATGCCCCGTGCCTCGGCATCGGCGACCGAGACGAGGCGGAATTCCACCTCACGTCCGTCATGCGCCAGCCGGATCACGTCGGCCGGATCGAGGCCAAGACGGGACGGCGGCAGGCGGAAGGTGGCGCTTTCCCGGCCGATCCAGGCTTCCATCAGCGCGCGGCGGCAGCGGCGTTCGGCCTCCTCGGGCGGGATCGCCATGGGGAAGCTCTCGGACGCGATGCGCGTCGTGTCGACGGTGATGCGCCGCGCTTCGACTACGGCCGCGTCATAATCCTCGTCCGCGCGGGCGACCTGCCATTTCAGGGCCTGCGGCAGTTCGGTCTCCTGGCCCCGGGTCAGCTCGAAGGCGTCGCCTTCCCGGCTGGACACCAGATCGTCGATCACCAGTGTGGCCACACTGGCGCGGCCGCGCATGACGAAACGGATCACGCCTTCGGTCTCGATGGCATCGAAGCCGAAGTGCCGGGCCAAGGTGGAAATCGACGCGCGGGGGCTTTCCAGCGCGCCGATCATATAGCCCTCGACCGCGCCCCATAGGCCAGAGACGTCGATCAACGATTGATCAAGCCCAGCACGCAGACAGAGGTGCCGCACGAGGGCCGCCAGAGACACCGCGCCCAGCCGCCCGGTCAGCCAGTGCCCAAGCCGCCAGTTGGGGCCATCCGTCCAGACGCCGGTCAGCTCTGGAAAGAACGGATAAGGCCGCGCGTCCCAGGTCCAAGCGGCGCATTCGGGGACGTGGACCATCCGGCCGCCGTAGATCGCCGACACCGGATTATTGGCCGGGGTTCCCCACCAGAGATAACTGGCCTCGAGATAGGCGCGCTGGATGGCGTCGTCGCGCCATCCGCGGGAGAAGTACGGGGTGAAGCTCTCGGACGACTTGGGGTCAAAGAACACGTTCGGCTGGTTCGTGCCCCGGTCGATGGCGGGGCAGCCCAGTTCGGTGAACCACACGGGCTTGGACTGCGGCACCCACGACGTTGGTGTGCCGCTCTCCACCCCGCCCGGCCTGTTGAAATGCGGGTTCGACCACCAGGCGCGCAGATCCTTGTAGCGGAAGACCCAGGGCTTGCCCGCGCTGCCATCCGTGATGGGCGTCCGAATCTGCGCCGTGCGGTCGGCGGCGCTGGCATAGAACCAGTCGAAGCCTTCACCACCTGCAATGTTGGCCTGCAGATAGCCCCGGTCATGGATCGCGGGCCAGCCTTCGAGGGCATCGGCATGGTCGAAGCCGTCGCGCCAGTCGGAGAGCGGCATGTAGTTGTCGATGCCGATGAAATCGATGTTCGCATCCGACCAGAGCGGGTCGAGGTGGAAGAACACATCGCCACTGCCGTCCCCCGGCTGGTGGCCAAAGTATTCTGACCAGTCGGAGGCGTAGCCGACCTTCGTGCTCGGCCCGAGGATCGCCTTCACATCGGCCGCAAGCGCCTTGAACGCGGTGACGGCGGGATAGGCGCTGGCGCTGGAGCGGATGGTGGTCAGGCCACGCATCTCGGTGCCGATCAGGAAGGCATCGACCCCGCCCGCGACCGCGCAGAGATGGGCATAGTGCAGGATCATCCGGCGCAGGCCCCAATCGCTCGAGGGGCCGGTCCAGTTCACGTTGTCGCCCGACACTGCGAACTGCGCCGGGGTGGCCGCGCCGAAGAAGGCCGAGACCTGCGTCGCCGCTGCGGCGGTCTTGTCCGCGGTCCCGGCATAGCCTGCGGCCGGGGAACACGTGATCCGCCCGCGCCAGGGGAAGCTGGGCTGCCCGGGTGTGGCGGCATTCGCGCTGTAGGGGTTCGGCAGGGTGTTGCCGAGCGGCACGTCCATCAGGAGGAACGGATAAAAGGTGACGCGCAGCCCGCGCGCCTTCATCTCGCGGATCGCCTGCACCACCGCGAAGTCGGCGGGCGTGCCGCCATAGACCGGGCGGTCCTCGGCGTCGCGGCTTACCAGATGCGCAGCTGCGCGGGAGACGCCGTTCACCGCCCAAACCTTCGGGCTGGTGACCTTGGTCGCCACTTCCACGCCCGGCTTGATCGCACAGTTGCCTGCCCGCAGATCATTGCCGAACCAGGCGACAACGAGGCTGACGCTCTCGACGGCCGGGGCCATGGCCTGCAGCCGGTCGAGGGCCACGACGATGTCAGCCTCATCGGGAAGCGCGTTCAGGTTCTCGGCCGAGGTCGTGCCGCCGGTTGTCTGGCCGAAGACCGTGGTCGTGGCCCCGACCGTCTTGCGGACGGCTTCCGTCGCATAGGTGAATTCGCCCGAAGCGGGGATCATTGTCACCGCCTTGACCAACCCCTCTGCCGTGTCAGGATCCGCCAGCGGCCGGAACACCTCGAAGCTGAGCTGCGGCAGGCGGTTGCCGTAGGTGGAAAGCGGCAGTTCCTCGAAAACGACGTAGGCGGTGCCGCGATAGGCCGGGGTGTTGGCGGCCCCCATCTTTGCCGAAATGAACGGGTCGGCTGCTTGCGCCTCGTTCCCCGGATACCAGCGCCAGGTGATGCCGGTCATGTCGAGCGGTTTGCCATCCGCCCAGATGCGGCCGATGCCGGTGATCGGGCTTTCGCAGAGGGCGACCGCGAAGGACGCATAGTAGAGGTATTCGGTCGTCTGGACCCGGCCGCCGCCCCCGCCCTTGCCACCGCCTTGCGTCGTGGTCTTTGTCTCCTCGCGGAAATCCGTGGCCCAGATGATATTGCCGCCGATGCGCATGCGCCCGTAGAGGCGCGGGATGATCGCGCCTTCGGTGGCGGAGGTGATCCGCAAGCTATCGAGCCGCTGGCCCTCGATCTTCTGCGCGGGCGCCAGCGAGGACACGATCCAGCTGTCGACCACCGACCCGATGGTCGAGCCGATAAAGCCGCCGATGGCAGCACCAGAAAAGCCGAGGATGGCACCGCCGAAAGCCCCACCGATGGCGGAACCGACGGCACCGAGGACGAGCGTGGCCATTGCGGAAACTCAGGGTTCGAAGTGTTGTGGAAGTCAGCGTGCAGGGAAGAGGAAAGCGAAGGCGATGCGCCGTCGCCATGTCGGTGTCAGCTGTTCCTCGATCACGCCAAGGCGTTCGTAAGCGTGGAGGAAGGTGTCGGGGCCGGTGAGGATCCCCACATGCTTGGCGATGGCACGCGGCATCATTCGGAACAGGACCATCGCACCGGGTGGGGCATCTGCGTGTGCGATTTCCGGCATCATCGCCCGCGCCCCATCGGCCAGAACCTCGCGGGGACCGGTCTCGCCCCAATCCCGGCTGTAGGGCGGGATCGGGAACGGCTCCGGCCCGACGACCTCGCGCCAGACGCCGCGCGCGAGGCCGAGGCAGTCGCAGCCGACCCCGCGCAAACTGGCCTGGTCGTGATAGGGCGTGCCCAACCATGACCGCGCGATGGCGATGACGCGCGCGGGATCAGCGGTCCGGTGTGATAGGGTCAAAGCACCGCCCCCTCGTGACCGCCATCCTTGGTGGCGTAGCGAAGGACTGCGTCTTGCCCTGGGATATGTGGAAAGCCGCGAAAGCTGGCGACATTGGCGAACTTCGTCCCGCAGGTCGCAAGGCGCTTGTCGCAACCGGCGCGGACCACGAAGGTGTCCGTCGCCGTGATAGGCCGCACGGGCGCTTCCAGCAGGGTCACGATCGCCACCCCGTCGACGAGGTCATGCGACAGAACCTCGACCCACCGCCCGGCGTTCGCCCCGGTCGACCACTCGACAAGCCCGAAGGCAAACCAGCCCGCCGCGAAACTGCCGAGGCCAGAAGCGGTGAAGGCCCGGTCCCGCAACACGTCGATCACTGCTCCGGT
>CAYXTO010000025.1:0-17525 GCA_964468045.1 uncultured Caenibius sp. | reverse complement strand
ACCTTGGTCGGATCCTTGCCCGAGAACGCGCCGCCGCCATGCGGCGCGGCGCCGCCGTAGGTATCGACGATGATCTTGCGCCCGGTCAGGCCGGCATCGCCATCCGGGCCGCCGATTTCGAAGCTGCCGGTGGGGTTGATGTGATAGACGGTCTCATCTGAAAGCAGCTCGGCCGGGAGGATATCGGCCACCACCTGCTTCACATAGGATTTCAGCGCGGCTTCCCTGTCGCCCTCGTCATAGCCGGGGGCGTGCTGGGTAGAAACGACGATGGCCGTCGCCGCCACCGGCTTGCCGCCCTGGAAACGCAGGGTCACCTGGCTCTTGGCGTCGGGCTCCAGGAACGGGGCCGCGCCGGAATGGCGGTCCGCCGCCATTCGCTGCAGGATCTTGTGGCTGTAATCCAGCGTGGCCGGCATGAAATCCGGCGTTTCATCGCAAGCGAATCCGAACATGATGCCCTGGTCGCCCGCGCCTTCGTCCTTGTTGCCATTGGCGTCCACGCCCTGGGCGATATGGGCCGACTGGCCATGCAGATTGTTCTCGAACCGCAGCGTTTCCCAGTGGAAACCGTCCTGCTCGTATCCGATCCGCTTCACCGTCTCGCGAACGGCGGCTTCGATCTCTTCCTGCGCACCGGGGGCCCAGGCGCCGCCTTCATACACGCCCTTGCAGCGGATTTCCCCGGCGAGGACGACGAGTTGGGTCGTCGTCAGGGTCTCGCAGGCAATGCGGGCTTCGGGGTCCTTGGAAAGGAACAGATCGACGATCGCATCGGAAATCTGATCTGCGACCTTGTCCGGATGGCCTTCCGAAACACTCTCAGACGTAAACAGATAATTGGCACGCATCGAGCTGCGGTTCCCTGGCAAAGATTGTCCTGACATTCTGGCGCTCTAGCGACGCACTCGAAGTGTGGCAACCAGCGCCGCGCCGATAAGCAAGGCCGCCCAGGCGAGCGGGAGCGCGTTACCGAGCCGGGCGAAGGGCGTGGGCGGAGCGGCCGGGGGGATCAGCGCATCGATCCGCTGCGCCTGGCGCATCGGGGCATGGTGCCGCACGATCCCGCGCGCATCGATGATCGCGCTGATGCCGGTCGTGGTCGCGCGCAACACCGGCAGCCCCTCCTCGATCGCCCGCATCCGGGCCTGGGCGAGATGCTGCGGCGGCCCCCAACTGCCGAACCAGCCGTCATTCGATGGATTGTAGATGTAATCCGGCCGATGGGCGCGATCGACGACATGGCCGGAAAAGATGATCTCGTAGCAGATCTGCGGCGCGACCTTGCCCCATTCCCCGAGATCGAGCGTTCGCGGCCCCGGCCCCGGAATGAAATCGAAGGCGCCGGCAACCAGTCGGCTGGCACCCAATGGCTCCAGCAACCAGCGCAGGGCGAGATATTCCCCATAGGGCACCAGATGGGCCTTGGCGTAACCGCCGCGGATCCGGCCCGCATGATCGAGCGCAGTGACCGCATTATAGGCACCCACCGCCTTGCCCCCGGCGATTTCCAGATCGACCGACCCGGTCAGCAGCAAGCCGCCCGTGCCGATCACCCGGCCGACCCGGGCTCGCGCGAACGCCGGATCGCCGCCCGCCGTCATCTGGTCATAATAGCGCTGCGGATAACCCTCCCGCAAATAGTCGGGGAGGCCGGATTCCGGCCAGAGGACCAGGCGGCGCTCCCCCGGCTCGAGCGGCAGGCTAAGACCGGCGATCGTCGCGAACTGGGCTTCGAAGAAGCGCGGATCGTTGAGCTCTTCCTGCCGGAAGTCCGGCTGGACCAGCGTGACCGGCAAATGCCCCTCGCGCCCCGGGCCTGCCGGCAGATACATGACGACGGCGATGACGGCAGCGACGGCGCCGAGCGTTATCAGGCGGCCGCGCGCCAGCAGCAGCGCTCCGCCCCCGGCCAGCAACGCCACCAGGCCGGACAAGGCATAGGTTCCCAGCCAGGGCAGCAGAACCGCCAGGCCCTGTGAGTGAAAGCCCCCCAGCAATACGGCACCCAATGGATTCCACGGATAGCCGGTGAACACCCAGCCGCGCAGCCATTCGCTGACGATCCAGCAGCCGGCGAAGGCCAGCACGGCCGGCCAGCCCAGCCGGTTTCCGGCGACCATCCGTGCAGCAAAGGCTGCGAACGCCGGATAGACCGCGAGATAGAGCGAGAGGAGAGGAACCGCGGCCCAGCCGAGCAGGGCGGGCATTTCGGCCTGATAGGTGAAGGCCGTAGCGATCCAGTTGTTGCCAAGCGTGAAATGGCCAAGCCCGAACAGCCAGCCCAGCCATGCCGCATCGCGGCCGCGTTCGGTTCGAACGGCCAGGGCAAACAACCCGGCCAGGGCAAGCAGCGTGAGCGGCCATAATGCCAGAGGGCGAAAGCCGAGCGCGGCCAGAGCGCCGAGGCCCAGCGCGCTCCAGCGCGGATGCATCTCAAGCCATGCGAATACGGAAGCCGCCCATTTCATCGCCCTGCATTTGGCCGCAAGGCGATCGCCAGGCAAGCGGGCTTTGCGGCCTGCCGGATGGCTGTTCTACCTGCGGCAACAGAACGATCCGCGGGCAAAGCCGCGATCAGCCGGCCTTTTCCAGCGGTTCGCCGCCATCCTCGACCGTCGCAGCACGGGGACGGCGCGGTGCGCGCTTGCGGGGCGCCGGCTTTTCCTCTTCCTCGCCATCGCGTGCGCCGATGGACGGCGGCAGGGAGGATGGATCGAGCCCGAGGGTCGGCTGGTCGTCGGTGGCGCCTTCCTCCGCAGCCTCCTCAACCGGCTGGCGGCGCCGGGTGGTGGTCCGGGCCCGCGAATTGCGGCGAATGAAGGGATTGTCGGCCGGCTCGTAGGATACGCCTGAGACGCCGTCTTCGGCCTGCTCGGTCTCTTCCGCATCTTCGGAAGCAGGCGCGATCTCGCGCGGCTCGGGACGCGCCCGCTCACGCGGCGGCTGGCTGGCGTAGCCGCCATCGTCGTCATATTCCTCGGACTGCGGATCGCCCGGCTGAAACCGTTCGTCATCGCGGCGCACGCGCTGCTCTTCCTGCCGGGCACGGCCATCGGCAATCACCCGGAAATAGTGATCGGCGAACTGGAGGTAATACTCGGCCTGAACACGGTCCCCGTTGAGCGAGGCATCATGTGCCAGCTTCCTGTATTTTTCCAACAGCTGGGGTGCATTGCCCCGCGCACGGCTATCGATCCGGTTGACTTGGTTGCCGCCCTGCGAACGATTATTGCCGCGACCCCTGCGGCGGTTGTTACGATTGTTGTTGTTCAAGGGAAATTCTATCCTCAATCGAGACCGGCAGGGAACCAAACCCTTTCGATCGCACATTCCCGCGCCATGGCCAGTAGCCTGGTCATGGGCCCTTCATCTGCAAGTTTGCGAAGGCCCCCGCCCACGCGAGCATGTGCAAATGTTGGAGCGTGACCTGGCGCTGGGGAAAACTCATCCAGCTGCCAGTCGCCCTCTAACTAGTATCGAATGACGGCTTTGCCAAGACCAAATCGCAGTAAAAGTGCGCGAGGACGGCCTCCCAGATCCCGGCGAAGCTCGACGCAAAACCCGGCATCCTCCGCAATCCGGCTTACCGCGACTTCCTGCGTGGCCCCGATTTCCAGCACGGCGCAGCCCGATTGACCGAGAAGCGCGGGCAGTTGCGGTATCAGCATCCTGTAGTCGTCCAGACCCTCCGGCCCCGCGAACAGCGCCCCCGCCGGCTCGTGGAGCTGGACGGATGGCGCAAGCCGCCCCTCGCTTTCCACATAGGGCGGATTGGCCAGGATGAGGTCGAATTGGCCGAGACCAGCAGCCCAGCCGGGCCGGGTCCAGTCCCGCTCGATCAGCCTCGCCCTGTCGGAAAGGCTGAGCACAGCCGCATTTTCCTGCGCGATCGCCAGCGCGCCGGGGGAGCGGTCGATCCCGATGCCTTCCGCTTCTTCGCATTCCGCCAGCACCGTGAGCAGCAAGGCGCCCGATCCCGTGCCGCAATCGAGCACACGCCTGGGCAAAGGCATGGCTTCCAGCGCGGCGGCAATCACCGATTCGCTGTCGGCGCGGGGAATCAGCACTTCCGGCCCGACCCGGAATTCGCGCCCGTAGAATTCCTGGCGGCCGAGAATATAGGCGACCGGCTCGTGCTTCAGGCGGCGCGCCAGCAAGGGGGCAAAACCTTCCGGAACCGGATCGCCGCCATGGCGCAGCAGCAGCTCGGAGCGCGACACCTCCAGCGCTTGCGCCATCAGCAATTCGGCATCCAGCCGTGCGGTGTCGCTCACCCCGGCCAGGGTGCGGGCCGCGTCGCGCAGGGCCTGCGTGATCGTCTTGTTTGCCTCTGGTCCCGCTGTCATGCGCCCAGCGCGGCGAGGCGCTTGGCTTCGTCTTCCGCGATCAGCGCATCGATCAGCTCGCCCAGCCCCGGCCCTTCCAGAATCTCGGGCAGGCGATGCAGGGTCAGGTTGATCCGGTGGTCGGTCACCCGCCCTTGCGGGAAATTATAGGTGCGGATCCGTTCGGAACGGTCGCCCGAACCCACCATCGCGCGGCGCGCCTCCGCCTCCGCGCCATGCGCCTGCTCGCGCTTGAGGTCGTATATGCGGGTGCGCAACACCTGCATCGCCCGGGCGCGGTTCTTGTGCTGGCTGCGCTCATCCTGCTGGGTGACCACGATCCCGGTCGGCAGATGGGTGATGCGCACGGCGGAATCCGTGGTGTTGACATGCTGCCCGCCCGCCCCGGAGGCCCGATAGATGTCGATCTTGAGATCCTTGTCGTCGATCTGGACATCGACCTCGTCCGGCTCGGGCAGAACGGCGACGGTCGCGGCGGAGGTATGGATGCGCCCGCCGCTTTCGGTGACGGGCACGCGCTGCACGCGATGCACCCCGCTTTCGAACTTGAGCCTGGCGAACACGCCCTGCCCGGCGACATTGGCGACCACTTCCTTGAAACCGCCGATGTCGGAAGCGTTCATGCTGATCGTCTCGACCCGCCAGCCCTGCTCGGCGGCGTAGCGCTCATACATGCGGAACAGGTCGGCGGCGAACAGCGCGGCCTCGTCCCCGCCAGTGCCGGCGCGGATTTCCAGCATGGCTGGCCGGGCATCGGCGGAATCGCGCGGCAGCATCGCCACGGCCAGCTTGCGCTCGGCCTCGGGCAGCGCCGATTTCAGCCTTCCGATTTCCTCCTCGGCCAGCGCCTTCATCTCCGGATCGCTGTCGTCCAGCGCCTCCAGCCCGACCAGCTCGCCGCGCATGGTGCGCACATCCTCGGCAATCTTCGCGACCGGCTCCAGCTCCGCATAATCGCGGCTGGCGGCCACGAAGGCATCGCCTTCCAGCGTGCCGGAGGCGAGCCGCGCCTCGATCTCGGCAAAGCGCGCGGCGATCTGGGCAAGGCGCTCGTCGGGGATGGTCATCCCCTCAGGCCTACATGCTCGTCATTCCCGCGCACGCGGGAACCCAGCAACCAATGCCGGAATTGGATCCCCGCCTTCGCGGGGATGACGAAGGAGTCCCTCGCATTCTTCATGCCAGAAGCGCTTCAAATACCCGTTCTATCTCGACATACTGCCCGGAACGCTCAGCTCCACGCAGATTGACGGCTGGCATCCCATCCTTGATCGTCAATGCAGCCAGAGCGTGGGCGTTGATCCTTGTCGCCTTGTCGAAGCGCTTCTTGGGTGATCCGGTGGCGACCATATCAGCAGAAAGGTCTGCGCGACGAAGCGCCGCCAAAGCCCGGATGGCGAATTGCAGCGCCGCATCATCCTCCACGGCTATGATGACGTCGAGCAAGGATTCCCCTCGCTCCCCCACCAGCATCGCCAGCCGCTCGATCCCGGCCGCCCAGCCGACCGCCGGGGTATGCGGCCCGCCCAGCGTCTCGATCAGCCCGTCATAGCGCCCGCCGCCCAGCACCGTGCCCTGCGCGCCGAGCCGGTCGGTCACGAATTCGAAGGCGGTGTGGCGGTAATAATCCAGCCCGCGCACCAGCGCCGGCGCGCGCGTCCAGGCCACGCCGGCCGCATCCAGCCCGGCAGTGACCTTGCCGAAGAAATCCTGCGCTTCCTGGTTCAGGTAATCGTCGATCTTCGGCGCTTCCGCCGTGAACGGCCTGTCGCGCGGATCCTTGGAATCGAGGATGCGCAGCGGATTGCGCTCCAGCCGGTCCTGGCTGTCTTCCGAAAGATCGGCTTTGTGGGCGCGGAAATATTCGATCAGCGCCAGCCGCCAGGCTTCCCGGCTGGGTGCGTCGCCCAGCGTGTTGAGCTGCAGCGTCACCCCATCCGCGATGCCCAGCTCCTTCAGCAGCTGGTCGGCCATCACCAGCAGCTCCACATCCGCCTGCGGCTCGCCCGCGCCAATGATCTCGGCATCGAGCTGGTGGAACTGGCGATAGCGGCCCTTCTGCGGGCGCTCATAGCGGAACAGCGGCCCATGCGTGGCGACCTTCAGTGGCGCATATTGCTGCCAGCCGTCGGTGAGATAGGCCCGGGCGATGCCTGCCGTGAATTCCGGCCTGAGCGTGAGCGATTCGCCGCCGCGATCCTCGAAGGAATACATTTCCTTGGACACGACATCAGTCGTCTCACCGAGCGAGCGCGAGAACACGGCGGTCTTTTCGAACACCGGCATTTCGACGCGGCGGAAGCGGTAGAGCTTGCGCACCCGCTCGAAGGTTTCGACCACGAAAGCGAAGGCCTCGGCCTCGGCGCCGAAGATATCCTGCGTGCCACGGATGGCTTGGGGTGTTTGTGTGCCCATGATCGCGCGCGATTAGGCCGTGGACCGAAAATCCGCAATGGCCGGCGACTTTTTTGCAACGCAGCAATTTGCGCTTGGCGCGCGCCGCGCCGGACGCTAGATGCCCGCCCCATGCGTATCGATCTGATCCCCGCCGGCGACAATCCGCCCGAAAGCCTCAATGTCGTCATCGAAGTGCCGGTTGGCGGCGAGCCGGTGAAATATGAATTCGACAAGGCCTCCGGCGCCCTGTTCGTCGACCGCATCCTCCACACGCCGATGCGCTATCCGGCCAATTACGGCTTCGTGCCGCATACGCTTTCGCCTGACGGGGACCCGCTCGACGCGCTGGTGGTGGCTCGCTCGCCCTTCGTTCCGGGCTGCGTCGTGCGCGCCCGCCCGATCGCGGTGCTGAACCTCGAAGACGAGCATGGCGGCGACGAGAAGCTGGTTTGCGTGCCGGTGGATTCCACCTTCCCCTATTACACCGACGTGGAAGAGAAGGACGACCTGCCCGAGATCGTGTTCAAGCAGATCGAGCACTTCTTCACCCACTACAAGGATCTCGAAGCGGAGAAATGGGTCCGCATCGGCACATGGGGCGGCGCAAGCGAAGCCCGCCAGGTGGTGATCGAAGCGATCGAGCGCGCCAAGAAGAAGGCCGCCTGAGCCAGCCGGAAGGCGGCACGCGCCCGGATTTTCGGAAAAAGACCAGCCCGGGCGGGCGCGGTCAGGCGTCAATCGCCCGCGACCGTCATCCCGTCCACCCGCAGGGTCGGCACATTGATCGACTGGTGCCATTCCAGGTCGCTGGCCGGGGTCACCGCCCGGAACATGTCGACCAGATTGCCGGCCACGGTGAATTCCGCGACCGGCCCGGCGATTTCGCCGTTGACGATGCGAAAGCCGGACGCGCCCCGGCTGTAATCCCCGGTCACGCCGTTCACGCCGTGCCCGATCAGCTCCGTCACCAGCACGCCATCGGCAATATCGGCGATCAGCTCGTCCCGCGAAACCGCCCCCGGCTCCATATGCACATTGCTCGCGGAAACGCCGGGCGCTCCACTGCTCCCGCGCGAGGCATGGCCGGTCGGGGCAATGCCGAGCTGCCGGGCGGAGGCCGATTCGGCCAGCCAGCCGGTGATCTTCCCCTCCGCCACGAGATCGCGCGCCGCGGTGAGCAGCCCTTCCCCGTCGAACGGCCGGGACCGCAGCCCGCGCAGCAGGTGGGGCTGGTCGACGATGCGGATCGCGGGATCGAACAAGGCTTCATCCAGCCGGTCCAGCAGGAAGCTCGAGCGCCTGGCGATCGTCGGGCCCGCCATGGCGGAGATCAAATGGCCGACCAGGCTGCCGCCCACGCGCGGATCGAACACCACCGGCATCGCCCCGCTCGTCAACCGGCCCGGATCGAGCCGGGCCACCGCCCTTTCGCCCGCCAGCCGGCCGATCTCCGCGCCCGACGGCAGATCGGCGGCATGACGCGTCTGCCGCCAGGCATAATCGCGCTGCATATTGCCGCCATTGCCCGCGACGACGCTGGCGCTCAAGCCATGGCTGCTGCCTTCGTAAGCGCCGGCAAAGCCATGGCTGGTCGCCAGCGCCACCAGTGAGCGGCCAAAGCTGGCGCTGCCGCCTTCGCTGTTCGTCACCCCCGCAACCGCGCGCGCGGCGTCTTCCGCTTCCTCGGCAAGCGCCCGCAATTGCTCCGGACGCGGCTCGCCCGCATCGCACAAATCGAGATTGAGCGGCTGGCCCCGCATCAGCAAGGCTGCGTCCGCCAGCCCGGCGAAGGGATCCTCCGGCGCGGCCCTGGCCATCGCCACCGCCCGTTCCGCCAGTTCGCCGAGCGCAGCATCGCTGAGGTCCGTGGCCTGGATCGAGGCCGAGCGCTGCCCCACGAATACCCGGAGGCCGACCTGCCCGCTTTCAGAGCGCTCCACATCCTCCAGCTTGCCGAGCCGGACCTGGACGCTTTCGGATGCGCTGCCGATCGCGATGGCATCGGCGCCATCCGCGCCGAACCGGCGCGCGCAATCGATCAATGCACCGCAACGCTCCTGCGCCCGGGCCAGATCAAACATCAGGAATGCTCCTTACGGAAAAAATCATCAGCAATCCCGCCCTAGCCGCCATGCCCGCCCGCTGCCAAGGGCGAACACGCCTCAGGTGAACAGCAGCACCGCCCTGTACAGGCCCACCACCAGGAAAGGCAGGCCCAATGCGACCAGCCACACCAGCCAGCGGTCGCGCCGGAACGCCCGGGCGCGGCCGGGATCCGCAGCCTCCAGGTCAGTGAGCCGTTCCCACCGGCGCTCCATGATGCGCGAGGCGGGGATCACGCCCGCCACCAGCAGCCCCAGGGTCAGATAGGGCAGCAGCGTGCTGCCCCCGGCGCTGGCGGTCGACATGGTGAGGAAAATCTGCAGGACGGCGTAAACCAGCAGCGCCCGGGCGATAGTGTCGCTCATCGCCTTGCGCCAGTCGGGCGCAGGCGCTGCCCGGCCATTGAAAAATCTGATGCGCAGCAGCGCCTTTCCCATGCAGTCTCTCCGTCATCCACGTGGGACTATTCCACCGCGAACCGCCATATTCAACCCGGCCCCGTCTTTTTCGTTTCAATTTTGCAGCGGCGCGCTTTCGCCAAGCCATGCATGAATCCTGCCAATTCGTATCGCTCGGGGGTTTTTTGTTCGCGGACAAGTGCTAAGGCAATGGCGATGAATGTCCTTGACGATCCCAACCGCCTCGAAACGGCGGAAACGCTTTCCAAGGCAGCGCCTCCCATTCCCCAGGGCGGGCTGGAGGTCATCTCCATCGCCAAGAGCTACGACAAGCGCGCCGTGCTCACCGATATCTCGCTGTCGGTGGCCAAGGGCGAGGTGCTGGGCCTGCTCGGCCCCAACGGCGCGGGCAAGACCACCTGCTTCTATTCGATCATGGGCCTCGTGCGACCGGACAGCGGCCGCATCCTGATGGACGGGGTCGATGTCACCAACCTGCCGATGTATCGCCGCGCGATCCTCGGCCTCGGCTATCTGCCGCAGGAAACCTCGATCTTCCGCGGCATGACGGTGGAGCAGAACATCGCCTGCGTGCTCGAAATGGTCGAGCCGGAAGAGGATATCCGCCAGTCCGAGCTTGAACGGCTGCTGGATGAATTCGGGCTTGCGCGGCTGCGCGCCAGCCCCGCCATGGCTCTCTCCGGCGGCGAGCGGCGGCGCTGCGAGATCGCCCGCGCGCTGGCGGCAAAGCCTTCCATCATGCTGCTGGACGAGCCCTTCGCCGGGATCGACCCGCTTTCCATCGCCGATATCCGCCATCTCGTGATCGACCTGAAGGAACGCGGCATCGGGGTGCTGATTACGGACCACAATGTGCGCGAGACGCTCGACATCGTGGATCGGGCCTGCATCATCTATGGCGGCCAGGTGCTGTTCGCGGGCAGCCCGCAGGAGCTGGTGGCGGACGAGAATGTGCGCCGGCTCTACCTCGGTGAAAGCTTCACGTTATGAATGGCGTTTGTCCGGCCTCGACCTCGTCGAGCCCGGCGCCCGACACCAGCCCGCCCCTCCGCCCTTGCACCGGGCGACGCGTTCGTCCGGAATCGGGCAAGCTCCCATGAACTTCGGGCCGCGCCTCGATCTGCGGCAAAGCCAGTCGCTGGTGATGACGCCGCAGCTCCAGCAGGCGATCAAGCTGCTGGCGCTCTCCAACCTGGAGATCGAGACCTTCGTGGGCGAAGCGCTGGAATCCAATCCCCTGCTGGAGCTGGACGATGCGGAAGGAACGGTCCCCGAACTTGCGAACAGCGACATGCCAGCCGACCGGGAAGCGGCGGACGCGCCAGTCGATGCACTGGAAACGGGTGTCGACCGCTTGCTGGAAACCAGCCCGAGCGATGCGGACCAGCCGCTGGATGTCGAATTTTCCGCGCTGCATGGCGATGCCGATACGGGACATGTCGCGGATCTTCGCCTCGGCGCGGAGCAGCGTTCCGAAGCGAATGGGGAAGGTTTCTCGATAGAGGAGCGGGGGCAGGGACCGCTCACCCTGACCGAGCACCTGCTCAACCAGATCGGCGCGGCCGAATCCGACGAAGACGTTACCCTTATTGCCCGTTACCTGATCGGCCTGCTCGACGACACCGGCTATCTCACCACCGATCTGCGCCATGTCGCGGGGGAACTCGATGTGCCGCTGGGAATGGTGGAGATGGCGCTGGCGGCGGTCCAGTCCCTCGACCCGACCGGGGTCGGCGCCCGCAATCTTGCGGAATGCCTTGCCCTGCAGGCGAAGGAGGCGGATCGCTACGACCCCTGCATGGCGAGCCTGATCGACAATCTCGATCTGATCGCCAAGGGCAATCTCAAGCAGCTGCGCCGGATCTGCAATGTCGATGACGAGGATTTCGCCGACATGCTGGCGGAACTGCGCGCCTACGATCCCAAGCCCGGCCTGCGCTTCGGCAAGGATACGGCGGGCGCGCCGGTCGTGCCCGACATATTGGTGCGGGCTCGAACGGATGGCGGCTGGGACATCGCGATCAATCAGGCGACCCTGCCGCGGCTGTGCATCAATCGCAGCTATTATCTGGAGCTGCGCGGATCCTGCGAGGACAAGTCGTCGCGCGCATGGCTGAACGAGAAGCTGGCGGACGCCAACTGGCTGTTGCGCGCGCTCGACCAGCGCCAGAAGACGATCCTGAAGGTCGCGCGGGAGATCGTGAAGCAGCAGGAAGGCTTCTTCCGCCACGGCGTCTCCGCGCTCAAGCCGCTTACCCTGCGCGAAGTGGCCGAAGCGATCGAAATGCATGAATCGACCGTGAGCAGGGTGACCGCGAACAAATATCTGAACTGCGCGCGCGGCACGTTCGAGCTGAAATATTTCTTCACCTCCGGCGTCGCTTCCTCGGACGGGGGCAGTGCGGTGTCCGCCGAAACGGTGAAGGCCCAGATCCGGGCCCTGGTGGATGCGGAAGACCCATCCGCGATCCTGTCCGACGATACGCTGGTCGACCTGCTGAAGGAAAAGGGCTTCGACCTCGCCCGGCGGACCGTCGCCAAATATCGCGAGGCGATCGGCATCGGCAGCTCGGTGCAGCGGCGGCGACAGAAGGCGCTCGCAGCGATCCGCTAAAGTGATATCGAAGCAAGAAGCAGGTAAATTCCAGGCTCGGTGCGCCAGCGCCGGGCCCTTGCTGCAACGGCGCAATGGGGCGGCTTATTTCGCGGTTACAGAAAATTAACCTTTTTCATTCACATCTTGAATGGTTAATACAGGTCAATATCCATTTCTATCGGGTTACCGATTGGGGAATCGGGGCAAAAACGGGGGCTGTATCCATGCGTGTTCTGTTGATCGAAGACGAGCCGACAACGGCTAAAGCGATCGAGCTCATGCTCACGACCGAAGGTTTCAATGTCTACTCGACCGACCTGGGCGAGGAAGGGCTCGATCTCGGCAAGCTCTATGACTACGATATCATCCTGCTCGACCTGAATCTGCCGGACATGCATGGCTATGACGTGCTCAAGAAGCTGCGCGTCGCCAAGGTGCAGACGCCGGTCCTGATCCTGTCGGGCATCTCGGAAATGGATTCGAAGATCCGCAGCTTCGGCTTCGGGGCTGACGATTACGTGACCAAGCCGTTCCACCGGGAAGAGCTGGTCGCCCGTATCCATGCCGTGGTGCGCCGTTCCAAGGGCCATTCGCAATCCGTCATCCGCACCGGCAAGCTGGCGGTGAACCTGGACGCCAAGACGGTGGAAGTCGACGGCGCCCGCGTCCATCTCACCGGCAAGGAATATGCCATGCTGGAGCTGCTTTCGCTCCGCAAGGGCACCACGCTCACCAAGGAAATGTTCCTGAACCACCTCTATGGCGGGATGGACGAGCCGGAGCTCAAGATCATCGACGTATTCATCTGCAAGCTGCGCAAGAAGCTGGCGCTGGCCTGCGATGGCGAAAACTACATCGAAACCGTCTGGGGCCGTGGCTATGTGCTGCGCGATTCCGACGATACCGCCGAAGCGGCGTAGTTTGCGTTCGATATGCCAGGGGTCCATCCGGCCCCCTGGCTTTCGCGCCATAAGGCGCGTCGCGCAGTCGCGCTTGCGGGTTCCGGATCGGAACCCGTGACATTTTTCCGAACCCGGCAAGCCATGCAGCCCTTGCGGTTCGCTTTTTGCGAACCGGGGCCTGTCACTTCAAGGACAGCAATGAATTCAGGCTGCGCCTCGTGGTCCGCAAGCGCTTGAGGCCCGGCTAAAACCCGCCTAAGCGCGGCGCCCATGACGGCGCACAAGCAAGGCGATCCCACCACCCTCAACCGGCTTTATGGCCGGGCCAAGGGCAAGAAACTGCGCAAGGGCCAGCAAGAGCTGGTCGAGCGCCTGCTGCCGCAGATCGGCGTGCCCGATGACGGGCCGATCACCGCCGAGCGGCTGTTCGGCCAGCCTGCCCCGCTCCATTTCGAAATCGGCTTCGGCGCGGGCGAGCATCTCGCCTACCGGGCCGATCTGCTGCCGGACCACGGCTTCGTGGGCTGCGAGCCGTTCCTCAACGGCGTGGTCGGCGCGCTCGGCCATATCCGCGACATGGGCCTCGCCAATGTCCGGCTGCATATGGGCGACGCGCTGGAGGTGCTGGAGCGCGTGCCCGACGGCACGCTGTCGTTCCTCTATCTGCTGCATCCGGACCCCTGGCCCAAGGCCCGCCACGCCAAGCGGCGGATGATGAACGACGGGCCGGTGGAGATGTTCGCGGCCAAGCTGAAGCCGGGCGGGGAATTCCGCTTCGGCACCGACCACCCCGTCTATCTGCGCCACGCCCTGATGGTGATGCGGCGGCATCGGGACAGCTTCGAATGGCTGGCGGACGGCCCCGCCAGCTTCCTCAAGCGGCCCGGCGGCTGGTGCGAAACCCGCTACGAGGCCAAGGCGCGGCAGCTGGGCCATGAGGTGTGGTACTTCCGCTACCGCCGCAGATAGGGCACAGCGGCGCTTCCAGGGAGAGGAAAGCCCATGAGCGTATTGAAGATCGAGCAGGATGGCGCGGTCGCGATAGTGACGTTGAACCGCCCGGAAGCGCTCAACGCCTTGTCGTCCGAGCTCTGCATCGCATTCACCGAAGCGGTCAAGGCGGCCGATCAGGACGATTCCGTCAGCGTGCTGGTCCTCACCGGCGCGGGCGAGCGCGCCTTCTCGGCGGGCGTCGACCTCAAGGAGCTCGGGTCCAACCCGGATGCGCTCCAGGCGATCCAGCAATTCGACCCGGTCCGCGCGCTCGAAGCCTGCCGCAAGCCCGTACTCGGCGCGATCAACGGCGTGGCGATCACCGGCGGGCTGGAAGTCGCGCTGGGTTGCGACATCCTGATCGGCTCCGCCAATGCCCGCTTCGCCGATACCCATGCGCGGGTCGGCCTGCTGCCGGGCTGGGGCCTGTCGCAGCGGTTGCCACGGATCGTGGGAATCCATCGCGCCAAGCAAATGTCGCTCACCGGCAATTTCCTCGATGCCGCCACCGCACTGGACTGGGGCATTATCAGCGAGGTCGTCGCCCCCGACCGCCTGATGGCCCGCGCGCGCGAAATCGCCAGCGAGATGGCCGGCGCCGACCCGGCTTTCCTGCGCGAATACAAGGCCCTGATCGACCGGGGCTTCGCCATGCCGTTGGGGGAAGCGCTCGAAATGGAGCGGCAGGTCGCCTGGAAATACAACGGAACGGTCCCGCACGGCGATCTGGAACGGCGCAGGGCCGCCGTGGTGCAGCGCGGCCGCAAGCAGTAGCCAGGCCTAGTTGCCGCCCCTTGATCGGCAACGAGAAACCTGCACTACACCGCAATTCTGAAAATTTTGCTTTCCGCATCCGTGAAACACGGGCAGTCGCCAACCCTGATTGATCCGTCAAAGGACCTTGCCCTTGCATTTCGAAGCCTTCGAACTGAGCGCCATCCTGCCCTTCATTGCCATAGGCTTCGCCGCGCAATTGGTCGACGGCGCGCTGGGCATGGCCTTCGGCGTGATTTCCAGCACCATGATGGTGGGCGTGCTCGGGCTGCCGCCGGCGGTGGCCTCGCAGCGCGTGCATATGGTGGAATGCTTCACCACCGCGACATCGGGCATCAGCCACCTGCTGCACGGCAATATCGACAAGCGGCTGTTCTTCCGCCTGCTGATCCCCGGGGTGATCGGCGGCTTGCTCGGCGCCTATGTGCTCAGCTCGCTCGACGCCGCCGTGGTGAAGCCCTTCGTACTGGCCTATCTCTGCGCGATCGGCCTCTACATCCTCTGGCGCGGGCTGTTCTATCCGCCCAAGATCAAGGAAGCCAAGCTGGTCGCCCCGCTGGGCCTATTCGGCGGCTTCCTGGATGCGGCGGGCGGCGGGGGCTGGGGGCCGGTCGTCACCTCCAACCTGCTGATCCAGGGCGCCGATCCGCGCAAGGTCGTGGGCACCGTCAATTCAGTCGAATTCTTCCTGACGATCACCGTGTCCGCCGCGTTCATCTGGCATCTTGGCGTCGCCGACCTCGCCGGGGCCACGCTGGGCCTGCTGGTGGGCGGCATACTGGCGGCGCCGCTGGGCGCCTGGGCCGCGAAGCACCTGCCCCCCAAGCAGATGCTGATCCTGGTCGGCGTCGTGCTGACGCTAACCAGCGCCTATGGGGTCTGGAGAGCGATAATCTGATCCGCCCGCTTTTGCGCTGAACGGCAGGCCAGACCTGTTCCGGGTCAGCAAGCGCTTCCACTTGCGTCGAAATCACTCCAGGCGCGGCGGTCAGCCGACCACGCCCGCCGCCGCCAGCACGGCCAATTGCAGCACATCGGGGGCGATGGAGGTCATCGGCGCGATCTGTACCGGCTTTTCCATCCCGATCAGCATCGGACCGATGGTGGCGTTGCCGCCCAGCTCGCGCAGCAGCTTGGCCGAGACATTGGCCGACTGCAGGCCCGGCATGATCAGCACATTGGCCGGCTGCGACAGGCGGCTGAACGGATAATTCGCCATCACCTTGGGGTTGAGCGCCGCATCCGGAGCCATCTCGCCTTCATATTCGAAGCCGGGCTGCTCGCGATCGAGGATATGCACCGCGTCGCGGATGCTTTCCAGCCACTTGCCAGAGGGATTGCCGAAGGTCGAGAAGCTGAGGAAGGCGACGCGCGGCTCATGCCCCAGCCGCCGCGCCACCGCCGCGGTCTCCTTGGCGATATGGGCCAGGTCCTCGGCGGTGGGCCGTTCGTTGATCGTGGTGTCGGCCAGGAACACCGTGTAATCCTTGCCGATCATCAGATGGATGCCGAAGGGCAGGTGGCCGGGCTTGGGATCGAGCACCAGCTGTACCTCCTTCATCGTCTGCGCGAAGGGGCGGGTCAGGCCGGAAATCATCGCATCGCCATGGCCCAGCGCCAGCAGGAGCGAGGCAAAGACATTGCGGTCCTGGTTGACCATGCGGCGCACGTCGCGCTCCATGAAGCCGCGCCGCTGCAGCCGCTGGTACAGATATTGCACCATTTCCGGCACATGGATGGAATCGGCCGAATTCTGGATCTCGTAGCTGTCCGGATCCTCGACCCCGAGGTCGGCCAGCTTGTCCAGCACGGCCTGGGTGCGGCCGACCAGGATCGGGTTGCCATATCCGAAATCGCGATACTGGATCGCGGCGCGCAGCACGACCTCGTCCTCCGCCTCGGCGAAGACCACGCGCTTGGGGTTCTTCTTCAGATCCTCGAACACCTGGGTCAGCACGCTGGTGGTCGGGTTGAGCCGGGCCTTGAGCGCAGTGCGATAGGCGTAGAAATCCTCGATCGGCTTCTGGGCGACGCCGGAATCCATCGCGGCCTTGGCCACGGCGGACGAAATCCGCTCGATCAGGCGCGGATCGAACGGGGCGGGAATGATGTATTCGGTGCCGAAGTGATGATTGCGGCCATAGGCGGCGGCCACTTCCTCCGGCACGCGCTCGCGCGCCAGGGCGGCGATCGCTTCCGCCGCCGCGATCTTCATCTCCTCGTTGATCGCGGTCGCCTGCACGTCCAGCGCGCCGCGAAAAATGAAGGGGAAGCCGAGCACGTTGTTGACCTGGTTCGGATAGTCCGACCGGCCCGTGGCGACGATAGCATCGGGCCGCACCTTCTTCGCTTCGGGCGGGGTGATTTCCGGATCGGGATTGGCCATGGCGAAGATGATCGGCTTGGGCGCCATCTTCTTCACCATCTCGGCGGTCAGCGCGCCCTTGATCGACAGGCCGAGGAACACATCGGCCCCGGCGATGGCGTCGCTCAAAGTCCGGGCGTCGGTGGCGATCGCATGGGCCGACTTGAACTGGTCCACATTGTCGCGGCCGATATAGATCACGCCCTTGCTGTCGCACATCGTCACGTTTTCGTGGCGCACGCCCATCGACTTGATCAGCGAGGTGCAGGCGATGGCGGACGCGCCGGCCCCGTTCACCACCACCTTGACGTCACCCATCTTGCGGCCGGTGAGGTGGCAGGCATTGATCAGGCCGGCGGCGGCGATGATCGCGGTGCCGTGCTGGTCGTCATGCATCACGGGGATCTTCATCCGCTCGCGCAGGGCCTGCTCGATGATGAAGCATTCCGGGGCCTTGATGTCTTCCAGATTGATGCCGCCGAAGCTCGGCTCCATCAGCGCCACGGCATTGACGAAGGCATCCGGATCTTCCGTATCCAGCTCGATGTCGATCGAATCCACATCGGCAAAGCGCTTGAACAGCACCGCCTTGCCTTCCATCACCGGCTTGGAGGCGAGCGCGCCGAG
>CAYXTO010000024.1:0-27125 GCA_964468045.1 uncultured Caenibius sp. | reverse complement strand
GCTCGCGCTTCTGCGCCGTCACAATAATCTCACCCACACCACCACTGTCCTGGGCATAGACGGTGGGCGCCCATCCCATCGCCATGGCGGATGTTCCCAGGCCCAGGATCATTTTCTTCCGAAGTGACATTCTCTTTCCTCCCGTCAGCTATTCTTTTGCAGTTGCCGAAACAAATTCAGATCACGTTATAAAATTCCCGGAGCCGATTTGCGACTGTAATCGGGAACACTTCATCCATTTCCCTCGATCTGGCACATTGTTGCCACACCGCCGCCCCCATCATGTGAAGAAAGGCTGGGTGTATTCGAAGCCGACAAAGCGATCCATTTCCTCCGGAATGGCGGCCAATTCCAACTCCCGCTCCGCATCGACGATATAACCGGCAACGATTCCCTCGGCCCGCATCATGGCCGGCGAGGTGTATCCGGCCTGCTCCAGCCGTGCGAACATCGCTTCGATCTCTTCCGTCGAGCGCGAGATGATTGCGACGTTCATGATGCCCTGGTCCGCTATGCAGAAATCCGCCGGCCGCTTGCGCCCGACCGGATCTTCATATTGGACGATCTCCAGGCTCCGGTCCCCGATCGTGACGGCAAACCCCTTGCGCCTCGCCCCGGCCAGACCCCACAGCGCTTCGTCGCCCGCATCCCTCACTTCTTCGAGCGGCCTGACGGGAAGACCCAGGGTGTCGCGATAATAGGCGCGCGCGCCTTCCAGATCGGAGACCGAACTGGTGGCCGACCGGAAAGCCGGGCCGGCGCGGCCACGATCCTCCACCACTTCGACAATGACGCCCACTTGCGGATCCCGGAACGCCATCCGCTTGCCGGCCGGCCCCTCCGCCGATCCGAGCAACGGCACCCCTCGCCTTTCCAAGGCACTCCTGCTGCGATCGAGATCTGGCACCGCGATGCAGAAGCGAACCCAACCGCAGTCGCAAGGCCTCCAGTCGGCAGGCATCGGCCGCTGGCCCGGGCTGGTATGATGGAAGAATTCGAGCTGGAAGAAATCCTGATCCCCGATCATCCACCACATCAATGCGGTGTCATCGGCCGACAGGCCATGAACCCTGATGGTTTCTCCCCAGAGCCCCTGCCCGCCGGCGTTTCTGAATCCGAATGCTTCCGAATAAAGGCGCAGAGAGGCGGGAATATCGGACGAATTCATTCCGATTTGCGCGATCTGCATACCTCTCCCCACATTTTATAATGCGTTATGACATGGCTATAGCGGCCCGGCTTTTCGCGCAAGACAAATTCGTGGAAGTTTCGGGTTTGGCGCCAAGCAACCCACGGGGAAGCCGCAGCGGCCTGAACGGGAGTGTCAACCGAACGCGAAATCGCGCAAGATGTCCGTTCCGTCGAAGCTTGCCGCCGCATCCCGGACCATTGCGAAGAAACCGCGCACGAGCTCACTGGGCGCATATAGCTCGATCATGTGGCCATAGAGATCCAGCGTATCGACCATGAACACTTCGACGCCCGCCGTCAGAGTTCCGTGAAACGCGATGGGGAAGCCGCTTTCCTCGAACCGCGCCGCCACGGCCGGTGGGTCCGCCACCAGGATGGCCTTGTGATGCATGCCGGCCCTGCCGCCGGTCCGATCGAGCACATCGGTGAGAACCGAGGGTTGATCGTCTTCCCGCTGCATGAACTCGATCATCACATCGCCCCACTGGCCGAAGGCGGAGCTGTGATTGAACGGGACGTCCCTGCCGCGATATCGGGATGAGCTGAGCGGAATATTGCTGGCGACGAAGAACGGACCGGTGCCGAACAGTCTCGCATGCCGCAGGCAGGCTTCCCGGATATCGGGCACCACATAGGCGATTTGCGCCACGGGTTCGTTCGTAATCATCGCTTTCTCCAGATTGTGCGGGCTATTCCGGCTGCCCTTCGAGCCCAGTCTCAACCTGCCGGGGGCCGGTTTGATTTTTGGAACACGTTATCGCATTCATGACGTCGAGAAATGAAACTGTCATCCGCCATCTTGCGCGGATTTCACGATAAGGAACCGAGGATGTCCCTGCTGCGCCACCCCATCCGCCAGATTGCCTATGCGGTTCCCGATCCGGTCGAAGCGGCCTTGAGCCATGCGGCGGCATACGGTTCCGGCCCGTTCTTCCATGCCCGGCACGTCCCGGTGCGGGACTTCGTGTATCGCGGCAGCCCGGGAACCTTCGACCATTCGACCGTCTTCGGCCAGTGGGGCGATGTGATGGTCGAATTCTTCATCCAGCATAATGACGCACCCTCGCATGGGCATGACATGTTTCCGTTCGGCAGCGGCCAGATCGGCATGCATCATGTCGCGCTCATCGTGCCCGACATGCGCCGCGCCGTCGCGGAGTTCGAAGAAGCCGGGTTTGAAGTCGCATCGACCTTCCATGTCGGCGGCGACAGCGGCTTCGATGTGGCTATGATCGATACCCGCCCCGCGAACGGCCACATGATCGAGCTTTACGGCGACGTGGCGCCCGTCCAGGCGGCTTACGCGCTCGCTCAGGATGCCGCTGCGAGCGATCAGGAACGCACCCGGATTACCGAAATCAGCTTCTGATCAGGACATGATCCGCGTCTGCCGATAGCCGCGCGCGCCCTGTCAGCGGACCCGCATCCCCGCCGCACGATAGATCGCGTCCACGACCTTCATATTGGCGACGCCATCGCTCGCCGGAGTCCGGATCGGCGCTCCGTTGCGGATGACGTCGGCGATTTCCTTCCATTCGAACACGAATGTCGGGGTCATGTCGAAGCTTTCGGTGGTCTCCACGCCGTCGACCGTCAATGTCCAGCTATGCCCGAAATGGGGGACCAGCGGATTGGTGGTTTCCAGCCTGCCCCTGCTGCCCTCCACCACGAGCCGGATATCCCACGGATCGGTTCGCAAGGAAGTCTCCACCGTTGCCACACACCCGCCCGGGAACTGAAGCGTCGCCACCATCGACCTGTCGATGTCCGCGCTCAGCAAGTCGGGGGTCGCACTTATAACGGCCGGTTCCTCGCCGGTCGCGATCCGGCACAGGCTGATGCAATAGCAGCCCGGATCCATGGTCGCGCCGCCAGCCAGATCGTAGCTGAAACGAATGTCGTGCGGCTCGAAGAAATCGCTGGAGAGGTGCACCCGGGCGAGAATCCGTTCGATCCTGCCGAGCGCGCCGCTTCGCAGGAGTTCGATGAGCCGGTCGGCCAGCGGGTGGTATAGATAGTGAACGGCCTCGATCAGCGGCAGGCCCGTCTCCTCCGCGACTGCGCGAAGGTGATCGGCTTCCTCCGCATTCGAGGCAAGCGGCTTCTCGCACACCACGGCCTTGCCCGCGCGCAAGGCGGCGATCGACCATTGCGCATGCATCGAATTCGGCAGAGGAACGTAAACGACCTCCACTTCCGGATCCCGCAGCAAATCCTCATAGCTGCCGTATCGGGGGAAACCGTATTGCTGCGCGACGGCGGCAGCTTTCTCGATATTGCGCGAAGCGATGTTCACCACTTCGATTTCGGGCAGCATGTCCCGATGATCCATCAGGCCCCAGCCAACGATCTTCGCGCAGCCCAGGATGCCCACACGCACCGGCTTCATATCCAATCCGCTCCACCGCTTCTTGTGAATTATGAATGCCGGGAAATCCGCCCGGCCGCATTACGGGAAAAGTTAGCGCGCGTTATAAGTTTGTCAAACCGCTACGCCCGCCTGGCCGGATCGATATCCGGCAGCAGCGGGTCGATTAGCCGGCCATGCGCCGCGATTTCACTTTTCAGGCGAGCGGAATATTGATCGAGCCCGAGCGCAAGCAGGCGCATGGCGACGCCCATGCGGATTTGCGCCTTGAATTGCGCGCTGTCGAGCTCGTCATGCACCCAGAAGTCGATGGTTCCGGCAAAGAAGATCTGGAGATCGCGCGCCAGGGCCTGCGGCTCGAATGAATTCCGGAAGCCGCCGCGTTCGGACAGAGACTGGACCACCGCCCACCAATAGCGAAAGGCGCGATCCATGAAGAGCGGCCGATTGACCGGATCGGGTACGCCAAGCAGGAAACGCAGGAGCGGCCGATAGAAATTAGGGTCGGCGGTGTAGATGATCACGGCGGCATCCGACGCCTGGAAAACATGCTCGATCGGATCGCCCCGCTCCAGCGTGGAAAGCCTGGCGATATCCACCCGGTCCATGCACTGGTTCAGAAGCGCGTAGAGCACAGTCGCCTTCGAACCGATGAGATTATAGGTTGTGGCCAGGCTGAAACCCGCGCGCGACGCCAGTTCGCGCATGGAAAAATCTGTCGAGTTGGTTTCGCGAACGAGCGTTTCGGCAGCGTGCAGGATCGCCCGGCGTCGCCCCTCCTTCTTCTGCTCCCTCAACATCTGCCTCCAGCCCCATGCGAAAAGCCATTGTCGTCAAGGCCAAAAGCTCAATTTCTGGCGATGTAAACGGCAAGGCCGGGGTTCGCAAATCTCATCCGCATGGTTCCGCGCGAAAGCGGGGGCCACTCACTAGTGAACTGAATCTGACGTTCGCCTCATTAATCCGACAGGACTGAGCGTGGCCGCCATTCGACAGCCCCAATTTCAGCGCCCCGCGCGGGGCGGACCCTTGCGATGCCGGTGCGGCCCTGCCTTGCCGGGCCGGTTCCTGCGCGGGGCACCGTCATCGCGAGGCTGCGCGCTGTTCGCGCCACCGCGTTGCTTGCGGGCCTGGCCACGGGCCACCTCACGCGGGCTTTCGGGCGCAGGTTCGATGCGGATGCCGCTCTCGTCCTCGGCGCCTTCCTTCGCCGTGCGCTGCAAGGCCGAGCGGAACCTGGCCTCCACTGCCCGCGGCACCTGGAAGAATGTCTCGTTCGCCGCGATCCGGATAGCACCGATCTCGTTTCGGGTGATGTGGCCACGGCGGCAGAGCAAAGGCAGGAGCCAGCGCGGGTCGGCGTTCTGCCTGCGGCCGATATCCATGCGGAACCATACGATGTCCTCGAACCCGCTGCGATGGTGGGACTTGTCCTGGCCCCGCTCGCCGCCGCGCGCGGAAAGATCGATCAGTTCCTCCGGCTCCGGCAGCGATTTGCGGTGGGCGCGAACCAGCGCGACGGCAATCTCGCGTGCGTCCTTCCGCTCCAGCAGGCGTTCCGCCAGAAGCTGGTCTTCCTCGTTGGCCTCGACAGGATCAAGCCCAGAATCAAGCAATGTGGCGATCAGGCGCTCGCGGTCCCGTTCACGGATGAGCGCGGCGCTCGGCACCTCCACCCATTCCGCCGCGATGCGAGCCCGGCGCAACATCTCCTCCACCCGACGGCGGCGCGGGAACGGCACGATCAGCACCGCCGTGCCCTTGCGTCCAGCCCGACCAGTACGCCCGGAGCGGTGCTGGAGCGTTTCGGCATCGCGCGGCACCTCCACATGGATGACGAGGCTGAGCGATGCGACATCGATGCCGCGCGCCGCCACGTCTGTCGCAACGCAGACCCGGGCGCGCCCGTCACGCAGAGCCTGCAGCGCGTGGTTGCGTTCGTTCTGGCTGTGCTCGCCCGAGAGGGCCACCGCGGCGAAGCCCCGCTCGACCAGCGCCGAATGGAGATGGCGAACATTGTCGCGAGTGGCGCAGAACAGCATGGCGGTTTCCGCCTCGTGAAAGCGAAGCAGGTTGATCACCGCGTGTTCGATGTCGGCCGGGGAAACGGCCACCGTCTGATAGGAAATGTCGCCGTGCCCGCGATCGTCGTCGATCGTGGAAATGCGCAACGCATCGCGCTGATAGCGGCGGGCCAGCGCGACGATTGGCTTGGGCATGGTCGCGGAAAACATGAAGGTGCGGCGCTCCGCCGGCGTCGCGTCCAGGATTTCCTCGAGGTCCTCGCGAAAACCCATGTCGAGCATTTCATCAGCTTCATCGAGCACGACGAAGCGCAGGCCCGAAAGGTCGAGCGCGCCGCGTTCCAGATGGTCACGCAAACGCCCCGGCGTGCCAACGACGATATGCGTGCCATGCATCAGGGTGCGCCGTTCCTTGCCCGGATCCATGCCACCGACGCAGGTGGCGATGCGTGCATCGGCCTTGCCATAAAGCCACGCAAGCTCCCGACTGACCTGCAGCGCCAGTTCACGGGTCGGCGCGATCACCAGCGCCATCGGAGCGCCTGCGGGGGGCAGCCCGTCAGCCAGCAGATTCCGCGACATGGCCATCCCGAACGCCACCGTCTTGCCGGAGCCGGTCCGCGCCGAAACGATCAGGTCGCGATCGAGGGCTTCCGGCTCCAATACGGCCGCCTGGACGGGAGTTGGCTCGGCATAGCCCCGCTGGGACAGGGAATCGGAAATCTGCGGAGGAAGATGATCGAATGACATAAGGCTCGAAAGGTTGCGCCGACTCTCCTCAGGCAAGAGGAGAATCGACAGGGAGAAAATGCTGGCTTGCGGATGCGTGACTTCCCGAGGGAAGCGCCTGGAAGCGTTTACCGGCGGGGGCGCCCTAGCCGTTTGCACCGGCCGCGGCCACTGCTCATTTCCAAAGAGCGCTCAATGCCGCCCGCAACGGCATGTCGAACCCGCTGGCCGGGTCGTCAGTCCTGCCACCAGGGCAGGCTGGACGGCCCCTGCTCCACAATTCGCGTAAAGGCTCGTTCAACCACTTTCGCCGCCTTGACCTTGCTTGCTCCAAACGCGCAGAGGACAAATCGCGCCATCGACTGGATGTAGTCGAAAGACTTCTCCTTGCTGATCAGCCGCAGAATGGCCTCGGCCTTGGCTCCCATCAGCATGTCGCTGGCGCAGACGATGTCGTCCACCGAGTAATCACCGGTTTCGATACCCAGGGCGATGTCCTGGCGTATCTTGCTCGTGAAGAGATCCTCCTCGCGAAGCAGGCCGATGCGCGCGATGAACGCGCCCCAATGCGGGTCCATGTAGGCACGAATGAGGAAGAGCTGGAAACCGGTTGCGGTGCGCATCATCGGATCGGTCAGCACATCGTAGATTTCGGCGATTCCCGCCGTCATCTCATCCGCGAGCTGTGATCCCAGTTCGCTGATGGCCTGATCGAGGGAATCGAAATATTTGTAGAATGTGCCCCGCGAAACTTCGGCATGCTGGACGACGTCGTCGATGACCGCCGGAGCGCGCGCGGATTCCCCCGAGCAGACGGCCATGACCGATTCGAGCAGGCGGCGGCGCATCCGCTCGCGTCGCTCCCTGGCAACGCGGACGCGATGATCTTCACTTTCCGACAGGCTTGCCGCCTGCATGCCCTCTGGATCCGCCGAAATTGTTCCTCTCCGTGCATCGAGACCCACATTCTCACCGAATTTCACCTCACCGCCAAGCCATCCGATCGTTGGACAAACCCGCTGGCTGGCTCTCAGCTTGGTCCAGCACATAATATCATTTTCGTCATTATGACATTGACGTTGATTATCGCACTTGGCACTCTTCCCCATCGCCGCGCAAAAATGACGGGATTCGGGAGAGATGAAGCACGAACGAACGTTCGATGTGATTCAGGTCGGCTATGGCCCCGTGAGCGAGGCGCTGGCGATCATGCTGGGCCGGCAGGGCCGCTCCGTCGCCGTCTGCGAGCGCTGGACGGAACGCTATCCGCTTCCACGCGCGGTATGCATCGATCACGAGTTGTTTCGCGTTCTGGCCGCGAACGGCCTCGGGCCCGTCCTGCCGTCGGTCACGCACCCCGGGCCGCTCTATCAGTGGTTCAGCCCGCAATGGGAGGAATTGCTCGTCATAGACTGGTCCGCGCCATCGATATCGGGCGGTCCTGAGGTGAATTTCGTTCACCAGCCGACGCTGGAGGAAGCGATGCATCAGGCCGTGTGCGAGCAGCCCGATGTGGAGCTTTTTCTCGGCTGGGAAGTGACCGGCGTTCGGCAGGATGCCGAGATGGCGCATGTGGAGATGGTCCATGTCGCCACAGGCGAGGCCAGGACATTGTCGGCCCGTTTCGTGATCGGCTGCGACGGAGCCAACTCGATCGTCCGCCATACGATGGGCGATGATCGCGAGGATCGCGGCTTCGAAGCCGATTGGCTGGTGATCGACGTGCTCCTGAAAGAAGGCGCCACGATCGAGAAGCTGGGTATTCCGGCCGCCGGCCAATATTGCAATCCGGCCCGGCCCACCACGATCGTCCCGGCCGGTGTGCGCGACGGGCGCATATTCAGGCGCTGGGAATTCATGCGCCTGCCCGGGGAAAGGGTGGAAGACCTGGAGAACGAGCAGACGGTCTGGTCCCTGCTGGAACCCTGGGCCGGCCCGGACGATGTCGATCTGGTAAGGCACAAGGTCTATAATTTCCGCTCGCTTCTCGCCCGCCAATGGCAGGATTTCCGCCTGATGATCGCGGGGGATGCCGCACATGTGATGCCTCCCTTCATGGGTCAGGGCATGTGCTCGGGAATGCGGGACGCCTGGAACCTCACCTGGAAGCTGGGAATGATCCTGGACGGCAAGGCCGGCCTCCGCCTTTTGCAGAGCTATCAGGAAGAACGCCTCCCCCATGTCAGCCAGATCACCGATATCTCGATCTATCTGGGCAAGATCATCTGCGTGCCGGACCCGGCCGAAGCGGCCGAGCGCGACCGGACCTTCCTCACCGGCCAGGCGCCCCCGCCACCGCCCTTCCCCCATCTCGTCGCGGGCCTGCTCCATCGCCCCGAGTCCGGCGAGGATCCGGCGGCGGGGCTGCTTTCGCCGCATGTGGATGTGGAGATCGGGGGACGGAAGCTCCGGCTGGACGAGAACGTCAGCCCGGGGCGCAATTTCACGATTATCGCAAGGCATGAGGACCCTGCCGCCCTGCTCGATGCGCCGACCCGCAAAGCGCTGGAATGGATCGGCACGGACCATGTCGCGCTGGGCTCTGCAGTGAAGGACTGCGATGGAAGGTTGGAGCAGTTCCTGACGAATCTTGGAGCGACCGCGATTATCGTGCGCCCCGATTTCTATGTTTACGGCAGCGTGCAACGCGCGAACGACCTGCAATCCCTCGCTTCCGATCTCCTGCGCGATCTCAGAGCCTATGGTGTCGCAATTGCGGATACCGAAAGGGACTGCACGATCCATTCCAAATTGGAGCAAGCACATCCGACCGAGACGATGACATGGCAGTAAAAGGCGCCCTCTCCTTTACGCTGGAGGTTCCGGATATCGCGGCCGGCGTACAATTCTACACCGACGCCGGCCTGGAAGCCTGGATCACGGACAACGTCGCGCATTTCCGGTGCGAAGGGGCGAGCCGTCCCTGCATCAGCCTGATCGGCGGCAAGGAACGCAAGCGGCTGCACCATATTTCCCTTCGCGCCGACGAGTTGGACGAAATAGGCGCGCGGGTCGAGGGTTCGGGAGGAACGATAGTCGTCCCGGCCAGCGGCGCTCAGGCAGGCGGCCTGTGGGTTCGGGACCCCCATGGAATGCTGATCCACCTCGTCGACGTTCCCGACAATCCTCCGCGCGAACCTTCGCAGCCATTCGAGATAAACGCGCCGGGCCGCCTCGTCCGCCGGGGCAGGTCCGCCATGAAGCCGGGTAGCGCATATCCACCGGTCAAGCCGACAAGGCTGGGGCATGTGCTGGTCTTCACGCCGGACGTGACGCGCAGCGTCGCATTCATGACCGAGGTTCTGGGAATGGGCCTGGCCGACCATGCGCAGGATGTAATCGCATTCTGCTGCGCGAGGCGGAACAGCGACCATCACGTCGTCGCCTTCGCGAAATCTCCCGGCGTCGGCTTTCATCACGGCAGCTTCGAAGTGCCCGGACCGGATGAGGTGGGACGCGGCGGAAGAGCATTGATGGAAAAGTCCGCGCGGGGTGAATGGGGCTTCGGACGGCACACCATCGGGTCGAACTTCTTTCATTACATACAGGATCCCTGGGGTTCCTGGTTCGAATATTACGCGGACATGGATTACATCGAGGACTATGCGCTGTGGCAGCCGACCAATTACGGGATGGAGGACAGCCTGGCCAATTGGGGGCCCGCGGTGCCCCAGGATTTCGTCACCAATTACGAATGCCCGGCGTGACACGGGATGCAAAATCACAAAGACAAGATATTGATCGAATTGAGAGGGGTTGGATGATGGGTAGAAGGCTGTGCCTTTTCGCGGGCATCGGGTTGTTGGGATTGGCCGCATCAGCCGGCAGCGCGGTCCAGCCCCGCACCAATGAAGATGGCACAGCCATCGCCGGCAAGGACGAGGGTACTCCTGACCAGCAATTCGCCATGCCGGTTGAAGGCGATACGGACTGGCCCAGCTACAACCGGCAGCTGGATGGCAATCGCTTCAGCGAGCTTGCCGAGATCGACACCGAAAACGCCGGCAAGCTGACAGAAGTCTGCCGCGTGCGCATGGGCGGCGCCGGACCCTTCAATTCCGGTCCGGTGCTGGTCAACGGCGGCCTCTACTACACCACCAGCCGGGGCACGGTCGCGATCAATCCCCAGAATTGCGACGTGATCTGGAAATCGCTCTACAACCCCGAGGAGGAGGAAGTCTTCGTCCATAATCGCGGGGTGGCCTATACGGATGGCATGGTCATCCGCGGCACGGGCGACGCGCGGATGGTGGCCTACGACGCCAGGACCGGCCGGGAAATCTGGCGGGAGAAGATCGGCAACCCGGAGATCGGCGAATATGTATCCGCCGCGCCGATTGCATGGGATGGCAAGGTCTATATCGGCCTGGCCGGCGGCGACTGGGGGATACCGGGCCGGATGCTCGCGCTCGACAGCAAGACGGGCAAGACGGTCTGGACCTTCAATCTCATTCCGCATCCAGGCGAGTATGGCAACGACACCTGGCCGGGCGAAACCTGGAAGAAGGGCGGCGGCGGCACGTGGTCGTCCTACACCCTCGACCCCGAGAAAGGGGAACTGTTCATCCCGGTCGCCAATCCGGCGCCCGATCTCAATCCCTGGGTCCGCAAGGGCGACAATCTCTATACCAACTCGGTCCTCGTGCTGGACGCGAAGACCGGCAAGAGGCTGTGGCATTACCAGACCCGCCCGAACGACAATCACGACTATGGCGTCACGCCCCCGGCCCTGCTGATCAGGAACGGAAAAGGCCGCCCGGTGGTGATCCAGGGATCGAAGGACGGCTATGTCTATTCGATCGACCGCAACAGCCACAAATTGCTTTACCGGGCCCCGGTCACCACGATCCTCAATCACGATGCCGAGCCGACCAAGGAGGGCCTGAAGGCCTGCCCCGGCATGACAGGCGGCGTCGAATACAATGGCCCCGCCTATGATCCCGCACGCAGGATCGCCACCTTCGGCGCGGTGGACTGGTGCTCCATCCTGTTCTTCGAAGACCCGCCCAAATATGAAGCGGGCCAGATCTACATGGGCGGCTCGTTCAAGCAGGACGGCCTCGGTTCGGGCTGGATCACTGCGCTCGATGTGGATTCCGGCGCCGTAAAATGGAAACATCACGCACCCGCGCCAGTGGTGGCAGGCCTGACCTCGACCGCGGGCGGGGTCACCTTCGCGGGCGACATGGCCGGCACCCTGTTCGTCTTCCAGACCGAGGACGGCAAGCTGCTGCATTCGATCGAGACTGGCGGGGCCATCGCCGGCGGAATCATCACCTATCGTTCGGGAGGCCGGCAATACCTGGCTGTTCCATCCGGCAATATCTCGCGCTCGACCTGGCCGCAAGCGGCGCCGGGCACGCCATCGGTCATTATCTATGCCGTCGGCGATGATGCGGCCGCAGCGGCAGCCGACAGCCCGCAAAAGAGAAATGTGGCCGCCTCTGCGGGCCATGCCACCAGGAAAGCGGACACGGCACGCGGACACGCCACCTATGCGGCAACCTGCGCGGGTTGCCATGGCGCGCAGGGAGAAGGTCTGGTCGGCCCTGCGCTCAAGAACATGGGAAGCAAATATAGCGAGGAAGCCATGATCGCTTTCCTTCTGAAGCCTACGGCTCCGATGCCGCCCGTCTACCCCGGCCTGCTCAACAAGCAGGAACTCGTCGATGTCGCGGCCTATACCCGCACCATAAGGTAGAGAATATCAATATTATCAAAGGATTATGAAATGCCTGCAAGTATTGAGGACAGATTGCGCCTGATCGAGGACAAGCTGGAACTATATGATCTGATGCATGACTATCAAAGGCTTGCAGATGAAAGGCGATACGAGGACTGGGCCGAGTGCTGGACCGACGATGCGGTGTTCGAGAACTCCTTCGGCTCGCTCCACGGCAAGCAGCAGATTTACGAAGCCTGCAATGGCCAGATGGCGGTATTCCAGGATCAGGAGCATGTGATCGGCAACACGCGCTTTCGCATATCCGGCGATGAGGCGACCGGAACCGGCATCGTCATCTTCATCGGCCTTCCCAAGGTCGAACAACCCGGCGACTATGTCATGACCGGCGGGCATTATGACTGGCGCTTCCGGCGCACGGAGAAAGGCTGGAAGCTGAGCTATTCTTTCTTGCGTTTTCTCTGGAGCCACAACGATCGCGATGGAATGTTCACAAAGCCGACTTGAGGGGCATGGGCTTTGCGAAATGTCCTGTCAGGACAGATTGTCTGAACAAGCCTCGCCTGAATGGGGGGCTCGCACACGGAGTGGATCGGAATGGGATTGATGGATTTTGATGGTCGGGTTGCGATCATCACCGGCGCAGGCCGTGGAATGGGCCGCAGCCATGCGCTGATGCTGGCCTCGCGCGGGGCAAGGGTCGTGGTCAACGATATTCCCGGCCAGGACGGTGCCGATCCGGCGGAGGACGTGGTATCGGAAATCCGCGCCAATGGAGGCACCGCTGTTGCCGACAACCACAGCGTGGTGGGCCAGGGCGATGCCATTGTCCAAACGGCCATCGACGCTTTCGGCCAGCTCGACATACTGGTCTGCAATGCCGGCATCATGAGCAGTACCAGCCTGGCGGAGGCAGACCCGGCAGACTGGCGCAGGGTGTTCGACATCCATTTTCAGGGCACGGTCGATGTGTGCCGGGCGGCGTGGCCGCACCTGGTTTCCTCGGGCACGGGGCGGATCGTCACGACCTCCTCCAGCGGCATGCTCGGAAACGGAGGGCTGACCAGCTATGGCTCGGCCAAGGGAGCCATCTTCAGCTTCACGCGGAGCCTGGCGATCGAAGGGCAGCCATTCGGGATCGCCGCCAATTGCATCCTGCCTTCCGCATGGACGCGCATCACCGGAACGATCGATGATCCCGCCATTGCCGCGACCCTGCAGAAGCATTTTCAGCCCGAGCATGTTTCCGCGCTGGTCGCGTGGCTTTGCCATCAGGACACCGGGGTCTCGAACGAAGCCTTCCAGGTCAGCGGAGGCCGCGCAGGACGGCTGGTCATGGCCGCCTATCCCACTGTGCGCGTGGCCGACAGCACGCCCGAGATGTGGGCGGCCAGCCAGGCCTCCCTGCTGGCTGACGGCCCGCTCTCTCCATTGCGCTCCACCGCCGAAATGTTCGGCCAGGAACTTGCCGATGCGGATCCCGAGATCCGCCATGCCATGAACAGCGCAACTGGCGGACTGGGCCTCAAGCCCACCACCGGCAGGGAAGGTTGAGATAGGGCCTCGGTTACCCCATTCCTGATTTCCGTCCATCTTTGGCGGGCATATCCGCGCCATGTTCATCCATCGAAATTGCGTCGTCGCGCGCCGAAGAAAGGCCATTACATCATTGAGCTTCACGCTGATCTCGTTGAATGCGCACCAATTGCCCATTGCATTGCAACACGGAATGCTCACATGATTTGAGGCGATGCTACGCCAGTATGAACTTGTTGAACGGGTCAAGGATTACGACCCCGACGCGGATGAGGCCCTTCTCAACCGCGCCTATGTCTATTCCGTGCAGAAGCATGGCACCCAGAAGCGCGCCAGCGGCGATCCCTATTTCAGCCATCCGATCGAAGTCGCCGGCCTGATGACCGATTTGAAGCTGGATCAGGAGACGATCGTCACCGCCCTGCTTCACGATACGGTCGAAGATACGCTGGCAACCATAGAAGATATCGAGAAGAATTTCGGCGACGAGGTCGCCCGGCTGGTCGACGGGGTGACCAAGCTCTCGAAGATCGAGACTCTGACCGAGAATGAGCGGGCGGCGGAAAACCTGCGCAAATTCTTCCTGGCCATGAGCGAGGATCTGCGTGTCCTGCTGGTCAAGCTGGCGGACCGCCTGCACAACATGCGCACGCTGCATTTCATCCGCAGCGAAGACAAGCGCCGCAGGATCGCCCGCGAAACGATGGACATCTACGCCCCGCTGGCGGAGCGCGTGGGCATGTACGAATATATGCGGGAGATGCAGCTTCTCGCCTTCGAGCAATTGGAGCCCGAAGCCTATGCCACCATCACCGGCCGGCTGGCGCAAATCCGCAGCCAGGAAGGCGGACAGGTGGATGCGATCGCCCTGGCGATCAAGCAGGCGCTGGCCGAGGCAGGCCTCAAGGTCGAGGTATCCGGGCGCGAGAAGCATCCCTATTCGATCTGGCGCAAGATGGCCGAGCGTCATGTCAATTTCGAGCAGATCACCGACATCATGGCCTTCCGCGTGCTCACCAACAATGTCGAGGATTGCTACCGCGCCCTGGGAGTGCTGCATACCACCTGGCAGATGATCCCGGGCCGCTTCAAGGACTACATCTCCACCCCCAAGAGCAATGGCTATCGCTCGCTCCATACCGCATTGATCTATGAGAATTCCATGCGGATGGAGGTGCAGATCCGGACGCGCGAGATGCACAGGCTCAACGAATTCGGCCTCGCGGCGCATTGGGCCTACAAGCAGGGCGGCAGCAAGCCGGACGGCCAGGTCGGCTGGCTGCGCGATCTCATCGAGATCGTCGATGCCAGCCATGACGCCGAGGAACTGCTCGAACACACCAAGCTGGCGATCTATCAGGATCGGATCTTCGCCTTTACTCCCAAAGGCGCGCTGTTCCAGTTGCCCAAGGGGGCGACACCGGTCGATTTCGCCTTTGCGGTGCATACCGATCTAGGCGCCAAGGCGGTCGGCGCGAAGATCAACGGCAGGCACATGCCGCTGCGCACGCCGCTCAACAATGGCGATGTGGTCGAGATCATCAAGAGCGACAATTCCGGGCCTCAGCTGTCCTGGCTTGGTTTTGTCGTGACCGGCAAGGCACGCGCCGCGATCCGCCGCGCCGTGCGCCAGAAGGAACGGTCGGAAGTCGTGGCGATCGGCCGCAAGCTGTTCGAGGAGATTTGCGAGCGTCTGCCGAGCAAGATCGGCAAGAAGGCTATCGACGCCGCAGTCGAGCGGCTGAAGCTGGAACGCGAGGAAGATCTGATGGTCGCGATCGGCAGCGCCAAGCTGGATGATCGGGAGGTGATGGAAGCGCTGGTGCCGGGCAGCACATCCGCCTTGCCGGACCCCGATTCATGGCCGCGGCAGGAGCGCGCGATCTCGATCAAGGGGCTGACAGCCGGCATGGCCTTCCAGCTCGCCGAATGCTGCCATCCCGTGCCGGGCGACCGGATCGTGGGCCTGCGCCGCCCAGGCAAGGGAGTGGAAGTCCACGCGATCGACTGTCTCACCCTGGCCAACGGGGTGGATGCGGACTGGCTTGACCTGTCGTGGGGCGAACGCTCTCAGGGCGCGGTGGGCCGGCTGCGCGCCGTGCTCTACCATCGGCCGGGCACGCTGGCGGAAATGGCCACGATATTCGCCCAGAACCATGCCAATGTCGTCAATCTCGTGCTCGCCCAGCATGACGATCCGTTTCATACCTACGATGTCGATCTGGAAGTGAAGGACCTCGTCCACCTGACTCGGATCCTCAGCGCATTGCGGGCGAGCGACGCCGTGGCCGAGGCGGAGCGGATATAGGGTCCGGGCACTAGTCCAGCTCGAGCGAAAGCTGGACCATGTCTCCCTCGGCAATGTTCTCGGCGCGGCGGATCGCTGCCTTGACCGGCAGCCACCATTCCCCTTCGCGAGCCGGGAAAACGGAGGTTCGCCAGTTGCTTGCGCCGATCCGGGCCGTGACCTTCACGGACCCGAATCCCCGCGCCCGGCCGGTTTCAAGCCGCCGCATCAGGGCATGCGCGGCGATCGCCTCCGCTTGCGCGCCGCGCATGGAGACGAAGAACCACGTGCCGTTGTGCGGCCCGTTCCAGCGCCAGAGCGGGGAGGCGACCTGTAGGATTTCATGCATCTCGGGGTTTCCTGCCGAACCGGATGGCGGAACGTATGTATTTCCTCAACTTGCCATCTATCGATGACTTGCGAAAGCCATTCGGCACGGCTAGGGGCGCTGTTCCCGTCAGGTATGCGGAGCGGTGGCCGAGTGGTCGAAGGCGCACGCCTGGAAAGTGTGTATACGGTAACCCCGTATCGAGGGTTCGAATCCCTCCCGCTCCGCCACCTGACTATTTCATCAAAGCCCAAATCGTATCAAGAACGGCTGATTTCAGCCGTTTTTTCGTATGCGGCTGTTCGATTGCGTATCCCCGAATTGCATGGTATCCCACATATCGCGTGGTAATAAGTGTGGGAGTAAAATCATGGGCCGGTTGTCGGCTACGGCGGTGAAGGCGGCGAAGCTGCCGGGACGCTATGGCGACGGCGATGGCCTCTATCTGCTCGTTAGCCGCGCGGGTGCCCGTTCATGGGTCTGCCGGGTGCAGAAAGACGGCAAGCGGCGCGACATCGGGCTGGGCAGCGCGAAGAAAGTTTCGCTGGCCTTGGCGCGCGAACGCGCGTCCAAGGTGCGCACTCAGGTCGAGGTCGGGCTTGATCCCATCGCCGAGCGGCGCAAGGAGGCGGGCATCCCGACCTTCCGCGAAGCCGCTGCCATCGTCTTTGCCGAGAACAAGAAGAACTGGCGCAATGCCAAGCACCGGGAGCAGTGGCTTTCCACCCTCACCACATACGCTTTCCCCCATTTCGGCGACATGGCGGTGAGCAAGGTCGATGGCCCGCAGGTCCGCGACGCGCTGGTGGCTATCTGGCTCGACAAGCCGGAAACCGCGCGGCGGGTGCGACAGCGAATCGTCACCGTGATCGACTGGGCCATCGCCAAAGGCTACCGGGACAGGCCCTTGCCGATTGCAGCCATGAACAAGTCGCTGCCCAAGGTGAAGGCCAAACCTGCCCACCACAGCGCGTTGCCCTATGCCGATGTTCCCGCCTTCGTCGCCAAGCTGCGCAAGCGGGAGTCGGTTGGCCGTCTCGCCTTCGAGGCGTTGATCCTGACCGCCGCGCGTTCGGGCGAGATACGCGGCGCACTATGGAGCGAGCTTGACCTTGAAAAGAAGCTCTGGACGATCCCGGCGGAAAGGATGAAGGCGGGGCGCGAACATATCGTGCCGTTGTCCGATGCCGCCGTCAGCGCCTTCCAGCGGGCGGAAGCCTACCGGGAGGTTCGCAACGATCTTGTGTTCCCCGGCGCGCGCTACGGCAAGCCTCTGTCCGACATGACGCTGACCAAGGTTTGCCGGGATTTGGAAGTGCCGGCCGTGCCGCATGGTTTCCGGTCCAGCTTCCGCGATTGGGTTGCCGAGGAAACTGATTTCGACGGCGATGTTGCCGAAATGGCGTTGGCGCACACCATCGAGAACAAGGTAGAAGCCGCCTACCGGCGCGGCAACCTGCTGGAAAAGCGGCGGACGCTCATGGACGCTTGGGCAACCTATTGCTTGTCGGGGCCGCCGGAACCCGCGTCGTGATCGAGGTCGAGTTACTTTGCGATGTCGCTGCCCGCCGCCTTGTGCCGGGCGACATCGAATCCGGGCGCTCCCGGATCGAGGCGCTGGCAAAGCCGCTTCGTCACAGGCTGACAGCGATCAACATATCCCGTTCCGTGATCGGATCATCGGGCGCGGTAGTAGCGGCTGCGGGGTTTGCTTTCGTTGTGAGTTCCCCGTCTCATTCCGGCGATTGGATTGCGCAGTCGCTGACCGTAGGCGGGGCGGCCGTCGCCATGATGAGTTGGCTAGGCGGTCGATTGATCCAGCAGCGCAAACGCTTCTTCACCAACCGCCCCTATGATATTCTGCTACCCCCGGAAATCGAGCAGTTGCTGGCTGACCTTGCATCGGGGCGATTGCGGGCGGTGATGTCCAAGGGATACGGCCCGGTCAGCACCAGCGCGCTGCGCGCGACAGACGGGCAGCTTTTCGACACGGAAATCGCGCCCGGCACCTTCGCCAACCGTTTCGCGCCGATCCTGTTACTGTCCGACCCCAAGGGCTTCTCCGCATTGTGGATGCCGTGGGGACGGACCTTGGATCGCCCGATCTATGTAGTGCGGGAGCCAGCGGATCAGTCGGAGGGCGAAGCCCCATGTTTGAACCATGACCCCCGCGACCAATGGCTGGTCGGCGTCGCGTTGCGGGACTTTGAGCGTGGGCGAGATTCCTTCATTGCCGCCAGAATCCCCGATCATAATGCAGAATGGTTCCGGCTAGTCCTGACCGTGGGCCGCCGTGAAATGCGCAAAGGGCGGCAGCATGGGGCGCAGCGGCAGGCCATTTCCACGATTCAGCGCGAGTTGAAGGAGCGGCTGGGCAGCGATCTCGGGCCGAGGGGCGGCGAGTCGGAGCATCTTATCAAGCAGCTTCTCCAAGGTCGGCACGGCGATTCCGACATCAAAGGATATTTCGCGCCCGCCAAAGGCTGATCGTTCCACGCCGTCCCGGATAAAATCGGATACGGCGATTTTCCCGCGATTTGGCGCGGATTAGCCCGGTTGCATCGACTTCGCACAGGAGATGCCGGTGGCCCAGAACCATGCCCCAACGCTGTTGCTCACCATCGACGAGGTAATGCGCCTAACCGGCTATAAGAGCCGGTCGAGCATCTATCGCCTCGTTCGCCAGAACCGTTGCCCGCCGCCTGTAGTGATCGGAGGTGGTAGGGTCCGCTGGCGATCCGGCGAGATCGAGCATTGGTTACAAGGTCTGCCCAGCCAGACCTACGCTTAACCCCACACCCCGCGAACTCCCTTCAATCGTGACCTCCACGAAAGGATGCCCCATGCCTGTTTTCCGCAAGGCCGTGGACCGGCTTGCCGACCTGCTGCGCGGTGATCGCAGGATCACTTACCGCGCATATATCGACGCCCGCATCGCGCCCTATATGACGCCCTTGCTCGACAAGATCGTTGCTGACGACGAGGACGGCGACACGTTCCGCAATAGCCTGATCCCGTGGCGGTGGGCGCAACGTCCGCCCATCGCTATCTATCGCGGCGATATTTCCACCTGCCGGATCGACGGACCTTGGCAGGTGGCGGACGATCATTGGCTTCCCTTGGGCGGCCTGATCGTCACCAGCGGCGTCACAGCCCATCTCAATCCGTTCGAGGCGCAGGCGCTGCACAAGCGGATGCAGCAGGCGATTGAGGATACTACCCGCGCATGGGTCCGCGAACATGATCTTCGCAGTCATCGCCGTGGATCGGAGGAAATCGACCGGAGCGTTGCCGACCCCGCCGCCAAGGCGATGATCGCGGCATGGGCTTTCGGGCAGCGCGAGGGCGACGCCATGCCGGACACCAGCTCCGACGAGGCCGGAAATTGCTGTTCCGGTGAACCCGGCGACGCCTTGTGCGAAGTCTGCCGGAAAGGGCCGGATCATGCCTAAGCCAGTCGCCCGGATAGCAGCGTTGCGGGGCTGCGATGCTACGCATCGAGCCGACAATTCAGATACACACCTCACGCACGGGTGCATCCCGCTTTTCTGCGCGTTTGACGAGATGCTGATAGCATCTCGTCAAACGCGACGGCGAGGAAATGGCGCAATTCCGCCATTTCGTGCGATGGCGAATAGCATCTCGCCGGTGGTGGCACGATGAGCGCCCGCGCCCAGACCGTGCGGCTTACCCCACCGCAGCAGCGCGCCCTTGTCGGCTTCGCCAAGCAGCGCGGGTTGAGCGAATATGCCATGCTCGCCCGCGTCGTGGACGCGGGCCTTGCCGCCCTCATTCACGGGGCAGGCAATCAGACCGACGCCCGCGAGATCGTTGCCGAACTGGCGTCGGTCAGCACCCGCATCGTCGACTTGGAACGAATGGTCGACCGTGCGCTGTTCACCGCCTGCGCTTCCTATTGCTACGCCCGCAGTGCGGCATTGGGCACACGAACGAACGATGAAGCCATCACCGCCGAAATCAACGCCGCCTATGATCGCCAGCGGCGGCTCTCACGGGAGGGCCGGATATGACCCATGATCGCCGTATTCACGCCGACGCCTTGCGCCGCCAGCACCGGAACAACGAATGGTCGCGCTTCAAGCGGCAGGCCGGGATCATGCTGGCAACGGTCGCCCTGGGCGCGGTCGCCATGCCCTATGCGAAGCTGGGGCAGGACCGGATAGATGCCCTTACGGCCTATTCCGTGGCGAGAGGGAAGCTATGGCTTGCATCCGGCACTTTCGCCGATGCCGAGGTAAGCATCCGCATCGGCGGCCAGACCTATCCCGGCAGGTCAGCCCGCGCTGTGATCGCGCATCCCTATTACCGGCAATCGGTCGAGATGGCCTATGCCGATGCCAAGCGCGGCGGCGCGCTCGGCTTTGGCACATGGTTGGCCAGCCTGTTCCTGTTACGCAGCGTGATGAAGCGGCGGCGCGAACGCGCGTTGCAGGACCGGATCATCACCGGAACGCGGGTCACGACCGAGAAGCGGCTTGCCAAGCTGACGCGGAAGGAAGGAGACTCCCTCGCCATCGGCACGGTGCCCATCCCGTCACGGCTGGAAACCCGCCACATGGCGATGATCGGCACGACCGGCAGCGGCAAGACCACGGCCTTGCGCCAGTTGCTCGACGGGATCGAAGCGCGGGGCGAAGCCGCTTTGGTTTATGACACTAGCGGCGAGTTCATCGCCCACTACTACCGGCCCGAGCGCGGCGACGTGATCCTCAACCCCTTCGATGCCCGTTGCGCCTATTGGTCCCCCTTCGCCGAGATCGCCCACCCCGCCGATGCCGACCGCATCGCCCACCAGTTCGTCACCGAGACGCACAGCCAAGACAATGACGTGTGGCTGGAAATGGCGCGCATCCTTGTCGCCAATATGATCCGCGCCTTGTGGCGGGAAAGCAAAGGCACGCTGCCGAACCTGCTGGACGCTTTCCAGAGCATGGCCAAGGACGAACTCAAGGAATGGTTGAAGGAGACATCATCGGCGCGCACCTTTGCCGACGATGCCGACCGGGCCACCGGCAGCGTGCTATTCATGCTCGCCAAGGCGGCCAACCTGATCCAGTTCCTTCGCGTGGACGGCAGCGGCGGCGCACCCTTCGCCTTCCGCGACTTCATTCATGGGCTGGACAAGCGGACGGGCGCGCGCCCGTGGATATTCGTGCCGCGCAAGGAGGATTATTTCGAGGCGTCCAAGCCCTTGCTCGCCTGCTGGCTGGAATGTGCGGCCAGCGCCGTGCTGGGCCTGCCGCCTTCCGCAGATCGGCGTATCTGGTTCGTGCTGGACGAGTTGGCCGACCTGCCCCGCGTCGATAATCTCGCGCGGTTACTCCCCGAAGGCCGCAAGTTCGGCGCGGCGGTGGTGCTGACCTTTCAGGCGCTGGGCCAGATGCGGCACCGCTACGGGCCGCAGATCGCCGAATCCATGCTGGGCTGCTGCAACACCAAGCTGTTCCTGCAAACCATCGACAGCGAAACCCGGCAATGGGCCAGCCAGACCATCGGCGATTGCGAGGTCGAAATCCAGACGATGACCGACGCGCTAGCCGAGGGCGACGACGAGGCTCGCACCACTTTGGGCCGGATGCGCAGGACACGGGCCGCCGTTCTGGAAAGCGAATTGCGCCTGCCCAAGCATCAGGGCTACTTGCTGTTCCCCGATGGCCTGCCCGTCGCGCGGATCAGGCTGACCGCCGATCACGTCGCGCGGCGCGGACCTGCCCGCCAGCCGGGCTTCGTCGCGGGCGATCCCGATACCACGCTTTGGAAACAGTCGGGGAGCGCAGCGCCACAGCCATCACCGTCGCCCCCGCCGCCACCCGCCAGCCAAGGTCCGGTGTGATGGTGGCGTCGGTATCGGCGCTGACCAGTTCGGCGCAGGCCAGCAGCTACTATGAGGCCGACGACTATTATTCCGAAGGCGGACTTTCGCCTTCGGAATGGCAGGGCGCGGGCGCGGAGGCGCTGGGCCTGTCCGGCGAGGTGGACCGCGAGCAGTTCCGCGATTTGCTGGACGGCAAGGTGGCGGGCGAGCAGCTTGGCACCTTCCGCGACGGGCAGTTGGAGCATCGCCCCGGCTGGGACGTGACCTTGAGTGCGCCCAAGTCGGTGTCGATCATGGCCGAGGTGGCGGGCGACCGGCGGTTGATCGCCGCGCATGGTGAGGCGGTCAAAACCGCGATGGTCCACGTCGAGAAGCACATGGCCGCCACCCGCATCCGCGATGGCGGCACCGTTGCCCGCGAGGCGACCGGCAATCTTGTCATTGCCAGTTTCCAGCACGGCACCAGCCGCGCCCAAGACCCGCAGCTTCATACCCATAATGTCATTATGAACGCGACGCGGGACGAGGACGGCGCTTGGCGTAGCCTTGAGCCGCGCGCCATCTACCAGCTTCAAAAGCAGATCGGGGCCATCTACCGGCAGGAACTGGCCGTGAAGGTGCGCGAGTTGGGCTATGAGATCGAGCCGGGCAAGGACTCGCTGTTCGAGATCAAAGGCGTATCCGCCGAGGTCATAGAGGCGTTCAGCACCCGCAGCGCGGAGATCGAGGCGGCGCTTGCGGAACGCGGCACGTCCCGCGATGCCGCCAGTGCCGTCGAAAAGCAGATCGCCACGCTCGACACCCGCGAGGCGAAGGTTGCCGCCGACCATGCCTCGCTTGTCGCGGACTGGCGCGAGACGGCGAACGGGGCGGGTTTCGGCGCGGCGGCGCGGTTGGCGATGATCGAACAGGCCGAGGCCAAGGCGGCCGATCCTGTCCGTTGCGCTGATATAGAAATGCAGGGTGACGGGGCCGCAGCCCGCGCGATTGCCCATGCCGCCGACAAGCTGGGCGAACGGCAGTCGGTGTTTTCCGCCGCGGCCTTGCAGGAGGAAGCCGGGCGGATCGGATTGGGCAAGATTGGTTACGCGCAGATCGGGGCCGCCATCGACGCCGCGACCAAACAGGGCGAGTTGATCGACCGGACCTTTCAGGACCGGCGCGGAGCAGAGTTCGCAGGCTTCACCACCCGCCAGAATGTCGAAACCGAATCCAAGCTGTTGCGGATCGAAGCCGAGGGACGCGATGCGCTTGCGCCTATCGCATCGCCGCTTACCGCCGCCAAGGCCGTCGCCAGCGCCGCCGCGCAATCGGAACGTGCGGGCTTGGGCTGGAGCGCCGACCAGCGCAGCGCCACCGAACAGTTATTGACCAGCCGCAACCGGATCACCGGCTTGCAAGGCTATGCGGGCACCGCCAAGACCACAACCGTATTGGCGACCTTCGCGCGTGAGGCCGAAGCGCACGGCGTGTCCATTATCGCGCTTGCTCCGACCGCGTCGGCGGCGATGGTGCTGGGTGAGGCATTGGGCACGCGAAGCGATACCGTGGCGCGGCATCTGTTGGCGCCGGAGCGCTCCGATCCCACCCGCCCCACCGCGTGGATCGTGGACGAGGCATCGCTTTTGTCGGCACGCGATACCGCGCGGCTGTTCGACCTGGCCGACAAGCATGATGCCCGCATCATCCTTGTCGGCGACGTGAAGCAGCTTGGTTCAGTCGAGGCGGGCGCGGCCTTCGCTCAGTTGCAGGGCGCGGGCATGGAAACCGCCAAGCTGGCCGAGATCGTGCGGCAGACCAATGACGCCACCAAGGAGGCGGTGCTGGCGTCGATCGAAGGGGACGCCAAGAAGGCGCTGGCCGCGCTGGACCGGGGTGGCGGGCAGATCGTCGAGAGTGCCGACCGTGGCACCCGCTTCGCCGCCATCGCGGAGCGATATGCCGGGCTGGACAAGGAGGCTCGCGCTCGCACCATCGTTATCGAGCCGTCGCGCGAGGGGCGCGATGCGCTGACCGCCGATATTCGGGCGGCGCTGACCAGATCGGGCGCGCTCACCGGCCCCGCCGTTGCCGTGGAGAGCCTTGCCAACAAGGGGCTGACCCGCGCCGAGGTGCGTGATCCGCACAGCTACGATAAAGGCGATGTGGTCCGCTTCACCCGTGACTATGCCGACAAAGGCGTGGCGCGGGGCGAAGCCTACCGCGTGGAGTCCATCGACCCGGCGAAAGCCGCCATCGCGCTCAAATCCGAGGATGGCCGCAAGGTGGATTGGCGCTTGCGGCAATGGGGTGCGGGCCACGCCCAAACCTTCGCGCCGCAGCCGATGGACCTGAAAACCGGCGACGCCATCCGCTTCACCCGCAACGACCGTGAAGCGAGCCGGATCAACGGCGGGCGCGGCGAAGTGATCGCCGTGGACGAGCAGACCCGCACCGCCACCATCCAGACCACGCACGGCAGAACCGAAACGCTGAGTCTCGATTCCGCCCGCGACCGGCACATCGCCCATGCCTATGTCGATACCGCCTTCGCCGCCCAAGGCCGCACCGCCGATCATGTCATAGTCCATGCCGACAGCAAGGCGACCAACCTTGTCGATCAAAAGAGCTTCTATGTGGGGATTTCCCGCGCCAAGGAATCCGCCACCATCTTCACCAATGATCGCGGCAAGCTGGTATCCGCGATCAATGAGCGCGCCGGGCAGGTGCAAACCGCCATCGCGCAGGCGGTTATGCCCCCACCCACCGCCGACAAGGTGGCGAGGGCCGGGCTGGGCTGACCCGCCATATCGCACTACTGTATGGCGTCACTTGACGCCGAACAGCTCGCAGGATAGAAGCTCTCATGAAGATCAGAAACGTGATCCACAAGGGGTTGCGGCGATTCATCGAGGATGACGATGAAAGCGGCCTCCAACCCGCCGTTGTCACCAAGGTCCGGCGCATGGTCACTTTCCTTCAAGACATGGAGCGGGAGGACGAGCTTCGCACCGTGCCAAGCTGGAAGGCCCATATGCTGACCGGGGACCGCAAGGGAACGTGGAGTCTGTTCGTCACCAAAAACTGGCGGATGACGTTTCGGATCGACCGCGACGAGATAGAGATTATCGACCTCGATTATGAGGATTACCACTAGGAGGCGGCTATGGCTTCGATTGTAGGCATCCGCTTGAAGAACCCGGCTCATCCCGGCGGCTTCATCAAGCATGAGATCATTGAGCCGCTGGGCCTGTCGGTCACGGCGGCGGCGGACGTGCTGGGCGTGACGCGCGCAACGCTTTCGACCTTGCTCAACGAGCGCGCCCACTTGTCGTCCGAAATGGCGCTGCGCGTCGAAAAGGCGTTCGGCGTGTCGATGGATACCCTCATGCGGATGCAGAACAGCTATGACATCGCGCAGGCCCGCAAGCGCGAGGGCGAGATCAATGTTGCGCCCTTTAAGGGACTACCTGTCGGCGGGGAGCCTTCTGCTACGCTTTAAAAGGCGCGTTCCATTCCAATCAATCGTTGTGGGGATCAACCAAACCTTACAGGGTGGTTGTCGGGGGGCAGAGTAAGTGATCACCGATTATCACTCGAAATATATCGCGGCTGATCTAACAAGAAGGCGCTCCTCCGATAGCAGCGAAAAGCTCGCCGTCGCTGTCGCTGGTGCGCAGGTCGATATGAATCCCCATCAGGTGGATGCAGCTTTGTTCGCGTTCGCCTCACCGCTATCCAAAGGGGCGCTACTAGCGGATGAGGTTGGCCTTGGCAAAACCATCGAAGCCGGACTGGTCATTTCCCAACGCTGGGCGGAGGGGAAACGGCGCATCCTCATCATCGCACCGTCCAACCTGCGCAAACAGTGGCATCAGGAACTCAACGAGAAGTTTTTCATCCCCTGCACGATCATCGAATCTAAGCCCTATAACGCCGAGGTCAAAGCAGGAAATTTCCGCCCTTTCGACCGCACAGACAGCATCGTCATTTGCTCCTATCAGTTCGCGCGCAACAAGGCGGCGGACGTGCACGTCACCCCGTGGGATTTGGTGGTGATCGACGAGGCCCACCGGCTTCGCAACGTTTACAAGCCGTCCAACGTCATCGCCAACACGCTGAAAGGCGCGCTCGCCGAACGTAACAAGCTGCTGTTGACGGCAACGCCGCTGCAAAATTCGCTCTTGGAGCTATATGGCCTAGTCAGCTTCATCGACGAACACACGTTCGGCGATTTGAAGAGCTTCCGCGAGCAATTCGGCGGCGGTGCGCAGGAGCGCACATTCGAGATTTTGAAGAAACGCCTGAAGCCGGTCTGCCACCGCACCTTGCGGCGTCAGGTCACGGCCTATGTTCCCTACACCAAGCGCCATGCGATCCTTGAAGAGTTCAGCCCGGACGAGGCCGAAGACCGGCTCTACAATCTCGTCACGGCCTATTTGCAGCGTGACAATCTACAGGCGCTCCCGGCCAGCCAGCGTTCGCTGATGACACTCGTGCTGCGCAAGCTGCTGGCATCTTCGACCTTCGCCATTGCCGGGGCGCTCACCTCCATCTCCAACAGGCTTCAAAAACGGCTCGATCAGGGCAAGCCCGCCTCGCTCGTCGAGGAACTGGACGAGGATTACGAGGCGCTGGACGAAACGGCGGAAGAGTGGGCGGATGACGAAGCCGAGCCGCTAACCGAAGCCGACCTGCGGGCGCTGGAGCTTGAAATCGCGGAGCTTCGGGAGTTCGCAACGCTGGCAACCTCCATCGAGCAGAACGCCAAGGGGCGTGCTTTGCTAAAGGCGCTGGAGGTTGGCTTCGCCAAGGCGCGTGAGTTTGGCGCGGACGAAAAAGCCATCATCTTCACCGAGTCCCGCCGCACGCAATCCTATTTGCTTCGTGTGCTGGCGGACAGCCCCTATGCCGACCACATCGTCCTGTTCAACGGCACCAACACCGACGAAGAATCGAAGGCCATCTACAAGGAATGGCTGACCCGCCATGCCGGATCGGATCGCGTCACCGGCTCCAAGACCGCCGACATGCGCTCCGCGCTGGTCGATTATTTCCGCGAACGCGGCAAAATCATGATCGCCACGGAAGCCGGTGCCGAGGGGATCAACCTGCAATTCTGCGCGATGGTGGTGAACTACGACCTGCCGTGGAACCCGCAGCG
>CAYXTO010000023.1:0-30203 GCA_964468045.1 uncultured Caenibius sp. | reverse complement strand
AAATATGGATCGGGTCTCAGGGGGACTAGGCCACATCCAAGATAATTGTTCGGGTGATGAAAAGCCCGCTATTATTTTGCAGCCAGGAGAAGAAGCCCTGGTCAGGGCGAGCGAAGATCATCTCGCAATTCCCGAACCTTTGTTTCAATTGAACGAACTCGATGTTCTGTATGATGCAGATGCCAAGGCATTGTGGACATATATGCGCCCGCCGGGCCGTCCGAGCTTTACTCTGGGGATGTTGCGGGACTTTGAAGATTGGCAAAGGCTGATCGGCGAAAGTTTCGGGCCGGATAAAATCCCGCTCGATTTTCTTGTTTTGGGTAGCAGGGCGCCTGGCGTCTTTTGCTTCGGTGGCGATCTCGAGCTTTTTCAAGGCTTGATACAGGCCGGAAACAGGGATGGACTGGTCCGTTACGGCTATCGCTGCGTCGAAATTCTTGATCGCAACATCAGGGCGCTCGAATTGCCGATGCTGACGATCGGCCTGGTCGAGGGCGCAGCCCTGGGGGGCGGGTTCGAAGCGGTCCTTTCCTTCGATTTTATCGTGGCGGAACGCGGCGCGACCTTCGGTCTGCCGGAAATCATGTTCGGCCTGTTTCCCGGGATGGGGGCGCACGCCTTCCTTACGCGCAAGCTGGGGTCGGCCATGGCGGAACGCATCATCCTCTCCAACGAGACCTATACCGCCGAGCAGATGTACGATCTTGGCATAGTCCATGTGCTGGCCGAGCCGGGGGAAGGGCGTCTCGCCTGCCAGGAATTCATCGCCAAGTCGGCGCGCCGCCAGTTCGGTCTCGTGAAGGCCAAACAGGCCAAGCGGATAAGCTCGCCGGTGTGCCTGGATGAGCTGAAGTCGATCGTCGATCTTTGGGCCGACGCGGCGTTGCAACTGCAGGACAAGGATCTGAAGATGATGTCCCGTCTTGCCTCGGCGCAGGCGAAACTTGCGCGCGCGGCTTGACCTCGGCTCGGTGCGCTTTGGGCAAGATTCAGGGCTGGTGAGTTGATCTTCGGTTCCCGTAGGTGCCGTTCAGCCCATCCTCTGTGTGCTGATTTTCACGCTTCGCCGTGGCCCTTGGCCATGTAATCCGCGCTCTGCATTTCCTGCAGCCGGCTTACCGTCCGCTCGAATTCGAAGCTGCCGTCACCGGCCTGATACAGCTTTTCCGGCGAGGTCTGGGCCGTGATGAAGAGCTTCACCTTGTTCTCGTAGAGTGCGTCGATCAAGGTGACAAAACGCGCTGCCTCATTGCGGTCGTCCGGCCCCAGCTGAGGGACGCCGACGATGATGACCGTGTGATAAGCCTGTGCGATTGCAAGATAATCCGCGGCGCCCAAGGGCTGTCCGCACAAGCGCTTGAAGCTGAACACGGCAACGCCCTTGAGGCTCTTGGGCACGAGAATATTGCGCCCGGCGACCTGCAGTTCGGCGGAAGGAACGTGGCGCGCGTCCTCCGGCGGATAGTCGGTCAGGCGATAGAACGCCTCGCGCACTTGCGCGGTTGCCTCCTCCCCCAGTGGTGTGTGCCAGGTATCGATGCCGCGCAGGCGATCGAGCCGGTAATCGACCGGCCCATTGAGGGTGAGGATATCGAGTTCCTTCTCGATCAGCGCGATGAACGGCAGAAAATGCTCTCGATTCAGACCATTCTTATAGAGTTGCGAGGGGGCGCGATTGGATGTCGTGACAATGGTGACGCCCTCGTCGACGATCAGCGCGCGGAACAGGCGGCTCATGATCATCGCGTCGGCGCTGTTGTTCACCACCATTTCGTCAAAGGCGAGGCATCGCAAGCCCTGGGCGATGCCGCTGGCCACTGGCGGGATCGGATCGCCGCTTTCCTTCTTGCGTTCCTCGCGCAGGCGCGCGTGCACTTCCAGCATGAAGGCGTGGAAGTGGATGCGACGTTTTTCCCGTATCTTGAGGCTGTCGTGGAACAGGTCCATCAGCATCGACTTGCCGCGCCCGACATCCCCCCAGATATAGACGCCCCGCACGGGCTGGATTTTCCTTGCCCGAAAACGGCCGAAGAGCCCGCGACCATGGTTCGCTTCCAGATCATGTTGAAGCTCGTTCAGTCGAAGCGCTGCCCGCGCCTGCTCGTCATCGGCGCGCAATTCGCCCGACGCAACCAGCGCTTCATAGCGGGAAAGGACGCTTGTCATTGAAGCTCAGCCGCAGGCCGCAAAGCTCAAGGCAGTAAGGCGCATTGCGGCGCCATTGCCTCAAATATGCCGCTCGGCCTGCATCTTCTTGATCTCCCCGATCGCCTTTGCGGGGCTGAGGCCCTTGGGGCAGACATTGGCGCAGTTCATGATGGTATGGCAGCGATAGAGGCGGAACGGGTCCTCCAATTCATCGAGCCTTTCACCGGTCATCTCATCGCGGCTGTCCGCAAGCCAGCGATAAGCCTGGAGCAGGATGGCGGGGCCGAGAAACTTGTCGGAATTCCACCAATAGCTGGGGCAGGAGGTGGAGCAGCAGGCGCACAGGATGCACTCATACAGGCCGTCCAGCTTTTCGCGCTGTTCCGGGCTTTGCAGCCGCTCCTTGCCGGAAGGCGTGGTGGAGACCGTCTGGAGCCAGGGGCGGATCGAAGCATATTGCGCGTAGAAATGCGTGAAATCGGGCACGAGATCCTTAATAACTTCCATATGCGGAAGCGGCGTTATCCGGATATCTCCAGGCAGATCTTCGATAGCGGTGGTGCAGGCGAGGCCATTGCGCCCGTTCATGTTCATCGCACAGGAACCACAGATGCCTTCGCGGCAGGAACGGCGGAAGGTAAGCGTCGGATCCTGCTCATTCTTCATCTTGATGAGCGCGTCGAGCACCATCGGGCCGCAATTGTCGAGATCGATCTCGAAAATGTCGTAATGCGGATTGCTCCCGCTGTCCGGATCATAGCGGTATACTTTGAACTTTTTCACCCGAACCGCGCCATCCGCGCGATGCACATTGCCCTTGCCAGATATCTTGCTGTTCTTGGGGAGGGTGAAGGTTGCCATCGGTCAATCCTGTTGCGGTGCAATAAGCCTGTGCGGCGCTATCTAGCGATTTCGGCGGCAGGAGCAAGCGCGGGCATATGGTCTCGATCAGATGAAGGAGAAAAATCCGGATAATTGCCGATTGCCGGATCGAGCAGCAGGGTTAGTCTGCGTTCCGGAATGGAGAGGGCGAAGATGGGCATGAAGAACTGGTATGACGAGCATATCGTCCCGCGTCTTATCAAGGTGGCTTGCAGCCAGGATGCCATTGTGGACAGGCGAGCGCAGGTCGTGCCGCGCGCCAGAGGCCGCGTCTTCGAGATCGGCTGCGGCGGCGGCCTCAACCAGCCGCTTTACGATCCGGGCAAGGTCACCGGGTTTGCCGGCATCGATCCTTCCGGCAAACTGCTGGATTACGCGCGGAAGGAAGCGGCCCGCAAGGGATGGAATGCGGACATCAGGCAGGGCTTTGGCGAAAACATCCCATTCGATGCCGAGGAATTCGACACGGTGGTCTGCACCTACACCCTCTGCTCGGTGCAGGACAGCGGGCGAGTGCTTTCCGAATTGCGCCGTATCCTGAAGCCGGGCGGCACACTTCTGTTTCTCGAGCACGGGCGGGCGCCGGACCCCAAGGTTCAGCGGTGGCAGGCGAGGATTGAGCCGACCTGGAAGAGATTGCTCGGGGGATGCCACCTGACTCGACCGATTTCGGATGCAATACGCGCCCAAGGGTTCGCAGTGACCCCTATCGATCAGGGCTACATGCCGAAAATGCCCAAATTCGCCAGCTGGATGGAATGGGGAGAGGCAATAAAAACGGGGTAGGACAGGCTCCTTCCGGCCCGTTATTGCAACGGGCCGGAAGGATGGAGCACTAGTTGCCGAAAGTCCGTTGCCACCAGCCGCGGCGCGGTGACCCATCGGCTTCGGTATCGTTGGTGTCATTGGCAGCTTCCGATTGCGGCTCGGCATCCTGGAGAATCTCGGAAGATTCAACCTCCGGTGCGGAGACCACCGCAGTCGCCGCAGGTTCCATGGCTTCCGCAGATGCCACTGCCGCCTTTTTGCGGCGCGTGCGCTTGGGCTTGGCCGGCGCTTCCTCGGGTTCTGCCTGTGAAGCGGGTTCTGCCTGCGAAACTTCCACCGGAAGCTCAGCCTCGGCGTCAGCTTTCTTGCGGCGCGTGCGCTTGGGCTTGGCCGGCGCATCCTCCGAAGTCACTGGTATATCCGCCGGAACAGGGGTTTCCGCCGCTACAGCGGCTTCCTCGGTTTCGTCGGCCTCTACCTTCTTGGTACGACGGCGCGTGCGTTTCTTCGGCTCTTCCTCCGTTAGGGCTTCCGGTTCGGCTGAGGCTTCGGCAACCGTGGTTGCTTCCTCCTCGACATGCCCGGCAGCATCCTGGGAAGGTTCGCCAATGGTTTCCTCGGCAGCCTCCACATCGCCATCTTCACGCCTTCCACGACGACGGCGCCCGCCACGGCGGCGGCGCTTGCGAGCCCGACCTTCACCTTCCTGCTCATCATCCTCGTCCGACGCAGCATAATCCTCTGTCGCTTCGTCTTCCGAGACTTCGTCTTTCGCATCTTCGTCGGCGGCATCCTGATCGCCGGCTTCCTGGTCCAGACGTTTCCGACCTCGTCCGCCGCGGCGACGGCGGCGGCGCTTCTTGCGCCGATCGTCATCCTCGCTGTCTTCCGCATCATCATCCTGGTCGAAGAAGTCCTCTTCTTCCTCCGTCTCCTCCTCCTCGATTTCTTCGACAAGCGGAGCGAATTGTGGCGGAGCTTGCGGACGCGGACCGGAACTGATCACCCGCATCTTGGCGCCTTCGTTCTCGCCCTCGGGAATGACCTCGACCACAACGCCATAACGTTCCTCGATCTCGGCGAGATCGGCACGTTTTGCGTTCAAAAGATAAATGGCCGCTTCGGTGCTCGCATACAGCGAGATGACGGTGCCTTTGCCCTTGGCGGCTTCATCCTCGATCAGGCGCAGGGCGGAAAGCCCGGCGCTCGATGCCGTGCGGACCAGGCCCGTGCCGTCGCAGTGGGGGCAGGAGCGCGTGGTCGCCTCCAGCACGCCGGTGCGCAGCCGCTGGCGGCTCATTTCCATCAGGCCAAAGCCTGAAATACGGCCTACCTGGATTCGCGCACGATCATGCTTGAGCGCATCCTTCATCGCCTTTTCGACTTTTCGGACGTTCGATCCGTATTCCATGTCGATGAAGTCGATAACGACCAGACCTGCCATGTCGCGCAAACGCAATTGCCGGGCGATCTCTCGCGCCGCCTCGAGATTCGTGTTGAGCGCGGTCTGCTCGATGCCGTGTTCCTTGGTTGAGCGGCCGGAGTTGATGTCGATCGAGACAAGTGCCTCTGTCGGGTTGATTACTAGGTAACCGCCGGACTTGAGCTGGACGACAGGGTCGTACATCGCTGAAAGCTGGTCTTCGGCCCCGTAGCGCTGGAACAGCGGGACCGGGTCGGCATATTGCTTCACCCGCCGCGCATGGCTCGGCATCAGCAATTTCATGAATTCCTTGGCGGCGCGATAGCCGTCCTCGCCTTCCACAACCACTTCCTCGATATCGCGGTTGTAGATATCGCGGATCGCGCGCTTGATGAGATCGCTGTCCGAATGGATCATCATCGGCGCGGTCGATTTCAGGGTCTTTTCGCGGATTTCGTCCCACAGGCGCGCAAGGTAATCGAAATCCCGCTTGATCTCGGTCTTGGTGCGCTGGAGCCCGGCGGTACGGATGATGCAGCCCATGCTCTTGGGCAGGCTGAGCTCCGAAATGATCTGCTTCAGGCGCTTGCGGTCGCTCCCCGAACTGATCTTGCGGCTGATGCCGCCGCCATGGCTGGAATTGGGCATCAACACGCAATACCGGCCGGCCAAGCTGAGATATGTGGTCAGCGCCGCACCCTTGTTGCCACGCTCTTCCTTCACGACCTGGACCAGCAGAACCTGGCGGCGCTGGATGACATCCTGGATCTTGTAGCGGCGGCGCAGCGCCATGCGCTTGGCGCGGAGCTCGTCGGCTTGCTTGGAGCGTGCCCGTCCGCCCTGGCGGCGGCGCCCGCGAGGGCGCTGGGCGCTGGTTTCCTCGTCCTCGCTGACCTGACCATCTTCGATCGTCGCCACATCGTCTTTTTCCGATGTGTCGATCTCCTCGACCCCCTCGTCCTGGTCGGCCAGATCGCGAGCCAGGCCTTCGTCGTCATCGGGAAAGTCGTCTTCCCCACCGTTATCCGGGCCGTCTTCTTCGGCAGCGCGTAACGCTGCTTCCTCTTCGGCATGCGCGGCCTCTTCAGCCAGGAGCGCCTCGCGATCCTCCTTGGGGATCTGGTAGTAGTCCGGATGAATCTCGCTGAAGGCAAGGAAGCCGTGACGGTTGCCGCCGAAATCGACGAATGCCGCCTGGAGTGAGGGTTCGACCCTCGTTACCTTTGCCAGATAGATATTGCCTTTGATCTGTTTGCGATCCGCAGATTCAAAGTCGAATTCTTCAATACGATTTCCCTTGAGCACGGCCACGCGGGTTTCTTCCGGGTGGCGCGCATCGATAAGCATGCGCGTTGTCATTATAGTATCTCCGGGCGCGGCCAGGCCCCGCAGCAATTGCGGTAGGCGCGCGCATAAGCTTGATAGTTGGATCGCCAGGACAGCCGATGGCCCCGGCGCTATGTGATGGAATCAGGCCAGGCAGCATCGCTGCGTGGCGCAATGTGTCTGCCAAAGAGCGAATGCGCGGGGCTGCCTCGATCGGCGAGCTGCATCGCGCCGTCCACACCGTCAAAGCCGCCGCAAAGCCGGATGGCTGCGGCGACGGGTGTTGGAACGAATTTCTCATCTTGGGCGTCAACCTGTAACTTCGAAGGGACTGGAAGCCCCCCGTCATCGCGTGTGGAGCCCTTATCTCGAGAAATCATTAACTTGGCTAACCTCAACGTTGCTAGCCGGGAGTTGCGGATTTTCGAGAAGGCCAGGCTGCCTTCCGCTGTTTCGCTGCTAGCATCCGCTGCGGCTGCGAGCAACTATATTACGGCTCCGCTGCAATTTGTCTTGTTCCACTGGCGATACCGGGAATAACTCTAGGCCGATGCTGGGGAATCCACGAACACTGTTGCTGCTTCTGGCGCCGGTCGCCATTCTGGCAGGTGCCCTTGCATTGATCCTCGTCGCGCCGTGGCAGCATTTCGCAAGAGGTTATGTTGCACGAATTGAGCTCCCGGATGCGGGGGCACGGATCGGGCTGCCCAAGGTCGAAGGCCCACAGGATGCAAGCCGCCCGCTGATAGTCATCGATCCGGGGCATGGCGGCCATGATCCAGGCGCGAGCGGATCTGCGTTTCGTGAAAAGGATATCGTGCTGGGTCTGGCAAAGGCCTTGCGAGACCAGCTGATCCAGCAAGGCGGCATCAGGGTTGCCTTGACCCGCAACGACGATCGTTTCCTCGCTCTTGAGGAGCGCACACAGATCGCCAAGGCGCTGGGCGCCGATCTCTTCCTGTCCATTCATGCCGATTCCGCGGGCGAAGAGGCCGAAATAGGCGGAGCGAGCCTGTATACGCTCTCGGCGAAGGCATCCGATCAGGCTGCGGCGAGATTGGCATCGCGCGAAAACCGGGCCGACCAGATCAATGGGGTCAGCCTCGAGGGACGGAGCGATGCGGTCAGCGCCATTCTGGTTGATCTCTCGCAGCGCCATACCAAGGAATCGTCGCTGCAGTTTGCGCGGCTGATCACGCGCGAAGGGGAGGGGGTGCTGAAATTCCTGCGAACACCGCATCGTTCCGCGGCTTTCGTAGTGCTCAAGTCCCCGGACGTGCCGTCCGTTCTGTTCGAGGTGGGCTATATCACCAATCCCGATGAAGCCGCCCGGCTTGCATCCGATGAAGGGCGCCTGTCCTTTGCCAGAGCCATAGCGCGCGCCGTACGCGTCTATTTCGCCCGTACAGCGGGATGACGAGGCGGGGCTTGACCTGCCTCGGGCATAATGCCAGTTGCATCTGGCGCATAACCGAAAGCCCGTGCTAGGGCCTCGCGGATCATGGCCGAGCAGACCGAAAATTCCAATTTCCGCTACAGGATCCGACGCGATACCCAAGGCGCGATCGCATGGTTCCGTGAAAACTGGCGCGACCGCAGGTTGTTTCGCTGGGTCGTGGCGGCGGGCGGCGGCATCCTGTTGATATGGCTGGTGCTGTGGCTTGCTCTGGTGCGCAATCTGCCTTCGGCGGAAAGCTTGCTCGACTACCAGCCTCCCTTGCCGACGGTGGTGCGGGGAATTGATGGCGAGATCGTCGATTCCTACGCCCGGGAGCGTCGCGTACAGCTTCAGTTCGTCGACTTTCCTCGCCCGCTGATCAACGCGTTTCTCTCGGCCGAGGACAAGACCTTCTGGAGCCATGGCGGGGTGGACATTACCGGCCTTGCCGGCGCGATGATCGACTATGCCAGCAAGATCGGTTCCGGCCAGCGCGCCAAGGGCGGTTCCACCATCACCCAGCAGGTGGCGAAGAACATTCTGGTGGGCGATGAATATTCGATCACCCGCAAGCTCAAGGAAATCATCCTCGCTCGCAGGATCGAGGATGTGCTGACGAAGCAGCAGATCCTCGAATTGTATCTGAATGAAATTCCGCTCGGCCGGCAAAGCTTCGGCGTGCAGGCGGCAGCCCGTGCCTATTTCGACAAGGATGTCGGCGACCTTGACCTCAGCCAGTCGGCCTTCCTGGCGATCCTGCCGAAGGCGCCGGAACGGTATGGTCGTGCAAAATATGCCGACCTCGCGATTGCCCGCCGCAACTTCGTGCTGGACCAGATGGTCGACAACGGGTTCGTCAGCGCGCAGGAAGCGGCGGCGGCGAAGGCCAAGCCGCTGGGCGTCATCCCGCGCCGTGCAGCAGGGGCCAAGGCCGATGCCGGCTACTTTCTCGAGGAAGTGCGCAGGCAGTTGATCGATAAGTACGGCGAAACGGCCCAGGACGGCCCCTACAGTGTCTATGCGGGTGGCTTATGGGTCCGCACGTCGCTCGACGTGAAGCTGCAGAATGCGGCTCGCGATGCCTTGCGGGCGGGCTTGCTGCGGTATCAGGGGCAAAGGGGCTGGAGCGGGCCGATCGCGAAGATCGACCTCGCCGACGGCAATTGGCATAGCCAGCTTGCAAGTTCCTATCTCTCCATCAATTATCAGGATTGGCGTGTTGGCGTGGTCACGCAAAGATCCGGCAGCAGTGGCCGGATCGGTTTCGCCGACGGATCGCAGGCTGCGCTGACCGGGATGCCTGATGCCTTGCGGGCGGGCGATGTGATTGCCGCTTCGCCGGTCGGCAATGCCTATCGTGTTCGTACGGTTCCGGAGGTGTCCGGCGGCTTCGTAGCTGAAGATCCGCAAACCGGACGGGTTCTTGCGATACAGGGCGGCTTCGATTCCCGCCTTGGCTCCTTCAATCGTGCGACGCAGGCCAATCGCCAGCCGGGTTCCACCATCAAGCCCTTCGTCTATGCCACGGGCCTCGATAGCGGAATGACCCCGGCGAGCATGGTCACCGACGGAACCTTCTGCGTGTACCAGGGGGCTGCGCTCGGTGAAAAATGCTTCCGCAATTTCAGCGGCGGCGGCAGCGGCGATCACCCCATGCGCTGGGGCCTCGAGCAGTCGCGCAACCTAATGACGGTGCACATCGCCAACGACGCGGGCATGGACAAGGTCACCCGCACTTTTGACCGGATGGGCATCGGCAAATATCAGCCTTACCTCTCCTTTGCGCTGGGCGCGGGCGACACCACCGTGCTCAAGATGGTCAATGCCTATTCGGCGCTTGCCAACAATGGCCGCCAGTTCGAACCGACGCTGATCGACTATATCCAGGATCGCAACGGCAAGGTCATCTGGCGCGCAGACAACCGCAAGTGCCCCAAGTGCATCATGACGGAATGGGACGGCAAGCCGATGCCGCGCCTTGCCCCCCGCGGCAAGATCACGATGGATCCGCGGACCGCGTACCAAACCGTCCATATGCTCGAAGGCGTCGTCCAGCGCGGCACGGCGGTCGTGTTGCGCGATCTCAAGCTGCCACTGTTCGGCAAGACCGGGACGACCACCGGCCCCACCAACGTGTGGTTCGTGGGAGGTTCGCCGAACATCGTCGCGGGTGTCTACATGGGCTTCGATCAACCCCGCAACATGGGCGGATACGCTCAGGGCGGAACGCTGGCCGCGCCCATCTTCAAGCAGTTCGTCAAGGAGACCCGCGACAGGTGGAGCGATCGCCCGTTCGTCGCTCCTCCGGGCGTGCGCATGGTGCGTGTGGACCGTCGCAGCGGCAAGCGCGTGTTTGGCGTATGGCCGGGAGATGATCCCAAGGCGGCGGTGATCTGGGAAGCGTTCAAGCCGGATACCGAGCCGGAGCGGAGCACGCGCCAGGATGAACTGGATGCGATGCGGCAAGAAATTCTCGCATTGCTGCGCAAGCGTCAGGCTGGCGCTGGCGCAAGTGACAATCAGTCTCGTGGCGCCAACGGGCAGCCGGAAGATTTCGTCAAGGAGCAGGGCGGCCTGTACTGACCGCTCCTGCTCTTCGGGAGAGTGAACCGATGACCCTGCTCGAATATGCAAGGATGATTGCGGGGCTGGCGCTGGTTTCCCTTCCGGCGGCCGCCTCGGCGGAGTTGGCCGTGGGGGTGAAGGCGCCTGCCTTCTCGACTACCGGCGCACATTCGGGCCAGGTCTTTGCCTTCAATCTTCGGGAGGCGCTGAAGAAGGGGCCGGTCGTCCTCTATTTCTATCCGAAGGCATTTACCCAGGGCTGTACCCTGGAAGCCAACGCCTTTGCCGAAGCGATGGCCGACTTCGACGCCGCCGGTGCGGCGGTAATCGGACTGTCCGCGGACGATTTACCGACCCTCAAGCGCTTTTCGATTGAGGAATGCCGCAGCAAATTTCCCGTCGCCACTGCCAGCAAGGCTGTGATCAAGGCATATGATGTAAGGCTGCGCAGGGAAGGGCAGGACACCGGCCTGTCGAATCGCACAAGCTATGTAATCGGGATGGATGGCAGGGTGAAACTGGCCTATTCTGACCTGGATTGGCGGCAGCATGTGAAATTGACCCTTGCCAAGGTTCGAGAGCTGCAGCGCCGGAAATAGGATTTGGCGGCTCTTCTTTACAATCAGCAGTCATCCGCTAAGCGAGCCGCAAGACTAGCGGAGATAGAATATCATGCGTGCCGAAGGGCAGGCCCATATTGACCGGATTGAAGCAGCGCTGGCTCTCGTGCGCCGTTCGCTTGACTGGGAACGCGCGCTGCGCCGCCTGGACGAACTGAATGCACGAGTCGAAGACCCGAAGCTCTGGGATGACCCCAAGGATGCCGAAGCCGTCATGCGCGAACGGCGCCGGCTGGAAAGCGCGGTGGGAACGGTCAAGGAAATTTCCCGGGAAATGGCCGACGCCACCGAATTCGTCGAACTGGGCGAGGTCGAGGGCGATGACGATATCATAAATGAAGGTCTTGAAAGCTTGGCGAGGCTGGCGGAACGGGCCGATGCGGACAAGGTGCAGGCCCTGCTTTCGGGTGAAGCCGACGCGAACGATGCCTATCTGGAAGTTCATGCCGGCGCGGGCGGCACCGAAAGCCAGGATTGGGCCGAGATGTTGCAACGGATGTACACGCGCTGGGCCGAGCGAAAGGGCTACAAGGTCGAACTGGTTGACTACCATGCCGGTGAGCAGGCGGGCATCAAGTCGGCAACCCTGCTGATCAGGGGCGAGAACGCGTATGGCTACGCGAAGACCGAAAGCGGGGTGCATCGCCTGGTGCGGATCAGCCCCTATGACAGCTCGGCGCGCAGGCACACGAGCTTTTCGTCGGTCTGGGTCTATCCGGTCATCGACGACGATATCGATATCGAGATCAAGGAATCCGACCTCAAGATAGATACCTACCGCGCAAGCGGGGCGGGCGGGCAGCACGTGAACACCACGGACTCTGCCGTGCGCATCACGCATGTGCCGACCGGGATCATCGTGGCGAGCCAGAACGATCGTTCGCAGCACAAGAACCGGGCGACCGCGATGAACATGCTCAAGGCCAGGCTATACGAAGCCGAGCTGGCAAAGCGCGAAGCGGAAGCAAGCGGAGAATATCAGGCCAAGACGGAGATCGGATGGGGTCATCAGATCCGTTCCTACGTTCTCCAGCCCTATCAGATGGTCAAGGATCTGCGAACCGGCGTGGTTTCGACTTCCCCGGGTGATGTTCTCGACGGCGCCCTGGACAGCTTCATGGCAGCCGCGCTGGCGCAACGCGTGACCGGCGAGAAGATAGAGGTCGAGGACGTCGAGTGAGATTGCGGAGCGCCTTGTTCCTGCTTCCGGCCATCATGCTGGCAGCGGCGGGGTGTGAACGCCAGCCGGACGATTCCGATCGTCCCGAGACATCTCGTGAGTTCCCGCGCGCCCACCGGGCGGTCTCCGAAACCGGCCGCAGCAATGTCTCCAGCGAACGGATCCGCGACGATCGCCGGGAAGCCACCACCGTCATGGATCTTGCCCAGATAAAGCCGGGCATGACTGTTGCCGATATCGGCGCCGGCGAAGGATATTACACGGTCAGGCTTGCATCGCGTGTCGGACGCGGCGGACGTGTGCTGGCGCAGGATATCAACCCGGAAGCCGTGAGGAAGCTGGGAGATCGCGTCGAGCGCGAGCGTCTCGACAATGTCTCGATCAAGCTGGGTGAACCGGATGATCCCAAGCTGCCGGCCAACAGCTTCGATCGCATCTTCCTGGTTCACATGTATCATGAGGTTTCGGAGCCTTACGCCTTCCTCTGGCGCTTGAGGCCTGCCTTGCGCAAGGGCGGAAAGGTCATCGTCGTCGATGTCGATCGGCCGACCGACCAGCACGGGATCAATCCACGCTTGCTTTTTTGCGAGTTCGCACAAGTAGGCTTTCGTCTGGTGGAATTTGGCCGTAAGCCGGAATTGGCGGGCTATTATGCGCAGTTTGAAGCCAGCGGCGAGAGGCCGGCTCCGCGTGATATCGTGCCGTGCCGCCATTCCGAAGCAACGGAAGGGAGCGCGACCGCCGACAGCAGTGCGCTTGATAAGGGGCGATGATGAGTTTCAAGGGTTTGAAGCCGATCCTGTATGGCGGGCGCGAAGTCTGGCCGCTGGTCGAGGGCGGCAAGGGCGTTTCCGCTACCAATCACGCCAGCTCGGGCGCCTGGGCCGCCGCGGGCGGCATCGGCACGGTAAGCGCCGTGAATGCTGACAGCTACGATGCGGAAGGCAAGATCGTTCCGCAGATATATCACGCCATGACCCGCAAGGAACGGCACGAGGAACTGATCCGCTACGCCATCGACGGCGGGGTGGAACAGGTGCGCCGCGCGCATGAAATTTCCGGTGGCCAGGGCGCGATCAATATCAACGTCCTGTGGGAAATGGGCGGGGCCCAGGCCGTGCTGGAAGGTGTGCTGGAAAAGACAAGGGGGCTGGTCTCCGGTGTCACCTGTGGCGCGGGCATGCCCTACAAGCTTTCGGAGATCGCGGCGCGTTATAATGTGAACTACCTGCCGATCATCAGTTCGGCCCGGGCGTTCCGCGCGCTCTGGAAGCGCGCCTATCACAAGGTTTCGGAATTGATGGCGGCCGTGGTGTATGAGGATCCATGGCTCGCGGGCGGACATAACGGCCTTTCCAACGCGGAAGACCCCTTGAAGCCGGAAGATCCCTATCCGCGGGTCAAGGCGCTGCGCGACACGATGCGGGCCGAAGGCGTATCCGACAACGTGCCCATCGTCATGGCCGGCGGGGTCTGGTTCCTCCGGGAGTGGGATAACTGGATCGACAATCCGGAACTCGGCCAGATCGCGTTCCAGTTTGGTACTCGCCCCCTGTTGACGCATGAAAGCCCGATACCGCAAGGCTGGAAGGATGCCTTGCGCACGCTTGAGCCGGGCGACGTGCTCTTGCATCGGTTTTCGCCCACCGGGTTCTATTCTTCCGCCGTCCGCAATCCCTTCCTCCGCAATCTCGAGGCGCGATCCGAGCGCCAGATCCCCTATTCGAGGGTCGAGGCAGGGGTGCACACGGTGCAACTCGATGTCGGGGTCAAGGGCAAGAACTTCTGGGTCGCGCCCAAGGACCTGGAACGCGCGCGGGGCTGGGCGGCTAGCGGTTATACCGAAGCCTTGCGGACGCCTGACGATACCGTGGTGTTCGTGACCCCCGAGGAGCGCATGATCATTCGGGAAGATCAGGCCGCCTGCATGGGCTGCCTTTCCCATTGCGGCTTTTCCTCGTGGAAGGATCACGACGATTACAGCACGGGCCGGCTTGCCGATCCGCGCAGCTTCTGCATCCAGAAGACTCTTCAGGACATCGCGCATGGGGGAGAAGTGGAGCAGAACCTGATGTTTGCGGGCCATGCTGCTTACCGGTTCAAGCAGGATCCGTTCTATTCCAACAACTTCACCCCGACCGTGAAGCAGCTGGTCGATCGGATTCTCACCGGAGATTGACCGTGGCGGATCTTCCCCTTCGCTTCAGAAGGGGAAGGAAATCTGGATCATCGCGATCGCGACGATGAAGGTGATGATGTTGAGCGGCAGCCCGATGCGGACGAAGTCCATATAGCGATAGCCTGCCATCTGGTAGACGATGACATTGGTCTGATAGCCGAAAGGGGTGGCGAACGCCGCGCTGGCGGCCATCATCACGGCAACCAGGAAAGGCCGGGGGCTGACCGCGAGGCTTTCGGCCAGCGCCACGGCGATCGGGGTCACCAGCACGGCGACGGTGGCGTTGGAAAGCAATTCGGTCAGCGCCATCGTGACCAGATAGAGCAGGATCAGCGCGATCAGGGGCGACAATCCGTCGACCGTGTTGATCAGCAGGCGCGAAGACTGCTCGGCAAGACCGCTCTGTTCCATCGCTATGCCGATCACCACCATCCCGGCGATGAGCATCAGTATTTCCGGCTTCAAGCCCCTGTAGGCTTCATCGGCGCTGATGACTTTCAGGAGTATCAGCACCACCGCGCCGGCAAAGGCAGTGGCCGCGATCGGAGCGACATTGAAAGCGGCAAGGGCAATGGCGCTCACGAATATCAGGAGCGCCGCAATCGCCTTTCCGGGCTGGAGCGGGCGCTTTTCCGCGAACACGCTGACATCGCCGACCTGGGCGCTGGCAAGATGGGATGGTTCGATCGGGCCAGGATCGCCCTCACGCTCGTCATCCACGTGTCGTCCGAGCAGGCGGCCGCTGACGAGGAACAGGTAAACGGCGCCGGCAAGGGCCATCGGAATGCCGACCGGGGTGATCTCGAATATGCCGAAGCGCGGTTGCCCGGATACGCGCGCCATATCGTCAACCAGCAGATTGGTGGAGGTGCCGACCAATGTGCAGCAGCCGGTCAGGACGGTGATATATGACAGCGGGATGAGATAGCGTTTCGGCGACTGCCCCAGGGCCGTGGCCACATCCCGCACCACCGGCGCGCCGAGCACGACTATCGGCGTGCTGTTCAGGAAGCAGGAGACGCCGCCGATCATGGACAGCAGCAGCCAGATGCCTTTCTCGCCCATGCGCTTGCACAGATCGACGCCCAGCGCGATCCCCCTGTCCAGCAACCCGGACAGTTCGAGCGCGTAGGCGATCACGAACAACGAGGCCAAGGCGATGATGGCGGGGCTGGCGAAAGCCCCTTGCATGTCGGCCGGACGAACCACGCCGGTCATCAGAAGGACCGCCGCGCCGGACAGGGCCACGACATCGGCCCTCAGGCGGTCCCAGATCAGCACGCCAACCACTGCTGCGAGGACCAGCAACGTCAAAACTTGGTCGATCGTCATTGGCTCTCTGCCTCGAATGCCTGCGGCTTTCTGTCAATGCCTGAGTGCCCGGGATGGCATTATGGTCTGGAGAAAGAGGAGGGATTTGCTATCAATCGCTTATGCGCGAGCCGAGCCTCAGAACCAGCCGTCTCGCGATCGCGGGCGGTTTGGCGGCGGCGATCGCGATCTGCGCTATGGGGTTCGCGATTGGCCGGATGACGTCCCCGAGCCTGCCCGCTCCGCCGCCAGAGGTCATTCCCAGCGTCGCACCACCCGCTCCGGTTGTGTCGGTCGGCACGGAAGATATTCACCCCCTCGGGCGGGCCAGCATCATCACGCTTGCCAATCATGCCGCGGATGCGATGAGCGCCGGTGCCGTGCCGCTGCCGGAAGTCGAAAAGGGCGCGGGGCGGCGGTTCGACCTCGTCATTCCCTTCGGCTGTTCTGGCCCCGCCGCACCGGACAGCAGCGAGCCCTTGCGCTGGAGCTATGATCCGCAAGGGCAGACGTTGCGTATATCCGTGTCGATGACAGCCTGGAGCATGGAAGACTGGCTTTTGCCCAGCTCGACGGAACCGCCCAGTTTCATCGAAGGGTTCTGGATAAGCTACCCGTGGTCATCCTCCAATCAGTGCCCGGTCCAGACGCAGGAAAATTCATCGGAAGCCCTTGGTTCTACGCCCGTTTCCGGCCAGACACTGGCTATAGGGCAGGTTCATTCAGGGGAAGTGCGGCCGAGCGGGAAGCCGCGATCGTTCGAAACCGTGCAGCGGATCACCGCGGAACGCTTCGACGCGATGAAGGGGTTTGCCATCCGCCTGACCGGCAGGCTTGCAAACGTGGCGGAAGGTGTCCCTGCCCATTGCATTCAGCCCGACGGTATCGAGCGGCGGCCGCGTTGCATTATCGCGGCATCCTTCGACGAAGTGCGAATTGAAGCAGCGGGTGAACGGGATGCGCTGGCGACATGGTCCATCGCGCGCGCGCCCGGCGGCCGCTGAACCGCCTCAACGCTCGTCGAATTCCCAGGCCCTTTCGCCATGGCTGGCAATGTCCAGACCTTCGCGCTCCTCATCCTCGCTCACCCGCATCGGGAAGAACAGCGATACGCCCAGGCTGAGAATGGCGGTGGCGACCGCCGACCAGAGCACGACCACGGCGATGCCGACGAACTGGCCGAGCAACTGGCCGCCCATGCTCATGCCTTCGGCGTATCCGGTCCCACCAAGCGCCGGCGAAAGGAAGATCGCCAGCAGGATGGAGCCGGTCATGCCGCCAATCCCGTGCACGGCGAACACATCCAGGGAATCGTCGATATGCCAGCGCTGCTTCACGAGCTGGATCGCTCCGTAACAAACAGGCGCCGCCACGGCGCCGAAGATGATCGCCGCGCCGGGCGATATGAAGCCGGCCGCCGGCGTGACGGTGGCGAGGCCGGCGATCGCGCCGGTCGCGAAGCCGACGCTGGTCGGCTTGCCGACCGTGAACTTCTCCACCAGCAGCCAGGCCAGCGCCGCGGCGCTCGCCCCCGCCTGGGTATTGAGGATCGCCATCGCCGCATCGTCGGACGCGGTCAGCGCGGAGCCGCCGTTGAAGCCGAACCAGCCGACCCACAGAAGCATCGCGCCGATCATGGTCAGGGCCGGGGCGTGCGGAAGCATGAGTGTCTTGGGAAAGCCATCGCGCTTGCCGAGGAGCAAGGCGACGACGAGGGCGGAGACGCCCGCGGTCGTATGCACGACGAGCCCGCCTGCGAAGTCGAGCACGCCCAACGAGGTGGCAAGCCATCCGCCGCCCCAGATCCAGTGGGCCACGGGGGCATAGACGATGAGGCTCCACAAGGCGCAGAAGCCGACCACCCATCCAAACCGTGCGCGGTCCACCCAGGCGCCGATCATCAGGGCCGGCGTGATTGCCGCAAAGGTAAGCTGGAACAGGGCGAAGGTGCTTTCCGGAATGGTGAGGCCTGCGCGGACATTGCCCAGATTGATCAGCATCCAGGCATTGCCGGCGCCGAGCCATCCGCTGCCCACCGCCCCGAAGGCGAGCGTGTAGCCCACGAGGATCCACAGCAGGGAGGCAACCCCCGCGACCGCGCCGATTTGAAGCAGCACGGACAGGAAATTCTTCGCGCGGACCAGGCCGCCATAGAAAAGCCCGAGGCCGGGCAGGGTCATCAGCAGGATGAGCGCGGAGCAGATCAGCACAAGTGCCGTATCGCCGCTGTCGCCCGCCGCGGCATAGGGATCCTGCGCCCAGGCTGTGCCGGGGATTGAGGCGGCGAGAACGAATGCCGCCGCAGCGATCTTGCTTTTCATGTCAGACACTCCCCCGTCCGCGGCGATCGCAGACCCTTCCTGGGCCTGTTCTCTAGAAAAAGACTGAGGCGCAGACAACTGCCTGCCGTTCAGACAAGTCCGGTCAGAACCTGATCCGGCGGGCGATGGCCGTCCGTCCACACCTGGATATTGGCGACCACCTTCATCCCGGCGGCGCTACGACCTTCCAGGGTCGCGCTCGCGAGGTGGGGCAGGGCGACCACATTCGGCAGGGAGAGCAGGCGGGGGTCCACGTGAGGTTCCTGGCGATAGACATCCAGCCCCGCGCCTCCGATCCGGCCCGCTTCGAGGGCTGCGATCAGGGCATCCTCGTCGATCAGTTCGCCCCGCGCGGTGTTGATCACATAGGCATCGGGCTTCATGCTCGCGATTCGCCTTGCATCGAGCAGATTGCGGGTCTCGTCGGTGCTGGGGCAGTTGAGCGTGAGAATGTCCGCTTCAGCGATCAGCTTGTCGAGATCCGCTTCGTAGCGGGCTCCGAAGATATTCTCGACCGCATCGGGCAATTTGTGGCGGTTGTGATAGACAATTTCCATCCCGAAGGCCCGCGCGCGATGAGCCACGGCCTGGCCGATGCGTCCCATGCCCACAATTCCCAGGCGCTTTCCGCCGACCCGGTGGCCGAGCATCACCGAAGGACCCCAGCCTTCCCATTCCCCGGCGGTGAGGACGCGGATTCCTTCGCCGATCCGGCGTGGCGCCACCAGGATCAGCGCCATGGTGATATCGGCGGTGTCTTCGGTGAAGACCCCTGGCGTATTGGTGACGATGATCTTGCGCCGGTGCGCCGCGTCAAGATCGATATGATCCACACCTGCGCCGAAGCTGGCGATCAGGCCAAGCCGCTCGCCTGCCTCCTCGATCATGGCGGAATCGATCCGGTCGGTCACGCAAGGCACCAGCACGTCGCTTTCCCGCAAGGCCTCGATTAGTTCGTCGCGCGTCATCGGCTCGTCCGCGCGATTCAGATCGGTATCGAACAATTCGCTCATCCGGCTTTCCACTTCCGGCATGAGCTTGCGGGTCACGGTGACACGGGGGCGTCCTTCGACGCGGCGCTGGGGCGTGGATCGGATATCCTGAGGCATCGCCGATGGGCTTATGATTCCCGTGCCCCGCAGGTCAAGCGTAACCTTGGATGCGTTCGCCGCTTGAAGTGCAGGCCTGCGCGCGGCTAATTGGGGCGATGCGCCTCATTCGTTTCATTCTTCCGCTTTGCCTCCTCACGATGTGGGGGGGTCCGGCTTCCGCCCAGGATCGGGAAGTACCTTATTGGGCTTCCATCCGCGCCGATGAGATCAACATGCGTGTCGGGCCGAGCGAAACCTATCCGATCGCATGGGTCTATCATCGCCCCGGACTGCCCCTGAAAGTGCTGCGGATCAAGCAAGGCTGGCGCCTCGTGGAAGATCCGGACGGGGCAAGCGGATGGATGGTCGCCCGTTTTCTCAGCGCCGACCGGACGGCGATCGTCATCGGCAAGGGGGTTGCCGACATGCGCGATGAACCTGGCGATGGCGCGAAGCTCCTGTGGCGGGTTGAACCCGGCGTGGTTGGGAAACTGTCCTCCTGCAACGATGGCTGGTGCCGTTTCGACACCTTGGGCCATGCCGGGTGGATCCGGCAGGCCAGGCTGTGGGGCGCGGGCGAGCCCTGATCCAGGCGGATCGGCGCCATAATAAATCGGCCATAATAAAAGGGCGGCCCGAACGGACCGCCCTGCATTTCATGAATTTGAAGCGATCCGCCCGGTGGTCAGGCCAGTTCGACCGCGAGCGCCGTGGCTTCGCCGCCACCGATGCAAAGAGTCGCGACGCCGCGCTTCTTGCCCTGCTTCTTGAGGGCATTGATCAGCGTGACGAGAATGCGCGTGCCGCTGGCGCCGATGGGATGGCCCAGCGCGGTTGCGCCGCCGTTCACATTGATCTTCTCGTGCGGAATGCCGATGTCCTTCATCGCGAACATGGCGACGCAGGCAAAGGCTTCGTTCACTTCGAACAGATCAACATCGTCCACCGACCAGCCGGCGCTGGCGAGCACCTTGTTGATTGCCCCGATCGGCGCGATGGTGAAGTGCCTGGGCTCCTGCGCATGGGCGGCCAGCGCGACAATGCGGGCCTCGGGGGCAAGCCCCTTCGCCTTGGCAATGCTCTCGCGGGTAATGACGACCGCCGCCGCACCGTCCGAGATCGACGAGGAGGAAGCCGCGGTGATAGTGCCGTCCTTGGCGAAGGCCGGTTTCAGGGAAGGAATCTTGTCCGGGCGGCCCTTGCCGGGCTGCTCGTCGGTATCCACCACCACTTCGCCCTTCCGGCTGACAACGGTGACGGGAACGATCTCGTCCGCAAATCGGCCATCCGTGATTGCCGCATTGGCGCGGCGAAGGGATTCGATCGAATAATCATCCTGCGCCTCGCGGGTGAGCTGGTATTCGTTGGCGGTATCCTGCGCGAAGGTGCCCATCGCACGGCCGGCTTCATAAGCGTCTTCCAGGCCGTCCAGGAACATGTGGTCATAAGCGGTGTCATGCCCAATCCTGGCACCCGAACGGTGCTTCTTGAGCAGGTAGGGGGCATTGGTCATGCTTTCCATGCCGCCCGCCACCACGAGATCCACGCTTCCGGCCGCCAGCGCTTCGGCGCCCATGATCACGGTCTGCATGCCGGATCCGCAGACCTTGTTCACGGTCGTGGCTTCCACGGATGTGGGCAGGCCGGCCTTGATCGCCGCTTGCCGGGCCGGAGCCTGGCCCAGGCCCGCCGGCAGGACGCAGCCCATATAGATCCGGTCGATATCCTCACCGGCAACACCGGCGCGTTCAACCGCGGCCTTGACGGCCGTTGCGCCCAGATCGGTGGCTGCGACATCGGCGAGGGCCCCTTGCATGCCGCCCATGGGCGTGCGCGCATAGGAAAGGATCACAATCGGATCGTTGTCGGAGAACTGGGGCATGTCGAGACTTTCTGATCTTGGGTTTTGAGAGAAGCAGGGCATGTAATGCTGCGATGCCGCAATGGCAAACGCCATAATGCTTTCGCCTCAAGCAATGCGATGGACAGAAAAGCGTGGTTCACCCCCTTGCGCCGGGGGGGCACCCGGACTAGTGCGCTCGCAAACGCGAAACCCAGCTCAGCGAGTCAGCTCCTTGGTCGACCTGTCCGAATATCTGCCGATTCTGATTTTCCTGGCAATTGCGCTTGGTCTCTCGGCCTTGTTCGTGTTCCTGCCGATGGGTGTTTCCCGCCTGACCGGCAGTTACAACCCCAATGCGGAGAAGCTCAGCGAATATGAATGCGGCTTTCCCGCGTTCGAGGATCCGCGAAGCCAGTTCGACGTCCGGTTCTATCTGGTCGCGATCCTGTTCATCATCTTCGACCTCGAAGCGGCCTTCCTGTTCCCATGGGCGGTAAGCCTCGACCTGACCGGATGGCCAGGCTGGATCACCATGATGATCTTCCTTGGCGAACTGGCCGTCGGTCTCGCCTATGCGTGGAAGAAGGGAGCGCTGGAATGGGAGTGAACGAGACCATCCCGGCTGCGCAGCCCGGCGATATTCGTCAGCCTGAGCAGGATTACTTCAACGCCTTGTCGGCTGAAGTGAATGACAAGGGTTTCCTCGTCACGTCGACGGAAGATCTGTTCCAGTGGGCCCGCACGGGCTCCCTTTGGTGGATGACCTTCGGTCTTGCCTGCTGTGCAGTCGAAATGATCCACGTCAACATGCCGCGCTACGATATGGAGCGATTCGGAGCAGCGCCGCGCGCTTCGCCACGCCAGTCGGACGTGATGATCGTTGCGGGCACGCTCTGCAACAAGATGGCGCCTGCCCTGCGCAAGGTCTATGATCAGATGTCGGATCCGAAATATGTGATCTCGATGGGTTCCTGCGCCAATGGCGGCGGCTATTATCATTACAGCTATTCGGTCGTACGCGGCTGTGACCGGATCGTGCCGGTGGATATCTATGTGCCTGGCTGCCCGCCTACCGCGGAAGCGCTGCTGTATGGGGTGATGCAGTTGCAGCGCAAGATCCGCCGCGTCGGAACGATCGAACGGTGAAGGGTGCTCGCTGAGATGGCTACGGTCCTGCATTCCGCACCGAAATTCGCGCCGAACGACGGCGTGAGGGAGATTCTATCTGCCGCTCTTGGCGACATGCTGGTCGAAGCGGCGGAAGAGCATGGCGAAATCTTGCTGACGGTTGGGCGCGACCGGATTGAAGACGCCCTGTGCCTGTTGCGCGACGACCACGAATACCAGCAATTGATGGAGATCGTCGGTGTCGATTATCCGCAGCGGGCGGAACGGTTCGAGGTCTGCTATTGCCTGCTCAGCCTTACCCGCAATCACCGCATCATCGTGAAGGTGACGGCGAGCGAGATCACGCCGGTTCCCACAGCGACCACCCTGTGGCCCAATGCCGGCTGGCTGGAACGTGAAGTGTTCGACCTTTACGGCGTGGTATTCTCGGGCAACACCGATCTTCGCCGTATCCTGACCGATTACGGGTTCGAGGGCCATCCTTTCCGCAAGGATTTCCCGCTGACCGGTTATCAGGAGCTGCGCTATTCCGAAGAGGACAAGCGCGTTGTCTATGAGCCGGTCAAGCTTGCGCAGGATCTGCGGCAGTTCGATTTCATGAGCCCGTGGGAAGGGGCGGAATATGTCCTTCCCGGCGACGAGAAGGCCGCCGAAACCCCCGCACCCCCTCCGGTTGCGACGCCCAAGGCCACCGAAGATCCGGAACAGACCGGCGCTGGAGAGGCGGCGAACAAGGAAGCGGCCAAGGGTACGCCGGCCAATCCGCCGGCCATGGACGAGAAAGGGGATGAGGCATGAGCGGCTTCGCCCTTGAGCAGTCGCCGACCACGGGCGACGAGGTCATCACCAATTACACCATCAATTTCGGCCCCCAGCATCCCGCCGCGCATGGCGTGTTGCGGATGGTGATGGAGCTCGATGGCGAGATCATCGAACGCATCGATTGCCATGTCGGTCTGCTTCATCGCGGCACCGAGAAGCTGATCGAGCACAAGACCTATCTCCAGGCGCTGCCTTATTTCGACCGGCTCGATTACTGCTCCCCGCTGGCGATGGAGCATTCCTACGTTCTCGCCATCGAGAAGCTGCTCAACCTCGAAGTTCCGCTGCGCGCCCAGTATCTGCGCGTGCTGTTCGCCGAGCTGACCCGCATCTGCAATCACATGCTGAACATGGGTTCCCATGTGATGGACGTGGGGGCGATGACGCCGAACCTGTGGCTGTTCGAGATCCGCGAGGATTGCCTCAACTTCTTCGAGCGCGCATCGGGTGCGCGCATGCACAGCGCCTGGTTTCGGCCCGGCGGCGTGCATCAGGACGTGCCGCTCAAGCTTCTGACCGATATCGCCGACTGGCTCGACACGCGCCTTCCCGAATTGTTCGAGGATGCGATGAGTCTGGTGGTCGACAATCGCATCTTCAAGCAGCGCAATGTCGATATCGCGGTTGTTTCCAAGGATGATGCGGTGCGCTGGGGCTTTTCCGGCCCGATGATCCGTGGTTCGGGCATTCCGTGGGATCTGCGCAAGTCGCAGCCTTATGACGTGTATGACCGCATGGATTTCGAGATTCCGATCGGCACCAATGGCGACTGCTACGATCGTTTCATGGTCAGGGTCGAGGAAGTGCGCCAGTCCGCCCGGATCATGAAGCAATGCCTGGCCGAAATGCCGGAAGGGCCGGTCGCGTCGACCGACCGCAAGGTGGTGCCGCCCAAGCGGGGCGAGATGAAGCAGTCAATGGAAGCGCTGATCCACCACTTCAAGCTCTATACCGAAGGCTTCCATGTTCCGGCGGGCGAAGTCTATGTCGCCACGGAAAGCCCGAAGGGCGAATTCGGCGTCTATCTGGTGTCGGACGGCAGCAACAAGCCCTATCGCTGCAAGATCCGCCCCACGGCGTTCAGCCATCTCCAGGCGATGGATTTCATGTGCAAGGGCCACATGCTGCCCGACGCGACCGCCATCCTCGGCGCGATCGACGTCGTGTTCGGGGAGTGCGACCGGTGAGCCGCCTCGCCATCGCCGAGCAGATGATCGCACATTACAATGCGCAGGATGCCGACGCCTATGTCGCGTTGATGACCGACGACGCCTGCGAGGCGAATTATCGCGGGGCGGTTCTGCGCGAGGGGCGCGAAGGCACGCGTTCGGGCCTTGCCGCCGCTTTCGCCAAATGGCCGCAAAACCGCGCTGAAATCCGCGAAAAGCAGGTGATCGGCGATTATGTGCTGTTCCGGGAATTCGTGACGCGCGGTCCCGCCACGGACGGCTCCGGACTGGTCGAACCGTTCGAGGTGATCGCGGTCTATTCTTTCGAAGGCGACAAGTGCTCGCGCGTGGAGTTCATTCGCTAATGGCCGACCGTCATCTCGAACCCAATACGCCCGAGCTGCGCGCGCGCTGGGGCAATTTCGCCTGGACCGCGGAGAACGCCGGGAAGGCGAAGGACATCGTCGCGCGCTATCCGGAGGGGCGCCAGCGCTCGGCGGTGATGCCGCTGCTCGATCTGGCCCAGCGCCAGGTCGGGGCCGAAACCAAAACGCAAGGCTGGCTGCCGATTCCAGTGATGGAATATGTCGCCGCCTATCTCGACATGCCGATCATCCGCGTGGTCGAGGTGGCGAGCTTCTACACCATGTACAATCTCGTGCCGGTCGGCCGCTTCCATGTGCAGGTCTGCGGCACCACGCCCTGCATGCTGCGCGGATCGGACCAGATCATGGCTGCCTGCAAGGCGCGCGGGATGCACAAAGGCCACACCACCGATGACGGGCTGTGGACCTTGACTGAGGTGGAATGCATGGGCAATTGCGCCACCGCTCCCATGGTCCAGATCAACGACGACAATTACGAGGATCTGACCGCCGGACGGATCGACGCGGTGCTCGATGCGCTGGCTCGTGGCGATCAGCCCAAGACCGGCACGCAGGAGCCGGGCCGCCATACCAGCGAGCCGCTTGGCGGGCCGACCACCTTGAAGCAGATGGTCACGGAAAATCACGATTATCGGGGGGAATGGTGATGGTGCACTTCTCTTCCTGCATCGTCACCCCAGCGCAGGCTGGGGTCTCTTGCTGCGGTTGTGCATATCGGCCCGAGATGCCAGCCTGCGCTGGCATGACGAATGAAGGAGGCTTCGCATGAGCCTCCAGGACAAAGACCGTATTTTCACCAATCTCTACGGGTTCCAGCCCTGGAACCTGAAGGAAGCGCAGGCGCGCGGAGATTGGGACAACACCAGGGACATCCTGGCCAAGGGCCGCGATGCGATCATCGAGGAGGTCAAGGCCTCCGGCTTGCGCGGGCGCGGCGGCGCGGGCTTCCCGACCGGCATGAAGTGGAGCTTCATGCCCAAGGAGCCTAATCCGGATCGCCCGGGCTTCCTCGTCATCAATGCCGACGAATCCGAGCCCGGTTCCTGCAAGGACCGCGAGATCATCCGCCACGATCCGCACAAGCTGCTGGAAGGCGCGCTGGTCGCCGGCTTCGCCATGGGAGCGCGGGCGGCCTATATCTACATTCGCGGGGAATATATCCGCGAGGCCGAAACGCTGTTCGCCGCGCGAGACGAAGCCTATGCCGCCGGTCTGCTGGGCAAGAACGCATCGGGTTCCGGCTACGATTTCGACGTCTTCGTCCATCGCGGCGCGGGCGCCTACATCTGCGGCGAAGAGACCGCGATGATCGAAAGCCTGGAAGGCAAGAAGGGGCAGCCGCGCCTCAAGCCGCCGTTCCCGGCGGGCGCGGGTCTCTATGGCTGCCCGACCACGGTGAACAATGTGGAATCGATCGCGGTCGCGCCGACCATCATGCGGCGCGGCGCGTCGTGGTTCTCCAGCTTCGGGCGGGACAACAACAAGGGGACCAAGCTCTTCCAGATTTCCGGCCATGTCGATAAGCCATGCGTGGTCGAGGAAGAGATGAGCATCCCGTTTCGCGAGCTGATCGAAAAGCATTGCGGCGGCATTCGCGGTGGATGGGACAATCTGCTGGCCGTGATCCCGGGCGGCTCGTCGGTTCCGCTGGTTCCGGCGGCGCAGATCATGGACGCCCCGATGGATTTCGACGGGTTGAAGGAGCTTGGCTCCGGTCTTGGCACGGCGGCCGTGATCGTGATGGACAAGTCCACCGACATCGTCCGCGCGATCAGCCGGTTGAGCCATTTCTACATGCATGAAAGCTGCGGTCAGTGCACCCCGTGCCGCGAAGGCACCGGCTGGATGTACCGCGTGATGGAACGCCTGCGGGTGGGCGATGCGGAGGTCGAGGAGATCGACATGCTGCAGCAAGTGACCAAGCAGGTCGAAGGCCACACCATCTGCGCGCTGGGCGATGCGGCCGCCTGGCCGATCCAGGGCCTGATCCGCCACTTCCGGCCCGAACTGGAACGCCGGATCGCCGAAAATGTGCGGGAGGCTGCGGAATGAGTAGCGGCCATCTCCTGCTTCCGTTCGCCCTGAGCTTGTCGAAGGGCTGCCTTGCTCTTTGCAGGAAAGAACAGGGCTTCGACAGGCTCAGCCCGAGTGGGAACTTGCATGACGCGAGTTCGGAGATGCCTTGGATGCTGAAACAAGTTCAGCATGACGGAGTATGTCATGCCTAAAGTCACCGTCGACGGCGTCGAGATCGAAGTCCCCAACGGAGCCACCGTGCTGCAGGCCTGCGAGCTGGCCGGCAAGGAAATCCCCCGCTTCTGTTATCATGAGCGGCTGTCGATCGCCGGCAATTGCCGCATGTGCCTGGTTGAAGTGAAGCCCGGGCCGCCCAAGCCGCAGGCTAGCTGCGCGCTGCCCGCCGCCGAAGGCCAGGAAATCCGCACCGACAGCGAAATGGTCAGGAAGGCGCGCGAAGGAGTGATGGAGTTTCTGCTCATCAATCACCCGCTCGATTGCCCGATCTGCGACCAGGGCGGCGAATGCGACCTGCAGGACCAGTCCATCGCCTATGGCCGGGGCGGTTCGCGCTATCACGAGCACAAGCGCGCGGTGACCGAGAAATACATGGGTCCGCTGATAAAGACGGTGATGACCCGCTGCATCCATTGCACCCGCTGCGTGCGCTTCTCCGAAGAAGTGGCCGGGGTGGACGAGATCGGCGCGCTCTATCGCGGCGAGAACATGCAGATCACGACCTATCTCGAAAGGGCTGCGAAGCATGAGCTTTCGGCCAATGTGATCGACCTGTGCCCGGTGGGCGCGCTCACCAGCCGGCCCTATGCGTTCGAGGCGCGGGCCTGGGAATTGAAGAAGACCCTGTCCATCGACGTATCCGACGCGGTCGGCGCGAATATCCGGCTGGACAGCCGGGGCCGCGAAGTGCTGCGCGCCCTCCCGCGCATCAATGATGACGTGAACGAGGAATGGCTCTCCGACAAGGGCCGCTACATGGTGGACGGCCTGACTAGGCGGCGGCTCGACAAGGTCTGGATCCGCAAGTCCGGCAAGCTGCAGCAGGCAAGCTGGGACGAGGCGTTCAAGGCGATCGCCAAGGCCAAGCCGGGCAACAGCGTCGCCGCGATAGCCGGGGACCTGCTCGATTGCGAAACCATGTTCGCGGCCAAGAAGCTGGTCCGCGCGCTCGGCTCCGATCTGCTCGAAGGGCGCCAGACTTGGCTGGATTACGACGTGTCCAATCTGGCGGCGGTGAATTTCAATTCGACGCTGGCCGGGATCGAGACCGCCGACGCCATCCTGATCGTGGGCAGCCATATCCGCTGGGAAGCGCCGCTGGTGAATGTCCGCTTGCGCAAGGCGGCGAAGCGGGGCGCGAAGATATTCATCGTGGGGCCGGAATGGGAAACCACCTTCCCGGCGGTTTTCCTGGGCGAAGACCTGTCCGTCCTTAACGATCTTCCGGCCGCATTGGCCGAAGCGCTGGAGAAGGCGGAGCGTCCGGCGGTTATCCTCGGCGGCGCTGGCCTCGCCAAGGGCGCGCTTGCGCCGCTGCTGGCGCTGGCAGGCAAGTTCAAGCTCGTGCGGAACAATTGGAACGGGTTCAACGTGCTGCACATGGCGGCCAGCCGGATGGGCGGCCTGATGCTGGGCTATGCGCAGAAAGGCGGGATTGCCGATATCGCGAAGGCTCAGCCCAAGGTGCTGCTCGCTCTTGGTGCGGACGAGGTCGATTTCAGCCAGTTTGCCGACAGCCTGAAGATCTATATCGGCCATCATGGCGACAAGGGCGCCCATGCCGCCGATATTGTGCTGCCGGCCGCGGCTTACAGCGAAAAGCCGGGCACTTACGTCAACACCGAAGGCCGGGTGCAGTTCGCCGACAAGGCGGTATTCGCGCCGGGCGACGCGCGTGAGGACTGGACCATCCTGCGGGCGCTGGCCGATGCGCTGGGCGTGGACGTCGGTTTCGACAGTTTCAGCGAATTGCAGGCCGCGATGATCGCGGAAGTCCCGGCGCTGGGCGAGGAAGGGCTGGCCGATTACGGTGCGCTTCCCGCCGGTGGCGGTGAATTCTCCGGCTCGATCGCCGGCTATCCGATCAAGGATTTCTACCTGACCAACCCGATCAGCCGGGCCAGTGCGGTGATGCAGCGTTGTTCGGCCGAACTCCTGCATGGGGAAGACTTGGCGGAGGCGGCGGAATGACGGCCTTCTTCCAGACCCTAGGCATGACTTACGAATGGGCGTGGTTCGTCGCGACCATTTGCGGAATCCTGCTGATCGCCCTGCCACTGATGCTGGCGGTGGCCATGATCATCTACGTCGACCGCAAGATCTGGGCGGCGATGGCCTTGCGGCGCGGCCCGAACGTGGTCGGCCCCTTCGGCCTGCTCCAGAGCTTCGCGGACGGTCTCAAGGTGTTCCTGCAGGAAACCATTGTTCCGAGCGCCGCGAACAAGGGCCTGTTCCTGATCGCGCCGATCATCACCTTTACCGTCGCCCTGATGGCCTGGGCGGTGATCCCGTTCAACTCGGATGCGGTGCTGGCGGATATCAATGTCGGCCTGCTCTATATCCTGGCCGTCAGTTCGCTGGGGGTCTATGGCGTGGTGATCGCGGGCTGGGCGTCGAACTCCAAATATCCGTTCTTCTCCGCCATGCGCGCCGCAGCGCAGATGATCAGCTATGAGGTCTCGATCGGCTTCATCCTGATCTGCGTGGTGCTCTGGGCCGGGACTTTCAATCTCAACGACATCGTGAAGGCGCAGCAGGGCCACGTGTTCGGCATCTTCAACGGATTTGTTTTCAATCCGCTGTTGTTCCCGATGTGGGTGATGTTCCTGATATCGGCGCTTGCCGAAACCGCGCGCACCCCGTTCGATCTTACCGAGGCGGAAAGCGAGCTCGTCGCCGGTTACCAGACCGAATACAGCTCGATGAGCTTCGCGCTCTACTGGCTGGGCGAATATGCCAATGTTCTGCTGATGTGCACCCTCAACGCGGTGCTGTTCTTCGGCGGATGGCTGCCCCCGCTCGAACTCCCGTTCCTCTACTGGATTCCGGGCTGGCTCTGGCTGTTTGCCAAGATATTCTTCTTCTTCTTCATATTCAGCTGGGTGAAGGCCACCGTCCCGCGCTTCCGCTATGACCAGCTGATGCGGCTGGGCTGGAAGATCTTCCTGCCGATGAGCCTGCTCTTCATAGTGCTGGTGTCCGGCTATCTTATGGTCACGAGGTACGGGGCATGAGCGTAGCCCATCTCATCAAGAGCTTCACCCTCTGGGAATTCGTGAAGGCGCATGCCCTCACCTTGAAGTATTTCTTCAAGCCCAAGGCGACGATCAATTATCCGTTCGAGAAGAACCCGCTTTCTCCGCGTTTCCGGGGCGAGCATGCGCTGCGCCGCTATCCCAATGGCGAGGAACGCTGCATTGCCTGCAAGCTGTGCGAGGCTGTCTGCCCGGCGCAGGCAATCACCATCGAGGCGGAGCCGCGCGAGGACGGCTCGCGGCGGACCACGCGCTATGACATCGACATGACCAAGTGCATCTACTGCGGCTTCTGCCAGGAAGCCTGCCCGG
>CAYXTO010000022.1:0-30529 GCA_964468045.1 uncultured Caenibius sp. | reverse complement strand
GCGCTATCAGGACGTCGAAGAACTGCTGGCCGCCGGCATCGACGTCTATTCGACGATCAACATCCAGCACATCGAAAGCCTCAACGATATCGTCGCCTCGTTTACCCATGTACGGGTGCGCGAGACGGTCCCCGACCGGATCCTCGAGAATGCCGAGATCGAGGTCGTCGATATTCCTCCTGACGAGCTGATCGAGCGGCTGAAGCAGGGGAAGGTCTATGTTCCCCAGGAGGCGACGCGCGCGCTCACCCATTTTTTCTCCAAGTCCAATCTGTCGGCGCTGCGCGAGCTGGCCCTGCGCCGCGCCGCGCAGGCGGTGGACACGCAGATGCTCGACTATGTGCGCCAGCACGCGCTCGCAGGAAACTGGGCAGGCGGCGATCGCGTCGTCGTCGCCGTGAACGAACTGCCGGACTCCGATCGCCTGGTTCGCGCCGGCAAGCGCCTGGCCGACGCATTGCGTGCGACCTGGACTGTCGTCCATGTCGAGACGCCCCGGGACCGCGCCTTCGACGAAGACGACCGCAAGCGCGTGGCGGCCGCTCTCAATCTGGCAAATCAGCTCGGCGGCACGGTCGCGTCGGTGCCCGCCACCAATGTCGTCGCGGGCCTCCAATCCTATACGCAGGAGGTCCGCGCAACGCAGCTGATCCTCGGCAAATCCAGCCGCTCGCGCTGGTTCGAATTGCGCCATGGATCGGTGGTCGATCGCCTGGTGCGGGAAGCGCCTGACCTCGCCATCCATGTGCTGCCGACAGGTTCCGACCAGACTCCCCGGCGAAAGCCGGACGTCGGCGCGAGATCGCAGAGAGACACGCGCAGCGCCTATGGCTGGACGATCCTCATGGTGGCGGCGGTCACGGGGTTTGCTTCCGGCCTGTTCCATGTCCTCGACCTGGGCAATGTGGCGCTGCTCTATCTCCTGCCGGTGATGGTCTCGTCCAGCCTGTTCGGACTGCGCCCGGGGCTGTTCGCCGGCATCACATCCTCGCTGGCCTATAATTTCTTCTTCCTTCCCCCTACCGGCACGTTCAGCGTCAGCAATCCCGAGAACATCATTTCGATCGTCGTTCTGCTGGGCGTGGCTTTCGTTACCAGCCAGCTCGCCGCCCGCGTCCGCGACCAGGCGGAGCTGGCCGGGTCGAGCGCCCGCCAGAATGCCGCGCTGGCCGGCTTCCTGCGCCAGCTTACGGCGACCGGCAACGATGAGGAGCTGATGCAGGCGATCTGCGGCGAGATCGCCCGGCTTTTCGAGGTGCGGACATCCCTGCTAGTGCCGACGGCCGACGGGCCGCAGCTTCGTGCTGCCTCTCCGCCGGAAAACAGCCTGGAGGCGATTGAGCTCGCCGCAGCGCAATGGGCGATGGACAAGAACCAGCCGACCGGCCGGGGCTCCGACACGCTGACCGCATCGGACTGGCTGTTCTATCCGCTGCGTGCGGCAAGCAAAGTGATCGCCGTCGTCGGACTCGCGCGCGACGACGGTCAGGATCCTATCCGCTCGGACCAGATCCCCCTGCTGATGAGCCTGCTCGATCAGGCCGCGCTCGTCCTCGAACGCATGCAGGTGGAGGAAGAGATGCGGGGTATCGCCCAGCTCAAGGAGCGCGACCGGCTGCGCGCCGCACTGCTGTCGTCGGTCAGCCACGATCTTCGCACGCCGCTGACCTCGATCCTCGGCATCGCCCAGGAGCTTCGATCCGTCGCGCCGCCCGCGATGGTCGACAGTCTCGAGAGCGAAGCGCAGCGGCTCAACCGCTTCGTCGCCAATCTGCTCGACATGGCCCGGGTGGAATCGGGCGTGATCAAGCTCAAGCTGGAGCCTGTGGATCTCACCGACGCGATCGCGAGCGCCGTTCATGACACCCGGCGGTCGTTGGCCGGTCACGAGATCGTGCTCAATGTTCCGCCCAATTTGCCGCTGGTGCGGGTGGATGCCCAGCTCTTCCATCACTGCCTGATCAACCTGCTCGACAATGCCGGTCGCTACGCCGATGCGGATACGCCGATCACGATCGCGGCCGAACGCGTGAGGGGGGAACTGGTCCTCTCCATTCTCGACGTGGGGCCCGGCCTGCCGCCGGGGCGCGAGCGCGACGTGTTCGAGACCTTCATCCGCATCGAAGGGTCGGATCGCTCGAAAGGCGGAACCGGCCTCGGCCTCGCGATCGTGAAGGGGTTCGCCGAAGCCATGGACCTCACCATCGAGGCGGCCAATCGCGGCGAACCACGTGGGGCACGATTCAGTCTTCATTTTCCGGACACGTTGCTGGTTCGGGAGCCTGATCAGGAGCAGATCGTGTGACCAGTCTGGCGAAAGTTCTTGTCATCGATGATGAGCCCCATATCCGGCTGCTGCTGAAAACCGCCCTGGCGCGCGCGTCCTATGACGTGCTGGAAGCCGAGACCGCGCGCGAGGCGCTCCAGAGGCTGGCCAATAGCAAGCCCGACGTGGTGTTGCTCGACCTCGGCCTGTCCGACCGCGATGGCCTGGAGTTGGTGCCGATCATCAAGCAGCAATCGACGGCGACGCTCCTGGTCGTGTCCGCCCGCGACGCGACCGAGCAGAAGGTCGCGGCGCTCGATCTCGGCGCAGACGACTATGTGACAAAGCCCTTCGACAGCGAGGAACTGCTGGCGCGCGTCCGCACCGCGTTGCGCCACCGCATGCATGTCCAGGGCGCGCAGTCCTCGGTCGTGGCCGGCGATGTCGAGATCGATCTCGTCAACCGGCGCGTCCTCAAGGGTGGCACGGACGTGCATCTTACACCCAAGGAATTCGGCGTGATTGCCGAGTTGGCGAAGTTTCCGGGAAGGGTGATCACCCACCAGCAGCTTCTGAGCGCCGTCTGGCCGACCGACTACGAACGCCATATCGAATATCTGCGGGTGGTGATCCGCAACATCCGCCAGAAGATCGAGACCGATGTGAGCCGTCCAAGGATCATCGTCAACGAACTGGGTATCGGCTATCGGCTGAAGGGCAGCGAGGGTTGATATTTCGAGTATCTTGCGTTCATGGCCTTGGGAGGCCTTCTTCGATATCGCTCGTGGCCGCCCGCAGTTGGAAGTGAATGAGACAGAATGGGGCCGAGAACTTCCATAATAAGCCCGGACATGCTGCCGGGAGACGACGGGCGCAATATCAACGGCCCCTCCGTAATTCGCGTGCCGGATTGGGTGGAGGGCCGCCTCGGCCGCTATTACCTCTATTTCGCACATCACAAAGGCAGATATATTCGCCTCGCCTATGCCGACCGGCTTGACGGACCTTGGATCATATATGCTCCGGGCGTCCTGCATCTGGACGATCTCGATTGCTGCGGCGATCACATCGCTTCACCGGATGTCCAGGTGGACGAAGCCCGGCGGCAGATCAGGCTTTATTTTCATGGGAGGGAGCCGGGCGGCAAACGCCAGTTCACCTATCTGGCCACTTCGGAAGACGGCCTGGCGTTCTCCCACGCACGGGGCCCCCTGGCTGCGTTCTACTTGCGCGTGGTTCCCTGGCGTGGCCAGTGGCTCGGCATGTCCAAGGGCGGAACGATGTATCTTTCCGCTGACGGACTGGATGGCTTCACGCGCCTGCCGCGCCCCGCATTTCCCATGCATTCGCCGATCGGAAATGCCCCGGGGGATGTCCGCCATGTGGCGCTTCATTGCCAGGACGACCGGCTGCTGGTGTTCTTCACGCGCATCGGCGATGCTCCCGAGCATGTGAGAATGGGCGAGATCGATCTGGCCCGGCCGCCTTTTTCCTGGTCGGTTGATAATGATGTTGAGATTCTCCGGCCCGCGGCGATATGGGAGGGCGCGGACCTGCCGGCGCTGCCAAGCCGGGCCGGGGTGTCGTGGGAACGGGAAAACGCCTTGCGGGATCCTGCGATTTACGTGGAGGATGACAATGCCTGGCTCTTCTATTCCTATGCTGGAGAGCAAGGTATTGCGATGACTGAGATTTCCCTGGCGCGCGCGCGTGCGAGCCGGTTGGTGGCGGATGACCTGCGCGGATTGCAAAAACCCGGCGCCCTGCAGGTTCGGCTCGATCGGATGGACGAAGAAACCCGCAGGAACCGCCTGTATCTGATGGGATGCGGCCGGTCCGGAACCTGGCTGCTGACCGGTTTGATGCACAGCTACGCCGACATGGTGGTCGTGGCGAGGGAATTGTCGGTCGAGCATTTCGGGGTTTTGCGGAGCAATTCTCCCAACATATTGCTCAAGCGCGCCTGGAATTCCTACGAGACGGTGGAACAGATTCCCGGGAAGATCGGGATCATTCATATCATCCGGCATCCCTATGCCGTGCTTACCAGCCACAATCCGGTCATTCCGCGCGAATATTACATCACGTCCGGGCGCTGGCTGGGCGAAATGATGGCGCTCAAATATCTGCTCGATATCAAGCGCCCCAATCTCACCGTGGTTCGTTACGAGGATCTGGTCGCGGATCCGGTCGCGATGCAGCAGCTCATCGCGCAGGCCTGCGGGCTGCGCATCGTCGCGGCCCCGGACAAGGCGCTGCAACGGCTGCAGCGTGTCCCCGAAGCGGTGAAGGCCATGCATGGCTTGAGGAACATCGATAAAGGCTCGCTCGACAAGTTTCGTACGGACCCCCGCAAGGTAGACTACTTGCGCTCGCTGCAGCCCCGGCTGGAGCCGCTGCTGAGCTGGATGGGGCAGCGCTTCGACTACGATCTGGCGTTGTAGGTCCCGACAAGCCCCGCCGTTCTGCTGCCACCGGTTTTCGCAATCGGCGTGAGGCGAAGCCATGCCCGGATCGCCGCCTTACGGACCCGATGCGCCGATCGGTTGATTGGTTGACACAGACCGAAGGGCTTGCACCACGGCAGCAGCCAGATCAGCCTTGGCCGTTCGCGCAATCCGGACTACGGCACCATCGATCTCCACTTCTATGGCGACATCGTCTCGTCGGGTACTATCGGCGACCACCGGTACAAACATCGGCTCCGCATCCATCGAACCTCGCTGTGCCTCCAGCGCGTAACGAAGCTCTCGGCGCCAGCTGTAGAGCTGGGAGGTCCGGATATCGTGCCGCCGGGCAAGGGCTGTAAGGTTATCGCAATGCTGCGCCTCTGCGACAATCGCCAGCTTCTGCTCCAGGTCCACGATCGCCGCCGACCGACCAGCCCGCTGAACACCTCAAGCCGCCGAACCGGCTCCAGACCAACTTCAGTGCGGGTGTCCAGTCCGGTCGTTAACGCGTCGTCGTCCATACCCTTGTGGGTCTGCCTCAATCACGCAGCCAAACAAGGTGGGAGGCGAACACCGCTTACCGTTAGTTTGACATTGCCGTACTGGATCACTCCGCATCCAGCCGTAGCGATGATCCCGGCCTGCGCGCCAACGACTTGGCGCGATCGGACCAATCGAAAAACTCCATCGCGGCAAAACGCATGGATCCTCGTGGTTTTACCACTCTGAAGCGTACATCCCCAAAGCTCTTGGGGTGCGCTTGCGCAGGTTTGTATGTAATGCTCCTGCAATGCAACAAACGCTACCGCCCACGTTCGGCTTGCATGCCATCAGCTTGTTCCTCGATTTCGACGGCACCCTGGTCGATTTGGCGGAACACCCCGAGGCAGTGGTAGTCGGAGAGGCGCTTACGGCGTTGCTGACGGAACTGGCGGAGCGGCTAGGTGGGCGAGTGGCGCTGGTCAGCGGCCGCTCGATCGATCAGCTCGACAGGCTGATCGGGCCGGTTGCCCATAGCCTCGCAGCGGTAGGTAGCCATGGAGGGGAGGTCCGGGCCGCCGGGGCAACCGTGTGGCGGCTAGAACGGCCGCCTATGCTGCAGGACGCCGAAAGCGCATTCAATGAGGCCTTTCTCGGCCATGAGGGAATTATCATCGAGGTGAAGTCATTGGGGGTAGCCATCCATTACCGACAGAACCCCTCATTCGCCGCTGAGGCCAATGCGATGGCGGAACGTTTCGGCGTGGCAAGCGGGTTAATGGTGCAAAAGGGAAAGATGATGGTCGAATTGCGCTCTGCTGGTCACGACAAGGGTAGCGGCATAGCCGCGCTGATGCAGTCACCTCCGTTTGCAGGGCATATTCCCATTTTTCTGGGGGACGACGTGACGGACGAGCCCGGCTTCGAACGCTGTATCGCTCTGGGCGGCGCGGGTATCCTCGTCGGGCCGGACCGCGAAACGGCCGCGCAATACCGGCTGACGAGCGTAGCGGACGTGCATCATTGGTTGCGTGCTCTGTGACCGCAACCCTTGATCTCTGGCCGATCGGCAACTGCCAGGTCTCTGCATTGATCGATCGATCGGGGCGGTTTGTCTGGGGTTGCCTTTCACGGATCGACGGCGATCCTGCCTTCTCGTCGTTGCTTGACGACGCACCGCCAGCTGGCGAAGGCGCCTACGGGTTCTGGGAGATCGACCTTGACGGTGTGACCAAGACGACCCAGACTTATCTGCGCAACACGCCGGTTCTGGTGACGCGTCACTCCGATGCGCATGGCAACGCGATCGAAGTAACCGATTTTGCGCCGCGGTTTCATCGCAAGGGCCGGACCTACCGGCCGACCGCGTTCGTGCGGATTGTTCGTCCCGTCTCAGGGTCTCCACGTATCCGTGTACGGCTCCGCCCCTCGACGGCTTGGGGGAGCGCGCGTGCCGAACGTACGCGAGGTTCCAATCATGTCCGCTATCTGCTCGAAGATGGCGTCATGCGATTGTCGACGACGGCTCCGATCGGCTGGATTGAGGACGAGCGACTGTTCCGCGTAGAGCGACCGCTACATTTCTTCCTCGGTCCCGACGAGAGTTTCGGCGATGACATCGCCGCCGCGCTTGAGATGATGCTTGATCGGACGACCGCTGAATGGCGGCACTGGGTACGCGGATTGGCAACGCCTTATGAATGGCAGGAAGCGGTGATCCGCTCGGCGATTACGCTCAAGCTATGTCAGCATGAGGAAACCGGTGCGATCGTCGCGGCAATGACTACTTCGATCCCCGAACATGCGGATTCGGGCCGCAATTGGGACTATCGTTATTGTTGGATCAGGGACGCCTATTACACGATTCAGGCGCTTAACCGGCTAGGCGCGCTGGACGTGCTTGAGGGCTATCTGGAATACCTTCGCAATATCGTGGACAACGCGGCAGGCGGGCATATCCAGCCGCTTTACGGTGTCGGCGGTGAGCAGACACTGACCGAGCGGGAGGCGCCAGGCCTCAATGGTTATCGCGGGATGGGGCCGGTCCGTATCGGCAACCAAGCCTATGATCAGATCCAGCACGATGCCTACGGTCAAATCATTCTGTCAAACGCACAAGCGTTTTTCGACCATCGCCTGTTCCGGATGGCCGGGGTCTCGGATTTCGAGGCGCTGGAACCGATCGGCGAACGTGCATGGGAGCGATACGACCAACCTGACGCCGGGCTTTGGGAATTGCGCACCAGGTCGCATGTCCACACATACTCGGCTGCCATGTGTTGGGCAGCGTGTGACCGGCTCGCGAACGCGGCAGCCGCGCTTGGTCTCGGCCCCCGCGCCGCCTTTTGGCAGAATCGTGCTGACACGATGCGTGCGCGGATCGAGCAGGCGGCATGGCGGCCCGAAACCAACCGGCTATCAGCGACCTTTTCCGGCGATAATCTCGACGCTAGCCTGATCCAACTGCTCGAGCTGCGCTTCCTCGCACCCAACGATCCGCGCTTCCTGGGCACCCTCGAAGCAGTTGAGACGGGGCTGCGGCGGGGATCCAACATGCTGCGCTATGACAGCGAGGACGATTTTGGGGTACCGCATACCGCGTTCAACATTTGCACATTCTGGCTGATCGAAGCCCTCCACTACACCGGACGCGATGACGACGCACGCGTACTTCTCGAAGAGATGTTTTCGCGACGCACGCCGGCTGGCCTGCTTTCAGAGGATATCGACCCCGCCTCTGGCGAACTGTGGGGTAATTACCCACAGACCTATTCGCTGGTCGGCATGATCAACTGTGCCGTCCTGCTGAGCAAACCTTGGAGCACGGTCCGTTGAGCCGGTTGATTGTCATCTCCAATCGCGTATCGGCGCCGACGATAACCCAACCTGCCGCGCAAGGCGGGCTCGCGGTCGCGCTCACGGCGGCGTTACGCGAGGCGGAAGGTATCTGGTTCGGCTGGTCGGGCGAAACCGGCGAGACCGGCGATCTGAAGTTCGAGACATTCGACGGGGTCATCTCGGCAACGATCGATCTGCCGGAACAGGACGTCGACGAATATTATGATGGCTACGCCAACCGCACATTGTGGCCGCTGTTCCACTACCGGCTGGAGTTGACCGAGTTCGAGCGCGAGTTCCAGGGCGGCTACGAACGCGTCAATCGCGTGTTCGGCGAAGTGATCGCACCACATATCGAGCCCGATGATCTGATCTGGGTTCATGATTATCATATGATCCCGCTCGGCTGGGCGCTGCGGCAGCAGGGATTGACCAACCGCCTTGGCTTTTTCCTTCATATTCCCTGGCCACCGACCCGCTTGCTGACCGCATTACCTGAACATCGCCGATTGGTCGAAGCGTTGTTCGCCTATGATGTTGTTGGCTTCCAAACCGAGGAGTGGCTTGAGACGTTCCACGACTATGTCACTCGCGAAATGGGCGGATCGCTGGGCGCCGACGGCGCCATTACCGTTGGCGGCCGGACGATCAGGGCCATTGCGTGTCCGATCGGAATCGACGCGCAGGAGTTCGTCGCGAGTGCGAGTAGCAAGGAAGCGGGTGCCACTTATAATCGTATGATCGAAAGCTCGATCGGCCGCAGCCTGATCGTCGGAGTCGATCGGCTTGACTATTCGAAGGGGCTTGAGGAGCGGTTCAACGGCTATCAGCGCTACCTCGAAACGCGGCCCGATGCGCATTCCAATGTCTATATGCTCCAGATTGCGCCGCCTTCTCGCGACGCAGTGCAGAGCTATCGCGACATCCGCGCACAACTCGATGCGCTATCGGGACGGATAAATGGCGCCTTTGCCGATATCGACTGGGTCCCTTTGCGCTACGTGAACCATGGATTTTCGCGCGATGTCTTGGCTGGCGTTTATCGCGCCGCGCGTGTCGGCCTTGTCACCCCGCTTCGCGACGGCATGAACCTTGTCGCAAAGGAGTATATCGCGGCGCAGAATCCCGATGATCCCGGCGTCCTGATACTGTCGCGTTTTGCCGGTGCGGCGGCGCAATTGGATAGTGCCCTGATTGTCAATCCTTACAGTGCGGATGATATCGCCGATTCGATTGCGAAAGCGCTCGCCATGCCGCGCGAAGAGCGCATCGCACGGTGGCGGCCAATGCATGAGAACATCGTCAGCGAAGATGTGATCTGGTGGCGCAAGCGCTTCACCGCGGCGCTGATGCAGCAGTGATCCGCCATGGCTTGGACATCACTGGGGGGCGGGGGATGGCGCAGGGGTCTATTGGTGCAGGGTGGTGCAGGCTAACCTCCAGCCATCTGGGCTAACCGTTTCGGTTCTGCCTGACGAATGTCTGTTATTCCATCATAACTGGCAGAAAGCCGATAGTCGCGTGATCTTCCCCCCAATCATACCCCCATCGGCTGGTGGCTAGATGTGGACTCGGGTGAACGGATGCGGCCTAGTTTCCGCTAAATACCGTGAGTTTTAGGGGTTTGTCCAGCAGATACGGACACGGCTGGACTGGAGATTGGAGCGGTAGCGGGAACCGCTAAATGAGCTAAAAATGGCGTTTTTAAGCCATTTGTTTATCGATAAATTTCATAAAGGCCCCCAATTAGGCCCCCAATCTTGCCCTCCACCTGCCGTGGCCAGTTGCGATGGCGTTTCAGACATTGGCCTCCAGCAAGGCGATTTCATCGGCGGTCAGATCGAACAGCGCATAAACCTTGGCGTTGATCTCGGCTTCCAGCCGGGCGATTTCGGCGGTCAGGGAGTGGATTTCGGCGCGGCTGGTGGTGATCCAGTTTTCCCAATCGTTGCGTTCCTGAAGCGGGATTCTGGCCTTCAGCGCCTTCTCCACTTCCTTCTGGAAGGCAGTGAAGTCGGGCAGGTTCCACCACTCCTTCAACTTGCCCGTAAGCTTGGCATTGGCCGGGTCGGCAGCAAGGTCGGGAATGCGGCGCGTGATCGCCCGTTGCAGTTCATAGCGCGTTTCCGCCGCCGTCTGTGCAGCCGTCGCAAGAGCGCCAGTTTCAGCTTTCACGGCATCGGTTGCCGATGGGATAGGAAGCGTTTCAACGTATTGAACGCGCAATTCGTGAAAGCCGCCTCGGACGGCTGGAGCGATGTTTGACAGGATAAACCAAAGGCAATTGCTGTTGAGAAGGGCCAGCAAAAACGAATCTGCCGATGGGCAGAAATAGGATTTATCGTTCGAGAACGCGCCCGATCTTTCAAATGCGAACAACTGGACACTTGAAAAATGCGGGTAGGAAATCTTGGGCTGCGATATGCGCGCTGAATAAGCCTCCTGCGCCTGCTGCAACTCGAACCATTCCTGCTTGGTGGCGCGCTTTTCCAGCTTGTCCTTGAATGGCAAGAGCCAATCCCGGATGGCGGGATAGTCATCGATCCGGACCCGGTTCTTAGGAATGTAGATGATCCACAGGCCGCGCGACTCCGCACGCCAGCGCTTCAAATCCTTGCCTTCCAGAAAGGGCTTCAGCAGTTCCGCCGAACGCGGGTCGTCACGGCACAACCTTTCCTTGGTCGGCGTATCGATGACAAAGGCTTCATTCAGGCCGGTCTTGATCCCGTAAAGCGGGGAGCCATAGACTTGCTTGAGCGTCGGCTTGCCTGTCGTGATCTTCGCCCGCAAGGCGCGCAGGGCATCACCCTCTAGCTCCCATGAACCGCGCTCCAGCGCCTCTTGCGGGAAGGGCTTGGCCGCGTCGGCAAAGGCATCGGCAAAGCTGCCCGATGGCATTTCGCCAATCTTCCAGAATTGCAGATCATGGCCCGGCGGCGGGGCACCCGCCCTCATGGTCAGGATGGCGGGATAGGTGGTGACGCCTTCGAAAATCTGGTGGTCGCCAAAATCCACCACGGTTTCCAGCGTGGCTTGGCTGCGCAGGAAATCGCGCAGCGGTGCGCCCGATCCGGTCTTGAAGAAAGTGCTGCTGCTGATGAAGCCCAGCCGTCCGCCGGGCTTCAGCAGCTTGATCCCGCGTTCGAAGAAATAGGCGTAAAGGTCCGCCCGGTCGGAAACCACTTCATAGCGCTTTTCCAGCCACGGCTTCATGGGCTTGATCAGTTCCATGCGCACATAGGGCGGATTGCCCAGCACCACGTCGAATCCGCCCGCCGCGAAGATGTCGGGGAACGCGGTTTTCCATTCGAAGCCGTGGCTGCGATAGGCAAAGTTGCTGTCTTCAATCAGGCTGTCACCAACGCGCAGATTGGCGTCCAGACTGTCCAGCACCTTGCCGCGCCGCGCGGTCTTGATCCAAAGGCTCAGCTTGGCGATTTCCACGCTCTCGCTGTTCACGTCCACGCCGAACAGGTTGTGTGTCAGGATTTCGCTGTCAGGGTCCAGCAGATCGCCCGCCATGCCTTTGCCTTCCAGTTCGGCCAGCTTGGTGTTTACCTGTTGCAGTTCGGCCTTCAGGTAATCGAAGGCCATGATCAGGAACACACCCGATCCGCAGGCCGGATCGACAATGCGCAGGGCTGTCAGCCGGTCCCGATATGCGGCCCACGCCTGTTTTTCCGCCTTGGCCGATTTCCATGCAATAACCTCGTCATCGGCCTTGGCCCCCTTGGCGGCATATCGGCCCAGGATTTCGGCAAATATCTCCTTGCAGTGCGCGCCCAATGTCTGATCGACAATGAAGCGCGCCACATAGTCCGGCGTGTAGACAACGCCATCACGCTTGCGCCGTCCGCTGGTGCCGCTGGCCTTCTTCTCCACCGGCGCTTCCCCCAGCGCCTCGGCCTGAAGCTGCTCCACGTCGGCAATGGATTGCTCGAATATGTGGCCCAGCACAGTTACGGAAATTTCGCTGGCAAAGTCATATTCGGCCAGCCGCTTGAAGCCCTCGCAAATATGATCCGGCAGGGACAGTGCATCAATCGTGGCGTCCGGCTGGAACAGACCGCCATTGTAGCGCGGGATTTTGAGCTGGTCGTTGCCCCGGTCAATCGCGTTGAACAGGCCCAGGAATGTCTGCCAGACCGGCTTGGGGTTGTAGGGGTCGCGGTGCCGAAAGGCGTTCAACAGGCTGTCATCGGGCAACAGGCCGTTATCTTCGGCAAAGGCGATGAACAGCACCCGGTCCAGAATGGTCTGGCCCAGCCGGATGGAATCCAGCGGGTCGCCCTCGGGCAGCGCAGTCCGAACAGCGCCGATCAGGTCGCTGCGCAGGGTGCGATAGTCGGCATAGAGCCGCGCGGTGATGTCGCGGTCTTCTTTCCGGCTTTCCTCCAGAATCGCCAAGGTCTGGCCGGAAAGCAGGTTTTCCGCCGACAAAAGCAGCATGAAGCGCTGATATTCGGCTGGATCATGGAGCTTGGCCAGATCGAAGCTATCGTGGAATTGTCGCCCGTCCGCATAGCTGTAGAGCCGGATTTCAAGATAGTTTGAAACCAGCACCCATTTGGTGCCGACGTTGTCGCTGGCGTATTCCCAAGCCTGCTGGACAGGGGTCTTGGCGCGGCCCGGCATGATCGCTTCAAGGTTCTTGGTCTTCGCGCCCTTCAGTTCAAACGGGGCAATGATCCGCCGTTCATTCTTGGTGAATTGCCCCAAGGCCAGATCGACCGATCCGCCGCCAATCTGCGCTTCAACGTCAACGGTCCATGCCCCGCTATCGTTGAAGTCCTGATAGCCCAGCACTTCGCAAATGATCCGCTGCTTGAAATTGCCATGAAGGGCAGTTTCCTTTTGCGTCTCAATCGACCGATCCCGGATGGTTTCGCCCCATTGGCGAAGGACCGCAATCTTCGCCGGGTCTGGCGCGGGCGCGCGAGCGATATGGCGCTTGATTGTCTTGGCGTTGAACAGTTGCACGCGATATTCCCCGTTACGGGGAAAGCCTAGCAGCCAGCGCGGGCAGTCGCCAAGGCTCAGCCCCGAACTTCGCCGGGCATTTTTCGCATTGCCGCAATCACCTGAGCAATCAGCACCGGGTCGGTGGCTGCGACCGTCCGCCCCGCCGCCGTGCCGCGCACCAGTTCGCCCTGGCGGTGGACAGGAACCTGGCCATAGCTGGTAAAGGTTGTCAGCACGTCGGAATGGCCTAAGTTCTGGCTCCACGCCTTCATTTCTTCCGGGGTGAGGTCCAGCGCCATGGCGTGGCGGACCAGCATATCGCGGAAGCTATGCGGGTTGAAATAGGGCAATCCCGCCGCCGCGAAGCCGCGCCTAAACACGTCGCGCACCGGGCCGGTCGAAGCCCAGCCGTGCCGCGCCAGCCCTTGCCGCTGGAACCCGCCCCCTTCGCCCAGGCTCATAGCCGTTGCCGGAAACAGGGGGTCGGACCCGGCGCGCAAGTGCACTTCGCGCAGTTCGCAGGTCCAGTCTTCGACAATCTCCCGCGCCCCTTCGACCACGGCCATGAAATAGGTCCGGAACGACTTGGCGAACTTGGTCTTCATAGTGCGCGCGTCCTGTTCGATGCAGCCTTCGGCCAAATTGACGTGCTCCAGTCGCAAGCTGGCCAGTGCGCCCACCCGCGCCCCGGTAATCGCCGCCATTGCCACCAGCGCCCTATCGCGCCGCTCAAGCACCGTTCCGGCTGGCATCGCCGCCAGCACCGCCTGGACCTGTTCGCGCGTCGGCACCGCCTTTTCCCGGCGGGTGCGGGCAATCGCCACGTCCTTTTCGCTGAGGTTGAAATAGTCGGCATCGGTAAAAGCGATATGCGAACGGAAACCCGGTTCGCGAGAAAGCCATTCGAAGAACGCCTTCAGATCGCGCACACTCGAATGCACCGTCGCCTTGCTCAGCTTTTCGCCGGAACGCGCGTTGAGGCTGTCCGCCATCCGGCGCTTGAACGCCATCGCCTGTTCGCGGTGAAACTTGCGGAAGGGCTTGTGCCCCGTGCTGTCTTCGAAGCGGGCAAGAGACTTTGCTACCCGGTCGATTGTGGTTTCGTCGCGCCCCTTGGCCTCAGCCAGAAAGCGGAAGTAATCGCGCTTGATACGCTCGTTTGCAGGGTTGTGCTTTGCCATGATCAGTTCGCCCTTTCGGAGTCACAATTCAGGGAAGGGCCTGTTCGCCCACTTAGGCTTGGCGGTGCCTGCATATGCTGGACGGTGCATTCGGGCATTGTGCGCTCGATTTCGACCAGCCGGACGCGGCGGTGCATCAAGGTTGCGCATTGCTGGCAAAGGCCGCGCAGGTTGCCGCTGGCAGGTCGCAGCGGAACATATTCGACCATGCCCAAGGCAGGCTGGCGCGGTTCCCGGCATCGCAGGCAGAACATGGTACCCGCCGGACAGGGCCGCTTGCGGCTGGCATTCTGCCCGGCCAAATACGCGCGCACCGTGGCACCTTGGAACAGGACCGGACGCGCCTTGTCGATTGGCTCAAGCCCCTTGGCCTGCCAGTGGCGGACAGTGTTCTTGTGCACTTGCAGACAGCGGGCGAGTTCTTCGACGCTGTAGCTGCGATGCAGCTTCACCCGGTTAGGGTTGACCCGCAACATGGCGCCGCCCTCAGCCCTGGGCTTCCACCAGCCGCTTGATCGATTCCGCCTTGATCAAGGTTCGGCGGCCCAGCTTCATCGCTTCCAGTCGCCCGTCGGCAAGCATGGCGTATATGGTGGTCCGCCCAAGGCTGAGCAGGCGGGCGGTCTCGTTGATTGAATAAGTCAGGCGTTCCATGTCCGATTCTCCACGATTGCTGGCGAGTGCCAGCGGACGCCGTGAAGCATCGGTGAAAGGACGGGGCGTGTCGGACGACTGGGCCGAAATCAGGCCGGAAATTGAAAGGCTGCGCAATTACCAGCCTTGGCTCAGGGCTTCACGTATTGCTCCCAAATCGGCTGCGCATATGGGCGGACGGTGCTTTCCCCAGGCGATTTATCGCCCACCGTAAGCGACTCGATCAAGGCAAGTTCGATGTCTGCCTGGTTCTGGGCTTTCAAATCGCCACGATACAACTTGCCCCACACTTCACTGCTAGCCTTGGCCCAATCATATTCTGGCTTCCGTCCGCGCTTCGCCTTTTCCACCTCTGGTTCCGGTGCCTTGGGGCCTTCCAAAGCCGCAAGCGAAGCCCGATGGAAATACACGCCGGACAGCATCACATAATGAATCGCGGTCGGGCCGTCTCCGGAGCCTGAGAACTTACCCAAGTCCCAATTCTGTTTGCTGCGCTGCGAAAGCGTGAAGCCCTTCCAGAACCACGGCTCGATGTTCCACTCCCGTTGTTCCCAAACAACCTCATCGACCACCGGCGAAGAACGATAGGCCTCCAGCAAGACAGCCCGCCCAGCGACAAAACCCAGTTTGGCCAATTCGATGATCTTCTCGCCTGCCTGAGAGGTGTTCGAATGCTGCAAGGCAATCCGTCGGGCGTCCCGCGCCGAAATCCAATCAGGGTCGCCAGCTACTGAGAGGCTTCGCGCTATCAGCGCGCGCTTCTCGAATGCGATCATTTCGAGCACCTGACTGAGTGCAAGCGTTACCCCGAATGCCTTGCACTGGACCTTCTGATCGATCCAGGTTTCGAAGTCCCCAGATCGCCAATCTTGCACAAGAGCGGCATGGCCTTCGGCCCACCAGAAGCCTCGCGGAATTGCTGCTTCTCTTTCTTCCTTGTGATCGATTATCAGCAAATCAGCACGGGCCGAAATCAACCCGGCGTGTAACCGGGAACAGAGCGCGAGCTTATCCTGAACAATCTCGATTGCCTTGGAAGCAGGGATCCAGTGTTCGACCATGAATACAGATATTCGTGGGAAACCCGCGACCGTGCAAGCGGCTACCGGTGGTTATCCCCTCAGCCGGACAATTTCCGCACCATTGCGCAGCGTGTCCAAGTGATCGCTCCACCACTGCGCCATTTCCACCCGCTCATTCCAATGAGCACCGCGATGATAGGCGGCGCGCACCTTGTCGCTATCGCCATGGGCCAGCGCGCGCTCGATGGCGTCCGGGTGCCATTTGCCGCTTTCGTTGAGCAAAGTTGAAGCCATCGCCCTGAAGCCGTGCGCGGTCATTTCATCGCTGGAGAAACCAAGCCTGCGAAGCGCCGCATTTAACGTATTCTCAGACATGGGCCGGGTGCGGCTCCGCATCGACGGGAACACATACCCGGATGGGCCAGTCGCGACGAACACTTCGCGGAAAATCGCAATGGCTTGCCTTGAAAGCGGAACAGTGTGCGGTTTGCGCATTTTCATCTTGCCTGCGGGGATAATCCAGACCGCCCCGTCCAGATCGAATTCGCTCCAGACAGCATGGCGCAATTCGCCCGGACGGACGAACACGTGCGGTGCGACCTGCAAAGCCAGCTTGGTTGTTCCGCTTCCATCGTATTCATCGATTGCGCGCAGCAACTCGCCAACCCGCTTGGGGTCGGTGATCGCTCCGTAATGCGTTACTGTCGGAGCCGTAAGGGCACCACGCAGGTCGCGGGTCGGGTCCGATGCCAGCCGCGCGGTCGATACGGCATAGCGGAACACAGCACTGGCCAGTTGCAATGTCCGCCGGGCACTTTCCAGCTTCCCCTTGCTTTCCATCTTGCGCACCGCCGCCAACACGTCGGCTGGCTGGATTTCTGCAATGGGCAGTCGCCCAATCGAGGCGCATAGGCGCGAAAGCAGGAACTCGCAGCGGATGGCAGTCGAAGGCGCCCAGCCCTTGTGACCGTCGCGTTTGCGCTTGGCGCAGTATTCGGCGGAAATTCCCGCGAAGGTATTATCGACCGAAAGCTGAGCCTGTATTTTCTTGCGCTGCTTCTCGCGGGCAGGATCAGCGCCAAGGGCGACCTTTTGCCGCGCGGCATCGCGCTGCTTGCGCGCTTCAGCCAGACTTATCTCCGGGTAGCGGCCAATGGATAGCTTGCGCTCCTTGCCATCGCTCCGGAACTTGAGTCGCCAAAGCTTCCCGCCAGCCGGGGTGACAAGTAGATAGAGACCGCCGGAATCTGCCAGCTTGTAGTCCTTTTCGCCGGGCTTGGCGTTCCGGATGGCTGAATCGGTTAGTGCCATCTTGGGGGCCTTTTTTCTTCGCGAGGCGGGGGCTTTGCGAAAGGCCCCCAGAAAAGGCCCCCATTTCGGCTGGCTAACAACGGCCAGTCGCGAACACGGGCGACCAAAGCGAAGGTCAAATATGGCGGATTTCTGGGGTTTGTCTAGACCTTGGCGGGCATTGGCGGCCAAGGTTCTGGAGCGGGTAGCGGGAATCGAACCCGCCTAACCAGCTTGGAAGGCTGGGGCTTTACCACTAAGCTATACCCGCTTGGTCCCTTGCGCTTGCCACCATCTCCGTAGATTCGTCAACTGCCATTAATCAGAGCATTCATTCGTCATGCCGGCCCTTCGGCTGGCCGGCAGGCCGGCCGCTCAGGATAAACTGCCCTGCGGGCAGGCTGGGATCGTTGTGGACCAGCCGCCCATCATGCCACCCTCCGCTGGCATGACGAGAAAGGGCTGGGATCACGCATAGGGGTGAGGTTTGCAACGAAGGGAAAGCAACCTCGCCTCTCCTCAGGGAGAATGGCCTGCCTAAGCCTCCAATTCCCGGTCCAGGAACCTGGCCACCTCCTCCAGCTTCACGTCGCGCGCCAGGAAAGCCTGTCCGATGCCGCGCAGCAGGACGAAGGGCAGGGTGCCGGCGTCCATCTTCTTGTCGTGCAGCATGTGGGAGGCCAACCCTGCGCCATTGCAGCCAAGCCCAAGTGACGAAAGTTCGGAGGGAAGCCCGCCGGCCGCCACCAGCGCCGCCACCCGATCGGCCTGGTCTTGCGGCATCAGGCCGCGCAGCGCCGAGAAGCGCGCGGCCAGCACCATCCCCAGCGCGACGGCCTCGCCATGCAGCAGGCGGTCGGAAAAGCCGGTCTCCGCTTCCAGGGCATGGCCGAAGGTATGGCCGAGATTGAGCAGGGCACGAGTGCCGGTGGTTTCGTATTCGTCCTCCGCCACGATCCGGGCCTTGGCGGCGACGCTGCGGGCCACCGCTTCTTCCCGCGCGGGACGATCGCCCGCCAGCAGGGCCGGGCCATTCGCTTCGCACCAGGCGAAGAAACCGGGATCGCCCAGCACGCCGTATTTGATCACTTCCGCATAGCCGGCGGCGAGCTCGCGTGGCGGAAGCGTTTCCAGCGTGTCGAGATCGGCGAGAACCAGCGAGGGCTGGTGGAAGGCTCCGATCAGGTTCTTTCCCGCATCGCTGTTGATCGCGGTCTTGCCGCCTACGCTGGAATCGACCTGGGCGAGCAGGCTGGTCGGCAACTGGATGAAGCCGCAGCCGCGCTTCAGGATTGCCGCGGCGAAGCCGGTGAGGTCGCCGATCACGCCGCCCCCCAGCGCCAGGATGTGATCGCCGCGCTCCACTTCCTCTCCGAGGAGCCACTCCACGGTGCGCGAGAGTCCATCCCAGCTCTTGGTCGTCTCTCCCGGCTCCAGGATCAGCCAGCGCGGATCGAAGTCCGCCCCCTGCAAGGCGTTGTCGATGGTTTCGCGCCAATGGTGTGCAACATTGGCATCGGTGACGATGGGGACGCGCCGCTTGCGCAGCAGCTTGCCGCATTGCGCGGGCAGGTCCGCCAGCAGCCCTGCGCCAGCGCGCACCTCGTATGGGCGTCCAGCCAGTTCAACGGGAATTACAGCCATTCGTCTATCGCCTGCAGGATTGCCATGATGGTACGTTGGTGCGGCCCGGTTTCGCTCCTCACATGGATCGGGGCCTGTGAATAGAAGGGTTCACGCTCCTTGCGCAGCCGGGTGAGGATCTCGCGCGGATCGCCTTGGCGCAGCAAGGGACGGTTATCCTTGCGCGATACCCGCTCAAGCAGGGTGTCGACAGAGGCGTCGAGCCATACCGGGATGCCCTTTTCGAGAATCAGCGCGCGCGTATCAGGGTCGCAAAATGCGCCGCCACCGGTCGCGATCACGCCGTGGACGTTTTCCATGAGCCGCGCGATGACGCGGCGTTCGCCGTCGCGGAAGCTGGCCTCGCCATAGCGCTCGAAGATTTCTGGAATAGGCATCTTGGCTGCCTGTTCGATGGCGTCGTCCGCATCGGTGAAGGGCAGATCGAGCAGGAGGGCCAGCTTGCGCCCGACCGAGGATTTGCCGACGCCCATCATCCCGATCAGCACGATCGGGCGGTCGATCCGCCGCTTTATTCGCGCGATCTCCGTCTCGGAAAGCGATGAAGGGTCGATAGGCATTGCCGTTCCGCCTATAGATGCGGTAGGCGGCAGCGCAAGTGACCGGCCACATCGACGGGTGCCGGAAGATTGATTGTTTGGAGGCAAGGAATGGCGATGGCCGGCAGGCGGGTCGTCTGGTGGATAGTGGCGCTGATCATGCTGCTTCTGATCTTTGCCTGGATCGATGGCGGAGAGGAACCGGTGCACGAAATCGTTCAACCCGTGGAACTGCCGGGCGCAGCGGCATGACCGTGAAGCGCAGGTTTCTTCTCGCCGGTGTCGCGCTGGGGCTCTGCTCCACCTTCGTGCTGGCGCAGGATGCGCCTGAATCCCTGCTGCCGCCCGGCTTCGGCAATCCCGCGCCCGCCCCGGCCCCCGCGCCCACATCCGGTCCGGCGCAAGGCAGCCCGCGTGCGCCATCCGCTTCGAGCCCGGCTTCCATCCCCATCATCCAGCCCCTGCCGGGCACGGAAGCGCCTGCCACGGCGAGTGAACCCGCCAAGTTGCCGGAAGGCTTCCCGTCGCTCGCCGAACTGGAAGCCATGACCACGGACGAGGTCGACGAGCTGCTGGGGCTGAAGCCGAAATTCGACATACCGCCCGCGGCCCGGCGGTCGCTGGATGGTGTCGGCATCATTGACCGGGCGGAAGGCGGTTTCCCGTCCTCCTCCCTTGCTGTCCAGCCGGCCGCGCTGGTGCGCGCGGCGCTGAACGGCACCAAGCGCCCGCTGGTGTCGCGTTGGGGCCATATATTGCTGCGCCGCGCCCTGGCAAGCAGGCTGGATGCGCCGGCAGGCATGGATCCGGTGGAATTCGCCGCGCTGCGGACAGGATTGCTCAACCGGCTTGGTGAAAGCGTGGCGGCGCGCGCGCTGGCGCAGGATGTGGATCCCGCAAACTACTCCCCCGCGCTCACGGGCGCCGCGCTGGACGCCTATATCGGCACGGCCGACCTCATTGGCGCCTGCCCGATGGTTCGCCTGCAAGGCGGCGCCCGCAAGGATCCGCAATGGCAGCTTCTGCAATCCATCTGCGCGGCCTATGCGGGCGAGGCCACCAGCGCCGACCGGCAACTCAAGCTGGCGCTTTCACGCGGGCTTGCGCCCCGTATCGATGTCCTGCTGGCGCAGCGTTTCGCGGGTGCCGCCGGAAAGGCGCGGCGCACCGTCAATATCGAATGGGACAAGGTCGATGACCTCACTCCGTGGCGGTTCGCCCTGGCCAGCGCGCTGGGGATCGAGGTGCCCGCCGCGCTGCTTAAGGATGCCGGCCCCTATTACCAGCGAGCCATCGCGACCGCGCCGATGCTGCCCCTGCCGCTGCGGGCGAATGCCGCCGCGGTGGCGGGCGGGGAAGGTATCCTTTCCAATGCCGCGATGGTCGATCTCTATTCGCAGATCTACGCCAATAGCGAGATCACGGGCGAGTTGAGCACCGCTGCATCCCGATTGCGGGAGGCTTATGTCGGCCAGACCGCAGATGAACGGCTTGATGCGCTGCGCGATCTCTGGGGAGAAGGCGAAGCCGCCTATGCGAGGCAGGTGCTGACCGCGCGCGCCGCCGCCCGTATTCCGGCGCGGTCGGATTTCGAGGATGATGCCGCGCCCCTGATCGCCTCGATGCTGGCGGGGGGACTGGACCGCAGCGCAATGCGCTGGGGCAGCGTTGTTTCCGAAGGCAGCATGGCCTGGGCCTTGCTCGCGCTTGCGCAGCCGCAGCGCAAGCAGGCCGTCAGTTCCGGCGCGCTCGACACCTTCATCGACGATGATGGAAGCCAGGATCAGCGCAAGTCGCGTTTCCTGGTCGCAGGGCTTGCGGGGCTTGGCCGGCTGGACGAAGCGACCGCCTTCGAGGTCGCGGACCAGCTGGGGGTCAATCTTCGGCGGCAGACACGGTGGAGCAAGACGATCGATCAGGCGGCCAAGGTTCGCAATCCGACCCTGGTGGCTCTGCTTGCGGGTCTGGGGATGCAGGGCGATGGTTGGAACCGCATGACGGCGCGCCATCTCTATCATATCGTTTCGGCGCTGCGCCGGGTCGGCCTCGATGCCGAGGCACGCATGATCGCGGCCGAAGCCGTGGCCCGGGCCTAGGGTCAGGATCTAGGGGGCGAGGCTATCAGTTCGGCCATCGAAGCCTTCCTTGCAATGCTGGCCGTGGAACGGGGCGCGGCCCCCAACACGATGGCTGCCTATCGCCGCGATCTGGAAGGCGCGGAGGATATCGTCGGCGATCTGGTAAAGGCGGATCGGGCCGCGCTTGCCCGCCTTGCCGGGGCATGGTCCGCTCTCGCTCCCTCCAGCCTCGCCAGAAAATCATCGGCCCTGCGCCAGTTCTTCGGATTTCTGGTGGACGAAGGGTGGAGGGGGGACGATCCGTCCGCCGCGCTGCCGCGCCCCGCGCCCCGCAGGCCCTTGCCGCGCCTGCTGAGCCATGCCCAGATCGAAGCGCTCTTTGCTCAGGCGGAAACGGAAGCGATGTCCGGCGATCGGGCGGGAGTGCGAATGCTCACCCTGCTCGAATTGCTGTATGGTTCCGGCTTGAGGGCAAGCGAGCTGGTCTCGCTGCCGCTGGCCGCGGTTCCGCGCGATGCCCCGTTCCTGACAGTGAAGGGCAAGGGCGGCGTGTCGCGGATGGTGCCGGTCAGCGGCCGTGCCCGGCGCGCATTGTCGCAATGGCTGGAAGCGCGGGGGACGGGTGGAACGCATCTATTTCCGTCGCGCGGCGCTCACCTCACCCGGATACGCCTGTTCCAGCTTTTGCGCGAACTGGCGGCACGCGCGGGGATACCGCCGGAAAAGGTCAGCCCGCACGTGCTGCGCCATGCCTTCGCGACCCATCTTCTGGAAGGCGGGGCGGACCTGCGGATGCTCCAGACGCTGCTGGGCCATGCCAGCATAGCCACCACCCAGATCTATACGCATGTGGACAGCGCCCGCCTCGTCGCGCTCGTCAATGAACGTCATCCCCTTGCGGGAAGGACAAAGCACGATTAGCGCTGCAGGCATGATATCCTATCTCGATTTCGAAAAGCCGGTGGCTGCGCTCGAGGCGCGCATCACCGAACTGCGTGCCGCTGCCGAAGGCGATGATGTCGATATCTCCCAGGAATTGGAACGGCTCGAAGCCAAGAGCGCGCAATTGCTCGCCAGCACCTATGCCTCGCTCACTCCGTGGCAGAAGGCGCAGGTCGCCCGGCATCCGATGCGCCCGCATTTCCGCGACTATGTCGAACGGGTCTTCGAAGATTTCATTCCCCTGGGCGGCGATCGCCATTTTGGCGAGGATGAAGCGATCATGGGCGGCTTTGCCCGGCTCGGCCGCCGCCGCGTGATGCTGATCGGCCATGAAAAGGGCCATGATACCGCCAGCCGCATCCGCCACAATTTCGGAATGGGCAAGCCGGAGGGTTACCGCAAGGCGATCCGGCTGATGGAACTTGCCGGCCGCTTCGGATTGCCCGTGGTGACGCTGGTCGACACATCCGGCGCATTCCCGGGCGTCGAGGCGGAGGAAAGGGGCCAGGCGGAAGCGATTGCCCGTTCGACCGAGGCCTGCCTTGCGCTGCCAGTGCCGATGGTGGCGGTGGTGGTGGGCGAGGGCGGCTCCGGCGGAGCGGTGGCGCTGGCCAGCGCGGAACGCGTGCTGATGCTGGAGCATGCGATCTATTCGGTGATCTCGCCCGAAGGTTGCGCGTCCATTCTATGGCGCACCGCTGAGAAGGCGGCCGATGCGGCGGAGGCGATGAAGATAACCGCGCAGGATCTGCTGGCGCTGGAAGTGATCGATCGGATCGTGGCGGAGCCTGTCGGCGGCGCGCATCGCGATCCGCAGGCTGTCGCCGAAACCCTCGCTGCGGCAATCGGCCAGGAACTCGACCAACTGGCGGACATGAATGTGCGGGAACTGCAACGAACGCGGGAAGAGCGTTTCCTGAAGATCGGGCGGGACTGAGACCTCACGCCGGTTCGCGTAGGAAGGAACAGAGGGAACCGAACGGGCTTTGGGTTGGTTCCCGATGGAAATTTGAACAAAAAGCGGTGTATTCACCGTCGAATAGCCGCGCCGGTCAGTGAGGAGCCTCCGCCATGCCCAAGAAATCCATTGTTCGTAGGAAGCCTGCTGCTTTCCTGATCCGCTCCGCTGTCATGCTTGCGCTGGCGGGCTGTGTCAGCGGCAATATCGCCTCGACCGGGACCCCGCTGACCCAGACGGAGAAGCAGCAGGGTGCGCAGGCCCATCCGCAACTGGTTTCGGAGTTCGGCGGGGCGGAAACGGGTGCGCGCGCGACGTATGTGGAGGGGGTGGCCCGCAAGGTCGCGGTCCAATCGGGGCTCAGCAGCGCGCCGGGCGATTTCACCGTCACCCTGCTCAATTCCTCGGTGAACAACGCTTTCGCCATTCCGGGTGGCTATGTCTATGTGACGCGGCAGCTCGTTGGCCTCATGAACAACGAGGCCGAACTTGCAGCCGTGCTCGGCCATGAAGTCGCCCATGTGGCGGCCCGTCATTCGGCCAAGCGTCAGGCCAAGGCCCAGCAGAACGCATTGCTGGGTGTGCTCGGCCAGGTCCTGTCCGGTGTGGTGTTCGGGAATAGCGCGCTGGGGCAGTTGGGGCAGAAGATTTCCTCGACGGTTCCGCAGCTCGTTACCCTGAAATATTCGCGTAGCCAGGAATTGCAGGCCGACGAGCTTGGTATCCGCTATCTGCGCGGGGCGGGATATGATCCGCGGGCGATGGCGAGCCTGCTCTCCAGCCTTGCGGCCCAGAATTCGCTGGATGCCCAGCTGATGGGCCAGAGCGCGAAGATGCCGGAATGGGCTTCCACCCACCCCGATCCGGCCTCGCGCGTCAAGACGGCGCTCAATCTGGCGGGCGCCACTCCGGGCGGGACCACGAATCGCGATATCTTCCTCACCCGCATTGACGGCGTGATGTATGGCGATGATCCCAAGCAGGGCGTGATCGAAGGCCGGACCTTCCTTCATCCGGAGCTGCGGCTCGCCTTCGAAGCGCCGCAAGGTTTCTATATGGCCAATGGCACCAAGGCCGTCTCCATCAATGGTCAGAGCGGGCAGGGCCAGCTTTCCACCGGGCCGTACAGCGGCAATCTGGAAACCTATGTTCGCAATGTGTTCAATGCGCTGGCCGGGGAAGGAAAGACCCTGGCTCCTTCCACCTTCCAGAAGACGACCGTGAACGGCATCCCGGCTGCCTATGGCATGGTGCGCGTCAATTCCGGAAACGGGCAGGTGGATGCGACAGTGTTTGCCTATGAACTGGCCAACGACCGGGCCTTCCATTTCGTCACGATCACGCCCGCTGGCCGTGCCGGTGTGTTCAATACGATGTATAATTCGTTCCGCCGCATATCCGCGTCGGAAGCCGCGGCGATCACGCCGCGCCGCATCAGCCTGGTCACCGTGAAGGCCGGAGATACGGTCGCTTCGCTCGCCCAGCGGATGGCTTATACCGATTCCCAGGAAGCCAGGTTCCGGGTGCTCAATGCCTTGTCGGCCAATGAAACGGTCGCGCCGGGGCAGAAGGTGAAGATTGTCGTCAAGACGACGAACTGACGCTTCCTGTCATTCGGGCAAAAGAAAGAGGCGGCAGGTTGCCCTGCCGCCTCCATACTTTGAACTGCAGGAGCTATTAAGCGCCTTCGAGCTCGGTGCTCACAGTTCCGAAGGTGCTGCTCAGGTTTTCACCCAGCGTGGTCATTGCGCTGATGGCGGCAACTGCGATGAGGGCGGCGATCAGGCCATATTCGATGGCGGTCGCGCCGGCTTCGTCACGAACAAGCTTGTTGAAGAATTTCATGTCAGTCTCCTGGTTCAGTCTTTCGGTACCCGGCCATTACCTTGCGGCTTTGGCGATCTTCGAATTAATATACAGATGTTGACAAATCCCTAACCGCCACGATCAATCCTTGGGGACGATGTTTTCTTCGACGAACGCCCACAAACCGTTGGTTTCGTCGGCAACGCCCCGCAAGGCAGTCATGATCGCGATGACGAGAAGGGAAACGATCAGCCCGTATTCGATGGCGGTGGCACCCGCGTCATTACGGATAAGCCGTGCCAAAAGATTTCTGGTTCGCATTTCCAGGCTCCGGTTTACGGTCTGAACATGCGGGTTTTTCTTCTAACAGTTCTAACAAAACGTTTACGGTGGTATCCGGTTTGATAAACAATCCGACAGTCATGCTGGTCGTGGCCGGTGTTCTGTGCGATGCGCACGGCCGTTTTCTCCTGCAAAAGCGACCACTGGGGAAGCGCCATGCCGGCTTGTGGGAGTTCCCGGGAGGCAAGGTCGAAACCGGCGAAATCCCCCGATTGGCCCTGGTTCGGGAGCTTGCGGAAGAGCTGGGAATCGTCATCGCGCTGCCGGATGTCGGCCCGATTGCCTTTGCCGAACATGACGCGGATGCCGATGGGCCGGCCATTGTAATCCTTCTTTACAATATCAAGCGATGGACCGGCGATCCCGTGTCGCTGGAAGGGGGCGAGATCGGCTGGTTCAGCTATGAGGAAGCCCTGAAATTGCCCAAACCGCAACTCGACCCGGACTTGCTGGAGGCATTGATCTAGCCTGGTCCGCCGGCTTCTCGATCTCGATTGCTCTGGGGGATTGCATTGCATCGATCATGTCCGTATGTGCCCCCTCACTGCGCGCCCGTAGCTCAGCTGGATAGAGCATCAGACTACGAATCTGAGGGTCGGACGTTCGAATCGTTCCGGGCGCGCCATTTTTCAGAGACTTAGCCGAGAAATCCGAGATACCTAGCGGCGCTAGGTATCAGTCTAGGTAACAACCTACGGCTTCGGGGCACGATTAATCCATGGTCGTCCGGCAGCGTTCTTCACGTTCCGCTAGTACGCATCGTCCAGATCTCAAGGCGCGAGAGGTCCTTAAGTCATTGTTTAAAAGAAGTTTCAGGATGACGGCCGGCAATCGCGGCGTCTGGCCGGCTATAGCGTGAGTGTGTTACGCCTCGCCGCGGAGCTCACCAGCTGAGCCTATCCAATCGGCACGCAATCGATCGATGCCTGCAACGGTCCCTTCCACAATAACGGTCGACCCGACGAGATGGTCGGCAGAATCATCACTCTCGATGACCCAAAGTTCGTCCTTCTTTGTCGTGAGGATGAGCCCGCGCCTGCCGCGACTCAGCATTCCTGACACACGTATTCGACCGGAACGCACAATTACCCCCTGATCAGAAGCGCCAATGGCGCAGCACGTCGCGCACGTAGGCTGGTGTCTCGCCATTGCGTGGGATACCGCCGGCTCGCTCGACGGCGCCAGGGCCTGCATTGTAGGCAGCCAGGGCCAGATGCACTACCCCGAACTTGTCGAGCATCTGGCGAAGATATCGCGCCGCACCGAAGATATTCGCCATTGGATCGAAGCGGTTTGAAACGCCAAGGGCGCGGGCGGTCCCCGGCATCAACTGACCCAGGCCAGCGGCACCGGCCTTGCTGATCGCCAGGGGATTATACCGCGACTCCGTCCATACCACGGCGTCGAGAAGACCACTCGGTAGCGAATACTGAGCCTCCGCAGCGTAGACATGGGGAAGGTAGCTTGCCCGTCGAAAGCCCGACGGGCCGGCTGCTTCTGGCTTCGCATAACGATAGGGAAGGTAGGTCCGGCCCGCCTCGACAACCGGGACGCCGGACGAAGCTGGCGAGGGCTGTCGCCAGATTCCATGTTCGACCAGTTGGAAACCGTTGGCTCCCTCTGCCACGCGGAAGCCGCCAGGTCGGAGGTCAGGCGCGCCTGCAGCCTCAGCAGGCATTTGCTCCTGCGCGTGCGCCGGCATGACGCATGCCAATCCCGTCAGTATCGAGGCCATCGTAGCCCATCTCAGTCTCATTTTCCGATTCCTTGTTTGTCCGAATCGGAGCGGAACATATATAGAACATTGTATGTAGGAAACGCATTGGCGGCGGCGCAGAGCGGAGGCTGCGCGGGGGAGGCATGTCACAATGGAGCTGCCTCATGTCCCAAGTTCACGGTGCGTCGCTCGAAGCTCGCGCCAGGAAGATCGTCGAGGCACTGGGTGGCAGCTGGTCGCGTTCGCGTGGCATGTGTTGCTGTCCGGCGCATGCGGACCGCACCCCATCGCTGAGCATCACGCTCGGTAAGCGTGCTATCCTGGTCCATTGCTTCGCCGGTTGCGCCAACGAGGCGGTCATCGCCGGCATGGCCAAGCTGGGCGTGCGGATCTCTGACCTGTTCGACGCGCCGGGCGGCCCGATCACATCGGAGCCACGCGAGGAAGTCGCCGATCGCAACGCGCTGAGACTGTGGCGCGACGCCTCGCTCCTCCCAGGTAGCCCGGCCGCCCGCTATCTCTCGGCAAGGGGCATTACGATCGCGTCTTCCGAGCTGCGCTTTCATGCGCGCATGCCGCTGGGGCCGAAGGGCGCGGTGCGGTTCTTACCGGCTCTGGTGGCAGCGGTACGCAACGACGCCGGCATTCTGGCGTTGCACCGAACCTTCATCGATACTGATAGCGACCGTCTCGCCACGTTCGAGCAGCCCAAGCGCGCGCTAGGCAGTCCCGGCTCGGGTGCCGTGCGCCTGGCCTACCCCCGCGGTGGCCGCCTTGGTCTTGCCGAAGGAAACGAGTCAGCACTCTCAGCCATGCAGCTGTTCGGCATTGCCTGCTGGGCGACGCTTGGCAACGAGCGGTTCGGCCTGGTCACAATCCCGGAATCGGTGCGTGAACTCCATCTGTTCGTCGACAATGATGCGGGAGGCCTGCTCGCCGAAGAACGGGCGCGCGAAGCCTATGCCTGCTCGGGGCGCCGGATCGTCACCCGACGCCCTGAGCGAATGGATGATGACTGGAACGATGTGCTGATGAGGCGTTTGCGGGCGTCGGCTTGAGCTTCACGGAGAGGAAAGAGGGCTTGGGGCCTTTTGAGGCCCCGGACGGACTTGGGCCTCGTCAGGAGGTTCCCATGTCTCATGCTTCACCCGCTTTCGCATTTTCGCGCCCCGCCGAGCCGCAAGTCTTGGCGACGGCCAGGTCGCTTGCGGCCCGGATCGGTGCCGATCAGGCTATCTCGCGCGCCGCGCTGAACACGGCAATGCGCGAGCATTTTGGCGGCAGCGATGCTCAAGGCCGCTGGTCGGTGCGAGATGCCCACGCCGCGCTGGAATTGGCGCAGGTGCTGTTCCTGCAAGACCAGCCCGAACTCGTCACCACCGTGTCGCCCGAATTGGCCGCCCGGACATTTGCACATCTGGAAGCGCTGGTGCCGAGCCAGACCACTCGCAGCGACGAGCAGATCGAGTGGCAGCAGTTCGCGACGCCGCCCCGTATCGCCTGGCTCGCAGCGCGGGCCTGCCAGATCTCCGCCGAGGAATTGGTGCTCGAACCCTCGGCCGGAACCGGAATGCTCGCGGTCTGGGCTGCGAAGGCCGGTGCTCGCCTTGCGCTCAACGAAATTTCGCCGCTGCGCCGTGAATGTCTTGGGACTCTTTTTCCGGCAGCGCGCGTCACCGCCCTCGACGGTGAACTGATCGACGAACTGCTCGATCCGCTGGTCGCCCCCAGTGTGGTGCTGATGAACCCGCCCTATTCGCATGGCATCGAGCGCGGACACGACGGACGCACCGGGGCGCGTCACTTGCGCTCGGCCTGGAAGCGGCTGCTCCCCGGTGGCCGCCTCGTCGCGGTGATGCCCGACTGGTTTGACCTGCCGCGCTTCCTCGCCGGGATCGCCGGCCCGGTGGCGCTGCGGCTCAACGCCACGGTCGAGCGCGGCTTCGTCAAGCAGGGCACCTCGATTACCACCCGGTTGCTGGTGCTCGACAAGGTCGATGGCGGCGACAGCGCGATGATCGTCAAGCCGACGAACTTCACGGAGCTGTGCCTGTTGGTCGAAATGTTGCCCGATCGGGCTGCGCGGATGGCCGAGCCGATCATCGCGGCGCGATCCGCCTTGCCGCTGCGCCTCGTTGCGTCAGCAAGGAAGCCGGTTCCGCTTGCGGTTCGGCCCGTAGCTGCCGCCCCGTTGATCCTGCCGCTCGCCTATCAGCCGCTCGAAGCGCCGGCCCCGATCGCCGAGCAGATCGGGCACTATCTCCCCTACCGGCCGAGCCGCATCGCGATACACGGTGCGGGCGAACATCCGACCCCCCTGGTTGAATCCGTCGCGATGGGCTCGATCACGGCACCCGTGCCCGGGGCAGTGCCCCAGCTTCCCTCGGCAGTGGTCGGCAATGGCATACTCTCGGTCGCCCCGGTCGAGACCCTGATCTACGCCGCAAGCGCCCATGCCCGCGATCTTTCCGGTCGCTTCGAGCCCGAGAACAAGGGCTGTGCCTTGAAGGCGAGCGCCGAAGGCAAAGTCTTCCGCATGGGGTACTTCCTTGGCGACGGGACGGGTGCGGGCAAGGGGCGCCAGGTCGCCTCGGTTATCCTTGATCGCTGGGTGAGGGGCGAACGCCGCCACGTCTGGATATCGAAGAACGAGGCCTTGCTCGAAGACGCGCGCCGTGACTGGACAGCACTCGGTGGCCTCCCGATTGATGTCCAGCCACTCGGCCAATGGAAGCTCGGGACTCCGGTTGGGATGCGCGAGGGCATTCTCTTCGTCACCTACCCGACCCTACGTTCCGGGCGCAGTGATGCGACTCGGCTCGAGCAGATCCTCGACTGGGCGGGCGACGACTTCGATGGCGTGATCGTCTTCGACGAGGCCCACGCCATGGCCAATGCCGCCGGCGGCGAAGGATCGCGCGGCAAGGTCAAGGGCTCGAACCAGGGGATCGCGGGCGTGCGCCTCCAGAACCTCCTGCCTCGCGCCCGCGTGCTATATGCGTCTGCGACCGGCGCATCCGACGTCAACAACCTCGCCTATGCGACCCGGCTTGGCTTGTGGGGACCCGAGACTGCCTTTGCCAGCCGCGAGGCTTTTGTCGCCGACATCCGCGATGGCGGCATTGCCGCGATGGAACTGGTCGCCCGCGACCTTAAATCGCTCGGCCTCTACACCGCGCGAGCGCTCTCATTCGCCGGGGTCGAATACGAAATTCTCGAGCATTGCCTGACACCCGATCAGATCACGGTCTACGACGCCTATGCCGATGCCTGGGGGATCTTATGGCGAGCTGCGCATAAAATTCCTTATCGCGAGGAAGCGGTAATGCGGAGGAGCGCGGCGTAACCGGCGAATTCCCA
>CAYXTO010000021.1:0-43981 GCA_964468045.1 uncultured Caenibius sp. | reverse complement strand
GCGCCCGACAGGATTCGAACCTGTGGCCCCCAGATTAGGAATCTGGTGCTCTATCCTGCTGAGCTACGGGCGCGTCGGAGCAGTGCTTTATAAGCACTGGGGCAGCAGGGCAATCAGTTGATGTCGTCCGGCGGGGAAACAGGAAATGGCAGAGGCGCAACCGGAATGCCCTCCTCATGCAATTCCTTCGCCTCGGCCAGAGTGGTCTGGCCATGGATGGCCGCCGCGTCCCTTTCGCCATAATGCATTGCCCGGGATTCCTCGGCAAAGCGATCGCCTACCCATTCGGAACCCTTCAATGCTTCTGACTGGAGCGCTGCAAGCTTCGTCATCGCCTCCAGCACCTCGGGCGAAGGAACGCCGCCCACCATCGATTGTTGCTGGGTGCTCTTCACCGCGGCGGAATTGGCCTGATTGCCCTTCCTGGGGACCGCGGGGGCCATCGGCGCCTTGTCGATCTCCGCCGAGCCGCAGTGGGGGCAGGACAGCAGTCCGCGCTCATGCTGCGCGGTGTAATCTTCCGAGGATGAAAACCAACCTTCAAAGCGATGGCCGCCGGTACAGGAAAGATCGAAGACTATCATGTCATCGACGATCTAGGGATTACCCGGCGATTGGCAAGGCTTGGCAGCTGCGCCCTCACTTCCGCAATGCGACCCGGATCGATCTCCGCGAACGTTACCCCGGCTTCCTGCCCTCCCATATCGAGCACGACCTCGCCCCAGGGGTCGACCACCAGGCTATGCCCGTAAGTCCTGCGGCCGTCCTCATGCTCCCCGACCTGGGCCGCGGCGATCACATAGGCGCTCGCTTCCACCGCCCTCGCCCTCAGCATGAGGTGCCAATGCGCCTTTCCTGTCGGGACCGTGAAGGCCGCGGGAACCGCGATCGCGTCGCAGGCCATATCGCCAAGCGCCCCGAACAGGGCGGGAAAGCGCACGTCGTAGCAAATGGTGAGACCCAGCTTTCCCAGCGGAGTGTCCGGGATCACCACCTGTTCGCCGGGCGAATAGGCACTCGATTCCTTCCAGCTTTCGCCGCTGGCCAGCTCGACATCGAACATATGGATCTTGTCGTAGCGCGCGGCGATGAAGCCGTCGGGCCCGATCAACAGCGAGCGATTGGCCCATGCTCCATCGTCCCGCGCCACCGCCAGGGATCCCAGCGCGACCCACAGGCCGTGGCGAGCCGCCGCCGCGCGCACTCTTGCGAGAACCGGATTATCCGCTTCGGGCAGGATGTGGCTGGCGGCCCGCTTCCGGTTGCGATCCAGCAGGCCCGACATCTCGGGCGTGAACAGCATCGCCGCCCCGCCCTCGGCCGCCTGCCCGATGGCATATTCCAGCATCGCCGCATTGGCCGCGGGATCGATGCCCGCGGTCATCTGGAAAACAGCAATCCGGGTCATTGCCTTCAGCGGCCAAGCAGCATGTCGAGCTTGCCTGTCCGGTCCAGGTCCATCAGGTCGTCACATCCGCCGACATGCATGTTGTCGATGAATATCTGCGGCACTGTCCGGGCCTGCGGAACCCGTTCCCTCATTTCCTTCTGCCTGTCGCCCCCCAGCGTAATGTCGAATTCCTCGTAGGAGACGCCCTTCGATTCCAGCAGCTGCTTGGCGCGCATGCAATAGCCACAGCCGAACTTCGTATAAATCTCGATATGCGGCGAACTCATCAAATATCCTTCTAAAATAATAAGTTGGGTAAATCCGCGAACTCTTGAAATCGTGATCGGCTACCATATCTAACAGCCTGTGTCATGCGCCCGACGGGGCTGGCACAGTGAATGGGGCGCCGGAAAGTCCGGGCCTCATATGTCAAATTGCTCTGAAGAGGATTTGTGCCATGAACCGCTTTGATTTTACCCCTTATCGCCGCAGCACGGTCGGCTTCGACCGGCTGTTCGACTTGCTGGAGAGCCAGGCTCGGCAAAGCAGCGGGGACAATTACCCGCCTTTCAATATCGAACGCAAAGGCTCCGATTCCTATCGGATCACGCTTGCCGTGGCGGGATTCAAACCCGAAGAACTGGACATCACCGCGCAACAGAACCTTCTGGTCATCCAGGGGCGCAAGCAGGAAGATGAAACCGCGAAAGGCGATTTCCTCCATGTAGGCATCGCGACGCGCGGGTTCGAACGGCGCTTTGAGCTCGCCGATTTCGTGCGGGTCGAAAAGGCGGATCTTGCCGACGGTCTGCTCACGATCGATCTCGTGCGCGAAGTCCCCGAAGCGATGAAGCCCAAGAAGATCTCGCTTGGGGAAAAGAAGCTGGGCGTCGTGGAAAGCGACCAGCCCCAGGCGGATGCCGCCTGACTCGACCCACTGATCCATTCCTGAAAATTTGCGGGGGCGGGCCTTCCGGTCCGCCCCCTCGGCGCGAATGGCACCGACTCGTCCTGGACTGAACGCCCGGGTCGCACTGAGGCGTCCATTCCCGGAACAAGGCTGTCCGGGCCAGTAATGCTCAGAACTGGGACAGGCTGACCGGCTCAAGGCCTTGGTGCAAGCAGAATTTTCGATCCGGTCCATTCCAAGACGAATCGCGCATCAAAATGTTTATGCGAGAAAATTCACATCAGGCGCGACTGGAACAGAGCAGCGGCCACGAAGCCCGAGAACAGCGGATGCGGATCGAAGGGCTTGCTCTTCAGCTCCGGATGGAACTGGACGCCGACGAACCATGGATGATCCGGCCTTTCGACGATTTCTGGCAGCAGCCCATCGGGAGACATGCCCGAGAACACGAGGCCGCCCTTTTCCAGCGCTTCCCGATAGGCCACGTTCACTTCATAGCGATGGCGATGGCGTTCCGAAATCCGGCTGGACCCGTAGATCGAGGCAACGCGGCTGTTGCCGGCCAGCTCCGCGGGATAGGCGCCGAGCCGCATGGTGCCGCCCAGATCGCCACCTTGGGAACGGGTCTGCAAGCCTTCCGCACTCATCCACTCGGTGATGATCCCGACGACCGGCTCACCCGTCGGGCCGAATTCGGTCGAGGATGCAGCTGAGATGCCTGCGGTGTTCCTGGCCCCTTCGATGCAAGCCATCTGCATGCCGAGGCAGATCCCCAGGAAAGGAACCTTGCGCTCACGCGCGAACCGCACGGCCGCGATCTTGCCTTCAGAGCCTCTTTCGCCGAAGCCGCCCGGCACCAGGATCGCGTGCATCGGCTCGAGCTGGGCGGCGATGGCGGCGTCGTCCTGTTCGAAAATCTCCGCGTCTATCCAGCGAATGTTGACCTTGACCCGGTTCGCCATTCCGCCATGGATCAGCGCTTCGTTGAGCGACTTGTAGGCGTCGGGCAGGCCGACGTACTTGCCCACCACCCCGATGGTCACTTCGCCTTCCGGGTTATGATACCGGTCGATGATGTCATTCCACCGGGACAGATCGGGCAATGGCGATGTCAGCCCGAAATGCCGCAGCACTTCGGCATCCAGCCCCTCTTCGTGATACTGCAGCGGCACGGCGTAGATGCTCGACGCGTCGAGCGCGGGGATAACCGCTTCCTTCCGGACATTGCAGAACAGCGCGATCTTGGCCCGCTCGCTGTCCGGAAGCGGCTTCTCGCAACGGCACAGCAGCAGATCCGGCTGGACCCCCAGGCTTGTCAGTTCACGGACGGAATGCTGGGTCGGCTTGGTTTTCAGCTCGCCCGCCGCAGAAACATAGGGGACGAGAGTCACATGAACGGAGCAGCTCTGCTCCCGGCCCAGCTCATTGCGCAGCTGGCGAATGGCTTCGATGAAGGGCAGGCTTTCGATATCGCCCACCGTGCCGCCAATCTCGCACAGCACGAAATCGAGATCGTCGGTATCGGCCTGGGCGAATTCCTTGATGGCATCGGTGACATGGGGGATGACCTGAACCGTGGCGCCGAGATAATCCCCGCGCCGTTCCTTGGCGATGATCTGCTGATAGATCCGGCCCGAAGTCACATTGTCGGACTGACGCGCGGAAACGCCGGTAAACCGTTCGTAATGGCCCAGATCGAGGTCGGTTTCGGCCCCATCATCCGTCACATAGACTTCGCCATGCTGATACGGCGACATCGTGCCGGGATCGACGTTCAGATAGGGATCGAACTTGCGAATCCTGACCCGATAGCCTCGAGCCTGCAGCAACGCCGCGAGGCTTGCCGCCATGAGACCCTTGCCGAGCGAGGAAACCACGCCGCCGGTGATAAAAATGAACCGCGCCATGGGAGTCGGGCCTTAGGCGCAGAACCGGATTCGAGGCAAGCGGGGATGATGCGGCAAGCGCGAAATTTGCACAGCTGAAAACGCCTGAAAGAGATTTCGGAAAAAAAGCGAAGGGTCGTCCGAAGCCAGGCCTACTGCCCTGCTCCACCCAGCGGGTCCGCCGGCGCAGTTGCGCCCCCGGCTTCATTCGGCGTCGGCGCCGCTCCTGCGGGGCCGGCTGGCTGCGCCAGCGGATCGGCCGTGAGCGGAGCCTGCTCGACCGAGCGGTCCAGCGACGTATCCATCTCCCTGCCCGTGGTGCTGCCGACCGCAAGCGCCGCCAGCGCGATGCTGAGAACAACGAATATCGTCGCGAGGATAGCTGTCGTCCGGGTCAGGAAATCAGCCGCGCCGCGGGCCGACATCAGGCCGGACGGGTTCCCGCCGACACCCAGGCCGCCGCCCTCCGAGCGCTGCATGAGGATCACGGCAACGAGCGCCGTGCCCACGATCGCCTGCACCACCATCAAGAAGAAAAAGAGGGACATTGCTGGTATCGACCTTATCGACTGACAACGGGGATGGGCCTTAGCCCTGCGCGGCTGCATCCGCAAGGGATGCAAGCCGAGTCGCGATCGGTATCAATCGATCGCTTCGCCAGCCGCGCCGGCGATCACCCCCAGGAACTTTTCCGCCGTCAGGCTAGCGCCGCCCACCAGGGCCCCGCCCACTTCCTTGACCGCCAGGATTTCCGCGGCATTGTCCCCATTGACCGAGCCGCCGTAGAGGATGCGGATGTTCACGCCTGCATCGGCATACAGGCTGGCCAGCTTGCCCCGAATCGCCTGGTGCATCGCGGCGATGTCTTCCAGCGTGGGAGTACGGCCCGTGCCGATGGCCCAGACCGGCTCATAGGCAATGCTGATGTGTTCGGCATTGTGGCCGGTCGGCAGCGAACCTTCGATCTGCCGGAGAACGACATCTTCGGCATTGCCCGCATCGCGCTGCGCTTCGCTTTCGCCGACGCAGATGATTACCCCAAGGCCGACTTTCAGCGCGGCCTCCGCCTTGGCCCGCACGACTGCATCGGTTTCGCCGTGATCGGCGCGGCGTTCGCTATGCCCGACGATGCAGAAGCTGGCTCCGGCATCCTTGAGCATGGCCGCCGAAATATCGCCGGTATGGGCCCCGCCATCGGCCGCATGACAATCCTGCGCGCCCACACCGATGAGAGAGGCTTCATTGCGGGTCGCGTGAATCAGCGTGAAAGGCGGCGCCAGCGCCACTTCGGCAGTCATCAGTCGTTCCGCCGCGCGGTCGATCGCCCTGGCTTCCGCAAGCATTGCCCGGGTTCCATGCATCTTCCAATTGCCGACAATGTAAGGCCGCTGCGACATCTGACTTTCTCTGTTTGATGGAAGGGCGCCAATCTACGAATGGCTGGGAAGCGCCCGCTAGACCGACCGGGCGCACTTGTCAAAACGGTTCGCCTCGATTGGCGTCGCCTGTCGTTGCATGGTTGCGGCAGCGTCGCGCCGGAGATAAAGCGCAGCACTCACATATAATCGGTGCCTTGTCGCCGACCCATGCTCTCAAGCCAGACGGCCGGTTCCATGCTCCAGTTTTTCCGCAATTTCTTCAGTTCCAAGGCCGGGGTTGGCGTAACCCTGGCGCTGCTGGGCGTTATCGCGCTCTCTTTCGCCAGCGGAGATGTCGCGAACGTGGGCACGTTCGGCGGTGTTGCCGGAGGCGATCGGGTCGCGAATGTCGGCGATGAGAGAATCTCGACCGCAGACCTGAATCGGGCCGCCAATGAAGCGCTGGACCGAATCAAGCAACGCGACCCCACGCTCACCATGGACTTCTTCCTCAAGCAGGACGGCTTGAATCGCGTGCTCGATGAACTGATCGATCGCTTTGCGGTGGCGGGCTTCGCGGATGGCAATGGCCTGAAGGCGGGCCACCGGCTCGTCGACAGCGAGATCGCGATGATTCCCGCATTCAGGGGTGCTGACGGCAAGTTCGACGAGAAGCTCTATCAGCAGGCGCTGCAGCAGCAGGGATTGACCGAAAAGGCCGTTCGCGACGATCTGGTGAAGGGCCTCGCCGCGCGGCAGGTGCTCGTTCCCGCCGGTTTCGGCGTAAGCGTGCCCCAGCAGCAGGTCGAACGCTATGCGGTATTACTGAAGGAACGCCGCAAGGGCAGCGTCGCCGTCTTTCCCAGCGAAGCCTATGCGCCCAAGGAAAGCCCGACCGACGCGCAACTCCAGCAATATTACGCCGCCAACCGCGATCGCTATATCCGCCCTGAGCGGCGCGTGATCCGCTTTGCGACATTCGGCGTGGAGGCGCTTGGCAATCCTCGCGCACCCACGGATGCGGAGATCGCGGCGCGTTTCCAGCGCGATGCGGCGCAGTATGGCGCGAAGGAAAGCCGCAGCTTCAGCCAGGTCATCGCTCCCACGGAAGCGGCGGCCAAGGCGATCGCGGCGCAGGCTGCCTCCGGCACGCCGCTCGAGGCGGTGGCCAGGAGCAAGGGTCTCGCCGCCGCCAGGCTTGGCACCATGGACAAGGCCGGCCTCGCCGCGCAGGCCTCCCCCGCAGTCGCCAATGCCGCTTTCGCCGCGGCGGATGGGAAGATCACGCAGCCCGCGCGCAGCAGCCTTGGCTGGCATGTGATCCGGGTCGATTCGATCAGCCGCACTCCCGCCCGCACGCTCGCCCAGGTCCGCGACGAGATCGTTGCCCAGCTCTCCGTCGAACAGCGCCAGGCCGCCTTGTCCGATCTAGCCGCGAGGATCGAGGAGCAGTTCGACCAGGGCTCCAGCCTTGCCGACACGGCCAAGAGCCTCAATCTCACGGTGCAGACCACCAAGCCCGTCACCGCGGACGGCCGGGTGTATCGCTCCGCCGCGGAAACCGCGCCGGCGGTGCTTGCACCTGCGCTTTCAACCGCCTTCTCGATGGAAGAGGATGAGCCTCAGCTCGCGGAAGTGGAGCCGGGCAAGGTTTTCCTGATCTTCGATGTGGCGGAAGTCACTCCTTCCGCGCCCGCGCCGCTTGCCGAGATCAAGGACGACGTCCGGGACGGCTGGATTCTTTCCAGTGGATCGGAAGCCGCCAAGCAGGCCGCGGACCGGGTTCTGGCCCGGATCGCCAAGGGCATGCCGCTCGCCCAGGCGGTGGCCGAGGAAAAGAGGCCGCTTCCCGCTCCGGACAAGCTCGATCTGGGTCTCGAGGACCTTCGCAGGATGGGGCAGCGGCCGCCCCCGGCCATCGTGCTGATGTTCAGCATGGCGGAAGGCACCGCGAAGCGGCTGGCCGGGCCGGCGGACAACGGATGGTTCGTGGTGCAGCTGGAGGACATCGTGCCCGGCAAGCTCGAGGCGAACGATCCGGTGGTGGCGATGACGCGCCAGCAGCTCACCGCCAATGTGTCCAGCGAATATACGGACCAGCTCGTCAAGGCGATCCGCAAGGAGCTCGGCGTGACCCGGAATGAAAAGGGCATTGCCGCGGTCCGCCGCCAATTGACCGGTGGAGAATGATGTCCGCAGAGATGATGGGCAGCTTGCCGGAGAATGCCGAATTTGCCCGTCAGGCGCTAGGCGAAGGGCGTGCTTCCCTGGTCTGGCGGCGACTGGTGGCCGATACGGAAACCCCGGTCGGCGCCGCGCTCAAGCTGATGGAGCCGGAGCGGGGCGATTTCCTGCTCGAATCCGTCGAGGGCGGCGAAACCCGGGGGCGCTACAGCCTGCTGGGCCTCGACCCCGATCTGGTCTTCCGGGCCACCGGCGTCGCCTGCGAAGTCAACCGCGCCTGGCAACGGGATCGATCCGCCTTCGCGCCGATGGAGCATGACAGCCTTGCCGAGCTCCATGCTTTGGCAGCCGCTTGCCGGATCGAGAATCTCCCATCGGAACTGCCGCCCGTGCTGGCCTGCCTGGTCGGCTATTTCGGATATGAAACGATCGGGCTGGTCGAAAAGCTGCCGCGCGCCAGGCAGAGCAGCCTCGAACTGCCCGACATGCTGTTTGTCCGCCCCACGGTCATCCTGGTGTTCGACCGGCTGTCCGACCAGCTGTTCTGCGTCGCTCCACTATGGGCCGAAGATGCGCCCCCCGACGCGGCGATCCGCGACGCGAGCGAACGGATCGACGAGACCCTGCGCAAGCTGTCCGCGCCCCTGCCCCGGCCCCGAAACGCGACCGGCCTGCCCGAGCTGGCGCTGGAGCCGGTCATGGCGCCCGGCGCCTACCGCTCCATGGTGCTAAAGGCCAAGGAGTATATCGAGGCCGGGGACATCTTTCAGGTGGTGCTCGCCCAGCGCTTCACCTGCCCTTTCCCCTTGCCGCCCAGCGATCTCTACCGGGCGTTGCGGCGCGTGAATCCCTCGCCGTTCCTCTATTTCCTCGATCTCCCCGGCTTCGCCCTGATCGGCTCGAGCCCTGAAATCCTGGTCCGGGTGCGCGAGGGCGAGGTCACGATCCGGCCGATCGCCGGAACCCGCCCGCGCGGCAAGACGCCCGAGGAAGACCGGTTCAACGAGGAGAGCCTGCTCGCCGATCCCAAGGAGCTGGCGGAGCACCTCATGCTGCTCGATCTCGGCCGCAACGATGTCGGGCGCGTGGCGGCGGCGAACAGCGTTGCCGTGACCGACAGCTTCACGATCGAGCGTTACAGCCATGTCATGCACATCGTCAGCAATGTGGTCGGAAAGCTCGATCCGAAGCGGGATGCGCTGGATGCCCTGTTCGCCGGATTTCCCGCCGGAACCGTGAGCGGCGCTCCCAAGATCCGGGCCTGCGAGATCATTGCCGAGCTGGAGCCGGAAACACGCGGCGCCTATGCCGGCGGAGTGGGATATTTCGCGCCCGACGGCTCGGTAGATAGCTGCATCGTGCTGCGGACGGCGGTGGTCAAGGACGGCACCATGCATGTCCAGGCCGGAGCCGGCATCGTGGCGGACAGCCAGCCCGAGTACGAGCAGCGCGAATGCGAGGCGAAGGCAGGGGCGCTGATCGCCGCTGCGCGCGAAGCCGCAAGGGTGGCGGAAGAGCCGCGCTTCGGGCAATAGGCTGCCATCATGATCCTCGTCATCGACAATTACGACAGCTTCACCTGGAACCTGGTCCATTATCTGATGGAACTGGGCGCCACCGTGGAAGTCGTCCGCAACGATGCCCTGACCGCCGCGCAGGCGCTCGATTCCGGCGCGCGCGGTTTCCTCATCTCGCCCGGCCCCTGCACCCCGAACGAAGCCGGCATCAGCCTCGATCTGGTGGGCGCCGTCGCCGACTCCGGCAAGCCGCTGCTCGGCGTGTGCCTCGGCCACCAGGCGATCGGCCAGTATTTCGGCGGAAAGGTGGTGCGCGGCGGGCTGATGCACGGCAAGACCTCATCCGTCACCCATGACGGCAGCGGAGTGTTCGCGGGCATCCCCTCGCCCTTCGCCGCGACCCGCTATCATTCGCTGGTCGTCGAGAATATTCCGCCCGTGCTGGTGGTGAACGCCACATCGGATGACGGGCATGTCATGGGCTTTCGCCACACCCGCCTGCCGATTCATGGCGTGCAATTCCACCCGGAAAGCATCGCGACCGAACACGGCCACGCCCTGCTCGCCAATTTCCTGAGGATTTGCGGGCTCGAAGCGAACGCGCCGGCATGAACACCCTGCCTCAAGTCACGCAACCGCTGTCGGAGGATGAGGCGGAGGCCGCCTTCGGAGCGATGCTGGACGGCCGGTTCACCGACGAGGATATCGCCCGCTTCCTGACCGAGCTTTCGGACCGGGGGGAAACCGCATCGGAAATCGCCGGCGCGGCCCGGGCGATGCGGGCGCGGCTGATTCCGGTAAAGGCGCCCGCCAACGCCATGGACGTCTGCGGCACGGGCGGGGACGGGCATCACACGCTGAATGTCTCCACCGCGGTCTCGCTGGTCGTCGCGGCCTGCGGCGTGCCGGTGGCCAAGCACGGCAATCGTGCGGCCTCGTCCAAGGCGGGGGCCGCCGATACGCTGGAAGCGCTGGGCCTCGACCTGGATCGCGCCGCCGAAACCGCAGAGGAAACGCTGGCCGACCTCGGCATCTGCTTCCTGTTTGCGGGCAAGCACCATCCGGCGATGGGCCGCATCATGCCGATCCGCAAGGCCATCGGCCGCCGCACCATCTTCAACCTGCTCGGCCCGCTCGCCAATCCGGCCGGCGTGCGCCGCCAGCTGATCGGCATCGCGCGCCCCGCCTATGTCCCGATCTATGCCGATGCGCTGGCGCGGCTCGGCAGCGACCGTTCGCTTATCGTCTCGGGGGATGAAGGACTGGACGAGCTGAGCCTGGCGGGCGGAAACGAAGTCGCCCTGATAAGCCCGACGGGCTTCGTCATGCAGCGGGTCTCGCCGGCGGACGCAGGCTTGCCCGCCAGCCCGGTCGAAGCGATCAGGGGGGGCGACCCGGCGTTCAATGCAGCGGCCCTGCGCCGTTTGCTGAGGGGCGAGGAAGGCCCCTATCGCGACGCCGTGCTGTTCAACGCCGCCGGTGCGCTGATCGTGGCCGGAGAAGTCAGCGAATGGCGCGAAGGCGTGGAGGAAGCGGCCGAGGCGCTCGACAAGGGGCTTGCCAACACCTTGCTGGACTGCTGGATCGCAGCGCTGAAATGACCGACAAGCTCACCGAAATCTGCGATACGAAGCGCGCGGAAGTCGCCCTGCGCCAGCAATACGCCACGCTGGCCGACCTCGACGCCCGCGCCGCCAGCCAGACTCCGCCAAGGGGTTTCCGCCAGGCGCTGGAGGCAAAGGCGGCGACCGGTTTCGCCCTGATCGCCGAGATCAAGAAGGCATCTCCTTCCAAGGGCCTGATCCGCGCGGATTTCCGCCCGGCGGAGCATGCGCTGGCCTATGAACACGGGGGCGCGGCCTGCCTTTCGGTGCTCACCGACGCGCCCTATTTCCAGGGGCACGAGGATTTCCTGATCGATGCGCGCGCAGCCTGCTCACTGCCCGTCCTGCGCAAGGATTTCATGGTCGATCCGTGGCAGGTCGCCGAAGCCCGGGCGATCGGCGCGGATGCAATCCTGATCATTGTCGCCGCTCTCGACGATGGGGTCATGGCCGAGATCGAGGCCACGGCGCTGGAGCGCGGCATGGATGTGCTGGTCGAAGTCCACAATGAAGCGGAGATGGAACGCGCCGCCCGGCTCCGGTCTCGCCTGATCGGTGTGAACAATCGGGATTTGAAGCGCTTCGTCACCGATCTTGCCGTTACCGAGCGGCTTGCCCCGCTCGCGCCCGAAGGCACCCTGCTGGTCGGAGAGAGCGGAATCAACACGCATGATGACCTGCTGCGGCTTGCACGGTCCGGTGTCCGCACTTTCCTGGTGGGCGAGAGCCTGATGCGGCAGGACGATGTGGCAGCAGCGACAAAGACCCTGCTGGAAGGCTGAGACGGCAAGATAGCCGAATCTTGGGGACAGGGCCGAACTTGCGGCGAAGTCTGGAGAGGAGAGCTGGAATGAAGACCATCGCCATAACCGATGACGCATGGAGCGAGCTTGCGGCCAGCGTTCCTCCCGGAACCCCCGTCACCACCGTGAACCTTCTGCGTTTCCGCGAAGAGACGTTGTATCCGGAAGGCAGCGGCTTCGCCGATTGCAGCGGCCGGGAAGCCTATTACGAGCGCTACGCCTCCAACACCGTGCCACTGGCGCTGGCGCTCGGCGGCAGGATCCTGCTCAGCGGATCGGCGGTCAGCCATCCGGTCTGCCCTCCGGATGAGCATTGGGACGACATACTGATCTTCGAATATCCGGATATCGCCGCGCTCGCCGCGTTGGGGCAGGAGCCGAGCTGGCAGGCCAATGCGATCCATCGCACGGCATCCTTATCGGATTCCCGGCTTTTCATCATCGTGCGGAATGCATTGACGGGGTGATCGCCGCAGTCCGATCCATCATTTCCAATCCACCCTGTCCTACCGCGCAAAGCTCTGGCATGACGGCGCAATGAACGCCAAGCCAAGCATCGAAACCCGCGGATTCAGCCCATTCCGGCCCGGATCGGTTTTTTGTTCCAGAACAGTGTCAACTGTGTCAACCCCCCGCCCGGTTTCCGGTTTCGCGCGATGAGCAGGCTCACCCATCTCGATGAGCAGGGCCACGCCCGGATGGTGGATGTCGGCGGCAAGCCGGAGACGGCGCGCAAGGCAGTCGCCACCGGCCGCATCCGCATGGCGGCGCGGGCCCTGGCCGCGATCCGGGACGGCGATGTGCCTAAGGGCGATGTGCTCGCGGCGGCACGCATCGCCGGGATCATGGCCGCGAAGCGGACCGGAGACCTGATCCCGCTGTGTCATCCGCTGGCGCTGGAAGCGGTGACTCTGGATTTCGCGTTCGAGGAGGATGCGCTGCGCGCGACGGCGACCGCTTCCCTGACCGGCAGGACCGGGGTGGAAATGGAAGCGATGGTGGCGGTCTCCATCGCCTTGTTGACCATCTATGACATGGCCAAGGCCATCGACAAGGCAATGGTCGTCGAGGAAGTGCGGCTCCTTTCCAAGAGCGGCGGCAAATCGGGCGACTGGAAGGCGCAAGGATGAGCGCCGCCCTGCCCCTGGCGGAAGCGCAGGCGGAGCTGCTGAAACTGGCCGAACCGCTGCCGGTCGAACAGGTCGACACAGCCACGACGCTGGGCCGCTATCTGGCCGCCCCCCTGGATGCCCGCCGCACCCAGCCCCCGGCCGACCTTTCGGCCATGGACGGCTATGCGCTGGCGGATGCCGGCAGAACCAGTTGGCGCGTCATCGGAGAAAGCGCCGCAGGGCATCCCTTTGCCGGAACGCTCGATCCCGGCGAGGCCGTGCGCATCTCCACCGGCGCGGTGGTTCCGGACGGCGCGGATGCCGTATTCCTGCAGGAAGATGCCGCGCGAGACGGCGAGACGCTCGGCATCGCAGGCGATCCTCCGCGTGCCGGGCGGCATATCAGGCGGGCTGGCTTCGATTTCCGGGAAGGCGACAGGCTGCTGGAGGCAGGCGCCCGGATCGGCGCGGCAGCCCTCGCGCTGGCCATATCGGCGGGCCATGGCAGCCTGCCGGTGCGGCGCAGGCCCCAAGTGGCGATCATCGACAGCGGCGACGAGCTTGCCTCCGATCCCGCCGATTGCTCTCCCCACCAAATTCCCGCCAGCAACGGCCCGATGCTGCAGGCGATGCTCAGCGCCCTGCCCTGCATCACGCGGCGCCTCGGCCCGGTCCCCGACCGGCGCGACGCCCTTGCCCAGGCGCTGGAGGAGGCGAACGTGTGCGACCTGATCGTGACCAGCGGCGGCGCCTCGGTCGGCGATCATGACCTGATCCGCCCGGCGCTGGCCGACTGGGGCGCCGAGATAGCGTTCTGGCGAGTCGCGATGAAGCCGGGAAAACCCCTGCTGGTGGCGCGGCGTGGGCGGCAATTGGTGCTGGGCCTGCCCGGCAACCCGGTTTCCAGCTTCGTCACTGGCTTCCTGTTCCTGCTGCCCCTGGTGCGGGCCTTGCTGGGGGCGGCCTCTCCGCTCCCCTACTCCTGCCGGGCGCTGCTGGGCGCTGACTTGCCACAGGGCGGCAAAAGGCTCGAATTCCTGCGCGCCCGGTGGGATGGAGAGCATGTCGTTGCCTTGACGGAACAGGACAGCAGCGGCCTGAATGCACTGGCGGCCAGCAACGCCCTGATAGAACGCCCGGCCGGCGCGGCGGCGTTGGAGACAGGCGCCCCTGTCCGCATATTCCCGCTGCAACCGGCCGCGATCGCTTGACTCGCCGGTCGCTTGACTCGAGGATGAAAGTTGCTTACTTGTTCCTCATTCGTTCACGCCGTGGACCGGCAGAAACGATAGGGCCAAAGGCAGAATGAGGAACTGCGTCCATGCTGACCGCCAAACAGCACGAGCTTATCCGTTTCATCCAGACCCGGCTTGAAGAAACCGGCATTTCCCCTTCCTTCGAGGAAATGAAGGAAGCGCTGGATCTGAAATCGAAGTCAGGCGTGCATCGCCTGATCTCCGCCCTGGAGGAACGCGGCTTCATCCGCCGCCTGCCCAATCGCGCTCGCGCTCTGGAAGTGCTCAAGCAGCCGGACGATGTCAGCGCGGCGGGCATCCGCTCGGCAGCGGCCAACGATCTTCTGGCGCGCCATACCAGCCCCCCGCCCGCCGCTCCGGCGCCGGCCAACGACGTCATCGAAATACCGCTGCACGGGCGCATTGCCGCCGGCGTTCCCATCGAAGCGCTGGAAGGGCAGGCGACCCTCCCCGTTCCGGCCGCCCTGCTCGGCTCCGGTGAGCATTATGCGCTCGAGGTATCGGGCGATTCGATGATCGAAGCCGGCATTCTCGATGGCGATTTCGCGCTGGTGAAGCGCACGAATACGGCGCGCGACGGGGAAATCGTGGTGGCGCTGGTGCGCAACGAGGAAGCGACGCTCAAATATTTGCGCCGGGAAAACGGCAAGATCCGCCTCGATCCCGCCAATGGCGCCTATGAGCCCCAGATCTACGAGCCTGGCGAGGTCGTGGTGCAAGGCAAGCTGGCGGGGCTGTTGCGGCGCTATCATTGATGATCGGTGCGTCTCCGGCCGCCTTCATTGGCTGGGCTGCCACCAGCCGTGCTTCCCCTGATCCTCCGCGACCGTGCGGATGGATTGCCCGGCGAGGTTGATCGCCAATCCGCCGGTTTCCCGAAGCATCCGGCGATCGGCTTTGATCCAGCGAGGCTTGCAGGAGCGCGGCAGAGTGCGCTCGGCGATCACGATGTCCGCGCGTTCGCAGGCTGCGGCCAGCGCCCGCTCCGTAACCAGTTCCCGGCTCCGCGTCATCAGCAGGTGCCATTCGCGCCCGCCGCGTTTCAGCGTCGCCGCGCAGAAATCAGGGCTGCATCGCGCTCCCCGCCATTGTGAGAGCGGCAACGGCTCCCCATCCATTCCCGCCAGTTCCACCAGGTTCTCGCGCGTGAACGAACTCCGGCTGTCGCGCAGCACCAGCAGGCGGCCGCCTTCCCCGGTTATGCCGACATGGCGGCCATCGCTGGATACCAGGACATCCGGCCCGGGGCTGGTGAGAACCAGAACACTTGCCAGCAGGGCAGGAAACAGGCCCCACAAGCGGATCGGCCCTCTCCACAGCGCGAGCCACAACCCGCCCGCGACGAACAGCGCGAAATGGAAGTTGGCCATGGCCGGCATCCGCGTGACGGCGCCGGGCTGGCTGGCGGTCCAGTGCGCGAGCGAGAGCAGCAGTTCGAGCGACTTTCCCGCGAGCCACCACGCGGGGCCGCCGATGCCCGCCAGGTCCAGCAGGAGCGCCAGGGCAATCAGCGGCATCGAAATGAAGGTGGTGAGCGGGATCGCAATGACATTGGCGAAGGCGCCGTAGACCCCGGCGCGATGGAAGTGGAACAGCCCGATCGGCATCAGCACGAATTCGATCACCACCCCGGTCAGCAGCAGTATCAGGCCCCGGCGGGCGCCGCGCATGAGCCAGCCCTGTTCGCTCGGCGCCAGGAATGCGCGGACAGCTGCGCTGGAGTGGAGCGCCACGATCGCGATCACCGCCGTGAAGCTCATCTGGAAGCTCGGGCTTGCCAGCGCTTCCGGCCACAGCAGCAGGACGAAGGCGGCGGCTACTGCGACCATCCTGAGCGACAGCGGCTCCCTGCCCAGGGCCAGGGCGATGAGCACCAGCACGGCGGCGGCGCAGCTGCGGATGGTGGGCACCTCCGCGCCGGTCAGCAAAGTATAGCCGATGCCGACCAGGGCCCCGACGCCGGCGGCGACCACCGGCAATCGCACCCGCAGGGCAAGCCAAGGCCACAGACCGAGCAGCTTCATCGCCATCAGATAGGCCGCGGCGATGACCGCGCTCACATGCAATCCGCTGATCGAGAGCAGGTGAGTCAGGCCGGAATCGCGCATGGCCACCTCGTCCTCGGGCGCGATCGCACCTCTGTCGCCGCTGGCGAAGGCGGCGGCTATGCTGCCGGGCGAGCCGTCCAGCTGCTTGCGGACGTGAACGGACAGGCTGTCCTGCAGGGTGGAAAGGCCGGGCCCATCGGTGGCCGGCTCCAGAAGCTCCACCTCGCCGATCACGCTGCCCGTGGCGGACAATCCCGAAAACCAGGCGGTTCGCGCGAAATCATAGCTACCCGGCAGCATCGGCGGCGAAGGAGGCATCAGCGTGGCCCGCAGACGGATCACCGCGCCTTCCCGCAAGCCTTGCGCATCGTCGCTCTCCTTCAGGTTGAGCCTTACCTTGATGGGCCGCGCCGTATCCGGCTCTCGGGTCACGACAACCAGCCGAACCCGATCGAGCGCGGGCTGGGGTATGTTTTCAACCACCCTTGCATCGAATGTGGCGACGACCGGGCGGGCAAGAGGCTGCGCCCCGACCATTTCGGAGCGGGACCACACCACCAGCACCCCGAGAAGAAATGCAATCACCAGCGCGGCCAGTGCCATGCTCAGGCGCGGATAAGGTGTTTCCCCGCGCAAAAGCTGAAAGGAGATACCCGCGACCACAAGCGCCATGCCGGACACCAGGACCCATTGAACCGGGCCATTAAGCATAAACCAGGCCGCGATTCCCGCCGCCAACGCGACCGTCAGCCAGGGGCCGCGATCGAAGCCCGAGCTTCCCAGAAATCTCTCGATTGTTCCGGCCACGCTGGACAAGCGCGTCGACATTCGCCATTGGCGCTGCAATGCAGCATCATGCACGGCGTGCTGGCCGGCAATCGGCACATCCGGAGCGGCGTTGCTGACCATGGCGCTATAGGAAAGGAAGCGGAGACATATGGCAAGTACTGGGGGAAACTCCGTCGTCACCCGCTTTGCCCCGTCCCCGACCGGATTCCTGCATATCGGCGGCGCCCGCACCGCCCTGTTCAACTGGCTGTTCGCGCGTCACCATGGCGGCAAGGCCCTGCTGCGCATAGAGGACACCGATCGCGCCCGCTCCACCCAGGAAGCGATCGACGCCATTATCGACGGTCTTGCATGGCTCGGGCTCGACTGGGACGAAGCGCCGGTGTTCCAGTCGGAACGCGGCGCCCGTCATGTCGAGGTGGCGGAAAGGCTCCTGGAACATGGCCATGCCTACCGCTGCTACGCCACCCAGGAAGAGCTGGAAGAAATGCGCGCCGCCCAGCGTGCCGCAAAACAGCCGCTGCGCTATGACGGGCGCTGGCGCCATCGCGATCCCTCGAAAGCGCCGCCGGGCGCTCCCTTCGTGGTGAGGATCAAGACGCCGGAGACCGGGGAAACCGTCATCGACGATGCGGTGCAAGGGCGCGTAACCGTCCAGAACAGGGAGCTGGACGATTACATCATTTTGCGCTCGGACGGCACCCCCACCTATATGCTCGCGGTGGTGGTCGACGATCACGACATGGGCGTCACCCATATCATTCGCGGGGACGACCACCTCAACAATGCCTTTCGCCAGTTGCCGATCATCCACGCGATGAACGAGATCGAGGGCGGCTGGCCGATACCGGTCTATGCCCACATTCCCCTGATCCACGGGCAGGATGGCGCCAAGCTTTCCAAGCGCCACGGCGCGCTCGGGGTGGAGACCTATCGCGACGAGATGGGCATCCTGCCCGAAGCCCTGTGCAACTACCTGCTCCGCCTCGGCTGGGGATATGGCGACCGGGAGGTGATCAGCCGCGAAGAAGCGATCCAGCTGTTCGACCTGGACGGCGTGGGCAAAAGCCCTTCCCGCTTCGATCTCGCGAAGGTCCAGAATCTCAACGGGCAATATATCCGCGAAGCCGACGATAGCCGCCTGGCCCAGCTGGTCGCGCCCAGGATCGGTCAGCAGGTCGATCCTGCATTGCTGGAACAGGCCATGCCGGTGTTGAAGACGCGCGCAAGGGATCTCAACGAGCTGGCCGATGGGGCGGCCTTCCTTTTCAGGACGCGTCCGCTGCTTCTTACCGACAAGGCGCAAGCCTTGCTGGACCGGGATTCGCGCGCGCTTCTGGCACGGATTTCGGAGCATCTGCTCCGGGAAAATGACTGGACAAGCGAAACATTGGAAGCCAGTCTGAAAGCAATGGCGGAGGATCTCGGGCTTGGCCTCGGCAAGCTCGCACAGCCGCTTCGAGCGGCGTTGACGGGGCAAACGACCTCGCCAGGAATTTTCGATGTTCTGGTTCTACTCGGCAGGGAGGAGAGCCTCGCGCGGATCGACGCGCAGGCTGCTGTTTCGAGTGAATCACAGGGTCAATAAGGAGATAGTGAGTTGGCGGATAATCAGGCAAAGCTGAGCGCTAAGGGGGGTGAGTGGGACATGCCGATCCTCAAGGGATCGGTCGGACCCGACGTGATCGACATCCGCAAGCTCTACGCCCAGACGGACATGTTCACCTATGATCCGGGCTTTACCTCGACCGCAAGCTGCGAAAGCGCTTTGACCTATATCGATGGCGACGAAGGCGTTCTGCTGCACCGCGGTTATCCGATCGGCCAGCTCGCCGAAAGTTCCAGCTTCATGGAGGTCAGCTACCTCCTGCTGAATGGCGAACTGCCCAGCCAGCGGGAACTCGACGATTTCACCCGCACCATCACCCGGCACACCATGCTGCACGAGCAGCTGGCCACTTTCTATCGCGGTTTCCGCCGCGATGCCCATCCGATGGCCATCATGTGCGGCGTGGTGGGGGCGCTTTCCGCGTTCTACCACGATTCCACCGACATATCCGACCCGCATCATCGCAAGATCAGCTCGCACCGCCTGATCGCCAAGATGCCGACGATCGCGGCCATGGCCTACAAATATTCGGTGGGCCAGCCCTTCGTCTATCCGGACAACTCGCTGTCCTATACCGGCAATTTCCTGCGCATGACATTCGGGGTTCCGGCCGAGGACTATGAAGTGATCCCGGCCGTCGAAAGGGCGATGGACCGGATATTCATCCTTCACGCCGATCACGAACAGAACGCGTCGACCTCGACCGTGCGTCTCGCCGGATCGTCGGGCGCCAACCCGTTCGCGTGCATCGCGGCGGGCATCGCCTGCCTGTGGGGGCCGGCGCATGGCGGCGCGAACGAAGCGGCGCTGAACATGCTCAAGGAAATCGGCACGCCCGACAAAATTCCGCACTATATCGAGCGCGCGAAAGACAAGAACGATCCGTTCCGCCTGATGGGCTTCGGCCATCGCGTCTACAAGAACTACGATCCGCGCGCCACGGTGATGCAGTCCACCGTGCGCGAGGTGTTCGAGGCGCTCAAGGTGAACGATCCACTGTTCGAAACCGCGCTTCGCCTTGAAGAGATCGCCCTGAACGACCCCTATTTCATCGAGAAGAAGCTGTTCCCGAACGTCGACTTCTATTCGGGGATCATCCTGTCGGCGGTCGGTTTCCCGACCACGATGTTCACCGTGCTGTTCGCCCTTGCCCGGACCGTGGGCTGGGTGGCGCAGTGGAACGAGATGATCTCGGATCCCGGCCAGAAGATCGGCCGGCCGCGTCAGCTCTACACCGGCCCGACCCAGCGCGATTACGTGCCGGTCAGCCAACGCTGAAGCGATCCTGTCGCCGGGCCGTTCTGACCGTCGCCTCGCGCTGGTGCTCTCCGGCGCGTGGCGGTGCTTCGATGGCTCGGTATCGCGATGCGGCTTCGGCCGCATCCTGCAAATAGCGCGGCTCAGCCTTCCGTCGGCAATTCGAGGATGAAACGCGCGCCTTGCCCGGGCGCGCTTTCGACGGAAAGCTCCCCACGCATCGCCCGCGCCAGGCGCCGGGAGATGTACAGCCCGAGACCGGAACCGCCATCCCCGCTCCGACCCAGCCGCTCGAACTTGTTGAAGATCACGGCCTGCTCATCGTCCGACAGCCCCTTGCCCTGGTCGGCGACGACTATGCGGGCACGGCCTTCCATCTGCTCCGCCCGCACCCAGATCTGGGACTCTTCGGGGGCGTAGCGAATGGCATTGCCCAGCAGATTGAGCAGGATCTGCAGGACGCGGCGGAATTCGCCGATCGCGGGCACGGATTCATCGCTATCGGGCAGATCGACGCGAATGTTGCGTTCCTGCGCCCGCACCCCGAGAATACCGGCAGCGCGCTGGGCGACATCGACCAGATCGATCCGATCCGGGCTGGTCGCAAAATCCTCCGCCTCCACCACTTCCAGATCGGACAGGTCGTCGAGCAGCGCCAGCAGATGCTGGCCAGCCGAAGCGATATCGGCCGCATAATCGCTGTATTCGTCCGCCAGGGGACCGGCGAGCCGGGTCCGGATGGTTTCCGCATTGGCAATGATGCGCGCGATCGGCTGCCGGAGAACCGGCGCCACCTCACGGCCGATCGCGGCGGCCGGCCGCTGCGCGGACCTCGCGGGGGGTGAAACCTCCGGCGGCGGCTCCTCGGCCACAAGATTCAACTCGAAGCCCGCACTTCCGGCATCGGGCCATCCCAGCGGGATCAGGCTGGCGCGCCAATTGCGCTCCGATCCCGGCAATTGGAGGAAGGCTCCATCCAGAAGGCGCCAGTGAAGCGGCTGGCGATGCGTGTTGCCGGCAATTTCCACGAAATCAGTCCAATAGCGCCCGCGTCCGGCCTGCATCCGCACGGCCAGATCCTCCAGTTCCGGGGCAGAGCTTTCCACCACCAGAATCCTCTGCCGCGTATCCAGCCGGGCGGTGAGTTCCGCGAGGTGACGGTCGATTATCGCGCGGCGTTCCGCATGAGCCGCAATGTCCTCCGCCCGCAGCAGCGACGTCTGCCAATTGGCGATAGCGATCCGGCAGCCTCCGGCGCCATCGTCATCGGGCCGGACCTCGACCCAGGCAGTGACCAGTTCTTCCCCGTCCTGCGCCTGGATCGCCCGCGCGAGACGAAGTCCGTAACGCCGCGACTTACGCGTCAATGCCAGCAGTTCGGGCACTGCGATGCTGCCGGGGATCTGCCCGCCGCAACGCAGTTGCAAGGTGGCCAGGGGTTCGTCCGCCTCCACCAGGCGATCGCCCGCGTCGCTTCTTGCGCGCACCAGAATTGAACCTCCGCCGGTCATATCACTCTTCCACCAGCGCAATGGAGGAATCCGAAAGCAACTGCGCCGCACGATCCGGGCCGACAATCTCCATTCCATCCGGAACCGCGATTTCGGGGTGCAGCACCGCAAGCTGCGCGAAAACCGCTTCCCGGTCCAGTCCCGCGGACCGCAGGGACAGCAGCAGCCGGGCCAATTGATCCTCATGCGTCGAAAGGACGACAAGCCGCCGGTCCTGCCCGGACGCAATCGCCATGGATGTGAGGAACAATGCCACGCCGGAATCGGAAATGTTCAGTCCGCTCGCGGCGCCCTCCGTCAAGCCGGTGGCCAGCCGGGCCATCAGGCCCAGGCGGCTGCGTCCTTCGTCAAAGGCATTGCGCAAGTCCTGCTCGACCGCCTCGACGGCTTCGGCATCCGCTTCGGATGCGATAGCCGACCAGGTTTGAAGCACCGCATGAAGCAGATCGCCGGGCAGTTCGGTCAGCGGCAACTCCATCCGTCGCTGCTGTTGGACAAACCTCGCCTGCGAAGCCAGAAAGCCCATCGCTGTCTCGGCGACGTCCGCATCGTCGGACGCCACAAGGCGTTGCAGCATGGGCGACAATACCGGATCCAGCCCCCCGCTCCGTTGCAACCTTTCCGCCAATTGCCCCTCGATCGCCAGGGAATGCGCATGGGTCAGCATCACCGTGCTGGAGGCCAGCATCTCCTTCAAAGGGCCGGATCTGCCTGCAATGAAGCTCTCGCAATCCTCCACGCCGGACTTGTCGGCCAGGCACGTCAGCAACTGGCGCTCCACGCTGGACAGCATGCCCCTGATGCGCGCGAGGACAGCATCGCTGAAAATCGAACGATCGTGATTGGCCAGAAGGTGCCGCAATACCTGCTTGGCCGAAACAATCAGCTCATCGCCGCGTGCGAGTTCCTCGCGCAGCGCGAATTCCACAGGATCGTCGACAAGTTCGGTCGTGGCGGCTTCCATCATTCACACGCCATATCAGCTTGTAGTTAAGCCTGCGTTATCTTTGTCGAAGGTGCTGAATCACCGCGCCGCTGACAAGCCCGATCACGATAATGAGCTGCGCCACCGGCAGGATCGTGTCGGTGGCCGCCGCGGCGGCAAGCGCCAGGCCCAGCACGCCGCGATCATTTGCAAGGGAGATCCAGAAAGGCGGCAGGATCGTCACCAGAAGCCGCAGCAGCGCGATCAATGCAATGCCGAGAAAGATGCCGTCACGCAGCCCGCCCGGCCCGGCTTGCGCCGCGTAAGCGATGATTGCCGCAAGGCATCCATCGAGCAGCCATGCCTGCACCCGCTCGAACAACGGCTGGCCGGCGCCTACGCCGCGCGAGGCCGCTTCGAGGCGATACAGGCCCGAGGCGACCTGAGCGGCAATGAACGACAAGACCGTGAGCAGTAAGCCCAGCGCGGGGGAAAATCCCAGCCCCAATGCGACGCCGCCCAAGGCAAGGATCGGCGCGATCGCCAAATAGGCTCCGGCCCGCTTGCCATGGCGCAGCAGTGACACGCCGAACATGGAAAGCAGAATTCTTGCGAGAGAGGAAAAGGGAGAAAAACCGGCTGTCTGGGGCAAGTGACGCCGGAGCCACGAAGGCTCCAGCGCCGCGACCTGCTCTCGCCGCAATACGAGCGGCCAGCGGCCTTCCGCGAGAACCGCATCGGGCAGGGGAACTTCCGGCACGCGGGATTGGAGCGCTATCCGCAGCAGCGAACCGACCACATCGCAATCAAGGGGAAGCTCCGCAAGCCGCTCGACCAATCGGCCCGGCATGGAGAGGGCACCAGCCCAGGCATGATTGAGATCCACCCGTTCAAAACCCGCCGGAATCCCGGTTTCAGCCGGCAGGACCAGAACCCCGCTATGCTTTGAAAGCTGCTCGAATGCGGAGTTTTCAAGAGGCAGCAGGCCTTCGGCCAGAACCAGCAATTCATCCGTGGCCCGCAGCAGCGCCACCAGCGGCCGGGGGCCGGTCACCACGTGAAATCTCGCCCCGGCCGCCTCGCAGCGATGCTGCAGCGGCAACAACGGCTGGTGAAGGTGATCGGCCAGACAGATGATTCGCTCACAACCCAGCGCGAGCGCGAGATCGAGCTGGCGCAAGGCAATGCTACGCCCTGCAAACTCGATCGACGCGCGATAACCGCCATCGGCGTTGTCGCTGGGTATGGTCATGGAAAGAAGGGCGACACGCACCCGCAGAAGCTCCCGAAATTTCGGGCAATCTAGGCAGGCGCTCGCCTCCTGCCAAGCAACTCAATACCGAAAGAGCGGATCAGGCCGGAAATTCGTCGAGGAAATTCTGCAATCTGCGCACGACCGTGGGATCTCCCGGTGCAAGTCTGAGCGCATCCTCCGCCAGTTCGATCAGCGTTTCCGCATGAAAACTGCTGGCCAGTCCCTTCAGCCGCATGGCCGCGACATTCCAGTTGCCGTCACAACGGGCACGGCGCAGCAGGTCGACATGGTTCTCAAGGCTTTCCCGAAAAGCGAGGCGCAACTCGGCCAGCAGGGCAGCATCACCGCCCGCGGCAGCCGCGAAAGTCGCGTCGAGAGCTCCATTTTCATAAGCCATCCGACCTGCCTAGCGAGGGAAGGTTAAAGCAGGGTAAATCATGAATCGCAGAAATCCGCCATTTCCAAGGCTTTTCAGGGCAAAACCGGCTCATAATGAATCAATGGCTTACCATTTGCCGGGAAAACGAAAGGCACCCCAATGACCGAGCGTGAGAAAGAGAGGGCGGCTGTCGTGGCCTACATGCGAAGGGTGCTGGACAACGGATACCCAACACCCGCGCGCAAGGTGGACCAATGTGAGCATGGGCGGTTCGGTTGGGAGGATTGTATTGCCTGCTACGATGATGAGCTTGAGCGAGCATTGTGCGCCATCGAGCGCGGCGACCATATGAAGGGAACTGGTGATGAGTGAGTTTCCAGAAGGTTGGATAGCGCACTACGGCGGCCCCTGCCCGGTCGATCCCCAAGAACGACCGGGCATTATATATCGCCAGAAGTCAGGCGGGAGCATTGCGACTGCAACGATTCCTCCAGGAATGTTTCCAGCAAAGGTCTGGGTGAAAGCGCCCGCCTCTTGGGAAAATGGCATAGTCGCCTACAAGCCATCATGACCCCCTTCCTCCGCTCCGGCCTTATCGTGCTGGCGTTGTTGAGTGTGGCCGTGATATTCAGTCAGGTATGGACGACAGCAAATTGACCGAAGCGGACCTGCCGATCACGGCTATTGGGACTCACATCTATTCGCCCCGGCAATCATCACCGATTGCAACAGCGTGGGACGACAAGATGGCTCAGGATATTGCCGACAGGCTCAACCAGTCGCTGCAATACGTGGTGATCCCGCGATATAGGATGGATGGGTGAATGTGGACGACAGCATTATAGAGCGGGCTGCAATCGCCGCCGCAGAAGTATATGGTGATGTTTGGGATCAGCTTGTGGACGTGAATCCACTCAACACGGGCGAGCTTGACCGCAAATACTATCGAGACACCGTCCGCGCCATCCTGCTGTCGATCCGCGAGCCGAGCGAGGCTATGTGCGAGGCCGGAGGTATCGCCGGATGCTGGGACGATCATCTTGCTCAAGCTGGTGCAACTGAAGCCAGGCAGGTTTGGCAAGCCATGATCGACGCAGCGCTGGGGCAAGCGACACAGCCCTAGCCGAATCGCCCACGTTCCCATAACGTTCGCGCATGGGCAAGATTGCACCGATCAAACCCGCGTGGGTCGCAAGCCTGGATTTGATGATCGAATACGGCATCAAGTGCCGCGTGATTTGCTCGCTTTGCCGAGCCTGTAGGGACATCGATCTTGAGGCGTTGCGCGAGAAAGTCGGTGGCTCCTACTCACTATGGAACCGTCGCTGCCGTTGCCGTCTGACACCCGGTTGCAGGGGCTGGAACATGTTCATGCACAATGGCCATGGCGGGTTCTACAACATCATGCGCGATCCCGATCGGGACTGGTGGGATAGTGATTGAGGCGTGCCTAGGCTCCAGCTTACGAGCGCCGGATGGCCCACGATTCGAAAGGACCCGCGTGAGCAAGCCCAAACCGATACCTGAAGCGTTGTACAACATCCCCGACGACGCCACGCCGGAGGAGAAGCTGTATATGCGGGCGCAAATGGTGATCCAGGCCGCGTTCTATGCCTTCGGGGATCCCGACGAGCGACCCGGCGCGGTGTCGCTGGGTACGGACGAGCTGATCGAGGTGCTGAACTTTGCCACTGCCATGCTTCTCTCTACGGATGAAAGCCTGCGCACGCGTCAGGCCATCCGCAAGGCGACTCAGGAGATCGAGCGCAGGCTCCGGGTCGGCGTCGAAGTGCTGCAAGGCGACAGCACCACGCAGGAGATGCTCGACTACCTCGGCATGACCAGCAGCAAGCCGCACTGATGTGCAATCTCTACCGGCTTGACTCGGCGCGAGACGAGGTGGCCCGCTGGTTCGGCTCGGTGCCTGTCTCCACTTCCAACACACCGCTGGAGATTTATCCCGGCTATCCTGGCCTCGTCGTGGCAGAGCATCAATTGCGCTCGATGATCTGGGGCTTTCCGCTCTCGCTCACCGGGAAGGCGGGGCAGAAGCTCAAACCCAAGCCGGTCAACAATGCACGTGAGGACAAGTTGGACAGCTTCATGTGGCGCGACAGCTTTATGAAACGCAGATGCCTGATCCCGGTCGAGGCATTCGCCGAAGCGGAAGGACCGAAGGGGCAGAAGACGCGGACATGGTTGTCCGTACCAGATCAGCCGGTGTTTGCCTGTGCCGGGATATGGCGGCACAGCGACGAATGGGGTCCGGTCTATTCCATGGTGATGACCGAACCGAACGACCATACCAGAGAGGTTCATGATCGCATGCCCGTCATTCTCGCGAAGCAGGACTGGCATCTCTGGACGGATGGCAGGCCTGAGCAAGTTCGGCAGTTGTGCGTGCCATACGCTGGGGAAATCCGGATAGATCGAACCGATGAGCTATGGGCGAAGCGTGCCACGCTTTAGCGAGTTTGCCCCCGGCCGGAGAGGTCCAACCGAGGGCAGGGACAAGAATCTCACCTGGATCGGAAGAGACCCTCACCCCGGATCACAATGCCGAACTAGGCGGCCGGTTCCTGAAGCAAGGGCCTCCATCGACTGCCCCTACGCCTCCGGTCGAACTTCAGCGGCCGGAGGCTAAGACAGGAAACATCCACAGCAGTGGATGGGCTAGACTCCTGTCCTGCATGCCAAATGCCATTTCACCTCACTTGTTCCAGCAGACTGGGCAAAAAAGAACCCGCCGCGAGGCGGGTTGAAGTTGGAGTTGGCAATTGTGAGAACTCCCGCGTCGCAACGGGCTCATCAATAAACAACTGTCGGAAAACCTTACGGATCCCGAACCCAGCCCTGGAACATTGCCCGATCTGATGCAATGAATTTTTTCAACCCAGAAATAGGTGCGGACCGTCACAGCCCCGCTAATTCGGCACTCGCTGCAACGCGCATATAGCCCATGCGTCGCGCGAACACACTCTAGCTCGCTGGGTTAGGATGGGCCGGACCAGCTAAGAGTTAAGCGCCGATCGGTGCCAGTTAGCCTCCGCCCGGGGGGGCGGAGGCTGAACAGAGGCAACATGGAGGTCTGCCTCTGCCCGAAGCTATTAAGCCCAAATTGCCGCCCACTTCAACCTAGCCCTTCTTATTATTTGCGGGTATAAAGGCACGATGTCAGCGATCGATACCCCTAAGAGAAAGCCCGGCCGACCACGCGTGGATAGCGAAGAAGTAAGCTTGCGGATGCATCGCGAGCTTCTGGACAAGATAGATCAATGGCGCAGCAAGGCCCCAGACGAACCTAACCGGCCCGAAGCAATCCGCCGCCTTGTGGCCAAGGCACTTAAATAGGCCTTAAAGCAAGGGTCAGGATAAATTCAGTGCGGAGGGACATGGGCAGATGGGCCGGGGCCGAAGCCCCGACCTTGTGTTTAGCCGGCCTTCCTGGCTGGCGCGGGCAACAAGTGACCGATGTGAGGCAGCGCTGCTGGGTCGCGTGTGTTGAAGTAACGCTCAGCATCGGTTGGAATCCATACGGTATCTACGTACTCGCGAAACAGGGCGAGCATTCCATCAGGATATTGCCGAGCATCAAATTCGCCTGATGGGGTCCAGTGTGGATAAAAGCTATAGTTATCCGCGACCGTCGGATGATTATCACTCAACCACTTAGAGAACCCACGCCCTACACTAATATCGGGGCGTATCTCACGGCCATCCCGGGCAACGTCGGCCATAATGTGCCCTAGGTGCTCGAAGCGACCCCAAAGGCGTACAACCAGTTCGTTGATGACCGAGAAATACCCTAGCGAGCAACGATCCCAGTTCTGGTTATATCGCCGGATGAATGCAGGAGTGTTGCGTCCGTAACCTCCCGTTTTGCGGATCGAAGGGAGGACCTCTTTCGTCACCCACTTCTTGAAGCGCTGCGCGCCGGGGACGCGACTACGAAAGATCATGCTGTACAAGCCAGACTCGTTGACGATGGTCATCTTCTGACTACCACCAAGGGTGTCGGCATTGACGACATCCTTTTCATCATCATCCAATCGGCTTGCCGCGTCCCGAGGGTTGGCAATTGCCAGTTCTCGGCAAACGTCATTTAGAACGAACCAAGGCTCGCCGTTGCGGTCAATGATGCGGAATGGGCGGTCATCTTCGTACTCGAAGACCTTAAGGGCGTATTGTATTGCCATCGTGAATAAACTCCATCGACGGGCTGACAGACCTTGACACCTCCTTCCCCGTTTCAGATAGAGAAGCTCTCTGTGGTGGTGTCTGGGTAGCAGCCCGGATTTCACAAGATAACCCCGCCTAGTCCCCATGACTGGCGGGGTTCCTTTTTTAGCAGTGATTCGCGAACGCGCTAGATGGTTAACGCCTGCTTATGGGGATAAACCCCTTCAAGCACCTGATTATCCGCAATTACCGCAATCCAATTTACCACCCCGCCCCGGCGGGGTTTTTTGTGTGCCCAGGCCGCGTAGATGATCGGCTATTCCAACCCCTTGGCGGAATCGGGCGGCTTTGATAGGTAGATCGAGCTGCGGCGCGAATCCATCCATTGATCTAGTTCTCCGTCAAGCAGGATGGATCGCCTTGTCCCCCCCAGGAGCCGCAGCTATTCCAACCCCTTGGCCCACTCCTTCACGCCTGCAATTTTTGCGGCGCAATCACCCCACGCGGAACGCAGCGCCAGCAGATAGGCCAGTGTGGCTTGATCGCGTTCCCGCTGAACGGGTTTCGCAGCCTCAACGCTCGACCAATCGACCGGATTAAGATCCGGGGCAGCAGGCTCATCGGCGCACGATGTCAGCGCCGCTGGCGGCTTGATGATTACGACACGTTCACCGCCGCAGGCTGTTAAGCCCGTCGCGCGATCGAACTCACCACACAGGCCAATGCCCTGATTGCCGAACGCTGCGAAGGAGAAAGCCACCTGCGATATCGGACGATTGCGGAGCAGGTCGCCAGCGAGATGCTTCCCGCCGATGAGTGGGAATATCTGCTGAACACGCCGATATTCGGGCCACCTCGGATCGCGATCACGCGCTATCTGAAATAGAGGGGAAATGCCCCGTTCACTCAACGCTGGAATCTCACACCTTCCCAAGCTCGTCAGCAAGTTTCAGCGGTCATCCATTGTCTCATCGTTCAGGCGCCACGGGGGACAGACGTTGTCGCGGGCACATGTAAACCTGCCAAGCCTGAATGGCATGAATTGTAGTCTTCGCGGCAACCTTAGGCAAGGGCCTTACTCCAGCCCCTTCGCCCAATCATGAGCCTTGACCGCGTATGTCACTGCCCCGGTGCAGGCTCGCACATCGTCGGCGCTATGCGCGCCGCGAACGCTGTCCTAGCAGCCCTCGGGCAAGGCGGTGTGCGGTGAGCGGCTACATCAACGCCGGGGCGGTCATCAGCCCATGCGAGCGTTACCGCTATCGCCTGTGGCGAGAATGGCGCGGATCGGCGTCAGACGAAAACTGGCGATCGCTCACTGATGATGACGGTCAGCGAGCAGTGGATGGCGGCGGGCATGCTCTAGGTGAGCCGAAGTCCTGCGTTTTCGTCATGCTCAACCCGTCAACGGCTGATGGAAAGCAAGACGATCCTACCATCCGCCGCTGCGTTGCTTTTGCGAAACGGCTCAAGTTCGACCGGCTAGAGGTCATCAACTTGTTTGCTCACCGGGCGACAAATCCCAAAGAACTGTTGGCCCTTAACCATGATGATGATCCTGTCGGCCCTAACAATCTCCGTCAGGTCGCCGCAGTGTTGGATGGTGCCGGATTGATCGTCTGCGCCTGGGGTGCGCATGGCTGTCATCTTGGGCAGGATGAAACAATGCTGGGCTGGCTTGCGGATTGCGATGCCCCCGTGGTCGCGCTCGATTTGACGAAGGATGGGCATCCTCGGCACCCGCTTTACCTGCGATCTGATGCCGAGCCTCGCCCTTTCAATGGAGCCCGCCCATGAAAACGAGCGAGCTTGAGGCGCGGTTGGCCGGGTTGCCTGACGTTGCCCCCGGTCACTGGGACACGCCGGGTGGCCGTGAAATGGCAGCGGAGTACGTAGTTAAGGATCGCTCCGAACTGATGATGGGCGACATGAGCGACCTTCATTTTGCGAACGCGCAGTTTCTGGTCAGCCGCAACAGTTTAGAACTGATCCACTTCCAGACCGCAGCGAAGGAACGTATCCGGTGGCTTAGTGCCCGACTGGCCGAGGCTGAGGCCCTGCGCCAGCGCATAGAGGCACTGGAGGCCGAGAATGGGCGGCTTCTGGAACCTCAGCGTGGCCGCTAACCCCGCTCGGCCTCGCAGTTGCCGCCGAACTGGCGAAGGAGCGGTAATGACCCCGCCAAGGATCACATCAACTTACGCGATCATCGACGTCATGTGCGGGCGTAAGGCGCTCGCCAAATACATCGACAAGCATGGACCTGTCCGCGTGATGGTCGAAGCCACCATTACCGATGAATACGGTCGCGACGATGGCGACAGCATCGAATTCAACGCCGATGTCCATTCCATCAGGATAGTGGAGCGGTGATGGACAAGTGGCCCCAATCCATGAGGCGCAAGACCGCAGCCGCCTATTGCGATATGGCCGAGTGTGCCTTCCTGCGCGAGGTGGCCTCTGGCAGGCTGCCCCAAGGAGTCATGCTCGGGGGTCGAGAGCACTGGCATAAGCCGGCCCTTGATGCCGCGCTGGCGCGAATCGCTGGCGAGGTTGACGATGTGCCGGAATATCGCCGGAAACATAGGGAGCGCTATGGCAAAGCTGCCTAGGATCGAACACGTCAAGTTCGTGCGGTCGAAAGGGCGCGTCTACGCCTATTTCAACACCGGGCAACGAGACAGCAAGGGGCGCACTGTCTATGCGCGCCTGCCCGATCTATCGTCCGAAGGATTCTGGACAAGCTATGGCGCATTCAAGGCTGGCCGCACGAAGCGTCAGGCCGTCGATTACACTGTGGCCGACTTGATCCGGGACTATGAAAGAAGCGCGGCATTCATCGACCACGCGGAGGGGACGAAAGTCATCTACGGTAAGACCATGCGCAAGATCGACCGGACGCTTGGCGAGTTTCCGGTCAACGATCTGACGGCGCAGGACATCGAGGATGTGCTTGAAGCGGAAATGTCCGACAAGCCCGGCGCGCATAATATCTATGTCGCGGTGATCGGCGCGATCTACAAATGGGCACGCGGCAGGCACAAGACCGAATTGAACCCAACCGCCGAGATCGCCAAGCGCAAAACGAGCGAGCACGAGCCTTGGCCAATTGACGTGCTGGACGCAGGTCTGGACGCAGAGGACCCTCTGGTAAGGCTCGCTGTGCATCTACTCTATTTCACCGGCCAGCGGATCGGGGACGTATGCAAACTGCGCTGGGGCGATATTCGTGGCGGATATGTAAGCCTTGTCCAGCAAAAGACCGGGAAGCGCGTCGAAGTCCACCTGATCGCGGAGCTTGCCGCCGAACTGGGCCGGACGCCCAAACGGGGTCTCACCATTTTGGCAGACGAGGCAGGCAATCCGATTGGCCGCGATACCCTGCGAAAAGCGCTGCAAGCCTTCACCGCCAATCTTGGTGTGAAAACCGTTCCTCACGGGCTGCGAAAGAACGCCGTCAATGCGTTGTTGGAAGCAGGCTGCACCATCGCGGAAGTGGCCGCGATCACCGGCCAGACGTTCCAGATTGTCGAGAAATACGCGGCGCGAGTGAACAACCGCCAGCTAGGAAAGGCGGCGATTATCAAGCTGGAACAGAAACGGCACGGGAAAACCGAAGTTAAAACAGGCTGAAAAACGACGCATTTTCGTGGGCCGCAGTTAAAGCAGGGTTTATCGCTTTCAAAGGCGTGATATGTTGCCGTCATGACTTCTGGAACGCGCATCGCATCAATCGGGCCGGATTCCGAAATGCCCGAACGCTCTTTTCCATCGCAGGAAGAGGGGGAACGGCCTGAGCCGCTCGAACTCGATCATGCGATAGAGGACGTGAGCTATACCATGGTCCAGGAAGAGGATTTCCTGCCGGCGCACAACCGCCAGTGGATGATCCCCGCCCTTGCCATAGCCAGCGTGTCGGGCTGGACCGCTTTCTTCCTCTGGGCGCATCGCACCGCGATCCTGGCGGGCGCCTCCCCGGAACGATGGGCGGGCTGGATCGGCCTGTGGTCGATCCCCGTCCTGCTTGTCGTCGCCTTGTGGCTGCTCGCGATGCGCAACAGCCACCGCGAGGCCGTCCGGTTCGGCATCACCGCGCGATCCCTTTCGGAAGAATCGCAACGGCTGGAGCAACGGCTTGTCACGGTGAACCGGGAACTGAGCCTCGCGCGTGAATTCATCGCTTCCCAATCCCGCGACATCGAATCTCTCGGCCGGGTCGCTTGCGAGCGGCTTTCCCAGCATTCCGACGAACTTGCGGGATTGATCGTTCACAATGGCGAACAGGTGGACGCCATCGCCACGGTGAGCGCGACTGCGCTCGAAAACATGAACCGGTTGCGGAGCGAACTGCCGGTCATCGCCAATTCGGCGCGCGACGTCACCAACCAGATCGGCAATGCCGGCCGCACCGCGCATGGCCAGCTGGACAGCCTCGTCAGCGGATTTCATCGCCTGAATGAATTCGGGGAAGCGAGCGAGCGTCAGGTGCAATCCCTGAAAGCCCAGGTGGACGCCTCCCTTTCCGGGCTCGATGCCCAGACAACCAAGCTGTCCGAGGCGGCCGATGCGCGATTCAGCGCCTTGACGGAGCGGATCGAAGCTTTCCGCGCGCAACTGGATACGCAGGAGGTGATTGCGCTCGCCGGTATCCATCGCCATGCCGAAGCCCTGACCTCGCATATGGCGGGCAGCTTCGCCGCTCTGGCGGAGCAGGAGGAGAAAGGCATCGCGGCGCTGCGGACGCGGCTCGCCTCGCTCCGGGACGAAGGTTCCGGGCTATCGGATCAATTGCGCCAGAATGAAGAACACGCGCTGGATCAGTGGCGCGCCTCTGTCGAACGGCTGCGTACCGATCTGCGCACTGCGCTGGAGGAAATCGCCCGGATCGACAGCGCATCGCTGGAATCGTCGCAGGCTAGGCTCATGGCGCTCGAAGAAGAAGCGATCCGCATCAACGAAAGCCTGGCCGAAAGCAGCCGTACATTCCTGTCGTCGATGGATCAGCGCCGCGCCGAAAGCGAAGCCCATCAGGTGGAAGCGATAGCACGGCTGGAGGCCCAGCTTGCGCATCTCGATTCCGAACTGGAAAGGCGGAGAGCGGATCAGGCGGATCACGGCGAAGCGCTTGCCCTGCATGGGGAGCGGCTGGCGGAACGGATCACCGAAATCGGGCAGCAGGTGTCCGAAGTCGCCGCGCAGGGCGAGTTGGTCGAGGCCAATCTGGCACAGGCCATTGTTACCCTGGCCGGAAAGCTCGCGGAAAGCCGCACCGCATTGAACGGAACGGACGCCCAGATCGCCCAGCTCACCGACGCGAGCGTCCGCTTGCTCGAGATCATCCGGGCTGGCGCCGAACACAGCCGCGAGGATTTGCCGGAAGCGATCGGGCTGGCCCAGTCCCGCCTCGAAGCGGTCCATGCCTATTCCGAGCAACTGCGCACGATGCTGATCGAAGCGGAGGAAAAGGGGCGCTCCCTTTCCGAGCATGTGCTCACCGCCCAGCGCGACGGTCGGGCCAGCCAGGCGGAAGTGGAAGCTTTTCACAGGCGGATGGCGCAGGAGGCCCAGGATCAGGCCAATGCCGTCGAAACCTTGCGGCAGGTCCTGCGTGGTTTCGCTGCGGAAAGCGAAGATCTGGCGGAACGGAACCAGGGGCAGTTGCAGGCGGCAATCGACCAGCTGCGCGAGGCGGCAAGGGCTGTCGCCGCGGAATTGACCGAAGGAACCCGCGAAACGATCGGCGCCCTGGCCGAACGGATCGGCGAGGAAACTTCACAGGCCATCGACCGTGCGGTGCGCATGCGCACCACGGAAGCCATCGGCCAACTGGAGCAGAGCGCCGCCCATGCCAGCGGCATCAGCCGCGAAGCCGCTATCCAGCTTCGCGACCAGCTCGCCAAGGTGGACGAGTTGACCGGCCATCTGGAAAAGCGCGTCGCACATGCGCGGCGGCGTGCCGAAGAACAGCTCGACAATGATTTCTCGCGCCGCGTGGCGCTTATCATGGAATCGCTCAATTCCAATGCGATCGATATCACCAAGGCCTTGTCCAACGAGGTGAACGATGTGACCTGGGCATCCTATCTGAAGGGTGACCGCGGCATTTTCACCAGGCGGGCGGTTCGGCTGCTCGACCATTCGGAAAGCAGAGCGATCGCGCAGATCTATGAGCAGGACAACGATTTCCGCGGACATGTGAATCAGTATGTGCACGACTTCGAGGCCATGCTCCGGCAACTGCTCTCGACCCGGGATGGCCATGCGCTCAGCGTGACCTTGCTGTCGTCGGATATGGGCAAGCTCTATGTCGTGCTCGCGCAGGGTATTGAGCGCCTCAGGAACTGATCGGTTCCGCCCTGTATCCTGTCAGTTCCGTTCTGCACGCGGTTGCAGGTCGATATCCGGCGGAGAACCGAAGAAATTGAGGTCGCTCACCACGATCCAGCCGTTGACGTAATTCGCATAATACAGGCCGCACAGCAGCGCGGCCAGAATTGTCGCAGCAAGGCAAATTCTGCCGGGGCGGAAATTCGCTGGCGCGCTGTCGGCTTGGCCGGGCACCTTTTCCACGCCAGCTTCATCATGCGTGCGCACTCCGAACGGCAGGAGGATGAACGCGCTCATCACCCAGAACAGGCAGTAGATCGCGAGAACGGAAGTCCATTTCATCGCAGCTACTCTCCGGCCAGCAAGACCCGCACTTGCGGTTTCTTGCCGCACCAGCGCTGGGCAGCGCGCCTTGCCGCGAGCCGAGCCGCTTCCATCACGCTGTCCCGATCCTTCCGGGCGCCCCCTTTCAGCTTGGCGATCGCCGCCGCCACATCGCCTTCCGCCTCGGAAACGAACTCCTCATAGTCTTCATCCAGCGGCAGACCGATACCGGTGACCTGCCCTGTCCCGCGACTATCGACGGCGACGATCAACAAGCCATCCCGGGCCATCCGCCGCCGCATGGTGATCGCTTCGCCATCCGCAGGGACAATGATGTCACCGTCCAGCACCAACCTGCCGGCGCGAACTTCGGCCAGCTTGCCGGGCTTCCCCGGAGCGAGCCGCACGATATCGCCATTCTTCTGGAATACTGCGGACGGGATGCCGTTGGCCCGGCCGAGCCGTGCCTGTTCCTGCATATGGCGGATCTCGCCATGGACCGGCACCAGCACCTGCGGCCTGAGCCAGCCATAGAGCGCTTCCAGTTCGGGCCGGCCGGGATGCCCGGATACGTGAATGTCGCTTTGCCTGTCCGTGACCATCAGGATCCCACGCTCGGCAAGGCGATTCTGGATCCGGCCGATCGCCAATTCGTTGCCCGGGATCTGGCGACTGGAGAACAGCACGACGTCGCCTTCCTCAAGGCTGATCGGATGATTGTCTTCCGCGATGCGCGCCAGGGCGGCACGGGGTTCTCCCTGCCCGCCTGTGGCCACGATCAGCACCTTTCCGCGCGGGAGGTCCATGGCGCGGTCAAAATCGATAACTTCAGGAAAATTGCGCAAGTAACCATTGGCTTGTCCGACCTCGATGATGCGTTCGAGCGAGCGCCCGGCCACGCACAGTTCCCGCCCGGTCGCCCGCGCCACCTCGCCCAAGGTCTGGAGCCGCGCGACATTGGAAGCGAAGGTGGTGACCAGCACCCGCTTACCGCGATGGCGGCCAACCTCCTCCAGCAAGCCCTTGTAGACCGCCCCTTCCGAGCCGGACGCATCGGCATTGAACACGTTGGTGGAATCGCAGACCAGCGCAAGGATGCCCTGGTCGCCCAGCTCCACAAGCTCGTCCTCGGTCGCCGGCTCCCCGACCAGCGGCTCCTCGTCCAGCTTCCAGTCGCCGGTATGGAACACCCTTCCGTAAGGCGTCTCGATCAGCAGAGCGTTGCCTTCCGCGATCGAATGGGCCAGCGGCACATAGGATATGTCGAACGGTCCAAGCGCGAAGCTGTCCATGCCTTCGACCACATTCAGTTCAAGCTCGGTCACGCCCGCTTCCTGCAGCTTACGCCGCACGAGCTCGGCGGTGAAAGGAGTGGCATAGAGCGGCACGCCAAGGTCCGCCGCGAAATAGGGCACCGCGCCGATATGGTCCTCATGCCCGTGGGTCAGCACGATCCCGAGCAGATCGTCGAGCCGTTCCTCGATGAATTCGAGATCCGCGAAGACCAGATCCACCCCCGGATACTCGTTGCCGCTGAACGACATGCCGAGGTCGACCATCAGCCATTTGCCGTCGCAGCCATAGAGATTGACGTTCATGCCGATCTCGCCGGAACCGCCCAGCGCAAGGAACAGCAACTCCTTTTCCGGCGTAAAATCCTTCTTCACGCCCGGTTCGCCCTTTCAGCCAGAAGCGCCAGCCCTTCCAGTGTCAATTCCGCATCCACCGCGTCGAAGATGTTCGTATGCTTGTCGAACAGGATCGCCAACCCGCCGGTCGCGATCACCTTGGCCGGGCGGCCGATCTCACTGCGAATGCGCGCAATCAACCCTTCCATCATAGCCACATAACCCCAGAACACACCGATCAGCATCTGGTCTTCGGTATTGCGCCCCACAACGCTGTCGGAACGAGGGGCTTCGATCGCGATGCGCGGCAGCTTGGCGGTGTTGCCCACCAGCGCATCGAGCGACAGGTTGATGCCGGGGGCAATGATCCCGCCCTTGTAGGCGCCGTTGAAATCCACGATGTCGAAAGTGGTGGCGGTTCCGAAATCGACGACGATCAGGTCCCCGGGATATTTCGCGTGAGCCGCAATCGCATTGACCGCACGATCCGCGCCCAGCGAGCGCGGCTCATCGATATCGATCTCTATCCCCCATTGCGCCTCGCCCTCCCCCGCGATCAGCGGCGAGATGCCGAAGTATTTCTCCGAGAGGACCGTGAGATTGTGAACCGCGCGAGGCACGACCGAAGAGAGGATCACCTGGTCGACCTGGCCTGAACGAACCCCCTCGATCTCCATCAACTGGACCAGCCAGACCGCATATTCGTCGGCCGTGCGCCGGGGGTCCGTAGCGATCCGCCAACGCGTCCTGATGTCCTGCCCTTCGAACAGGGCAAAGACGATATTGGTATTCCCGGCATCTATCGCCAGCAGCATATAGCTTCACTCCCTCAGGCGATCACATCGCCCGCATGGATGACACGTGCGGTCCCGTCCGCCAAGCGCAGTCGAAGCGCCCCGTCCGGTTCGAGCCCGTCGAACGCGCCGATGATCTCCTGCCCGTCGGGTTCCTTCACCGTCAGCATGGCACCGGTCGGATGCGCCACGGCCAGCCAGCGTTCGAACAATCTGTCCTTGCCCAGGGTCCGCCATTTTTCGAGCTGGGCGCCGAACAGCACTGAAAGCCGGGCCGCGAATATATCCCGTTCCGGCGCGGGGCCAAGGGCGCTGAGCGCAATCACCCGTCGATCAGGCAAGTCCGGAGCCTGCGCCAAATTGACGCCCATCCCCACCACGATCGAACGCCCTTCGCCTTCAAGGAGTATCCCCGCCAGCTTCGCACCCGAAAGCAGCAGATCATTGGGCCATTTCAGCATGAGGCCGGCGGGATTTGCCAGGCATTCGGCAACCGCGTCATACAAGGCCAGCGCCGCGACGAACGACAAGGTCGGCGGCGGCAGGTCGTGGGGACCGAGGTGCACGAGGGTGGAGCCCATGAAATTGCCCGCGCCATCCTGCCAGATGCGGCCGGAGCGCCCCTTGCCCGCATCCTGGCGGTCGGCGACCAGCCAGAAGCCTTCCGCAACAAGCTCCCCGCCCCGCAGCCTTGCAATGAGATCTGCGTTTGTGGAGCCGGTTACGGAAACAAATTCGATCAAATCCGGCTCAGGACGCGAAGAACAGGGCCGCCGACGCCTTGTCGGCGATCGCGCCAAGCCAGCGGGTCAGCAGATAGCCGAACGGCGATATGAACAGCGCGGAACCGACGAGAAGAAGCCGGTGCGCCCAATCGCTGTCGCCCTGCACGGTCCCGGCCGGTTCGTCGAAATACATCACCTTCACCACCTTGATGTAGTAGAAGGCGCTGATCACCGAAGCGGCGATGCCGATCGCCGCCAGGGGAATGAGATTCGCCTCCACCGCGGCCTGGAACACCACGAACTTGCCCCAGAAGCCGAACAGGGGCGGAATCCCGGCAAGGCTGAACATGATGGCCGCGAAGCAAAGCGCGAGCAACGGCTTGCTACGTGAAAGCCCGGCGATGTCGGACATGCCTTCAAGCGGCCCGCCATCCGCATCCTTGAGCATCAGGATCGTGACGAAGCCGCCAATCGACATGGCCACATAGATCGCGAGATAGACCAGCATGGCGGATGCGCCAGCCGGGGTGGCAGCGGCCAAGCCGATCAGGATGAAGCCGACATTGTTGATAGACGAATAGGCCAGCAGCCGCTTGAGGTTGGCCTGGCCGATGGCGCCCAGCGCACCCACGACAATCGATGCCAGCGCCGCGAAGATGACGATCTGGCGCCATGCATCCGCCTGCGCGCCGAATGCATCCAGGGCAACCCGCATCGTCAGCGCGAGCGCGGCGACCTTGGGAGCGGTGCTGAACAGCAGGGTGACAGGGGTGGGCGCGCCTTCATACACATCCGGCGTCCACATATGGAACGGCACCGCGCTGACCTTGAAGGCCAGGCCCGCCAGCACGAAGATCACGCCGAACAGCGCGCCGTGCGAAAGATCGCCGGACAAGGCCGCCCGAATTCCCTCGAAGCTCGTGGTTCCGGTGAAGCCGTAGGTCAGGCTCATGCCGAACAGCAGGATGCCGCTGGCCAGCGCACCCAGCACGAAATATTTCAGGCCCGCCTCGGCCGAGCGATCGTCGGTGCGGAGGAACGCCGCCAGGACATAGGCGGCGAGGCTGTTGAGCTCCAGCCCGATGTAGAGCGTCAGCAGATCGGTGGCGGACACCATCAGCCCCATGCCGAGCACGGCGAACAGCACCAGCACCGGATATTCCGCGCGCATCCCCCCGGCCCGTTCGAAGAACACGGGGGCGATCATCAAGGCGGCGGCGCTCGAGACATAGATCAGGAGCTTGGCGAAGGCCGCGAAGGCATCCGCGCGGAACTGGCCGGCAAAGGCGATCGTGTCGGTGCCCAGCGCGCTGCCGCAAAGGGCGGGAGCGGTGAGAAACGCGCAGCCGACAAGCACCGCGACCGCTGCGATGCTGATCGCGCGGCTGGCCTTGTCACCCAGCCAGGCGGAGGCAAGCAACAGGACCAGCCCGGAAATGCTCAGGACGATCTCCGGAACGATCAGGGCAAGGGAGGCTTGAAAATCCATCAGTGCGCCCCCCCTTGCGCGGCATGTGCGTCATGTTCGGCCGCCGGCTTGGCTTTACCCATCGCCAGCCTTGCATCCCCTTCGGGCGCCGCCCGTGCGACGCGCGCGTCCAGTGCGGCGATGTCTTTGCGCATCGGCGCCAGGAAGCTTTCCGGATAGACGCCCATCCACAGGACCGCGGCGGCAATCGGGGCGAGCATCAGCAGCTCCCGCTTGTCGACATCCGGCATTGCGGCGGCGTCCGCATTCTTCTGCTCGCCAAATGCGACCCGGCGGTAGAGATAAAGCATATAGGCCGCACCCAGGATGATGCCGGTGGTGCAGATCAGGGCGACCCAGCTCGAAACCTGGTAGATCCCGGCGAGCGACAGGAATTCCCCGACGAAACCGCTGGTTCCGGGTAGGCCGATCGACGCCATGGTGAACAGCAGGAAGAACAGCGCATAGCGCGGCATGTTGATGGAAAGCCCGCCGTAACGGTCGATTTCCCGCGTGTGCAGGCGATCGTAGATGATGCCGACGCAAAGGAACAGCGCGCCCGACACCAGCCCGTGGCTCAGCATCACGATCATCGCGCCTTCCAGGCCCTGCACATTGAAGGCGAACAGGCCGATGGTGACGATCGCCATATGCGCGACGGAACTGTAGGCGATCAGCTTCTTCATGTCCTGCTGCACCAGCGCGACCAGCGAGGTGTAGATCACCGCGACCATCGACAGGACGAAGATCAGCCAGGCGAACTGGGCGCTGGCTTCCGGGAACATCGGCAGGGAAAACCGGATGAAGCCATAGCCGCCCATCTTCAGTAGCACGCCGGCCAGGATCACCGAACCGGCGGTGGGCGCCTGGACGTGCGCATCCGGCAACCAGGTGTGGACCGGCCACATCGGCATCTTCACCGCAAAGCTGGCGAAGAAGGCCAGCCACAGCCAGGTCTGCGCGCGCGGCGCGAAGTCATAAGCCATCAGCGTCGGAATGTCGGTGGTGCCCGCCTCGTTCACCATCCACAGCATGGCGATCAGCATCAGCACGGAGCCGAGCAATGTGTAGAGGAAGAACTTGTAGCTGGCGTAGATGCGATCCTGCCCGCCCCAGATACCGATGATCAGATACATCGGGATCAGGCCGGCCTCGAAGAAGATATAGAACAGGAACAGGTCCTGCGCCGCGAACACGCCGATCATCAGCACTTCCATCAGCAGGAAGGCGGCCATGTATTCGCCGACCCGCTTCTCGATGGAAAGCCAGCTCGCGCCGATGCAGATCGGCATCAGGAACACGGAAAGAATGATCAGCATCAATGCGATGCCATCGATGCCCAGGGCCCATGAGAAGCCGGCGAATATCGGCGCATGCTCGACGAACTGCCATTGCGCGCCGCCGATGTCGAAATTGGCCCAGAGCACGATCCCGAGGACGAGATCGACCAGCGTGGCCGCCAATGCGATTGTCCGCGCGGCCTTTGCCTCGGCGAAGAGGCACGCCACCGCCGCCACGAGCGGCACGAGCAGCATTATGGAAAGAATTGGAAAGCCCCCCATCAGTGCACCATCACCCAGCTGACGGCACCGAGCAGCCCGAGCAGCATGACCAGGGCATAGCTGTAGAGATACCCCGACTGGACGCGCTGGGCGTAAGTCGTGCCCTTCGCTACGGCCCAGGCCGCGCCATTCGGACCGAAGCGGTCGATGATGCCGATATCCCCGATCTTCCAGAATTGCCGGCCGAGCCAGAAGGCGGGGCGCACGAACAGGAAGTGATACAGCTCGTCGAAATACCACTTGTTATAGAGGAACGCGTGAAGCTGCCGGAAATGGGCGACGAAGGCGGCCGGAAGCGCAGTGTTGCGGATGTAGGAATTCCAGGCCAGGCCCAGGCCGATCAGCATCACGATGCCCGGAGTGAGCTTCACCCAGAGCGGCACTTCGTGGATCGCGTGGATCAGGTGCTCGTTGTAGAAGATACTGCCGTTCCAGAATGCGGCTTCGTCGATGAAGGCATGGTGGAACACGAAACCGGCCAGAACCGCGCCCACGGACAGGGCGACCAGCGGCGCCAGCATCGTCCAGGAGCTTTCATGCGGGTGGTAGCCCGCCGTACCTTCCGCCGCGTCATGGTGAGCATCGCCATGATCGTCATGGGAAAGTTCCTCATCCGGAGATTCATGATGCCCCTGCACGGCGTGCTGGATATGCTCCGACGCGGCCCAGCGCGGCTTGCCCCAGAAGGTCAGGAACATCAGGCGCCAGCTGTAGAAGCTGGTCAGCAAGGCCGCGAAGCTGCCCACGAAGAAGGCGAAGCGGCCAAGCTCGGTCCCGCTGCCGAACGCCGCTTCGAGGATGGCGTCCTTGGAATAGAAGCCCGCGAAGCCGAACACGCCGAGGATGCCGACGCCGGTGATCGCCAGCGTGCCCGCCATCATCGCCCAGAAGGTGAGCGGGATATGCTTACGCAGCGCGCCGTAATAGCGCATGTCCTGCTCGTGATGCATCGCGTGGATCACCGATCCGGCGCCCAGGAACAGCAGCGCCTTGAAGAAGGCGTGGGTGAACAGGTGGAACATCGCCGCGCCATAGGCGCCCACGCCCGCAGCGAAGAACATGTAGCCGAGCTGCGAGCAGGTCGAATAGGCGATCACTCGCTTGATGTCCCACTGGGTCGTGCCGACCGTGGCGGCGAAGAAGCAGGTCGCCGCGCCGATGACGGTGACAAAGGCCAGCGCGGCCGGCGCGGCCTCGAACATCGGGGACAGGCGGCAGACCATGAAAACGCCGGCGGTGACCATGGTGGCGGCGTGGATCAACGCGGAAACGGGGGTCGGGCCTTCCATCGCGTCGGGCAGCCAGGTGTGGAGGCCGAGCTGCGCGGATTTACCCATCGCGCCGATGAACAGCAGAATGCACAGCACCGTCATGGTGTCGAGACGGTAGCCGAGGAAGCCGATGGTCGAGCCGGCCATGCCGGGCGCGGCTTCCAGGATCGCGGGGATCGAGGTGGTCTGGAACACCAGATAGGTCCCGAAGATGCCCAGCATGAAGCCGAGGTCGCCCACCCGGTTGACCACGAAGGCCTTGATCGCGGCGGCGCAGGCGCTGGGCTTGCGGAACCAGAAGCCGATCAGCAGGTAGGACGCGAGGCCCACCCCTTCCCAGCCGAAGAACATCTGCACGAGGTTGTCCGCCGTCACCAGCATCAGCATGGCGAAGGTGAACAGGCTGAGATAGGCGAAGAAGCGCGGCTGGTCCGGGTCCTCCTCCATATAGCCCCAGCTGTAGAGGTGGACGAGCGCCGAGACCGTGGTGATCACCACCAGCATGATGGCGGTCAGCGTATCGACCCGAAGCGCCCAGTCGAAGGTCAGGCTGCCCGACTGCACCCATTGCAGCACCGGCGTGACGCCCGGCTCCGCGCTTCCGGTGAGGAACTGGATGAAGACCGGCCAGCTCAGCGCGCAGGACAGGAAAAGCCCGCCGGTCGTGATCAGCTTCGCCGCCGTATTGCCGAGCGCGCGATTGCCCAGCCCTGCGATGATGGCAGCCAGCAGCGGCGCAAAGACGATGATCAGAATGGATGACACGGTGTCTTACCCCTTCATCCGGTTCACATCGTCGACCGCGATCGAGCCGCGGCCACGGAAATAGATGACCAGGATCGCAAGGCCGATGGCCGCCTCGCCGGCAGCCACGGTGAGTACGAACATCGCGAAGATCTGCCCGGTCAGATCACCCAGAAAGGCACTGAACGCGACCAGATTGATGTTCACCGAGAGCAGGATCAGCTCGATCGCCATCAGAATGACGATCACGTTCTTGCGGTTGAGGAAAATGCCGAGCACGCCCAGCACGAACAGGATCGAGCTGACGACGACATAATGTTCGATGCCGATCACAGCTTAACCCCCTTGCCCACTTCCGGCTTGGTATTGATGGTCGCCTCGTCCGGACGGCGGCGCACCTGCCTGGCGATGTTCTGCCCGCGCACGTCCGAACGCTGCCGATGGGTCAGGACGATCGCCCCCACCATCGCGACGAGCAGGATGATGCCCGCGGTTTCGAACAGGAACAGGTAGCGGCCATACAGCAGCGCGCCGATCGCCTTGATGTTGCTGACATCCAGCGCGGCGGCGGCGGAGCCGTCCGGCGTGCCCAGCTCGAGTGCCCCGGCCCGGTAAGCGCCGATCCCGAGCACCAGCTCCGCCAGCAGGACCAGCGCAATCGCGATGCCCAGCGGAGAATTGCGAATGAAGCCGGCGCGCAGCTCTGCGAAGTCGATGTCCAGCATCATGACCACGAACAGGAACAGCACGGCCACCGCGCCGACATAGACGATGACCAGCAGCATCGCGATGAATTCGGCGCCGACCAGCACCATCAGCCCGGCCGCGTTGAAGAAGGACACGATCAGCCACAAGACGGAATGAACCGGATTGCGCGCCATGATCACCAGCGTTGCGGATGCAACGACCAGAGTGGCAAAGAGATAAAAGGCGAGTGTCTGAATCATCGTCAGGCGCGGCCCCTAGCGATAGGGCGCATCGGCTTCAAGGTTCGCGGCGATGGCCCGCTCCCACTTGTCCCCGTTCGCCAGCAATTTTGCCTTGTCGTAGAGCAGTTCCTCGCGCGTTTCGGTCGCATATTCGAAGTTCGGCCCCTCGACGACCGCATCCACCGGGCAGGCTTCCTGGCAGAAGCCGCAGTAGATGCACTTGGTCATGTCGATGTC
>CAYXTO010000020.1:0-57635 GCA_964468045.1 uncultured Caenibius sp. | reverse complement strand
ACCCGAACAATTATCTTGGATGTGGCCTAGTCCCCCTGAGACCCGATCCATATTTCACCCTCGTATTAAAGCCCTGCGTATGAAACCACTCCGCCAGACCTACGCCAACTTAAGCCTTCCATGAGTCCTCTGGCAATCAGTTATTGATCGAAGATGATGAAAAACATGCTGAAAAGGCGAATAGTGACGGATTTAGGCGGATTTACGATGCCAACGAGATGAACTTCCTCCCTCTCGGCCCTTCACATCCCAGTTTGGCAGGCGCGCCAGCTACTTCCCGGATATGACGACCATGACACTTGTCAGTTCATGCCCACTGTGGACACTCTGTCGCAAATCGAATCGGGAGATTTCTTCGTCATGACAGAAAATCGCGATATAAATCGTGAGCTTGGCGCCTTCGCAAATGTCGACGCTACCGACGCGCAAGATTTCATCAGCCGGCTCGACCGGATGCAGAGCGACGAGGGTTTCGGCGCATACAAGCGCCAGAGCTTTCAGAGCCTGCATCTTTCGCCCGGCGCGAAAGTGGCCGATATCGGTTGCGGCGCGGGCGATGACGCGGCCGCGCTGGCGGGCCTGGTCGGCCCGGAAGGTCATGTAACCGGCGTCGACATCAGCAGTTCCATGATCGAGGAAGCCGGGAAGCGCTTCGCGAACATCGAAAATCTCGATTTCGTGGCCGCGCCAGCTGACTCTCTCCCGTTCGAGACCGACAGCCTAGATGCGATCAGGGCCGACCGGGTTCTGATCCACGTTCCCGATCCCGAAGCTGCCATCACGGAAATGCTGCGCGTGGTGAAGCCGGGCGGAAAGATCGCGCTGAGCGAGCCCGATATGCTCGGCTTCTGGGTAGCGAACCGGGATCCGCAGATCAGCGCGGTGATCGCGGGCGCGATCGCAAATTCATGCCTTCACCCCAACCTGCCCCGGGATTTGAGCGTGGTGTTGCGCGATCTGCGGCTCGATGCGGTGAAGCATTGGGCGCTCGGCATGATCACCGATGATTTTTCCTTCGTGGATCAGGTCGTTCGCTTCGAAATGGTGGCGCAGGCGCTCGCGGCCAAGGGCGTTGCGCCGGCGGACCGCATCGAAGGCTGGGTTGCAGATCTTCTGGATCGGCGCGAAAATGAACGTTTCTGTGCAGGGCTTACCATTATTACCGTTGCCGCGACCAAGCCCGTCCCTTCGCAGGAAAGCGCCTTCCCGCAGCTCGCCTGACAGGGTGGACGAAATCTTAACCATCTTCGGTGCAAGAAGATGGCATGTTCGCGAGAAAGCATCCTGAGACGGAATCCATCCATTTCGGATGGAGGGAGGCTGTCGCCTATGCGGGAACCGCCCTGCTCTTCCTGACGAGAAAACGCCCGAAACTGCCGTTGACGGCGCTTTCGCGGATGAGCGCGATGGATGTCCGGGCCTTGCCGCCGATCCGGCGCTTCACTGCAAGCGATGGCGAAACATTGGCTTACCGGACCTATTACGGCCTGGAGGACCGCCAGATCGTGATGATACATGGCTCGGCCTGCTTTGGCGATCAGCTGCACAAGCTGGCCCGGCACATTGCGGAGGAATCTGCCGCGACCGTGCATACGATCGACATGCGCGGCCACGGCCATAATGCCAGAGGCTCCGCGCCCGCGGAAAGCTATGCCCGCGATGTGGGTGAATTCTGCGCACAGCTGAAACAACGTCCGACGCGCCCGCAGGTGATCCTGGCCGGCCATTCCGCGGGCGGCGGACTGGTGCTGAACGTCGCCTACGGCCCCTATGTCCACAAGCTCGACGGGATGCTGTTGCTGGCGCCTTACCTCGGCATAGCAAGCGGATCGCTCCGGCCCTATTTCGGCGGCTGGCTGGTCAGCATCGCCTGGCTGAAACTGGCGGCCACGGCAGCGCTCAACCTGATCGGCTTCACGCGCTTCAACGATCGTCCGCTGGTGGCGTTCGACCGCGAAGCCTGCCTGCACGATCCGCGCTTCGTGCGCGAATGGTCTTTCGACACCCTGTTCGGTTTCGGCCCGGGCATGACACGGCCGGCATCGGCGGAGATGCTGGGTTCCAAGATACCGACGCTGCTCGTCAGCGGCGATCGCGACGAATGTTTCCGGCCGGGCCGCTACAAGTCCGTCCTCGATCGCATCGCGCCATGGGCGTCCATTCAATTGTTCCCGGGACTGGGGCACTGGGACATTCTCGCAGATAACAGGGTCGCGACCTTCTGCGTGCATTGGCTCGAACGGCAGTTCGCCATCGAGCAGCGAGAACAACGAGGGGAAATGGAAAATGTCAAAACTGCTTGAAATCCGCTTGCGGCGGGGCATGCTGCCGTGGGCGCTCATCGGGGGGCTCGCTCTTGCCGGTCCCGCTCACGCCGAAACCGACAAGGGCTGGAAGGCCGGAGATGTCGTCATCAAGCTGGGGGCAGCAGGGATCCTGTTCAACTCCTCCGCCGACATCGAAATCGCGGGGAATCCCGTTCCCGGCGGGAACGTGAAGGTTTCGAATGACGTCACGCCCAGCGGCGAGATCTCTTATTTCTTCTCGCCTGCCATTTCGGCCGCGGTCAATTTCGGCATTCCGCCAAAAGCCACGGTGGATGGCAAGGGAGCCCTGGCCGCCGCCGGCGAGCTTGGTCGGGTGCGCTATGGACTGGGCGCGGTGACGCTGCGGTATCACCTGAACGACCAGGGAACCGTCTCGCCCTTCATCGGAGGCGGTGTGGGCCGTCTCTTTTCATTCAGCGAGGATGACGGTTCCGTGCTCGATCTCGAAGTTGACAGCGCCTGGGGCCCGGTCATCCAGGGCGGCGTGGATGTCCATTTGACTCCGAAGTTCGGCCTTTACGCCAATGTCAGCTATTCGCCGATCGAAACCGACGCGACAGGCATCGTCTTCGGCGCACCGGCGACCGCGGATGTGAAGCTCAACCCCACCATCGTGCAGGGCGGCGTTTCCTACCGGTTCTAGAGCGCTTATCCCGCCGAAAGCCTGTTCATAGAACGCTCCAGCATCAGGAGCTGCCACAACAACCGGGAATGGTCCGATCTTGCGGAAATATGATCTTCCGCGAGATCGGCCAGCCTGACCGTATCGAACCAGCCCGTCTGCGCGAGCTGGGCGCTGGATGCGATCGCCCGCGCCTCGCTTGCCAGCGGTCCGCGCAGCCAATCCGCGATCGGGGTGACGAAGCCCTGCTTGGGCCGGAACAGGATATCGTCCGGCAGATAGCGGCGCATGGTGCGCTTCAGCAGGAACTTGCCCTGCCGGCCGTTCAACCGCATCCGATGAGGCAGGCGGGCGCCAAACTCGACCAGCCGGTGATCCAGCAGCGGTTCCCTTGCCTCAAGGCTTACCGCCATGCTCGTGCGGTCCACCTTCGTCAGTATGTCGCCGGGCAGCCAGAATTTCAGGTCGGCATATTGCGCCCGGTCCAGTCCGGACCGGCAGGGCGCCTCGCGCATCAATGCGACCAATGGCTGCTCCGCCCGGTAATCGCCACGCAAGCGGCGAAACTCAGGCGAATAAAGGCCCTCGCGGATCTCCGGCGGCGCGAACGCCAAGGCGCGAGCATAGCCGGACGCGCCATCCTCGGCGAGCGACAGGAGAGTGGTCTTGGCACGAAAGGGGCGCGGCGCCCAATCGGCCTTGGGATAAATCGCGCCCAGCCCACCGAACACTCCCCGGCGAAGGGATGACGGCAAAAGGGCCCGCACGCTTTCTTCCCGGGCATGGAACATCTGGCGGCGATAGCCGGCAAAGGCTTCGTCCGCCCCGTCGCCCGAAAGCGCAACGGTGACATTCTCCCGGGCGAGCTGGCAAACCCGCCAGGTCGGCAGCGCCGAGGCATCGGCAAAGGGCTCGTCGAACATCGCGGCGAGCCGGTCGATCTCCTGAAAATCGTCGGACCCGACGATCCTGCTGCGATGATCGGTGGCGAAGCGACGCGCTACCTGATCGGCATAAGAAGTCTCATCGAGGGAGGCGACATCGAAGCCGATTGAGCAGGTCTTTACCGGAACGCTGCTGGACTCGGCCATCAGGGCCACGACGCTCGAGGAGTCCACGCCGCCCGAGAGGAATGCCCCCAGCGGAACATCCGCGACCATTCGCGAACCCACGGCGCCGCGAAGCAGGTGCAGCAACTGCGCCGAAAGATCCTCCTCCGAGCCGCGGCTGCGATGCTCGAAGGAAACATCCCACCATGATCGGGACGCTGCCGGTTCCGCATCATGGTGCAGCAACCGGTAATGCCCGGCCGGAAGCTTCTCGACCGACTTCAGGATCGACCGGTGATCCGGCACGTATCCCCAGGCAAGATAGTCCTCGATCGCCAGCGGGTCGAGCTCGCGCCGAAGCAGCGGATGGGCGAGAAGGCCTTTGAGCTCGGAAGCGAAAGCCAGGCTGCCATCGCTCAATCGCGCGGTGAATAGCGGCTTCACGCCCAGCCGGTCGCGCGCCAAAAACAAAGTGCGCGCGCCGAGGTCGTACAGCGCGAAGGCGAACATCCCGTGCAGGTGCTGGAGGCAATCCACCCCCCAGCGCTGCCAGGCGGCAAGAATGACTTCCGTGTCGCCATCGGTATGGAACCGGGCGCCGCTTTCGGAGAGTTCGCGCCGCAATTCCCGGTAATTGTAGATTTCGCCATTGAAGACGATGACGGCGCGTTCATCGGCCGAACGCATCGGCTGGGGAGAGCCGGCAAGGTCGATGATCGACAGCCGCCGATGGCCCAACCCTACCCCCGGCGCGGTCCAGACCCCGCTGCCGTCCGGGCCGCGATGAACCATAGCGTCGCACATGCGCTCGATACGATGGGGATCGACCGGCTTCGGGGTGCCGCAATGGAAGATACCGGCGATTCCGCACATGGGATTGCGGTTAGCGAACCTTGGCCATGCGGTCCATCCACGCATCGATCGGACCGGCAGCCTTGCGGAAAGCGGCCAGGCTCTCTTCCGGAGCTGGATGCCCGGCGCGATCCTCGGCCGAAAGGATCAGAACCATCGTCGGCGCATCGTCGAGCAGCAACCGGTGCTGCATCGTCGCCAGCTTGAGGCGCCCATTGCTGCCCGTCAGCAATCCACCGGTGCGATAATAGGTCGCGGCCAGGCGCTTGATTTGGCCATTGGCAAGCAGCCGCTCGCTCTTTGCATCCGGCACGGCCGGGCCCGGCTCGAGCCAGCGCCACGGCGTGTCGGGAATCAGCGCGCCCTGGCCGAAGCCGCCTGCTTCCTCGCCGTCTTCCTGCGCGGCATAGAGCGCGAAGAACACGTCGACCTTGTGGCCGCGATCATCGGCATAGCTTGCCAGCAGCCGGTGATTCGCCCCTTCCGCGCGAGGTTCCCACCAGATCTGCGGCTCGAATTGCATCAGATGCCAGCCGTGGACCTGCGGCAAGGCGATCTGCCGGGGCATTTCGGCGGCAAGGCGGCCGGCCAGCCCCGCCCATAGCAACACCGCCAGCGCCATGCCGCCAATCGCACCCAGGGCAGCGGTCCCGCCGATGCGTCCGTCCGGCAGGCGCGCGAGCCATGGCGAGCGCTCGATCGCATTCGCATCGATGAAGCGTGAATCGCCCGCACGATCGAAAAAGCGCCACGCAATCGCCAGGATCAGGACAAGGATGACCGCAAAGAACACCCAGCCATAGATGACATGATCGAAGCCGGCGGCGAATTCGATCCCCCGGAATTGCGCGATGTAGATGGTTCCCCACGCCCGGACCCCATTGGCGAGGATCGGCACCACGATGCAGATCGCCATGAAGGCCAGGCGGCGTGCCCAGCCCTTGAAGCAGACATGGCTGATCAGCACGCCCAGCGCCACCATGGCGACCAGGAACTTCACCCCGGAACAGGCCTCGGCCACTTCGAAAAGACCGATCGGCGTATCGATGAACACCCCGTCCACCACTGCCGGAATCCCGCTCCAGTGGGTAAGGGCGATGGTCAGCTTCGCAGTGACCAGTTGCAGCGCCGGGACCAGTTCGTCACCGAACGGAACCAGAAACAGCATGTAGCACAGCGGAAACAGCAATGCCGCGGCTATGCGCGGGCCAAGCAGCGTCAGAACCGCGCCTTGAAGCATCGCCACTGCGCCGAGCTGCTTCGCCAGATTGAGACCGGACACCGCACCCAACAGCCAGAGGAAGCAGGCGCCGGCAATGAACAGCAGGCCCGGCCACCAGCCTCTGGGAGAAAGCCGCGCCAGCTCCGGAGCGCGCAGCATCACCAGCCATGCGACGATGGCGGGCACGAATAATATATGGTTGTAGGTGGAACTGTTCCACCACTGGTCCGCCATCGCGAACCAGTCCCGCCAGAAAGCTCCGATCAGCCCGATCCCGGCAACAAGCAGGTGAAGCAAAGGCAAGCGCCAGCTTTCCGGAACCCTGCTCGCCATACCCTGCTTCGGCCAATAGGAAAGCGCCGTGTCACGCGACATGGCGGCGCTCCGGCTCTGCAGGCCTGCGGCCCAGGAGTTCGGGCAGGCGGCACAGCATCGACTGCCAGCCCCGATTCCGCACGACATATTCGCGGGCAGCCTTGCCCATGGCCGCCATGGCTTCCGGCGCCTGAAGCATTTCCAGCGCCCTGTCGGCCAGTGCCTCGTCCGTATCGGCGACAGCGAAGTGAATCCCGTCCTCTCCGCCAATGCCGGTCGCCGCCTCCGGAGTAAGCAGAACCGGGCGAGCCATGGCCATCGCTTCCAACACCTTGTTCTGCACGCCCCGGGCGATGACGAGAGGGACGGTAACGAGATCAGCGCCAGCGAGGAACGGGCGAACATCGTCCACCGCGCCCCAGACCCGGCAACCGCCGCGCCGATCATGCGCGCGCAGGGCCGCGCCGGGATTGCGCCCGACAATATGACATTGCGCCAGACGATGGACGGCGCGGATCCGCGGCAGGATGTGCTGCATCAGCCGCAAGGCGGCCGCCGCGTTCGGAGCATAGTCCATCTGCCCGGTAAACACGATATGCGGCCCCTGGGCATATGCCAGCGCGAGTGCAGGCCGGCTGATGGCCGGATCGAAGAAGCCGGAATCTATGCCGTTGCCCAAGGCGCTCACCCTGACGTCATCCGCATCGCCCAGGCGCGATTTGAAGAGATCCGCCTCGGCGTCGCTGACCAGCATGGTCTCGTGGGCCTGCCGGGCAAGTCGCCCTTCCTCGATAGCGAGGAGCCGCGCTTCCCGCGCATCGATCCAGCGGCGCGGCCCGGATCCGGCCTGGGCATAGGCTTCGAACTTGGCTGAATCGACATCAACCAGATCGAGCAGGACACGGCCCGAATAGTCATCCGGCACATACTGGCCCATCTGGCCGGAGAAGACATAGATTGCGCCGATCCGCCGATCCGCAATGACCTTGCGGATATATTCCTGCAATCGAACGTCATGGAAGGCAGCGAGGCTCACCGGCTTGCCGCTGAAAAGCGCTCCCATCCCGGCCCGCCAGAGCGGCTTCTCGCGCTTTACCAGGCAGTGGCTCGTTGCGATGCCGGCCAGATGGCCTTCATATGACAGGTCTCGCTCGTTCTCCGCGAATGTCGCGACATGGACGGGCGCGATCGCGGCCAGGGCGTTCAGGACATGGTGAGACCTGATCTTGTCCCCCCGATCGGGGGGGAACGGCATGCGATGCGCCAGGAACAGGATTTCCGCAGGCTTCCTCATCCCAGCCCCCGCGCAATGAAGGGGCCGATCCGGTTCGCAACCGGCAGGGGGAGACGTTTCCACAGCGCAATGCGCCCTGCGTGGCGCTCGCTGGTGGGATCGACATCGCGGGCGGGCACACCGGGTGCAGACCATGTTCCATAGAGCAGAGGTTCCGGCACGAACCCCCAGTTGCGCTTGAAGTGATAGGCGCCGCTATCGGTTTTCGAACGGCCGAAGTCGAAGCGCGTGCAGCCGCGTCGACGTGCATGCAGCATCAGCTCGAAATACATGCGGTCATTGGCCCGCAGGCTGCGAGCGGCAAGCGTTCCGCCGCCCCAATAAGGCATCACTGCGCCACGATCATAGAAAGACAGCACGCTCGCCACCGGCACACCATGATGCTGGATCGTGAGAATGTCGGCATCCTCGCCAAACTCATCCATCATTGCCTCGAACAGGGAGCGCGGAAAAACCGGCGTGCCAAGATTGCGCACGCTTTGCGCATAGACGGCGTAATGCGAGGCGCGATCCGCCTCGTCGCGGCCGATCCGGACCACCAGATCCTCGGCCAGGCCCTTGCGCACCTCGGCGCGCTGCTTGCGAGGAATGGCAAGCAGTTGCGCCTCGTCGCCATCGGCGAGCGGAGCAATAAAGCTGCAATGAGAATTGGCCCGTTGGGCCCAGTGCCAGGGAACCGGGCCGCCGCGCAGCTCGACCGTGGCGCAGCTCCACCGCGTCGCAAGCTCCTCCGCAGCTGCTGTCAAGCGCAGGGCCACGCCATCATTCGCTGCAAGTGCGCCCCCCCCAACGGCAAACGGGCTGGAAACGAGCGCCCGGCCAAATAGCGGCGAATGCATCTCGCTCAAGGGAAGCCAGCCTGCGATCTGCATGCCCTGTTCGGCCAGCAGGCCGATGGAACGTTGCCCCGTCCCTCGCTCCACTGCCCGCAACCAGGCCGGGCGATGAAATAGGCTGCCTCCGGCCTGTGCCGCCACGAATGCTTCTATCCGCGCGCATTCCGCCGGATCGTTCAGATCAGCCTGACGCACTGCTCCGGCGGAAAGAAAGAACGGCGCATTCATGCCGCATCCCGTTCCAGCGCCTGCATTTCCCGATGGGCGAGAACATCCATGCGGCCCCATTCGAATTCGGCAATCAGCTGGCGCAGCTTCGCGGCCATGACGTCGATGTTGGTATAGTGACGCAACCGTGACTTTAGCGGCGCGCCCGCCACACGGGGCTGCTCGGGATCGATCTCCCAGGGATGAAAATAGAAGATGGCGGATCGTCCGTCGCGGCGATTCACCTGGCGGATCGCCCAGCGCGAGAAGGCATAGGGCAGGACCCGAAAGAAGCCTCCGCCGCCCGCCGCAAGACGCCTTCCCGCAAATTCCGCCGTCGTAACGGGAATTTCGAGCAGGTCAGACCACGGAAGCGGACGAAACGCGAAACGCGGCGCTTCCCTCCAGCCATAGTGATCATGCGCAACCGGGGCTACGCTGGAACTGTAGGAATAGCCATGCTCGGCAAGGACCATATAGGCCCAGGGCGTGCGCTGATCGATCGAGAAGCTGGGCGCGCGATAACCCGTCACCGCCACCCCGGCCGCGTCTTCGATGGCAGCGCGGGCCTTCGCGATGTCGTCCGAGAACCGCGCCCGATCCATGGTGAAGACACGCGCATGGTCCCAGCCATGGCTCGCGAGTTCATGCCCCGCATCCACGATGCGGCGCATCAGCGGGCCATGCCGGCGCGCAACCCATCCCAGGGTGAAGAAGGTCGCCTTGACCTGCGCCTCGTCGAACATCTCCAGAATGCGCGAGACATTGCATTCGATCCGGTCGGTCAAGCCATCCCAACTGCCCCGCGCGATCACATCTTCGAACGCGCCGACATGAAACCAATCCTCCACATCGACCGACAAGCCATTGATAGGTCGTGTGATGCTCACTTGAATCCTCCCGTCAAGCCGCCATCGGCCGGCTTGCATCGCTTTCGATCCATTCGATGAGCATGGTCAGGGTATGGCGAATGGCGCGTTCCTGCTCCGCCATCTTCGCCTCAACTTGCCCGAGCCGTTCCGCAAGCGCTTCGATCGCAGGCGAATGCGCCGCAGAAAGCCCGTCTTCCAAGCCGTGGGAAAGCTCCACCACCGCCTGCTGGAGTTCGATGATATGGGCATCACGGGCCGCCAGCATCGCTTCGACCAGCTTGGGATCGAAAGCCTTCACTGGCGGTTCCGTCACTTCCGGTTCCGCACTCTTCGGCTTCACGGCCTCGGCCGGTGCCGGCACGGCAGGCGCTGCATCCTCGGTAATATTGTCGTCGGCGATCTCCGCCAGAACCGTGCGAAGCATCATTTCATCGATGCGCGAGCGCTGCTCGACCGCGCCCAGCAGGAGCAGCCTGTTGGCCAGCTGGTTGATCCTGCGCGGGATGCCGCGCGTCGCCTCGTAAAGTTCGGCGAACACGGCCTGATCGAAGGACGGATTGTCCCGCCAACCCACGCGCGAGAGGCGGTGCTTGACATAGGGTTCGACCTCGCTCGCCTCCATCGCGTCGAGGTGATGCGACGCGATGACGCGCTGGCGCAATTGCTCGAGATTCGGATGGGTCTGCAATGTCGCGCGAAATTCCGGCTGGCCCAGCAGCAGGGTCTGCAGCAGGGGATGCGAGCCAAGCTGGAAATTCGACAGCATGCGCAGTTCTTCCAGCGCGCTGATCTCCATATTCTGGGATTCATCGACGATCAGCAGGCATCGCCGCCCTGCCCGCGCCTCGTCATGCAGGAAGCCTTCGAGCGCACCAAGGGCGGATGCCTTGTCATGCCCTTCAATGTCGAGGCCGAAGCATTGCGCGACCACATGGACGATTTCCTCGCCATCCAGCTTGCTGGTCACCACTTGGCCGACGGTCAGCCGTTCCGGATCCACCGTCGAAGTCAAATGCGCGACAAGGGTCGATTTTCCGGCTCCCACCTCGCCGGTAATAACGATGAAGCCTTCGCCTTGCGCCAGGCCATAGCTCAAATAAGACAGCGCCTTACGATGCGAAATGCTCTCGAAATAGAAAGCCGGGTCGGGGGTGAGCTGAAAAGGCCTGCCGGTAAGCCCATAGAAATCGTCGTACATCACATCACTCCTTGGGCTCAGAACGAATAGCGCATGCCGAGGAGAGCGGTGAGGTAGCTGGAATCCTCCTCGATCTCCCTTGTAATGCCGTCGAGACGAACCGCCGCCGTGGCGCTCAGCCGGTCTGTCAGCAGGCGATCATAAGCCAGCCCCGCGCCCCAAGCGGTCACATTGCCGTCCGTATTAAAGCCGCTGTTCAGCCAATTGGCCCGGATGTCTCCCGAAAGAGTCGAGCGCCGGTCCAATCGCAGGTTCGCATAGGCGGCAAGCCAGATATTCTCGTCGATCACGCCATTCGCGGAAGCGAGGATCGTGCCTTCCGCGGCAATGAATTTCCGCCGGTCGTAGCCCGCGCCTATGCCGGCCTGTATCCGGCCCAGATCGACCGCGTAGCTCGCCGCGATACCGCGCCCCCTGAAGGTCGCGGACCGCACGGAACCGAGCGCGCTGCCCAAGCAGGAGCCTTGCTCCAGGCTGCCCACGCAACCGTTCAGGTCACCTGTCAGCGCATTGCGAACGGCAACGAAGCTGGTCGGCAAGGATGACAGGGCATTGTTGAGCTGCCCGCCGAAGCCCGCGACATTGTCATAGACCATGACATTCACGCTGCTGCGGCGAGTCATCTGCCAGCCGAAGCTGCCGTGATAGCTCGTCGCGCCATAACGGCGCCCGACATGGGCTTCCAGGGTGGTGCGTACGCTGGGCCGCCAGATCACGCCGACATCCCAGATCAGCCCGTCGACATCATAGGCCATCACGCGCGGGGCGCTCTTGTCCGTTTTCAAGCGGCCCTTGGAATCGAATACGGGATTGCCGTCCGCATCGAACAGCGCATTGCGGCTGGAAATCTCGACATCCTCGTAACCCACGCCGCCGACAAGCGCGACGGTACGGCTGACCGGCACCGTCACGTCCGCGCGGACGTGCCTGTCCTCCGCCCTCTGGTCGAGGTTGGAAATATCCTCGCGATACCAGCCGGCGCCAAGGCCGAGGCCGACCGGAAGCACATCGCCCGGCTTCGTGCCGGCATGGAGAGTGGCGACATGAACGGTGCTGTGGTCGAACACGTCGACCGGATCGCCATCCGGCCCGGCCAATACGCCGTCCGGCCCTTCAAGGCGCGTATAACCGAGCCGGTAATTGGCCATCAGGGCCACGTCGCCGGCATAGGTCTGGAGGCTGGGTCCCGCGTAGACCGAGTAGAGGGTGTTGCTGTCGCCATCGCCGGAGAAGGGATTGATGACCGAACCGCCGTTGCTTTCGAAATGGGTCCGGGTCGCCAGCCCGCCCGCCTCGATCGTGAGGGTACGCGGGATGATGGACGCGGAGACGCGGGCAATGCCGGTTATCTCGTCTCCATCCGGGGCATCCTTGCCCCAGCCGATCGTCCGCGCGTAGCGCAGCGACAATTCACCGGCGGTGTTGCGGCCGTTGATCGACGTGTCCACGCCTACCGCCAGCCGGGTATAGGTCACCGTATCGTTCCCGGGGGACAATTCCGCCGACAGGATCTGGGCCGCTTCGATATAGGGCCGCACTTCGATGCGCTGCCCGCCTGCGGTGCTTGCTCCGCCGCCTTCCCCCGATCTTTCGCGGGCGAGAGTCGGTGTGGCGGCAAGCGCCGCGAGAATCGGCAACAACAGCAATTTCCAGGAAAACCGCATGGTTACCCCCCGTAACCGTAATAGGAACCGAAGCGCCGCCCGCTGGGGCTGAAACGCGCGCCGTTCAGAAGAAGCTTGATGTCCGGGCAGGCGGAAAGGAGGGATATTGCATCCTCCAATGCGCTTTGCCCGGTCCGGTCCGCCCTGACCACGATCAGGGCCTGACCCACGTATTTCGCAAGTTCGGCGGCAGGCGAAGCCGCAAGAGCCGGCGGAGAATCGAAGATCACGATCCGTTCAGGCGCGCCCCGTGTCAGGCGGTCCAGGACTTCCCCGGCACGCGAGCTTGCGAGATATTCGCTATCGGAATTGGTCCGGTTTCCGGCGGGCAGAACCCACAGTCCCGGAATATCGGTGCGCAGGACGCAATCCTCCACATGGATCTCGGGATCAGCCAGCGCGTCCATCAGTCCCGGCCCGCCAGCAATCCCCAGAGCGGAAAGAATGGACGGCTTGGCGAAATCGGCGTCTACCAGCAGAACCTCGCTGTCCCGCTCGGAGGCGATGGAAAGCGCCAGATTGACGGCGCAAAAGGTCTTTCCCTCCCCCGGATGGGGCGAACAGATCAGGATGCGCTGGCCATTGGGAGCGGCTCGTCCTGCCAAGGATTCCCTAACAGTCTGAAGCAGTTGCCGCTTGACTATGCGAAACTCTTCGAGAAGCGCGGTTACCGGCCCTTCCGGCTCGATCAGGCCCTGTTCCCGCAACCAGGCGCGCTTCACCGGATGCTGCGTGCCGGCGAAGCTTATCGGCTCAACCCGCTTTTCGGCAGCGACTGCAGGCGTCTCATCCGAAGCGGGCAAAACCGGGGGAGAAGGTGGCTGCGGCGGTGTCAGGACCTGCGGTTCCGCAGCCCCATGGTTTTCGACGGACCGATCGGCCTGCGGCTTGCGCGATCGCAGGCGCTTCGCGACCGGAGGAAGATCCTTCGGAACCGAAGCCGGATTCAGGCCGGAAATGTCAAAGGCTTCGGTTGCCCGTTCAAACAGGGATTTGCCGGCGGGATCCGCCCCATCGCCCGGTAGAGGGATCTTGCTTTGATCAGTCATCTATCCCTCCTCAGACCACCGAGCCGCGCTGGACGAATTCCACGACCAGCAGCACCACGAAGAGGCACCCCAGCCCCGCTGCGCCGCCAAGGAATTGCTTGAACCGCTTCGCTTCGATCAGCCGGCGCGCATCGGTGAAAGTGAACGACACCGTCCCCAGAACGGCAAGGTCGAGCGCATCTTCGAGCTTGCCTGCGGTTGCGAATGTCGAACGCAGCTGGCCCACCGCGAAACCCGCTCCCACGCCAGCACCGATGCCCAGGATCAACACGCCAAAAAGCAGCAGGGGCCGATTGGGCGCAGACGGAATACGGGGCGTCGCAGGAGGGTCGATAATCTCGAACCGGATGGAGCTGTTTTCGGTCTCGACCTGACCACGCAAACGAAGTTCCTCACGATCTTTCAGAAGCTTGTCATACTGATCTCTCAAGACATCATAATCCCGACTGATGCGCTGCGCTTCAGCGGCCACGCCGGGTTCCATCGTCTGATTGGCAATCATCGCGCTGATTTCGGCCTGGAGCGCAGCCTTGCGCGCCTGCAGCGACTGGACGTTTGCCTGCCGCTCCGTGCGAATCGAGATGAGCGAGGTATAGGCGGGATTGGGCGTGCCGCCCCCGCCATCCCCGGACGCCACCTGCTTGCGCAAGGATGCAATCTGCTGCTTGAGACTGAGGACATCGGGGTGATGCTCGGTGAGGCCCCGCGCCTTCATTCCGGCAAGATCCGCTTCCGCCTGCGCGAGCGCACCGCGCGGTCCACCGCTGACGCCGGGGACGATCAGGGTGGGTGGCGTGCTGCTCAGCTGACCAGTGATCGCGGCGAGCGCGCTCTGAGCGGCAGCCAGATCCGCATCGATGCTGCGCATTTCGGATCGGCTTGCTTCGAGCTTCTGGGCAATGGTCGCCGCACCCCCGATCAATTCAGGATGCTGGGCCTCGAAGGCCAGGCGCCGCTGCTCCGCGGCTTCCAGCTGCTTCTGACGTTCTTCCAGCTGCTGATCCAGAAACTGGATGGTCTCATGCATCTCGCCGCGGTCGCCCGCGAGGTTTTCCTCGCGGAAGATATCGAGCATCTTCTGAACGATATCCTGGGCGAGCTTGGCGTTTTCCGCGTCGGACAAATCGCTGCGTCCGGATTCGGCGCTGATCTCGAACAGATTGTCCTGCTGGCTGACGATCTTGATCTGTTTTGCGAGCGACTGGACGGCGACTTCCATCTGCGAAGGCGACACCACATCCTCGCCAATGCGGGTGGCGCGGATGACTTTCTCGAGATTGGTCGCGCTGGTGATGGTCTGGCGGACTCTTTCGATGTCCTTCTGCCGGGTTCCGGCGCCGATGCCGATCTGCTGCGCCAGCACATCGTCAAGCTGCACGAATATCCGGGTCTTCGATTCATAGGTGTTCGGAATGAAGGCGACTGCCAGCCAGCCGAGCAAACACACTGCCCAGCTTACGGCAAGCACCAGCCATCGGCGGTGCCAGATGGAAAAGAGCGCTGCGCGCAGTTCATCGTAGATGGCGTTCATGCCCCCGGACGCCCCCTCAGAACATGCTCTCGGGGATGATAACCACGTCGCCCGGCATCAGCAGGACGTTCGCCTTGCTATCTCCCTTCTTGAGAAGGTCATTCAGACGCAGCTTGTATTCCTTCTGCTTTCCGCTCTCCTTGTCGAAGCGAACCAGCTTCGCCCGGTTGCCGGCCGCATATTCCGACAGCCCACCCACCGCGATCATCGCATCGAGAATGGTCATGTTCGCGCGATAGGGGATCGATGCGGGCTTTTCCGTGGCGCCTACGATCCGAACCTGCTGGCTGAATGTGCCAGCAAACTTGTTCACGATCACAGACACCAGCGGATCGTTGATATATTGAGACAATTGCAGGCGAACATCTTCCGCCAGCATCGCCGGAGTCTTGCCGACCGCAGGCATGTCGGTGACCAGCGGGGTGGTGATACGGCCATCGGGACGTACCTGAACACTCGCCCCCAGTTCGGGGTTGCGCCAGACATGGATCGTCAGCTCGTCCAGAGGGCCGATCACATATTCTTCACCCGGTCCCTCCTGCATCGCGACGAACTGCGCAGGCTGCAGTTCCGCTGTCGCAGTGCTGGCGGCACACCCTGAAAGAGCGAGCCCCGCGAGCGCGGTTGCGGCCAGCGTTTGAGCGAAACGGTTCTTTTGCATCGGTGCGCATCCTCGCGATTTGGCGGGCCGGGCGAGGCGGAGCACACATGCCCCATCCCCGTCCGGGTCCTGGATCCGACATGCGGTATTCCGAAAAAGGGTGAACATACCGTTAGCCTTTTCGGCCAACAGCGCGGCTTTCGGCAGTTTATTACGAGCGCGTCCCGAAAAGGGACGATGCGCCGGAGAATGCTAAACGAGCAGCTCCAGCGCCGGTCCCTGCCCCAGGAAAGCCGCGGGGCTGGCGGTTGCGCCATAGGCACCCGCACAGAAAATGGCGACAAGATCGCCGACCTGGGCATCGGGCAGCATGGCCTTGTCGGCCAACCGATCAAGCGGCGTGCACAGACAGCCCACTACGTTCGCTTCGATCGAGGGCGAGCGGGTGAATTGCGTCGCGATCGCCACAGGATAATTGCGGCGAACGACAGTGCCGAAATTCCCGGAGGCTGCGAGTTGGTGATGAAGCCCCCCGTCAGTCACCAGGTAAAGCTCGCCATGGCTTTCCTTGCGATCGACAATGCGGGTCAGATAAACTCCGGCCTCACCCACCAGATAACGCCCAAGCTCGATATAAAACTCTGTTTTTTCAAGTTCTTGAGTGATATTCTCGAAACGATGTGTCAAGGCTTTGCCGACCGCCGCGATATCAAGCGCCTTGTCTCCGGCAAAGTAAGGGATACCGAACCCTCCCCCCATGTTGAGATGGGGCAAGGGCGCGCCGATCTCCCGGGCCAGCCGGGCAGCGAGATCAAGCGTATTGCCTTGCGCTTCGATTATCGCTTCCGAAGACAGTGCCTGACTGCCGGCGAAAATATGCAGGCCGCGCCATTCCGCTCCGGACGCGATGATCTTTCGCGCAAGCGCGGGCACGCGCTCGGTGTCGAGACCAAATGGCTTGGCGCCGCCGCCCATTTTCATTCCCGATCCGCGCAATTCGAAATCCGGGTTCACGCGAATGGCCAAATGAGGGCGCTGGCCCAACCTCCCGGCAATGGTCAGCGCGCGGGCCGCCTCGCCCTCTGATTCCAGGTTGAGCGTAACCCCCGCTGCAATTGCGGCTTCCAGTTCACTGTCACGCTTGCCCGGTCCGGCAAAGCTGACCTGGGCAAGATCGATACCTGCCCTCCGAACCAGATCAAGCTCACCCCCCGATGCTATGTCAAATCCATCCACCAGACTTTTCATGATATCGAGAAGAGGGAGATAAGGATTTGCCTTGACAGCATAATGTAGGGAAATCTTGTCAGGCATTACAGACCGGAGCTCGGCCACGCGCCGCTCGATCATGGCTTTGGAATAAACGAACAGCGGCGTGCCTCCGGCCCGAGCGACGAGTTCGCTTGCGCGAATGCCTCCGACGGCAAGTTCGCCCTCGATCGCATCAAAGCCGGCGGGTATCGGGCCGAGCGGTTTCATATCGTCAGGTCCCGCATCAATGCGGTACGGTCAATCTTGCCGTTGGGATTGAGCGGCATGTCATTGCGCCAGTGGATTACCTTGGGCTGCATGAAATTGGGAAGCTCTTTCATCAACAAGGCCGGCAACCGCCCTTGCGGATCATCCACGCCAGCCGCCGGCCGCACCACCAGATGGATAGCCTGGCCCAGCCGTTCATCAGCGACGCCCAACGCTACCGCTTCCGCGACCAGCCCTGTCGCCCGGGCAACATCCTCCAGTTCCTGCGGACTTATCCGGTTGCCCGCGCTCTTGATCATGGCGTCACGGCGGCCGACAAAATAGAGCAGGCCATCCGATGCACGCCTGACCCTGTCACCGGACCATACCGCCATGCCTCCGTAAACGGATGCTTTCGGGGCCGGCCGAAATCGTTCCGCCGTCCGTTCCGGATCACGCCAATAGCCCTGCGCCACCAGCGGGCCGCAATGCACGAGCTCTCCTTCTTCATCGGCCTCGGCCAGATCGCCCCGGTCATCGATGACGAGAACTTCCGCAAACGGGATCGCCTTGCCCATGGAGGTGGGATGCACATCGACCAGGGCCGGGTCGAGGAAGGTCGAGCGGAATGCTTCGGTGAGTCCATACATCGGGAAAATGCGCGCATTTGGAAAGGTTGAGCGGAGGGCCAGGACCAGTTCAGACGTCAACGCCCCGCCGCTGTTGGTCAGGCGACCCATCGAAGCCACTGCTTCCTGCGGCCATTCCTGCTCCACCAGCTGCATCCAAAGTGGCGGAACCGCCGCAAGCGTCGTGACGCCGTACCTCAGGCATGCCTTGATGACGTCGCGTGGCGTGAGATAATCAAGCGGTACGACACAGGCTCCGGCCTTCCAGGTGCTCAATAGCTGATTCTGCCCATAATCGAATGAGAGGGGGAGAACCGCCAGCACGACATCGTCCGCAGCGAGATCCAGATAATGCGCCACGCTCACCGCGCCCAGCCAGAGATTGGCATGGCTCAGCACGACACCCTTGGGCCGGCCCGTCGAACCGCTGGTATAAAGTATGGCGGCAGTTTCTCGCGGATCTTCCGCCGATGGCGGCAGCGATCGATCAAGGGCCTCCACATCCGACCACGCATCGCCTTCCTCCATCTTGCGGCATGACGCCGGGATGTCGCCCGGTTCCAGCGAGGCCAGGCGCGCTTGGTTCGCAATCAACAGCGCCGCCCCGCTATCCGCCAATATATGGGCGACCTGGGCGCGCTTGAGCAGGGGATTGATCGGTACATGAACCAGCCCTGCCCGGGCCGCGGCCAGCGGCAGGAGGCAGCTCATTTCGCTCTTTGCCATCCAGCTCGCGACACGAGCCCCCTTCTCCGGCACGATCTCCGTGAGCCATGCCGCCACTACGCCTATACGCCTCCTTAAGGCCTGATAGGTAAGGGTCCGGTCGCGCAGGACCAGCGCCGGTGCGTCATCCGCCCCCGACGCGGCGAGATGGTCGAGCGGTCTGGGATGGGGATCAAGCGCAACGGACATGATGATGTAATATGCTCCTAAGGAGATTCTGGGCGAGTGATCGAGGCCAGCTATCACGACAAGGTTAATGTCCTGCAAGACCATAAACTCGCGAGCGAAGGCCCGTTCGATCGGGTGGAATGGTTCACCTTGCTGGAGGCTGGCGAAAATACGCAGCCGATGATCATCAAGCTACGCGACGAAACCGGACTGGCAGCCCTGATGCTCCAGAGGGGGAAAGATCGTCTCGAGCCGCTGGCCAACTGGTATTCCTTCACCTGGCGGCCGGTTTTCACTGTCGGGGCTCACCAGCCCGCGCTTATCGACGCTGCAGCACGATACCTGAAGCAACATGCCCGGCGCGTGACTTTATGGCCGCTGCCGGATGAGGATGGCAGCGCAACCTTGATCGAATCCAGCTTTCGCAAAGCGGGCTGGACCGTCTTCCGTTCGCCCTGCGACACCAACCATATCCTGCATGTTGGAGGCAGAGGTTACGCGGAATATCTGACCAGTCGCACCGGCCCTTTGCGAACGACGCTCAAGCGCAAAGCCAGAAAGATTGAAGTAGAAATTCATAATTATTTTCATGATGATATATGGGAAATATACGAAAAAATATACGGGCAAAGCTGGAAGCCTGAAGAAGGCGACCCATCGCTTCTTCGTCGTTTCGCCCGGCTCGAAAGCGATGCAGGCCGCATCCGCCTCGGCATAGCAAGGCACGAAGGCGTGCCTGTCGCTGCGCAATTCTGGACGGTCGAGAACAGCGTCGCCTACATTCACAAGCTTGCGCATATCGAGAGCGCGCAGAATCTGTCGGCCGGTTCAGTGCTGACAGCCGCCCTCATGGAACACGTGCTTGACGTGGATCGCGTGGAGATAGTCGATTTCGGCACGGGCAACGATAGCTACAAGAAGGACTGGATGGATGACACACGCCCCCGCTTCCTGCTGGACTGCCATGACACCAGAAATCCACACTCCTGGCCTTACATACTCCGTGGAACGGCACGCCGGGTTGCCTCCCGTCTTCGGGCTGGCTAGGGCGGCAGCGAGCAAGAATTCGACCGAATGCAGAGCAACATCGCCATGAACAGAGCTTCCCTTTCCAATCGCGGCGCTATGAACGGCAATGATGTGGACGTTGTCCTTCGGTCGATCATAGTTGACGTGCTCGGGCTTGGCGAAGCCCAGGTTGCCGGATTCGATGCGGAAACAGGCCTGTTCGGTCATCTCCCCGAACTTGATTCGATGGCGGTAGCCACCTTGCTTACCGAGATGGAGGATCGTCTCCATATCGTCATCGACGATGACGAGGTCGATGGCGAACTGCTGGAAACCTACGGTGGCTTGCTGGCATTCGCGCAATCCAAACGAACCGAAGGCTGATCGCACCCGGTGATCGCTAGCTGGCCCTGCCCCACGCTTGGCGGTGAGACGCAGGCAGAGCTTGCCATCTGCTTCGATCGAAAACGGCCGAAAAGGCTTCTGGTCCTGCCGGCGCTGTTCGACGAGGGAAACAAACTGCGCAAGCAGACCATCGACGTGATGCAGCGCCTTGCACAGTCAGGGATCGATTGCTTCCTGCCGGACCTGCCCGGCTTCAATGAAAGCCTGCAGCCCCTGGAAGAGCAGGATCTCGGCAGCTTGTGCCAAGCAGCGGCAGCGGCAGCACGCCATTTCAGCGCGACGCATGTACTGACTATCCGGGCCGGGGCGATCCTGGCGCCGCAGGACCTTCCCGGCTGGCGATATGCCGGCACCGGGGGCGCGAACGTGCTGCGCGCAATGATGAGGGCCCGCATCGTCGCATCCCGGGAAGCCGGTCGAGACGAACAGACATCGTTTCTGGCGGAATCCGGCCGCAGGGACGGTCTGGATTTGGCAGGATACCGGATCGGCCCGCAGCTTTTCGCGCAACTGGAAACTTCGCACCTGCCCGACACCGGCAAGCTGTCCGACATCGATCAGGCGACTGTCGGCGGCAGCGGACTGTGGCTGCGGGCGGAACCCTCGGAAAGCACCGATCAGGCCGATGCGCTCGCCGCCATCATCGCCATGGGCCTGCTGGCATGATGCGGAGGCATCTCGACTTCGATTGCGCGGGCCAAAGACTTGCGGCCACTCTTGATGAAGCCCCGGGCAAGACAGGCCTTCTGATGGTGAGCGGAGGGAATGAGACGCGAGCCGGGGCCTTTTCCGGAATGGCTGCGCTTGCCGCCAGGATTGCCTATCATGGCTATCCCGTGTTTCGCTTCGATCGACGCGGCGTGGGTGACAGCGGAGGCCGGAATCGCGGCTTTCGCGAAGCTGAGCCCGATATTGCCGCCGCCATCGCGGCATTCCGTGCCGAAGCGCCGCAACTTCAGCGAATCTATGGCTTCGGCAATTGCGACGGGGCAAGCGCCCTGATGCTGGCGAGCGGACAGGGGCTGGATGGATTGCTGCTTGCCAACCCATGGACAATCGAAAACGACACGGGCGCGCTGCCTCCCGCTGCGATCCGCTCACGATACATGGGGAAACTCCGCGATCCTGGGGAATTGCTGAGGCTGTTGAGGGGTCAGGTTTCGCTTGCGAAGCTGGCACGCGGGCTGCGCCACGCAATCCGCGCGCCTGCCCCGACCAACTCGCTGGCAAGGGAACTGCGCAATGGCCTCGGTCAGTTCAGCGGACCTGTCAGAATTCTGCTGGCGGAACGCGACCGGACGGCGCAGGCATTCATCGCCACATGGGACAAGAGCGATCCCCGGATCGCCCGCTGCCCCGATGCCACCCACGCCTTCGTCGAGCTGCATGCGCGCGACTGGGTTTTCAATCAAATAATCAAGGTATTATCGGACGAATAGGCTGGCTAGTTCAACGTGAGTGGACCAGCGAAATTGCCCGACCGGGCGCAACTCCGCCAGACGATAGCCCGCGTTCGCCAGGGTTTGCGCGTCCCGTGCCCAACTGGAGGGATTGCAACTGACATAAACGATCTTCGCGACGGAGCTTTGGGCGAGACGGTCGACCTGCTCGCGCGCGCCGGCCCGTGGCGGATCGAGCAAAACCGCGCTGAACCGGTTCAATTCTTCCGGTAGCAGCGGATTGCGGAACAGGTCGCGATGCATAGCATGGACCGGGCGTCCACTGCGGTTCGCCGCCGCCTTGCAGACAAAATGGGCATCGCGAGCCGCTTCCGCAGCCAGCACTTTCGTATCGCCCGCGAGCGCGAAGGCAAAGGTTCCCAGCCCGGAAAACAGGTCGGCCACCGTTGCCGAGCCTGCCAGCCACTCGCGGGCCGCTGACGCAAGCGCAGCCTCCCCATCGGCGGTTGCCTGCAGGAAGGCGCCCGGCGGAAATGAAACCGATACACCCGACAGGCTGATGCTGACAGGCTCGGGCTCCCATAGAGCTTCCGGGCCATAGCCCTGATCCAGCGTCAACCGGGCCAGCTCGAGATCCCGCGCGAAATCGAGTATCGCCTCGGTCTGTTCGAGGCCTTCAACGGTCAATCCCTTCAGGCCGAGATCCACGCCCTGTTCGAGCAGGGTGAGTTCGATATCCGCACCGAACTTGCCCTTGCGCCGCGACAGCAGCTTCCGCAACGAAGGAATTACCGCAAAGAGTTCCGGGACGAGTATCTCGCACTGCGCCATGTCGACGATCTGGTGCGTCCCGCCCTCACGAAATCCGAGCAAGGCCCTGCCCCCGCCATTCATCGCGTGAAGCGTGGCTCTGCGACGACTCCTTGGAGGTGAAAGGTGGGCCGATGCAATTTTTTCCGAAATGATTCCATGTGGTTGTGCGGCATGGATCACACGATCACTCACGAACTGGGCAAGGCTGGCATCGTCACAATGCTGAAGCTGGCATCCCCCGCAACGGCCGAAATGACGGCAGGGCGGAGCGACATGATGCGGGCCATGCTCCAGCCGGCCGTCCGCCAGCAACACATCGCCCGGCGCCGCGCCAAGCGCATGCCGCCCGTCCGCGGTCAGCCCATCGCCACGCGCGGCGATGCGCGTGATCAAAACCGGTTCGGTCACAGACAATTGGCGATCGCGGCGGAAATATGGTCGGCAAGATCGCTGGCGGTGAATGGCGCCTTCGCCAGCCGGGCCGCTTCACCATGGAGCCAAACTGCCTCGCTCGCCGCAGCAAAAGCATCTCGCCCGCTCGCCACTCGGCTCACAAGCAAGCCAGCCAACACATCGCCGGTTCCCGCGATGGAAAGCCAGCTAGTGGCGGGCCGAGCGAGGGAAAGCCTGCCGTCAGGCGCCGCAATGATCGTGTCCGGACCTTTTGCGACGATGACCATTCCACTCGCGCGTGCCAGATCCCGTACCGCAGACAACTTGCTTTCGGCATCGACCGAGAAGAACGCGCAGAGCTTTTCAAGCTCCCCTTCATGTGGTGTCGCGATCACCGGCGCTTTTCGGCCCGTCAGCATTTCCGGCCGGAGCAGCACCAATGCATCCGCATCCAGAACCGTGGGGCAATCACGCGCCAGCGCCCTGAGCAACCGCTCCCTTGACGCATGCTCTCGTCCCAGCCCGGGGCCGATGAGAAGCGCTGAAATCCTGGGATCTTCGAGGGCTATTTCCAAGGGCTGGTCATTCGCCACCAGATCGACCGGCCGGTGCGCAGGCGGGCTGTCCGCCAGCAATTTGACATAGCCGGCACCGCCGCGCATGGCGGCTTTGCCGGCCAGCAACGCGGCCCCCGGCATGATGCCACCCACCACAACCGCCAGCCCGCGCAAATATTTGTGCGCATCCGCGTCAGGTGCGGCCAACCTTGGCTTTTCGACAAGGGATGCGGCGCCTCCCACCGCCGCCACACCAATCGGAACCAGGCGTCTTTCCCCCATCATCGGCGAGGACGGCATCAGCCAATGGGCATATTTCCAGGCCCCGAGCGCCAAGGTGAGGTCGTAGTCAGGGAGTCCGCCATTGAGCAGAAGCCCGCTATCGCTGGCGATCCCGCTCGGCATGTCTATGGCGATCCTGAAGCGGTGGCTGGAAGCAAGTCCGACAAGCGTATCGCAGACCGCAGTTTCAAGGGGCCGTCCAAGCCCGCTGCCGAACAGGCAATCCACGAAGACATCGCCTTCGGACCGCGTTCCAGCATCGGCAATCTGCCCCGCGAATGCCGCGCGAGCGTTGCGCGCCGCGTCGGTGCCAGGCGGGTAGGGAGCGAGCACCTTGACCTCAAGCCCACGCTCATGCAGGGTTTGGGCGATCACATAGCCGTCTCCGCCATTGTTGCCCGGGCCGCACAGAACGGTGACTGTCCGGCCTGCGGCAATCCGCCAGACCCATTCCGCAGCGCCGCGTCCCGCCGTCTGCATCAGCGTGTCGACTGTTTCGCCACCCGCAATCAGGGCCTGCTCGGCCGCTGTCATCTGCGCGACGGTCAGTATCTGATCACTTGCCTTCGGCATTGCCCCTGTTTTCCTCGGTATCCTTTATCGTGGCGGGGAAACGATAGCGATCGCCCGCCACCGCAACCGCCAATGTGCCGGACGCAACCTGCATCTCTCCCTCATCCGCACCATCGGCAACCGCCAGTCCCCGGCCATCCTTCAGCACCTCGAAGCGGCGAAAACCGCCATTGGGGTGATGTACGACAAGGAAGAGCGTGTCGCCCTGCCGATCGCGCTCTACCGCGCATGCCGGCTTGAATTCAGCGGCACCGCCAAGCGCGCAGGAAATGGCCTCACCCCCGGCCACAGAAGCCTTGTCAGGCACGTTTCCATTATTCTCCGAGCACCCAACCGCGAGCACCATCGTTGCCGCCAGCAGCCGACTGCGCAAGGAAAGCATCAGCCGCGCTTGAGCTGGGTCACGTCGCGTACCGCACCACGCGCCGCGCTGGTGGTCATCGCCGCATAGGCCTGCAAGGCCACGGAAACCTGCCGCTTGCGGGGCTTCGCGGGTTTCCAGGCAGCATCGCCCCTGGCTTCCATCGCGGCGTGGCGCGCGGCCAGTTCCTCGTCGCTCACGGCAAGCCGGATGGAACGGTTCGGAATGTCGATCTCGATCCGGTCGCCGTTCTCCACAAGGCCGATGGCGCCCCCTTCTGCTGCTTCGGGCGAGACATGGCCGATCGAAAGCCCCGACGTGCCGCCGGAAAAGCGCCCATCTGTGATCAACGCACAGGCGGCCCCAAGCCCTTTCGATTTTATGTAGCTGGTGGGATAGAGCATTTCCTGCATCCCGGGCCCGCCACGCGGCCCCTCGTAACGGATGACGACCACGTCACCCGCGACGACCTGGCCGGTGAGAATGGCCGTTACCGCCGCGTCCTGGCTCTCGTAAACCTTGGCAGGGCCGGCAAAGGTCAGGATCGATTCATCGACCCCGGCCGTCTTCACGATGCAGCCATCGCGCGCAATATTGCCGGACAGGACGGCGAGGCCGCCATCCTTGCTGAAGGCATGCTCGGCGGAACGGATCACCCCTTCCTGGCGGTCGAGGTCCAGTTCCTCCCAGCGGCGGTCCTGGCTGAACGCGGTCTGTGTCGGTACGCCGCCCGGCGCGGCGAGGAAGAATTCCCGAACCGCCGGATCATTGCTGCGGCCGATATCCCAGGCGTTGAGCGCATCACCCAGCGTCGGGCTATGGACCGTAGGCAGGTCGGAGTGAAGCAGCCCGGCCCGGTCGAGCTCGCCCAGGATGGCCATGATTCCGCCCGCCCGGTGGACATCCTCCATATGAACGTCCGCCTTCGCCGGAGCGACCTTGGAAAGAACGGGAACCCTGCGCGACAGACGGTCGATGTCGGTCATGGTAAAATCCACCCCCGCCTCATAAGCGGCCGCCAGCAGATGCAGCACGGTATTGGTCGACCCGCCCATCGCGATATCCAGGCTCATCGCGTTCTCGAAAGCTTCGAAGCTCGCAATGGAACGCGGCAGGACGCTTTCGTCGTCCTGCTCGTAATAACGACGGCACAGTTCCACGACCAATCGCCCCGCACGCAGAAACAAATTCTTCCGATCCGCATGTGTGGCCAGTGTCGACCCATTGCCCGGCAGCGAAAGGCCGAGAGCCTCGGTCAGGCAGTTCATCGAATTCGCGGTGAACATGCCCGAGCAGGAGCCGCAGGTCGGGCAGGCAGAGCGCTCGATCGTAGCGACTTCTTCGTCCGTCATGCTCTCGTCAGCGGCGGCGACCATCGCATCCACCAGATCGAGCGCATGCTCCTTGCCGCGAAGCACGACCTTGCCCGCTTCCATCGGGCCACCGGACACGAAAACCACCGGAATATTGATCCGCAAGGCCGCCATCAGCATTCCCGGCGTGATCTTGTCGCAATTGGAGATGCAGACCATCGCATCGGCGCAATGGGCATTGACCATATATTCCACGCTATCGGCGATGAGGTCGCGCGAAGGCAGGCTGTAGAGCATGCCGTCATGTCCCATCGCGATACCGTCATCGACAGCGATGGTATTGAATTCCTTGGCAACGCCCCCTGCCGCCTCGATCTCGCGCGCAACCATCTGGCCGAGATCCTTCAAATGGACATGACCCGGCACGAACTGGGTAAAGCTGTTGACCACCGCGATGATCGGCTTGCCGAAATCCGTATCCTTCATGCCGGTCGCGCGCCACAGGCCACGCGCACCCGCCATGTTGCGGCCATGGGTGGAAGTGCGGGAACGATAGGCAGGCATGGGTCGAACTCCAGTCGAAATATGTTCGGGCAGGCAACAATGCTGCGCCCCTACCGCAGGATCATCTTCAGCCGAAGCGGAAAATGGCCGAAAGCGGCCGCTGCATTGTCCTACTCGCCGGCCTCGAGCGCAACCCTGTTGCAGATACGAACGAGGCGTTTCGCCCATTCCACCTGCTGCGCAGGCGTGGCGATGCGATCCTGCCTGATCTCCAGCCCGAAATAGGGTCGTCCCTCCGCTTCCGCATGGCGATCCATCGTCGCGTTGAGCAGCTTGCCGGAATAGGGCTTCTGATCGCCAACGTGCAGCCCCTCCGCCTCCAGCAGGGTGATGGCCAGACGAGAGGCCTTGTCATCCGCATTGTACAGAACTCCGCAATCCCACGGACGTTCCTCCTCCGGCTTGCTCGCCAACCTGGGGGTGAAGCTGTGCAGGGAAAGGATCAGGGCTTGCGGGTATCTGCCAAGAATAGCCGATAACTCATTATGATAGGGCCGAAAGAACAGTTCTATTCTGGATTGACGCACATCCCCATCATTGCCGGGTATGGCGTGGCCGTCACTTACGTGGGGGGTCAGGCCATGATGATCTTCCTGCCGATTGAAATCGCAGACGAGACGGCTGACGTTCCCGAGAAAGGCGGCAATGCCGGCATGGCCAGCCATATGTTCGGCCACACCGGCCACTCCGAGGTCGACCGCAATGTGATCATCGAGCAGGGCTGGATCGATGCCAAGGTCGATATCCTCCGGCACACGATTGGAGGCATGGTCGGCAACTATGAGAATGCCCCCGAAACGGGGCTGGCCAACCAGCCTGAACGCTTCGCTCATCGCAGTCTGCCTTGCATCTGCCACCAGCCGGAATGATCGCTGGCAAGCTTCTGCGCGGCTTCGCGCATGGCGTCATGGCTTCGAAACAGGGCGAAACAGGTCGCGCCCGAGCCCGACATGCGAGTGAGAAAGGCATCGGTTTCGCGCAATGCAGACAGCACCTCGGCAATCGCCGGACAAAGAGAAATCGCCGCAGCTTCCAGATCGTTGCGCCCGTCCCGCCCGATCCGGCTGGCCGAACCGCTGGGAAGACAGCCCCGATCCACCCCGTCCCAGGCGGAGAAGACCGCCCTGGTGGCAAGCGCCACACGCGGATTGGCCAGTAGCACCGCGACGCCGGAAAGGTCGCTTTCGATCGGCGTCAATTCGGTGCCAGTGCCCCTGCCGATGCAGGTACGGCTGTCGACACAAGCCGGTACATCGGCACCCAGCCTCGACGCACGCCGATGCCAATCATCAGGCAGACCATGGCTTCGCTCCACGAGGCGGAACACCGCTCCGGCATCGGCCGAACCGCCTCCGAGACCGGCAGCGACCGGCAAGCGCTTCTCCAGTTCGATCGCCATTCCTTCCGCACGCGGCAAGGCGGTGAGCGCCCGGGATACGATATTCCCGAAAGGATCGTCGAGCTCCGGCGCGAACTCCCCCGAAACCGACAATCGGTCCTCCGCGCTGTCCTGCGCGGTCAATCGATCGCCGTCATCCAGGAAGGCGAACAGCGTTTCGATCTCATGATAGCCATCCTCGCGCCGCTTGCGGACATGCAGCGCGAGGTTGATCTTGGCGTAAGCTGTTTCGCTGAAGGCCAATTCGGCCCTCACATGTTCGGATAGTTCGGCCCGCCGCCACCTTCCGGCGTCACCCATTCGATGTTCTGGGTCGGATCCTTGATATCGCAAGTCTTGCAATGGACGCAGTTCTGCGCGTTGATCACCAGCTTCGGATCGCCTTCCTCGATGCCGACGAACTCATAAACGCCGGCGGGGCAATAGCGAGCCTCCGGCCCGGCATAGATCGGCAGGTTGATCGCTGTCGGAATCGCGGGGTCCTTCAGCTGCAGATGGCAGGGCTGATCTTCCTCGTGATTGGTGTTCGAGAGGAAAACCGAGCTGAGCCGGTCGAAACTGATCACACCATCCGGCTTGGGATAGGAAATCGGCCTGAACAGGTCGGCTCGCTGCGTCGCAGAAGCATCGGTATGATGCTTCATCGTGATCGGCAGGCCGATCTTCAGCACGCGCATCCACATGTCCAAACCGGCCAGAATGGTACCGAGCGCACCTCCAAACTTGGCTACGGCAGGTTCAGCGTTCTTCACGAGCTTCAATTCGTCGGCAATCCAGCTGGAACGCACCGCCGCATCGTAATCGCCGAGCGAATCCTTTTCACGACCGGCTGCAATCGCGGCCGAAATGCTCTCGGCCGCCAGCATGCCGCTCTTCATCGCGGTGTGGCTGCCCTTGATGCGCGGGACATTCACGAAGCCGGCCGCACAGCCAGCCAGCACACCGCCGGGGAAGTCGAGCTTCGGCACGGATTGCCAGCCACCCTCGTTGATGGCGCGGGCGCCATAGGAGACGCGCCTGCCGCCCTCCAGGATCGCGCGGATTTCCGGGTGCTGCTTCCAGCGCTGGAATTCCTCGAAGGGATAGACATAGGGATTGGGATAATCGAGCGCGGTGACGAAGCCGAGCGCCACCTGCCCGTTCGCCTGGTGGTAGAGGAAGCCGCCGCCCCAGCTATCGCTTTCCGAAAGCGGCCAGCCCTGGGTATGGAGCACCCGGCCCGGGACATGCTTCTCCGGGTCGATATCCCACAATTCCTTGATGCCGATACCATAGACCTGGGGTTCGCAATCCGCCTCCAGATCGAAATGATTTTTGAGGCGTTTTGTCAGATGTCCGCGCGCACCCTCTGCAAATATTGTATATTTCGCGTGAAGTTCCATGCCCGGCTGATAATCGGCCTTATGGGAACCGTCGGCGGCAACGCCCATGTCCTGCGTGGCGACCCCCATGACCGAGCCATTCTCGTCGAACAGCACCTCGGATGCCGGGAAGCCGGGGAAAATCTCGACTCCCATATCTTCCGCCTTGGAAGCGAGCCAGCGAGCCAGATTGCCGAGGGAGCCGGTATAGTTCCCCTCGTTCGATAGGAACGGAGGCATCAGCAGATGCGGAACCGAAAATTTCCCATTGCGCGTCAGCACCCAGTGCCAGTTATCGGTCACCGGCGTCTCCGCCATCGGACAATCGTCCTCGCGCCAATCAGGCAGCAGTTCGTCAAGGGCCTTGGGGTCGACGACCGCCCCCGAAAGGATATGAGCGCCGATTTCGGAGCCCTTTTCAAGGATGCAGACCGAGGTATCTTCGTTAAGCTGCTTGAGCCGGATCGCCGCGGCCAGGCCCGCCACACCGCCACCGACGATCACCACGTCGTAGGGCATCGATTCGCGTTCGCTCATGAATCCGTCTTTCCTAACTTCTTTTCTGGGTAAAACGCCTTGATTGCTGTGCCCTTGCAGGTCAAGACCCCGTTTGACCAGCGATGAGCAACCCTACTCGCCTTTCCTTCGCCGAAGCAGTCTCCGCAACGCGGAAGTGGTGGATAGATGCCGGCGTCGACCTGATCTTCGCGGATGCCCCCCAGACCTGGCTGGATGCCCCTCCGGAAGAGGAGGCAATTCCTGACGGGCAACAAGCGCCCCCGGCATCGCCGCCGGTCGAAGCCCGGCCGCCGATGCCCCGGCTGGGGGGCGAGCCGGCCAGCTGGCCTCGGGATCTGGAAGGTTTCGCCGACTGGTGGCGAAGCGACCATTCCTTCGACCCCGGGGGGATCGGCCCGCGCATCGGCCCGCGCGGACCGGCAAACCCGCAACTGATGATCCTCGTTCCGGAACCGGAGCCGGACGATCGGGATACTCTCCTTTCCGGCCCGCAAGGCCGATTGCTGGAAAACATGCTGCGCGCGATGGGGATCGCAGCGCAGGACGTCTATCTTGCCTCCGCCCTGGCGCGATGCACACCGATGGCGGACTGGGCCAGCCTGGCCGATGCGGGGCTGCGCGAAATCACCCTGCATCACATCGGCCTGGTCTCTCCGGAACGCTTGCTGGTGCTGGGAAGAAACATTCTGCCGCTCACGGGCAACGATCCGACGAAAAAGAGCGCAATTTTACCAGAAGTTAACCATGAGGGTCCGAACTCTGTGATATTCGCCGGATGGGATCTTGCCACATTGCTCACAAGAGCAAAGGCCCGTTCCACTTTCTGGCGGGGGTGGCTCAAATGGACGGAAGGCGAAGCGTGAAGCCAAAGGTTTGCGTGCGTTTTACACTGGGTTTACTCGCGGCGGGTTCTCTAGCGACGCTTGCGCTCCCGGCGCAGGCCCGGTCGGCGGCGGAGTATTTCCGCGCCCGTTCGGTCCAGAACAACGTGCCCAACGTCCTGAGCAGGAGCGAGCAGGAATATTACGGCGCGGCTTTCTCGGCGATCGAAAAGCAGGACTGGAGCACGGTCCAGCGTTTGCTGAACGAGCGGCCGGACGGCCCGCTGCATACGGTGCTGCGCGCCAAATATTACCTTGCGCCCAACTCGCCGAAAGTCGAGCTCGCCCAGATCCAGGATTGGCTGAGGACCGGCAGTCAACTGCCCGAAGCCGCGCAACTCGGCCGGCTGGCGCTCAAGCGCGGCGCCACCGAAATGCCCGCGCTCCCCACAGAGCAAAGGTTCGTCTCCCAGCCTTATGCGCCGAAGCGAGTACGCCCGCGCTCGGTTGAAGATGGCACCATGCCGTCTTCCATCTCCTCCGCAATCCTCGATCGGATCAAGGCGGACGATCCGGATGGCGCGCGACAGCTGCTCGATGGGATCGATGCCTCGCTCAGTTCCGCCGCACGCGCGGAATGGCGGCAGCGCGTGGCATGGAGCTATTACATAGAGAATAACGACACCGCCGCCCTGGCCATGGCCGAGACCGTTTCAGACGGAAGCGGAGCATGGGTGGCCGAAGGCGAATGGGTCGCCGGGCTCGCCGCGTGGCGGCTGGGAGATTGCGAAGCCGCCGCAAAGAGTTTCGAACAGGCCGCTCGCCAATCGACCAATTCCGAGTTGACCGCCGCAGCCTATTATTGGGGAAGCCGGGCCAACATTCGCTGCCGCCAGCCCGAAAAATCGGCCGGGCTGCTGCGTGCCGCCGCTCGCCTGGATGAAACTCTTTACGGGATGCTCGCCGTCGAGCAACTTGGCTCGGCCCTCCCCAAATCCTATTCCTCGCCGGACTTCTCGGAGCAGGACTGGCGCCAGTTGCGCGACACGCCGAATGTGCGTGTGGCGGTCGCGCTGGCCGAGATCGGACGCACCAGTCTCGCCGATCAGATCCTTCGTCATCAGGCCCGGATCGGCAACCCTCAGGACTATGCGGCGCTCACCCGCCTTGTACGCGATCTGGGCCTGACCTCCACCCAGCTCTGGATGGCCCACAATGCGCCTCAGGGCGGCCAGGCGGAACCGGCCTCGCGCTATCCCACGCCGAACTGGACTCCGGTGAACGGCTGGCGCATCGATCCGGCATTGGTCTATGCGCACAGCTTGCAGGAATCGAATTTCCGGCCGGATGTGGTGAGCCCTGCCGGCGCGCGCGGCCTGATGCAGATCATGCCCGACACCGCGAAATACCACGCGCCTTCGCTCAATATGAGCGCTTCCTATGCGGAATTGTCCAAGCCCGAAGTGAACATGGCCTATGGTCAGCAAACGCTGGAATCGCTGCGCGATTCCTCCGGCACCCAGGGCCTGCTTCCGAAGGTCATGGCGGCCTATAATGCGGGCCTGAGCCCGGTTACCCGCTGGAACAGCGAAGTCCGTTGCCAGGGCGATCCCCTGCTGTGGATGGAATCGATACCCTATTGGGAAACGCGCGGGTATGTTTCCATCGTGATGCGCAATTACTGGATGTACGAGCGCCAGGCCGGGGGCGAATCCGCAAGCCGCAGCGCTCTTGCGCAAGGCATGTGGCCGAAATTTCCTTCGGGCGCCCAAAGCGGTGCGATCCGCCTGACCGCCAGCGATGTGCCCGGGCATGGCTATTGATCCGGACCGGCAATTCAAGCCGATCAATATCGCGATCCTGACCATATCCGACACGCGAGGCCCGGAAGACGATACGTCCGGCGATATCCTGGCCGAACGTGTCGAGAAGGCCGGGCACAGGCTGGCCGCCCGCGCGATCCTGCGGGACGATGCGGATATCATCGCCGCCCATCTGAACGATTGGATCGACAATCCCGGCATCGACGCCATCGTCAGCACGGGCGGCACCGGCCTGACCGGGCGGGACGTCACTCCGGAAGCGCTCGACCGCGTGAAGACCCGCGACATTCCCGGCTTCGGGGAAATCTTCCGCCTGATCAGCTTCAACACGATCGGTACCTCCACGGTGCAATCCCGCGCGTGCGCCGTGGTGGCGCGCGGAACCTATATCTTCGCCCTGCCCGGCTCCAACGGCGCGGTGAAGGACGGCTGGGACGGCATACTGGCCGAGCAACTGGACAGCCGCAACCGGCCCTGCAACTTCGTGGAACTGATGCCGCGATTGAAGGAACAATAGCGCCGGGCGCAGTTGTTGATGTTTTGGGTTCGGAGCCCGTACCGGAGGACATCCAAAAACCATTCTGCGCCGGATATTCCATTCGATTGACCCACAAACGTCTGCCGAGTTGTGAGCAGCCCACAATGGCTACGCTGCAACCGATACTATGCGGAAGACAAACCGATCCATATGTCATTTTGCCAATCTTCATATCCGAGCAAGTGCCCCTCCTGCCGCTCATGTTCCGGAGACCAGACATCGGATTGCTTCAATTCAATCATAGCCTCGATCCGCCAAGTGTGATCAGGCAGTGCGAATAGAATCATATGAGTGTTGAAGCCTCTATCGAACTGGTCGAGGAGGATGTGATCGTGACGAACGAACCTGCCGATTTTTACCTGACGGTCAAAGAATCGCAGATATCGCTCAATGACCTTGGGAAATGCGCCTTCCGCATCAGCAAATACTGCCAAGGGCTTTTCACCCCTAAGCATCATGCCAAACTCGCGGTTGGTGTGCACGCGATATGGCAGCGTTGAGAAGCGCTTCGACCCTTTTGACATGACGCAATTCTAACACCTTTCATCCCGTAACCCAGCATCGACATATCAGGCTTACCCCTTGCAATTTCGTTCACTTTATGTTCCAATCAGTCATGATAGTAAAAGGTCGCGGCGCGACGAACAACCAGACCAGCACTCGCTTCAACCTCACTCAAAGTGAGGCTGATGGCGACTGGCTGGACGCCAAGGCGGAAATAGATGGCGCGGCTCCCAAGCTGCGGACCAGCGTTACCGAAGAACATCCGAAAACCATCCTGACCTTCAATCAATCGCCGGATATTCCATTCGATCGATCCATTAATGCCTACCGGGGTTGCGAGCATGGCTGCATCTATTGCTTTGCGCGGCCCACGCACGCCTATCACGATCTGTCTCCCGGCCTCGATTTCGAAACCAGGCTGTTCGCCAAGCCCAGCGCCGCGAAATTGCTTCGAGAGGCATTGGCAAGGCCCGGCTACAAGCCTCGCCCGATCGCGATGGGGACCAACACCGATCCTTACCAGCCCATAGAACAACGCTACCGGATAACGCGCGCCATTCTGGAAGTCTGCCTGGAAGCCCGACAGCCGGTGACCATCACCACCAAATCCGCGCGCGTCCTGCGCGATCTGGATGTGCTGGTCGAAATGGCCCGGCATCGGCTGATTGCGGTGGCCTTGTCGGTCACCACGCTGGACCCGCGACTTTCGATCCTGCTTGAGCCCCGCGCCTCGGCCCCGCTCAAGCGGCTCGATGCGCTGGCGCGCCTTGCGGAAGCGGAAGTGCCGACGCACTGCTCCATCGCCCCCGTCATTCCCGCCATTACCGATGAATTCATGGAGCGAGTGCTGGAGGCCGCCGCCGAGCGCGGCATCCGTTCCGCCAGCTGGATAGCGCTGCGTTTGCCGCATGAGGTTGCGCCGCTGTTTCGGGAATGGCTCGAAGTGCATTTCCCCGAACGCGCGGCCAAGGTGATGGCGATCGTCCGTTCGATCCGGCAGGGGAAGGACAATGATCCCAACTATTTCAGCCGGATGCGGCCAAGCGGCGTCTGGGCGGACCTGTTCCGCGCCCGCTTCGGCCTGGCATGCAGGCGCTACGGCATCGGCAAGGGCAGCTTCCATCTCGATTGCAGCGAATTTCGCCGCCCTGCCCTGGATGGGCAATTGCAGCTGCTTTGATGATCAGGATTCCAACCGATACCCTGCGAACCGCGCACGCAGATCCTTCTTGCTGATCTTTCCGGTGCCGGTGTGCGGTATCTCGTCGACGAATTCGACGGCATCGGGCAGCCACCATTTCGCTACCTTGTCCGCGAGAAAGCTGCGCAATTCGGCTTCGCAGACGGAGCATTCGGGCTTTCTCACCACCACGAGGATCGGGCGTTCATCCCATTTGGGATGCGGCACCCCGATTGCGGCCGCTTCCGCCACCCCGGGATGGGCGACAGCGGCATTTTCCAGCTCGACCGAGCTGATCCATTCCCCGCCGGACTTGATCACATCCTTCGTCCGGTCGGTCAGTTGGACCGTTCCGTCCGGATGAATGACGGCGACATCCCCGGTATCGAACCACTGGCCCGCATCCTGCGCGGAGTCCGCCTCCGCCTTGAAGTAGCGCTTGATGACCCAGGGCCCGCGCACTTGCAGCGCGCCCGCCGATTTTCCGTCGCGCGGCAATGCGCGGGTCGGATCGTCCAGATCGACCGCACGCACCTCGGTTCCGAACAGGGCGCGTCCCTGGGCGGCTTTCAGGCGGACGCGATCCTCAAAGCTCATCCTGTCCCAATCCGCAGGCTCATAGGTAGCGGTCGCGATCGGCGAGGTTTCGGTCATGCCCCAGGCGTGGGCCACCCTGATATCCGCTCGCATCAGCCGCTCGATCAGCGCGCGCGGCAATGCCGAACCGCCCGACAGGGCTTGCCGGATCGGGGGCAGTTCCTGGCCCGCCGCATCGAGACACTGGAACAGGCTCAGCCAGACGGTCGGCACGCCCGCCACATGCGTTGCGCCTTCCGCGCGCATCAGCCGGATCAGCCGTTCCGGCTCGTTCACCGCGCTGAACACCATCTTGGCCCCCATCGCCGCGCTGGCCCAGGGGAGGCCCCAATTATTGGCATGGAACATCGGCACGACTGGCAGCACCACAGATCGCGTATCCATGGCCATCACCGCGGAGGAAGCCACCGCATAGGTATGGAGGATGATGGAACGGTGTTCGAACAGCACGCCCTTGGGATTGCCGGTCGTGCCGCTGGTATAGCACAGCATGCAGGGATCGCGTTCGCTACCCTGGTCCCACTCCGTGTCTCCCGTCTCGGCTCCGATCCACTCCTCGAACGACAAGGGCTGCTCGCTGCCGGAGGGCAGCGGATCGCTTGCGGGATCGAAGCAGATATAATGTTCGATCGTTTTCCAGCGCGGGCGCATCCTGTCCACGATAGGCTGGAACGCCGCGTCGTAGATCAGGACCCGGTCCTCGGCATGATTGACAATGTATTCGAGCTGATCGTCGAACAGCCGGGGATTGATGGTGTGAACAATCGCACCGGCGCCCGGCACGCCGAACCAGCAGACGAGATGGTGGCCATGGTTCATAGCCAGGGTCGCGACTCGGTCCCCGCTGCGGATGCCAAGGCGCCGCAGGGCCTGAACCAGGCGCAGGGCATCGCCGCGAATGCCGGCCCAGTCGGTTCTGGTTTCCCTGCCGTCCGCCCAGGCGGTGACGATCTCGCGACTGCCGTGTTCGCGCGCGGCGTGCTCCAGCAAACCCGTGACGCGCAGCTCCCAGTCCTGCATACCACCCAGCATCAATGTCTCCCCAGTCCGCAACCGCTATCATGCGTAAGTCGCGGATTCCCACAAGCCTGGATCGATCAAACGAACGCAATCCAGGATCGCCTTGTACAAGCAGTGATTTCTTATGCCACCAAACGCAAATGTCCACTTGCGGGTTTGGCCCGCAACGACACATTGGCGACGCCCGGAACATCCTGCAAGCGTTCGGCCAGCTCCCCGTCGAGGTGGAAATTTTCACCAAGCCGCAGGAGCGGGCTTTCCCCTGCATCCGTGCGCAGGCGAGCCAGCACTTCCCCTCGCGATTCCGGGTCGGGCATCAGCATGGCGGCAAGGAGCGCCAATGCCTCAGCATCGCTGATCTCAAGGCTGAGCTGCATTTGCGCCGCGCTCTTGACCTCGGCGAGCGGGCGGGCACCCCGGACCGTCACGCGAGGCGGCTCATCCGCGCTCGGGCTGTCCAGCTCGACATTGAGCAGGATGCAAGTGCCGTCCTTCGCCCATCGCACGAAGGATTCCACCAGGGATTCCTCGAAGCAAGCGGCGCTGAACTGCCCGGAACTGTCCGAGAAGTCCGCCCGGACGAAATCCTTGCCCTTGCGGGTCCTGCCCCTGCTCACCCCTTCGACCATCGCAGCCATCACCGCTTGCTGCCGGCCCCCGCCCGGAACCCCGCCCTGCATCAGGCTGTCATAACTGCGTGCGCCGTTGGCCGAAGCGATCGCCCGGTATTGTTCCACCGGATGTGCAGTGAAATAGAATCCGAAATTTTCCCGTTCAGCCGCCATGCGTTCCGAACGCGACCATTCGGCAGTGGGCGCGAGGCGCATCGAAGGTTCGGCATGATCTTCCCCGCCGAACAGGCCCGCCTGGCCGCTCGATTTCTCTCGTGCCGCCGCATCCGCCACCGCAAGCAGCATGTCGGCGTTGGCCAGGATCAGGGCGCGATTGGGCTCGATACTATCGAACGCGCCTGCTCCTGTAAGTCCTTCAAGCTGGCGGCGATTCATGCAACCGGGCGGAAGCCGGCGGAACAGGTCTTCTAGGCTGGCAAAGGGACCGTTGGATTGCCGTTCCGCCACCAGTGCATCCATTGCCTTCTCGCCGACATTGCGAATGCCGGCCAGCGCATAGCGCACCGCGTATCCTTCGTCGGTCTGCTCGACCGTGAATTCGGCCTCGGACCGGTTCATGTCCGGCCCACGCAGTTCGATGCCGTTGCGGCGCGCATCATCCACGAACACCGACAGCTTTTCCGACTGATGCATGTCGAAGCACATCGAGGCAGCGTAGAATTCCTCGGGATAATGCGTTTTCAACCAGGCCGTCTGATAGGCCAGCAGCGCATAGGCGGCGGCATGGCTCTTGTTGAAACCGTATCCGGCGAACTTGTCGATCAAGTCGAACAATTCGTTCGCCTTGACCTTCTCGATTCCGGAAACTTCCTTGCAGCCTTCGACGAAGCGGGCGCGCTGGGCATCCATTTCGGCCTGGATCTTCTTGCCCATGGCGCGGCGCAGCAGGTCTGCGTCCCCAAGCGAATAGCCCGCAAGGATCTGCGCAGCCTGCATCACCTGTTCCTGATACACGAAGATGCCGTAGGTCTCCGCGAGAATGCCTTCCAGCTTGGGATGCGGATATTCGATTGCCTCCAGCCCGTTCTTGCGGCGTCCGAACAGCGGGATATTGTCCATCGGGCCAGGGCGGTAGAGCGAAACGAGCGCGATGATATCCGCGAAGTTGGTCGGCTTCACGGCGGCAAGCGTGCGCCGCATTCCTTCCGATTCCAACTGGAACACGCCGACCGTGTCGCCGCGCTGGAGCAGCTCGTAAACCTGCAGATCATCCCACGCGAGCTGGTCAAGATCAACGGAGATGCTCCGCCTGTCGAGCAGATCCACCGCCTTGCGCAACACCGACAGCGTCTTGAGCCCGAGGAAATCGAACTTCACCAGACCGGAATCCTCGACATGCTTCATGTCGAACTGCGTCACCGGCATATCGGACCGCGGATCGCGGTAGAGCGGGACAAGCTGCGCCAGCGGCCTGTCTCCGATGACCACGCCCGCGGCATGGGTCGAACTGTTTCGGGGCAACCCTTCCAGTTGCATCGCCAGATCGACGAGCCGCTTCACCTCCTGATCGGTTTCATATTCCCGGCGGAAGTCCGCAACGCCATTCAATGCGCGCGGCAAGGTCCATGGATCGGTCGGGTGGTTCGGCACCATCTTGCAGAGCCGGTCGACCTGGCCATAGCTCATTTGCAGGATACGTCCGCAATCGCGCAGCACGGCGCGGGCCTTCAGCTTGCCGAACGTGATGATCTGGGCAACGTGATCATGGCCATATTTGCGCTGGACGTACCGAATGACTTCCCCGCGCCGAGTTTCGCAGAAGTCGATGTCGAAGTCCGGCATCGATACGCGCTCGGGATTCAGGAAGCGTTCGAACAGCAGACCCAGCCTGAGCGGATCGAGATCGGTGATGGTCAGCGCCCAGGCCACCACTGATCCAGCGCCCGAACCGCGGCCGGGACCCACCGGAATCCCCTGTTCCTTGGCCCATTTGATGAAGTCGGCAACGATCAGGAAGTAACCGCCGAAGCCCATGCGGTTTATGATCTCGACCTCGAAATCGAGGCGATCCTCATAAGCCCGGCGTTCCTCGGGCGGCAGTTCGCCATAAGGCTCGAGTCTTTTCGCAAGGCCGGCCCGGGCGTCTTCCGCCATCATCCGCGCCTCGCCGTCCGTATCCCCGGCAAGGCTGGGCAGGATGGGCTTGCGCTTGGGCGGGGCAAACGCACATCGCTGGGCGATAACCAGCGTGTTGGTGAGCGCCTCCGGCAAATCCGGGAACAGCTCGGCCATCATCGGGGCGGATTTGACGAAGGAATTGGGGCTGGACCGGGGACGGTCCACGGCATCTATATGGGTGGAATGGGCGATGCACAGCATGGCATCATGCGCTGCGGTGAAATGAGGATCGGCGTAATTCGCCGGGTTGCTCGCCACCAACGGCAGCCCCCGCTCATACGCAAGCCCGATCAACGCATCCTCCGCAGCCTCCTCCACCGGATCGTTGCGGCGGGTGATCTCGATGTAGAGCCGCCCGGGGAACAGGGCCTCCAGCCTTTCCGCATAGGCGAGCGCAGCCCGCTCCTGACCTTCGGCGAAGAGGCGGGCCAAGGCTCCCTCGCCCGCACCGGTCAAGGCGATCAGCCCGTCCGTCCTGCCATCGAGATCGGCGAGCAGGACATGCGGCTCCTCATGCAGCGGGCGTTCGAGGTGGGCCCGGCTCACCAGATGGCACAGATTGTTCCAGCCATCCTCGTCCTTGGCGTAGAGCGGCAGAAAATCGATCCGGCTGCCCGCATCCCCCTCACCCGTCGCGACGCCGAGCAGTGCTCCCACGATCGGCTGGATGCCCTGATCGCGGCACGCAGCCGCGAAGGCAACGGACCCGTAAAGGCCGTTCCGGTCGCAAATCGCGATGGCGGGAAAGCCTCGCTCCTTCGCCAGCTTGGCAATCGCCTTGGGATCGATGGCGCCTTCAAGCATCGAATAGGAAGACAGAAGCCGAAGCGGGACAAAGGGCGCGTATGCCATGTCACGAAATAATAAGATTAACGCCGTCCAATCAAGCCATCTGCCCTCTCCCCTTGGGGATAAGAACGTCTTAATCCTTGAATAATCCGCAGATTATGATCTCATCGGAAATATACGCGGGATGGGGATTTGAAATGTCGGAAGAACCGGTATCCACGAGCTCTGCGCATGGCCTGGTTGACCGGGCCAAGGCCATCATCATGAAGCCGGCTGAAGAATGGCCTGTGATCGAGGCAGAGCCTGCCACGATCAACGACATTCTCACGAAATATGCCATTCCGTTGGCGGCAATTCCGCCTGTTGCCAGTTTCATCGGCGGGCAGGTCTTCGGATATGGCGCTTTCGGTCTCAGCTATCGTCCCAGCCTGGTTGGCGCGCTCGGCACAGCGGTCATCCAATTTGTCATGGCGCTCGTCTCGCTCTTCCTGCTGAGCTTCATCGCGAATTTCCTGGCCCCCAAGTTCGGCGGAACGGAAGACAGGCTGCGTGCCTTCAAGCTTGTGGCCTACAGCCTCACGGCAAGTTGGGTCGCCGGAATTTTCGGCCTCATCCCCGCCATTGGCTTCCTCGCCATTCTCGGGCTTTACAGCATCTACCTGTTCTATACCGGCACCACGCCGCTGATGAAGGTTCCGCAAGACAAGGCCGGTGGCTACACCGCGGTCACGGTGCTGGCGACCGTGCTGATCTACCTGGCTGCCATGGCGATCACCGGCGCGCTTACGGCCATGTTCGTAGGCAGTCCTTTCCGCGACGTGACCTACAGCAGCGACAATGGCGACCTGTCCGGCAGCGTGAACGTGCCCGGAGTGGGGACCATCGACATCGGCAAGATGGAACAGGCCGCGAAGCGCATGGAGGATCAGGCGAGCGGCAAGGCCAAACCGGTCGACGCGACAGCATTGCAGGCGCTTCTGCCGGCATCCATCGGCAATTATGCGCGCACCGCGCAGCAGAGCACCGCAGTCGGCGGAATGGGCAATGTCGAGGGCACCTACGAAAGTGGCGACAATCGGTTCGATCTGCGGATAACCGACACCAATGCACTCGGCGCACTGGCGGGAATGGGGGTTGCGATGGGCGTGGAGCAATCCCGGCAGGATGCTGAAGGCTATGAGAAGACAGGGGTCATCGATGGCCGGATGCAGACCGAGAAATGGAACAATTCCGGCAATCGCGGCACATTCGGCGTGATGATCGGCGAGCGCTTCATGGTGGAGGCGGAAGGCACCGTACCCAATATCGATGTGCTCAAGGCGGCGGTGGCGTCGGTCAACGAAAGAAATCTTGCCGTCCTGGCGAGGTGATCGCCATCCGGAGTGATTTCGAAGCAAGAGGAATCACTCGCTGACTCGGAAATCACGGAAACAGGTAAATTTCAGGCTCGTTTCAGCTCAACCAGAAACCGGAATAAATCTAGCGGGGATAATCGCTCCGCGCCGCGAGCGCATATATTTCGCCTATCTCGAGGCGGCGGTCACCCGATCTTTCAATGATGTAGCCGCCTCTTTCGCTTTCCGGCAAGTTCATCACGAAGCGAACCAGTTCGCAGAGCGTTCCGCCCCGCAGCGCCTTCATTCCGTACAGCACGCCCTCTCCATCGCCTTTGCGATGAAGTGTCGCGTGATCGTTCCAATTGATGCCAGCAGGCACATGGCTGGCATTCGATACGGCGGGATGGTCTGTCATGGCAAAGGAAAAACGCCTGGCTATAACGTTCGTTCCTTGCTTGCCGGCTATTCGAACACGCCTTCATGCAGGCGGACTACCCGATCCATCGACTGGGCCAGCCTTTCATTATGCGTGGCCACCAATGCCGCACTTCCCTCCCCGCGAACCAGCTTGAGGAATTGTTGAAGCACTTTGTCAGCGGTCACTTCATCGAGGTTGCCGGTGGGTTCGTCCGCCAGCACCAGTTCCGGACGATTGGCGAGAGCGCGCGCGACAGCCACGCGTTGCTGCTCGCCTCCGGAAAGCTGGCTCGGCCGGTGGTCCAGCCTTTGGCCGAGCCCGAGCGCATCGAGCAGTTCCCGTGCTCTTTCCTCCGCCTGCGGGCGGCTGCGCCCGGCAATGAGCTGAGGCAGAACGACATTTTCCTCGGCCGTGAAATCGGGCAGCAAATGATGGAACTGGTAAACGAAGCCCAGATGGTCCCGGCGCAAGGCCGTGCGGTCGTCCCCGGAAAGCGTACTGGCATCGGTGCCCGCGATCTCGATCCGGCCCCCGAACCCTCCCTCGAGCAGGCCGACCGCCTGGAGCAGGGTGGATTTCCCTGCCCCCGACGGCCCGAGCAGGGCAACGATCTCACCCGGACGGATAGCAAGGTCCACCCCCCGCAGGACATCGATCCGTACGCCGCCTTGCTCGAAGCTGCGGGTCAACTGCGTAAGCCGCACGACCGGGTCATGATTATTCATAGCGCAGCACCTGCACGGGATCGGTGCTGGCCGCCTTGAGCGCCGGGTAGAGTGTCGCCAGGAAGCTGAAGACAAGCGCCATGATCGAGATGACCGTCACTTCGGCAGGGTCTGTCCGGCTCGGTAATTCCGTAAGGAAGCGAATGGACGGATCCCAGAGGTTCTGGCCCGTCAGGATCTCCACCACACGCAAGATCGGCTGCCGGAAATACAGAAACACAAAGCCGAGTATCAGCCCGGCCACCGTGCCGAGGGCGCCGATGATGAAACCGGTCGTGACGAAGATCTTGAGGAGCGAGCGCCGCGTGGCGCCCATTGTGCGCAGGATCGCGATATCCCGCGTCTTGGCGCGTACCAGCATGATGAGCGAGGACAGGATGTTGAACACGGCCACCAGCACGATGATCGACAGCACGACGAACATCGCCACCCGCTCCACTGCCAGGGCCTCGAACAGGCTGGCATTGATCGTCTTCCAATCGGAAATGACCGCCTGGCCGGCAAGCTTGCGGGCGAGCGGCGCGAGAATTTCGGTCACCTTGTCGGGATCGACCGTCTTCACCTCGATCATTCCGACGGTATCTCCCGTCAACAACAGGGTTTGCGCATCGCGCATCGGCATGACCACGAAGGCCTGATCGTAGTCATAAACGCCGATCTCGAAGATGGCGGCGACGGTGTAGCCAATCTGGCGAGGGACCGTGCCGAAGGGAGTCGAGCGCCCCTGCGGGTTGATCACCGTGATCACGTCGCCCACCCGCGCGCCGAGATTTTCCGCTAGCCGCGCGCCGATAGCGACGTTTCCGGCGCCCGGCTTGAGCGGCACCAGGCTGCCCTGCACCATCTGCGGTTCGAGCCGTCGTATGTCCTGCAGGGTGTTTCCGCGCACCAGGATCGCTTCTACCCGGCCATTGAAACTCGTCAGGAGCGGTTGCTCTATCAGCGGAGATGCCCTCACCACCCCGGGGGTCGAACGGACCTCCTTCAATACGCTCTGCCAGTTATCCAGACGTCCGCCATAGGCCTGGATGATGGCGTGTCCGTTCAGGCCCACGATCTTGTCCAGCAGCTCGGCGCGAAAGCCGTTCATCACGCTCATGACGATCACGAGAGCGGCCACGCCCAGCATGACCGCAGCCAGGCTGATGCCCGCGACGAGAGCAATGAATGCCTCGCCGCGCCCGGGCAGCATGTAACGCTTGGCGATGGTCCATTCGAAGGGGGAAAGGATCAAGGGACAACTTTTCGCATGCGGTTTGGTCGTCGCGAGGTCTAGGGGCCGGAGCCTCCGTAGGCAACACGCTTTATCCCTTGTTGGAGCCGCCCTTGAATCCTACCTTGTAATCCGGCTGCAATATCGCCATTGCGAAATCGAAAGCGGGCAATCTGCGAGCCTTCCAGGACCATGACCCTTACTCACCCCTTTTTCGACGCGGATGGCGACAAACTCCGTGAAGAATGCGGCATCTTTGGCGTCATAGGCGTCAACGATGCCTCGGCCATGACCGCGCTAGGTCTTCATGCCCTGCAACATCGCGGGCAGGAAGCGGCGGGAATCACCAGTTTCGACGGCCGGGAGTTCTATTCCCGTCGCGCGACGGGCCATGTGGCCGAGAACTTCTCCAGCAGCGAAGCCATTCGCGAATTGCCCGGACATATGGCCGCCGGCCATGTGCGCTACTCCACCACTGGAGGGGCAGGCCTGCGCAACGTCCAGCCGCTTTACGCCGATCTTGCATCCGGCGGTTTCGCAGTCGCGCATAACGGCAATATTTCCAATGCCATGCGGCTCCGGCAGGATCTGGTGCGCAAAGGCGCGATCTTCCAGTCCACATCGGATACCGAGGTGATCATCCATCTCGTCGCGACAAGCCGCTATCCGACATTGCTGGACCGCTTCGTGGATGCGCTGCGCCTTGTCGAAGGCGCATACTCGCTGATCTGCATGACTCCGGAAGGGATGATCGCCTGCCGCGATCCTCTCGGCATTCGCCCCCTGGTGATGGGCAAGATCGGGGATGGCTTCATCTTCGCCAGCGAAACCGTGGCGCTCGACGTGGTGGGCGCCGAATTCCTCCGCCAGGTGGAGCCGGGAGAGCTGGTGCAGGTCGATTTCGAAGGCAAGGTATCGTCGCATCGGCCGTTCGGCCAGATTTCGGCGAGGCCCTGCATTTTCGAGCATGTCTATTTCAGCCGCCCGGATTCGATCTTCGACCGCCGCTCGGTCTATTCCGTCCGCAAGGAAATCGGCGCGCAGCTTGCAATTGAGAGTCCGGCCGAGGTCGATCTCGTCGTGCCGGTTCCCGACAGCGGCGTGCCGGCGGCAATCGGATATTCCCAGCGCTCCGGGATTCCGTTCGAACTGGGCATCATCCGTTCGCATTACGTGGGCCGGACGTTCATCCAGCCTTCCGACAGCCAGCGCCATTCCGGCGTAAAGCGCAAGCATAATGCCAATCGCGCCCTGGTCGAAGGCAAGAAGATCGTCCTGATCGACGATTCGATCGTGCGCGGCACCACCAGCCTCAAGATCGTGGAAATGATGCGCGAAGCCGGCGCCAAGGAAGTCCATATGCGGATCGCCAGCCCGCCGACGATGCATAGCTGCTTCTATGGCGTGGACACGCCCGAACGCTCGAAGCTCCTCGCCGCGCAGATGGATGTCGAGGCCATGCGCGTCTTCATCAAGGCCGACAGCCTCGCCTTCGTCTCGATCGACGGGCTTTACCGGGCGGTGGGGGAAACGGAGCGGGACGATAGCTGCCCGCAATATTGCGATGCCTGCTTCACCGGCGATTATCCCACCAGCCTGACGGACCTGACAGACCGCGAAAACCCGCCAGCCCAGCTTTCTTTCCCAGTCAATCGAGTCGCCTGAATGCCTGAATCCGCAAGAACGCCGTTTTCCGGCCAGATTGCGCTTGTCACCGGCGCAAGCCGGGGGATCGGTGCCGCTACCGCGCAAGCGCTCGCAGCCGCGGGCGCGCATGTCATCATCACCGGCCGCGATACGAAAGCGCTGGAGGCTGTCGAAGAAGCGATACATGACGCGGGCGGATCTTCCACCATCGCTCCGGTCGACCTTTCGGAACCCGACGCGATCGCACGGCTTGCGGTCGCCATTTCCAATCGCTGGGACCGTATCGACATCATGGTTCTGGCGGCAGCCTTCTTCCCGCCGCTGACCCCTGTGTCCCAGATGGATCAGAAGGATCTCAACCGCGCGCTGACAGTGAATGTCCTGGCCACGCAAGCCTTGCTCGCAGCCTTCGCCCCCCTTCTCAAACGCAGCGAGGATGCCCGTCTCATCGGCCTCACCAGCAGCGTCGCGCAAAACCCCCGGGCCTATTGGGGGGCCTATGCCGCCAGCAAGGCGGCATTCGAAGTTCTCCTGGAAAGCTACGGGCAGGAAGTGGCCAATCTGTCTTCGACGAGAGTGGCGATAATAGACCCGGGCGCAACCCGCACCGCGATGCGCGCCCGAGCCTACCCCGGAGAGGATCCGGCGACAGTGAAACTGCCCGAGGTGGTGGCCGAACGGCTCGTCGAATTGCTTCAGGAACCTTTTGCCACCGGCTATCGCGAACGTGTCGAGGCCTCGCGTTAACCAGCTTCGGCAAATCTCCGGAAACCAGAATTGCGGATTCTAGGGTGAGCGTTCCGCGCCTGTCGGGCCGGAGCGGGGGTTTGTCTTGACAAGGATGGTCTGGCGATGGTGGTTCAGAACACGCCAACGCGTTATCATGTCGCAGCGCAGGAAGACCGCAGCGCACCGCGCACGCGTCTTGCTATACCAGCGCAATTTCGCCAGTCCGGAGGGCGAGCGTTCCAGACGTCTGTTCTGGATCTGTCACTTTCGGGCTTTGCGGCGTCCTCAATCAGCCGCCTCCAGCCCGGAACGATTTGCTGGCTCACACTCCCGGGGCTCGAATCCCTTCAGGCCGAGGTCGTATGGTGGGATGACGGGATCGCCGGCTGCGCCTTCCAGCAATTGCTCAATCCGATCGTCCATGACAACATCATCGCGCTTTACGATGGGAACGGCTCTGGGCCAGCGGTCTGATACGCACGGTTGCGCTCATGCCTGCGCGGATTTGACGAGCGTTACCTGGCTGACCGTAATGCCCCCGCCTCGAAAGCCGCCTTCGCAATACATCAGGTAATATCGCCACAAGTTGCGGAAGCGTTCATCGACATCCGGCGGCAAGCTGCCTGCGGCATCCGCGGCATCGAAATTCGCCCGCCAGAGCCGCAACGTTTCAGCATAGTCCGGTCCGAAATCCTGCTGATCCTCCCACGAAAGCAGGCGTTCGGCCGCCAGCTTCCGAAATTCCTCCTCGCGGATCAGCAACCCGCCGGGAAATATGTAGGCCTGAATGAAATCCGCGCTCGCAGCGTAGTGTTCAAACAGCGATTCCTTCATCGATATGAACTGGATCGCGGCCCGACCGCCGGGCTTCAGGCACCGGGTGATACAATCCATATAGGCAGGCCAGTATTGCCGCCCCACCGCTTCGACCATCTCGACACTGACGATCGCATCGAACTGCTCGTGAATGTCACGATAATCCTGCTTGCGGTAGTCCACTCTCCCAGGCTGATGGCGTTTGGCCCATTCGAGTTGCTCATCCGACAGGCTGATGGCAGTGACGCGCGCGCCACGTTGCGCCATAAAGCCGGACAAACCACCCCAACCGCAACCGATTTCCAGCAATGTCTCGGGCGAACCCAGCCGTTCGGCCAGGCGCGCCCATTTGCGCCTCTGGCCTTGCTCCAGCGTTCCGCCATGATCGAACAAGGCGCTCGAATAGCTCATGGTCGGATCCAGCCATTGGGCATAGAAATCGTTGCCCAGGTCGTAATGGAGTTGAATGTTGCGCTGCGCCCCTTTCCGGCTGTTGCGATTCAACCAATGAATTGCGCGCGCCAGCAGGCGCCAAGGCCCGTGAGCGCGCCCCGCATCTCCCAATGCCTCGCCATTGGCCATGAACAAAGCGAAGAGAGGAACCGGGTCGGGACTATCCCATTCCCCTGCTTCCCATGCCTGATACCAGCCGACCGAACCGGTAGTGGCCAGGCGCCACAAGGCTCTCCAATCATGGATCGTGACCACCGCCTCGAACCCGGGCTTGCGACCGCCCAGGGTGCGAGTTGTTCCTTCCGGGAGAACGGTCCTGATCACCCCGTATTCCAGCCCCTGGTCGATCTGGTCGAGCAGGCGATGAAATCCGCCTGCAAACATGCGCGCCAGCCACGCGGGACCAGCCCCGATCCTGCCGCCGCCTTCGAGCAGCGCAATTCCTCTGCCCAACCCCTGTATCTGCATGGGGCGAGTATGACTCTCCTGCAAATCCCCGGCAAGCTTGGCGTTATCAGATACTTGCCTTCATCCGCCGATAGGCCGCAAGCGCCCGCTCGCGCCCAGATTTATGCCCGATCGCCTTGTCCGGATAATGGGGCGGCCGGAACAGCCCTTCGGGATCATGGATCTGATCATCCGGCACGTTGGCGAGTTCCGGCACCCATTCGCGGATATATCGGGCCGCGTCGAATTTCTCGCTTTGGGAAAGCGGTGCCATGATGCGCGTGAACAGGTTCGCATCCACTCCGCTACCTGCAACCCATTGCCAATTCACTCCATTATTGGCGTAATCGGCATCCACCAGAGTATCCCAGAACCAGCGCTCGCCATGTCTCCAGTCGATCAACAGATGTTTGACGAGGAAGCTGGCTGCAATCATGCGAACGCGATTGTGCATCCATCCGGTGGCCCAGAGCTGGCGCATTCCTGCATCGACGATGGGATATCCGGTCTGCCCCTGCTGCCAAGCATCAAGCTCATCGGCCACCGTTTCGTCCTGTGACGGATCGCGCCATGGAAGCTGCTCGAATTCTTTCCGATAGCTGACTTCGGGATAGTCCGGAAACTGATGGATGATATTCTGCGCGTAATCCCGCCATAGCAATTCGCCGCGAAAGCTCTCCACGCCTGTTCCACGCCGTCCTTCCAGGGCATGCCATATCTGCGCCGGCGAAATCTCGCCCCAATGAAGATGCGGGGAAAGGCGCGATGAGCCATCGACAGAGGGGAAGTTGCGTGCATCGTCATAGCGGGACACCCGATCGAGAAAGTCGTCGACCTGCTCTGCCGCGGCCGCTTCGCCGCAGCGCCAGCTTTCCCTGAAACCCTTTGCCCAGTCAGGCTTGGTGGGTCGCAGCCCCCAATCCTCAAGATCCTCCGAAACCGGCCAGTCCGCCGGAAACGCCAGCTTCGGCGCAGGCAAAGGCTCCCGTTCGGGCAGGCGCAACAATGCCGCCTTCGCGAAGGGCGTATATATCTTGTACTGCCCGCCCGAGCCGGTGGTCACGCTGCCTGGCGGCAGCAGATAATTGCCATCGTAGAGTGCAAGATCGAGCTCGGCCGCCACCTCCCGTTCCGCCGCGCGCCACCAGGGCTCGTAATGGCGCAGCGCATGGACGGAGCGAGTGCCTGCCTCTTTCGCGATAGTGGCAAGCTGCTCGACTACATCCCCGCGCCTCAGGACAAGCCGTCCGCCTTGCCTGGCCAGATCCCGCGACAGCGCTTCCAGGCTGCCGTGGAGCCACCAACGCGACGCTCCGCCATACATGCGTTTTCCCGCCCGATCATCGTCGAGTATGAAGACCGCGATGACAGGCCCGGCGGATGCAGCGGCATGGAAGGCCGGCTGATCGGCCAGGCGAAGATCGCGGCGTAGCCACACGATTTGGGGTGACGGCATGGTTTTCCGGAAAATCCCAGCAATGGATGAGTGCGGAATGGAACGATCGGGTCCATATTCCTTATACCATGCGGCCTGACGCGCAAATTTCCCCCGAACGCGACAAGGATTGGCGGATCGATCCGGTCTGGGCCTATGCGATTGCGGCGGCCTGCTGGTCAGGCTTTGCAATCATGGCCTGGCTGGTGGTTCACGCGCGGACGGGAAGCCTGGACGAGGCAGGCCTGCTGCTGTGGCGCGCCGAAACCTCCCTCATCCCCTCCGGCTCAGGATCGCTGACCGAATTCATGCGGGGGATTACCGTTCTCGGAGGCGTTCCGGTCCGAAGCCTTGCCGCAGTTCTGGCTATCCTGTCGCTGGTGCTGCTGAGCCGAAGGCACGAGGCTGTGCTGCTCGGCATGGCGGTTTTTGCCGGCTGGATCGTGAACAGCGGGATGAAATGGATTTTTGGCCGTGCCCGGCCTGATATCGTTCCCCACCTGACGGAAGCGGGTGGCTTCGGCTTTCCCAGCGGTCACAGCTTCAATTCAGCCGTAGTGTATTTCGGAATTGCCCTGGCCTTTGCCGCGATCAGCAAGTCCGCAGCCGTGCGCATCGCGCTGATAGCGCTCGCGGCGGGGCTGAGCCTCGCCATCGCCTGGAGCCGGGTATGGCTGGGGGTTCATTTCCCCAGCGACATCATCGCCGGCTGGCTGGCGGGAACGGGCTGGATATTCTTCGCCCATGCCCTCCCTTTCCGGCGGGGAGGTACCAAGCCCTAGCTTATGCCTCCACGGTCCAGGTCTGACCCTTCGCCAGCAGCTTGGCGAGATCGGCCTGCTTGCCCTCGCTCGCCTTGGCGTTCTGATCGATCACGCTCTGCTCGAACGTGGGGCGCGGATCGTCATAGATGACGCCAAGCGCCATCGGAAACGGGCCGAACGGCAGTTCGACCAGCATATGGGCGATGGACCGATTGGTCACGTCATGCACGATTACGCCGGCCGATTGCCAATCGCCATCGACCACATCCACCACGGTCAGCGTCAGCTTTTCAGCGTCCAGCGCAATGCCCTTGGTGCCCTTCGCGAACAGCATCGGCTCGCCATTGTTCAACCAGAGCTGGTTTTCATCCGCGAACTTCTTTTCGGTGAAACCGGCGAAGACGTCCTTGTTATAGACGATGCAGTTCTGGAAGATCTCGACGAAAGCCGCACCCTTGTGAGCGTGGGCTGCTTTCAGCACCGTCGGCAGATCCTTGGAAACGTCGAAGCCCCGCGCCACGAAGCGCGCACCTGCCCCCAGCGCAAAGGCGCAGGGGCTGGCCGGACGATCGACGGAGCCCATCGGTGTCGACGGGCTGGTCGTACCCACCCGGCTGGTCGGGGAGTATTGCCCCTTGGTCAGGCCGTAGATCTCGTTGTTGAACAGCATGATCTGGCAGTTCAGATTGCGCCGCAGCAGATGCATGGTGTGATTGCCGCCGATCGACATGCCGTCGCCGTCGCCCGTCACCAGCCAGATATCCAGTTCCGGATTGGCGAGCTTGATGCCGGTGGCGAAGGCCGGGGCGCGGCCATGGATCGTGTGGAAGCCATAGCTTTCCATGTAATAGGGAAAGCGGCTGGAGCAGCCGATGCCCGATACGAACACGGTCTTGGCGGGATCGGCGCCGATTTCAGGCAGGGTGCGCTGGACCGCCTTGAGGATCGCATAATCGCCGCAGCCTGGGCACCAGCGGACTTCCTGATCGGTTTCCCAATCCTTGATCGTCGTAGTGATCGTGGTCATTTCATTCATGGGTTGACTGCCTTCGGGCTGGGCAACTGGGTGTCGTTTGGTGGAACTTCGCCGCCTTCATTATCGGGAATGCCGTCGAAGAATTTGGCGATGGCCTCTTCCAGTTCCGCGATGGAGAAAGGCTGGCCGCTGGTCTTGTTGAGCGGCTTCGCATCGACCAGATACTGGTCGCGCAGCACCGTCTTGAACTGGCCCGTATTCATTTCCGGTACGAGGATGTTTTCGAAGTTCCTGAGCAGATCGCCGAGATTGTGCGGCAACGGCCAGACATGGCGGACATGGACATGACTGACGTCCAGCCCCTTGCGGCGGGCGCGGCGGACCGCCTGGTGGATCGGACCGAAGGTCGAACCCCAGCCCACCACGACCAGCTCGCCGGATGCATTGCCCAAGGCGACATCCTGCGCCGGAATCCCCTTGGCCACGCCATCCACCTTGGCCCTGCGGGCATCGGTCATCGCCTGATGGGTCTCGGGGGAATAATCGATATGGCCCGTATCGATGGCCTTCTCGATACCGCCGATGCGGTGCATCAGCCCGGGCGTGCCCGGCTTGATCCAGGGGCGCGCGCCCTTCGCGTCCCGCTTGAACGGCAGCAGGCGATCCCCATCGTTCTTTTCCTCGAGAAAGGACACCGGGAACGGTTCATAAACGGACGGGTCCGGCACCTTCCATGGCTCGGCCGCGTTGCCGATATAGCCATCGGTCAGCAGCATCACCGGGGTCATGTATTGCACCGCGATACGGCAGGCCTCGATCGCGCATTCGAACGCATCGGCCGGGCTGCGCGCCGCGATCACCGGCATCGGCGCATCGCCGTTGCGGCCATAGACCGCCTGGTAGAGATCGGACTGCTCCGTCTTGGTCGGCAGGCCGGTGGAAGGCCCGCCGCGCTGAGAATTGACGATGACCAGCGGAAGCTCGGTCATGATCGCCAGGCCCATCGCCTCGCCCTTCAACGCGATGCCGGGGCCGGAGGAACTGGTAACGCCCAATTGCCCCGCATAGGATGCCCCGATAGCGGCGCAGATCGCGGCGATCTCGTCCTCCGCCTGGAAGGTTGTGATGCCGAATTCCTTCAACCGCGCCAGATGGTGCAGGATCGCGGAGGCAGGAGTGATCGGATAGCCGCCGAAGAACATCGGCAAGCTTGCAAGCTGCGCACCCGCAACCAAGCCGAGGCTGATCGCCTCCGCGCCGGTGATCGTGCGATAGACACCAGGCTCGCTTTCGGCCGGATCGATGTGAAGCTGCTTGAGCGGGCCGGAAATCTCGGCCGTCTCGCCATAGGAATGTCCCGCATCGAGCGCGGCGATATTCGCCTCGGCCAGCTCCGGCACCTTGGCGAATTTCTGCTTGAGCCATTGATGAATGGGTTCGCGCGGCCGATCGAACATCCAGAGCGCGAGCCCGAGGGTCCACATGTTCTTGCAGCGCAGCGCTTCCTTGTTGCCAAGGCCGAACGGCTTCACGGATTCCAGCGTCAGGGCGGAAATATCGAACGCGAGCACATCCCACTTGGCCAGGCTGCCATCTTCCAGGGGATTAGTGTCGTACTTCGCCTTCTCGAGGTTACGCTTGTTGAATTCGCCCGTGTCGGCAATCACCAGTCCGCCCGGCTTGAGCGCCGGCAGGTTCACCTTCAGCGCTGCCGGGTTCATCGCGATCAGCACATCGGGCGCGTCGCCCGCGGTTTCGATCGAGGTCGAGCCGAAATTGATCTGGAACGCCGAAACCCCGAACAGCGTGCCTTGCGGCGCGCGAATTTCCGCCGGGAAATCCGGGAATGTCGCCAGATCGTTGCCGGCCAGCGCGGTCGACAGGGTAAACTGCCCCCCGGTGAGCTGCATGCCGTCGCCGCTATCGCCGGCGAACCGCACGACAACGGCTTCCGGAGCTGCTTGCCCGGCCTGCTTTTCGACCGCTAAAGTTGCCATTTGAATCACCTTCAAGCCCGGCGCGTATTGGCTCGCGCCTTTCCTTCCCAACGGACCTATGCCTCGCGCCTTGCGCCCGCAATAAACTTTTTCTGTAACACCCAAAAACACACAAGTGGAAATCGACAGGATTTCGTCTTAATCCACGAGAAATGAATCGTTTCCAGGCTCCCCTGCCGTGAACCGGGAGAAATCCCTGCCCTATCGCCCCTGCGTCGGCGTGATGCTGGTCAACCACCGGCGCCAGGCCTTTGTCGGCAAGCGGATCGACACCAAGGAAGGCGACTGGTGGCAGATGCCCCAGGGGGGAATCGACGAAGGCGAGGATCCTGCGCAGGCCGCGCTGCGCGAGTTGAATGAAGAGACCGGCCTGCAGCCACGCCATGTCTCGCTCATCGCCCAAACCCGCGAGGAACTGCTTTACGATCTTCCCCCCGAACTGCAGGGCAAGCTGTGGGGCGGCCGTTACCGGGGCCAGCGCCAGCGCTGGTTCCTGGCGCGATTCACCGGCCGGGACAGCGATTTCAACCTAGCGGCCCACGACCCGGCCGAATTCTGCGACTGGCGCTGGGTGGAGCCCGAGCAACTGCCACAGCTCATCATCCCCTTCAAGGCGCAGGTCTATCAGACGATATTGGACGAGTTCCGCCCGCTGATCTGAACAGCGGCAGCGCTGGCGCCGCCATCAATTCTGGGTGATCACCACTTCCGGCTTGACCGCTTCGGCGGTCACCACCGCCTGCGCCGGCCCGGTTTCGATGCTGGTGGCCAGAGTCCGCGTTTCCGAACAGTTTTCTCCGCACAGGCTCTGCAGCTTGGTCAGGTTGCGCCGCGCCTTTTCGATCGCGCCCTTTTCCACGAGAGCCGCTCCTTCGCCGGAAAGCGCCGAAAAATTCGCCGGATCCTGCTTCAGCGCCTCGCGGTAATAATGGATCGCCTTGCCCTGCAACCCTTCCTTGCGGGCTGCACGGGCCAGTTCAAGATAGGTCGGCGTATAGCCCGGGTCGACCGCCAAAGCCGCTTCGAAGGCATCCACCGCGGCCTGGGTATCTCCCGTATCCAGCGCCGCTCGGCCTTCTTCGATCAAACGGGCCGCACGCGGATCGGGTTCACCGGTCGCACCGAAACCTGAGCTGGCCGTCACCGCGACGAACAGCGAAAGGGCAAGGGCAGCAGGATAGTAGCGCATCAAAAACTCCTTCAGGGCAGACGATGGACTATTCGCAAGCTCTGCCATGACACGTGATGCTAACACGGTGAAACGAGACGCGCGACGAAAAATCCATCCGTTCCGTCATGAAGCGGCGTCAGGCGGATTCCTTGCCCGCGTTGGCGCCCGGCCGGCAGATCCAGGCGGTCGGCCCGCCAGCCGGGCCGGGCTGCGAGAAAGGCGTCCACCCGATCCGGCCCTTCCGCATCCAGCACCGAACAGACCGCGTAGAGCAGGCGGCCGCCCGGCTTGACCAGCCCGGCGGCAACATCCAGCACATGGGCTTGCACGCGCGCCAGCCGCTCCAGTTCCCGCCGGTCGAGCCGCCAGCGCGCTTCCGGGTTCCTTCGCCATGTCCCTGTCCCGGAACAAGGCGCGTCAACCAGCACGGCATCGGCAAGGCCCGCCCAATCCGCCAGTAGCCCAACCTCGCCCCCCGGGTCGAGCAGGCGAGTCTCGATTACGGTCGCTCCAGCACGCTCGGCCCGCGGCCGCAGGCGCGACAAGCGGGCGCGATCGATATCGCACGCCAGCAACCTTCCCCGATTATCCATGGCCGCCGCCAAGGCCAGGGTCTTGCCCCCCGCTCCCGCGCACAGGTCCACAACTGCCGCGCCGGGCGTGGCGCCCACAGCCTCGCAAACGAGCTGGGACGCCGTGTCCTGCACCTCGATTGACCCGGCCTGATAGGCGTCCCATTGTTCGACGCGCGTGCCCGTGGGGAAGCGCAGACCATGGGCTGCAAGCGTCGGCTCGCCCGGCTCCGGCAGCTCGGCGTGGCCTTGCCGAAGCGTATTGATCCGGCAATCGAGCGGCGCCCGCTCTAGCAAGGCCGCGAGTTCCTTATCCTGTATGCCGGAGGCCGCCAACAAGTCTTCCAGCCAGCCCGGCACATGGCCCGCCACCGCTATCGGCTCACCATCCTGCAAGGGAGCGGGCGCATGGGGTGAACCATCGAACAATTGACGGATGGAAGAGTCATTTCCGGCCAGCCGCAGCATTGCGGCGCGACCGGTTTGGGGAATTTCTCCGCAAGCGCGGATTGCGGCATAGACCAGCTCGCGCACCGCGCGGCGATCCTTGCTTCCGGCAAAGCGGCGCGGGCGGAACCAGTCCGCGATGATGCGGTCGGCCGGGGCGCCTCTGGTTCGCGCGGCGGCAATGATCAGATCCAGCAGCTCGATCGCTGCCTGAACGCGGGCGGCAGGCGTCATTTCCGGCGCCCGGCAGCGTTATCGCGTCGGATAGTTCGGCGCCTCTCGCGTGATCGACACGTCATGGACATGGCTTTCGGCAAGGCCCGAATTGGTGATCCGGATGAACTTCGCCCGGGTGCGCAGATCCTCGATCGTGGCGGAACCGGTATAGCCCATCGCCGCCTTGATGCCGCCGACCAGCTGATGGATCACATCCTTGGCCGAGCCCTTGAACGGCACCTGGCCTTCGATGCCTTCCGGCACCAGCTTCATCTGGTCCTTGATGTCCTGCTGGAAATAGCGGTCGGCGCTGCCCCGCGCCATTGCCCCCACCGAACCCATTCCGCGATAGGCCTTGTAGGCGCGGCCCTGATAGAGGAAGGTCTCGCCCGGCGCCTCTTCCGTGCCGGCCAGCAGCGATCCGATCATGATGGTGGAAGCGCCGGCGGCCAGCGCCTTGGCCGCATCGCCCGAGGTCCGCAGCCCCCCGTCACCGATCACCGGGACATCCGATTTCGCGGCTTCGGCGGCGCTTTCCATGATCGCGGTAAGCTGGGGCACACCCACGCCCGCGACAATGCGGGTGGTGCAGATGGAGCCGGGGCCGATCCCGACCTTCACCGCGTCCGCGCCCGCATCGATCAACGCCCGGGTCGCTTCCGCCGTGGCGACGTTGCCCGCCACCACCTGCACGGCATTGGACAGCTTCTTGACCCGCTCCACCGCTTTGGCGACATCCCTGTTGTGGCCATGCGCGGTATCGATGATCACCACATCGCATTCCGCATCGATCAGCGCCTCGGTCCGTTCGAAGCCCTTGTCGCCCACCGTGGTCGCCGCTGCCACCCGCAAGCGGCCGGCGCCATCCTTGGTGGCGTTCGGGTAGGTGACGGCCTTCTCGATATCCTTCACCGTGATCAGGCCGATGCAGCGATAGGCTTCATCCACCACCAGCAGCTTTTCTATCCTGCGCTGGTGCAGCAGGCGCCGCGCTTCCTCCTGGCTGACGCCGGGGCGTACGGTGGCGAGATTATCGCTGGTCATCAGTTCGCGCACCGGCTGCCCGGGGTTGTCGGCAAAGCGGACATCACGGTGCGTCACGATGCCCACCAGCTTGCCGCCGTTCTCCACCACCGGAATGCCGCTGATCCGGTTCACCTGCATCAGCTTTTGCGCTTCGCCCAGCGTCGCATCCGGCGAAATGGTGATGGGATTGACCACCATGCCGCTTTCGAACCGCTTCACGCTGCGGACCGCGGCGCATTGCTCCCTGATCGACAGGTTGCGGTGAAGCACGCCGATGCCGCCGAGCTGCGCCATGACGATCGCCATGTCCGCTTCGGTGACGGTATCCATGGCCGCCGAGAGGACCGGAATGTTGAGAGCGATACCGCGGGTCAACCGGGTGCGGGTGTCCGCCTGGGAAGGCAGGATATCGCTCGCCCCGGGACGCAGCAGCACGTCGTCGAATGTCAGGCCGGTCGGGATATCCATGGCGCCAGTTTCCTCTGCGAGGGAAGAATCGTGGCGGCCCATGTAACCGCGCTTTGCTGCAGGTGCTAGGGGGAGAAGAAAATTCCCCGAAATCGGCGGCACAAGCTGCTGCTTTTCCGGGAACATTCTCGCAGTCCGGCCTTTGACAGGCAAAAGCCGGTGAAAGGTTGACGCAAGGCGGGTATGCCTGTCCAACCCGTTGGTGCAACGGGCACGAGAGGCGATGGGGGATTTCGATGCGGCTAAGAGACTTCAATCCTGCCAATATCCGGGTGGAAGATCAGCGCGGCATGCGCTTTCCGGGCGGCGGTGGCGGCAAGCTGGGTTGCGGCGGCATCGTGCTGGTGCTGGTGGCATCGCTTGTGTTCGGCGTCGATCCGACCCAGATGCTGGGAAGCCTGGAACAGGTCCAGCAAAGCGCGCCGGCCCAGCAGCAGGCGGGCGGCACCAACGCTGGCGAAAGCTGCAATGCGGACGCGCTGAGCAAGGAGAGCTGCGCCGCTCTCGCCTCGCTCAACCAGACATGGGAGCCCCTGTTCAAGCAGGCGAACATCCCGTTCCAGCAACCGAAGCTGGTTTTCTATTCGCAGGCGGGGCGTTCCGGATGCGGCGCGGCACAAAGCGCGATGGGACCGTTCTACTGCCCCAGCGATCAGGGCATCTATATCGATACCGACTTCTACCGGGAGCTGGAGCAGCGCCTGGGCGCCGGCGGCGATTTCGCGCGGGCCTATGTGATGGCGCATGAATATGGCCATCACGTGCAGACTCTCACCGGAGTTTCGGACCAGGTGCGCAGCGCCCAGTCGCAGAATTCTTCCCAGGCCAATCAACTTCAGGTACGGATGGAGCTGCAGGCGGATTGCTATGCCGGCGTCTGGGCCGCCAAGAATGCCGATCTGATCGAGCCGGGCGATATCGAGGAAGGGCTGACCGCAGCCCACGCGATCGGCGACGACACTTTGATGAAGCAGGCAGGGCAACGGCCGGTGGAGGCCGCCTTTACCCATGGCAGCAGCGCGCAGCGGATGGAATGGCTGCGACGAGGATTGGAGACAGGCAATGAAGATCAGTGCGACACTTTCGCCGATCTCAGGAGATAGGCGCCCAGGGAATGCACGGGTCGGCGCGGGAGTGTCCGTCGTCAGAACATTTGGCACAACTTGCGGCGTAGATTAGCGGAGTGCG
>CAYXTO010000019.1:0-66158 GCA_964468045.1 uncultured Caenibius sp. | reverse complement strand
GAGTGGGAGTGAGCGTCCCTTGCCCGAGGCCGGCCCGCACCCCATAGTAAGGGCATGCAACTGGCCTTTGGCGACGATCCCCGCACCCGGCAGCTCCGCGATATCCATGAACGGCTGATCGCCTGTTTCGGGCGGATCGTGCGTCCGCCGGAGAAGCGGCGGGACCCGGTCTGGGTGCTGGTGCACGGAGTGATCGGCGCGCGGACGAAGACGGCCAGATCCAATGTCTCGACTGATGGTCTGCTGGCGCGTCACGGATCGTGGGAAGCGGTGGCGCAGGCCCCGCAGGACACACTGGCCGCGGAACTGGAACTGGTGACCTTTCCGGAATTGGTGGCCGAGCGGCTGAAGGCCTGCCTGCTCGCAGTGAAGCGGGAGCGCGGCCGGATCGACCTCTCCCATCTCGCGGCGCTGGGCACGCAAGAGGCGATGGCCTGGCTCGAAACCCTGCCGGGGGTTGCGCGCAAGATATCCGCCGGGGTGGTCAACAGCAGCACGCTCGCGCGCAAGGCGATGGTGCTGGACAGCCATCACCGCCGGGTGCTGCAGCGCATCGGGCGGGTCCCGCCACGGGCGGATACCACCCGCGCCTATGACGTGCTGACGCCGGCGCTGCCTCCGGAATGGGATGCGGCGGATTATGACGAGCATCACCTGCTGATGAAGCGGGTCGGCCAGCGGTTTTGCCGCCCCTCGCAATGCCACTGCGCGCCTTGTCCGGTGCAAGCGCTGTGCCGCACGGGCCGGGCGCGGCCCTCCTTGCAATAGGGATTCAGCCCAGCGCTGCTACCTCGCGCCGCCGGAAGCAGTCGGGCGCATGGTCGTTCACCATCCCCACCGCCTGCATCCAGGCATGGACGATGGTAGGGCCGACGAATTTGAAGCCGCGCCGCTTCAACTCCTTCGAGATCGCGCGCGAAAGCTCGGTTTCGGTGTGGACCCCTTCGCCCTGCAGCGGCTTGCCATCGGTGAAGGACCAGCAGAAGGCGCAGAAATCCTCGCCATTCGCCTGCATTTCGTTATAGATCTGCGCGCCGCGAATGGTCGCCTCGATCTTGGCCCGCGCCCGGACGATGCCGGCATCGTTCATCAGCCGCGCGATGTCCCTTTCCCCGAAACCCGCGACCTTGAGCGGATCGAACCCGGCGAAGGCCTTGCGGAAATTCTCGCGCTTGCGGAGGATGACGGTCCAGGACAGCCCGGCCTGGAAGCCTTCGAGCATCAGCGTTTCCCACAGCATGCGCGGGTCCCGCTCGGGCACGCCCCATTCGCTGTCGTGATAGGCGCATTCCAGCGGATCGCGCATGGCCCATGCGCAGCGGGGTCGATTGTCGCTCATTGTCGCTCCAGGCTTGGCAGTCGCGCTACATCTGGCACGGAACGGGCCAGAGCTACCAGTGGTTTCCGGCTTCCACGGCGGCGATTTCGGCCGGGGTGCTCTTGCGGCCCAGCAGTTCGTTCCGATGCGGATAGCGCCCGAAGCGGGCGATCATGGCATGGTGCGAACGCGCGAAAGGCCAGCCGAAGCGCGAGCCCAATCGCGCATAATAGCGGAGCGACCGGAGCTGGTCCGCGATCCGCTCGCTATGCATCAGCGGCATCGCCAGGAATTGCCGCTCCGGCCCGGACAGTCCCTTGTCCCATCCGCGCTCCAGCGCACCCTTGGCGATGGCGCGCGCCAGCGGATCGTAGCGGAATGCGCGGGCATCGTTGCGATAGAGATTGCGCGGCACCTGGTCGAACAGCAGGACGGCGGCCCTTGCCGTTTCGGGATCGCGCAGGAATTCATGCGCGGGGCGATTGGCCAGGCGGGCCAGCTCGCGCGAGAAGCGGCGGCGCAGCAGGCCGTCCACTTCCGCACTGCTGCTGAACCATTGCCGCGGCTTCAGCTCGAAAAACCAGAGGTGAAGCAGTTCCGCCGCCCAGCGGCGCCGGGCGGCCGCCACTCAGTTTCAGCCCTTGGCCTTGCGATAGGGCACGAAGTCACCCAGGAAGACCGAGCCGGTGTACATGCCCGTGGTCTGGTCCGCGGTGTTGACGATATCCTGCTTGCAGAGCTGGCTGCTGGTCCGCTTCATGATCAGCACGTCACGCGGGTTGAGCGAATTGGGATCGCGCGGCCGGTTGACGTAGATGGTGCTGCCGGTCTTGTAGACGAGCGCGGTTTTGTTGATCACCCGCAGATTATGGGAACTGAACAGGGTGATGCAGGATACCGGTTCACCGGCCTCGCGCCCTTCCAGCATCTTCGCGAGGCGTTCCTCGCCAGTGGCCTTGGCAAGGGCCGGGGCAGACAGCAACACGGCGCCGGCGGCTGTCACCGCGGCGATGGTAGAGATGATCTTGCGCATGGATGTTCTCCAGAACGAATGCCGTCTAGACTACACGAACACGCCTGAACCGTAACTGACCGGCACATGCTCGGATCAGGCCCGAATCAGGCCGTTCCGCCCACGGTCAGCCCTTCCACCAGCAGGGTCGGCTGGCCGACCCCGGCCGGCACGCTCTGCCCGCCCTTGCCGCAGACGCCCACGCCTTCGTCCAGCGCCATGTCGTTGCCGATGCCCTTGACCCGGGTCAGCACGCTGGGTCCGTCGCCGATCAGGGTCGCGCCCTTGATTGGCGCGCCGAGCCGGCCGTTCTCCACGAGATAGGCCTCGGTGCAGGAGAACACGAACTTGCCTGAAACGATATCGACCTGCCCGCCGCCGAAGCTCTTGGCGAAGATGCCGTTCTTCATGCGGGAAAGCAGCTCCGCCGGATCGTCGTTGCCGCCCTTCATGAAGGTGTTGGTCATGCGCGGCATCGGCGCGTGGGCATAGGATTCCCGGCGGCCGTTGCCGGTCGGCTCCACGCCCATCAGCCGGGCATTGAGCCGGTCCTGCATATAGCCCTTGAGGATCCCGTCCTCGATCAGCACCGTTTCGCCGGTGGGGGTGCCTTCGTCGTCGATGGAGAGCGATCCGCGACGGTTGGCGATGGAGCCGTCATCCACCACGATCACTCCCGGCGCGCCCACGCGTTCGCCGATCCGCCCGGAGAAGGCGCTGGTGCCCTTGCGGTTGAAATCGCCTTCCAGCCCGTGGCCGATCGCTTCATGCAGCAGGACGCCCGGCCAGCCGGGGCCCAGCAGCACGGTCATTTCCCCGGCCGGGGCGGCGACGCTTTCCAGATTGACCAGCGCCTGGCCGAGCGCGGTGTCGATCGCCCGGTTCCAGGTCGCGGGATCGAACAGGTCGTCGTAGAGATAGCGCCCGCCGATCCCGAAATTGCCGCTTTCGCGCCGGCCGTTGCTTTCCGCCACGATGCCGACGTTGAGGCGGACCAGCGGGCGGATATCCTGCGCGACGAAGCCGTCGGCGCGGACGATTTCCACCACGCTCCAGCTTGCCGAAAGCGATGCGCTGACCTGCGCCACGCGCGGGTCGCGTGCGCGGGCGGCGGCATCGATCGTTTCAAGCAGCCTGACCTTGTCTCCGAAGGGCACGGCGTCGAGCGGGCTGGCGTCGGTATAGAGATGGCGGTTGTTGCGGCGCGGGGCGGGGGCCGGGGGATTGCTGGCGGGATCGAGCAGCTTCAGCGTTTCCCCGGCGCGGCGGATCGCGCCCGCGCTGATGTCGTTGGCGTGGGCGAAGCCGGTCATCTCGCCGGATACCCCGCGCAGGCCGAAGCCCGAATCCCGCGAATAATCGGCGGTCTTCAGCCGGCCGTCGTCGAACCCGAAGCTCTCGCTGGCGATGAACTGGAGATAGAGCTCCCCATCGTCGCACTGGGCCAGGGTTTCCCTTGCGAGAACCTGGGCTTCATCCGGGGAGAGCTTGCCATCGGCATAGAGGAGCGAGCGGGGGTCGAGCTGGGTCATTTCGCGGATATAGGGGCTTCGGCGCCTCCGCGAAAGGCCGGGTGTGCGTGGCCTAGGGTGTGGCGCCCGAGGAAATGTCCGGCAGGCTCGCCTGATCCGCGCCATCGGCCGGGCCGCCCTTGAGAACGAAGCGGCGGTCGCAATAGCCGCAATCGACATAGCCATGCTCGTCGATCTCGAGGAACACGCGCGGATGGCCCAGCGCGGCGGGCGTGAAGCGCTCGCCCCCGCGAATGCCGCCGGAGCCGTCGCAGCTGACGCGGTGCGTTTCGACAAGGGTGATTTCGGGCGGTGGAATCATCATCGCCGCGCCGTTACCATCGGTTTAGGCGATAATCCAGACGCAGATCGTGTTCCTTGCCTGCGCATGGCATATTGCGGCGCTTGCGCGAGCGGCGCGGCTGCCCCAATGACGCAGGCATGACAAATCCGCCGCCCGCCATTTCCATCCGCGATCTCGTCAAGCGATATGCCCCCAGCAAGGGGACGGAGCCCAAGCTGGCGCTGGACGGAGTGAGCTTCGATGTTCCCCAGGGCGGCATCTTCGGCCTGCTGGGGCCGAATGGCGCGGGCAAGTCCACCCTGATCAATATCCTGGCGGGGCTGGTCTCCAAGACCTCCGGCAGCGTGACGATCTGGGGGCACGATATCGATGCGGACCGGCGCAATGCCAAGGCCTCGATCGGGATCGTGCCGCAGGAAATCGTGTTCGACCCGTTCTTCACTCCCTTCGAGGTGCTGGAGAACCAGGCGGGCCTGTATGGCGTGGCCAGGACGCTGCGCCGCTCCGAGGAACTGCTGCGCGCGGTGCATCTGGCGGACAAGCGCGACGCCTATGCCCGCAGCCTGTCGGGCGGGATGAAGCGCCGCCTGCTGGTGGCCAAGGCGATGGTGCATTCCCCGCCGGTGCTGGTGCTGGACGAGCCGACGGCCGGGGTCGATGTGGAGCTGCGCCGCCAGCTTTGGGAGCTGGTGACGGAGCTGAACGCGCAGGGCGTGACCGTGGTGCTCACCACCCATTATCTCGAGGAAGCCGAGGAATTGTGCGAGCGGATCGCCATCATCAATCACGGCAGGCTGATCGCCAACGAGCCGACCCGCGAGCTGGTCGGGATGATCCGCGAGAAGATCGTGGTCCTGACGCTCGATCGCGAGGTGCAGGACCTGCCGCAGCATCCCGCCATCCTGAAGACCGCCAAGCATGGCGAACGGATGCTGGAGATCACCTATGACCGGGACCGGATGAGCGCGGGGCAGGTGCTCGCGCTGGTCCAGCAGCAGGGCTATGCGATCGAGGATGTCTCCACCCGCGAGGCGGATCTGGAGGATGTTTTCGTCAGCCTGACCAGCCAGGCGAAGGAGATCGCCTGACCATGCGCCAGCAATCCCAGCATGATATTCTGGTCATCGGTTCCGGCGCGGCCGGGCTCACCGCCGCCCTGGCGCTGGCGGAGAAGCGCACGGTGCTGGTGCTGGCGAAGGGCCGGCTCGACAGCGGATCGACCGCCTCGGCCCAGGGCGGGATCGCCGCAGTGTTTGATTCCGGCGACACGTTTGAGGATCATATCCGCGATACGATGGTGGCCGGCGCCGGGCTCAACCGGCTCGAGACCGTGGAATTCGTGGTGGAGCGCGCGCCGCATGCGATCGACCGGCTGAGCGCGCTGGGGGTGCCGTTCAACACCGAGGGGCAGGACCTGCATCTCACCCGCGAAGGCGGGCATTCCCACCGGCGCATCGTGCATGTCAACGATGCCACCGGCTGGGCGGTGCAGCAGGCGCTGCTCAAGGCAGCGACGGACCATCCCAACATCACCCTGCTGGCGGGGCGGAGCTGCATCGACCTGATCACCGGGCGGCATGAGGAACGCTATTCCGGCTCGGGCCGGGTGTGGGGGGTCTATGCGCTGAACGAAGCGACCGGCCGGGTCGAGACGCATGTCGCGCGCGCGACCGTGCTGGCCAGCGGCGGCGCCGGGCGGTGCTATCTCTTCTCCACCGCGCCGCGCGGCGCGACCGGAGACGGGATCGCGATGGCCTGGCGCGCGGGCGCGCGCGTCTCCAACATGGAGATGATGCAGTTCCATCCGACTTGCCTCTACAATCTGGAGGTCAAGAACTTCCTGATCACCGAGGCGGTGCGCGGCGAAGGCGGGCAGCTCATCAACCCGACCACCGGCAAGCGCTTCATGCCCTATTACGACCAGCGGCTGGAGCTTGCCCCGCGCGATGTGGTAGCCCGTGCGATCGACGCCGAGATCAAGCGCTACGGCCTCGATTACGTCCATCTCGACATCAGTCATATGCCGGCGGAGTTCGTGCGGGAGCATTTCCCCACCATCCATGAGAAGCTGCTCGGGCTGGGCATCGACATGACCAGGGAACCGATCCCGGTGGTGCCGGCGCAGCACTATACCTGCGGCGGCGTGATGATCGACCTGCAGGGCCGCACCGACCTGCCCGGGCTCTATGCCGCCGGGGAATGCACGGAAAGCGGGCTGCACGGGGCGAACCGGCTTGCCTCCAACAGCCTGCTCGAATGCTTCGTGTTCGGTGAAGCGGCGGCGACGGATATCCTGGCGCGCTGGGACGGGTTCGACGAACCGCCGCCGATCCGCCCCTGGGATGAAAGCCGCGTCGCCGATTCCGACGAGGAAGTGGTGATCAAGCAGAACTGGACCGAGATCCGCCGTTTCATGTGGAACTACGTGGGCATCGTCCGCACCACCAAGCGGCTGGAGCGGGCCCAGCACCGGATCAAGCTGTTGCAGGATGAGGTCGGCGACTATTACGGCCATTTCCGCGTCACCACGGACCTCATCGAATTGCGCAACCTGCTGCAATCGGCCGAGCTGATCGTCCGGTCCGCGCTCAAGCGGCATGAGAGCCGGGGGCTGCACTACACGCTGGATTATCCGCAGACCGACCCGGTGGCCAGGGACACGGTGCTGGTGCCCTGAGCGTTCCGCTCAGGCTTTTCGCTCAGGCCGGGCGCCGGTTGAGCGTAAACACCGCCGCCAGCGCGCCCACCGTGGCATAGCCCGCGGTCACCACCATCGCCCTGCCGAAGCCGAAGGCCTGCCAGGCCAGCGCGAAGAGGACCGCCAGCAAGCCCCAGCCGATGAGGCGCAGCGCCCGGCTTGCGCCCGGTTGCAGCTTGCGCTTGACCATGGCCGGCTGGTGGCGGGGCAAGCCCGCGCACAAGGCAAGGAAGGCGGCGATGGCGAGCATCAGCAGCGCGAGATGGGTCATGCGACGGCCTCCCTCCGCTTGCGGGCGGGACGGGGCGGGGCTGCCCGGGTTTGTGCGAGCTTGCGCCCGATCAGGGCGAAACCGGCGGCCGTTGCCAGCATCGTCAGCTCGAACCCCGCGAATACCCAGTCCCCCACGGCAAGGCTCGCGAGCAGGTTGCGCGTGGTCATGATCGCGCTGACCAGCGGCACCGCCGCGAACAGCACGGCGGCCAGCCCGCACAGTTCGATCCAGCCCTGCCGCATGGGGCGGAGCAGGGCGATCGCCAGGGCGCAGGCCCAGCCGATGAACAGGCAGTCGATTTCCCAGTCCGGGCGGTCGGGAAGCTGCAGGGGCAGCAGCCGGTTGGCGAGGAAATAGCAGGCCAGCCCGATCGGGAAGCCGGTGATCACCCCCAGATTCAAGCGTTCGACCAGGCGGAAGCCGAAATGCGGTCGGGCCGGGTCCGGCAGCCTGGCGCGCCGCTTCACGGTCCACAGCACCAGGCCGCTCGCCACCATCACGGTGCCGCCCAGGCCCGACAGGAAATAGAGCCAGCGCAGCGCGGTGTCGGCATAGCGGCCTGCGTGAAGGCCGATCATCACCCCTTCGGTCTTGCGGGCGGGGCCGGCTTCCGGGCCCTGATCGAGCAGCTTGCCGCTGACCCCGTCGAACTGCAGGGTCCGCCCGCGCGAATCGATCGCCGCGCCCGGCGCGCTGGACAGGATGACGCGGGCGTTGGCGTCGCCGGGATTGGCGATCCGGACATATCCGGTCCCACCGTTGTCCCAGTGGCGGTCCGCCTCCGCGAGCATGGCGGAAAGCGGGGCCAGCGGGGCGGGCGTGCCGGAGGGGGCCGGAATATCCCCCTGCGGGAATGCTTCCGCATAGAAGGTGTCGGCGCTCTGGTAGAGCGCGGCGACCGGCGCGGGCGAAAGCTGGCTGTCCAGGGTGACGAGGCCGGTATAGGTGATCATCAGGTGGAACGGCAGGGCCAGCACCGCCGTCACATTATGGGCGTCGAGCCAGCTGCGCTGCCCCTTGCCGAAGCGCAGCAGGAAGAAATCGGCGAAGATCTTCTTGTGCGTGATGATGCCGGAAATGATCGCCACCAGCATGAACATGGCGGCGATTCCCACCAGATAGCGGGCCCAGATCACCGGCAGGTAATGCAGGTCGAAATGGAAGCGGTACAGGAAATATCCGCCGGCGGTTTCCCGCCCGGTCACCGGCTTGCCCGCCCCGTCCAGGGTGGCTTCGGTCGGGGCGTCCGCCGGTGCATCCGGCCCGGGCGACCAGAACAGGGAGGTGACGGCGGACCGCTTGCCGGGCAGGGTGATATACCATTCGGCGGCATCCGGCGCATGGGTGGCGAGCCAGCGCGCCGCGCCGTCCGCCGCCTGCGCGGGATCGGACGGGCCGCCGACTTCCGGCTGCATCCAGCGGGTGATCTCCTCCTGGAAATAGGCCGCCGTGCCGCAGGCGAAGATCACGAACAGCAGCCAGCCGAACAGCAGCCCGGACCAGGTGTGCAGCCAGGCCATGGACTGGCGGAAACCCTGCTTCATGCGCGGCCGCCGTGGACGATCGACAGGGCGAGGACGATGCCGAGCACCGCGGCGGACCCGCCCATCCACAGCCACAGGCGCAACACGCTGCGCGCGGAAAAGGCCCAGATCAGCAGGGCCGCGAAAATGCCGAAGGACAGGACCATGCCCGCGGCGGCGGCCTCCACCCGGGTGGTCGGCAGCAGGCGGGCGAGGCAGGCGCTGGCGAGGCTGGCCAGCACATAGCCCCCCGGGATGGCGGCGATCCGCCCGGCGAAGGCCAGCCGTTCCCCGCCCTGCGCCATGCTCAGAACGTCCTGCTCAACGTCAGCCGCCAGTTGCGCGGCTCGCCCGGCGTGACCCGCGTGGTGCAGCAGGCGTCGGGATAATAGCGCTTGTCGAAGATGTTGTTGACGTTGACCTGCGCGCGCCAGCCCTGGAATTCATAGGACAGCCCGCCGTTGACCAGCGTGTAGTCCTTCAGCACCATCATGGGGTCCTGCCCGGGATAGGCCCAGAAGTCGTAGACGTAGCGGTCGCTGTTGTAGAGCACGCCCAGATTGACGCCGAAATTGGCCAGCGGGCCGGACGGCACGACATAGCTGCCGAACAGGGTGACATTGTGCTTCGGGATATTGGGCAGCGGCGTGCCCCGGGGGATGTCGCTGTCCTCGAGATAGCGCCCCTTGATGTGGCTGTAGGCGAAGTCGAGCCCGAAGCCGCCTTCCGGCCGCCAGTGCAGCTCCAGCTCCACGCCCTTGCTGCGCTGCTTGCCCGACACGCGCGAGAACATCGGGAATTGCGGATCGGAGGTCAGCACATTGCTGCGGGTGAGCTGATAGAGCGACAGCATCCCGCTGAGCCGTGCCGCGGGAAGATCGAACTTGGCTCCTCCCTCGATGTTGCGGCCGCGTTCCGGCGGGGCCTGCCCGATACGCACGATATTGCCCTCGCCATCCACTTCCAGCACGATCTGGGAGCCGAATTGCGGGGTGAAGGACTTGGCGTAGCTGGCGTAGAGCGAAACGCCCTCCACCGCTTTCCAGGTCGCCCCCACGCGCGGGGAGAAGGCGGTCTGCGGCTCGCCGTTGAACTTTGCGCGGTCCCACCGCCCGTTCAGCGTCAGGGTGAAGCGGTCGCCCAGCTCGATATGGTCCTGGATGTAGAAGCCGAGCTGCCTGCCGGTGTCATATCCCTCATAGGGCGCTGAATCCGGGTTGAGCGGCGCGGTGTAATCCGGATCGAGGACGTCGAGCGGAAAATGGGTGAAATCGAAATCGCCATCGCCGAAATAGTGCGACTTGGTGTTGCGATAGTCGACCCCGCCCAGCAGGTTGTGACGGATCGCGCCCATCTCGATCTTTCCGCTCAGCCGGTTGTCGACCAGGAAGCTCTTGAAGGTTTCGCGATAGGGGCCGTAATAATACCGCCCCAATATGCGGCCCGACCCGGCGATCGGCGTGCTGTCCGGATCGTTCTCGTCCTCCAGCCGCTCGTCGAGATAGGCGTCGGCGAACAGCCAGCGATCCCAGAAGGTCTTGCGATGCATGTAGCGCAGGGTCTGGCTGAATTTCAGCTCCTCGCTGAAGGCGTGATCGAACATGTAGCCGATGGTCTTGCGGTTCTCGTTCTGGATCGCCTTCTGGTCCCCGGCATTGCCGATCGCGAAGCTGCGCGGCAGGAAGTATCCGCCTTCCAGCGGGAAGACGGTGCCATAGGCCGGGAGCGGCGCCCACGGATTGTCATGGTCGCGCTTCAGCGTGCCGAGCACGGTCAGCGTCGTAGCGGATCCGATTTGCCAGGTCAGCGAAGGCTGGAGATAGAGCCGGTTGTAGCCCGCATTGCGCACGAAGCTGTCCGAATCGCGATACAGCCCGACGACCCGGGCGGCCAGCGTTCCATTGGTGTCCAGCGGCACGTTGGCGTCTGCCGCCGCTTCGAACAGGTTGTAGTAGCCGGTGGACAGCGTCGCCTCGAGGAAGCTCTCGTCCTGCACTGGGCGCTTGCTGACGAGGTTGATGATGCCGCCGAGCGAGCCGCCGCCGAACAGGGAGGAAGCCGGGCCCTTCACCACCTCGATCGAGGCCAGCCCGATCAGCTCGTTGTTGCTGCCGCCGCCCCCGGCCTCGTTCAGCAGCCCGTCGAGATAGATGCTGCCATAGGCCGCGTCGAAGCCGCGCAGGGTATAGGCGTCATAGAAACCGTAGGTGCTGCTGCGCGAGGCGCCCGCCACGGAGAACAGCGCATCGGCCAGCCGGGTCACGCCGCGATTCTGGAGATCTTCCGCCGAGACGACGGAAATGGCCTGGGGCAACTCGGCCAGCGGGATATTGGCCTTGCCGGCGTTCACCTCGGCGCCATAGCGAATGCCGGTCACCACGATGTCGGGCCGGGCCTGCGCTTCCGCCTCTTCCGCCGTATCGCTGCCGGCGAAGGCCACGCCGGGCGCGAGCGCCGCCGCGCCAGCCAAGCAAATCAGAAAATATCGCATAGTCCAACCCCTTTCGGGGGCACCCGTTATAAATATTAGGAATGATTATCAATAGCGGATGTTTGTAACGGGATGCGGCTTCCGGCATGCGGTTCGGCCGGCGCGCCGGAATGCGCCTATCCCGCCAGCCAGCGGCCGAGGAAGATCAGCGCCATCGCCCCGAGAATGGAAGCCAGGCAGCCCGCGCGATTGAAGCCGTCGCGCCCGCGCGTCGCTACCAGCCCCGCCAGCAGCGAGCCGCCCAGGCCCAGCAGGATGGTCTGCACCCAGCCGAGATCGACGTCTCCCGGATAGAGCCAGCGCGCCAGCGCCCCGACGATGAGGCCCGAGAAGATCGCTCCGATGATGTTCAGCATGGGTGTTTCCAGTGTCGATACGGCCATGGGCAGGCCTGCCCGCCGTCAAATGCACCAGCGGGGCGTCCGCGCCACCCCCTTTTGAAAAAAATATTTTTGACTCTTGCGCATCCCGCCAGCCGAGCTTTGACCACGCGTCGCGGCGTGCACGGCAGCTCGGCGAGCGAGCCGAAACGGTTTCTTCCACATTTACCCTCTTGCACCCGATTCACTGCTTAAGCACTATGGCTTGTGGTTTGTGACCGGGGGGTACACACAAGACCTTGAATCCGCGCTGGCGATGCCAATGTTGCCTATTGGGCCGGATCAAGTCTCGTGCATCGCTTCGGGGGCATTCGCTGGGGACAGGCGGGGGATAAGTATTTCACCGCCGGGGTCCGGTTTCGGTTAGGCTGGCGGCTTGTCGCCGAATCGAACGCATAGGGAACATTCTGGCGCGGGGGCGCCGCTGGTTGCGGCCAAGGATCGGGGGCAAGAGGGCATGGACTTCAAGAGCGGGGATGGTGTTGGAATGGGCCTTGATGCGGAATTGGACCTTGGATCGGCCGATGGCGCCGCGCCCGCGTCCGCAGCGCCCGACACAGGAAAGGACCCGGCGGTGGCGATGACAGCGCAAGATCGTGGTTCGGAAGATCTCGTGGCGGGCCTTGCCGCCCAGGCCATGGGCGAAGCGGTGAAGGCGGCGGCGCAGGATGCGGACAAGGCGCAGCCGGATTCGAAGACCGTGCTGGCCCGGCGCTTCGACATTCAGACCGATCCTGCGCGCGATGCGCTGCTGACCGACTTCGGCAAGGACACCCTGACCGACCGCTACCTGCTGCCCGGCGAATCCTATCAGGATCTGTTCGCCCGCGTGGCCGATGCCTATGCCGACGACGCCGATCACGCGCAGCGGCTCTACGACTATATCTCGAAGCTGTGGTTCATGCCGGCGACGCCGGTGCTGTCCAACGGCGGCACCGGGCGCGGCCTGCCGATCTCCTGCTATCTCAACTCGGTGGATGACAGCCTGGAAGGCATCGTCGGCACCTGGAACGAGAACGTCTGGCTGGCCTCGCGCGGCGGCGGCATCGGCACTTACTGGGGCCAGGTGCGCGGCATCGGCGAGCCGGTCGGCCTCAACGGCAAGACCAGCGGGATCATTCCCTTCGTGCGGGTGATGGACAGCCTGACGCTCGCCATCTCGCAAGGCTCGCTGCGGCGCGGCTCGGCCGCCTGCTATCTCGACATCTCCCACCCGGAGATCGAGGAGTTCCTCGAGATCCGCAAGCCGTCGGGCGATTTCAACCGCAAGGCGCTCAATCTCCACCATGGCGTGCTGGTCACCGACGAGTTCATGGAAGCCGTTCGCAATGGCGCGGAGTTCGAGCTGAAGAGCCCGCGCGACGGCTCGGTGCGGGCCACCGTCGATGCCCGCTCGCTGTTCCAGAAGCTGGTGGAAACCCGGCTGGCGACGGGCGAGCCCTATATCGTCTTCTCCGACACGGTGAACCGGATGATGCCCAAGCATCACCGCGAGCTGGGCCTGAAGGTCTCCACCTCCAACCTGTGCTCCGAGATCACCCTGCCCACCGGCCGCGACCATCTCGGCAACGATCGCACCGCGGTGTGCTGCCTCTCCTCGCTCAATCTCGAGAACTGGGACGAGTGGGCCGGCCACAAGGACTTCATCGAGGATGTGATGCGCTTCCTCGACAATGTGCTGCAGGATTATATCGACCGCGCGCCCGACGAGATGGCCCGCGCCCGCTATTCCGCCAGCCGCGAACGTTCGGTCGGCCTCGGCGTGATGGGCTTCCACTCCTTCCTCCAGTCCAAGGGGCTGGCGCTGGAAAGCGCGATGGCGAAGGCGTGGAACCTCAAGATGTTCAAGCATATCAGCGCCAAGGTGAACGAGGCGTCGATGCTGCTCGCCAACGAGCGCGGCCCCTGCCCGGATGCCGAGGAAATGGGGGTGATGGAGCGGTTCTCCTGCAAGATGGCGATCGCGCCCACCGCGTCGATCAGCATCATCGCCGGCGGCACCTCGGCCTGCATCGAGCCGATCCCGGCCAATATCTACACCCACAAGACGCTGTCCGGCAGCTTCGTGGTGAAGAACCCTTACCTCGAGAAGCTGCTGCAGGAAAAATCAAAGGATTCCAACAATATCTGGAATTCGATCCTGGAGAAGGGCGGCTCCGTCCAGCATCTCGACTTCCTCTCGCCGGAGGAAAAGGCGGTCTACAAGACCAGCTTCGAGATCGACCAGCGCTGGCTGCTGGAATTCGCGGCCGACCGCGCGCCGTTCATCGACCAGGCGCAGAGCCTCAACCTGTTCATCCCGGCCGATGTCGACAAGTGGGATCTGATGATGCTGCACTTCCAGGCGTGGGAGAAGGGCATCAAGTCGCTCTACTACCTGCGCTCCAAGTCGGTGCAGCGCGCCGGGTTCGCCGGCGGGGTGGAGGCGGACAACACCGCCGGGGCCGCCCGGTTCGAGCTTGCCGCCACCGAAGGCCCCACCGATTACGAGGAATGCCTCGCCTGCCAATAGGCGGGGCGGAGGCGCGTCATGGCCGGCCTGCCATCATGGAAAGCCCCGATATCCGCGCCGGATACCGGGGTTCCATCGCACCGGTCCACTCGGTGCACGGGGCGCCTGGGCGCCCGCGATATTTCCGCGATCCGCGCCTCAGCTCTGCGAGAGGCGGCGCGCCGTGCGGTCGTGCGGCTGGTTGACCCGGTACTGGTCCGTGATCTGCCAGCCCGCCCTGGGAGACGGGGCTTCGGCGGGGCCTTGCTCGCCCTCTTTCCTGATCGGTTCGTAGTGGCCCATCGGCCTGCTCCTTCAAAACCATGCCGGCGTTGCCTGGCGGCGAATGGAGAAAACCCCCGCGATTCCGCTGCCCTGGCGATGAATCACCCATACCGCACAAGAGGTTTGCGCCCGATTAACGCGGCGGTTGTGCGAGGTTCATTTTCCGGCCCGCGCGAGGGCCGCATCTTTTTCGCGGATTATCGCCCGCGCCCATCGGCGCGGCGATGGTCTTGGGCCGAAAACGCCCTATATTGTTTAGCCTGATCGAACGCCCGGAGACACAACATGTCGTTGCTCGAAGCCCGCAAGACCTACAAGCCCTTCGAATATCCGTGGGCTTACGAGTTCTGGAAGCGGCAGCAGCAGGTCCACTGGATGCCGGAGGAAGTGCCGCTGGGCGAGGATTGCCGCGACTGGGCGCAGAAGCTCTCGGACCATGAGCGCAACCTGCTGACCCAGATCTTCCGCTTCTTCACCCAGGCCGATGTCGAGGTGCAGGATTGCTACCACGAGAAATACGGCCGCGTGTTCAAGCCGACCGAGGTGAAGATGATGCTGGCGTCCTTCTCCAACATGGAGACGATCCACATCGCCGCCTATTCGCACCTGCTCGACACCATCGGCATGCCGGAAAGCGAGTACGGCATGTTCCTCGAATATGCGGAGATGAAGGACAAGCACGATTACCTGCAGCAGTTCGGGGTCGACACGGACGAGGATATCGCCCGCACCCTGGCGATGTTCGGCGGCTTCACCGAAGGGCTGCAGCTCTTCGCCAGCTTCGCCATGCTGATGAACTTCCCGCGCTTCAACAAGATGAAGGGCATGGGCCAGATCGTCACCTGGTCGGTGCGCGATGAATCGCTCCATTGCGAAGGGATCACCCGCCTGTTCCACGCCTTCTGCAAGGAGCGGGATTGCCTGACCAAGGCGGTGCGGGAGGACATCATCGATTGCTGCCAGAAGACGGTGCGGCTGGAGGACGCCTTCATCGACCTGGCGTTCGAGGCCGGGCCGGTGCCGGGGATGACCGCGCGCGAGATCAAGAAATATATCCGCTACATTGCGGACTGGCGGCTGAACCAGCTCGGCTTCCAGCCGATCTACATGGTGGAGGATCACCCGCTGCCGTGGCTGGCTCCGCTGCTCAACGGGGTGGAGCACGCCAATTTCTTCGAAACCCGCGCGACCGAATATTCCAAGGCGGCGACGCGCGGCAACTGGAACGACGTGTGGACCAGCTTCGACCAGCGCCGCAAGGCGAAGACCGGCGAACAGGCCAACGACGTGTCGGACGATGGCGAGCCGGATATGTTCGGCAATGCCAGCGGCGTGGCGGCGGAGTGATTGAACAAGCAAGGGGTTTTTGGTAAACGTATAGAGAACAAAGGCGATTCGGAGGCGGCAATGGCAAAAGACTATTGGGCAACGAAGCATCCTGATGGCTGGCAGGTAAAGGGTGCAGGAAACTCTCGCGCAACATCTGTTCATTCAACGCAAGCTGATGCTTGGGCTGAGGCTCAATCTCGCGCTCGAGAGACTAAGGGTGAGGCTTATCTCACCGGACGAAACGGGCAAATTCGCGAGAGAAACACCTATGGGCATGATCCGCGTGCATCAAAAGGTTAATTAGAGCTAGTTCGGAGATGACAGATACCCATCCTCTTGACGGGAAAGATGAATGGGAATGCTATGATCAGCACATAGCTGAGCGCAATCGCCTTATTGAAGGAAAACGGAATTCTGAAGATAATTTTATTAAAACTGTAATCCAGCTTTCTTCTGCAATTGCATTACTTGTTCCTGGATTTCTTTATTCTCAAGAGAGGATGTCTTCCCAGCCATCCAACTTAATAATATTGGGATTATCTCTGATTTTCTTGTCGCTATTGGCTGGACTTTCGGAGAAATTTTTAAGCTCTCTAGCTTATGCTAAACAAATTCAAAAGACAGATGAATATTATAAGAAAAAGACGAGTGATGTTTCTCCGCCAGCATTGTCAAAAATTGTTGCCATCTGTTTATTTTCTACATTTGCGACATTCCTCGGCGGGGTTTTGGTTATAAGTGTCGCGTTGTTAATAGGAGCTTGGCGTTAGCTTTATGGCAGATCCTCGCAATCCCACGCATCGTCCATCACCTGCACCATCTCCTACTCCACAGCCTCGACCGCATCATGATAGTCCAGGTCGATCAATCCCGCCGACCCCTCCTCCAACTCCACCAAGCAATCCAAGAAGAGGAGGTTGAAGTCTGCGTTGAAACATGAATAACTGGCTACTGAGCAAAAGACCCAACTAGTTCCCGCGATAGGCTTTTTAACGTTCGACTAGCCTTCGCACACTCGTTGTTCGCTCAGGCTTTGCTCGCCGCGCGCAATGCCAACTGCTGGGTTCCCGCTTTCGCGGGAATGACGAATTGGTAAGAGCTTCCGGTTATCGACTAGGTTCATGAATGCGATCCTTCCCTTTCTCACGCCCGCGAATATCGCAATCTACCTTATCGCGATCAATTTGATCGCCTTCGTCGCGTTCGGAATCGACAAGATGCTGGCCGAGGCAGGGCGATGGCGAATTGCCGAGGCGACCCTGTTGATGTGGGCGACGCTGGGCGGATCGCCGGGAGCTTATGCAGGGCGCAAGACGTTTCGCCACAAGACCCGGAAACAACCTTTCTCCAATCACTTGCATGTCATTGGCGTGTTTCAGCTTCTGATGCTCGGGGGATTGGCGGGCTGGCATTTGGGTGGTTGATCGATCAACACCAATTCCCGCGATAGCCCTTCCACCGCTCGGCATAGCCTTCGCGCACCAGTTGTTCACCCAGGCTTTGCCCGCCGCGCGTCACCACCCGCAGGGCGCGGCCATATTTGTCGGTGTCCCGGTCGATCCGTTCCAGCGAGAACGGCCCTTCATTCAGCAGCGTTAGTAGCCGCGCGGTCGCCTTCGCGCCCAGTTCCGCCTCGCGGGCGCAGCCCGGCTCGCTCACTTCCGGCGTGTTGATGTCGGCGATGCGGATCTTGGTCCCCTTATACCACAGCGTATCCCCGTCCACGACGCAGCTATAGCGGATCGGGCCGATGCAGCGGGAGAATCTGGCACTTTCCCGGTCCTGCGATGTGGCGACGGGCCTGCTGGCAGTCAGCGAGAGGCCGGGCGGAACACCATCCCACAGGAACACCGCCGTGAAGGTCGCCAGCGGCAGCATCACCATGATGGGGTTGATCCTGAACCGGCGGTGCGTTCGCCGCTTCCATGCTGGCGCGGCATAGGCGGCCGCGCGCGTCCAGCGGCTCCGCTTGCGGAAGGGATAGATGTTCTGGCCGTTCCCACGCATGGGCGGCATCATGCCGCCGACAAGTATCGGAAGGCTTAAGCGGCGCTATCGCCGACATAGTTTCCGCTGCCCACCCCCGGGCCCCTCCCGCTTGCAGGAGGGGAGCAGTGAGGCGTCCTCCCGTGAACGAGAGGGAGAGCAAGAAGCGCAACATGGTCCCCCTCCCGTTCACGGGAGGGGTCAGGGGTGGGCCTGCAATGCTCTCAGCTGGGCGACTTCCTCGCGGATCGCGAAGGCGACGGTTTCCGCATCGCCCAGTACCTGTTGGTTGGTGAAGCGCAGCACGCGATAGGCCTGCGCGGCGAGGTAGCGGTCGCGCGCCTCGTCGCGCTCCGGCCGGCGATCATGCGAGATGCCGTCCAGTTCCACTATCAGCTTCAATTCCCGGCACAGGAAATCCGCGAAGAACGGCCCGACCGGCATCTGGCGGCTGAACTTGGCGCCGAGCTGGCTCCGGGCAAGGTAAGTCCACAGCCTCTGCTCGGCTGGTGTCGCCGCTTGGCGCAGGCTGCGGGCGCGCCGCGTGTCGCGGGGTTTCCAGTCGGGCATGGAGCGCTTTTGCCCACCCCCGGCCCCTCCCGCAAGCGGGAGGGGTGAAATAAGGCGCGACATCATCCCCCTCCCGCAAGCGAGAGGGGGAAACCCGAGGTGCCCCTCCCAAGCCTGTCCTGAGCGGCCGGCCTGCCGGCCAGCCGAAGGGCGGGAGGGAGAGCGTAAACAGCCCCCACCATTTTCCTACTCGGGCCGGGTCTGCCATGGTGGCGCGGTCATGCCCCGCATCGCCCGCCCCGCCATTCTCCCGCCGCTTCCGCATGGGCCATTCGCGAAAGGTCACACGGATTCTGCTGTCAACCCTTTGCATTCAAAGGGAAACAAGCGGGAAAGCAAAACCACAATTCGGGCGTTCAGCGTCAACTTCGCGAGCGGTGTGACACGAGGGGGCGGGCGCGCCGCCTTATACCCACCATGTCTCCGGATCGGGCATGGGCAGCTTCTTCTGCGCGTTCACCAGGCTCAGCACGCAGCGCACGATCACCAGCACGGCCACGCCCACGATCAGCAGGAAGCCGATCAGCGCCAGCATCAGGATGGTGCTGACGATCCCGCCGATCAGGCCCAGCCAGAAGGTGCGGATGAGGTAGGTGTAGTGCGAGCGTTCCCATTCCGCCTGCGGCTCGCCGCGCCAGACATAGGCCAGCACCACGCCGATCAGCACGGTGATGCCCAGCACGAAGGAGGACAGGTACAGCAGGCTGATGACGGTGGGCCGGTTGAAATCGAACCCGGCGGCGGCTGGGGGCGGGGTGGCCTGCGGCTCGGTCGGCTGCGGTCGCGGTTCGCCTTCGGTCACATGGATTCTCCTGCCTGCGCGCGGATCTGCCCGGCGGAGCGGGAGCCTATCGCAATGGCGCGCCGGCCGGAAGCCCTTGCGGGACTGCGCGCCGTCAGCCGCGGCGGTCGAGGATCACGCGGCGCGGATGCTTGCGGCGTTCCGGGCCGGTATAGGGGGCGGCGGATGCTTCGCGCCGGTCTTCGCCGATGCGGCGTTCCTCGCCTTTATAGGCGTGCGGCTCCTCCCGGCGATCGTCGCCGGAGCGGCGGTCCGGCCCGCGCTCGAAATATTCTTTTGCTTTGCTGGCGGTGGCCATGGCCTGCCTCCATCCGGCCGGCGGGAATACCCGATGCAGTCGCTTCGCTGGCCGATCCTGCCAGCCATAGGCGCAGGTGTGTTGCGTTTGGGTTAACTTCGCCTCTCCGCTCCTTACGCACCGGGCAGAAATTTTCCTGTTTCCGTGATTTCACTTGCTTCGAAATCACTCTAGGAGACCGCAAACCAGTTTACCGATCGGAGTGCCTGCCTTGTCCCATGATGCCCTGTTCCAGCCGCTGACGCTCGGCACGCTCGCCATCCCCAACCGGATCGTGATGGCGCCGCTTACCCGTGGCCGCGCGGATGAAGCCAATGTGCCGCAGCCGGTGATGGGCGAATATTACGCGCAGCGCGCCGCTGCCGGGCTGATCGTTTCGGAGGCGACCGCCGTGCATCCGCTGGGCATGGGCTGGTATCGCGTGCCCGGCATCTGGTCGGACGAGATGGTGGCCGGGTGGCAGGGCGTGACCCGGCGGGTCCATGATGCGGGCGGGCGGATCTTCTGCCAGATCTGGCACATGGGGCGGCTGGTGCTGCCCGATTACATCGGTGGCCAGCAGCCGGTGGCGCCTTCGGCCATCGCCTCGGAAGGGGAGACCTTCGCGCCCCGCCCCGCCGGCGACGACAGCCTGTTCCTGCCGATGAAGCCCTATGCCGTGCCGCGCGCCATGACCCAGGCCGATATCGACGAGGCGGTGGCCGCCTATGGCCGGGGCGCGGCCAACGCGCTGCGCGCCGGGTTCGACGGGGTGGAGATCCACGGGGCCAATGGCTATCTGATCGACCAGTTCCTCAAGACCAGCAGCAACCACCGCACCGACGGCTATGGCGGCAGCCTGGAGAACCGGCTGCGCTTCCTGCGCGAGGTGATCGCGGCGGTGGTGGCCGAGGTGGAGCCGGGCCGGGTCGGCCTGCGCATCAGCCCGACCAGCGAGCGCAAGGGCATGGCCGATGCCGATCCGGGCGCGCTGGCCGAGGCGATCGGCACGCTGGTGCAGGAATTCGGCCTGGCCTATGTCCACCTGATCGAGCCGATCGCGGCCGGCTTCATGGATGTGCCCGACAATCCGGTGATGGACCGGCTGCGCGGCGCCTACAAGGGCGCGGTGATCCAGAACGGCGGGTTCGATGCGGAAAAGGGCGCGCAGTTCATCGCCAGTGGCGATGCGGACGCGATCTCGTTCGGGCGGCCGTTCATGGCCAACCCCGATCTGGTGGACCGTTTCCGCAAGGGCCTGCCGCTGGCCGAGGTCAATTTCGACTATGCCTATGTCGGGGAGGAGAAGGGCTACACCGATTATCCGGCCTTTGCCGAAGCGGCGGAATAAGCCGGATAAGGCAGATCAGCCGCCGCAGCCGCAGCCGCGCCATTCGGCCATCGCGGCGTAGCTCTCGAGATATTCGGCCGGGCTGACCCCCGCCGCAAAGGCGGTGCGGTGGCTTTCGCCGGGGCTGGCGGCGAGCCAGGCGAGGTCCTGTTCCGCCGCGAGCCTGCGCAAGGCGGCAAGCCAGGCAGCGAACCCGGGTTCAGGCAGGCCGGGGTTGTTCAATCCTTGTCCTTTCCGTCCTTGCCGCCCTTGCTTTTATCGTCGTCATCCTCCTCCTTGACGGGGTAGGCGGGAATGGGGCGCAGCAGGCCGAATTCCTCCTGCAGGGGCGGGTGGCCGAGCTCCGGCCACTCGATCGCCTCGTCCGGCACGGCGAAATCCGGCAGGCGATCCAGCAGGTCGCGGATCAGGGTCAGGCGGCCGTGCCGCTGGTCGTTGAAATCGACGACGGTCCAGGGTGCGGCATCGGTGTGGGTCGCGGCGAACATCGCCTCCCGCGCCGTGGAATATTCGGCATAGCTGCTGCGCGCGGCGGCATCGACCGGCGACAGCTTCCAGCGCTTGAGCGGATCGTCCAGCCGCTCGGCGAAGCGTTCCTCCTGATGGGCCTGGTCGCAGCTCAGCCAGTATTTGAACAGGCGGATGCCATCGTCGACCAGCATCTTCTCGAATATGGGCGCCGCCCGGAGGAAGCTCTGCACCTGCTGATCCGGTGCGAAGCCCATCACCCGCTCCACCCCGGCGCGGTTGTACCAGCTGCGGTCGAACAGCACGATCTCGCCGGCCGTGGGGAGATGGCACGCATAGCGCTGGAAATACCATTGCCCCTGCTCGCTCTCGCTTGGCTTGGGCAAGGCGACGATCCGGCATTGGCGGGGATTGAGCCGCTCCGAAACCGCCTTGATCGCGCCGCCCTTGCCGGCGGTGTCCCGCCCTTCGAACAGGACCAGGATTCGTTCTCCCCTGGCCTTGGCCCACCGCGCCATCTGCACCAGTTCCACCTCGAGCGGTTCGATCAGCCTGTCATAGGTCTTGCTCTTCATTGCCCACTCCCTGGAAAAACCGGTCTGACCACCCACGCTGCCAGCTTGGTGATGAATCAACGGAAAGAGAAGGATTATCGCCAGTTGCAAATTGCGCAACAGGTGGGAATTTTTTTGCGATTGCGAAATATGCTGCGATGCACAATATGATGATCACGAGACAGGGACGGTGTCCTTGGGGTCATTCAACAGGAGGAAAACATGCAGCTCATCGCTTCGCGGGTATTGCCGATCATCGTCGCGGCTTCGACCAGCGGGATCTTGTTCGGCGCCACGCTCATCTGAGTTGGCGCTCATGGTCATATCCAACGGCAGACGGCCGTTCTCCGGATAGGGGAGCGGCCGTTTGCTTTTGTGGCCCGATCCATCGCAATCAGCTGTGGATGTCCGCCCTCAACGCTTTCCTATTCGCGGCTTCGTCCCTATATCATCGACATGACGGAAAATCCCGAAAATGCCCCGCGTTCCAATGGCTATGGCGCGGATTCGATCAAGGTGCTCAAGGGTCTGGACGCCGTGCGCAAGCGGCCCGGCATGTATATCGGCGATACGGACGACGGGTCCGGCCTCCATCACATGGTGTTCGAGGTTTCCGACAATGCCATAGACGAGGCATTGGCCGGCCATTGCGATCTCGTTCTGATCGAGCTGAACCCGGACGGTTCCGTATCCGTCGAGGATAACGGCCGCGGCATCCCCACCGATATCCATTCGGAAGAGGGGGTTTCCGCCGCCGAGGTCATCATGACCCAGCTCCATGCGGGCGGCAAGTTCGAGAACACCTCGGAAGACAATGCCTACAAGGTTTCCGGCGGGTTGCATGGCGTCGGCGTCTCGGTGGTCAACGCGCTCAGCGAATGGCTGGAGCTGACCGTCTGGCGGGAAGGCAAGGAACACTGGATGCGCTTCGAGCACGGCGATCCGGTCGATCCGCTGGTGGTGAAGGGCGATGCTCCGGCCGGAAAGAAAGGCACGCGGGTCACGTTCCTGGCGTCCACCGAAACCTTCAAGAATGTGACCGAGTTCGATTTCGAGAAGCTCGAACACCGCTATCGCGAGCTTGCCTTCCTCAATTCGGGCGTCCGCATCCTGCTGCGCGACAAGCGGCATGAGGAAGTGAAAGAGCACGACCTGTTCTATGAGGGCGGGATCGCCGCCTTCGTCGCCTATCTCGATCGCAACAAGACCGCACTGCTGCCCGATCCGATCGCGATTGCGTCCGAACGGGACGGCATCGGCATCGATGTCGCGCTCGAATGGAACGATTCCTATTACGAGAACGTGCTGTGCTTCACCAACAACATACCCCAGCGTGACGGCGGCACGCACCTGGCCGCCTTCCGCGCGGCGCTGACCCGCACGCTTAACAATTATGCCGAGAAATCGGGCCTGTTGAAGAAGGAAAAGGTCAATCTCACGGGCGAAGACATGCGTGAGGGGCTGACCGCGATCGTCTCCGTCAAGCTTCCTGATCCGAAGTTCAGCTCGCAGACCAAGGACAAGCTGGTTTCATCGGAAGTGCGCCAGCCGCTGGAAAGCCTGATGGCTGACCGGCTGAGCGAATGGCTCGAGGAAAACCCGGCCAATGCCAAGGCCGTGGTGGGCAAGATCATCGACGCCGCCGCTGCTCGTGAAGCGGCCCGCAGGGCGCGCGAACTGACCCGGCGCAAGGGGGCGATGGACATCGCCAGCCTGCCCGGCAAGCTGGCAGATTGCCAGGAGCGCGATCCGGCCAAGTCCGAATTGTTCCTGGTCGAGGGCGACAGCGCGGGCGGCTCCGCAAAGCAGGGTCGCGACCGGCATTACCAGGCGATCCTGCCGCTCAAGGGCAAGATCCTGAATGTGGAGCGCGCGCGTTTCGACCGGATCATCTCGTCGAAGGAAGTGGGTACGCTGATCCAGGCGATGGGCACCGGCATTCGCGACGAATTCACTCTCGACAAGCTGCGCTACCACAAGATCGTCATCATGACCGACGCCGACGTGGACGGGGCGCATATCCGCACGCTCCTGCTGACCTTCTTCCACCGGCAGATGCCGGATATCATCCGCAGCGGGCATCTCTACATCGCCCAACCGCCGCTCTACAAGGTCAGCAAGGGCCGTTCGGAAGTCTATCTGAAGGATAATCCAGCGCTCGACCGCTATCTGGTCGAAGGCGGATTGCAGGGCAGGATTCTCGAAACTGCGGGCGGCGCCCGCGGTGGGGCCGAGCTGGAGGCACTGGTCGAACATGCGTTGCGGCTGCGCAATCTGATCGGCTTCGTGCCGCGCCGCTATGACAGCGCCGTGGTGGAGCAGATGGCGATGGCCGGAGCGCTTGCGCCGGATCTCGAACGCGCCGCGCGCACCGCCGCGCTGGAAGTCGCGGCGGTGCGGCTGGGCGGCGGCGATCCCGATGCGCGCTGGAGCGCTTCGCTCAAGGACGATGGCTCGGTTCGCTTCGACCGGGTGTGGCGGGGAGTGACCGATGTTCACCTGATCGAAGCGGCCTTCCTCACCAGCGCCGAGGCGCGCAAGCTGGATCGGATCGCGCGCGAACAGGTGGAGGTCTATGCGGCTCCGGCTCGCCTGATCAAGGGCAGTGCGGCAGAAACCGAGCCTGAGGCCGTGGACGAAGCGGAAGATGGCGAGGAAGCTCTCCCTGCGTCTGTCGTTGCCGAAGGCGCGATTACCCGGCCCACCGAACTGCTTGATGCAGTGCTTGCGGCCGGGCGCAAGGGCCTGTCGATCCAGCGCTACAAGGGGCTGGGCGAGATGAATGCGGAACAGCTGTGGGAAACCACGCTCGATCCGGAAAATCGCGCGTTGCTCCAGGTGAAGGTGGAAGACGCCGACGTCACCGACGAGATCTTCACGCGCCTGATGGGCGATGTGGTCGAACCGCGCCGCGATTTCATTCAGGAAAACGCGCTGAATGTCGCCAATCTGGACGTCTGAGCGTTCAGAAGCCGGCGCCGTCCGGCCAGCCTGATGCGGCCAGCCCCATGACCTTGAACAGGGCGCCCATCTGTTCGTCGTCGATCAGCCTGTGCAGGGCGGCGCGGATCGCATCCGAGTGCTCCGGCGCGGATCGCGCTAGCGCGGCGGCGCGGGCCTCTATCCCAAGCTGGCGAAGCCAGCCGCCTTGCGTCGCCGTTCCCAGCCATTTGGCTCCGCGCGATTCCGCGATGCGGGAAAGCACCGCGAAATCGACGTGGGCGGTGAGATCGGCCTGGCCCGGACTGGCGAACGGATCGACCTTCCGATGGGCGCGAACCGCCTGCAGGGTCGATCCGGTGCGCTCCTCGGCATGGCCGTAATCGACGAACAGGGCGGCGCCCCCCTGCTGTTCCAGCCGGCCCGCGACTTCATAGACGATCGCGGCCGCGGCGGGAGAGCTTTCGATGATCGTTCCGGGTTCCGCCTCCCGCTGCGTCTCCGGAACAGCCGAATCCATCGGCTGGTTGCCGGTCACGAAAATGAAGCGGCCGCTTTCCCCGGTCCCTTCCAGCCCCACCTTGCGTTCGCGCCAGCCAGCCTCCGTCCTCACCAGCTGGCGGATCGGGAGAGCATCGAGGAACTCGTTGGCCACCAGCAGGATCGGGCCGGAAGCGGGCAGGGTCGAGAGATCGTCATGCCAATGCGCACCCGGCACGTTGGCGAACTGGACATCGCGCAATGCGCGGGAGCTTTCGACGAGATGGATGCGCGGCTCCAGCCCATAGCGCCGCGCGGCGCGCAAGGCATCGCGCGCCAGGGTCCCGCGCCCCGGACCCAGTTCGACATAATGCGCGTGATCCGGCCGGCCGGCGCGCATCCAGACATCCGCCAGCCATAGCCCGATCAGCTCCCCGAACATCTGGCTGATTTCGGGAGCAGTGATGAAATCGCCGGCGCTGCCCAGGGGGTCGGCCGAATTGTAGTAGCGCGCGTTCGATTCCGCCATGAAATGCGCGATGCTGACCGGTCCCGTGTTGAGGATCAGCCGCCGGAACATGGCGGCAAGATCGCCGCTTTCCCCCATCGTCATGCCGGGGCGGCGGCTCCGCTCCCCAGCGGCGGCCGGCTCAGCGACCACACGATCAGGCCCAGCCCGAGCAGGATCAGCGGGATGGTGAGCCATTGGCCCATCGAAAGGCCGGTCCGCTCGGCGAATTCGGCCAGCTGGACATCCGGTTCGCGGAAGAATTCCACGGTGAAGCGGCCCAGCGCGATGCCGGCGGTGAAGGTGCCGACGAGCAGGCCCGGCCGCCAGCGCGCCCGCGTGCGCCAGAACAGGTACAGCAGCACGATGACCAGCAAGGCGCCCTCCAGCGCGGCTTCGTAAAGCTGGGATGGATGGCGCGGCAGCGGGCCGGCGCCCGGAAACACCATCGCCCACGACACGTCGCTGGGCCGGCCCCACAATTCCCCGTTGATGAAGTTCGCGATCCGCCCGAACAGCATGCCGAACGGCACATTGACCGCGATATAATCAGACACCCGCAGAAACGGGAGCTGGCCTCGCCAGCTGACCCAGGTGATCGCGATCAGCACGCCGATCAAGCCGCCGTGAAAGCTCATTCCGCCTTCCCATAGCTTCAGCAGGTTGGCCGGATGGGTCCAGAGCTCCGGAGCGTAGAAGGTGGCGTAGCCGAGCCGCCCGCCCAGGATGATGCCCAGCGTGCAATAGAAGAACAGATCGTCCGCATGGCGCTGGGCCAACGGCGCGCCGGGGGCCTTGATCATGCGCCCGAGATGCCAATATCCCAGGACGATGCCCGCCAGATAGGCGAGCGAGTAGAAGCGCAGGGTGAAGAAGCCCAGATCAATCCCGGGCCTCAGTCCCAGATCCTCCCACATCAGGGGAGCGGAACCGGCGGTGGCGGCCAATAGTGACAGCAAGTGGCGAACCCCTTAGTGATCGATCAGGCTTGGCTGGCTATTGGCACAGTCAGGAGATGGGAGAAAGCCCGTCTCGGCATTCCGGCGCAATCGCGCCGGGCGGCCGGGATCGGTCCGAGCGACTCTGGATGCCCATAGGGGCGATCGAGGAGAAGGCGTGAGCACGTTGCGAATACCCAACCAGCGAGCTGTGATCGAACGGCGTGCCGTATCGGAAGCGATCGCGCGGGCCGTGGAAGAGCGCGGCGCGGGCCAGCGCAAGCCGGTGATCGAGCTGCTGCGCAATGCGCTGGCGGCCGGGCGCGCGGAGCTGGCCACTCGCCTTTCGGACAAGCCTTATGCCGGGACGGAATGCGCGGAAGGCCACGCTTTTCTGATCGACCAGCTGGTGCGCGTGATCCACGACCACGTGACGCGCGACATCTATCCGGCGAACAACCGCTCCACCGGGGAACGGCTGGCCATCATGGCGGTGGGCGGTTACGGCCGGGGCGAAATGGCGCCGCATTCTGATGTCGACATCGCGTTCCTCACGCCGTCGAAGAAGACCCCGTGGTGCGAGCAGGTCATCGAGGCGATGCTTTATTTCCTGTGGGATCTGGGCCTCAAGGTCGGGCACTCCAGCCGCTCGCTCGACGATATGGTGCGCATGGCCAAGTCCGATCTCACCATTCGCACCGCGCTGCTGGAAGGCCGCTATGTTTGGGGCGACCAGCCGCTGTACGAGGAAGCGAAGCGCCGGTTCTTCAGCGAGGTGGTGGCCGGGACCGAGCGTCAGTTCGTGGCGGAGAAGCTGGCCGAACGCGATGAGCGGCACAAGCGGCTGGGCGACAGCCGCTATGTGGTCGAACCCAATATCAAGGAAGGCAAGGGCGGGCTGCGCGACCTGCATACGCTCTACTGGATCGGCAAATATATCCACAAGGTGCGCGAACCGGCGGAACTGGTGGAGGTCGGCCTGCTCACCCGCAACGAATATCGCGCCTTCCGCCGGGCCGAGAATTTCTTCTGGGCGGTGCGCTGCCATATCCATACCATCACCAACCGCGCGGAGGATCGGCTGACCTTCGATCTCCAGCGCGAAGTGGCGGCGCGGATGCGCTTTACCGACCGGCCCGGCAAGAGCTCGGTCGAGCGGTTCATGCAGTATTTCTTCCTGCAGGCGAAGCGGGTCGGCAGCCTGACGGCAGTGTTCCTCGCCCAGCTCGACGAGCAATTCGCCGCCCAGCGCCCGCGCGGCATCCTGGCGTCCTTCAAGGCCAAGCCGCGCAAGCTGAGAGGCTACATCGTGATCGGCGGCAAGATAAAGGCGCCGTCCGACAAGTGGTTCGAGCAGGATCCGGTGCGCCTGCTGGAAATCTTTGCCCTAGCCGAGGCGGAAGGGTTGGAAATCCATCCGGAAGCCATGCGCCAGGCCGCGCGCGACGAGCATCTGCTGAAAGGCAAGGTGCGCCGCGACGTGCAGGCCAACAAATATTTCATGAGCGTGCTGGCGGGCCGCAACGATCCCGAGACGGTGCTGCGCTGGATGAACGAAACCGGCGTGTTCGGCCGCTTCGTGCCCGATTTCGGCCGGGTCAACGCGCAGATGCAGTTTGACATGTATCATCATTACACGGTCGATGAGCACACCATCCGTGCCATCGGCCTGCTCTCCCGGATCGAGCGGGGGCTGGAAGCGGAAGCGCATCCGCGTTCGACGGAACTGATCCACGAGGTCGCGTCGCGCCGGGTCGCCTATGTCGCGGTGCTGCTGCACGACATCGCCAAGGGCCGGGGTGGCGATCATTCGGTGCTGGGTGCGGAAGTTGCGCTTCGGCTCTGTCCGCGGCTCGGCCTCGACGAGGACGAGACCCAGCTGGTCAGCTGGCTGGTGAGGCAACACCTGCTGATGAGCGCGACCGCCTTCAAGCGAGACCTGGCGGACCCCAAGACGATCGAGGATTTCGTTGCCGTCGTGCAGAGCATCGAGCGGCTGCGCCAGCTTACCATCCTGACCATCGTGGATATCCGCGCGGTAGGTCCCGGCGTCTGGAACAGCTGGAAGGGCCAGCTGCTGGGCGAGCTTTACGACCGGGCGGAGGAACGGCTGCGGCTGGGCTACAAGGCGCACGGCCGGCTGGCACGGATCGACCACAAGAAGGCCGCCGTGGCGGAGCATCTGGGCGCGCAGGGCAAGCTGGTCGAAAGCGTGGGCGGGAAGATGGGGGATGCCTACTGGATCGCGGAGCCGGAAGACATCATCGCGCTCAACCTGGCGCAGCTGGACGCGGCGAGAAAGCAGAAGGACGCGCTGTCGATCCACTGCGAATATTACGCCGCGCGGGGCGCCACCCTGGTGACCGTGATCGCGGCGGACCATCCGGGCCTGTTCTACCGCATCGCGGGCGGGATCCATCTTGCTGGCGGCAATATCATCGACGCCCGGATTCATACGGCGCGCGACGGCCGGGCGGTGGACAATTTCCTGGTGCAGGATCCGCTTGGCCGCCCGTTCATGGAAGCGGAGCAGTTGGAGCGGCTGAAGGCCGCCATTCGCGATGCGCTGGCCAACCGCGTGGAGCTTGTGCCATCGCTGGCCAAGCGGCCGCTGCCGCATCGCCGGGCCGAAGCCTTCGACGTCCGTCCGTGGCTGCATTTCGACAACAAGGCGTCAAACCGCTTCACGGTGATCGAGGTAAGCGCGCGCGACCGGCCCGCCCTGCTCAATCGCCTGGGTCGCGCCCTGTTCGAAGCGCAGCTCATCATCCATTCGGCCCATATCACCACCTATGGCGAGCGCGCGGTGGACACGTTCTACGTCACGGATCTGCTGGGCCACAAGGTCGACCGCCCGGATCGCCTGAAGGCGATCGAGAAGCGCTTGCTGGCCGCCGCCGATGAAACTCCGCCGGAAAGCACCGCGAACGCAGACAGCACGGCGGAGGTGGAAGTGCATGTGATCTGATCTGATCTGATTACTTCGCTCCACTATCCCGCCGCGCGTTCTCCGAACAGGGCGCTGCCCACCCTGATGTGCGTAGCGCCCAGCATGATCGCCGTTTCGAAATCGCCGCTCATCCCCATGCTCAACCCGGCAAGGCCATTGTCCGCCGCCAGCTTTTCCAGCAGCGCGAAATAGGGCGCCGGCTCGACCTCCAGCGGCGGCACGCACATCAGCCCGCCCAAGGGAATATTCGCGCCGCGCGCCTCCGCCAGCAAAGCGGGAAGATCGGCGATGGTGCAGCCGCCCTTCTGCGGTTCCGCGCCGATGTTCACCTGGACGAAGCAGGGTATGCGCCGGCCTGCCTTGTTCATCGCCCGGGCCAGCGCGGTGACCAGCGAAGCACGGTCCAGCGAGTGGATGCAATCGAACAGGGCAACCGCTTCGTCGGCCTTGTTGGACTGGAGCTGGCCGACCAGATGCAGGTCCGCATCCGGCCATTGCTCGCGCAGCGCGGGCCATTTCGCGGCGGCTTCCTGCACGCGGTTCTCGCCGAAGACACGCTGCCCCTGCTCCAGCAGCGGCGCGATGCTGTCCGGCGGGTGGGTCTTGCTCACGGCGACCAGGGTGACCTCCTCCGGTTCGCGGCTGGCGATCCGCGCGGCATAGGCCATGCGCTGGCGAATTTCCTCGAGCGGGGTGGCTGCGTTTTCCATCGGGGTTGCGCTATAGCGCCCCGATGCATTCGCGCCAGACCCTGCCGTGCCTCTGGCTGGTGACCGACCAGCGCAACGATGCCGTGCTGGAAAGCGCCCTTGCCCGCCTGCCGCGCGGTTCGGGAGTGATCTTCCGCCATCATCATCTGGAAGGGCCGCAACGCAGGCGCCGTTTCGAGATGCTGGCGCGCTTCGCCCGCCAGGGCGGGCATCGCATCGTCCTGGCCGGCGATGTCCGGACCGCGCGGCGATGGAGGGCGGATGGCGCCTATGGAGCCGTCCGGCAGCTTCACGGTGGCGGCCGCCTGCTGCGGCTGGCGACGGCGCATGGCCTGGGCGAGATCGGCGCTGCCCGGCGGATCGGGGCCGATGCGGTGCTGCTGTCCCCCGCCTTCCCGACCCGCACCCACCCGGGCGGGCAGGCGCTCGGCCCGGTGCGGTTCCGCCTGATCGCAGGCCATGCCCGGATGCCGGTCATGGCGCTCGGCGGGATGAACCGCAGCACCGCCCGGCGGCTCGGCTGGCCCCGCTGGGCCGCGATAGACGGTCTTTCCGCCGGTCCGGACCAGCCTCCGCAGCCTGCGGTTCGTCGCGGATTTCCAAGCGATTCTTGACGAGGAGTCACCCAAGGGCGCATGATATGCGCTCACGGATGGTCCCGCGGGCCTCAGGGGGTGGTCATGGCTACACGCGCAATCGCGAAAGCGCCGGTGGATTGGCGCGCGGCTTTCCGCCGTTCCCTGCGGCGCAGCCTGCAATTGACCGGCGCCGCCCTGCTGCTAGCGGCCATGGTTTTCCTTGCCCTGGCGCTGGTCAGCTATCACCAGACCGATCCTTCCGCTTCCACCGCCGCCGGCGGGGAAGTGCGTAACTGGATGGGCCGGGGCGGGGCCTGGTTCGCCGAGCGCGCCCTGTTCCTGTTCGGTTTCGTATCCGCCCTCCTCCTGCCCATGCTCTATGCCTTCGCCCGCAAATTGTGGCGGGATGCGGATGAGGAGGAAACGCCCCATGGCGCGCGCTGGTGGCGCACGGTCGGGGTCCTGCTGTTTGCGATGGCCCTGCTGTCCACCGTCCTCTCGCTGACCTTCACCGCTCCGGGCGGCTCGCTGCCGGCCAGTCCCGGCGGGATCACGGGTCTGCTGGGCGCGCGTGCGATCCATGCGGTGGCGGGCCTGCTGCCGGCTATCGCGCAGGCCTGGGTCGTTTTCCTGCTGGCGCTGGCCTGCCTGTTCGGCGGGGGCTTTCTTGCCGGGCGGGTCTTTGCCCTGGACTGGGCGCAACTGCTCACCATCCCGCTCTCCTTCAGGCGGCGGACGGTTGCCGCGGAGGGGATCGGGCTGGCCCCGGCCGCGAAGCGGGAGCGCCGGGCGCGTGAAATGGCAACAGAGCCGATGCCGGAGGAGCATGCGCGCCGGTCGCCGGAGATCACCGACCCGACCAGGCCGCCGAAGCCCGCGCAGCTTTCCGCCAAGTCGCGCCAGACCGACCTGTTCGAAGCCTACAAGCTGCCCAAGCTCGATCTGCTGGCCGATGCGCCCGTTTCCAATGCGCCCCGGATCGACAAGATGGCGCTGGAACGCAATGCGCGCCTGCTCGAGAACGTGCTCGATGATTTCAACGTCAAGGGCGAGATCACGGCGGTCCGCGCCGGCCCGGTGGTCACCATGTACGAGCTGGAACCCGCGCCGGGCATCAAGGCCAGCCGGGTGATCGGCCTGGCGGAGGATATCGCCCGGAACATGAGCGCGATTTCGGCGCGCGTTTCCTCCATCCCCGGCAAGACGGTGATGGGCATCGAACTGCCCAATGCGGACCGGCAGATGGTCTCGCTCAAGGAACTGGTCGCGTGCGAGGCTTTCGCGCACCACAAGGGGATGCTGCCGATCATCCTGGGCAAGGATATCGCCGGGGAGCCCATCGTCGCCGATCTGGCCGCGATGCCGCATCTTCTGGTGGCGGGCACCACCGGTTCGGGCAAGTCCGTGGGTCTCAATTGCATCCTGCTGTCCCTGCTCTATCGCCTTACGCCGAGCGATTGCCGCCTCATCCTGATCGATCCCAAGGTGCTGGAGCTCAAGAGCTACGACGATATTCCGCACCTGCTTTCCCCGGTGGTGACGGAACCGGCCAAGGCTGTGCGTGCGCTCAAATGGGCGGTCGAGGAGATGGAGCGCCGCTATCGCATGATGTCCAGCGTCGGCGCGCGCAATCTGACGGGCTTCAACCAGCGCGTGAAGGACGCCGCCGCCAAGGGCAAGCCGCTGGGCCGCCGCGTGCAGATCGGCTTCGATCCCGACACCGGCGAGGAGCTGTTCGAGGAAGAGCAGCTGGATTACGAGGCGCTGCCCCAGATCGTGCTGATCGTGGACGAGCTGGCCGACCTGATGGTGACGGTGGGCAAGGACATCGAAGTCCTGATCCAGCGCCTTTCGCAGAAAAGCCGCGCTGCCGGCATCCATCTGATCATGGCGACGCAGCGCCCGTCGGTCGATGTCATCACTGGCGTCATCAAGGCCAATCTGCCGACGCGGATCAGCTTCAAGGTGACCAGCCGGATCGACAGCCGCACCATCCTGGGCGAGCAGGGCGCGGAACAGCTGCTGGGCAAGGGCGACATGCTCTACAAGCCCAATACCGGCGCTCTCATGCGGGTTCACGGGCCCTTCGTCGCCGACGAGGAGGTGGAACGGGTCGCCGATCACTGGCGGGCGCAGGGTAGCCCCGAATATGTCGATTCCGTCACCGAGGAGCCGGAGGACGGCGGCTTCAGCTTCGACGACGAGCTGACGGCGAGCGACGACCCGGCGGAGCGCAAATATCGCCAGGCCTGCCAGATCGTGTTCGAAAGCCAGAAGGCGTCGGCCAGCTGGCTGCAGCGGCAGCTCGGCGTGGGCTACAACACGGCCGCCAAATGGGTGGAACGGATGGAATCGGACGGGCTGGTCGGCCCGGCCAACCATGTCGGCCGCCGCGAGATCTATCGCGACCGGGACGGCAATCCGCTCTAGGCCGAGCCTCATCGATGCGGAACGCGCATCGCGGCCCGCTCGTCATCCCAGCGAAGGCTGGGATCTTTACCGGCAGAGCGCCACATCACCGAGAGAGATGCCAATCTGCCCTTCGGGCACGCGGGAACCCAGGGCGAGGTGGCAACTGGATCCCCGTTTGCACGGGGATGACGAAGGAGGAGATGAAGACTCTCCACCCGGTTGACGCAGAACGCCGGAAATGTGCATTTCCATTTCGGCCCGACACGGGTTGTATTCCCTGATAAACGGCCGCTCCGAGGTGTGCGGCGCGCATTTTTCCGTGTGACCTTTGGCGAAAGTGCCGCGTCGCCAGCCTTGCTGGCCATCAGGGGGCAGGCAGGAAGCGAGAGGCCGGCATGACGAACGGAGTGCAATGTTCTGCGTGTCATCCGGCAGGATAAGGCAGATTTTCGCTGGGTAGGAAAGGGGAGCAGGCATGAACCCTCGAACACTTCCGTTCGGGCTGAGCTTGTCGAAGGGCTCAGGACGAACGGGGATTTACGTGCTCCGGACCCCTCAGCGCATCCGGGTCTCGATCCGCTCGACCCGGCGGTCCGATCCGAGCCGCATCACCAGGTCGGCCCGCGCGGGCATTTCGTGCAGGATATGCCGGGTCAGCCGTTCATAATGCTGGATGAAGCGCTCGATATCGCCGGCACTCATCACGCCTGGTGCATCCGGCCCGGCCCGCTCCCGCAATTCCGCTTCCTGTTGTTCCCGCCACCCGCGCACCACCTCGAAGCCGGGCGCGGCGAGCAGCACGAGCAGGCCGATCCGCCCGAACAGCGCGGCATAAGGCCCGGCGAGTGCCTGATTGGCATGGCGGCGCCAGATTCCCTGCGGATCTTCCAAGGATTCCAAGGTATTGACCGGGGCGACGAGGGCATCCTCGCCCTGCGGCATTGCGCCGACGCACCATCCTTCGAACAGCACGACCCGGGTGCGCTCGGGCGCCCGGTCCCATTGCTGTCGCGGCGCGCGGTCGTCGGCCGCCTTGTCGAAGCGGGGAAGCTCCGCCGCTTCTCCCCTTGCCAGGCTGTCGAGAGTGGCAAGGCCCAGCGCCACGTCATGGGTGCCGGGAACGCCGCGGGTTGCGCAGAGCGGGTGAACATCTTGCGCCAGCCGCTGGCGTTCCGCGCGGGTCAGATAGAGATCGTCGAGCGAGAGCACCGCGGTCGCCGTGCCCCGTGAACGCAGCGCCTGCGCCACCGCGCCGGCCAGGGTGGTTTTTCCGCTGCCCTGCGCGCCGCAGAGTCCGACCACCAGAGGCTCCGGGCCCCGCGCGGCCGTTCTGCGTTCGATCGCCGCGCCCAGCGTGGCCACCAGTGCGGGATCGGGCCCATCGGACATCGAGGTGTGGTAGGTCGCGACCGTACGGCTGACAAGCTCGGCGCTTGCGCAAGGGCGGCCGCCACTGCAATCTTCGTGCAAACCGCAGGGGAAGAACGATGCGCATAGGCACGGTCCGCGAGATCAAGGTTCACGAATACCGGGTCGGCCTGACGCCCGAGAGCGCGCGGGAACTGGCTGCGAATGGGCATGAGGTCTGGGTGGAAACCGGCGCGGGCTTGGGGATCGGGGCGACCGACGACGATTATCGTGCCGCGGGAGCGGTTATCCGCGAAACGGCTGGGGAGGTGTTCGCCGGGTGCGAGATGATCGTGAAGGTCAAGGAGCCGCAGGCGGCGGAACGGGCGATGCTGCGGGAAGGGCAGATCCTCTATACCTATCTGCATCTCGCGCCCGATCCGGAACAGACCGCGGATCTGGTGAAGTCGGGCGTTACGGCGATCGCCTATGAAACGGTGACCGGGCCGGGCAACACCCTGCCGCTGCTCAAGCCGATGAGCCAGGTCGCGGGGCGCATGTCGATCCAGGCGGGCGCGACCGCGCTGGAGAAGGCGCATGGCGGGCGCGGGGTGCTGCTGGGCGGAGTGCCGGGTGTCCTGCCCGCGCGGGTCATGGTGATCGGCGGCGGCGTGGTCGGCTTCAACGCGGCGCAGATGGCGGTGGGCCTGGGCGCCGACGTGACGATCCTCGATCGCGATCCCGAAGTGCTGGAACGGCTCGGGATTCATTTCGAAAGCCGCGCGAAGACGCGGTTTTCCAATCGTTCCAACATCCAGCAGATGATCTGCGAGGCCGAACTGGTGATCGGGGCGGTGCTGGTTCCGGGCGCGGCGGCGCCCAAGCTGGTCACGCGCGACATGCTGGCCTGCATGAAGCCGGGCGCGGTGCTGGTCGATGTCGCGATCGATCAGGGCGGATGCTTCGAGACCAGCCATCCCACTACGCACGAGCAGCCGACCTTCGTGGTCGATGGGATCGTCCATTACTGCGTGGCGAACATGCCGGGCGCGGTGGCCCGCACCAGCACCTATGCGCTCAACAACGTCACCTTGCCGCATGCCTTGCGGATCGCCGACGCGTTCGATGGTCCGGGCGGCTGGAAGGACGCGATGCGGGCCGATCCCCATCTCGCCGCCGGGCTGAATGTGCATGGCGGCCGGGTGGTCTATCCCGCCGTGGCGCGGGAACTGGGATACGAGTTGCTGCCGGTGGAGAAGGTGCTGGCCTGAATAAATAATCCCGCGCCAGATGGCGGCTTCTTTACCGGAAGTAAGTCTTTCGCCGTTAAGCGATGGATCATGGGATTTGGGGGTCTTAGCAGGATCGCTGCCGCCTTCGCGGCGATCTGGCTGCTTTTCGCAGGTGCTCCGGCACGGGCGGAAGCGCCCGCCCCTGCTTTCGTCGCCGCCGCCCCCGCATCGATCTGCCAGGCGGCCGCGTTCCCGGGCGAGACCTATGCCGAACTGAGCCGCGAGCCGGAGCGCTGGAAATGCGGCGCCGAGCGTTTCTCGATCGAGCCGGAACGCAGCTACCTGAAGATCGTCCCCTCTCATCCGCAGCAGATCGCCGAGACCAGCTTCACGACCCGGCTGAGCCGCTTCGCCGGGATGCAATTGATCGCGATCGGAACGGATGGCCATGCGGCGGTGCGCGACCTGACGGAAAGCGACATGGTGCCGGGCACTGCGGACTGGGTGATGAGCACCGCCCTGCCGCCGCTGGAGGCGCCGCTCGCGGCCCTGGTCGTGCGGATCGACCAGCCCCGGCACATCGGCATGCTGTCCGATGCGCGCCTGACCACCTCCGCCGGGGAACACGGCGGGTTCTTCCAGAACGAGCTGGCGATCGCCGCGCTGTGCGGAATGCTGTGCATGCCGCTGCTGTTCAATTTCATCTTCTATCGCATCCTCGGCGCCCGCTTCCTGGTCTGGCACGCGCTGGCGGTGCTGTGGATGCTGATCCACACGGCGATCGCATCGGGCATCGTCAACCGCTTCCTGTCGCTATCGCTGGAGCAACTATCCATCATGTCGGCGGTCAGCTTCGGGCTCGGGCTTTCGGCCGCGACGCTGTTTTCGGCCGACCTCATCGAGCCGGGCAAGCTCGACAGGCTCCATCGCACCCTGCTGCGCGGAGTCGGGATCTGGGTCATGCTGTGGACGGGCTTCTACCTGTTCGCGGACGGTCCGCTCCGGAGCGTCAGCGCGACCGCCTATTTCGCGTCCTTCGTGCCGGTGCTGGCGATCTTCATCTGGATCATGGGGGTGGCGAAGCATCGCGGAAGCCGGGCGGTGAATTTCCAGATCGTGGCATGGCTGCCGTTCATGCTGACCGGCGCGGCCCGCATCTTCTCCATGCTCGGCTTTACTGGGGTTCCGATCGAATTCCAGGCGGAGCAGCATGTCTCGATCGCCTTCGAGGTGATCGTCGCGACGATGGGCGTCGCCGATCGCCTGATGATCATTCGCGAGGAACGTGACCGGGCGCGGGCGCAGACCCGCGTCCTGGCGGCGCAGGCCGAGCGCGATCCGCTGACGGGAATGCTCAATCGCCATGGGATCGAGAAGCGTTTCGAGGAGCTCTATGCGGCGGGCTTTCGCGCGATGGCGGTCATCGATATCGACCATTTCAAGGCGATCAACGACACGCGCGGGCACGCAACGGGCGACGAAGTGCTGCGCGCCGTGGCCGACGCGCTCTCGCCGGATGAGGAAACGGTCGCCGTTCGCATCGGCGGCGAGGAATTCATGCTGCTGATGGGCGGCAAGGACATCGTCGGCCGGGCCGAGCGATGCCGGCAGGCCATCCCGTCACGGGTCGCCAGCCGCGTCCCGGGCCTGGACCGGATGGTGACCGCCAGCATGGGCCTGGTCGAGCAGCCTCTCGACATCGCGACGGGGGATTTTGCCGGAATGTACGCCCATTGCGACCGGCTGCTCTACGAAGCCAAGGCGGCCGGCCGCAATCGCGCCATGTGCGAGAAGATGCGCTGCTTCGCCCCTGCCCGCAAGGCGGCGATGGCCTGATCCGTCGCCCCCCTTCCCCCCTAGAGAGTGGGGCGATTCAATCGGCGATCCGCATCTGCCACAGGATGAAGGCGAATTCCTCGGCCGTTTCCCGCAGGCTTTCGAACCGGCCGGACTTCCCGCCGTGCCCCGCGCCCATATTGGTCTTGAGCAGCAATTCGCTTCCATCGGTCTTGGTCGCGCGAAGCCTGGCGACCCATTTCGCGGGTTCCCAGTAGGTCACGCGCGGATCGTTCAATCCCGCCGTCACCAGCAGCGGCGGGTAATCCTGTGCGCGCACATTGTCGTAGGGGCTGTAGGAACGGATCAGCTCGAACGCGGCCTTGTCCTCGATCGGGTTGCCCCATTCCGGCCATTCCCCCGGCGTCAGCGGCAAGGAGGCGTCCAGCATGGTGTTGAGCACGTCGACGAAGGGCACATGCGCCACCACCGCCCCCCAGAGCGCGGGGTCGGAATTGACCACGGCGCCCATCAGCTCGCCGCCGGCCGACCCGCCGGAGATGCTGATCCGCCCGGCCTGCGTATAGCCCCGTTCGACCAGCCCTTTCGCCACGTCGACGAAATCGTTGAAGGTATTGGTCCTTCGCTCCAGCTTGCCGGCCTTGTACCAGGCCCGTCCCAGATCGTCACCGCCACGGATATGGGCGATGGCATAGGCGAAGCCCCGGTCCACCAGGCTGAGCCGGGTGGTCGAGAAACCGGGATCGATCGCGATGCCGTAGGCGCCATAGCTGTAGAGATGGAGGGGGCCGCCGGGCTGGCGATCCTTGCGGTACATGATGCTGACCGGGATCTTCGTGCCGTCGCGGGCCGGGATTTCGAGCCGTTCGGTCGCATAGAGCGAGGCGTCGTAGCCGGACGGAATCTCCTGCACCTTCAGCACGTCCAACTGCCGGCTCGCGACATCGTAGTCATAGGTCGTCGCGGGGCTGACCATGCTTTCGTAGGACAGCCGCAGCGTCTCCATCGCCCATTCCGGGTTGTCGCCCAGCCCCGCCGAGTAGCTTGCCTCGGGAAAGGCGATGGGCTCGATCCGGCCGGAATTGTCGTAATAGCGGATCTCGATCCGATCGAGCCCGTTCAACCGGCCTTCGACCACGTAGAAATCCCGGAACAGGTCGAGGCCTGTCAGGTAGAACGCATCCGAACCGGCGATCAGGGTCGTCCAGCTCGCGGGATCGGCCAGAGGGGCGGTCGCCACCCGGAAATTCTCATGGGTGTCGTTCGCGAGGATGAACAAGGTTCCGTCGCGTTCGTCCACGTCATATTCGACACCCTTCTGACGGGGTTTGACCAGGATCGGCTCAGCGAGCGGTTCGCTGGCGGGAATCAGGCGGACTTCGCTGGTTTCATGGTCGCCCGCGGAAACGATCAGCCATTGCTCGTTCGCGGAGAGGGAGGAACTGACCCGAAACCCCTCGTCGTCCTCGTGATAGAGCTCTACATCCTGCTCCATCGGCGTGCCGAGCCAGTGGAGCCGGGCATTGTCCGTGCGCCATTGCTCGTTGGCGAGGCTGTAGACCAGGCCCCTGTCGCCGGCGACCCACACCAGCGACGAGAGCGTGCCGGGGATGGTGTCGGGCAGGAGCTTGCCCGTGGCGAGATCCTTGATCCGCACGGTGAAGCGTTCCGAGCCGTTGTCGTCGATCGAATAGGCCAGCAGCCTGCCGTCCTGGCTGACGGAAATCGCGCCGAGGCGGAAATATTCCGTCCCCTCGGCCAGGGCCACCTCGTCCAGGATCAGCTCGTCCGGCCCGCCCGCGACCGGCCTGCGCCACCATTTCTTGTATTCCGCCCCTTCCTCGTACTCGATCCAGTAGAGGTAATCGCCATCCTTCTGGGGAACGGATTTGTCGGCTTCCTTGATGCGGCCGCGCATTTCCTGGAAGAGCTTTTCCACCATCGGCTTCTGCGGCGCCATGCGCGCTTCGAACCACGCATTCTCCGCTTCCAGATAGGCCAGCACATCCTGGTCATCCACCGTGGGATAATCGGTGTCCCGCAGCCAGGCATAGGGATCTTCCACCCTTATGCCGTGATATTCGGCGCTGTGCGGGCGTTGTTCGGCGACAGGCGGGGAAGCGGGCGTTTGAGTCATGGCATCCTTGGCGAGAGAAGGGGAAACGAAGGCGAGAAAGGCTGATACGAGCAGGCCAAAGCGGATCATCGGCAGCCTCTGTTGCAAGACGTCACTAGCATGACGCCTAAAGCGTCCTATGTTAGCCATGCGTTATTACCCGGAGGAGCAGTCGGCAATGCTGATGTCGACCCACAAGGCCCGCCTCGAGGCGTTGCGAAGGGAGCTTGCGGCACGCGGGCTCGACGGCTTTGTCGTGCCGATCTCCGACGAGCACATGAGCGAATATGTGGGCGGTTATGCCCAGCGCCTGCAATGGCTCACCGGGTTCAATGGCTCGGCGGGTACTGCGGCGGTGCTGGCGAATGCGGCGCTGGACCCGGCGGCGGCGATCTTCGTCGATGGGCGCTATACGCTTCAGGTGCGCGATCAGGTCGATGGCCAGTGCTACGCCTATGAGAGCGTGCCGCAGACCAGCGTCGCCCGATGGCTGGGCGAACATGCTCCGGAAGGCGCGAGGATCGGCTACGATCCCTGGCTCCACGGCAAGGGATGGGTCGCCTCGGTTCGCAAGGCGCTGGCAGAGAGGAATGCGGAACTGGTTGCGGTGGACGGCAACCCGATCGACGCGATCTGGACCGACCGGTCCGCCCCTTCCGCCGCGCCCGCCTTCGTGCATGAAGAGCGTCATGCGGGCCAGGCGTCGGAAGCGAAGCGGGCGGCGGTCGCGGAATGGCTTGCCCGGGAGAAACTCGACAGCGCGGTGATCGCCGCGCTTGATTCGATTGCCTGGCTGCTCAATATCCGGGGCAGCGACATCGATCGCACGCCGGTGGCGCTGAGCTTCGTGCTGGCCCATGCGGACGGCACCGCCGACCTGTTCATCGCGGAAGAGAAGGTGACGCCGGAATTGCGGGCGCATCTGGGCAATGCGGTACGGATCGCGCCGGCCGAGAGCTTCGTGCCCGCGCTGCGGGCGCTGGCGGGCAAGCGCGTCGCGGCCGACCCGGACAATGCGGTGCAGGCGATCTTCTCCCTGCTGGAGGAGGCGGGCGCCACGATCGTCGAGGCGCGCGATCCGACGATCCTGCCCAAGGCGTGCAAGAACCTTGCCGAGCAGGCGGGCCATCGTGCCGCGCAGGCCCGCGATGGAGCGGCGGTGGCCCGGTTCCTCCACTGGCTTTCCGTGAAAGGCCCCAGAGGCGGGGTCGACGAGATCTCGGCGGCCGAGCGATTGCACCAGTTCCGCCGGGAGACGGGCGACCTGCGCGACCTTTCCTTCGATACGATCTCGGGTAGCGGGCCGAACGGGGCGATTGTGCATTATCGAGTCAGCGAGGACACCAACCGTCCGCTGGAGCCGGGCAGCGTCTATCTGGTCGATTCCGGCGGGCAATATCCCGATGGCACCACCGATATCACCCGTACCGTGTGGATCGGCCCGGGCGAAGCGCCGGCCGAGGTGAAGGATCGCTTCACCCGCGTGCTCAAGGGCAATATCGCCCTGGCCCGGGCGGTCTTCCCCTCGGGCACGCGCGGCAGCCAGCTGGATGTGCTGGCGCGGCAGTTCCTGTGGTCGGCGGGGCTCGACTACCAGCATGGCACCGGCCACGGCGTGGGCAGTTTCCTCTCGGTACATGAAGGACCGCAGCGCATCGCCAAGACCGGCGGCGCGCAGGGTGGGACAGAGCAGGAATTGCTGCCGGGCATGATCCTGTCCGATGAGCCGGGTTATTACAAAACCGGCGCCTACGGCATCCGCATAGAGAATCTGGTTCTGGTCGAGGAACGCAGCATCCCGGGTGGCGAAGGGGAATGGCTCGGCTTCGAGACGCTGACCCTGGTTCCGATCGACCGGGCCCTGGTCGATACGGGTTTGCTCGACGATGGCGAGAAGGAGTGGTGGAACGCCTATCATGCCCGGGTGCTGGAGGTGCTCGGGCCGCAGCTCGATGGCGAGGCGCTGCAATGGCTCGAGCAGGCCTGCGCCGGGATCGACTGATGGATCGCGCGTCCGATCTCCACGAAAGCTTCGTCCATCTCGGTCGGGGCGGTGCGGTGCGGCCGCAACCCGCCTTCACCGGCCATGAGTGGCATGAAGAATATATCGCCCGCACCGCCGCCGATGGCACGGAAGGCCGGCTGGTAAGCCTCTACCGCTTTTCGGAGCCCTGGGATTCATGGGAAATGCATCCCTTGGGCGATGAGCTGGTGGTTTGCATCAGCGGCAATATGATATTGATCCAGGAACGCGCTTCGGGTGCCCGCACCGACATCGCCCTGGGACCGGGAGAATATGCCATCAACCCGGCGGGCGTGTGGCATACGGCGGATGTCGCGGGCGAAGCGCAAGCGCTGTTCATCACTGCGGGACTTGATACCGAGCATCGCCCGCGCTGAAAAACTTGCGTCAGTATGAACGTTTTGTTCGGGATAGGACAATATCGCATGCCCTAACAGAGGCTCAGGACCGCAATGGTCTTTGAGTCGCGGGGTGGGAGCAAAGCCCTCTCCCCTCAGGCACTTCGCAGCTCGTGCCCCGCGACGTTTTTGTCACGCTGCAAGACAGGAGCATTTTATATGCGGAAGTCCAAGACAATCATGATCGGCGCGTTGTCCGCGCTTGTGCTGGGCGCTGGTGGCGCGGCGCTTGCCGCTCCTGGCTTGGCGCATGGCGGCGATGTCACGCGCGCGCAGGCGCAGGAAAAGGCGACTGCGATGTTCTCGCGCCTCGATGCGAATGCTGACGGCATGATCAACGATGCCGATCGCGAAGCACGGGTGGCCAAGCGTTTCGATGCGCTCGACAAGGATAGCAACGGCTCGATCAGCCGGGAGGAATTCCTGGCCGGCCGCGATCACAAGCGGGGCGAGAAGCTCGCCGGCGGTGAGGATGGCAAGCCGGGCTGGAAGGGCCGCCATGGCGGCAAGCGCTTCGGCGGCATGCGCGGCGGAATGACCGAAAAGGCCGACACCAATGGCGACGGCTCGATTTCCGCGGCGGAATTCAGCGCCGCCCACCTCGCCCGGTTCGAACAGTCCGATACCAACAAGGATGGCGTGGTTACCAAGGAAGAGCGCAAGGCCGCCTTCGAGGCCAAGCGCGCCAAGTGGAAAGAGCGCAAGCAGGCCAAATGAATCCGCTCCCGGTATCGACCGGGTAGCCGCGATGCAATGATGGGCCCGGTCGGCGGATTGCCGGCCGGGCCTTTGCCTTTGCGGCATGCGGCGTTTGCTTGATCCGGTGGCTTCGCGGCTCATAGCCGATTGCGCATCGCGGCCAAACCGGCCAGAACGCGATCCGCATGGCAATCAGCGGGAGAAATATTCGATGCGCGCATATCGCGTGACGGCGGCCGGACTCGACAACGTCAAGCTGATAGAGGAGGAACGCCCGACTCCCGGGCCGGGCGAGGTCCTGATCAGGATGCGCGCCTGCTCCCTCAATTTCCGGGACCTGATGCAGGTGAACTACGCCAGCATACCCAGCCCGGGGCAGCCCGGGCCGTTCATTCCGCTTTCGGACGGTGTGGGCGACGTGGTGGAAATCGGCGCGGGCGTCAGCCGGGTCGCGGCCGGCCAGCGGGTGATGGGCAATTTCCATCCCGGCTGGATATATGGCCCCGCGCGCACGCTCGACTACGGCAAGGCGCTGGGCGGCGGGGTGGACGGCATGCTCGCCGAATATCGCGTGCTGCCGCAGGACGGCGTGGTGCCGGTTCCCGATTATCTGAGCTATGCGGAGGCGGCGACCCTGCCTTGCGCCGGTGTCACTGCATGGAACGCCTTGCGCGATGTTCGCGCAGACCAGACCGTCCTGCTGCTGGGAACGGGCGGCGTGTCCACCATGGCGCTGCAGCTGGCCCACGCTGCGGGCGCGCGCACGATCATCACCTCGTCCAGCAACGACAAGCTGGCGAAGGCGCGCGAACTCGGGGCCGACGAGACCATCAACTACAAGGATCATCCCGAATGGCAGGAGGAGGTCAAGCGCCTGACCGGCGGGATCGGCGCGGACCATGTCGTCGAGGTGGGCGGCGGCGGCACCATGCCGCGCTCGGTCGAAGCCTGCGCCCCCGCCGGCTTCGTCCATGTGATCGGCGTGCTCACCCAGGGTGAGCTGGATCCCACCCATCTCATCCTGAAATCCTTGAACATGCGCGGGATCCTGGTGGGCTCCCGCGCGCATTTCGAGGAGCTTTGCGCGTTCCTCACCCAGCACGAGATCCATCCGCCGATCGACCGACAATTTGCGTTCGACGAAGCGCTGGAGGCCTACCGCTATCTCGAGAGCGGGTCTCACTTCGGCAAGCTGGTGATCACCTTCCCGGATTGATCGCCTTGAGCTCCACCGCCTGCGACGGGCTGGCGCGTGGCGCTGGCCCTCCATGCTTTCAGAGCTTCGGCAGCGTCACGCCCCGCTGGCCCATGTATTTGCCGGCCCGCTCGGCATAGCTCGTTTCGCAAGGCTCGTTGCCTTGCAGGAACAGGAACTGGCACGCCCCTTCATTGGCGTAGACCTTGGCGGGAAGCGGCGTGGTGTTGGAAAATTCCAGCGTCACATGGCCCTCCCAGCCGGGTTCCAGCGGGGTGACGTTCACGATGATCCCGCAGCGGGCATAGGTCGATTTGCCGAGGCAGATCACCAGCACATCGCGCGGAATGCGAAAATACTCCACCGTCCGGGCGAGCGCGAAGCTGTTCGGCGGGATCACGCAGACATCCGTCTTGCGGTCCACGAAGCTGTTGGCCGCGAAATCCTTCGGATCCACCACGGCGCTGTCCACATTGGTGAAGATCTTGAATTCGTCCGCCACGCGCGCGTCGTAGCCATAGGAGCTGAGCCCGTAGGAAATGCAGCCGTCCCGGCGCTGCGCTTCCACGAAGGGCTCGATCATCCGGCTGCGCCGCGCTTCGCTACGGATCCATCTGTCGCTGAGAATCGCCATGCGAGGGTGATTCCCGATGTGCGGGCATCGGGCAAGCGCCGCGCGCTCCCGCTTGCGCGATTGCGCTCGCCAATCCACATCTTTGTGGTTGCTCTAGACCGGCGGTCGCTCCGTGACCCGCTGCTTGCGCGCTTCGGTGAGGATTTTCCAGGTGGCCAGGAACAGCGCGGCCAGCAGCGGCCCGACGATGAAGCCGCTGATCCCGAACATGTTGAGGCCGCCCAGGGTGGAGACGAGCACCACGTAGTCCGGGATGCGCGCATCCTTGCCGACCAGGATCGGGCGAAGCAGGTTGTCGATCAGCCCGATCACGAACAGGCCGCAGAAGATCAGGAAAAGGCCGTGCCAGGTCTGTCCGACCACCAGCAGGTAAATGGCCACGGGAACCCAGACGATCCCCGTGCCGATGGCGGGGAAGAAGGAAAATACCCCCATCAGCACCCCCCAGAGCAACGGCCCGGGGATGCCCAGGATCCAGAAGATGATCCCCCCCAGCAGCCCTTGCAGGATGCCGACGACGACGCTGCCCTTGATGGTTGCGCGCACTACGATCACGAAATTGCGGATCAGCTGGTCGCGGCGGACCGGATCGAGCGGGATTGCCTCTATCACCTGGCCCGCAATCTTGTCGCCGTCCCGCAGCAGGAAGAAGGTGAGATAGAGCATCACGCCCAGCGAGACGATGAACTTGAACGCGCCCTGCCCGATCGCCAGCATGCGCGTGAGCAGCGCCTGGAAACGCTGGACTATGCCATCCGCCAGCATTTCGTTCGCGGCGGCGAAATTGCTGAGGCCCATGCGGGCCAGCAGGCGGTGCGCCCATTCGGGCAACGAGGCGTGGACCTGCTTGAACAGCGCCGCGAAGTCGATCTGCCCGGCTTCGATCTTTTCATAAAGCGAGCCGCCCTGCTCGATCAGCGCCATTCCCAGCGCCAGCGCCGGCAGGATGAATACGGCCACGATGGTGATGAGCGTCAGCGCCGCAGCGGTATTGGTGCGGCCCGGCATGTGGGAAAGAACATAGCGAAAGGTCGGCGCGAACAGGATCGCGGCGACCAGGCTCCACAGGATCGCGCCGAAATAGGGCTCGATCAGCAGAATGAAGGCCAGCGATACGAGCAGTACCAGAGCGAGGAAACTGCCTTCCTCGAAGCGAAGCCGTCGCGGGTCCTTTGTCGTCATGCGGGCGTACTGTCGCATTAATCGTGCGCTAAATCCATCACCCCAGGCTGGATTGCCCCTATTCTTCTGCCGACAGGGTTTGCGGTAAAGCCTTGCGCGTCATAAAAGTGTAACCTCGAATGACCATCCCGCCCGATAATAAAGCGCAGCTTTCAACGCCCTTGTCGCGACCGGTTCCTCCAGTCGCCCATCCTCATGCGGACCCGATGGACTTCGAACCCGAGCATTTCTTCAATCGAGAGCTGAGCTGGCTGGCATTCAACGAGCGGGTGCTGGCCGAGGCCAGGAACGAACGATATCCGTTGCTGGAGCGGCTGCGCTTTCTCGCCATCTCCGGAAGCAATTTCGATGAATTCATGATGATCCGCGTGGCCGGATTGGCGGGGCAGGCGCAGCGCAAGATCGATTCCCGGTCCCTGGATGACCGCACGCCGGCCCAGCAGTTGTCGGATATTCGCGGCGCTGTCCGCGAGCTGGAAAGCGTCCAGCAGGCCAGCCTCGAGGATTTGCGCATTCGCCTTGCCGAACAAGGGGTGCAGATCGGCCATGAAGGCAAGCTCGACAGCGCGTCCTCACGCTGGCTCAAGGAATATTTCCTCGAACATGTCGCGCCGGTGATCACGCCCCAGGCGATCGACCCGGCCCATCCCTTCCCTTTCGTGTCGAATCAGGGGATCGGGTTGCTGTTCACCCTGACTCGCCTGGCCGACAAGGCCAAGCTGTTCGAAATGGTGCTGATTCCCGGCAGCTTGCCGCGCTTCGTCCGCCTGCCGGGCGACAAGGCGATCTATATCAGCATCGAGAGCATCATCGTCCGGCATGCCAGGCTGATCTTTCCCGGCTTTCGCGTGGACGGCGATGGCGCCTTCCGGGTCCTGCGCGACAGCGACATCGAGATCGAGGAAGATGCGGAGGATCTCGTCCGCTATTTCCGCACCGCGATCCAGCGCCGCCGCCGGGGCCGGGTGATCCTGCTGGAGCTGGAGCGCGATTTCGATCCGGGCGCGGAGCAATTGCTGCGCGAGCAACTGGTGCTGGACAATGCGATCACCATCAAGACGCGCGGCCTGATTGGCATCAGCGGCTTGTCCTGCATCGTGGACGAGGAACGCCCGGACCTGAAGTTCGAGGCGTTCAGCCCGCGCTATCCGGAACGGATCCTCGAGCATGACGGCGATTGCTTCGCCGCCATCCGCGAAAAGGACATCATCATCCAGCACCCCTACGAAAGCTTCGAGGTGGTGGTGGATTTCCTGCACCAGGCAGCGAACGATCCGGACGTGGTGGCGATCAAGCAGACCTTGTATCGCGCGGGCAAGCAATCGGCGGTGATCGCGGCGCTGATCGCGGCGGCCGAAGCCGGGAAATCGGTGACGGCGGTGGTCGAGCTGAAGGCCCGGTTCGACGAGGAGCAGAACCTGCTCTGGGCCAGCCAGCTCGAACGCGCGGGGGTGCAGGTCATCTATGGCTTCGTCGACTGGAAGACCCACGCCAAGGTGTCGATGGTCGTGCGCCGGGAGGAAGGCGGATACCGGACCTACTGCCACTTCGGGACCGGCAATTATCATCCGGTGACGGCACGCATCTACACCGATCTCAGCTTCTTCACCGCCGATCCCAAGCTCGGCCGGGATGCGGCCAGCCTGTTCAATTTCGTGACCGGCTATGTCGAGCCGCGCCGCACGGAGCTGCTGGCGATCTCGCCGCTGGGCCTGCGGGACAAGCTCTACGAATGCATCGACCAGGAAATCGCGAACGCCGCCGAGGGCAGGCCCGCCGCGATCTGGGCCAAGCTCAATGCCCTGACCGACGGCAGGCTGATATCGAGATTGTACAAGGCAAGCCAGGCAGGGGTGTCGATCGTGCTGGTCGTCCGGGGCATCTGCTGCCTGAGGCCCGGGGTCGAGGGCCTGTCCGAGAACATCACGGTCAAGTCCATCATCGGCCGGTTCCTGGAGCATAGCCGGATCTGGGCATTTGCGAATGGTTACGCCATGCCCAGCCACCGTGCCCGCGTCTTCATCTCCTCGGCCGACGGGATGTCCCGCAATCTCGACCGGAGGGTCGAGACGCTGGTCCCGATCAAGAATCGGACAGTCCATGATCAGGTGCTGCAGCAAGTGCTGCTGGCCAATCTCCTCGATACCGAACAGAGCTGGATCCTGGCTGCCGATGGAAGCTATAGCAGGGTGGGAGACGTCGACCGGCCTTTCAACCTTCATCGCTATTTCATGACCAATCCCTCGCTTTCGGGCCGTGGAGCCTCAATTGCGGCAGGTCTCGACGTTCCCAAGCTGGCGTTGCGGCGAGGCGCGGTCTAAACGCACCGCCATGAAGACCAGCCGACGAGCGCCATCAGCCGATTTCTCCTCGGGTCATCGCAGCGCGATCATCGATATCGGGTCGAACACCGTTCGCCTCGTGATCTATGGCGGCGCACGGCGCGCGCCCCTGGTCCTCCACAACGAGAAGGTGGCGGCGGGATTGGGCCGGGATCTGACCGAGACCGGCGTGATGAGCGACGATGCCGTCGAAACGGCGCTTGCCGGCCTGGCCCGCTATGCCATGCTGCTCGAAGATCTCGGCATCGAGGATGTGCAGGCGGTTGCCACCGCGGCTCCGCGAGAAGCGTCGAACGGCGCGGAATTTCTTGCCCGGGTTCGGGAACTGGGCCTTGAGCCGCGCTTGCTGAGCGGGCCGGAGGAAGCCCGGATCGGAGCCAGCGGAGTGCTCGGCGCGTTTCCTCGCGCCCGGGGCGTGGTGGCCGATCTCGGGGGCGCCAGCCTCGAACTCACCGCAATTTCTCCGGATGGCCCGACGGACGGGGTGAGCCTGCCGCTCGGCGCCTTGCGGCTTGCCCAATTGCGCAATGGCCCGGGCGGGGCGTTCCGCGCGAATATCCACAAGATGCTGGACAAGAGCGGCTGGCTCAGGGAGCTTGCCCTCCCGCTGTATCTGGTCGGCGGAACCTGGCGCTCCCTCGCGACCTATGCCTTGAACAGCGCGGACTTGTCTCTCGACGATCCCCACGGGCTGACGATCGATCACGATCAGGCGCAGGCCATGGTCAAGCGGCTGCGCGGTGAAACGCCCGAGGCCCTAGGCGCGATCCCCGGCATTTCCTCGATGCGGGCGGCTGTCCTGCCCGATGCCGCGGCGCTGCTGAAGGTCCTGCTCGACATCCTGAAACCGACCGCGCTGATATTCTCGTCCTGGGGATTGCGGGAGGGCCTGCTCTATGAACGGCTGGATCCTTCCGCGCGCAGCCAGGATCCGCTGCTGGCGGGCGTGGCGGCTTTCGCCGCGCCGAGGGGCGGCTCCGCCGCCGCCGCGACGCGCCTTGCCGCATGGACGGTCGAGGCCATGCCCCCGGCCGGCCGTGGCGGGGAGCGGTTGCGGCTGGCCGCCACGATGCTGGCCCTGGCGTCGATCCAGATCGAACCGAATGTGCGGCTGCGCCAATCGGTGGACTGGGCGCTGCACAAGCGCTGGATCGATCTCGATGCCGCCGGTCGCGCCTCGATTGCGGTGGCGCTGTCCGCCAATTGCGGCAGCAACTCGATTGCGCCGGAGCTTCGCAAGCTGGCGGACAAGGCCAGCTTGCAGGAGGCCTTGAGTTGGGGTTTCGCGATCCGCCTCTGCCGCCGGCTTGGTCTCAATTCGCGCAATTCGCTGGAAGCCAGCGCCCTTCGCACGTCGAAAGGCAAGCTGACCTTGTTCATGGAACAGCGGCGGGCCGCCCTCTGCAATCGCGGTGTCGAGAAGGATATGACCAAGCTCGCGGAAAGCCTGGGGCTGGAGCCCGCGATCGAGATTGTGCCCGATGGGAGCCTGCTCCGCCGGACCGAAGCCCTGGAAGCCTGAGGACGCGGACTTCGCCAATCCGGGCGGGGCCGGGTCAGAGCAAGCCGCGGGCCTTGATCCGCTGGACGATGTCCCGGTGGGTGGGAACCGGAACCTGCAATGCTTCGGCGAAACGAAGCACCGCGCCGGTCAGGCTGTCGAATTCGGACCGGCGCCCTTCCTCCACATCGCGCTGGAGCGAACTGGTGGCGTCCGGCGGAAAGCTGGCGGCGAAATCTAGGGTCGCCCTGACGCAATCGCCCGGCAGATCGACGCCCTTCATATCCGCGATCATCGCAATCTCGGCCATGGCGCTTTCCAGCACTTGGCGGGCGCGGGCGTCCTTGCACAGCTGACCGGCCGGCAGGCCCAGCGCCAGCCCCACGCCGCCTATGGCGCTGGCCAGCAGAAACTTTTCCCACAAGGCGCGGCGCATATCCGGCGGGCGGGTGAAGGCGATAGCAGCCTGCTGAAGGCAGGCCGCCATCATGTCCCCTGCCACAGGCGGGATGTTCTGCAAGGGGCCGAAGGCAATGGAGGGCTCGACGCCGACATGGCGCACCGATGAACCGTCCATCTCGAAGAAACCATGCACCCGGCCCGCGAAGATATGGGCCTCGGGGATCGCGCGTTCCGCGATTTCGGGCGCTTCCACCCCGTTTTGCACGGTCAGGAGGATCATGCCCGGCCGAGCGGCGGGCTTGAGCGTCTCCAGCGCGCTTTCCAGGTCTCCTGCCTTGACCGCCAGGATTGCGATGTCCGGCGTGGCGAGGCCGCTGCCCTCGTTCGCAAGGGGTACGACGATGCGGCGGGATGCCGAGCCTTCGCGCATGACGATGCCGTCAGTTTCCAGCTCGGCGCGCCGCGCGCCGCGGGCCACCAGAGTAGTCGCCATGCCTGCCTGGGCAAGGCGGGCTGCCAGGAAGCTGCCGAGTGCGCCCGCGCCGATGACGGCGATCGTCGGGGCGGATGTCATGGAGCAGGGCATGGCCGCCGCGCTAGCTTGCGGCCGCGCGTTTGGCCAGCCATGCCTGCGATGTTCAGTCCACTGTCAGGCCTTCGAACTCGCCCGCCGCGCGCCAGTCCGCGAGCAGCTGGAAGAAGCGCGTGGACGGAAAATACATGCCCGACCCAATCGCGCTGCGCCGGTCCTCCGCCCGGCCCTCGGCGTTGAAATACCCCGGGGTGCAGGCTTCCTGGAACGGGCGGCGCAGCTCGTTCATCTTCCCGATCTCGTCCTGCCACGCCATCTCGGCGGGAATCGTGGCTTCCACCCGGCTCTTGCCCTCTTCCAGGCAGCGCTCGACGATATAGGTCAGATGGTCGATCTGTTCCTGCAGCATATGCGGCACATTTATCGTGGCGCCGGTCTGGGTGAGGCCCATGAAGAAGATATTGGGGAAGCCGTGGCTGAACAGGCCGTGATAGGTCACCAGCCCGTCCGCCCATTTTTCGGACAGTCTGGCTCCGCCTGCGCCGGTGATGTCATAGCCGGCCTGATGGACCCAGGTGGTGCCCAGCTCGAACCCGGTGCAGAAGATCAGGCAGTCGAGCGGATATTTCCGGCCCGCCACGATCACGCTGCTCTCGGTAATCTCGTCGATGCCGCCGCTCACGTCCACCAGGCTGACATTGGGCTGGTTGAAGACGGGCAGATAATCGTCACTGAAGCCGGGCCGCTTGCACTGAGTGCGGTAATAGGCCTTCAGCAGATCGGCGGTTTCCGGATCTTCGATCAACTCGTCCACCCGGGCGCGCACGATTTCATTATATTCGAAATCGGCCACTTCCTGCGCCGCTGCAATGGCTTCGGGCGAGCAGGCGCCTTCCGGCACGGATTTCGCGGCTTCGATCAGGCGCCGGAAGAAGCGCGCCCAGCCATCGTCGATCGGGCAATCGACATCCTCGCCATTGCCGATCCGGTTGAAGGTATCCTCGCGATGCTTCTGCCAGCCCGGCGGCAGCGAGCGGAACCAGTTCTCATCGGTGGGCGCATTGTCGCGAATGCCGACAGCCGTCGGGGTGCGCTGGAATATGGTGAGCTGCTTCGCATATTCGGCGAGCTGGGGCACCACCTGCAGCGCGGTGGTCCCGGTGCCGACCAGGCCCACGCGCTTGTCCGCCAGCCCGGTGAGATTGCCATCGCTGCTGCCGCCCGTATATTCATAGTCCCAGCGGGCGCTATGGAACATCTTCCCCTTGAAGCGCTCTATCCCCTTGACGCCCGGAAGCTGCGGCCGGCTGAAGATACCGCTCTGGGTGGTGACGAAGCGGGCCCGGAAGACATCGCCGCGATCGGTGGTGACGATCCAGCGGCGTGCGCCTTCGTCCCAGGTCATGCCGGTCACCTTGGTCTGGAACAGGGCGCGGTCATACAGGTCGAAGTGCCGCCCCAGCCGCTGGCAATATGCGAAGATTTCGCTGCCGCGCACGTAGCGCTCGGTCGGCATGTAGCCGGTTTCCTCGAGGAAGGGCAGGTAGATGTAGGATTCGACATCGCAGCGCAGGCCCGGATACCGGTTCCAGTACCAGGTTCCTCCAAAATCGGCGGCGACGTCCAGGATGCGGAAATTCCCGATCCCCTTCCGGCGCAGGGTGGCGCCCAGCTGCAGGCCTCCCAGGCCCGCTCCGATCGCCAGGATATCCAGATCCTCGGCCAGCGTCGGGCGCGGTTCCGGCGCACCGGCATAGGGATCGTCGGCGAAATGGGCGAGCGCCCCTTCGGCGAACTTGTACTGGTCCGTTCCGCCGGGCCGCAGCCGCTTGTCGCGTTCGGCGCGATATTTCGCGCGGATGGCTTCCACATCGATGGACCCGCCAGGGGCGGCATTCTTTCCGGTCATGTCATTCCTTGTATTATCGGATGGTCCAACCCCCGTCGATCACGATGGCGGCACCATGTATGAAAGCAGATGTATCGCTGGCCAGATAGGTGGCGAGTTCCGCCACTTCCTCGGGGCGGCCCATTCGGCCGGCCGGAACCGAATTCACGATGGCCTGCACCTCGGGAGAATCCTTGAGGAAGTCTCTCGACATCTCGGTGTCCATGGACCCCGGGCAGATCGCGTTGGCGCGGATGCCCTGTTGTCCGTAATCCGCCGAAATCTGCCGGGTGAGGCCGATCATTCCATGCTTCGAAACGGTATAGGCGAGCCCGCCGGCCTGCGCGATCAGCCCGGCCATCGACGCGATATTCACGAAGGTGCCCGAACCTTGCCGCAGCATATGGGGCAGGGCGGCGCGGCTGACCCGGTAGGCGCCTTTCAGATTGACGCCGATCACCCGGTCCCACAGCGCTTCGTCTGTATCCAGCAAGGGCGCGAAGCCGTCCAGAATTCCCGCATTGTTGCAGACGATGTCGATGCGGCCATGGGCGGATATCGCGCTCTCGATCAGGGCATCCACCTGCGCGCCATCGTTCACGTTCGCCGCCGTCGCGCTGGCGGAACCGCCGTTATCGCGAATGGCCCGGGCGGTTTCTCCGGCCATGCCGCCGTCAAGGTCACACGAGACGACCGATGCGCCTTCCTGGCCGAATTTTTCCGCGATTGCGCGGCCCAGGCCCCTGCCCGAGCCAGTGACGATCGCAACCTTGCCTTGAAGCCTTTGCAAGTCTTGCCTTCCCCCACATCGGTATCTGATCAGGGGGCGCTCTCGTACAGGCACCTCCCCTCTCGGCCGGGCCGGCCGAATATCCCTGTCGAATTTTTCGAATCTTGTTGTAACCGAGAAATGATCGGTTTTATGGTGGACCGTCAAGAACCTAATGATGCCCCGCAAATTTTAAGGTCGGAGCTAGGCAGTGAGAGGATACAGGCAATGAGGCGCTGGAGTGTCGTCGAGAATAACAAGCCCTTGCAAGCAATAGAATTTCCCGATCTGGTTCCGGAAGGCGAAGAAATCCTGCTGGAAGTCACCCATTGCGGCGTCTGCCATTCCGATCTTCATTTCGTGAAGGGCGAATTCGATCTCGGTGGCGGGCAGATCCTGCGCATTACCGATCGCGGCGTCAAACTGCCCTGCGCGCCGGGGCACGAAATCGTCGGTCGGGTGGTCGGCCTGGGGCCGCAGGCCAAGGGTGCGAAAGTCGGCGATCATCGCCTGATCTACCCCTGGATCGGTTGTGGCAAATGCCATTACTGCACGACGGATCAGGAAAATCTCTGCCTCCAGTCGCGCTCGCTCGGCATCATTCGGGACGGCGGCTTCGGCTCGCATGTCACTGTTCCCAATGCGAGCTACCTGTTCGATTTCGATGGCGTCGATCCGGCCTTGGCCGCGACCTTCGCCTGTTCCGGGCTCACCGTCTATTCCGCGATCCGCAAGCTCAATCCCGCTTCACTGTCCGCCCCGATCCTGATCATGGGCGCGGGCGGGCTGGGCCACGCCGCCATGGCGACCTTGCAGGCGCTGGGCCACACGCGGCTGCTGGTGGTCGATATCAGCGAGGAAAAGAGGCAGGCCGCGGTGGCGGCCGGCGCGGAACGCGCATTCGCGCCAGACGAGCCCGACCTTGTCGCCAGGATCACCGCGCAGGCCGGGGAGCCGCTGGTTTATGCGATCGATTTCGTCAACATTCGCGCCACCGTGTCGATCGCGCTGGATTGCCTGGCCAAAACCGGCAGGCTGGTGCTGGTGGGGGTCGGCGGCGGGGATTACCCGCTTTCGCTGGCGGGCATGATCTTCAAGCCGCGCAGCATCGTCGGCAGCATCACCGGCAGCCGCCAGGAGCTGCAGGAAGTGCTGGAGCTGGCCCGCTCCGGCAAGCTCAAGCCCGTGCCGATCCGCTGCCTGCCCAAGGACTGCGCCAACGAGGCGCTCGATCTGCTGGAAGAAGGCAAGGTCACCGGGCGGCTCGTGCTTGAAGGCGCATAATCGCCAAAGCCTTTTTCTATGGGCCAAGGCCTTTTCCCTGTGGGAGAATGAGGATGTCAGCGCTGGCTTCGCTTTACGATTCATGGGTCGCGCAGATGAGCGTGCGGCCGGATATGCCGCTCGAAGAAATTCGCGGGCTTTTCGACCAGTGGGGCGACGTGACGGCGGAGCCGGCCGGGGTCGAATATGTGGAAGGGGCCGCCAGCGGCATCCCGGCCTTGTGGGCGGTGCCGGAAGGCGCCGTGCCGGATCGCGTGCTGCTCTGCTTCCACGGTGGCGGATATGCGCTCGGCTCGATCGAATCCCATCGGAAGCTCTATGGGCACTTCGCCCGGGCGTTCGGCTGCCGGGCGCTGATCATCGATTACCGCCGCGCGCCGGAGCATGTTCATCCCGCGCAGGTGGAAGACGCCGTACAGGCCTATCGCTGGCTGATCGAAGATCACGGCCTGAATCCTGCCCATGTGCTGTTCGTCGGGGATTCGGCAGGTGGCGCCCTGTCGATCAGTGCCATGCTGCTCGCCCGCGATCGCGGGTTGCCGATGCCCGCCGGGGCGATCCCGATGGCGCCCTATCTCGACACCGAGGCGAAGGGCGACAGCTATGTCGCCAATGCGGAGGTCGACCGGCTCGGCTCCCGCGAAGCGACGCTCGCCTTCATCCCGGTCTTTCTCGGGCCGGAAGGCAATCCGCACGATCCGCTGGCCAATCCGCTTCATGCCGATCTCTCCGGCCTGCCGCCGATGCTGATCCAGGTGGGCGGGCATGACGTCCTGCTGGATGACAGCCGGGCCTTTCATGAAAGGGCCAAGTCCTGCGGATTGGACGTCTCGCTGGAGATCGATCCGGACATGCAGCATGTCTATCAGTTCGAAGCGGGCAATTGCTCCGTGGCTGACGCGGCGATCCGGCGCGCGGCCGAATGGGGCAGGAAGCGGCTGGGCTTGACGAACGGCTAGTTCGCCAGGGGAGAATGGCGTGATCAAGGTTACCTATATCGAACAGCCCCGGCCGGGCGATACGCGCGAATATTGGGCGCGGCGGTGGCGCGTTCATGGCGGCTTTGCCATGCAATTCGCCGAATTCTGGGATCCGATCCGGCTCTATATCCAGAACGATTGCCTGGCCGATCCATCGGCTTTCGCCGGGACGGACCCGTCCTTTGGCGGAGTGGGCGAGCTGTTCTACAGCGATATCGATTCCTGCATGGCGTCGCTCGGCACGCCTAACATGCCGACGATCCTGGCTGACGGAAGCCAGGTTTTCGCCCGGCAGAGATCGGTTCATCTGATCACCGAAGCGAAGGATCTGCTGGGCCGCCGCCCTGCCGCAGTGCGAATCTTCGCCTATGCAAGCCGCCCGACGGGGATGGCCCGGGCCGAGTTCCAGCAAGAGCTGGAGAGTGCCTTCGAGGCAAGCCTGGCTGCATTCCCCGCGCACCCATTCCACATGTCGATCGCGCATAATCTGGAAGAGCGGGAGAGCCATGAAAGCGTGCTCGACTTCTCGTTCCACACAATGGATGAAGCCATTGCCGGGCATGCGGCCTGGGCGGATCATGTGAGTGGCGACGGCTTCCTGTCGGCGGCGCTCCTGCGCGATCCGCTCAAGGTCGCGACCCACACGCATATTCTGTACGACACGGATAATTTTGGAGAAGGATGATGTCCGAGCTTGCCGGGAAAGTTGCCGTAATCACGGGTGCGACCGGAGGGATCGGCGCGGCCACCGCGCGCCTCATGCATTCGCGTGGCGCGCGGGTGGTGCTGGCCGATCTCGACGAAGGCGCATTGGCGGCGCTGGCGGCGGAATTGGGCGGGGATACCGCCTGGCTCCGCTGCGACGTGACCCAGGAAGCCGACAACGCCGCCATGGTGCAGACGGCGCTCGACCGGTTCGGCCGCCTGGATATCGCGGTTCTCAATGCCGGGATCGAGGGTCGCGCCGGGCCGATCGGGGAGAACAGCGTCGAGAATTTCGACCGGGTGATGGCGGTGAACGTGCGCGGGGTCTTTCTCGGCCTCTCGAAGGCGATGCCCGCCATGCAGGCGAAGGGCGGTTCGATCATCCTGCTGTCATCGACGGCGGGCCGCAAGGGTACACCCAACATGTCGCCTTACGTCACCAGCAAGCATGCGGTGATGGGCATGATGAAATGCGCGGCCATCGAAGGCGCGCCGCATGGCATCCGGGTCAACACCGTCAATCCGGGGCCGATCTCCACGCGCATGATGGCCGCGATCGAGCAGGATTTCGCCCCGGAGGATCCGGGCGGGGCGCATGAGCAATTCGTGCAGTCCATACCCCTCGGCCGCTATGGCAAGGCGGAAGAGGTGGCCGAGCTGATCGCCTTCCTGGCGAGCGACCGGGCGTCATACTGCGCGGGCGAATATTACGGCATCGACGGCGGGCAGACCGCCTGAAGCATTCGCTGGCCGCACCCTGTGCGGCCCTGAAATGAAAAGCCCGGCCAGGAGGTAATCCGGCCGGGCTTTTTGCTGTACTTGGCGTTTCGCGCGTCGGAGGAGCTACTTCGCGTTGGCGCGGTCGTATTCCACGAAGCTCGAACCTTCGCTGGCCAGCTTGCGCAGCAGCGCCGCCGGTTCGTGGCCCATTCTCTCGAGCCCCGCCACGACCTTGTCCAGGCCGATGGCGTCCGCATGGAACATCGGGCCGCCGGTCCAGCGCGGCCAGCCATAGCCGAACAGCCAGACCACATCGATGTCCGATGCGCGCAACGCGATGCCTTCCTCCAGGATCTTCGCGCCTTCGTTCATCATCGGGTAGAGCATCCGCTCCAGGATTTCCTGATCGGTGAAGCTGCGCGGAGTCACGCCCTTCTCCTTGCGGAAGGCGCCGATCATTTCGAGCACGGCCGGCGATTCCTGCGGCTTGCCGTCGACATAGTCGTAGAAGCCCGCGCCCACCTTCATGCCGCGGCGATCCATCTCGCACAGCCGTTCCTTGACGGTGTTGCCGGTGGAGTTCTCGCGCGTCCAGCCGAGATCGAGCCCGGCAAGGTCGCCGATGCGGCAGGGGCCCATCGGCATGCCGAAGCCTTCGACCACCCGGTCGAGATCATAGGGACTGGCGCCGGCCAGCAGCAGGGCCTCGGTTTCCACGCGGCGCACATTGAGCAGGCGGTTGCCGATGAAGCCGAAGCAGACGCCGGCCACCACGGGCACCTTGCGGATCGTCTTGGCGAGATCGAGCGCGGTGGCGAGCACGGTCAGCGAGGTCTTGTCCGCGCGCACGATCTCCAGCAGCTTCATGATATTGGCCGGCGAGAAGAAGTGCAGGCCGATCACCTGTTCCGGACGGCTGGTGACGCCGGCGATCTCGTTTACGTCCAGATAGCTGGTGTTGGTCGCAAGGATTGCGTCGGGCTTGGCGTATTGGTCCAGCTTGCGGAAGATATCCTGCTTCACTTCCATCAGCTCGAACACGGCCTCGATGATCAGGTCCGCCTCCGCCACCTTCGAGAAGTCGAGGGTTGGCGTCAGGGAATCGCGGGTTTTCCGGGCCTTGTCCTCCGTCATGCGGCCGGAGGAAACATTGCGGGACAGCGTCTTCTCGATAGTGCCGACGCCGCGATCGAGACCTTCCTGGGCGACTTCCACCAAGGTGACCGGAATGCCCGATTGCAGGAATGCCAGGGCGATGCCCGAGCCCATCGTGCCGGCGCCGATGATCGCGACTTTCTCGATCTTCAGGCGGGGCGTGTCCTTGCCGATCCCGGGAACCTTGGTGGCTTCGCGTTCGGAGAAGAAGGCATGGCGCAGTGCCTTGGATTGCGGCCCTTCGCGCAACTTCAGGAAGCCTTCGCGCTCCTGCTTCACGCCTTCCGCGAACGGCAGGGTGAGCGTCTTGCGCATGAGGTCGACAATGGCGGCGGGCGCGTCGAGGCCACGGAACTTCTTGGCGTTCTTCGCGAGGAAATCGTCGAAGATCGCGCCATTGCCCGCATCGCCCAGCTTGTCGTCAAGCTGGCTGGTGCGGCGAATAGGAAGACCTTCCGCCACCACCCTGCGCGCAAAGGCGAGCGCGGCCTCGGTGAGATCGCCATCGACCAGCTCGTCCACCAGGCCCAGTTCCCTGGCTTCGGCCGCGCCGATGGGCGCGCCATGCGCGGTCATGTCGAGCGCCTTGGCGACACCGATCAGGCGGGGCAGGCGCTGGGTGCCGCCGGCACCCGGCATCAGGCCGAGCGTGACTTCGGGCAGGCCCATCTTGGCTGCCTTGGCCGCGATGCGGAAATGGCAGCCCATTGCCACTTCCAGACCGCCGCCCAGGGCAGTGCCGTGGATCGCGGTGATCACCGGCTTGGCGCTCGCTTCCAGCGTATTGACGACATCGGGCAGATAGGGCGGCTCGGGCGGCCGCCCGAATTCGCGGACATCGGCCCCGGCGAAATAGGTCCGGCCGTCGCAGCGCACGACCAGGGCCTTGATCGAATCATCGGCGTTGGCTTGCTCCACGGCATCGACCAGCGCCTGGCGCACAGCCTTCCCCAGTGCATTGACGGGGGGGGAATCGATTACGCAAACCGCGATTTCCCCATCGCGTTCAAACCGCGAAACCTGTTCCTCAGACATGATGGAAATATCTCCCAAAAAATCATAAGCCGAAAAAAATTCCAGTTATGCATATCGTCTGCACCGGGATAAGGCCATACCTATCCTCAGACCCGGGCTCGTGGAAATGCGATGCTTCGACTATGCGGATTTTGCAACAGGCCGGGTTTCGCTTCACGCAGGGCGGCCCGCCTGTCGGTAGGAAAAGGACAGGACAATACAGATGACCGAGGCTTTTATCTGCGACGCCATTCGCACCCCGATCGGCCGGTTCGGCGGATCGCTCGCCCAGATTCGCGCCGATGATCTGGCTGCGCTTCCCTTGAAGGCGCTGATGGAACGCAATGGATCGGTCGACTGGGAAGCGGTCGACGATGTGATCATGGGCTGCGCCAACCAGGCCGGGGAGGACAATCGCAACGTGGCGCGCATGGCGGCCCTGCTGGCCGGTCTGCCGGTCGGCCTGCCCGGCTCCACCGTCAATCGCCTGTGCGGCTCCGGCCTCGATGCCGTGGGCAGCGCCGCGCGCGCGATCAAGGCAGGCGATACCAGCCTGATGATCGCGGGCGGGGTGGAAAGCATGACGCGTGCGCCCTTCGTGATGCCGAAGGCGGACAGCGCCTTCTCGCGCAACAATGCGGTCTATGACACGACCATCGGCTGGCGCTTCGTCAACCTGGCGATGCGCAAGGCCTATGGGGTGGATGCCATGCCGGAGACGGCCGAGAACGTGGCCGACGATTACAAGGTCGCACGCGAGGACCAGGATCTGTTCGCATTGCGCAGCCAGGAAAAGGCAGCCGCGGCCCAAGCCAATGGGCGGCTGGCCGCCGAGATCGCTCCGGTCACCATCCCGCAGCGCAAGGGCGATCCCGTCGTCTTCGCGGCGGACGAGCATCCTCGCCCGACCACGCTGGACAAGCTGACGGCGCTCAAGTCCATCGTGTGCGACGGCGGCACGATCACCGCCGGCAATGCCAGCGGCGTCAATGACGGCGCGGCAGCGATGATCCTGGCCAGCGAGCAGGCGGCGAAGGCCCACGGCCTTGTCCCGCGCGCGCGCGTCGTCGCCATGGCCACTGCTGGCGTTCCGCCACGCGTGATGGGTGTCGGCCCGATCGAGGCGGTCCGCAAGGTTCTCGCCATTGGCGGCATCACGATCGATCAGCTCGACGTGATCGAATTGAACGAGGCCTTCGCCGCACAGGCGCTGGCCTGCACCCGCGCGCTTGGCATTGCCGATGATGATCCGCGCGTGAACCCGAATGGCGGCGCGATCGCGCTGGGGCATCCGCTTGGCATGTCCGGCGCGCGCATCGCAATGACCGCTGTGGAGGAACTGCAGCGCAATGGCGGTCGCTATGGCCTCGCCAGCATGTGCGTTGGCGTGGGGCAGGGAATTGCCCTGCTGGTCGAGAAGGTCTGACAAGCGGAAGGCGGCCCGCGTCGTATGATGCGAGCCGCCTCCTGCCGTCCGGTTTTTTCTTACTTGCCCTTCGGAAGGGCGAAGGCGACCAGGATATTCTTCTCGTTGGTCGCCAGCGCGCCGCTGCCGCCAGCGGCAATCACGACATATTGCCGTCCGTCGCTGCCGATATAGGACATCGGATTGGCATTGCCGTTGGCCGGGAGATCGGCGCGCCACAGCAATTTGCCGGTCTTGGTGTCGAAGGCGTGAATCCGCTTGTCCGGAGTGGAAGCGATAAAGGTGACGCCGCCGGACGTGGTCAGCGAGCCGCCGACTGATGGCAGGCCGAAAGTGAGGGGCAGGTGCGATTTGATGCCCATCGGCCCCATCCGGTCGGCGGTGCCGAGCGGACGTTTCCAGACGACCTTCTTGGTCTTCAGGTCGATCGCGGTCAGTTCACCCATCGGCGGCTGAAGGCAGGGCACGTCGAGCGGCGACATCAGCGTGCCGTTCAGCACGGCATAGCGAGCGCCATATTGGGGGACCCCGGCACGCACCGCCTCGGGTGAGGATTCGACCCCCGCGCCGGCGGGCCGCATCCCGCGTTCCTTCGCTTCTTCCGGAGTGATCAGCTTCGACTTGGTCGGCAAGCGGTTGGAGCTGACGACCAGAAGATTGTTCCTGGCGTCGATCGAGAAGCTGCCCCAGTTCACGCCCCCGGCAAATCCGGGATACTGGATCGATCCCTGCAGGCTGGGCGGCGTGTAGCGCCCGTCATAGCGCAGGCTCTTGAACTCGATCCGGCACCACAGCTGATCGAACGGGGTAAGCCCCCACATCTGCTTCTCGGTAAGCCGTCCGCCCGCAAAATCGGGCATGTCGACGGAGAAAGGTTGGGTGGAGGACGCACGCTCACCGGGCCCGGCCCGGCCCGGCACCTTCTTTTCGACTATCCGCGACAAGGGCGTACCGGTGCGGCGATCAAGGACGAAAGCATCGCCGGTCTTGGCGATGCTGATGAGCGCGGGCACCGGCTTGCCGTTCACCGGGAAGTCGGTCAGCACCGGCTGCGAGGCGATGTCATAATCCCAGATATCGTGATGGACGGTCTGGAACATCCAGCGCAGCTGGCCGGTCTTGTTGTCCAGCGCCAGGATCGTATTGGAGAACTTGCGCGCGGCTTCACTGCGTTCACCACCGTAATAATCGGGCGTGGCCACACCCATCGGCACATAGACCAGGCCGAGAGCTTCGTCCGTGGTGGAAACCGACCAGCTGTTGGGCGTGCCCGGCGCATAGACCTCATCATCGCCCAGCGGCGTGGTCCGGTCCGGTTCCGCCGGATCGAAATCCCATGCCTGCTGGCCGGTCTTGAGATCATAGGCGCGGATCACGCCGGACGGCTGGTCGATTGTCTGGCCATCAAAACCGTAGGAGCCGAGCACCACTACATTGCCCGACACGGTCGGCGCGCTGGTGTAATAGAAGTACATCTTCTCATGCGGGCCGATGTTCTTGCGCAGATCGACGGCCCCGTTGGTGCCGAAGTCGCGGCAGGGCTCGCCGGTTTGCGCATCCACCGCCAGCAGGCGGGCATCGATGGTTCCGGTATAGATGCGGTGCGTGCAGGCAGCAGCCGGCTGGCCCGCCGCGACCGCGGATGAGAGGCCGCGTTCGGCAAGATCCGCATAGGCGACGCCGCGGCAATTGGCGAAGGCGAGGCCCTGGTCGTCCGTCGGTGGATCATGGCGCCAGATCTGCTTCCCGGTCACGGAATCGAGAGCGAAGAGAACGTTGTGCGGCGTGCAGCCATACAGCGTATTGCCGATCTTGAGCGGGGTTACCTCGAATGCCAGGGCAGGCGCGCCGCCGGGACGGGGGGCGGCGCCGGTTTCATAGGTCCACGCAACCTCGAGAGCGCCGGCATTGGCGGGCGTGATCTGGCTTGCTTCCGCGAACCGGGTGCCGCCGGGATTGTTGCCCCATGATTTCCATTCCGTAGGGCTGGCGTTGAATGCAAGCCCCGCCAGATCGTCATTGCCGCTGGGGGCGCCGGGCTTGATCACCAATATCGCCCCGAGCGCCACGATTCCCAGCACCAGGATCGCGATCAATGCCTTCCCGGCGGTGTGACCGCCGTCCCGGCAGCCGATGCCGCGCGCGGTCCAGGGCAGAAGGAAGACGAGGCCGAGGCCGGTGAAGAAGGCCACGCGGGGGACGAGCGCCCAGCCGTTGAAGCCGACTTCCCAGATTGCCCAGGCCCAGGTCAGCAGCAGGAAGGCGGCATAGAGCCAGGCGGCAGCCTTCTTGCCGAGCCACAGCAGAACGGCCACCGCGAGCAATGCCGCGCCGGAAACGGCATAATAGGCCGAGCCGCCCAGAGTCAGCAGCTTGATGCCGCCAGCCAGGAGACCCGCCCCGGCCAGGGCGAATATCAATGAGAATATGCGGGCCACGACAAGCCCGCTCCTGCTGCCCGAAACCGTGTCTTCCATACTCGGCATCCTCCCTTTATGTGACAGTCATAGCGTGGAGTTTGCGATCGATCCATATTCTCGATAAATATTCGACAATGATGTTCGCAGTGATAAGAGCGAGTTCGCATCAGGCCGGTTGGATCATGCCTGTCAGTGGGAGACGGTGAAATGACCGCAAATAACGATACTCTCCGTGAAGCAAACGTGGCGCTGGCCCGTTCCATTTTCGAGAATTTCAATCCGCATGATGCGGCATGGCAGGCCAACCTCGCGGATGACGCCGTGATGGTTTTCCCTTATGCGGCCAGCATCGGGCTTCCGCCGCGCGTCGAAGGCAAGGACGCGGCAATCGGCCTGTTCAAGGGCGTAGCCGATGCGCTCGGCCTCTCGTTCCACGACATTGCGGTTCAGGCGCTTGCCGATCCGGAATGGGTGGTGGTGGAACAACGCGGTCAGGGGGCATTCAAGAACAATCCCTACAACCAGCAATATGTGATCTTCCTGCAGTTCCGCGATGGCAAGCTGCGGCATTATCGCGAATATTTCGATTGCAAGGTCGTTACGGACTGTTTCGGCTCCGTTGAAAATTTGATGGCGGGCTGACCGGCCCGCCGGCGAGATGACAGACCATTCAAATATCTGGAGCGTTCATGCCTGTTGAAATAGCCGATCCGATCACGCTGCCTTGCGGCGCCGTTCTGAAGAACCGCCTTGTGAAGGCGGCGATGACGGAAGGCATCGCTTCGCCCGACAATCGCGCCACTCCCGCCCTGGAAACCCTTTACGGGCGCTGGGCCGATGGCGGCGCCGGCCTGCTCATGACAGGCAACGTGCAGGTCGATCGCCGTTTCCTGGAACGGCCGGGCAATGTCGCCTGGGACGGCAACGGCGGTCTCGAGGAACTGGCAGGTTTTGCCCGGGCGGGGCGCCGCAATGGCGCGCATATGTGGATGCAGATCAACCATCCGGGCCGCCAGGCCGGGACCGGCACCGAGACGTTCGTGTCCCCTTCGGAGAACTCCAAGCCGGGCAAGGAAGGCAAGGCCCGGGCCTTGGAGGCGGACGAGATCGAGAACATCGTCGACCGCTTCGCCGATGTCGCGAAAGTGGCGCAGGACACCGGCTTTACCGGAGTGCAGGTTCATTCCGCGCATGGCTATCTGCTGTCGCAATTCCTCAGCCCGCTGACCAATCGCCGGACGGACAAATGGGGCGGAACGCTGGAAAACCGCGCCCGCGCCTTGCTGGAGGTGGTGCGTCGCACCCGCAAGGCGGTGGGGCCGGAATTCCCGGTTTCGGTCAAGCTCAACAGCGCGGATTTCCAGAAAGGCGGAATGACCGAGGAGGAATCGTTTCAGGTCATCTCCTGGCTGGGCGACGAGGGTATCGACCTGCTGGAAGTATCGGGCGGCAACTACGAATCCTTCGTGATGGTGGGCCGGAACGAGGACGGCACGGTCAAGCAGAAAGCCGCTTCGACTGCGGCGCGCGAGGCCTATTTCCTGGACTTCGCGGCGCGGCTGCACCCGTTGGTGAAAATGCCGCTGATGGTCACGGGCGGTTTTCGCACGCTGGCTGGCATGCAGGATGCGTTGGCCTCGGGCGCGCTGGACCTGATCGGGCTGGCCCGCCCGCTGTGCATCGACCCGGACTATTGCAACCAGCTGCTCGGCGGTTCGATTGACCGGCTGCCGTCGCCCGACATGGCCTGCAATCTCGATCCCGCTCAGTTCGGCGATCCCGCTCCCGAAACCTTGCGCCTGATGGAAGTGGCGGCGGGCACGGCCTATTACTTCAACCAGATCATCCGGCTTTCGGAAGGCAAGAATACGGAGCGGGAAATCGACTGGAACAAGCAATTGAAGCGGATCGAAGCCTATGATGAGGCGATGAACCAGCGCTATCTCAAGGCATTCGACGCCGCCACGGTGGCTTGACCGGCGGCCGGGCCGGCGCTCAGCCGGCCTGGCGCACGCCCGCGATGATTGCGTCCTGCATGTCGGGCGTGGTCCCATGCAGCAGGATGTGGTCCACCCCGACCGCGAGATATTCGTTCAGGCGCTTCACGCAATTGGCGATGCTGCCGGTCGCTGCCCCCGTCTCCAGCCATTCGCGGGGCAGTAGGGTGGCGGCATCGGCCATGGCGCGGCGTTTCTCTTCCACCGTCCCCGTGCCATATTCCAGCTTCGCGAGCCCGGTGTCGGCCAGCACGTTCATCGGCTCCTCGCTCCAGCCATTGGTCTTGACGATCGGCGTGCCGATGGCGCGATGCATGAAATAAGATACGGCGCGCGCTTCCAGCAGGTCGATCCGGGTGCCTTCGTCCAGTGTGTCCGGAACAGTCACGACCGTGGCGTAGATCTTGACCGATTGCGGATCGCGCCCGGCTTCGCTGGCGGCATCGCGGACGATCTTGATCGAACGGGCGACGCCTTCGGCGGTGAGGAAGGGATGAAGCACCACGCCGTCGAAATGGGCGCCGGCCAGCGCGAGGGTCTTCGGCCCGATCGTTCCCAGGATCACCGGCGGGGGCGTATCATACCCTTGCGGGAGCTTCAGTTCGCCCCAGTTTCCGGCTGGTCCGTCATAGGCCACCGTTTCCCCGGCCCAGAGCTTGCGCAGGATCATCACATAGTCGGCCATGCCCTGCAGGTTGGGGGTGGGAATGCCCATCTGGCGGAAGTGGGCTTCGACACCCCGGCCGTAGCCCAGCACGAAGCGATCGCCGCTCAGCATCTGCAGGGTCTGCGCCAGGCCCGCCTGCACGACCGGGTGACGCGTGCCGAAATGGGTGAGCCCCGCGACCAGCTTGACCTTGTCGGTGACCTGGGTCAGCGCGCCCATGGTCGCCCCCAGCTCCTTGGTTTCCCAGCGTTCCGAAAGGAAGATGCCGCCCAGCCCCAGTTCGTCCGCCTTCCTGCCCTGGTCGAGGCCCGGCTTCGGGTCGGCCACCTGGCCCGGGAGGATGTAGGAATAGATCTGGTCGGCGGAAATGCTCATGTTTCAGGAATCCATTATTGCTTGTTCATGTCACCATAACGGGCGCGATTGGTTTGCCAATCGCGCCCGTTGTAGGAGGTCTGGTGGCCATGCGGAAGGGAGGTTCCGCATGGCCTTGCTGGTCCTTGCTCAGAAGTCGAAGCTGGCGGTGACCCCGTAGGTAGCGGGTCGGCCGACGCCTCTGGAGATATTGTCCTGGGCGATGGTGACGTTGAGCC
>CAYXTO010000018.1:0-68132 GCA_964468045.1 uncultured Caenibius sp. | reverse complement strand
AATCCTCCTTACTTCACAACCTCAAATCTGTGCCATCGGTGCTGACGGGAAACAGGTTGGAGAGCGCGTCGTGGAAAACGCGAAAGATTTCCATGCCGTTCGTGGAGCTGCTACGCTTTATGCCGATCTCAGTGACAGCCTGACAAGCCGCACCTCTGTGGCCATTGCTGAGAATGAACCAGTATTTGCCCACATCGACATCGCTCAGGATCTGACTGTTAAGGCTTTCGCAAATACGACCATCACCGCCGGTGCTCGCTACGCGAAGTATTATGGTGGGACCGAGGTAACGTTTTTCTCGTTAGGCGGACGCTACTATTTTCGTGGAGGATCGATTTCATACCGATTGTCTCGAGTAGATCCTGAAGGAGTGGATAGTTTTTTGGCGCATCTGGTGAACATCTCAATCTCAGATGGAAAGGGCCGCGGCGCTACTCAACTATGGCTTTCGAAAGGTTCGAGTCCGCAAGATCGCGACCCCATTCTGGAAGACTTCTCGGGCGACGACTACGGATTCTACCTCCGTCGTATTCAGCCCTTGGGTGACCGTCTGGACCTTCTCGCAGGCTTCGGCATAACTTCATATGATCGTCCTTGGGATCGCATCACGGGTGCTGAATTTGGACTAGGGCTTCGTTTGGCGCTCAATTGAACGTCCATCGATCCGGGGCTTGTCTCTAATGCCAGTAAAATGGTTGGCACGGGTACCAGTGCCAACGGTGGCAGGCCCCGGCAACCCGCTTGTCTAAAACTATCGAAACTCAGCCTGCGCAAGCGATCTGTCTCGATTGTCCAGATGCTCGTTTTCTTACCTTTCGGAACAGCACTGCTCTACATCCGTTCTCGTAGAAACCGCGAGTGGAGTTTTACATGCGCTCAGGATTGCTCTGGCTGATCGGTGTGCCGATCCCTCTGATCCTGTTGTTGGCATACTGCACGGGACATCTTTGAGGGCTGATTTGGAAGCCAAGCGCGTCGTGCGCTCACGGCGTTGGCTATCCCTTTAGAAGAGGCATAATCCCGTATGTGATCCAAAGGCCGACAATCCACTCTGTTTCTACGCTGTATTAACAGTGGTGGCGCACGGCGCGCAGAAATCCATAGCGGCGCACACGACGGCCTTCGCCCGCCTTGATGAGGTGCGGGAACGGGTGCATGATGTCTACATGCGCCGACATATCCTATTGCTGATGCTTGCCGCCATCTTGAGTGGATGCGGCGATAGCGCTGCCCAGCAGGCGGCAGATAGTCGCTTAGAGCGCGCCGTGCGGTCTGCTATGTGTGCAACCGACCGGGAGGCATTGGGTCATGCACTCGCTGATGTGGCGATGGCTGGCGCAGATATTGCCGAAGATGTTCGGGAAGACACCGTATGGAATGCTGCCGAGCAGGTCACGCCCCAAGATTGCGCGAAGTAAGATACCTACCCGCCTCGACGCTCCGGTTTCTCTGGCCGCAATGCCTTGTCCACCTCAACCACAGCGCGCAAATACCGGGCTTCGCTATCCGTAAGGGTCTCGGGGCATTCAAGATAATCTCGGCAAAGATCGACGAGTTTATTTCCGAGGAACTTTCTCGCGCCTTCGCGTTCGCCAGGATAATCACAAAATTCCCCGAACCCTTCCCGTTGTGCGCAATCCCAGATTGCCAACGCAGCCAAGTTGGCGACTTCTTCCGCCCGCTTGCCCAGCGCTTCAACGGAGGCCTTGTTTTTGAGATTGGCGCGATAACGAGATTGGCGCTCTGCATTAGATAAAACCATGCCGTCACGTAACGCACCGAGGGAAAAATTGCAATGCCGTTACGTAACGCTTGACACGTTGCGCCGCTTCGTTACGTAACGAGGCGGGCCAGTCATGAGGTTGCACCCTCTCAACCGGCCCTGACCACAACCGATCCTATGGAGATCGATCATGGCTACAAACGCCACTACACCCGCCTTTGGCGGGGTCAATGCCGCGCACCAGCCCGAGTCAAATCAAGACATCTCACGAGGGAAATCCTTAAAGGCGCTCAGGATCAACGGGGCGTCTCCGTTCTACTCACACGCCGATGGTGTCAGCGAACGGCTGAATGAGGCGCATGCCCTGCTTACCGTTCTCTCCAGCACATATGGCGATGCAGACGATTACCATAATCATCCCAACGTAGAGATTTCACTGACCACGATGAACTACACGATTGTCCAGCGGGCTTTCGAGGGGGTCGCGACACTGATCGCACTGGCGCAGCACCACTACGACCATGTCTCCAAGGTTGACCAAGGGGCACGGTCATGAGCCCGAACCAGACCGACAGCGTTATCCTTGTCGCGTTCGACGCATGGAAGGAAACCACGCGAGCATATCACGCCTTGCCTATGGACGCCCCGGATCGCGACGGAAGCACCGAGGATGAATATGACCATACGTCAGAAGAAGCCAGGCTCCTGGCCCAAATCGACGGTGCGGAAATCCTCATCCAGCACTGCAAGGCACGGACTACCCGGGGAGTGATCGCCCAACTATTGGTTGCGCTCCAACACATCGAAAGTGACCGCGAGACCGAAACAACAATTCTCGACGGTGACATGGACGCGATCTTTGCAATGGACGAATCCTTTGATTGGGGCGCTCGGCTGGTTCTCGCTGCGATCCGTTCGCTCCAGGCAATGGGGGAGACGGACCATGGGTAACATTCCCCACCTTTCCAATTCTGCAATCTCGATGGAACGGACCGATCTGGAATTGATGCTGGAAAGCCTTGTATCACTCCAGCGGGTCAGTGCGGAAATGTCGGCCCTTCTTACCGAACGGCTGGATCTAGTAGATGGCGATCTCGACCTAAGCCCCGATGGCGATGAACTGGACGGCACAGGCGCGGAGGATGACTTCGTGGACCACAGTTATTCGTGGCGCGCTGAACCCGGTTGCCCGATCAGCGATCCTGATGCCTGCTCCGCTGCCGACGACAACGTCTGTGGTGCTGACGATGGCGCTCCAGGTGATGCTGAAGACGAAGAAGATGACGACCCCGCCGAGAAAGATGACCATTCCGAGGAAGACGACCCCGCCGGCCAGTGCGATGAGGATGGGATCAACACGGTATTCCTTGGCCGGTGGAATGAAGGCCCCGGCTGCACAATATCCGATCCTGACGCGGCTGCGGATGATCAGGGCTGCGATGATATCAACGATGATCGGGAGGAAGAGGAAAGCTTGGTGCCTGACTACGGCATAGATCAGACTGCCGGAATGCTTCCGTTCCATCCCGGCGTGGATCGGGCGATCCTACGGGTTCATCGAGACTATATCCGGGCGACGCGCTGCGACAGCAAACGCTCGGTATGGGGAGAGAAGCAGCACCGGCTTGCCGAAGAGCCTGTAGCTCCAACCAAGGCCCAACTGCTCAAGCGCAAACGCGGAGTGCCCAAGCGACCCCGGCCATAGCCATCGTCATCTGGTAATACCTACCCCGCCTGCGCTATCCCCGAGCGTAAGGCGGGGTCTCTCTTACCCCGCCTGCTCTCAGATTTGAACCTTTGCGACGAAGGTTACACAGCTTCGACTAGCGAGCGTTATTAAACCCACCGAGCAAGTTGACTGGCCAATTTTCTTGGGACAGGCCATAACCTTCACGATCTTCATACAGCCACCGCACCGTTGAAAAGGTAGCTAGGCAACTGCTGTATGACCCCCAGGGATGTTGAGCTACAGTGATGCCCGTGAAGCGATACTCCCGCCCCTCTCGATCGATCAGTACCTGCTCCATGCCCATCGGGAAAGGGCCATCCCGCGTCGCCCGGAAGCGCCCACCAACCAAACCGCGAACCTCGCCATCAACGAAGACGTAACCGTGAGCAATCCGGAACTGGTCCCAGCCTGCTGCGGTGGGATCGAAGTGCCAGATAGCATGGAATGCGAAGTTGGTATCGAAATTCCCGTTGATCCAGGCCATCGGACGGAGAGTGCGTTCGTTGCGTGGGCCCCAGCTATGGTCCATCGTGGTGACGCAATCGACCTTGTATTCACGACCTCGGATCCTTGCCGTGCCCGTGACATGCGCTGTCATGTCGAAGTGGTTGGAATAAGCTGAGCCAAACCCGCTCTGGTTAGGATCGATTGAGGCCAACGGATCCATGTCCGGATCATGGATATCGTATGGGGCCATTAGCCCCTCGACCGTCAGATGAAGCTCCGTATCCTGCACGCCAAGGTAGTCGATCGTGTATCCTCTAGGCTCGTTGAAGGTTTTGATCGACAGTCCATTCGGCAAACTGTAATTCTCCAATCTTTCAGGTATCGGAAGGTGTTGAGCGAAATCGACATAGACAGCGTCGAGAATATTCCGCCCGATCCGGTCGATAACCTCTACATCCGCAACAAAAGCTCCCACTCCTGGACGAGCGATTGTATAGACCCAAGCGGTGATGTTCGCTTCCGGTATGTAGATCGAGAAATAATTGGTCTCCGCCCAGTCATAGGGCATCTGGTCTGGCATATGGAAACGCACGTCATTTGCAGTGATCATTGGCACTCATCCCGATACAATTGGTTGCTTCAAAGACCGAGGGCCAGCCCACGGTCGATAAGCGACATTCTAAACCGCTGCGTAGCGATGTCATGACGGATTCCCGTAAAATCGCGCTGACCTTCCGCTAGCGGTCACTGTGTCTTGATTGACCTATCACAGTGCGGTGGTTACCTCGTCACATTGGGAGCGCGAAATGAGCCTGAACCAGGACATCATAAGTTTTACCAATCACATGGTGGATGTCTGCGAAATCGACAGCGCTTCCATCATGCTGTGCAACACGTCTGACCGGGAAAATTCGCTTTCCTATCTCTACAACACGGGCTTGCGGTCCGATTTTCTTTTCCGATACCGGAAAGAGCAAATCTTCCTGAAGGATCCATTCCTCTCGGAATACGGGAGCAAGAGCGGATATTCATTCTGGCCGTGGAATTTTGATCTAGAAAACGATCCCGCCGCGCTCGATTACCACCATCTGATCGGCAAATTTTCGATCGCTCCGGTCGGCGCATCTATTGTCAGCATAAATCCCGGCCTTTCGCTGATCGTCGGCACACATTGCAGGACAGGCCGCCATAGCCGCCGAGACGTGACCATTCCGAAGTTGGAACAACATGTCCGGCAATTGTCGAACATGGTGATCCATGACCTCCTTTCTACCATGACCGGCCATCCGCAGGGATTGAAGATTCTGAAGCATGCCTGCCATGAGGGGGGTGCTCCAAATCAAGTCCCGGAGTTGAGCATAAGGGAAGCTGAAATTGCCGGAATGATCTGCCTCGGGATGCGCAACAAGGAGATAGGCGCGCGGCTTGGTCTATCCGAGCACACGGTCGAAAACCATCTTCGAAACATTTACGCTAAGTTCGAAATTAACAATCGGGCCTCACTAGTGTCGAAAATCTCTGGCCTAATTTAAGGTGGCACAAGAGACGATGTTGTGGACCACATATTTCTCCCCTTAAATCTGACGAAAGAGCAGCATGACACATACGGGCGGGGACGACCCCAAGGGAGCCCCGCCCGGTATACGTAGTATAGAGTGTGTGCTTGGTGCCGTTCGGGCCGGGGTTCGGGACCGTTCGGGAACAGTGTTCGGGGAGCGTTCGGGAAGGCGTTCGGGGAAGTTCGGGAAGCATCAGAACACCTCCACGATGATGGATTTCTTCTCCGACTTTCCAGGCCGCTCGGCCATCTCAGTGCGAATGCGGACATGGGTATAAAGGCGATCCATCGCACGCTTGAAGGCCTCCTTCTTGTAGCCCTTGGCTTCCGGCATTCCTTCAAATTGGGACGGCGCATAATTCGGTCCCGGTGATGGACCCACCGCCCTGTCGAGACCTTGAGCAGCACGTGCACGCAGGCAGGCAAGAAAAGCCTCGTCTTCGCTATTCGCACGGGTGACTTCCGCGAGCTGGGCGCGAGTATCAGCCGGTAGATCGTCCTCGCGCACGAACGCACCCTCGTGCCACATGAACCGGAGAGCATCCCCCTTGCGACCGTAATTGGCCTTCCCGACCGTGATGGTGCGCACGTCGGTTTCCATGTCATGCTGAAGGGTGATCTGCGACCGAACGGCATTCAGCCAAGCGGTGGAGCCCGAATAATCATCGCCGCTCTTGTTCGGATGGCCAATCAGCAGCAGGGCGACTCCCGTTTCTCCTGCAACCCTATTGAGCAAATTGACGAACCGCGTGACGTCGCCCCGGTCATTCTCATTGCCCGTGAACAGGTGCGCTACGTTATCGAGGATCGCTATCCTGGCTTCGGTGGCTTTCAGCATTCTCACCAGGCGGTGAAAGGCTGGCATGGGCTGTAGGGTGCCATCGGCATTGAAAACCCCCAGCTCATTGTCGAGCGAGCCCCGCAGGCTGACCAGATGCAGACGCCCGGCAAGTTCATCCATCCGGATACCAAGCGCCGTGCAGATACTCGCTTGCCGCCAGTGCAATTGCTCTGGATCATCTTCACAGGTCACATAAAGCGCCGGGCACGCCATGACATCGAGCCCTAGACAGGGGAGCGATGCGGCCGCGCAGGTAGCCAGTTGCTGCCCGAACAGGCTCTTTCCGGCGCTACCCGGACCTGTGAACAGCGTCACTTCACCCAGGGGAGCCAGGCGCTCTATGGCAAATATCTTCGCTTTAGGTCGTGTCTGCGCCAGCGCGACGAGATCCAGCGCGGGCATGGGCATGGACTTGCCGGCAATGATCTTCGCTGTCAGTTCCCGCAGATCGTCTGCTGTTCCCTGCCAGTCGATAATGTCGCCCTTGTGGGGGAGCCCTGGCAATTCGAGAATATAAACCTGGCCGCCATAATCCTCGATCCCGGCCTTGACGGTCGCAGCGAATTTCGCGCCGGGTTGGTCATTGTCAGGAAGAATGATCACAGTGGCACCGGCGAACGCTTCGCCATATTGCTCCCGCCAGCCATTCGCACCGAACGCAATCGCCGTAGCGAGGAAACCCATGGAGGCGAGCTGGTCAGCCTTTCGCTCACCTTCCGTGAAGTAAATCAGTGGCTCCGGTTCGTTTGTCTCGCGTGCCTTCTGTGCAGCCTGACAAAGTTCTGTGAAGCGATAGGGAAGTCGAGGAAGGTCAGCCAGCCCATTGACCCACTGACCTGCTTCAAGACGCTCCGCAACAAAGCGCTTAGTGTGGCCCTCAGCCTCAAGGCGGCGGGTCCGGTAGATTATATTTCCGGCGCCATCGTCGTATTCATACACGCCGGTCTCCTGCCAGTGTGGAGCTGCTGATTTCATGGTGCGTCTTTCGCGCTCAGGCAGAACGCCTTGGCGACGAAGCTCATCCTTGATTTCAAGAGGATCGCCGCCGTTGAACGAATGAACAAGGCAGCCATCAGGCGCGTCGGGATCGAGCTTGATAACTGTCCCCCGATCGCGCCTCGAATGCCCCGGCGTGGGGGCGTGGATACGGTCACCCCGCACCACACCGCCCAACGCTGCTGCGATAGCGTTACTATCCGGCGTATTCGCCATCAGCGCCCCCCGTAACTTGGGGAACCGGCGCAAACTCAGGCAAGACCCAGACTGCACCACGACGACCGGATGCTCCGATCCGCCGCCGACCGCTATCGGCGATCTTGCCGTCTGCATGCAACTCGCTCAGACGACTCCGAACCTGATAAACATTGAGCCCGAGACGCTGGGCAACTTCGTCGCCAATAGCGCCAGCTTCGCCGACATCCTTGATAACAGAAAAGACATGGGCGCGGATTGAGTTGGCGACCGGCGCGATATGCGCTGCCGCCTCTCGGCTGGTTTCCGGGGCGTGTTGATAATAGCCCGGCAGGCCATCACGGTAAGGAGAGTCCATCACTCACCTCCATCGGCAAGCGCGGACAGGCCTGCACGTTCAAGCAGGGTGGTCAGCCATTCGCGCTGTTTCGGGGTAAGCGGTGTTTCATCGACCGCGAGCTGGCCCAGGAAGGAACCGGCCTTGCGTGCCAACCGCTGGGTTTCGTCGTTGAGGAGCGCCAGAGCCGCTCCCCGTTGGTTGGGGAACGGCTTGATCATATCGCAGCCTCCCCGAAACATAGCGGGGCGATGGCGGTCGCCAGTGAAGATGGAAGACCAAGCCGTCCAAGATATTGAATCCGAACGGCGGCGGTGGTAGAAACGCTGAAGTCGGAGACCAAACGACAATCAGCGCCTCTGCCCTTACGGGCGGGGGCGTTTTGCTTTTCCATGGATCACGCTGCCTCCGCCTGGAGAGCGATCTGGCGGGCCACATACGCCTTGATACTGGCTGTCGTGATGCGGCGAGCGCGGCCGATGTAAAAGGTTTCAACCTCACCAGCGTTGATCAACTCGTAACCCTTGGTCGTGCCAACCCCGAGTGCGGTGAAGCCATCTTTGATTGAAACGGCGATAGGTTCAATGTTCACTGTTGCCTCCTTTCAGCCGTCGTGATGACGGCGGGCAACAGCGAAATTGTCTGAATAAAAATGCGCCGAGAAATACGCGTAGGGCGCGCATCGCGCGTGTTTTTACGCGCGTTTTTTGATTGGCCTCCCAGTCATGCCTCTTGTGCCCCTGCCATTCGACCAAATCTCTCGAAATGCGGCATTGTCCCATCCATGCCTGTCGCGGATTGGCTTAAAATATTCACTCCACGCTTTCTCGCGATTGCCGATCCCGCAGTGTGCAATTTCTGCCTTCATCTCCTCTTCGGTCCAATGGGGCCCCGCCTCAGTCAGTGCTACCTCAGCTTCTCCTGCCGCCGGTTCCTCAAAGCATTCGAGAACGGCCTTGGATGGCCACCGAAAATCATAAAGGCCCGGAATGAGGACAATCCCAAAACTTTCGTAACTCGCGTTCCAGTCCGCCCAGCGATGGCGCGGTACGGGCGCGCTTTCATCCGTCATAATTGATCGAGCCTGCCCGCCATCCAAATCCCCGGCTTCCAAAGCTTCGCGCAATTGATCCACGGCAGCCTCGAAACCAATGCCACCTCGGGCTTCTGCGGCGCGCCCAAGGCACAGCCAAGCAGCGAATGAAAAGAGTGATCCGCGATCAGCGTAGCATCGAGTGACATACAACTGCGTGGCAGCAACAAACTTCTCGTCGCGTGTCGCAACCCAAGCCAGCACCACGAATAATGGCCAAAGCCCCTCTCGCGGTGTGGTCGCCTGCAAAAGGCACTCTTCCAATACCTTCATGTCTTCGCGAAGGTCGGGCTCTGGTGTGTTGGGGAGCGAGGACAGCGACATGCTCAGTTCCCCAATTTCAATGGCAGTTGCACAACTGTGCCAGACGTACCCGCAGCATACCGGCCCCATGCATCGAGCAGCGTTCTACGCATCTCTATAAACTTCGCCCGATTATAGGCCCGGATAACCCGATCCGGGATCGTGTGAGCCAGTGCCGCTTCAGCCACTGCCTCGGGGATGCTCGACATCTTCTCCGCCGCCCAGGTTCGAAACGTCGCGCGGAAGCCGTGAACGGTATAGCCCGTCGCCCGCGCTACCTTGCTCATGGTCATGTCGCTGAGTTGCTTCCCGCCTGCACCGGGAAAGACGAGACAATCCTTTTGCGATGTCCTCAGCTTTTTCACACTCTCAAGGATAGCCAGAGCTTCAGCAGAAAGCGTCACGGTATGCGCCTTGCCGCTCTTCATGAGCGAACCGGGACGGTGCCATTCACCCGCGTCCAGGTCGATGTGCGACCACATGGCGGAACGGACCTCGCCGCTGCGAGCGGCCGTGTAGATCGTGAAAAGCAGCGCAAGCCTGCCCACCGTGTCCGTCGCTTCATCCAGCTTGACGACGAACGCAGGCAATTCCTGATAGGGCATGGACGAGAAGTTTCCTGCCTCTGCCTGCCTTGCCAGCAAGGGGCGAAGGCCATCGCGCGGTGCACCGGTTGCGCGCCAGCCATGACCTTTCGCATAATCCAGAACCACCCCGATCCGCTGGCGCAGTTTCTTCGCGGCCGCTGGTTTGGTTGTCCATAATGGCGACAGGACAGACAGGATGTCCTTCTCGTCTATCGAGTCCACCCGGAGCCCACCAATCTTCGGGAAAACATGGAGTGTCAGCGTGGACAGAAATGCCGAGCCGTGGCGCTCGCCCCACCCAGGCGACAATGCCTCATGGCAAGCCTTCGCGGCCTCCTTGAAGGAAGGCGGAACTACTTCCCGCTTATCCCGTGCTGCTATCGGATCGCCACCTGCTCGGGCAACCTTGCGAATCTCTCGTGCCTTGTCGCGCGCTTCCTCCAAGGTCAGGTCAGATAATGCGCCGAGTCCTATATCCCGCCGCCGCCCATCGGACTGCACGCGAATCATCCAGGACTTCGCACCGGTCCTGGAAACGAGCAGGTAAAGGCCCGCACCGTCACCATGACGACCGGACTTTGCGTTCCTTACCTTCAATGCGGTCAGCTTCGCCAAATTGCACTCCCACATTCGCTCCCACGTTATGAAGCGACTTGTGACGAAGGTCAACGAAGGAGGGCGAAGAACATGGGGAGAACACTAACGGATTCCCTATGGAAAAACGAAGAGTCACGAAATGTGGCGAAAGGTATGATGGATGCCCCGCGAGGATTCGAACCTCGATTGACGGAGTCAGAGTCCGTAGTCTTACCTTTAGACGACGGGGCAACGCGGGGGGTGCCTCTAAGCCCGCAGGCGACGCTGGTCAAGCGCCGCGAAGGCGACATCGAGGACAAGGGGCATCATTGTCGAGCCGAGCTTGCCGGATTTGCCGCGCAGCGCTAGCATCGCCTCAGGTCCTCGTCCGGAAGCGGCGAGTGGGAAACGAGAAAGTACAAGATTATGGCGGAACATTCTCCGCCGGAGCGGCGCAAGGCTCATGCGCCCGGCAAGCAGGGAGGCGAGGCACGAGGCCGGAACCGGCAGCGTGCTTCAAACAAGCCCCCTGCGGAAACCCAGTCGGCCGGCTCCGGCCAGATCCAGGATAACGCCAGGGCTTCCCGCCCGAATGTGTTTCGTCAATCTCAGCCGCGCCGGCAGGCCTATGCCGCGATCGATCTCGGGACCAACAACTGCCGGCTCCTGATCGCTCGCCCCTCCGAGGAGAACTTCACGATCATCGACGCCTTCAGCCGCGTGGTGCGGCTGGGAGAAGGACTGGCGCAGACCGGGCGGCTCAGCGACGATGCGATGGAACGGGCGATGGCCGCGCTCAAGGTCTGCGCCGACAAGCTGCGCCGCCGCAATGTCCATCTGGCCCGATCGGTCGCGACGGAAGCATGCCGCAGGGCCAGCAACGGCGCGCAATTCATCGAGCAGGTGCGCAAGGAAACCGGCATAGCGCTGGACGTCATCTCCACCGAAGAGGAGGCCCGCCTGGCCGTGCTGGGCTGCCACATCCTGCTGGAAGACGGGACGGGGCCGGCAGTCATCTTCGATATCGGCGGAGGCTCGACAGAGCTAGTGCTGGTGGAACCGGAAGGCGTAGCTCCACGCATCATGGACTGGCAAAGCGTGCCCTGGGGCGTGGTGTCTCTCACGGAAAGCTGCAGCCGGGATGAAATGACGCATGAAGCCAGAAGCCATCGATATGCCGAGATGCGGCGGCTCGTGTCGGAGAGCTTTGCGGAATTCGCGGAACGAATCGCCCCCTTTGCCGGAAACGATCCGCGCCTGCTGGGCACCAGCGGCACTGTCACCACCCTCGCCACGCTTCATCTGGACCTTCCGCAATATGACCGCCGCGCGGTGGACGGCCTGATCGTTCCATCCGCAGCGATGCGCGATATCAGCGCCCGCCTTTCCGTGATGCCCTTGTCCGAACGGCGCGAACTGCCCTGCATAGGGCGCGAACGTTCGGATCTCGTGATCGCGGGCTGCGCCATTCTCGAATCGATTCTGGATATCTGGCCGGCCAATCGACTTGGCGTCGCCGATCGCGGCATTCGCGAAGGTATCCTGCGCAGTCTGATAGCGTCGGACCATCAAGGCGAGCGCAGCCGGATTCGGCTCCGGCAGACCCAGGCGGGGCAATGATGTTCCTATCCGCCGTCACCAGCTTTGAAGGCGCCATCGCATGACAAGATCGGGCAGGAACCCGGAAAAGCGCTTGCGCACCGGCCGCAAGCGCACCGCATCGTCGGCGCGTTGGCTGAGCCGCCAGTTGAACGACCCCTATGTCCAGAAGGCCAAGACAGAAGGCTATCGGAGCCGGGCGGCCTACAAGCTCCTGGAACTGGATGAGAAATTCCGCCTGCTGAAAAATGCCTCACGAGTAGTGGACCTCGGCATCGCTCCGGGCGGGTGGAGCCAGGTGGTTCGCCAACGCAACCCGCGCGCGGCGGTCGTGGGCATCGATCTGCTCCCGACGGAGCCGATCGAAGGAGTCACGATCTTTCAGATGGATTTCATGGGCGATGCCGCCCCCGCGACGCTGGCGGCAGCGCTCGATGGAGCACCCGATCTCGTTCTGTCCGATATGGCCGCGAACACGGTAGGCCACAAGCAGACCGACCATTTGCGCACGATGGCGCTGGTTGAAACGGCGGCCGACTTTGCGATCAGGTCACTGGCCCCAGGCGGAGCCTTCGTGGCCAAGGTGCTGGCGGGGGGAACGGATCATCAATTGCTCGCCCTGCTCAAACGGCATTTCCTGACGGTCAAGCATTCCAAGCCCCCGGCAAGCCGCAAGGATTCGTCGGAATGGTATGTCATTGCCCAGGGGTTCAAGGGGCAGACGGAAACCTGACCCCGCCCCTGGCGCGCAATGCCGGTCAGTGATGATCAGTGGGCGGCAGCCGGCGCGGCAGGAGCTGGGCCGGCCGCGGGAGCAGCGGCCCCCGCTTCCGCAGCGGCCGGTGCGGCGGCAGCGGCGTCGGCGGGCTGTCCTTCAGCACCTTCGGCAGCAGCAGCTTCGACAGCAGCGGGCGCGGCTTCAGCCTTGGGCAGCGGCAGGTTGGATCCCTGCGTGTTGAGATAAGCTATGATGTCCGCGCGATCCTGCGGCTTGCTGAGACCGGCGAAGCTCATCTTGGTGCCCGGGGCAAACGCTTTCGGGCTCTTCAGCCAGGCGTCCATATCCTCGAAAGTCCAGTTGCCGCCATGGCCGGAAAGCGCGCTGGAGAAGGCGAAGCCGCCAACGCCCTTGCCGATCGCCTCACCCAGGACGCCGTGAAGATTCGGACCGATGCCGTTGGGGCCGCCCGCGTTGATCGTATGGCAGGAAACGCACTTGCCGAACAATTGCTCGCCCTTCGCCAGATCGGCCTGGGCCAGAAGGGTCGCCAGCGGCGGGCCTTCCTCGGCGCCGCCTTCCGCTTCGACACCTTCGATCGCATAGCCCATTTCATGCGGGCGGTGCGGCTTGTCGGCCTGGAAATACTTGGCGCTGACGCTCGACAGGCCGAGCCCGACGATGCCTGCGAAAAGAGCCCAGCCAGCGATGGTGTTGAAACGGTCGTTCATCAGGGAAAGCCTACGGGTTGAATATCTCGCGGACCCTCTAGTGGCCAGTTGCGCGCTTCGCAAGCCTCAACAGCGTTCGTCAAACGACTTGTCCGCCCGGCAACCTCGGTCTAGGCGCAAGCCGATGCACAGCTTTCCCGCCCCCGCCCTTGCGCTGGTCGAGCAGATGAGCGCAGCCGCGGCTCAGGATCCTGCCCATGCAATCGCCTTTCAGGGCGCTCCCGGCGCAAATTCCCATCGCGCGGCGCTGGAGTTCGATCCGGGCTGCCTGCCCCTGCCGTGCTTCAGCTTTGAAGACGCGCTGGAGGCGGTGAAGAACGGCAAGGCCGACGCCGCGATCATCCCGATCGAGAATTCCCAGCACGGGCGGGTCGCCGATATTCACTTTCTGCTTCCGGAAAGCGGGCTCTCCATCGTGGCCGAGCACTTCATGGCGATTCACCACGCGCTGATCGGCATGGGCGAAGGGCCCTTCGCCGCCGCCTACAGCCATCCCCAGGCGCTGGGGCAATCCCGCCATTTCCTGCGGGAGCGCGGGATCGTGCCGATGGCCTATGCCGACACCGCGGGTGCGGCGGCGCTGGTGGCGGAAATGGGCGATCCTTCGGTTGCCGCGATCGCACCGGCGCTCGCGGCCAAACTTTACGGCCTCAAGCTTGTGCAGGACAGGATCGAGGATGCGGCGGACAACACCACCCGCTTCGTCATCCTTGCGCGGGAACCGCAAGATCCCGCGACGCTCGCAGGCCAGGTCGCGATGACCACCTTCGTGTTCGAGGTGAAGAACGTGCCCGCCGCATTGTACAAGGCGCTGGGCGGCTTCGCAACCAACGGCGTGAACATGACCAAGCTCGAAAGCTACCAGAAAGGCGCGAGCTTCGCGGCAACCATGTTCTATGCGGATATCATCGGCGCGCCCGGTGATGCGGCGGTCGATCGCGCGCTGGACGAACTCGCCTTCCACTGCAAGGAACTGCGTATCCTGGGCAGCTATCCGCAGGCCCGGCCGCGCGGCTGAAACCAAAATGACGCATGGGCCGCCTTGCGCCGGATTCCGGCGTGTGCCACCACACGCCCCGTGAGCAGGGGATCAGCCCAAATCGCCGCCATGCAATCCCGGACAGAGCGGGACTGGGAAGCATTGCACGCTCAAGGCGACATCCAGTTCGTCCCGCTCAAGCCCATGCAGCCCCCAAAGCCGCCGGAATGGCTGCAAAAGCTTCAGGAATGGCTGGCCGATATGCTCGCCCCGGCTGGCAATCTCCTGGGTCTCAGCTGGCCCGTTTTCAAATGGGTGTTGCTGGCAGTGGCGGTAATCCTGCTCCTGCTGCTGGCATGGCGGCTATTGGCGCCGCTGGCCGGATGGCGCCGCAAACCGCGCCCGGACTCTCCCGAATGGATGCCGGATCGCGAAGACGCGCTGGCGCTGCTCGAAGACGCGGATGCGCTTGCTGCGGCAGGGCGTTACGACGAGGCGACCCATCTCCTGCTGGTGCGGAGCGTTGGCCAGATTCGCGCCATCCGCCCGGATCTGCTCGAACCCTCAAGCACTGCGCGGGAGATTGCCGCCCTGCCCGCCTTGCCGGATCGCGCCCGCAACGCCTTCGGGATCATTGCCGAACGGGTGGAGCGCAGCCTGTTCGCGCTCATCCCCCTAGGGCAGGAAGACTGGCAAGCCGCGCGCACTGCCTATGCCGATTTCGCGATCAGGGAACTGGAAGGCGGGCTTGCATGAACGAAGCCGGATCATCGCCCTTCTCTCCGCGCGTCGTGCTGGCCATACTGGCCGTCGGCGCGGTCGCGTTTCTGCTCACGCTGTATTTCATCGGCGCCGGCGAGTTCGGGAACGACAACAAAGGCGACGGCGGACATGCTGGCGGCAAGGGCCTCAACGGCTACGCCGCGCTTACCCGGCTGATGGAGGGCAGCGGCCGCGCGGTGGAAGTAAGCCGCAATGAAGGCAAGCTCACCGCCTACGGCCTGCTGGTGCTGACCCCGCCCCATTATGCCGATGGCGAAGGACTGTCCGCAACCGTCGAGCGCCGCCGCAGTATCGGCCCCACCATCGTGATTCTGCCGAAATGGTATGCATCGCGCGCTCCGGATTTTCAGAAGGGCACCAAGGACGGCTGGGTCGTGCTCGGCAGTGCGGGCTCTCCGGAGTGGAAGGGTTTTGCCGACGACATCACCGTATCGCTAGGCAAGGCCGGCACATGGCGGACGGGCGATCTGTCCGGCTCGCTTCCCGACCCCAAACAAGTCCAGACCGGCGGAGGCAGCGCAAATCTGGTGCCGCTGGTTCGCAGCGACGGCGGGCGCGTTCTGGCCGCTTATCTTGCGGATGACGGCTACTATCCGGCGCTCAACCAAATGGCAGGGATGCCGTCTTCGTTCGGCGGGGATGCGGATTACCTCCATCCGCTGATCTTCGTGTTCGAACCAGACCTGCTCGACAATTACGGCATGGCCCGGCGGGAAAACGCCCTGCTGGCCGAACGGCTTGTCAGCGCGGCCAGCGGCGGCGAGCACATCCCGGTGACGTTCGATCTCACGCTGAACGGGCTCGGCCGCAGCGCCAACCTGCTTACTCTCGCGTTCACCCCGCCCTTCCTGGCGGCAACCATATGTCTGATCATCGCAGGCATAATCATAGGCTGGCGGGCGCTGCACCGCTTCGGGCCGCCGCTCGCGGAAGGCCGGGCAATCGCTCTCGGCAAGCGTCAGTTGGTCATCAACAGTGCCGGCTTCATCAGGCGCACCGGACGCCTCCATCTGCTCGGCCCTCCCTACGCGACGCTGATGCGAACGCGCATGGCCCAGATTTTCGGCTTGCGCCGGCAGCAGGAGGCGAGTGCGCTCGACATGCAGATCGACCAACGCCTTCTCGCCCGGGGGGTGGACAAACCCGTTTTCTCCGACCTCGTCCGGCAGCTCGGCGAAAGCCGCAACGCGCATGAATTGCTGCACGCGGCGCAGGCTCTCAAACAGATCGAAAGGAAGCTCGAGACATGACCATGACCCTGGACCAGCTGCGAACGCTGGCCGAAGCGATCCGCGCGGAGATCGGCAAGGCGGTGATCGGCCAGGCGGATACGGTCGAGCACCTGCTGGTGGCGCTGATGAGCCAAGGGCATGTTCTGCTCGAAGGCCCTCCCGGCGTCGCCAAGACTTTCCTCGCGCAATGCTTTGCCCGGTCGCTCGGGCTCGACTACGGAAGAATCCAGTTCACCCCGGATCTGTTGCCGGGCGACATACTCGGTTCCAACCTGTTCAATTTCCAGACCAGCCAGTTCACGCTCACGCGCGGACCGATCTTCTGCGAACTGCTGTTGGCCGACGAAATCAACCGCACCCCGCCTAAGACCCAGGCCGCCCTGCTGGAAGCCATGCAGGAAAGGCAGGTCACGCTGGATGGCGAAGTGCATCCCTTGCCCGAACGCTTCCTGGTCATCGCCACCCAGAACCCGATCGAGAGCCAAGGGGTCTATCCCTTGCCGGAAGCCCAGCTTGATCGTTTCCTGTTCAAGCTGCTGGTTCCTTATCCCAGCGCGGCGGAAGAGGCCGCGATCGTGGCCCGCTTCGGCGAACAGGGCGGGCCGCCGCGCCCGGAAGACTTCGGCATCACCCCCGTCACCGAGCCTGCCCAGCTCGCCGCCGCCAGCGCTGCCCTGAAAAGCGTCACGATCGCACCGGACGTGATCGACTATATCGTGCGCCTGGTCCGCGCCACGCGTGAAAGCGCCGACCTGTCCAACGGCGCTTCCCCCCGCGCTGCCGTGCTCATGGCCAATGCCGCCCGCGCGCGCGCAGCCTTGCAGGGACGGGACTATGTGCTGCCGGATGATGTGAAAGCGCTGGCCACCGCCGTCTTGCGGCACCGCCTGCTGCTGTCGCCCGCCGCCGAGATCGAAGGACGGGAGGTCGAAGCCCTGGTGGGCACGCTGGTCGAACAGACAGAGGCGCCGCGTTGATCGTTCCGTCCGCCCGGACAGCGCGACTCGCTGCCCTGGCCGCGCCGGTGGCGCTGGTCATCGCAGCAGCAGCGCCGGGTGCCTGGATCATCGCGCCCGCAGCCGGCGTGATGCTGCTGGTGCTGGTGCTATTGGATGGACTGGCGGCGGGGCGGCTTGAGGATTTGCGCCTGATCACGCCGGCCGATGCGGAAGTGGGCGAGCCTTTCGAGATTTCCGTCCTGGCCGATATTGCAGGGCGCAGGGGCGCCATTCCCCCAGGCGCCGCCCTGGCCTTCGACCCCCGCCTCGGCCCGGGTGGGAGGGCGGAGTTTTCGCTCGGCGCCGATCCCAGCGGCGCGTGGCGTGGCGGCATCCCGCTTACTCCATCGCGCAGGGGCACCGGCACGATCACGCATCTGTGGCTGCGCTGGTCGGGTCCGCTCGGCCTCGCGCATCGTCAGAAAAGCCAGGAGGTGAAGCGTGACATCCGGATCTGGCCGGACCTTTCGCCGGTCCGCTCCCCCGCCTTGCAGACCTTCCTTCGCGATGCGCAATTCGGTCTGATCGCCCGGCGAATCCGGGGCGAAGGCAGCCAGTTCGAATCGCTGGCGGAATATCAGCCGGGAATGGATCGCCGCCGCATAGACTGGAAGACCAGCGCGCGGCAGACCCGGCTGCATGCCCGTGAGAATGAAAGCGAACGCAACAACCAGATCGTCTTCGCCTTCGATTGCGGACAGGCGATGTGCGAACCGCTTGAAGGACTGCCGAGGATCGACAGGGCCGTCTCTGCGGCGTTGACCGCCGCCTATGTCGCTTTGAAGGGCGGTGACAAGGTTGCGCTGTTCGGTTTCGCCCGGCAGCTGGAGCTGGCCACGCCCTTCATTTCGGACGCGCGAGCCTTCCACCGGCTGCAAAGCGCCGCCGCCAGCCTGGACTATCATGCGCAGGAGCCCAACTTCACGCTCGCTCTGGCTACTCTTACGGCCCGCCTGCAACGCCGCTCCCTGATCGTGTTGTTCTCCGATTTCAGCGATCCGACCAGCGCGGAGCTGATGATCGAAAGCGTCGGCCGGCTGGTCCGCCACCATCTCGTCCTGTTCGTGACGATGGAAGACGCCGAGCTCGCGGACCTGATCGCGGCGGAGCCCGAGGATCTGGCTCATGTTTCCATGGCCGTGACGGCAGAAACCCTGGCGCGGCAGCGGGCGGTCGTTCTGCAGCGGCTGCGGCAGCTCGGTGTGGATGTGATCGAAGCGCCATGGGAGCGGATCGGCTACCGGCTGATCGACCGCTATCTGGAAATCAAGCGCGCGGGAGCGATCGGGTGAAGGCACCGGTGCTGAAATCGCTGTTCGGCCGAAGCCAGGTCGCCGCGTCTCCCGCGGATATCGCGGCGGCGGCGTTGCGTTCGGATCGTTTCCGGCTCGAACGCGAAGGCGACTGGAAACGCCTGGAGCAGATTGTCGCTCGCCTGGAATCCGGCCGCTTGCGCAAGCTTTCCGACGATGATGTGCTGGCCCTGCCCGCCCTTTACCGCATGGCCGCCTCCAGCCTCGCCATCGCGCGGGAAACCTCGCTGGACGCAGCAACGCTGGCTTATCTGGAATCGCTCGTCCAGCGGGCCTGGTTCCAGGTCTACGGGCCGCGCAGTTCGCTGGGCAGCTGGCTGCGGCGCTTCCTGGGCGGCGGCTGGAGCGCGAGCGTGCGGGAGATCTGGCCGGACCTGCTCATCGCATTGGCGGCCATGATCGCTGGAACCCTGGTCGGATGGCTGCTGGTTTCCGGCGACAGCCAGTGGTTCCACGCCCTGGTCCCGCCTGAATTCGGCGGGGAACGGTCCCCGGGCGCATCGGCGGAGGTCCTGCGGGAGACATTGTTCGGGAAGCAGGACGGCGCTTCCGGTCTCTCCGCCTTTGCCGCCTATCTCTTCAGCAACAACGCCAGGGTCGCGATTCTCGCCTTTGCGCTGGGCTTCGCTTTCGGGGTCCCCTCAATCATGCTGCTGATGCACAACATGGCGCTGCTCGGCGCGATGTTGTGGCTGTTCGGCAAGGCCGGGATGACCCTGGATTTCGTGGGCTGGCTGAGCGTTCATGGCACCACCGAGCTATTCGCGATATTGCTGGCGGGCGGGGCGGGCATTCATGTCGGGCGCGCGATGGCCTTTCCCGGACAACGCTCGGTCCTCACCGCCGCCGCCGAAAGCGGACGGCGGGCAGCACAGGTCATGGCCGGCGTCGTCCTCATGCTGCTGATCGCCGCCTTTCTCGAAGGCTTCGTCCGGCAACTGGTGACCGACACTCCCAGCCGCTACCTTGTCGGCGGTTCGATGCTGGTCTTCTGGCTGGCCTATTTCTTCGCCCTGAAGGCCCCGCTCCAGGGCCGGGAGTCCTGATATGGCGAGCGCGCCGTATCTTGCCGCACAGACAAAGCGCCTTCGCACGCTGATCACGCCGGAAGGGCTCGCCCTGCCCCTCACCGTTGCCAGCAGGGGTTCGCGCGCAGGCGCCCTGATCCTGGACTTCATCATCATTCACATGACGATGCTGGTGGTGACGCTGCTGCTACTCTATCTGGGCTTCGGCGTGCTGGGAATGGACTGGCGATCCGGCGACGATCCGGGCCAGATCTTCGGGGTGCTCGAATTCCTCGTTGTGATCTGGCTGATCGCGATGTTCCTGTTCCGCTATGGCTACTTCCTGTTCTTCGAACTCGGGCCGCGCGGCGCAACGCCGGGTAAGCGGCTGACCGGAATCCGTATTGCCGCCCGCGATGGCGGCCGGCTGACCGCAGAGGCAGTGATCGCTCGCAACCTGCTGCGTGACATCGAACTGTTCACTCCGCTCATGCTGGTCGCGAGCGCCCAAAGTGGCGATGGTGGCCTGGCGGGTCTTGCCGCCCTGGCCTGGTTCGCGATCTTCCTGTTGTTTCCCTTCTTCAACCGCGATGCGCTGCGCGCCGGGGATCTCATCGCCGGCACCTGGGTGGTCGAGGCACCCAAGCGCAAGCTGGACGAGACCCTGTCAGCCAAGCCCTCCGCGCATGGCGTATCGACGCAAACCGGTGCGCTCTACCGGTTCGGCGAAGCAGAGCTTTCCGTCTATGGCGAGTATGAATTGCAGACGCTGGAACGGATCCTGCGCGAAAATCGCCCGGAGGCGATGGCCGCGGTCGCGGAAACGATCTGCCACAAGATCGGTTGGCAACCGGGCCAAGGCGATGACCGGACGTTCCTGGAAGCCTTCTACGCCCAGTTGAGAGCGCGGCTGGAGCGCAATATGCGGTTCGGACGCAGGAAAGCCGACAAGCATTCCTGAAATGATCCTGCGACCTGCCAGCAAGCGGGACGTTCCCGCCCTCTCCCGATTCGGGCAGGACAGCTTCCGCGCAGCTTTTGGCCATCTGTACGATCCGGCCGACCTCTCCCGATTTCTCGCCTCGGTCTATTCCCAGGAAGCCATCGCGAAGGAAATCGCGGATCCGGAATTCATCCACTGCCTGGCCGAACGGGAGGGAAAGCTGATCGGATTCTGCAAGCTCAAGATGCCGGGCTGGTATGATGAGCACTCAAACGCAGCGAATCCGATCTCTCTCGGGCAACTCTATGTGAATCCGTCCCTGACCGGTGAAGGCATCGGCGCCGCGCTCATGGCATGGGCGCTGGACGAAGCGCGCGCCCGCAAGGCAGACGCGATCCAGCTATCGGTATGGAGCGGCAATCATGGTGCGCAGCGGTTCTATGCGCAATACGGCTTCTCCTGGATCGCGGACATCGATTTCTGGGTCGGCAACCATCGTGACGATGAATATCTGTATGAACTGAGGCTGACCTGACCGCGCGGTTACGGTCCGGTTTGCGGGAATTTTTGGCCGAATCGCCAAAGCATGATATGCAAGGATCGCCGGCTTTGCGGAGAGGCTCGGCCAGAAGAGGCGAGTGTCATGGAGAGGATGGACGCCCCGGTCTGCTTGTTGCACGCACGTGAGGAAATGCTCCTTGCCCTTGATGCGTCCAATGCGGAGGATGAAAGCCAGCACAGGAAGCTGGCAGGCGATTACATGAACGCCGCCCTGCGTGAAATGCAGCGTGAACCCGCACGCCGGCAGGATTGGACTCGCATCAGCCCGGTGCGTTGTTGCGCACATTGAAAAGAGTGCAAGGTTGATTTCAGGCCCTGCGTGAGCACACAGGCTCCATACCGTGCCAAGGCGCGGCGCTCTGCCTTGGAAAAATCGCGGATCTACAGCGTTTGCTCCAGAGGGCGGGGAGGGCTATATGGCCGTCCATGTCTTCTGTCCGTCCCTGGCGCGATATAGAGCGCCGCAAGAGCCGTCAGATCATGGTCGGCAACGTACCGGTTGGCGGCGATGCGCCGATCACGGTGCAGACCATGACGAATACGCCCACCTCGGATCCCGGCGCCACCATCGATCAGATCCGCCGCTGCGAAGATGCGGGAGCGGACATCATTCGCGTATCCTGCCCGGATGTGGAGAGCACATCCGCATTCCGGCAGATCGCCCGTGCGGCAAACGTGCCTTTGGTCGCCGACATCCATTTCCACTACAAGCGGGCGCTGGAAGCAGCCGACGCGGGCGCGGCCTGCCTGCGCATCAATCCGGGCAATATCGGCAGCAGCGAACGGGTTGCCGAGGTGGTCCGGGCTGCCAAGGCGAATGGCTGCTCGATCCGGATCGGGGTGAATGCCGGGAGTCTCGAAAAGGATCTGCTGGAGAAATACGGGGAGCCCTGCCCCGAAGCATTGGTCGAAAGCGCGCTCGATCATATCAAGCTGCTGCAGGATCACGATTTCCATGAATACAAAGTGGCGGTGAAGGCGAGCGACGTGTTCCTCGCCGTTGCCGCCTATCAGGGACTTGCCGATGCGGTCGACTGCCCGCTCCATCTCGGCATCACGGAGGCCGGCGGCCTGATCGGCGGGACGGTCAAATCCGCGATCGGGATCGGCAATCTTCTATGGGCGGGAATTGGCGACACCATCCGCGTCTCGCTTTCGGCCGAGCCGGAAGAGGAAGTGCGCGTGGGCTTCGAGATTCTCAAGGGCCTGGGCCTGCGCACCCGTGGCGTAAGGGTAGTCTCCTGCCCGAGCTGCGCACGGCAGGGCTTCGATGTCATCCGTGTCGTCACCGCGCTGGAAGACAGGCTGCAGCATATCAAGACGCCCTTGTCGCTTTCCGTCCTCGGCTGTGTCGTGAATGGGCCGGGCGAAGCGCGCGAAACCGATATCGGGATCACCGGCGGCGGCAATGGCAGGCACATGGTGTATCTGTCGGGCGTGACGGACCATCATGTCGAAAGCGCGGATATGCTGGACCATATCGTAAGGCTGGTGGAGCAGAAGGCAGCGGAAATGGAGGCGGCGCAAGCCACGGCCGAGGCTGCCGAATGACTGCTGGCTCATGCGGCTGGAAGGCGAATGCCTGATCCGCCTCGGCGCTCAGAAATAGATGTCCACGTAGTCCGTCAGATAATCGCACCATTCGAATTCACGAAGACGCCAATAGGGCCGATTCTGGGTCACGGCAAAATGCCACAGCTTCTGACGTTCGCATTTGCGCCCTCCATCCGGAGTATCAGTGATGCGAATGGTGCCCCGGAAAATGAAGTAATCCGCGCCTACTTCCTCGACCCAGCCATCCAGATAAAGCTGGCCCGGGCCGTGCTGGTCCGACTGCGAACCGGTGAGAAAAATCGTCCCGTTCTGCTCACGGGCGTGGAGGCTTCCTCTCTGGTCCCAACCGATCCATTGGAGAGTCACCCCCCTGGCTCCGAGCAGGCGCTGGGCGGCCGCCCGATCCAGTACGATGGTCGGTTGAGGGATGGACGGTACCGATGCCTCCTGCGCCAACGGTGCGGATGCAGCCGGGGCCGATTCACCCGACAGCTTGTTCTGGGCGCATCCTCCGAGCAGGATGAGCGGGGCGAAGGCAACGAAACCCTTGGCGCAGAGATCAAATATCGGTCGCATCGCGGAGGGATATATACGCATCGGAAGGCTTTTTCGCAGTAAAATCGCATTCAATCGCAAAAGCCGATGCACGGGACATATGTCGGGCCATCCTTCACTTTACTGACAGAATGTCCATATTATGAGGATGGGTATGGGAACGGGATTGAACCGCAGGCAATTCTGCCAAACCGCCGCCATTGCGGGCACGGCGCTGGCCTTGCCGACCCGTGTCTTCGCCCAGCCCATGTCGGCGGGGGAGCGTGACCGAAAGATTCTCGAAATCGCCAAACGCGAAGTGGAGCGGGCCGGCAACGTGTTATGGCGCAAGGATGTTGCGGGGATCGCCGATTTCGGACTGCCGTCTTCCCTGCCGCGATTCCATTTCGCCAATCTCGAGAATGGCACGGTCCGTTCTTTCCTGGTGAGCCACGGCAAAGGTTCGGATCCGGACCACGACGGCTTTCTGAACTTCTTTTCGAACCAGCCCAACTCGAATTGCACCAGCCGCGGGGCCTATATCACCTGGGAATGGTACACCGGGAAATATGGCACCTCGATCCGGCTTGGCGGTCTGGACCCCGACAATTCGAACTGCCTGCAACGCGCGATCGTGATGCATTCGGCCTGGTATGCGGAGCCGACAATGCTGGAAAAATGGGGCAAGCTCGGACGCAGTGACGGCTGCTTTGCAATGGGCCCGGAAGACTTCCGCGAAGCCTTGTGGAATCTGTCAGGCGGCCGCCTGCTCTTCGCGGACCGTCTCTGGATCTACTGACCGATCGCCCGACCCGGGCGCCCATCGCCCCTCGGCATCACGCTCCGGGGGCTTCGATCGGAACCACTGCCTCCCCGGTCGTGCGCGCTCCGGTCTTCAGCTGGCGCGGCGCATCGAAACTGGCCAGAACCGGGGCGTCACGGCCATAGATATCGCCGAATGAGCGCATCTTTCCGTCGATATCCTGCGCCATGGTGAAATAGGTGATGTAGACCGGGAAGGTCTTCTTCAGCGGAACCCTGGTATATTCACCCGAATTGACGATGGCGATCGCCTCCTCCTTGGTCGCGCCTTCGCCTAGAATGGCCATGGTCATGCCCATCTCCAGCGCCCGCTCCGTGCGCACGCAGCCATGGCTGAGCGCGCGGATATCGAGATTGAATGCATCCTTGCCCGGCGTGTCGTGCAGGAAGATCGCATGCGGATTGGGCATGTCGAGCTTGATCAGCCCCAACGCATTGTTCGGCCCCGGCTGCTGCACCACGGTAACGAAACCGTCCGAGCCCCTGGTGACCTTGTAGCCCTGCGCCCTGGCGCGGGCCGGACTGGCCAGCAGCCGCGCGCCCAGTCCTTCGCCCTTCACGATGCTTTGCGGCACGGTCCAGGTAGGGTTGAAGATCACCCCTTCCACTATCTCGGCCAGTTGTGGCGTCGCGGTGGAACCGGGCTTGCCGACGACCGTGCGATAGGACCGGATCACATTGTGATTCACGGTCAGCCGCAGCTGGAACTCCGGAACATTGGTCAGCAGGTAAGTCCCACCCAGATCGCGCGCAAGCCAGCGCCAGCGATCCATATTGGCGCGAATCTTGGTCCGCTTGGCCCTGTCGGTCGTCGGCGTTTCGGCAAGCATCCGCTTGAGCACGGCATAATCGGGATGGGTCGGCGCCAGGGAAGCCAGCACGCCCGGCACATCATGAATGGCCAGGGCCCGTTCCAGCAGGGTGGCGGTGGGCATCAATTCCACATCCGGATCGACCACGAACCATTGCTTGCGCGCATCCATCGGAGTGCGGCCATCACGCAGATCTTCCGCCAGCCAGGTGAAGCTGCGGCTGGCGGCCTGGTCCAGCTCCGGGCCCTTTCCGCGCTCGATCGCCTTGCGCAGGTCGTCCGGCAGATAGTCCGCAGGGGCAAGGCCTTCGGCGCCTATACCCTCGATCGCCTGCAGCAGCGCCCTGGCATCCTTCACCTCCCATTCCCGCACCGGGATCGGTTCGGGAGTCTCCGTCCCGGGCAGGGGCTGGATCACGGGGACGGTGATGGGCGGAGCTTGCGGCGCGGGAGCGGGCAGCACCGGCTGCGGGGTGATGGCGGGAGCCGGGGACACGCCTTGCGCCTGCAGCGGCGAGACGAACGCCGCCAGAGACCCGATCATTGCCGGAATCGTCATTTTCAACCGCTGGCGGAGGAAATTCGTCATAAAGCCAAGCCCTGTTTGCCCACACCACATCATGCAGGATCCGGAAGAGAACAGCCCAACGCGGCTTTACCGGATCACGCGTTGACCATTCCCTTATTGCCTATGACGGCAGGATGAATGGAAGCAAGAGATGACGTGGCGTCGCAGGCCGCTTATGCGCAGGAAATGGAACACCGCCTGCTTCCCTTTCTTGCCGCGGCGCTGGCGGTTGCCCTGTTCTCGCTGATGGATGCGCTAATGAAGGGCGCGTCGATCCTGATCGGCGCCTACAGCGCCTTGCTGTTCCGCTCCATAATGGGAACGGCGCTGGTATTCCCGATATGGAAGCTGCGCGGCGGGCGCATCCCGTCACTGCCGAACCTGCGGATGCATGCCCTGCGCGGCACGGTGAACTGCGGCATGGCGCTGCTGTTCTTTCATGGCCTGATCCGCCTGCCGATCGCGGAGGCGATTGCGCTGTCCTTCATCGCCCCGCTGATCGCGCTCTATCTCGCGGCGATCCTGCTCGGCGAACGGATCGGACAACGGGCGGTGATCGCGTCGATACTGGGTTTCGCCGGGGTCCTGCTGATAGGTCTTGCCCGGTTCGACCGGGGCGCGCTCGGCCCGGAGGAAGTCGAGGGCGTTGCGGCAGTGCTCGCATCCGCCTGCCTCTATGCCTGGAACCTCGTGCTGCAGCGCCGGATCGCGCAGCTTGCTCCGCCGGCCGAAATCGCGCTGGCGCAACAGATGGTGGTCGCCGCGATCCTGCTGCTGCCCGCGCCCTGGTTCGCGAGCCTGCCCGACTGGAGCATCCTGGCGCCGGTCGCCGGTTCCGCAATCCTCGCGACCGTGTCGCTCCTGCTGCTGAGCTGGGCCTATGCCCGTGCGGAAACGCAGGCCTTGGTGCCTGTCGAATATACCGGCTTTCTCTGGGCCGCGCTGTTCGGCTGGCTGTTCTTTGCGGAGCGGATCGATCAGGCCACGCTGTCAGGCACGCTGCTGATCATCGCCGGATGCTGGATCGCCGCACCGCGTCGGACGGAACCGACCACGATCTGAAACCGGCCTCCCCGTACCCGAGGCCTACCGGCCCCGCACCACGCGACAGCCATGAAGCCGAAAAAACGTCGAGCGCCTCCAAAGGCTGTTTTCAGGGCCAGACCCCTTGATTTTCGCGGGCAGAACGCGCAAGCGCCTCGCGACAATTGGCTCCCCCGCGCACCCTGCAGGGTCCGGTGCGAGTCCCCGGGCAATTCTAGGTAAGGTGACGACACATATGACTCAGGTCGGCAAGGACACGCTTGGCACCCGCAGTTCGCTCAAGGTTGGCAATCGCGAGGTCGCTTACTACTCACTCGCGAAGGCGGCCGAAAAGTTCGGCGATATCTCCCGCCTGCCCTTCTCGATGAAAGTCCTGCTCGAAAACCTGCTCCGCTTCGAAGACGGCGGCTTCACCGTTTCCACCGAGGATGTCCAGGCGATTGTCGACTGGCAGAAGGATCCCAGCTCCAGCCGCGAGATCCAGTATCGCCCGGCCCGCGTGCTGCTGCAGGATTTCACCGGCGTCCCTTGCGTGGTCGATCTGGCCGCGATGCGCGATGCGATCGCCAAGCTCGGCGGCGACACCAGCAAGATCAACCCGCTGGTGCCGGTGCACCTCGTCATCGACCACTCCGTGATGGTGGACGAGTTCGGCCATCCCAAGGCCTTCGAGCAGAACGTGGAGATCGAATATTACCGCAATGGCGAACGCTACGACTTCCTCAAATGGGGCTCCAAGTCGCTGGCGAACTTCAAGGCCGTTCCTCCGGGCACCGGCATCTGCCACCAGGTGAATCTCGAGCATATCGCGCAGACGGTGTGGACCAGCACCGACCAGAACGGCGTCGAGGTCGCATATCCGGACACCTGCGTCGGCACCGACAGCCACACCACCATGATCAACGGCCTGGGCGTGCTGGGCTGGGGCGTGGGCGGCATCGAGGCCGAAGCGGCCATGCTGGGCCAGCCGGTTTCCATGCTCATCCCTGAAGTGGTCGGCTTCAAGCTCACCGGCAGGCTGCCGGAAGGCGTCACCGCCACCGATCTCGTGCTCACCTGCACCCAGATGCTGCGCGCGCATGGCGTGGTCGGCCGCTTCGTCGAATATTTCGGTCCGGGCCTCGCCGCCCTCACGCTGGCCGATCGCGCGACGCTGGCCAACATGGCGCCAGAATATGGCGCGACCTGCGGCTTCTTCGGCATCGACGAGAAGACGCTGGACTATCTGCGCCTCACCGGCCGCGACGAAGACCAGATCGCCCTCGTCGAGGCCTATGCCAGGCAGCAGGGCTTCTGGCTCGATCCGCATGGCGCGGACCCGATCTTCACCAGCGTGCTCGAACTTGATATGAGCACCGTCAGGCCTTCGCTCGCCGGGCCGAAGCGCCCGCAGGATAAGGTCGTCCTCGAGAATGTCGACGATGTGTTCAACGGCGACCTCGCCAAGGTCTATAAGCACGACAGCTTCAAGCGCGTGCCGGTGGACGGCAAGGATCACGACATCGGCGATGGCGACGTGGTGATCGCGGCGATCACCAGTTGCACCAACACCTCCAACCCCGGCGTGCTGGTTGCGGCCGGGCTGGTCGCCAAGAAGGCGAACGAGAAGGGTCTGAAACCCAAGCCCTGGGTCAAGACCTCGCTTGCCCCCGGTTCTCAGGTCGTGACCGATTATCTGACCAAGGCGGGCCTGCAGGCTCATCTGGACGCGATCGGCTTCAACCTGGTTGGCTACGGCTGCACCACCTGCATCGGCAATTCCGGCCCGCTGGCCGAACCGATCAGCAAGGCGATCAACGGCAACGACATCGTCGCCGCCTCGGTGCTGTCCGGCAACCGCAACTTTGAAGGCCGCGTATCGCCCGACGTGCGCGCCAACTTCCTGGCGAGCCCGCCGCTGGTGGTCGCCTATGCGCTCAAGGGCACGGTGACGGAGGATTTCACCACCACCCCGATCGGGCAGGACAAGGATGGCCGGGACGTCTTCCTGAAGGACATCTGGCCCACCAATGACGAAGTCGCCACCACCATCGCCGGATGCGTCGACCGCGACATGTTCCGGGCGCGCTATGCCGACGTCTACAAGGGCGATGCGCACTGGCAGGCGATCGACGTGACCGGTTCGGAAACCTACCAGTGGCGCGCCGGTTCGACCTATGTCGCCAATCCGCCCTATTTCGAAGGCATGACCATGACCCCGGCCCCGGTGGGCGACATCGTGGATGCCAAGCCGCTGGCGATCCTGGGCGATTCGATCACCACCGACCACATCTCGCCCGCCGGTTCGATCAAGGCGGACAGCCCGGCCGGCCAGTGGCTGATGGAGCATCAGGTCGCGAAGTCGGACTTCAACAGCTACGGCGCGCGGCGCGGCCACCACGAAGTGATGATGCGCGGCACCTTCGCCAATATCCGCATCCGCAACGAAATGGTGCCCGGCATCGAAGGCGGGATGAGCCGCTATGGCGAGGATGTGGGCGCGATCTACGACGTGGCGATGAAGCACAAGGCCGACGGCACGCCGATGGTGGTCATCGCCGGCAAGGAATACGGCACCGGCTCCAGCCGGGACTGGGCCGCCAAGGGCACCAACCTGCTGGGCGTGCGCGCCGTGATCGTCGAAAGCTTCGAGCGCATCCACCGTTCGAACCTGGTCGGCATGGGCGTGCTGCCGTTGCAGTTCGTCAATGGCGAAACCCGCGAGACGCTGGGCCTTACCGGCGACGACAGCTTCACCATTCGCGGCATCGCCACGATCCAGCCGCGCCAGACGGTGGAGGTGGAAGTCACCCGCAAGGATGGCTCGACCTTCGTCTTCCAGACGCTGTGCCGGATCGATACCGCCAATGAACTGGAATATTACCTCAACGGCGGCATCCTGCACTACGTGCTGCGCAAGCTGGCCGCGTAAGCGCCAGCCACCATATCATACTGCAATGGAGCCCCGCTTCTCCTTGCCGGGAGGGGCGGAGTTTTCCTTGGCCCAATCTCTAAAATCGCGCTGAGCCAAAAAAAATCTTACACATCGTTCCCTAGAAGGGTGTATGCTTTTCAAATCTGCAGACGGCTTAAAGCAAATGATATGTTGATCCCACCTATTTGAAAAGGGGGTAGGCTAGAAGGGACGTGCTGGAGAAGTAAAATTGATATTAGCACATATTCGAATAGATGGAGACGACTATGGTTCGATGGTGAATGTGAATTCCCTGTTTTACCGCCTATAGGGAGCACCATTGAGATCATAGATCGTAATGCCAATATGAGAAAGCTTACAGTGAAAAATATTGTAATTAAAGGTGTCAAAGTCCGGACTAAGACGGAACTACCCGGACTCTTCGCCAAGCAGACGGTTACTATTATCGTTCGGAACCTTTGAAAGGCGCAGCGTAGCCTGCTGATCACTTTGTCCGACTCTTTCCGCTCCCAAAGCAGTGCGCACAAAAGAAAAAGGCGGCCATGGGGAGGCCGCCTTTCTCATTATGGGTAGTCTACGGAAAATCCCTCGGCGGTTCAGGCCGCCTTCTTGAGCGCCAGCTTGCGCCGGCCGAACACGGCCGCGGCCGCCATGCCGAACAGGATCACCATCGGCGGCGCCGGAACCGGAGTGCCGCTGGTGCTGCTGTTGGTGGTGGTGCCACTGGTCGAGCTGGAAGACGACGTCGAACTGCTGGTGCTTGACGAGCTGGTGGAGCTCGAGCCGCTGCTCGACGAAGACGTGCTGGTCGTCATGTTGCCGGAGGTGCTGGTGCTCGACGAGCCGCCGCTGGAACCGGACGAGCTGCTCGAGCCGGACGATCCGCTGCTGGAGCTGGAGCCGCCGGAACTGGATGAACCACCCGAGCTGGAGGAGCCTCCGGAACTCGAAGAACCGCCGGAACTGGACGAACTGCTGCTCGACGATGAGCTGCTGGAACTGGAGCCGCCGGAGCTGGACGAGCCGCCCGAGCTCGAAGACCCGCCAGAGCTTGAGGAACCGCCCGAACTGGAAGATCCACCGCTCGAACCGCCCGACGAGCCGCCGCAATGCTTCTTGTTGCAGTGATGGCCGCCGCTGGCACCCCCGCTGCTTCCGCCGCCGGAACTGGAGCTGGAAGAACTGCTCGAGCTGGAGGACGAGCTGCTGGAGCTCGACGAGGAACTGCTCGAACTGGTGCTGGTTATCCCGCCAGTGGTGGTCGTGCTCGTGCTGGTGATCCCGCCGGTGGAGCTTGTCACTGCGCCGGTGGAGGTGGTTACGCCTCCGGTCGAGGTGGTCACACCGCCGGTGGAAGTCGTGACGCCGCCGGTGGTGCTCGAGGTCGAGCTGGACCCGCCGGTGGTGGTCGAAGTGAACCCACCGGTCGAAGTCGTGGTAGTCAGCCCGCCGGTGGACGTGGAGGTCGAGCCGCCAGTGGACGTGAACCCGCCGGTGGAAGTGGACGTGGAACCGCCGGTCGAGGTGAACCCGCCAGTCGAGCTGGAAGACGACCCGCCCGACGAGGTGGAGGTGATCACGATATTGCCGCCGCCGCCGGAGCCGCCGCCAAAGAAGCCACCGAAGAAACCGCCGCCGAAGCCCCAGCCGCCGATCGGCCCCCCGCCGATCACGACCGGGCCACCGCCGCCACCGCCACTCACGGGCTGGGGCGGCAAGGGCGGCAGGTAAGGCACCGGCACCATCGCCATTTCATACTGCTCTTCGCAGCATTCCGGTTTTTCGATGACGCGACGGATACGCTTCACCTGGCGCGGCTTCGGCTGCTGCTTGACAAGCTTGACGCGCTTGTCCTGCTTCACCGACTTGACCGACTTGAACTGCAGCTGATCGGCCGATTGCGGCTCGGCGACATGCACCGCGCCACCGACGAGCGCTCCGCCCGCTGCAATCGCGGACAATTTCGCTAAGGCCATACGAACCGACATGGGCAACTCTCTTTCCTGTTCGGAAAGTACCGCCCGCTGTCTCGGACCTGGCACTTCCCCCACCGCCAAGAACGCAGAGTGCCGAGCGCACGGCAATCGCGTTAACCGTATTTCAGATGGGCGATTGCCATTTTTTGAGAGAGAAAACCTCTGCTCTGATCAAGCTGTCCCGATATGGAACCGAACGCGAAATGATTCCGAATGAAATCAGCCCTCGGCGTCGAACAATCCGCCCTGCGGGCCGGCCGGGGGACTCAGGCCGAGGTGATTCCAGCCGCGGTCGTTCAGGCAGCGCCCGCGCGCGGTGCGGGCCAGCAATCCGAGCTGGATGAGGTAGGGTTCCACCACTTCCTCTATGGTGTCGCGCGGCTCCGCGAGGCCCGCCGCCAGCGTTTCCACGCCCACCGGGCCGCCCTTGTAGATATCGGCGATCATGCCGAGATAGCGCCGGTCCATCGCATCGAGACCGAGCGAATCGACTTCCAGCCGCGTCAGCGCCTCATCCGCGATCCGCGCGTTAACCACATCCACTCCGGCCACATGCGCGAAATCCCGCACCCGCCGCAGCAGCCGCCCGGCCACGCGCGGCGTGCCTCGCGCCCTGCGCGCTATCTCGCGCCCGCCGGCCGGGTCCATGGCCATGCCCAATAGCCGCGCCCCGCGCGCGACCACGCTTTCCAGTTCTTCCACTGTGTAGAAATTGAGCCGCACGGGGATGCCGAAGCGGTCGCGCAGCGGCGTGGTCAGCAGCCCCTGCCGCGTGGTCGCCCCGACCAGGGTGAAGGGCGGCAGGTCGATTCGCACCGACCGCGCCGAGGGGCCTTCCCCGATGATCAGGTCGAGCGCCCGATCCTCCATCGCGGGATAGAGCACTTCCTCGACCACCGGATTGAGGCGATGGATCTCGTCGATGAACAGCACGTCGTGCGGTTCGAGATTGGTGAGCAGCGCGGCCAGATCGCCCGCCTTGGCGATCACCGGGCCGGAGGTGGCACGAAAACCGACGCCCAGCTCCTTCGCCACGATCTGCGCCAGCGTGGTCTTGCCGAGGCCGGGCGGGCCGAAGAACAGCACATGGTCCATCGCCTCCCCGCGCGAGCGAGCGCTCTTGATGAACACGCGCAGATTCTCCCGCGCGGCCTTCTGTCCCACGAATTCCGTGAGGGATTGGGGTCGCAGCGCCGCATCCTGATCTTCCGGTTGCCGTCGGGCGGAGAGCGTGGGGTTGTCGGTCACCCCGCCGCCCTTTTCAGCGCCACGCGGACGAGGTCATTCAGTTCGGCCTCCTCGCCCAGTTCGGCCTGGGCATGGGCGACAGCGGCGGCGGCGACACCCGGCTTGAAGCCGAGATTCTCCAGCGCGGAGACCGCATCGGCGCTGGCGGAACCGGCCTGGTGAACCACGGTCGCTCCCCCTGCCCCCGGCACACCGGGCAAGCCGCCGGCCTTGTCCTTCAGTTCATTGACGATCCGGCTGGCCAGCTTGGGGCCGACCCCGTTGGCCCGCGCCACCATCGCGGCGTCGCCCTGGGCACAAGCCGTCTGCAATTCCTGCGCGGAGAGCGCCGAAAGGATCGCCAGCGCAACCTTGCTTCCCACGCCCTGCACCTGCGTGAGCAGACGGAACCAATCACGCTCCGCCGAAGTGGCGAAGCCGAGCAGGCGCATGTCGTTCTCGCTGACCTGCAGGTCGGTGAACACCGTCACCGCTTCCCCCACCTCGCCCAGCGCGAAAAGCGTGCGCGCAGAACAATGGACGAGGTAACCGACGCCGGAAACGTCGATCACCGCCCAATCGGCCCCGGTCTCGTCGAGCAGCCCTTTCAGCTTGGCAATCATGTTTTGTTCCTGCCCGATGGCGCGCGATTTGGCTAGAATAACTTTCCCATATGGACGGAGCGGCATGGACAGATTTGTCGCAATGCGACAATAGCCACCGGCATGAGCGTCAACACTTTCGGCCGCGTGCTGCGTTTCACGACCTGGGGAGAAAGCCATGGGCCTGCCCTGGGCGCGGTGGTGGACGGGTGCCCGCCCGGCCTGGAATTGAGCGAGCGGCAGATCCAGCCTTTCCTCGATGCCCGCCGGCCCGGCCAGTCGCGCTTCACCACCCAGCGGCGCGAGCCGGACCAGGTGAAGATCCTGTCCGGCACGTTCGAAGGCAAGACCACCGGCACGCCGATCAGCCTGATGATCGAGAATGTCGATCAGCGCTCCAAGGACTATTCGGACGTCGCCAAGGCCTATCGCCCCGGTCACGCCGATTATGCCTATGACGCGAAATACGGCTTTCGCGATTATCGCGGCGGCGGGCGCAGCAGCGCGCGCGAGACGGCTGCACGGGTCGCGGCGGGAGCGGTGGCCCGGCTAGTGGTCCCGGAAGTGAAGATCACCGCCTGGATCAGCGAGATCGGCGGAGACGAGATCGACCGGACCGCTTTCGATGTGGAAGAGATCGGCAGAAACCCGTTCTTCTGCCCGGACGCCTGGGCGGCGAAGCGCTGGGAAGGCCTGCTGGACGAGGCGCGCAAGGCCGGTTCATCGCTGGGCGCGGTGGTGGAATGCGTGGCGGAAGGGGTGCCCGCAGGCTGGGGCGCCCCGCTCTATGGCAAGCTCGATGCCGATCTCGCCGCTGCCATGATGGGCATCAACGCCGTGAAAGGCGTGGAGATCGGCGACGGCTTCGCCGCGGCCCGATTGCGCGGCGAGGAAAACGCGGATCGCATGCGGCCTGCCAAGGAAGGAATGGGCAAGAACGGCCTGCCCGAATTCCTCGACAACCATGCAGGCGGGATTGCGGGCGGTATCTCCACCGGCCAGCCGATCGCGATGCGGATCGCCTTCAAGCCCACCAGTTCCATCCTGATCCCGGTCGAAACGGTGACACGGGAAGGAGTCGCCTCGACCATCGCGACCAAGGGCCGGCACGATCCGTGCGTGGGAATACGCGGCGCGCCGGTGGTGGAAGCGATGATGGCGCTGGTGCTGGCCGATCACAAGCTGCTGCATCGCGCACAGTGCGGCTGAGAATTTAGCCAATCATATTAGGACAGGTTAATCGTTGATTTCGATCAAACATGCCTGATTGATTTATTCAATCTCCAAAATCGGTTTTATCCGTTTCACCTCCCAGCCGTTTCCCCCTATCTCGCACCTGCGAATTCTCTCGCACTTGCGAAATGAAATTCCCCCAACCAACAGGAGCATACATGTCCATTATCGGTAAAGAACTGCAGCCCTTCGTCGCCCAGTCCTTCAAGGACGGCAAGTTCGTGGAAGTTACCGACGGCGACGTGCGCGGCAACTGGGCCGTGTTCTTCTTCTATCCGGCGGACTTCACCTTCGTCTGTCCGACGGAGCTGGAGGATCTGGCCGACCAGTATGCCGAGCTCCAGTCGCTGGGCGTCGAAGTCTATGCCGTGTCGACCGACACGCATTTCAGCCACAAGGCCTGGCACGACACCTCGCCGGCCATCGGCAAGATCCGGTTCCACATGCTGGGCGACCAGAGCCACGTGATCTCCAGCAATTTCGGCGTGCTGCGCGAAGGCCAGGGCCTTGCCGACCGCGCGACCTTCGTGATCGATCCCGATGGCGTGATCCAGATCACCGAGATCACTTGCGAAGGCGTGGGCCGCAACGCCGCCGAACTCGTCCGCAAGATCAAGGCCGCGCAATATGTCCGCGCGCACCCCGGCCAGGTCTGCCCGGCCAAGTGGGAAGAAGGCGCCGAAACGCTGGCTCCCTCGCTCGACCTCGTCGGCAAGATCTGAACTGAACTGCCCGCATGGGCCGATCTCGGCCCGGGGCGGTCCCCCACCGCCCCGGGCCGTTTTCATGGCAATTACAGGAATCGATGATGCTTGACGCCAATCTGAAGCAGCAGCTCCAAACCTATCTCGGCAATCTGCGCGAGCCGATCCAGCTCGTCGCCTCGCTCGGCGACGATGCAAAGTCGGGCGAGATGCGCGATTTTCTGGGCGAGATCGCGGCGCTATCCGACAAGGTGAGCGCCCGTTTCGATGGCGAAGATGCCCGCAAGCCTTCCTTCCTTATCCGCCGCGCCAGCAATCCCTCGGTCGCGACCAGCTTCGCCGGATTGCCGATGGGCCATGAATTCACCTCGCTGGTGCTTGCCCTGCTCTGGGCGGGCGGCCACCCGCCCAAGGTCCCGGACGAGGTGATCGCGCAGATCAAGGCGTTGGAAGGCCCGCTGCATTTCGAGGTCTATTTCTCGCTGGCCTGCCAGAATTGCCCGGATGTGGTGCAGGCAACCAGCCTGATGGCGATCCTCAATCCCAATATCACGGCCACTTCCATCGACGGTGCGCTGTTCAAGGCCGAAGTCGATGAGCGCAAGGTGATGGCGGTGCCCGCAGTCTATCTGAACGGGGAGCCTTTCGCCAATGGCCGCATGAGCGTGGAGGAAATCCTCGCCAAGGTCGATACCGGCGCGGCCGCCAAGGCCGCCGAGAAGATCAAGGGCAAGAAGCCGTTCGACGTGCTTGTCGTCGGGGGCGGCCCTGCCGGCGCGGCTGCGGCGATCTACACCGCGCGCAAGGGTTTCAACACGGGAATTGCGGCGGAGCGCTTCGGCGGCCAGGTGCTCGACACCATGGGCATCGAGAACTTCATTTCCGTGCCCCATACCGAAGGCCCCAGGCTGGCGGCGCAGCTGGAACAGCATGTCGGGGAATACGATATCGACGTGATGAACCTGCAGCGCGCCGAGAAGCTCATTCCGGCGAGCAGAAAAGGCGGCCTGCACGAAGTGGTGCTGGCCAACGGCGCATCGCTGAAGGCGCGGGCGGTGATCCTGTCCACCGGCGCACGCTGGCGCAATCTCGGCGTGCCGGGCGAAGCGGAATACAAGAACAAGGGCGTGGCCTATTGCCCGCATTGCGATGGCCCGCTGTTCAAGGGCAAGCGCGTGGCCGTGATCGGCGGCGGCAATTCGGGCGTGGAAGCAGCGATCGACCTTGCCAATATCGTCGCTCATGTGACGCTGATCGAATTCGATCACCAGCTGCGCGCCGATCAGGTGCTGCAGGACAAGCTGCGGAGCATGGACAATGTCCAAATCCTGACCTCCTCCCAGACCATCGCAATCCATGGCAATGGCGAGAAGGTGAACGGGCTGACCTACAAGGACCGCGAAAGCGGCTCTGAGCATACGGTCGATCTCGAGGGGGTGTTCGTACAGATCGGCCTCGTTCCCAATGCCGAATGGCTCAAGGATTCGGGCGTGGAGCTTTCGGCGCGCGGCGAGATCGTGATCGACGAGAAGGCCGCCACTTCCCTGCCCGGCATCTTCGCGGCGGGCGACGTGACCACGGTGCCTTACAAGCAGATCGTGATCGCCATGGGCGAAGGCTCCAAGGCGGCGCTTTCCGCCTTCGACTACATCATCCGCAATGCCCCGGCGGAGGATGTGGCCGAAGCGGCCTGACACGCTGGATTACCGGACAAAAGGACGGGCGGGAGTCGAGAGGCTTCCGCCCGTTTTCTTTGGGCGCTCTTCAAGAATGTCTGGAAAGGGGTGGAAAGCGGATGGGCCGCTTCGGAGCGACCGCGAGCGTTTAGGATGCTCAGGATGACCTGAGCGGATTGTATCGCGCATAGGTCCGCATTGCGCTAGACAGTTGACCACATTGAATTCCCCACGACATTTTATCCACGTTAGCGGTTGGTTCGAACAAGGATGGGAGGCGCGCAATTGGAAGCGAATATATGGGCCATGGCTTTTGCGGTTGCAGCCTGCTTTGTGGCGTCACCCGCCTTATCTGCTGTTCCAGCCGAACGCCAAGCCATGCAAGTGCTTCGGGATTATGCTGACTGTGTAGTCGCGACTGACTTTACTGCTGCAAAGAAGTTTCTCAGAACTTTTCCTTATTCTGATCGAGAACGCGAAGAGGCAGATACGATCTTGCAGATAAAAAATAGCTGCACAGACCCGGTAACCATCAGGCTTACGCTTTTTCATTTGCGAGGTGCGATTTCTGAAGCTCTTTATAAGAAGCGTTTTACTTTCGCCCGCACCCGGCATCGTTCCTTCTGTGGACGTTGCCGAACCGGACTGGCCTTCCCAAAGACAACTCGGTTCGCTTCACAAGTTGGCTGCCTGCGTTGTGTCGAACGATACAATAGGCACGCACTCGATGATAGCGGCACAACCAGCATCGCGAGCTGAAGCAGCTGCTCTGAAGACTCTAGAACCAACACTTAATGAATGTGGCAAGCAGGTCGGGCAGATGGTGATAGTCGTTGATGTCCTTCGAGCTGGGCTGGCAGAATCTCTCTATCGGCTTGCAGCCATGCAACGCGGTGAAGAGCCGTTCACGCAAGAAGCCCTCTTGGCCGATTGCGTTATGAAAAAGGACATTGAACTCGCACAGACGATCATTAATCCAGAGACTCAAGCGAATTCCATCGATGCGTTTGAACGTGCCGTTGCGATGTGCAGCGTGCCACAAGACGGCTTTGATAAAGGTTTGTTCTCAAGTGCGCTGGAGCAGCGCCAGAATGCTCGTTTGTCTAACCAATAGACATCTAATTATGGCAAACTGCCCTGTGTAGATGCTGCCAGTGGGTAGTTTATCCTGAGTGACTGGTTTAGCCAGTCGGGACGGGATGACGAAGGGTTTGCCTATCGTGCACGTCTGAGCACGATATAGAGCGCGCCCGCGCCGCCATGCTTCCGGTGCGCGGGCCGGATTGCGGCAATCGCCCCGGAATGCGGACCTGCCGCCAGCCAGTCGAGAATCTTGGCGCGGATGACCCCGCGCGAACCGGCCCGGTCCGCAGCCTCAGTGGGCCGGGGCTTGCCCGTGATCACCAGCACCAGCCGCGCGCCCATCGCACGGGCTTGCGCCAGGCCATGATCCAGCCGCGAATGCGCGGCGTCGAGCGATGCGCCATGCAGATCCAGCGTGAAATCCGGCGCGACGGCGGCCCGCCCGAGCTTGCGCTCCCATGAGAAATCAAGGGTCTGCCGATCCAGCGGCGGCGGAGCGGGCTTGCGCATCGGCGCAGGTTCAGGCTGCGAGCGAAGCGGTGTTGCCGTGGGGTTCACCAAGGCCTTGGACAGGCTGGTGTCCGAAGCCTTGGGAGGTGCTGCGACGGGCCGTGGGGCGGCAGGAGCCTTTCGTCCAGTCAGCGGCGTCACCGTTCGCGCCACGCGCGCCCAGAGTTCCGCTTCGTCGGCGCTGAGCCCCCGTGGGGGCTTCATTCCACGCCCAGGCGCGACAAGGTTCCGCGCGGCAGGAAGAGCAGTGCCTGTCCGCGCCCGCTCATCCCGCCGGCAACCTCCCTTGCGTCGGCGCCCGCGCCCCAGAACGTATCGAAGCGGTTGGCGCCTTTGATCGCCCCGCCGGTATCCTGCGCGATCCACAGGCCGTTGGCCTGGGTTCGATCCAGCTCCAGCCAGACCGGCGCGCCGAGGGGCACAAAGGCGGGATCGGCCGCGACGGAGGATTCGCGTCGTACCGGCACGCCCAGCGCCCCCAGCGGCCCATCGCCCGGCACTTCGCGGAAGAATACCCAGCTCTTGTTGAGCTGCATCATCTCGCGGCCTTCGTCGGGATGCTCGCGCAGATAGTGCATGATCCCTTGCATCGAGCCCGAATACTGCCCCGGTCCGCTGCCGATCAGCCCGCGTTCGCGCATGACCGAGCCGACCCCGACATATTCGCGGCCGTTCTGGCCCGCGTAGCCGATCCGCATGATAGAGCCATCGGGGCCGCGCAGCCTGCCGGAGCCCTGAATCTGCAGGAAGAAGAATTCGATCGGGTCCTTCGCCCAGGCGATTTCCAGCCCCTTGTCGGCGAGCGCGCCCTTCTCGATCTCGGCACGATCGTAATAGAGCACGAACCTGCCGCTATCGTCATAGCGGCCGAGCGGCTGCCGGCCGGTCCGTTCCTTCTCCGGCATGTCGTCGGGCCAGCCGCGCACCAGATCGTCGGGCATTCTGTAGACCGGAACGTCATAGCCGGGGATCCGGGTGCGGCTGCCTTCGATTTCCGGCTCGTAATAGCCCGTGGCAAAGGCGCTGCCATCGCCGACCCGGGCCGTTTCGAAATAGGTTTCGAAGAAGGCAGGCGCGTTATCATAGCGCCAGGTGGTGGCCGCAACACAGGCTGGTCGCCAATCCTCCGTCCGGGTCAGGCCGCTCTGGTCGTTTCGCACGAGCAGTTTCGGGCAGCTTTCGATGAAGGAAGACAAGGCCGCGCCGGCCCTGGACTGGCCGAGCTTGAGGGATGACAACTTCGGGCCAGGCTTGACGCCCGCCAGCTGGGCATTGTCCGGCGTGGTGACCGCAGGAGGGGGAGCGGTGGGCGGGGCCTGGGTCTGGGGGATCAGGCGGACGCAGCCGGCCAGCATAACCAGCGCCGCGACAGCGATGAACGAACGTATCGAGCCGTAAGCCAATGGCCTGCCCCTCATCCGTCAGGCCCTCTTGCCGTCAGGCCGCGTCGGTTTCTTCGAGCACCCAATCCGGCCCGGCGGCGCCCACATCGCGCGAGAAGGTCCAGATATCGCGGCTTTCGATCGCATCGTCGAGCGATCCGGCAATCACATTGCCCTCTCGGTCGCGCGTGACCGCGGCGATATCCGCCGTGAACTGCACGGCGATCCGAGCCATGCGCCGGTCAAGCTCCGCCGCATGGATCACGGCTTCCTCGATTCGCACGAGACGATTGTCCAACTGTTCGCCAGCCTGCTCGCGCGCGTCGATCGCGCTGGCGAAGCTGGCGTAGACTTCCGGCGAGCACAGCACCTTCAACTCGTCGCGGCCTCCGCGCCAGAACGCCTCGAGAATCATCGCATAGGCGGCCTTGGCGCCCTCGAGAAAGGCGGAAAGGTTGAAGCTGCGATCGACGGCGGAAATTTCCTGCAATCCGCGCTCGGTCGCAGGGCTGGCCCCGGCCAGCTCACGCGGGCGCAGCGGCGCTGGCGATGGCTGCACCGGCTGGGGCGCACGGGCCGCGCCGGAAGCATTGCCGCTTTTCTCGAAACGAGTCGGCACAGGCTCTTCCTCGTGCTCGGCGCGGCGGCCGAGAACGGAATAAAGACGCAAGCCCAGGAAAGCTGCGATCATAGCCAGAATGACGATTTCGACGATCACGACATTATCCATTGCAGTTTCGGCCGGCAAAATGCCACACCGCGTTCCCTAACCTGCCTCAAATAGGTACAGATTACAAATGAACAACCGGTGCACAGCCCAGATCATCCATATCCCGGTTGCATTCCACGGCGTTGCGATGCCGGGCGCGGGATGCTAGGCGCGCGGCTGATGCAACGACGGTGACCTGCCGTCCCACCTGAAAGAAAGCGCATTCCGTTATGGCCGAAGAAGGCGACATCCTGACCGATCTCGACACCGAAAACGCCGGCAATGGCGCCGATAACGGCCCTGCGGCGGGCCTGATCTCGCAGTATGTGAAAGATCTTTCGGTGGAAAATCCCAATGCGCCGGCCTGCTTCCAATGGCAGGAACAGCCCAATCTCGACATCCAGTTCAATATCGGCGCAACCGCGGTGAACGAGGAAGTGCATGAGGTCGAGCTGAAGATCACGGCGACCAACAAGGTCGACAGCGGCACCGTATATGTGGTCGATCTCGCCTATTGCGGCCTGATCGGCATGCGCAACCTGCCCGATGAGCAGGCCCATGCCTTTCTTTATGCGGAAGCGCCGCGCATCCTGTTCCCCTTCGCCCGCCGGGTGATCGCCGATGCGGTGCGCGATGCCGGTTTCCCACCGCTGTTGCTGGATCCGATCGACTTCAACGGCCTGTATGTGCAGCAGCTGCAGCAGCGCTATGCCGAGCAGCAGGGAACCGAAGGCGCGCTTCCGTCTGGTGGCGACGCCTGACGAAAAGAGCGGCGCGAGCCGTGCGCAATTTGCCTGCTCGCCCTGAGCTTGCCGAAGGGCGGCCAGATACTGCGGCCATGCTTCGATATGCCCAGCACGAACGGAGCGCGGCTTCGTGAGCCTCGTTCGCAACGTCGGGACGATCGGCGGCCTGACCGCGATCAGCCGGGTGTTCGGGTTCGCGCGCGACATGCTGATGGCGCGCGTGCTCGGCGCAGGCATGGCGGCGGACGCGTTCCAGCTCGCCTTCATCCTGCCCAACACGTTCCGGCGCCTGTTTGCGGAAGGCGCGTTCTCCGTCGCCTTCGTCCCGCTCTACAGCCGGGCGTTGCACGGCGAAGGCGGGGAGGAAGCGGCCGCGCGCTTCGCCGATGACGTGCTGGCGGTGTTCGTCTGGGTGCTGCTGGGTTTCAGCGCCCTGGCGATGATCGCGATGCCGGGCATCGTCTGGCTGCTTGCCAGCGATTTCCAGCAAGTTCCGGGCAAGTTCGAGCTATCCGTGCTGCTCAGCCGGATCACTTTCCCCTATCTGATGCTCGTGAGCCTCGTGGCGATGCTCTCGGGCCTGCTCAATGCCCGCTCCCGCTTCGGGCCGGGCGCCTTCGCGCCCGTCCTGCTCAATATCGTGCTGATCAGCGGCATCATTGCCGGCTGGTACCTGCGCGGCGATAGCGGCAATGACCGGATCGTCGTGCTGGCGCTCGCCATTTCCGTGGCGCTGGCCGGAGTCGCCCAGCTCGGCTATCTGTGGTGGGCGGCCCGCGAAACCGGTATCCGCCTGCATCTCCATATGCCCCGCCTCACGCCGGAGGTGAAGCGGCTGGGCCTGCTGATCCTGCCTGCGACATTCGGCGCGGGCATCTACCAGATCAGCCAGTTCGTCGACACTTTCTTCGCCACCTCGCTGCCGCAGGGATCGCTGACGCTGCTCAAATATGCCGACCGGCTGAACCAGATGCCGCTCGGGATTGTCGGCATCGCGCTGGGCACCGCAATCCTGCCGATGCTCGCCCGCCATATCCAGACCGACAATAACGCCGAAGCGCACCGGCTGCAGACCAATGCGGTGGAAATGGCCCTGCTGCTGACTCTGCCCGCCGCGGCGGCGCTGGCGGTCTGCGCCCCGGCCTTCGTCACCGCTTTCTTCGTCGGCGGCAAGATGACGCTCGCGGATGGTGCGATCATGTCCGATATCGTGATCGCTCTTGTCGCGGGCCTGCCCTCCTATGTGCTGGTAAAAGTGTTCCAGCCCGCTTTCTTCAGCCGCGAAGACACGCGCACCCCAGTCTGGGTCGCCGCCTTTGCGCTGATCGTAAATATCGGCATCAATTTCATCGTGGTGCCGCGCTTCGGCATCGTCGGGCTGGCGGGCGCCACGGCCTTCACGGCAACGCTGAATGTACTGCTGCTCTACAGCCTGCTTCACTGGCGCGGCTGGTATCACGCGACAGGCAGGCTGGGCGGCAAGGTGCTGCGCCAACTTGTCGCGACCGGGGCCATGGCCGGTGCGCTCGCGCTCGTGATGCCGCTGATGACGCCCTATTACGGAAGCCATGTGATCCACCGTGTCTGGTCGCTCGGCGCACTCGTGACGATCGGGCTGGTCACCTTCTTCGCGGTGGCCTGGATGATCGGGGCTCTCGACAAGGATCTGATTGCCCAGCTTCGCCGGCGCCGTAATGCCAGGCCGGCCGACAAGGCGGAGTAAGGCTTCCACGCCGCGCAATTTATGGTATGCGGCCGCCATGGAACGCTCCTCACTCCGTATCAGCTTTCCGAGCCGCCCGCATCGGTGCGCCCATGGCGAGACCTGGCGATGGCGTGCGGCATCGCGCCCCGCGCGCTGATCATTTCCGCCCATGTCCGGGCGTGACGGACATCCTAGAAAATCGTTCCCATCATGAAGGTTCAATCCATGCGAGTCGTTTCCGGCATCCAGCCCACTGGCAATCTCCACCTCGGCAATTACCTGGGGGCGATCCGCAACTGGGCGCGGATGCAGGATGATATGGCCGGCGGCGGGCAGTGCCTGTTCTTCCTGGCCGATCTGCACGCCATTTCCATGCCGCATGTGCCCGCCGAATTGCATGCCGCCACGCTGGAGATGGCCGGCGCACTGGTCGCCTGCGGCATCGATCCGGATCGGTCGATCCTGTTCAACCAGGCGCAGGTTCCGGCCCATGCGGAACTGCAATGGCTGCTCAACGGCACCGCCCGGCTCGGCTGGCTGAACCGGATGACGCAGTTCAAGGACAAGTCCGGCAAGAACCGCGAAGGCGCCAGCGCCGCGCTCTACACCTATCCCGTGCTGCAGGCCGCCGATGTGTTGCTGTACCAGGCGACCCACGTGCCGGTGGGCGAGGACCAGAAGCAGCACCTCGAACTGGCGCGCGACATCGCGCAGAAATTCAACAATGACTTCGGTGACGGAGAGGACATATTCACCCTGCCCGATCCGATCACTCCGCCTGAGGCCGCCCGTATCATGAGCCTGCGCGATGGAACGGCGAAGATGAGCAAGTCCGATCCATCGGACATGAGCCGCATCAACCTGATCGACGATGCCGACGAGATCATGAAGAAGGTAAAGAAGGCGAAGACCGACCCCGAACCGCTGCCTTCCGAAACGGCAGGGCTGGAAGGCAGGCCCGAAGCGCTCAACCTCGTGACGATCTATGCCGCCGTCGCCGGCAGCGGGGTGGAAGATGTGCTGGCCGAATTCGGCGGACAGGGTTTCGGCTCCTTCAAGCCCGCGCTTGGCGAATTGCTGGCCGAAACGCTTGGGCCGATTTCCGCCCGCTTCCGGGAACTGAAGGCAGATCGGGAGGAATTGGGGGCGATTCTTGCGCGGGGCGCCGCGAAGGCGCGGGAGATCGCTTCGCCAACCCTGGCCGAGGCCTATCGCGCGCTGGGACTGGTTCGCGGATAGAACATTGATTTAGAAATATTTTTCATCAAATCTCGTTCAAGCCCTATTCAGCCGGTCTCGTTTATTGCACTCTTCAACCATGGTGGCATTGCGCCGTGTTCCAGGCGGGACGCCACTTTCGATTTTGGCTCGGAGAGATTGCCATGACTACAAGATACAAGAGGCCGGCTCGCCGCATGGCAATGGCAGCGATACCTCTGCTGCTTGCCAGCCTCGCCGCCTGCACCACTCCGTTCAAGGCGGATGTGTCCCGTTTTGAAAGCCAGTTGCCTGCTCCTCAGGGCCAGACCTTCGCAGTGGTCGCCGATGATCCGGCGCTTTCCGGCGGGCTGGAATTTTCCCAATATGCCGAATTGGTGGACCAGCAACTGCTTCGGCTCGGATACACCGAAACCACGCCCGACAAGGCGAGCTTGCTGGTGCGCTTCGACTATGGCGTCGATAACGGTCGTGAAAAGGTGCAGAGCACCGGCTTCTACCGTGATCCGTTCTACTCGCCCTGGTACGGCTATCGTTCCTATGGCTACTGGCCGGGCTACTATTCCCGCCCGTGGGGATACGGCTTCCATGATCCGTGGTTCGGCGGTTCCGACGTGCGCAGCTACACCGTCTATACCAGCGGAATCGATCTGAAGATCGATCGGGCAGCGGACGGCAAGCGCCTGTTCGAAGGCAAGGCCCAGGCGCTCTCGACCTCGAACCGGCTCCAGTATCTGGTGCCGAACCTGGTCGAGGCGATGTTCACCGACTTCCCCGGCAATTCCGGGGAGACGGTGCGCATCAGCATCGCTCCGGAAAAGACCACGGTTAAGCGGGTGAACTGATCCTGCGATGATTTCCATGGATGGGGCGGAGCCGGCAGCGGCTCCGCTTTTTTTGCATCAAGCCCAGGGTTACAGCTTTTCGTGCCCGCCGGTGGAGCCGAACCCGCCCACGCCGCGTGCGGTTTCGTCGAGATTCTCGACTTCCATCCAGCCCGCCCGCACCAGCGGCGCGAGAACGAGTTGGGCGATCCGGTCCCCCCGGCGAATCGCGAACTCTTCCGCGCCGTGGTTGATCATGATGATCTTCAATTCGCCACGATAATCGGAATCGATGGTGCCCGGGGTATTGGGCAAGCTGATTCCGTGCTTCAAGGCGAGGCCGGAGCGAGGCCGCACCTGGATCTCGAATCCTTCCGGAATAGCCATGGCGATCCCTGTGGCGACAGCGTGGCGCCCGCCCGAAGGCAGAGTCACATCCTCCGCCGCCAGCACATCCATTCCCGCCGCGCCCTCGGTGGCATAGCCGGGCAATGCCAGCCCTTCCCCATGCGGGAGGCGGCACACCTTGACCGGGACAGGATCAGGCCAGCGCATCTGCAATCTTCTCCACCAGCTTGCGGGCGACATCCTCCTTGGGCAGGTCTTCCCAGCTCTCGACATCGTGCTCGGTAACGATATGCACGCGGTTGTGCGTTCCGCCCATCACGTCTCCCGACACATCGTTGGCGACGATCCAATCCGCCCCCTTGCGCTTGCGCTTGGATTTGGCGTTCTCGATCACATCGTCGGTTTCCGCGGCAAATCCCACGACCAGCTTCGGCCGCTTGGTGGCGGTGGCCACATTGGCGAGAATATCGGGATTCTCGGTCAACCGCAGGGCTGGGGGGGCCGATTGCCGCTTCTTCATCTTGGTTTGCGACACCTCCATCGTCCGCCAGTCCGCCACTGCGGCGACCATGATCGCCACGTCCGCCGGCAAGCTGCGCTTCACGACATCGGCCATTTCACGGGCGGTTTCGACGTCCACCCTGTCAACCCCCGGCGGGGTCGGCAAAATCACCGGACCCGACACCAAAGTGACGCGCGCGCCAGCCGCCGCGGCGGCTTCGGCAATGGCGAAGCCCTGCTTGCCGGAGGAACGATTCGCAATGTACCGCACCGGATCGATCGGCTCGTGGGTCGGGCCAGCCGTAACCAGCACATGCTTGCCGAACAGCGGGCGATGCTCCGGCTCGGTGATGAAATCGGGCTGCCCGTCCAGCGGATCTTCAAGCGGCGGCACGGCATCGCCTTCCAGGGTCTCGGGCGGAGCCTGATCCGGGTCGATTTCATGATTGATTGCTTGCGGATCTGTCGGCGGAGCGCCCTTGGCGGCGCCCTTCTTCACCAGCAAGAGCCCGGACGGCATATCTTCCGGAAGCGAGGCGTCAGCGTCCTGCGGGAGCAAGGGCGGCAATTCTTCCGGGCCTTCGGGCCACGGCGGCATCGGCTCGAACTCCTCCGCCACATCCTCGACGCGGGGCGCGCGGCGCGGAATGATTGAGGCCAGCAGGCTCCCGAGGCCAAGCCTGCCTTCGCTTCGAGGTTCGTCCTCCTCCGGCTCAAGCCTCTCGATCCTGTCGGACCCGCCAGACAGGGCAACCGCGCCCAGCCCCAGCATTTCCCGGATCGCGTTCCAGACCGCGTCCGGCTCGGGCAGGCGACCGGGGCCGAATTCGCCACAGGCCATGGGGCCGACATCGGGCTGCATCACGGCCACTCCGGCACGGCGCAGCCGGTCGACATTCCGTTCGGTCGCCTCATGCTGCCACATACGGACATTCATCGCCGGCACCGCGAAGACCGGCTTGTCGGTGGCAAGCAGCAGCGTCGTCGCCAGATCGTCGGCGATGCCGCTCGCCATCTTGGCCAGCAAGTCCGCCGTGGCCGGGCATACCACCACCAGATCGGCCTGGCGGCTCAGTTGGATATGGCCCATCTCGACCTCGTTCTTGAGATCCCACAAGGTGGTGTAGACCGGGTTCTCGCTGAGCGCCGCAAGAGTCATGGGGGTGACGAACTGCGTGCCCGCTTCGGTCAGAACGCAGGTGACGATGCCCCCGTCCCTGCGGATGGTGCGGACCAGTTCGCACGTCTTGTAAGCGGCGATGCCGCCGCCGACGACGAGAAGGATACGTGGCGTTGCCATGACGGGTTTTTGCAGTGGCGCGGCAATTCACGCAACCGCTTTACTTAACATGGTTAAAGGCCGAGTATTTTTCTTCAACCAGGAGGGGTTCTCATCATGCGACTTGTGCTGACCGCACTCATCTTTGCCAGCGGATTGTTCTTCATCCTGTTCGGCCTCGGCTTCCTGCTGCAACCGGTTGAAACCGCCGCCACCCTGGGCCTTGCCGCCACCAATCCTCTTGGCAGCGCAACGCTGCGCGCCGATCTGCTGTCCTTCTTCGGCGTCGCCGGGATCTGCATGATGTGGGGCGCCTGGAAGCGCAGTGGGGATATTCTGCTCGTCCCCGCGATCATGATGGGGCTGGCGATCATCGGCAGGCTGGTCAGCGCGGCGACAGACGGCGCTTTCCTGGGGTTCTATCGCCCGATCCTGATCGAAGCGGCGATTTTCGTCCTGCTGATGGTCGCCCGCAACCTGCTGCCGCATCACCGCGTGCAGGATGTTGGGGAATAGACTGCGGCCCATCCACCGCAGGCACCGGCTCCTAAAGCCATTCCAGACGGCCGGCCAGCGCGACAATTCCTGCGCCTGCCAGTGCCGAAAGCAGATAGCCTGCCCAGACCGCGCTCCTGCGCGCGCGCGATTCCCACATCAGCGGAACATGGGGCAAGGGCGGGGGATCGGGGGCGCCGCCCCGGGGCGGGAACCTCTCCTCCAGACGACGGATAAGATCCGGAATCCGCAGCAGGGTCCTGGTGTCTTCGCGCAGGCGATCGGCCAGCGCCGCTTCCGGCCCCAACTCATCGCGAATCCAGGCCCGCACGTAAGGCGCGGACACGTCCCACATATTGATTCGGGGATCGAGCTGGGTCGCGATGCCCTCCACCATCACCATGGTCTTCTGCAGCAGCAGCAGATGGGGCTGGGTCTGCATGTCGAAATCGCGGGTGATGGCGAACAGCCCGTCCAGCATCTGGCCGACGGACAATTCGCTGACCGGCTTGCCGCGCATCGGCTCGCCCACCGCCCGCAAGGCGGTCGCGAATTCGTCGACCGAATGGTAGGACGGCACATATTGCGCCTCGAAATGGATCTCCGCGACCCGCCGGTAATCGCCCGTGGTGAGGCCATAGAGGATTTCGGCCAGCCATTGCCGCGCGCGCTTGTCGATCCGGCCCATGATGCCGAAATCGATGGCCACGATCGTGCCATCGGGGCGCACGAACAGATTGCCCTGATGCATGTCGGCATGGAAGAAACCGGCGCTGATTGCCTGGGTCAGGAAGGCCAGGACCAGACGGCTCGCCAGGACAGGCAGGTCATGCCCCGCGGCCTTCAGCGCTTCCGTATCGCTGATCTTGATGCCGTCGATCCATTCGATCGTCATCACCCGGCCGTTAGTGCGATCCCAGTCGATCGAAGGAATGGCATATCCCTCGAATCCCTTCATCGCCCCGTCCAGCTCGCTGGCCGAGGCCGCTTCCCGCCGCAGGTCGAGCTCCCGGTTGGTCCAGCGCTTGAAGTTCGCGATGGTGAGGCGGGGCCGCAGCCGCTCCGCCTCTCCACCCAGCGCCTCGAGATGCGCGGCCGCCCATTCATAGGTCGCGATATCGCGGGCAAAACGCTCCCTTATGCCGGGCCGCAGCACCTTCACCGCCACGTCCCGGCCCTCGCTGGTGACAGCGCGATGGACCTGCGCGATCGAAGCGGCGCCGACCGGGTCCGGATCGATCGACAGGAACAGGTCTTCCAGCGGACGCCCGAAGCTGCGTTCGATTTCCTGCCGGATTGCCGCGAACGGGACCGGCGGCAGGCTGTCCTGCAGCAAAAGCAGGTTCCGTGCGGCCTCGTCGCCCACCAGATCCGGTCTTGTCGCCAATGTCTGGCCCAGCTTGATCGCCGCGGGACCGATATTCTGGAACGCACCGGCATAATCCGGAACAACGGGCTGGAATGTCCCGAAGCGGGCGACCCGCGCCAGCCGGCGGACCTGCGGCGGGGTATTGGGATCGCGCTCTATCCCGCGCAGCGCCCCATGCCTGGCGAGAGTGCGCCCCCATTTCAGAAGGCGCAGGATATGCATCGCTGGACCGGTCACGTCCTCAGATCTTCCAGCCGGAATGAATCGCCACCAGCCCGCCGATGATCGGCTCGACACGGGTCCGCCCGAACCCGGCCCGCGCGATCATCGCCTCAAATTGCGGCATGGTCGGGAAGCGCCGAATGGATTCGATCAGGTAGCGGTAGGAATCGGCATCCCCCGCGATCGCCTGGCCCATGCGGGGCACCAGCCGATGCGAATAAAGATCGTAGGCTTCCTTGAATCCCGGCCACTGGGTGGTCGAAAACTCAAGGCAGAAGAAGCGCCCGCCATGGCGCAGAACGCGGAAAGCCTCGGCCAGCGCATTCTCGATATGGGTGACGTTCCTGATACCGAAGGCGATGGTATAGGCATCGAAGAAGCGGTCCGGGAACGACAGTTTCTCCGCGTTCTGGCGGGACCAGACGAGGCTGTCGAGCCCGCGATCCATCGCGCGTTCGATCCCCACATCCAGCATGTCCTGGTTGATGTCCGCCACCGTCACGATGGCCCCGCGCGCCGCCAGACGAAAGGCGATATCGCCGGTCCCGCCCGCCATATCGAGGATCTGCTCACCCGGCCGCGGCTTCACCCGGCGCACGAAACGGTCCTTCCAGAGCCGATGCATCCCGCCCGACATCGCATCGTTCATGATGTCGTATTTGCGGGCGACGCTGGAGAAGACCTCGCCCACCCGGGCGGTCTTTTCCTGGGGGCTAACCTCTTCGTAGCCGAAGGAAACACTGTCGGTCATGAGGGCGCTTTAGGGGCAATTGCGCGCCGGGCAAAGCTCTAGGTTGATGAACCATAAAGGGGCCTGAACGGGACAGAACGGCACCAACCGCACGCAGACGCGTGATGACACCGCTCCAACCTCGGGATAGGAAGCACCCATGCCAGAGTTGCCAGAAGTCGAAACCACAGTCCGGGGTCTCTCGCGCATCCTGGCCGGCGAACGGCTGGCAAGCGTACGCATCAATCGCCCCGACCTGCGCCGCCCCTTCCCGCCCGGGCTGGTCCAGGCGCTGACCGGCGCGACCGTCACCGGCCTGGGCCGGCGCGCGAAATACGGCCTGATCCACACCGACCGGGACAGCACGGCGATCTTCCACCTGGGGATGAGCGGGCGCTGGCGGGTCGATCCTGAACAGCCGGACAAGCACGATCACCTGCTGCTCGAAACGGCATCCGGCCATGTGCTGGCCTTGAACGACCCCCGCCGGTTCGGCTCGGTCGATCTGGTCGACACGGCGGCGCTCGACAGCTTCCAGCCATTCGCCGCACTGGGGCCGGAACCGCTGGGGGAGGAATTCAACGCCGCCGGTCTGCACCGTGCGCTGGCGGGCCGCGAATCCGCGATCAAGCTGCTGCTGCTCGACCAGCGGATCGTGGCGGGCCTGGGCAACATCTATGTCTGCGAAGCGCTCCACCGCGCCGGCATCAAGCCCGATAAGCCGGGTGGCTGGATAAGCCGGGCCGCGCTGGAGCGGCTGGTGCCCGCCATCAAGGCGGTGCTGGCCGAAGCGATCGCGGCGGGCGGCTCCACCATCCGCGATTATGTCCAGCCCGACGGCGAGCTCGGCTATTTCGCGAAGGACTGGCGAGTCTATGGCCGGGAAGGACAGCCTTGCGCCTGCGGAGGAGCGGTGGAACGCTTCGCCCAGGGCGGACGGAGCACCTGGTGGTGCCCGAAATGCCAGAAATAGGCCGGAAATAGGCCAGAATAAGACGGCATCAGGGCGCCACGTAGCGCCCCATGAACAGGATCAGCCCGGTCCGCCGGTCGCGCAGCAGGAACAGGAACGGCTTGTCCGCACGGAAGACGAAAGGCGGCGGCGGGGGCGGCGCCTGGCCCCGGCTGCTGATGACGATGTCCGAAACGACCGCGGTCGCCGCCACGGCCTCGGAGCCGATCTCGTCCACGTCCAGATAGGTCTTGTGGATGACGTGGGCGATCTTGAAGCCGACCGCGTTCTCCAGTTCGCCCGGATAATCAGGGCTGGCCATACCGAGGAAATCGGCGTTATCCGAGAAGGCGGTCGGCGCGCCCATCGCTTTCAGGCTGTCCTTCAGATCCTCGCGCCATTCGACATGCATCCTGGGGAGGGTCAGGATCGTCTCGCGCGGTCGCGCCATGGTGAGATCATGGAGGAACCGCGATAGTTCGGCCGCGGTGAGCTTCGCCTCGAACCGGGGGAGGCCCTTGGGTGAAGACGGCAGGAACACCGCCATCTCGATCTCCTGGCCGGCGTACGGCAGCAGGATCGCCTTCGTCCCGCGCCGCTCGGCGACCTGGAAATGGGCCCGCTGGTTCATCAGCGGAACCTCGCGCTTTTCGCCGCCGAGCAGGGTGAAGGGTTCCGGCCGTGTCGCCGCCTTGTCGAAGGGCCTGTTCCAGGCGCCTTTCCAGTAGATCGCATTGACCAGAATCGCGCGCGTGTACTTGGTCACGTCGGCAGGCTCCAGCAGGCCGGTGATCCGGTCGCGCGTCCTGCCGGCCACCCATTGGTTGACCAGGACGCGGGCGGCGTCGGGATCCTTGCGGAAGTTGACCCTCTGCATGCCGGCTCGGGCGTGGCTGGCGATGTCTGCCGCGAAGCCGGGGTCGAGCGGCATGCCTTCCTGCAACCAGAGCGCGTTGGCCGTGCGCAGTTCGCGCCCCGGCCCCGACAGGTCCATGGTGTCCAGGACATAGCCGTTGGCGCGCAGGTAATCCCGCGGCGGCCGGCCGAAATGCATCGTCCTGTCGAGTTCTTCCGCGGTCGTCCCCCGCGCGCCGCGATAGGCCAGGCCCATCGCGACCGAGACGCTGGCCGGCGAAAGGAAGTGATTCCCGCCCGCCGGCAGCGTCCGGCGATAGAGGTCGAGCGAGAAGGCGTTGATGCCCTCGATCGCCTGCTGCCGCAGCACGCCGGCATCGGCGTCGGCGTCGGCCGGCAGGAGCTGGACCTGGCCGTCGCTCGTCTGGACCGCTTCCACCGCTTCCTGCCCGATCGCCGGCCCCGCTGCCGACAGCGCCGCGGCGAGCGCGAGAACCTTGTCGAACGTCATGAACCCTCCCAGATCGATCCCGCCCCGCGTTCTGACCCGAAGACCCTACTTCGACGTAAACCTGCGGCTTATCGGCTTGACGATTCGGGCGCCCACCGGTAAGGGCCGCGCTTTCCGGCGAGCCTTGCCCGCCTTTTCCGCACGATTTAAGCCGCCTTGCGGCCCGACAGAGGACAGAGGTCTAACAACTTTATGGCCAATACGCCGCAAGCCCGCAAGCGCATCCGCCGCAACGACCGCCGCGCAGAAATCAATGGCGCCCGCATCAGCCGTATCCGCCACTTCGTGAAGAAGGTGGAAACCGCGATCGCCGGCGGCGACAAGACTGCCGCCCAGGAAGCGTTGCGGGCCGCCCAGCCGGAACTCGCGCGCGGCATCGCCCGGGGCGTGCTCCACAAGAATACCGTGGCGCGCAAGATCTCCCGGCTCAGCAAGCGCGTCGCCGCTCTCTGATTCGCATCTTTTGCCCTCTCGGGCAGGAACCAAATAGGAACGGGGCCGGCGCTGCAAAGCGTCGGCCCCGTTCGCATTTGCAAAGCATTCTACCGCACACGCGAGACGCAAAAGCGACTTCTTCCTGCAACATGAGGAATCACCGCGATTCGCCGAGCTTTGCAGGGAAAAGTCATTCATAATAATGGTTTAGACGCAGCGCCTGCCCTTGCCGTGAGTCAATCGAATTATTTCAGTTTTTTTTCCGGGCAGGTCTTGCTCCGAGGGAAAACTACTTCATAAATCCCTCTCGCATCCGGGGCGGCTAGCCAGGGTGCTCACAGGATTGAATCGGGTTGGTCTGGGGTTGGAAATCGCATGGTTTCCGGTCAATGTTCTGGCGTGCCCGAATTCGGACGACGTGCAGCGACCGGGGGGTAGCTGAAATGGGACGGGGGCTTAATATCGAGATGGCGAGGACAGGCTCCAAAGGGGATCGAGTGACGGTCGAACGGCGCAAGACGGCGGAAGGTAATAAGGTGGAAGACCAGGAAGCCGTAAATCTGGCCGCCGATTGGGCGGATATCAGCCAGGGCTTGCGCAAGGATCTGGGGCATCAATTGCATAGCCAATGGATCAAGCCGATCCAGCTCGGCACCTTCTGCGATGAAACCGGCACGCTCGACCTGTTCCTGCCCACGGAATTCTCGGCCAACTGGGTGGCGGATCGCTTCGCCGACCGGCTTTCGCTGGCGTGGAAGATCGCCCGTTCCGAAGTGAAGCATGTGCGAATCGCCGTGCATCCCGGACGCCGCCAGATGCAGGAGCTGCGGCTGCGGGGCGATGGGGGCATGGACATGGGCCGCCATCCCGCCAACGATGGAACCGAAGCCAGCGCGATCGCGCTGGCAGCCGATACGATCGGCGCGCAGGGCTTCACATCCTCGGTCGGCCTCGACCCCTCGCTGACGTTCCTGGCCTTCATCACCGGCAAGTCGAACGTGCTGGCGTTCAATGCGGCCGAGCGCATGGCGAAGCAGGAAGCGCCACAATTCTCCCCGCTCTATCTCAAGGCGTCGACCGGCCAGGGCAAGACCCACCTGCTGCATGCGATCGGCCATGCCTATCTTTCCAACCATCCCCGCGCCCGGATCTTCTACTGCTCGGCCGAGCGGTTCATGGTGGAATTCGTCCAGGCGCTGCGCCAGAACCAGATGATCGAGTTCAAGGCCCGGCTGCGCGGCTTCGACCTGCTGCTGGTGGACGATATCCAGTTCATCATCGGCAAGGCGAGCGCGCAGGAAGAACTGCTGTACACGATCGACGCGCTGCTGGCCGAAGGCAAGCGCCTGGTCTTTGCCGCCGACCGCGCGCCGCAAGCACTGGACGGCGTGGAACAGCGCCTGCTTTCCCGCCTTTCGATGGGCCTGGTCGCGGATATCCAGCCCGCCGACATCGAGCTGCGCCGCTCCATCCTGGAAAGCAAGCTGGGCAGGTTCGCCCCGCTCGAAGTGCCCTCCGATGTCATCGAATTCCTGGCGCGCACGATCAATCGCAATGTTCGCGAGCTGATCGGCGGCCTCAACAAGCTGATCGCCTATGCCCAGCTGACGGGGCAGGAAGTTTCCCTGCAACTGGCCGAGGAGCAGCTGACCGATATCCTTTCGGCCAATCGCCGCCGGATCACCATCGACGAGATCCAGCGCACCGTTTGCCAGTTCTACCGGGTGGACCGCGCGGAAATGTCCAGCAAGCGCCGCGCCCGCGCCGTCGTGCGCCCCCGGCAGGTGGCGATGTATCTCGCCAAGGTGCTCACTCCGCGCAGCTATCCGGAAATCGGCCGGAAGTTCGGCGGGCGCGATCATTCGACCGTGATCCACGCGGTCCGCCTGATCGAAGACCTGCGCAAACGCGATGCCGACATGGACGGCGACGTGCGCAGCCTGCTGCGGCAACTGGAAAGCTGACCGCTTCTCCGCAGTCCGCCCCCGTTCAGCCAACCGATCATGCCGGGTTTGTCCCGGCGTGATGCACAGGCTTTTACACAGGCGGCGGCAAGGCCAGACTTGTTCCGGTTCTGGTTGAACTGGAACGAGCCTGGAATTTACCTGTTTTCCGTGATTTCCGAGTCAGCAAGTGATTCCACTTGCTTCGAAATCACTCTAGGGAATGGACATGCTTCCCCCCGACCGCGTCGAACGCTTTGCGCGCCATATCGTGCTTCCGGAAATCGGCGGCGCCGGGCAAGTCGTGCTGGCTCGCGCCCATGCCGTGCTGGTGGGCGCGGGGGGGATCGGCAGCCCGGCGCTGCAATATCTGGCCGGGGCCGGGATCGGCCGCCTCACCGTGATCGACGACGATCGCGTCGCGCCGTCGAACCTGCAGCGGCAGACCATTTTCGCCAGCAGCGATGTCGGGCGCCCGAAAGCGGAAGCGGCAGCCCAATGGGTCGCCTGTTTCGACCCCTCCCTCGCCTGCACCCCCGTCATCGAGCGAATCGGCCCTGCCAATGCCGCGCGGATCCTCGCGGGCGCCGATGTGGTGCTGGACGGCTGCGATAATTTCGCGACGCGGCTCGCCGTATCGGATGCCTGCGTGGCCGCGCGCATTCCGCTGATCAGCGCGGCGGTGGGCCGCTTCCAGGGCCAGGTCGCGGCCTATGCCGGCCATTTGCCGGGTCAGCCCTGCTATCGCTGCTATGTCGGCGACGCCTTCGACACGGACGATTGCGACAGCTGCGCGGAAGACGGAATGCTGGGCGCCATGGCCGGCTGGGTCGGCAGCTTTGCCGCGCTGCACGCCATCCGGGTGCTGCTGGCCGGTGTCAGCACGCTGGGCGATCCGCAATGGGGCCGCCTGCATCTGCTCGATGGGCTGCAGCCCGGCCTGCGCACGCTCCGGATCGCGAAGGACCCGGCGTGCCGGGTATGTTCAGCCGGATAGGATTTGGTCCACCCAACGCGGCACGATCTCGGTCGCCGCGCCCAGCCTGCTTTCGTGGAACCAGGCCGATCCCTGGCTCGGCTCGAGATTGAGCTCCAGCGTCCTGATGCCCAGTTCGCGCGCATCACGGACGAAGCCGGCGGCGGGGTAGACCGCGCCGGAAGTGCCGATCGAGACGAACAGATCCGCCTCGCGCAGCGCATCGTAGATCTCGTCCATGCGATAGGGCATTTCGCCGAACCAGACGATGTCCGGGCGCAGCGCCCGCTCGCCGCAGGCCGGGCATCGGGGGCGATCGATCAGCGGCCCGCGCCAGGGTGAACGGTCATCGCAAGCCAGGCACCAGGCATTGAGATGCTCCCCATGCATATGCAGCACGCGGCGCCCGCCCGCTCGCTCATGCAGATCGTCGACATTCTGGGTCACGATCAGCAGATCCCCGCCCCATTCCCGGTCCAGCCGGGCCAGGGCTTCATGCGCGGCATTGGGCTGCCTCTGCTGGATCGCTTCGCGCCGCATGTCGTAGAAGCGCAGGACCAGTTCCGGATCGCGGGCGAACGCCTCCGGAGTCGCGACATCCTCGACCCGGTGATTCTCCCACAATCCGCCTGCCCCGCGAAAGGTGTCAATCCCGCTTTCCGCGCTGATCCCGGCGCCGGTCAGTATCACGATATTGCGGATATTGCTCATCGCGGCCATGAAGCACGCCATCAAGGGGAATGGCAATGGCGCGTATCGGTATCATCGGCAGTGAAGGACGGATGGGGAAGGCTCTGGCCGAGGCAGTGGCCACGGCAGGCGAGGAGCTGTCCGGCGGCATCGACAAGGGCGGCGATGCGGCCGCGCTGGCGCGGACCAGCGACGCGCTGGTCGATTTCTCCTCGCCCCACGCGCTGGAAGCCAATCTCGATGCCGCCGTCGCCGCGAACATCCCGATCCTCGTCGGCACCACCGGGCTGGAGGAGCGGCATCACTGGCTGATCGACAATGCCGCGCAATCGATCCCGGTCCTGCAGACGGGCAATACCTCGCTCGGCGTCACGCTGCTGGCCTATCTGGTGCGCGAGGCGGCCAGCCGCCTCGGCGATGAGTGGGATATCGAGATCGTCGAGACCCATCACCGGATGAAGGTGGATGCGCCTTCCGGCACGGCCCTGCTGCTGGGCGAAGCGGCCGCGCGCGGGCGCGGGATCGGGCTCGCGGACCACAGCGAGCGCGGACGTGACGGCATCACCGGCGCCCGCAAACCCGGCGCGATCGGCTTCGCCTCCTTGCGCGGCGGCTCGGTCGCCGGCGACCACGGCGTGCATTTCCTGGCCGATAACGAGCGGCTGACGCTTTCCCACCTGGCCGAGAACCGCCTGATCTTCGCGCGCGGAGCGGTGAAGGGCGCGCAATGGCTGATCGGCAAGCCGGCGGGGCGCTACACCATGCCCCAGGTGCTCGGTCTCTGACCGGCTCCCGCCCTTGAAGAAAGACACCATCTTCGAATTCTTCCGGATCCTGGCCGAGGACAATCCCTCGCCGGAAACCGAGCTGGAATTCGGCAATATCTATCAATTGCTGGTCGCCGTCGTCCTGTCCGCGCAAGCGACCGACGCCGGGGTCAACAAGGCGACCAGAGCGCTGTTCGCCCGGGTGAAGACGCCGCAGCAAATGGTGGAATTGGGCGAGGAAGGCCTGAAGCAGTACATCAAGACCATCGGCCTGTTCAATTCCAAGGCGAAGAACGTCATCGCCCTGTCGGGGCAATTGATTGCTCATCATGGCGGGAAAGTTCCGGCCGACCGCGACTTGCTCGTCACCCTGCCGGGGGTCGGCCGCAAGACCGCCAATGTGGTGATGAACTGCGCTTTCGGCGAGGAGACCTTCGCTGTCGACACGCATGTCTTCCGGGTCTGCAACCGCACCGGCCTGGCTCCGGGCAAGACCCCGGACAAGGTCGAGGCGCTGCTGGAAAAGCGGGTGCCGCAGCCTTTCCGCCGGCACGCCCATCACTGGCTCATCCTGCTGGGCCGCTATACCTGCAAGGCCCGCGCCCCGGAATGCTGGCGCTGCCTGGTGGTGGAGCAATGCGGATTCCGCGAAAAGAGATTGGAACCTCCCGCCGGAAAGGGAGTAGGATGAACCAAGGGGCAGGCGATTTTCACGACCTGCCCCGCATGGAGAGCGAGATGATGAAAAGAGCGCTTTTGCTTGCCCCCATCGCCGCCTTGAGCCTCACCGCCTGCAGTGGCGAAGTCGACCGCGCCAACCGACCGAGCCGCGCCCCCGCCGCAACCGTGGTGGGCGATGCGCAAACCTGCATTCCGATTTCGCAGATCCGCGGAAGCCGGGTGCATGACAATTACACCATCGACTTCGACGCGGGCGGCAGGACCTATCGCAACATTTTGCCCAACGGCTGCCCCGGGCTGGGCAGCGAACAGGCCTTCACCTACGAGACCTCGCTCACCCAGCTCTGCAACACGGACATCATCTATGTGCTGCGCCGGATCGGCGGCGATTACCAGCGCGGCGCCGGCTGCGGATTGGGCAGCTTCGTGCCGGTGGAAATCGTGAAAAAGGGCAGCTAGCCCTCCCCGCTCCTCGCCGAGATCACGGTCGCCGCGACCAGATCGCCGATCACGTTGAGCGTGGTGCGGCACATGTCGAGGAAGCGGTCGACGCCCAGGATCAAGCCGATCCCCTCGGGCGGGACACCGACCCCGCCGAGGATCAGCGCGATTACCGGCAGCGAACCGGCCGGCACGCCGGCCGTGCCGATCCCCGCCAGGATGCACACCAGCATGACGAACAGCTGGTCGGCCAGCGACAGGTCCACGCCGAAGAACTGCGCCAGGAACAACACCGTCACCCCTTCGAACATCGCCGTGCCGTTCTGGTTGGCGGTGGCGCCGATGGTCAGCACGAAACGCGAGATGCGCGGGGGCAGCTTCAGCTCGGTCTCGGCCACGCGCAGCGCGGTGGGCAAGGTGGCGTTCGAGGACGCCGTGGAGAAGGCCATCAGGCTGGCCTCGCGGGTTTCTCGGAAGAAGGCGAGAGGGTTCTTCCGGGCGAGGAACGCCAGCAGCGCGGGAAACACCCCGAACATCTGGATGGCCAGCGCCAGCAGCACCACCCCGACATAGGCGGCCAGCTTGAACAGCAGATCCCAGCCGAACTGCGCGGCGAGGTTGAACATGAAGCAGAAGATCGCCAGGGGCGCGAGCAGGATCACGATGCCGATCAGTCGCATCGATACTTCGAACACTCCCTCCACCGCATCCTTCAGCGTCCGGGTGCGCTGGCTCCGCACCAGCAGCAGCCCGATCCCGAAGAACAGCGCGAAGAACATCACCGCCAGGATGTCGTTATCGCTCATCGCGCCGACGATATTGGACGGCACGATGCCGACCACCGCGTCCACCCCGGTCTTGGCCTCGGCCGTCCTTTCGATGATCCCCGCCGCGCCTTCTCCACCCTGCGCCAGCAATTCGCGGGCCGCCACCGGATCGACCCCGGCGCCCGGACGGGCGATATTCACCACCGCGAGGCTGACCGCCACCGCGATCGAGGAGACCACCACCGTGTAGACCAGCGTGCGGATGCCGACCGCCTTGAGCGTGCGGATCTCGCCCATTTCCGCGATGCCGACCACCAGCGCGGAGAACAGCAGCGGGATCACCAGCATGAACAGCAGCCGCAGGAAGATCTGGCCGATCGGATTGGTCACATAGGTGATGATGGCGCCTACCCAATCCGCATCGCGCGCGAAGCTATAGGCCAGCAGGCCCGCAACGAGACCAAGCAGAAACCCCGCGAAAATGCCCCATTGCAGCCTGCCGTGGCCGGCCGGGACAGCGTCCGGCGCGATTTCCGTCGCTTCGCCGCTCATCCCGTGCTCATCTCAAGCTGCCATCCTCATCCGCCCGCCAGCGCCTGTTCGGCGATCCGCCGGTAGATCCGCGCCAGCATCTCCAGGTCGGGCAATGCGACCGCCTCGTCCCGCTTGTGCATGGTGGCATTGCACAGGCCGAATTCGATGACCGGGCAGAAATCCTTGAGGAAGCGGGCATCGGACGTGCCGCCGCTGGTCGAGGCTTCGGGAACAACGCCGGTTTCCGCCTCCACCGCCTGGGCGATCAGCCGGGAGAAAGCGCCGGGCTGGGTCAGGAAAGGCTCTCCCGAGATCGTTCCCTGCACGGTCCCGCCGTGCCGGGCGGCGATCGCGCCGATCATCTCCACCAGCCCCGCCCCGGTATGCAAATCGTTGAAGCGGATGGAAATGCGGGCGCTGGCCTTGGCCGGAATGACGTTGCCGGCCGGATTGCCGACCACGATCTCCGTGATCTCGAGATTGGAAGGCTGGAACCAGTCCGTGCCCTCATCCAGCACTAGTGCATCGAGCTCGGCCAGCAGGGCCACCAGCCGGGGGCACGGATTGTCCGCCAGATGGGGATAGGCGACATGGCCCTGCACGCCGGGCACTTCGAGCCAGATATTGACCGAACCGCGCCGCCCGATCTTCATCATGTCGCCCAGACGGTTGACGCTGGTGGGTTCGCCGACCAGGCAAAGGTCGGGGATCGATTCCAGCTCACGCATCCGTTCCATCAGAGCGATCGTGCCATAGCGGGCGGCGCCTTCCTCATCCCCGGTGATGATGAAGCTGATGGTGCCCGCTTCGGCGGGAATCTCCCGCACGGCCGCGACCATCGCGGCGATCGCGCCCTTCATGTCGACCGCGCCGCGCCCGTAGAGCAGTTCCCCACGCCGCTCCGGCGCGAATGGCGCGCTGGTCCAGCCCTCGCCCGGCGGGACCACGTCGACATGCCCGGCAAAGGCGAAATGCGGCTTGCCTTGCGGCCCGACCCGGATGGCGAACAGGTTCTCGACCGGACCGTCCGGCGGTTCCCCCGCCTCGAACCGGTGCACCGCGAAACCCAGGGGCACAAGCATCTGTTCCAGGCAATCGAACACCAGCCCCGCAGCCGGCGTCACGCTGGGGCAGGCGATCAGCGCCTCGGCCAGATCGGCGGTGTCGCGCAAGTCCGTCATGCCCGCTGCGGCTGCTCCCATTGCTCGATCACCCATTCCTCGTCCTCGGCGGCCTTGATCCAGGCCTGCATCCATTCATGCTCCCAGATCGCCTGCATATAGGCCTGCGCAAAGCCGGGAACGCCGACGCCGTAGCTGAGGAAACGGCTGACGATCGGGGCGTAAATGATGTCGGCCGCGCTGAAGGTGCCGAACAGGAACGGACCGCCTCCGCCAAACCTCGCTCGCGCTTCCGCCCACAGGGTGAGAATGCGCACGATGTTGATCCGCGCCTCATCGCTGATCTCGATCCCTTCGAAGCGGCGGCGGACATTCATCGGCATTTCCCGGCGCAACGGCAGATAGGATGAATGCATCTCGGCCACCATGGATCGCGCCATGCCCCGCGCCGCATCGTCCTTCGGCCAGAAGCGGTCGCGCCCCACCTTGTCGGCCAGATATTCGATGATCGCCAGACTGTCCCAGATCACCACATCGCCATCCCAGAGGATCGGCACCTTGCCGGATGAAGGCTGGATGTCGCCCCAGGCCCGCTTGGCCTCTTCCCAGTCCTCACCGGAGATGTTCACCGTGATCTCCTCGAAGGACAGGCCGGACTGCTTGACTGCAAGCCAGCCCCGCAGGGACCAGCTGGAATAATTCTTGTTGCCGATGATCAGCTTCATCAATCGCCCCGTCTTGCCACGCTTCCGCCCTACGCATTCAGCGTTGCGCTGTCGAGAATGAACAGGGCTTTTCCCTGCGCGATCAGGCCTGCGGAGAGCCGGAGCAGGGGCTGGCGCAACCACTTGGCGCAATGCACCTTCGCATGAACGGTATTCAACCGCCTGTGCAAAAAAAGCACTTGCGCAAATCAGGCACGCTTAATACCGGCATTTTACATACCACATTTAAGGGTCAGAATATGCGTACCATTTCCGCCGCGGCCATGCAGATCGTCAAGGCCACCGCCCCCGCCATCGAAAAGCACGGGGTGGCCATCACGACGGCCATGTACGCCCGGCTTTTCAAGAATCCGGACATTGAAGCGATGTTCGATCGGGCCGCCCAGGAAAGCGGCGAACAGCCCCGCAGGCTGGCGGGGGCGATCCTTGCCTATGCCAGGAACATCGATAAATTGCAGAACCTCGGTTCAGCGGTGCAGCGCATGGTGTCTCGCCACATCGAAACCGGCGTGAAGCCGGAACATTATCCGCATGTCGCCGCCGCCTTGTTGCCCGCCATCCGTGAGGTGCTGGGAGAAGAGGTGGCCACGGACGAGGTGCTCGCCGCCTGGGGCGAAGCCTACTGGATGCTCGCGGATATCCTGATCGCGGCCGAAGCGCAGGCTTACGAGACCGCCTCCGCCGCCTGATCCGGCGGAACTGAAAGGGCTCCCACCGAGGGAGCCCTTTTGCTTTACACCAAGCCTGAGTTCAGATGTCGTCGCCCAGCTTGCCCTTGACTTCACCCTTGAGCTGCTGGGCCTTACCCTTCAATTCCTGATCCCGCCCTTCTTCGCGGGTCGCGGGATTGCCGCTCTGCTGCTTCACCTTACCGATCGCTTCATTGACATTGCCTTTGACCTTGTCGGTGAGCTCACCCATCGATCATCTCCTGTCTTGAGCGGGCATCAGCGCCCGCACACCGGATCAACGGCCGGTGGCGATGTTTCGATCCGGCATCCGGCGCGGTCCCGATGCATTTGATCGTGCCTGTGAAATCAGTCGGGCGGATCAGATCTCGGCGTCCGCCAGCACCGCGGCGCGCAGTTCCTCTATGCCCCGCTTCACTTCCGACGAAGTAACGTGGATTACGGGAAAGGCCGCCGGATGCTTGCGCGCCTCGGCCTGGGTTTCGGCCAGAACCTTGCCCAATTCGCTTTCCTTGACCTTGTCCGCCTTGGTGAGGACGATGCGATATCCCACAGCCGCCTCGTCCAGCATCTGCATCATGTCCGCATCCACCGGCTTGATGCCATGGCGGGCATCAATGAGCAAAAGGGTGCGTTTCAGCGGCACCCGTCCGCGCAGGAAATCGCGCACCAGCCGCCGCCACGCCTCCACGACCTTCGGCGGAGCCTTCGCGAAGCCGTAGCCGGGCATATCCACCAGGCGGAACTGCGTAGGCTCGCCCACTTCGAAGAAATTCAACTCCTGCGTGCGCCCCGGCGTCACCGATGTGCGGGCAATGGCCCGGCGCCCGGTCAGCGCATTGAGCAGCGAGCTCTTGCCCACATTGGAACGGCCGCAAAAGGCGATCTCCGGAAAATCCGGATCAGGCAGGAACTTGAGCGCGGGCGCGGACTTGAGGAACTCCACGCGCCCGGAAAACAGGCGGCGGGCCCGTTCGGCAAGATCCTCGTCAGGCTGGTCCATCGGCTGGTCCATCACTGGCCGCGATCAGGCCCCGGCCTTGTCGCCGGCCCCGTTTTTCGTGCGCTCCTTTTTGCGGGCGGCATCCACCCTGTCCTTCTCCGCCTGCTCTTTGAGCTGGGGATGCTGGCGGTAGAGATACCATTGCTGCGCGATGGTCAGGATGTTGGACGTGTTCCAGTAGATCAGCAGGCCGGCCGCGAACGGCGCCATCACGAACATCAGCACCCAGGGCATGATCGCGAACATCTGCTGCTGGACGGGATCCAGCGCCGCCGGGTTGAGGCGGAATTGCAGCCACATGGTGATGCCCAGCAGCAGCGCCAGAATGCCGATGCCGAGGAAGCTCGGCGGATCGAACGGCAGCAGGCCGAACAGGTTGAGGATCTTGGCCGGATCGGGCGCCGACAGGTCCTTGATCCACAGCACGAAGGGCTGGTGGCGCATTTCGATGGTCAGGATCAGGGTCTTGTAGAGCGCGAAGAAGATCGGGATCTGGATGATCAGCGGCAGGCAGCCCGCCAGCGGATTGACCTTCTCCTTCTTGTAGAGGGCCATCGTTTCCTGCTGCAGCTTGGGCTTGTCCTCCTTGTAGCGTTCCTGCAGCGCCTTGAGCTTGGGCTGCAGGGCCCGCATCGCTGCCATGCTGGCGAATTGCCGCTGGGCGATGGGGAACATCAGGCCGCGGATGATCAGGGTGAGCAGAATGATCGCCACGCCGAAATTGCCGGTCAGGCTGAACAGCTTGTCCAGCAACAGGAAGATCGGCCGTTCGAACCAGCGGAACCATCCCCAGTCGATGGCGAGGCCGAATTTGGCCACACCGGCTTCCTCATAGGCATCCAGCACCCGGCTTTCCTTGGCGCCCGCGAAAAGCTGCGTGGTGCGGGTCACGACCTTGCCGGCTGGAACCGTGACCGGCTGGTAGAACAGGTCCGCCAGATAGGTGCCCTTGCCCAGGGCGCGGAAATCGCTGGAGGCCGCGGTGCCCGGCGCGGGGATCAGCGCCGTCATCCAGTAGATGTCGGTAAAGCCAAGCCAGTTCACGCTGCCGGCGTTGTCGATCTTCCCCGCTTCCGCGACGTCCTTGTAATTCGGGCTGAACGACACGGCCTGGTCGAATGCGCCGAATGGGCCCGAGTGGACATTCCAGGTATCCGCGCTTGCGGTCCGCTCGGTTCGGTTGAGCTGCGCAACCGGCCGCAGGACGATGGACGACGCCCCGCGATTGGCCACGCCCTGGGTGGCCGTGATCATGTAACTGTCGTCGATCGCATACCGGATCGAGAAGGTCTGGCCGTTGCCATTGGTCCAGCTCAGCGTCACAGGGGTTTTCGGCGTCAGCCTGTCGCCCTGGACCTGCCAGCGCGTGGCGCGTCCGGGCAGTTCTACCCCTTCGCCCGCGCCCGCCCAGCCGAATTGGGCGAAATATTGCGCAGGCGTCCCGGCCGGGGAGAACAGCCGCACCGGGCCGCTGTCCTTTTCGACATGGGCGCGGTGGCGCGTGATGGTGAGATCGTCGAGCATCGCGCCGGTCAGGTTGATCGAGCCGGACAGGCCGGGTGCCGCGATCCGTACCCGGGCGGGCGATTTCAGCTCGGTGGCGAGATCGCGCTCCTCCTCCGCGATATCGGTCGCATCGGTGAGGCCGCCTTCCCGCGTGCGCTTGGCTTGCGCTGCCGGGGATCCGGAGGCCTGGCTGGCCTGCACCTGCTCGGTCCGGACAGGCGCCGCCGGCTGGGGGTAGAACCAGCGCATGGCAAAGTCCCAGCCCAGCAGCAGAAGCCCTGACAGCACCACTGCCACCACGATGTTGCGCTGATTGCTCACTTGGGATCCCTATCCGAGTCTCGTACCGCTTCCGGGCTCTCAAGGCACCGGGTCGTAACCGTGCCCCCCCCAGGGGTGGCAGCGCAATAGACGCTTGAGGGCAAGCCAGCCACCCTTAATCGCACCATGCTTCTCGATCGCCTGGATCGCATATTCGGAGCAGGATGGAGCATAGCGGCAGGTGGGCGGCAGAATGCGCGAAGGGCCAAGCTGCCAGGCCCGCGCGACGAGGATGAGAACCCGCTTCACCGGCGCGGCCGCTTGCGCCCGCCGCCGGGCTTGCGTGGCGGATCGCCCTTGCCGGCGGCGGCGCGAGCCAGCGCGGCCGACAATTCCTCGCGCAGCCTGGCGAAGTCACGCTCCACCCCGCCCTCACGCCCGATCAGCACATGATCGTGATCGGCCAGGCCTTCCTGCGGAAGCGCATCCCGCAGCAAGGCGCGGAAACGCCGCTTCATCCGGTTGCGGACCACCGCATTGCCGATTCGCTTGGTGACGGTGATGCCGAAGCGGCGGCCATGTCCGTCATTGGGCCGCACCAGCAGCACGAAGCCCGGACGGGCCACCCGCAGGCCCTTGTTGGCCGCCAGGAAATCGGCGCGGCGCGTCAGCGTGGTGAGTTGCGGCGACATGGTGGGATGTCGTTAAAGGAAATGCTTCCGTGCCGGAAGCGGAACCGGCCCTTTTCTGCTCCCGGCGCCCGGATCATATCGATCACGAAAACGCTGGAAGCAGAAAAAGGCCGGAACCAAGCGCGAGGGCAGCGTGTTCACGCCGCCCGCTTCGACGCTTTCAAAATCCTCAGGCGGACAGCTTGCCGCGACCGCGCGCACGACGGGCGCGAAGCACCTTGCGGCCACCGACAGTGGCCATACGCGCGCGGAAACCGTGACGCCGCTTGCGCACGAGATTGCTGGGCTGGAAAGTGCGCTTCATCGCTTACCTCTAGTAAATTTCCTGCACCGCCCCACCACAGGCAAGACAGCGCGAACAAAAAGGGCCGCCGCACCGGCGACCGCCATCAGGGCGCGCGGTTAATGGAGCACAGGCTCCGAGTCAAGCTGCGCAAGCACGGCTTCGGCAGGCGCGGGCTGTTCCGGCTTGCGTTCCATTGCGTAGTCCGAGCGCCCTTCGATCACCCATTGCCGCATTTCGGCCGCGCCAAACCAGCGCGCCTGCTCGAACGGCACCGAATTGGTCATGGCATAGAATGCCTCGGCCCGCTGCGGAGCCATGCCCATCTCCCGATAATAGGCAAGATATTTGGAGTTTTCCTGCGCATCGGCGGAATAATCGCTGGCTTCCAGCCCGTCTTCGTCGACCCAGGCATGAACGGCGAATTCCGCGCCATCGTCAATCCGCAGCGCAGTGCCCGCAAACACCAGCTCGACCGCTCCGGATCGCACCGATCCGCCCGCAGGCACATGAATGGCGAGCCCAGCCGCCCGGATCATGCGGCCCAACTGGAGATTGGCGCGATCGTCATAGGTGCCCGGGCATTCCACCAGCGCCAAGGTGGAGAGTGTCGGGAAATCCCGGAGCATGGCGGAAAACTGGGCCGGCGAATCCTCGTCCGTCACCGCCTTAAGGATCGCCGTCCGCGGATCGACCACCGTGAAAGGGCCATAGCTGGCCACGCCGTGCCGTTGGTAGGCGCCGGCCGAAGGAGCAGGGCGCCCCGCCCCTGTCTCCGCATGAAGGGGCGGGGCGATGGCGACAAGCATGGCCGCCATGATCGCCGTCAGAAAAGGCCGGAGGTTCGAGATCGCAAGCCGGGGCATGATGCGATTGTCGCCCGGCGCGCGTAACGCAAACCCCAATCAATGCGGTTGGCATCGCCCTAACGGGAAGCGTTAACATCTTGCTCCAATCCGGGCGAACTCACCCTCGACAGCGCCTGCCGAGGCTCTATCTTCATGATGAATCAGGGGGTTGGGGAGCAGCGTGGTCGCATTGGTTTCGACGGTAGCCTATCTCGGGCTGGAAGCGCGCGCGGTGGAAGTGCAATGCCAGGTCGCGGCAGGCCTGCCGCGTTTCGCGATTGTCGGCCTGCCGGACAAGGCGGTCGGAGAAAGCCGGGAACGGGTTCAGGCGGCGCTGGCGGCGATGGGACTTGCCCTTCCGCCCAAGCGGATCACCATCAATCTCTCCCCGGCGGACCTGCCCAAGGAAGGATCGCATTACGACTTGCCGATCGCGCTGGCGCTGCTGGCCGCCATGGGCGTGACCGATGCGGAGCAATTGACCGACTGGATCGCGGTGGGCGAGCTTTCGCTGGATGGGCGGATCGTCGCCTCGCCCGGCGTATTGCTCGCGGCGATTCATGCCAGCGAGGCCGAGAAGGGGCTGATCTGCCCCTCGGCGCAAGGGGCGGAAGCGCGCTGGGCCAGCGGGATCGCGGTCTGCGCGGCGCCCAACCTCGTCTCGCTGCTCAATAACCTCAAGGGCACGCAGAGCTTGCCGCCACCGCAGCCCGGGCAAGTGCGGCCCTCACCCCCGGGGCCGGACCTGCAACAGGTGAAGGGGCAGGAAACCGCCAAGCGCGCGCTGGAAATCGCAGCGGCAGGCGGGCACAATCTGCTGATGATCGGCCCGCCCGGCGCCGGCAAGTCGCTGCTGGCAAGCTGCCTGCCGGGTATCCTGCCGGAACTGACCCCTTCCGAAGCGCTGGAAGTATCCATGGTCGCCTCGGTGGCCGGCAGCCTTGAGGATGGCTGGATCAGCCGCAGCCGGCCTTATCGCGCACCGCATCATTCCGCCTCGATGGCCGCGCTGACCGGTGGCGGCTTGCGGGTGCGGCCGGGTGAAGTCAGCCTTGCCCATCTGGGTGTCCTGTTCCTCGACGAGCTGCCCGAGTTCCAGCGGGCCGTGCTGGATTCGCTGCGCCAGCCGCTGGAGACCGGCGAAGTCAGCGTCGCCCGCGCCAATGCGCATGTAACCTATCCCGCCCGCGTCCAGCTTGTCGCCGCGATGAATCCCTGCCGCTGCGGCCATCTCGGCGACCCGGCGCTGGCCTGCAGCCGCGCGCCGCGCTGCGCCGCGGATTACCAGGGCAAGGTGTCCGGCCCCCTGCTCGACCGCATCGACCTGCATGTGGAGGTGGACCCGGTCAGCGCCGCCGATCTTGTAAAAACGCAGAAGTGGATGTCCCGCCGCAACACTGGGCGTCCCTGAGTTTGC
>CAYXTO010000017.1:0-78629 GCA_964468045.1 uncultured Caenibius sp. | reverse complement strand
AATCCTCCTTACTTCACAACCTCAAATCTGTGCCATCGGTGCTGACGGGAAACAGCCCCCGTAAAACAAGAAAGAAGAGCGGCATGGATCTTGAGTTGAAAGGCAAGGTAGCGGTCGTGAGTGGAGGCACTCGCGGGATCGGCAGAGCGATCGCGGAGTGTTTTGCCGACGAAGGCGCCCATGTCGCGGTATGCGCCCGCACTCAAGCCGACATCGATGTGACAGTGGCGGCGCTCACGGCGAAAGGCGTCAAGGCCTGGGGGCAATCGGTGGATATCTCCGATGACCGGGCCATCGACAGCTTCGTGGCTGGCGCGGCGAACGCCCTCGGCGGCATCGACATACTGGTCTCCAATGCCAGCGCGCTGCCCCGGGTCGATGACGAGGATGCCTGGCGCAGCATGTTCGAGATCGACATGCTGGGCGCCTGGCGCCTGTTCAATGCCGCCCAGCCTCATCTCGGAAAGGCGGCCGCGCAGTCAGGCGATGCCGCTTTCACGATCATCTCGTCGATCGTGGCCGCCGAACCCTACAAGCCCAGCCCTTACAGCGCGATAAAGGCAGGCCTGATCAACTATGCAAAGGGTGTGGCGCGGGTCAACGCCGGCAAGAAGATCCGCTGCAACGTGCTGTCCCCGGGCAGCATCTATTTCGAAGACGGGGTCTGGGAACGCATAAGGCAGGAGACGCCGGAGCATTTCGACAACATGATCAAGGCCAATCCGACCGGGCGGATGGGAACGCCGGAGGAAATCGCCGCTGCCGTGGTCTTCCTCAGCAGCCCGCGATCCTCCTTCACCACGGGTGCCAATCTCGTCGTCGATGGCTGCTTGACGCAGCGCGCAAGCTTCTGATCCCACAAGCAAAAAAGAACCCCCAAATGGGAGGAACGCCAATGTTGAACAAATCCCAGAACGACAATTTTTGTCATATCTTCGATGACCGGAACATCGCCTGGCGCCAGCTTGGGGACATGACCGGCTTTGTCATATCTATCCTGGATGTCGACCAGAAGTCGAACACGGTCGATTTCCTCGCCAAGTTCGAACCCGATACCAAGGTGCTGTACCATCGCCACCTCGCCCGCACCTGCACCTTCGTGATCGAGGGTGACCATGTGATCTACGAACCGGGCGGTTCCACCAGGGAGTCGCGCCCGGTGGGCCGTTATTCGGTGGCCGAAGTAACGGGTGACGTTCATAGCGAAGGCGGCGGGCCTGCCGGCTGCGTCCTGTTCTACAGCGTGCGCGGCGAGAACGCGGACCTGTTCGAAATGCTGGACGATACGTTCAATCCCATCGGCACGTTCAGAGTGCCCGACTTTCAGCTCCTGCTCGATGCGCAGAACGCGTGATGGGGCAGAATTTTCGCTCTGACGGACCAACGGAAAAGGCCGGAGCTCTCGCCCCGGCCTCTCTGAATTCCCGAATTAAGAAACGCCTCAGTAAACGCGTTTCTTCGGCTTGATATATTCGACGTCGTCGGTGAGCGTATATTCGTGGACCGGACGATAGTCGATCCGGATCGCGCCACCCTTGCCGCCCCAGCCTTCGAACCATGCGGCGGTGTGTTTCATCCACTCGGCATCGTTGCGGTCCGGGAAATCCTCATGCGCATGGGCGCCTCGGCTTTCCTTGCGGTTGTGGGCGCCGTGCAGGGTGACGGAAGCCTGCGAGATCAGGTTGTCGAGCTCCAGAGTCTCGACCAGGTCGCTGTTCCAGATTAGCGACCGGTCGCTGACATGGATGTCCTGCATCCGCTCGTAAGTCCTGGCGAGCTTCACCTTGCCTTCGGCCATCAGCTCGTCCGTGCGGAACACGGCGGCATGCTGGCTCATTGCCCGCTGCATCTCCATGCGAACCTCCGCGGTCGGCGAACCGCCGCTGGCATGGCGGAAGTGATCGAGGCGGGTCAGGGCCAGATCGGCACTGTCCTTCGGCAGCTCGTCATGCTTGTCGTCGGGCTTGACCAGTTCCTTGAGGCGGTGGCCGGCGGCGCGGCCGAACACCACGAGGTCGATCAGCGAGTTGGAGCCGAGACGGTTCGCGCCGTGGACCGAGACGCAGGCCGCTTCGCCCACGGCGAACAGGCCCGGCACGACGGTTTCGGGATCGCCATCTGCGCCGATCGTCACGACTTCGCCGTGATAATTGGTCGGGATGCCGCCCATGTTGTAGTGCACGGTCGGCACGACGGGGAGCGGCTGGCGAGTCAGGTCGACACCGGCAAAGATCTTGCCGCTTTCGGTGATGCCCGGCAGGCGCTCGGCCAGAACCTTCGGATCGATATGATCGAGGTGGAGGAAGATGTGATCCTTGTTGGGGCCGACGCCACGGCCTTCGCGGATTTCCATGGCCATCGACCGCGACACGACGTCGCGGCTGGCCAGATCCTTCGCGGACGGCGCATACCGCTCCATGAAGCGCTCGCCTTCGGAATTGGTCAGATAGCCGCCTTCCCCGCGCGCGCCTTCGGTGATCAGCACGCCGGCGCCGTAGATCCCGGTCGGGTGGAACTGCACGAATTCCATGTCCTGCAGCGGCAGACCAGCGCGCAGCACCATGCCGCCGCCGTCGCCGGTGCAGGTATGGGCGGAAGTAGCGGTGAAGTAGCAACGGCCGTAGCCGCCGGTGGCCAGCACCACCGCATGGGCGCGGAAGCGGTGGATCGAGCCGTCATCGAGGCACAGCGCGATCACGCCAACGCATTTGCCATTGTCCATGATCAGGTCGATGGCGAAATATTCGATGAAGAAGTCGGCGTCGTACTTCAGGCTCTGCTGGTACAGCGCGTGCAGCATGGCGTGGCCGGTGCGGTCGGCGGCCGCACAGGTGCGCTGCACCGGCGGGCCTTCGCCCATGTTCTGCATATGGCCGCCGAACGGCCGCTGGTAGATCGTGCCGTCCTGGTTGCGGCTGAACGGCACGCCGGCATGTTCCAGCTCGTACACGGCGGCGGGCGCTTCGCGCACCATATATTCGATCGCATCCTGGTCGCCCAGCCAGTCCGACCCCTTCACGGTATCGAACATGTGCCAAGTCCAGTGATCGGGCGTGTTGTTGCACAGCGAGGCGGCGATGCCGCCCTGCGCGGCCACGGTGTGGCTGCGGGTCGGGAACACCTTGGTGATGCAAGCCGTCTTGAGGCCGGCCTCGGCGCTGCCCATGGTGGCGCGCAGGCCTGAGCCGCCCGCGCCCACGACCACGGTGTCATAGGTATGGTCGATGATCTTGTAAGCGGACTGGGTGGAAGCGGTGGCCATCTCAGGCGCCTCCCAGCGCAAGGCGGGCGATGCAGAACAGGCCGAAGGCGACCCCGGCGAAAGCGGCAAGATTGAGCGCGGCAATCACGGCGAACTTGTTGCCGTGATCGTGGACATAATCCTCGATCATGACCTGCAGGCCCAGCCGGGCGTGCCAGAACGTGCTGATGATCAGCAGCGCCATGGCCGTGGCCGGGACCGGCGCGGAAATATACGCGCTCATCGTGTCGTAGCCGAGATCCGGCAGCAGCAGGATCGAACCGATCAGCCAGGCCATGAGCAGCAGGTTGCCGATGGCGGTGAAGCGCTGCAGCAGCCAGTGATGCGCGCCGCTATGCGCGGAGCCCAAGCCCCGCACGCGTCCGATGGAAGTTCCGTTACCCATGGTTCTTGGCCTCAGCGAAGCAGGATCAGCGCCCAGAAGGCGACAGTCAGGAAAATGGCGATCAGCGGCGACAGCACCGACCACAGCTTGTTGCGGTTCAGCTCATAGCCGGCGCCGATATCCAGCACGAAGTGACGCAGCCCCGACATCAGGTGGGTGAAGAAGGCCCAGCTCAGGCCCACCAGCACAATGTAGCCGATGGGCGAGGTCATCAGATCGGAGAATGTCGTGTAATATTCAGGGCCGGCGGCGAGCGCGCCCAGCCACCAGAGCAGCACGAACAGCCCGACGAGGGCCATTCCGTCACCCGTGACACGGTGAAGGATGGACACCAGCATGGCGGGCCCCCAGCGCCAGATTTGCAGATGCGGTGACAGCGGACGGTTTGCCATGCGGGCCTTCCTGTTGCGTATGCATGTTGCGGTGTTGCGCCGCGACAAGGTGCGGATTGCGATCCCCCATAATGAAAAGGCCAGCCAAGGCAAGCCGTGCAATGGCAGTTTCCGTCATCGCAAAGCGGCGCTAGGGAATGCTTGTATGACTCAATCATGGAAGATTGCCGCGCTTGCATCGCGCCAGGCCGTGCAGGATGCGCTGCTCGCGCATGAGGAATCGCTGGACTGGGACCACGCCATCGTGCTGTCCGGATGCGAGGTCGCCAAGGACCGGCCCGAGGAATGGCAGCTGGAAGCATGGCTGCCCCGGCGGCCCACCAGGGCGGACAAATCGGCGTTCCTTGCGCTCTTTGCCGGGGAGCCGCCCAAGATCACATCGGAAAAACTGCCCGAGCAGGATTGGGTGACACTGAGCCAGCAGGATGCCCGGCCGATCGTGGCAGGGCGCTTCCATGTTCACACCCCCGAGCATCCGGCAAGGGAGGAGCCCGGCGTCGTCGATTTCACCATTCCCGCCAGCCGGGCTTTCGGCACGGGCCAGCATGAAACCACGGCCGGCTGCCTCGCCATGCTCGACGCGATGAAGGCCAGCGGGGTGACCGCTCGCAACGTCGCGGATATCGGCACCGGAACCGGATTGCTCGCCTTCGCCGCGCGGGCACTGTGGCCATACGCGCTCGTCACCGCAAGCGATGTCGATCCTGTCTGCGTCGATGTGGTGGAAAGCAACGCGGCGGCAAACGCCGTGCCGATGGGTGCCGGGCCGGGCCAGCTGACCATGCTGGTGGCCGACGGCATGGCCCATCCTCTGCTTCAGGCGCGCGCGCCCTACGATCTGCTGATCGCCAACATCCTCGCGGGCCCTTTGGTCGAGCTGGCACCGGATTTCGGGAAAGCCGTGTTGCCTGGCGGGCACCTTCTTCTCTCCGGACTGCTGGGAACGCAGGAGGAGGCCGTGCTGCGGGCCTGCCGCCTTGCCGGGTTCCGCTCCACGGCCCGGATGAGCAAGGGCGACTGGTCCATCGTGTGGCTGCGCAAGCGGGCGCTGGCCCGGCCGGCGCGACGCAGCGTTCATCCGCGATGGCTCCCCGACTTCTGAAGGCCCTGCGCCTTGGGCTGGCGGGCCTTGCCATCGCCATCGCCGCATTCCTGCTGACGGCGTGGGCCGGTTCGGCGATCCCGCGCAATGCGGACTGGCAGGAGCCGGACCAGGGCGTGACGATCATGGTGGAAACCAACGGAATCCACACCGCCATCGTCATGCCGCTGGTGACGCCCCTGAAGGATTGGCGCACGGATTTTCCGGCCCGCGACCTCACCGATCCCGCCCGGCCCTATACCCATGTCTCGGTGAGCTGGGGCGAACGCGAGGTCTTCCTCGAAACCCCGACATGGGCCGATCTTTCGGCGATCACCGTGCTGCGCATCCTGTTCTCGGGCGGAGATGGCGTCCTTCATGTCGCGCATTATGTACGCCCTGCCCCGGCCGACGACATTCGCCCGTTGCGGATCAGCGAGGCGCAATACGAACGCCTTGTCCGCCGGATCGAGGCCAGCGTTCCCGCCGCGCCGCGCCAATCCCATCCCGGCTATGGCAGCCATGACGTCTTCTACGAGACAACGGGCCGCTACACCTTCACCAACACCTGCAACCAGTGGACCAGCGATACGCTGGCCGGGGCGGGAATTCGCACCGGATGGTGGACTCCGTTCGCCGGCGGCGTGATGCAATGGGTTCCGCCGGTTCCTGCGCAATAGGCCCAGGATTGTGCTTTGAGCGTCATGCGCCATGCCGCATAATGCGGACATAAGATATTCGGAGAGGTTCGCCATGTCGTTCAAGCTGATCAATGCCCGACCCAGCCCTTATGGCCGCAAGGTCGCCATCATCCTGGAGGAAAAGGGACTGCCCTATGAAGTGCAGTATGACCGGCCCTGGAACGAAGGCACCTGCACGCCCCAATACAATCCGCTTGAACAATTGCCGATCCTGGTGCTGGCAAGCGGGGAGACCGTCTATGACTCTCCCTATATCGTGGAATGGCTGGAAACCCGCTATCCGGCGCCTGCTCTCCTGCCGGCGGATGTGGATGGCCGGCTCGAGGCGCGCAAGCGTCAGATGCTGGGGGAAAGGCTGCTGGACTTTGCCGGGATCCTGATCTTCGAGTCCAATCGCGAGCATCAAAGCAAGCCCTGGTACGACCGCCATGCCAAGAAGGTGCTGGGGGCGCTCCAGGAACTGGAACGGATATACAGCGAAGATGCGCCGGGCAAAATGCCGCTCGATCTTGGCGATATCGCGGTTGTGACGACCCTGGACCTGTTCGAATTCGTCGTGTCGGACGGGATTTCAGCGGACATCGCGGAAATGCGCTGGCGTGGCCGCTACCCGGCACTGACCGAACTGGTCGAGCGCCTCGATCAAAGGCCCTCCTTCGCCAAGACCATGCCCCAGCATATGGAGTTCGACCTGAGCGAAACGGTGGCCTGATGCCGCCGACGGGGGGCAAGCGTGCTGATCCTGCCCGCTACCCCGCCGCCTTGACGATCTCCGCCCAGCCGGCCTCATCGATCACTTCGATCCCGAGTTCCGCGGCCTTCTTGAGCTTGGAACCCGCCCCCGGCCCGGCCACCACAAGGTCGGTCTTGGGGGAGACGGAACCGGCCGCCTTCGCCCCCAGGGCCTCCGCCTGCGCCTTCGCCTCGTCGCGGCTCATCGTCTCCAGCTTGCCGGTGAACACCACTGTCTTGCCGGCCACCGCGCTGGCCTTGGTCTCGACGATAAAGGGCGGCGGAGACACTTCGGACAGGAGATCGTCCCAGACATGCTTGTTGTGATCCTCGTGGAAGAAATCGCCCAGCGCCTCCACCACCACCGGGCCGACCCCATCGATGGACGTCAGTTCGGCGGCTGCTTCCGCATCTCCGGCATGGGCCTGCTCCGCCAGTTCGCGCAATTGCGGCAGGGTGGTGCAGCGCTTCATCAGGTCGCGGGCCGTCACCGCGCCCACATGCCGGATACCCAGCCCGAACAGCAGCCGCGCGGCATCGGGCTCGCGCTTGGCCTCGATCGCTTTCAACAGATTGTCCACAGACTTGTCCTGCCATCCATCCAGCGCCAGGATCGCGTCGCGGCGCTGGTGCAGGCGGAAAATATCAACCGGGCTTTCCAGCCAGCCGCGCGCGAAGAAATCGGCGATGGTCTTCTCGCCCAGCCCATCGATATCGAGCGCGGTGCGGCTGACGAAATGGCGCAGCCGCTCGGTCCGCTGCGCCGGGCAGATCAGCCCGCCGGTGCAGCGGACATCCACCTCGCCTTCCTCGGCCACAGCCTCGCTGTCGCATTGGGGGCAATGATCGGGAAACAGGAAAGCCGGGCGCTCCTCGGCCCGCGTCAGATTCTCCACCACTTGCGGAATGACGTCGCCCGCGCGCTGGACCACCACCCGGTCGCCGGGGCGCACCCCGAGCCGCGCGATCTCGTCGCGATTGTGGAGCGTGACGTTGGTGACGGTGACGCCGCCCACCAGCACCGGGGCCAGCCGCCCGACCGGGGTCAGCTTGCCGGTGCGGCCGACCTGGATATCAATGTTTTCGAGGGTGGTCTCGGCCCGCTCCGCCGGGAACTTGCGGGCAAGACCCCAGCGCGGTGCCTTGGCCACGAAGCCCAGCCGCTGCTGCCAGTCCAGCCGGTCCACCTTGTAGACCACGCCATCGATCTCATAGGGCAGACCCGCCCGCCCCTCGCCGATCCGGCGATAGGCCGCCAGCATCTCGTCGAGCGAACGGCACAGGGTCAGGTCGGGCGAGATCGGCAAGCCCCAGGCCGCGATCTGCTGCATCACCTCGAACTGGGTCGTTCCCGGCACAGCGCTGGCCGCGCCCCAGCCATGCGCCCAGAACCGCAGGGGTCGCCGGGCCGTGACCGAGGCATCCTTCTGGCGGAGCGATCCGGCAGCGGCATTGCGCGGATTGGCGAAGATCTTGCCGCCCGCTTCCTCCTGCGCGAGGTTGAGCGCAAGGAAATCGGCCTTGGACATGTAGACCTCGCCGCGAATCTCGAACACCTCCAGCGCCTTGCCGGAAAGCTGCTGCGGAATGTCGGCGATATGGGCGACATTGGCAGTCACATTCTCCCCCACCTGCCCGTCGCCGCGCGTAGCGGCCAGCACCAGCCTGCCTTGCTCGTAGCGTAGCGAACAGGACAGGCCGTCGATCTTGTCCTCGGCCGTCATCGCCACCGGCTCGTCCTCCGGCAAGGCCAGAAAGCGCCGTACGCGGCCCACGAAATCCGCCACTTCCTCGTCAGCGAAAGCGTTGTCGAGGCTCATCATGCGAACCTCGTGGGTCACCTTCGACAGAGGCGAGGCCGCCACCTCGTGCCCCACCTGCCGGGATGTACTGTCCGGCCGGACCAGATGCGGGAACGCCGCCTCCAGCTCCGCATTGCGGCGGACCAGGGCATCGAACTCCGCGTCCGAAATCTCGGGATCGTCCTCCGCGTGGTAGAGCCGGTTGTGCCGGGCGATCTGCCGGGCCAGCCGCATCAGTTCGTTGGCAGCATCGGCTTCGGTCATACTGTCCACTTATACACCTTCCAGCAGCCGATCCGCCTGGGCCCGCGCTTCGGCGGTGATTTCCGCGCCGGACAGCATCCGCGCGATTTCCTCCTGACGGCCCCCGGCATCCAGCAGCATGACCGAGGTGCGCGTCACGGTGCCTTCGGACGACTTGGCGATCATGTAATGCGTGGCGCCGCGTGCGGCGACCTGCGGACTGTGGGTGACCACCAGCAGTTGCCCTCCTTCAGCCAGCCGCGCCAGCCGCTCCCCGATCGCGCTGGCGACCGCGCCGCCCACGCCCCGGTCGATCTCGTCGAAGATCACCGTCGCCGCCCCCCCCTGCTCGGCCAGCGCCACTTTCAACGCAAGGATGAAGCGCGACAACTCGCCGCCCGATGCGATCTTCGCCAGCGGCGCGAAACCGGCGCCGGGATTGGTGGCGATCAGAAACTCCACGCTGTCCATGCCCTGGGCGCCCCAGCGCTCCTCCGGCAGCGCGGTGACGGCGGTGCGGAAGCGCGCGGCATCCAGCTTGAGCGGCGCAAGCTCGGCGGCAACCGCCTTGTCCAGCCGGATGGCGGCGGCCGTTCGCGCCTCGTGCAAGGCTTGCGCCCGCGCCCGATAGCTTTCGTGAGCGGCGCGCTCGGCCTGCTCCAGCGCCCCGATCTCCGCTTCCCCGCCTTCGATGGCATCCAGCGCGGTGCGCATCCGGCGCATCGCTTCGGGCAGATCGTCGACCTGGCAATCATGCTTGCGGGCCAGCGCGCGCAGTTCGAACAGCCGCGCCTCGATCCGGTCCAACTCGGCCGGATCATGGGTCAGCGCCTCGGCCGCCCGGGCCAGCCGGTCCTCCGCCTCGCCTGCCTCGATCACCGCGCGATCCAGCGCTTCCAGCGCTTCGCCGAGCAGGGGATGCTCCCCCGCGATCCGGTCCAGCCGCCGCGCCGCGCCGCGCAGGCTGGCGAGCGCGGAATCCGAACCTTCCCAGAGATGGCGCAGGGCCTCCAGATCGCCTGCCAGCTTCTCGCCCTTCTGCATATCGGCGCGCGCGCCCGCGAGTTGCTCTTCCTCCCCTTCCACCGGCTGGATGGCGGTCAGCTCGGCCAGATGGGCCAGCAGCAGATCCTGATCGGCCCTGGCCCGTTCGATCCCGGCGCGCGCCTCGGCAAGGCGTTCACCGGCCGCGCGCCACACTTCCCAGGTGGCGGAAACGCCATCCCCATCCCCACCGGCATAGCGATCCAGCAAGGCGCGATGGCCGCGCGGATTGACGAGGCCGCGATCGTCATGCTGGCCATGCAGCTCCACCAGCGCGGGCGCGATCTCGCGCAGCAGGGCCACGCCCACCGGCTGGTCGTTGATGAAGGCTTTCGATCCGCCATCGGATTTGAGCCGCCGCCGGATGATCAGCGGCTCGCCCGGCTCGATCTCCACCTCCGCCTCAGCGAGCGCATTGCGCAAGGCATCCGGCAATTCGGCGAAATCGAAGGTCGCGGTGACGCTGGCCTGTTCCTCCCCCGCGCGAACCAGCCCCGCATCGGCGCGATTGCCGAGCACGAGGCCCAGCGCGTCGAGCAGGATCGACTTGCCCGCGCCCGTCTCGCCCGTGAGCACGCCCAGCCCCGGCTCGAAGGCCAGGTCGAGCGACTCTATCAGCACGATATTTCGGATGGAAAGTTGGCTCAGCATCGCAATGGCGGGCTTTTACCCCAAGCTTGCCGGCGCGTCACCGGGGCAGCGCGGAATTACGAACAATTCAGCCTGTAACGGTTTTCAAATCGCCCGTGCCGGGCTAGGCCATTGCCATTCGAAAGAACCACGCAATCGGGAGAATTGACCATGGCAAGCCAGTTGATCCAGAATCTGACCAAGGCATGGGCGGGTGACGAGCAGATGCTGCTCGACCAATATGTCGAGGACTGCACCTTCACCGACAAGGCGTTCGACATCGTGCATCACGGCCACAAGGGCCTACGCGAAGTGTTCGCCTTCAGCTTCGGCATGATGCCCGATTTCCGGGTCCAATACGGCAACGAGGTGCTGGGCGAACACGCAGGCTCGGTGGAGTGGACGTTCACCGGCAGCTTCCAGGGCGAATATGACGGCGTGAAGCACAATGGCACGCCGGTGCGGATCGCAGGCGTGTCCTTCATGACCTTCCGCGACGGCAAGATCGTGACCAATACCGACTACTGGAACGTCAAGCATATCGAGCAGCAACTGGCCGCGGTCACCGCCTGATCCCGCCCGGCACGGCATGGCTCCCGCAAGCCATGCCGCTCACGCTCAGCCCAGCAGTTCGGCGGCTTTGGCCAGGCGATGGCCGTGGTCGTTCTCTTCTTTGCCGTTCTGCAGGAACAGCGCCTTCGCCTGCTCGTCATCGAAGCTGGCCGCAACGCCGACATACAGATTCTCGCCCGCGAATTCCGCGTCCGCCAGCTTCTGCAGCGCTTCACGGGTGAGCGGCATCGCCGGCAGCGGCGTGTAGATCGGATTGTCCTCGATCGCGGGGATCGGGAACGGCTGGCCGGTAAGGATTTCGATGGCCTCGCTCACCCGCCCGGCGTGGAGCAGTTCCTCCTTGCCGTTCGCCAGCAGCAATTCACGCACCGCCGCATTGTCGGTCCCAGCGGCCAGATTGGCATAGAGCTCCATCCCCAGCGCTTCGGTCAGGGCGAGTATCTTCAAATCATCGATGGTCACGTTCGGCCCCATGGAACCCACATATTCGAAGGCTTCCTGGGTCGTCTTGGGCGCATTCGCCGGAAGGTCGATGGTCATTGCTTCTCTCCCGAATACAGGGTTCAGGGCAATGGCCGCCCGGCCGGATCGCAAGCCCGGATATGCACATCACCGCCGGGGATGATCTTCCCATCCCCGATCCCGGTCAAGCGCCGTGAATCCGCCAATCGGCGAGGATCGCGTCCCGGTCCGCATCCACCGGCGGCGTGGCGCGGAGCAGCTGGCCCGGCGTTTCGGAAAGCCGGGGCGCCGGGGCGGGATGCAGCCTGCCCGCGAATTCCTCGAAGGTACCGCGCGCGCGCAGATGCGGATCATCCCACGCCTCGCCGATGGAAAGCACGGGGCTGAAGCAGATTTCCCTGCCCTCGGCGCGGGCCAGCCATTCATCGCGAGTGCGCGAGGCAAAACGCTCCGCGAACAGGGCGCGCAGGCCCGGCCAGTTCGCCCGGTCGGCCCGGTCCGGCAGCGCTTGCGGATCGAGTTCGAGCAGATCCAGCAGCCCGGCATAGAATTGCGGCTCCATCGCCCCCACGGCGATGTAAAGCCCGTCCCGGGCGACATAGACGCCATAATCCGGGCTGCCGCCGTCGACGCTGTTGTCATGGCGCCGCTCGCTCCACATGCCGCCCTGGGTCATCGCCTGGAATGCGGACATCATGTGGCAGACGCCGTCCACCATCGCCACGTCGATCACCTGACCCTGGCCGGTGTTGCGCACATGATGCAGCGCCATCAGCACGCCCGACACCAGATACATCGCGCCGCCGCCGATATCGGCGACGAGGTTGAGCGCGGGGGTCGGCGGCCGGTCGGGATAGCCGGTGGCATGGAGCGCGCCGGTGATCGCCGCATAGTTGATGTCATGCCCCACCGCATCGGCAAGCGGGCCGCGCTGCCCCCAGCCGGTCATGCGCGCGAACACCAGCCGGGGGTTCGCCCCGAGCAGGACATCCGGCCCCAGGCCCAGCCGCTCCATCACGCCGGGCCGGTATCCCTCGATCACCATGTCCGCTGCCATCGCCAGGCGGCGGGCGGTTTCCCGCCCTTCTTCCGACTTGAGATCGAGCGCGATGGACCGCTTGTTGCGATTGTAGAAGTCGAATTCCGGCGGCGCGGTCATCGGCCGGTCCGGCCCCGGTCGGTCCACCCGCACCACATCGGCGCCGAAGTCCGCCAGATAGCCGCTCGCGAACGGCGCCGGGCCAATTCCCCCGAATTCCAGCACTTTCACATCCTGAAGCGGCCCGGCCATTTCGCCCTTTCCAAAAGATTGGTCCCACTGGCCGTAACAGCCGCAAGTCCTTATAGCGAACGGAAATCGCTTAGAAACAGGAGAGGTCCCGAATGCGGGGAACCGGCATTCTAGCTCAGGCCATCGCGAAGAATCCGAACGGCGTGGCGACCATTTGCGGCGATCGCCAGCGGCTGTGGCAGGAAGTCGGCCAGCGCGTTCCCCGCGCGGCGTCCGGCCTGCGCGGGCTGGGCATCCGCGATGGCGCGAGTGTGGCGGTGCTGGCGATGAATTCGGATCGCTATCTCGAGCTGTTCTTCGCCGTGCCCTGGGCCGGCGGCGTCCTCGCGCCGCTCAACATCCGCTGGTCGGAGAAGGAAAACGCCTTCGCCCTGAACGATTGCGAGGCAGCGGTCCTGTGCGTGGACGATGCCTTCCTCGATCAGGTTCCCGCCTTGCTGCTGGATGCGCCCCGGCTGAAGGCGCTGGTCTATCTGGGCGATGGCGAGACGCCGGAAGGCATGACGTCATACGAAGATCTGATTGCCGGCCATGCCCCGCTCGAGGATGCGGGCCGCGCGGAGGACGATCTCTACGCCATATTCTACACCGGCGGCACCACCGGAATGCCCAAGGGCGTGGCGATGTCGCACCGGGCACTGGGCTATGGCTCGATCTCCTATCTCTCGCTGCTGCCGTCGGTCGAGGAGCTGAGCTTCCTCTACATCGGCGGCTTCTTCCATTTCTCGGGGGCCAGCGCGGTATTCTACATCACCCTGGTCGGCGGGAAACATGTCGTGCTGCCCAAATTCGATCCCCTGCCGGTGATGCAGGCGATCAGCACCCATCGAGTGACCAACATGGTGATGGTGCCGACGATGGTGTCCATGCTGCTCAACCACCCGGATTTCGAGCAATACGATCTCTCCAGCCTGCGCACCTGCATTTATGGCGGCTCGCCCATGCCCGAGGCGCTGATGGCGGAAGCCGCGCGCAAGCTGCCGGGCTGGGAGTTCTACCAGATCTATGGGATGACCGAGACCTGCGGCTTCGCCACCATGCTGCGCTGGCGCGACCATGTCTTTTCCGGCTCCAAGGCCAGCCGCATCCGCTCCTGCGGGCAGCCCGCGCCGGGCTTCGAGGTCAAGGTCGCGTCGCCCGAGGGGGAAGCGATGCCGCCGGGCCAGCTCGGCGAGATCGCCATCCGCAGCGACTTTCTGATGAGCGGCTATCTCAACCGGCCGGACCAGACCGCCGAAGTGCTGCGCGACGGCTGGATGCATTCCGGCGACGCCGGCTATCTCGACGAGGACGGCTTCCTCTATGTCGCCGACCGGGTGAAGGACATGATCGTGACCGGCGGGGAGAACGTGTTCTCGATCGAAGTGGAGCGCGCGCTCTACAAGCATCCCTCCGTGCGCGAGGCGGCGGTGATCGGCATCCCGAGCGAGGAATGGGGCGAGGCGGTCCATGCCGTGGTCGTGCCCCGGCCGGGCGCGAATGTCTCCGCCGAGGAACTGATCGCCCATTGCCGCGAATTGATCGGCGGCTACAAATGCCCGAAGTCGGTGGAATTCCGCGAGGAGCCGCTACCCGTCACGCCGGTGGGGAAGGTCCGCAAGAACCTGTTGCGAGACCCCTGGTGGGAAGGGCGGGACCGAAAGATCGGCTGAGCGAAGCGGGCGATACCGGCGATCAGCTCGCCTGCACGCCTTGCGCGTGCTTCTCGACCAGCTTGTAGGCCTTTTCATACCATTCGTTGCCCGGATAGTTCCTGCCGAGCACGGCGGCATATTTGACCGCCTCTTCCGGCACGCCCAGCGCGAGGCTGGTTTCGGTCATGCGGTAGAGCGCTTCCGGGGTATGGCTGGTGGTGTCATACTGCTCCACCACGGTCTGGAAGCGAAGCCGCGCGGCCAGCCATTTCCCGGTCTTTTCGTAGAAGCGGCCGATCTCCATCTCCTTGCCGGCGAGGTGATCGCGCACCAGGTCGATCTTGAGGCGGGAGTCGGCGGCATATTCGCTTTGCGGGAAGCGCCGGTTCACTTCCTCCAGCGCATTGAGCGCCTGCTGGGTGATCTTCTGATCCCGCTCCACATCGCTGACCTGCTCGTAATAGCTGAGCGCGATCAGATAATAGGCGTAGGGCGCATCCTTGTTGCCGGGGTGGATCGAGAGGAAGCGCTGGGAGGACTGAATCGCCTGCGGATAGTTCTTCGCCAGATAATAGCTGAACGAGCTCATCAGCTGGGCGCGGCGGGCCCAGGGCGAATAGGGATGCTGGCGCTCCACCTCGTCGAACAGGGCGGCCGCCTGCTTGACATCGCCCCGGTCGAGCCGCGCCTTCGCGGCGGCATAGAGCGTTTCGACGTCGCGCGCGACATAGGCGGTGTCCTTCTTCGCCTTACCCCCGGCGCAGCCGGCCGTAAGGGCCATGGTTGCGGCCACGCTGGCAAGGACGACATGCCGGAAGGGCGAGCGGGAGGTGCGGGTCAGCGAGAACATGCCACGCCTATAGCCAGCGCGCTGGTGAACGCCAAGTGAAGTTCGCCGCAGCGTCGGGTAAAACCGGCGCATCCCGGCAACAGGCGCACAGCCATGTCCGGCTTCCCCACGCTCCATATCATGGCTCAGCGCGCGTCGCTCATCTCGCCGCTGGAACGGATCACGAGACCCAGCCCCTGCTCCGCCGTGCCGAGATCGAGATAATCGCGCCAGCGCCGGATCTTGCCGTCCTTCATCTCCATCACACCCGTGACCGGCAGCGGCACGGTGGGCTTCTCGCCATCGGTGCGCGTGAGGTAATCGACTCGCTCGGTGAACACGATGTTGCCGGAAGACGCGATATGCAGCGTCTCGATCTCGCAGGTGAAGGTCGTGAAGATTCCCTGGATATAGGCGCGAATCTCGTCCAGCCCGCGGCGCGGCGGCAGCGGCATGTCGATATAATGCGCATCCGGCGTGAAACAGGACAGCATCGCCTCGACATCCTGCTTCGCCCACAGGTCGCAAAAGCGCAGCACCGCGCGTTCATCATCGGTGCGGCCATCATCGGGCGTCAGCGGCATGGTCTTCTCCTCCTTGACTTCAACAGCCAGGATTAAGGCCGGCCGGGCAAAAGGCAAACGGTTCAGCCGAAAACCCGCTTCAACTCTTCCATATGGTCGTTGAGGTCGGGCCAGCCGGTCTTGCAGGTCAGCCCGCCATCCACCGGGATCACCGCTCCGGTGATATAGGATGCGGCGTCGGACGCGAGGAAGGCCACGGTCTCGCCGATCTCGCTCGGGTTGCCGAGCCGCTTCATCGGCACGGCCTGGATGAAGGCGTCGAACACCCCCGGCGCCTGCTTCATCCCCGCGAACAGCGGGGTGTCGATCGCGCCCGGGCAGATGCAGTTCACCCGGATGCCTTCCTTCGCGAAATCCAGCGCCATGTTGCGGGTGAGATTGATGACCCCGCCCTTGGCCGCCGCGTAGGAGGCCATGCCGTAATCGCCGAACATGCCCGAAACGGATGCATTATTGATGATCGCGCCGCCGCCGTTGCGGCGCAGATGCGGCACCGCCGCGCGGCTGCCGTAGAACACGGCGCTCAGATCGACGCCGATCACCTGCTGCCACAGTTCGGTGGTCGTGTCGGTGACGGAGCCGATCCCGCCGATCCCGGCGTTGTTGAACAGGATGTCGAGCTTGCCGAAGCTTTCCACCGCCGCTTCGATCAGGGCGGCGGCATCCGCCTCATCCGCGATATTGCCGACCTTGCCGATCGCCTTGTCGCGCCCCAGCTCCTCGCAGATCGCATCCAGCGCCTCGGCATTGAGATCCCCCAGCACCACCCTGGCGCCATCGCGCACGAACACCCGCGCCGCGGCCGCCCCCATGCCCGAAGCGCCGCCGGTGATGACCGCAACCTTGCCCTGCAGATTTGGCATTATGTGTCCTCTTCCCTATTCCGATGAATTATCGGCAAAGCGATACCGTTCCGGCAGGCCCGGAGTCAAAGCAAAGGCGTGGGCGGCGGCAAAAAACGCTGTCCTACAATGGCGTAACCATTGCAGGCTCCCGCGCTATTGCAGTCAGCGGAATTCGCCATGCCTCTCCCCGAAATCACCCCGGCGGCCCCTGGCCTGTCCCCTTCCGCGCGGAGGGCAACGGCTGGACGACGGGAATGGCCAGCCCAGCTCATTGGCCGGCCGGCAAGCTGGCTCTGCGGAAGGTCACACTCCATGAGCGCCGGTCGCCGACCATGGACGGGCCGTTTTTCCGGCGGATGCGGCGCGCCGCCTTGCGAGGATCCGGCGCAGGCCCGGCAGTTCCGCGCGGTTCGGCCTGTTCGCCTCCCACGGCCGGGCATTGGGGGCTAAGCGTGCCCAATGCAGGCACAGCCGCAATCGAAATGCACATTTCAGCCGATCTGCGTCAACCCTTCGCGCCCTTGCCGCTAGGCGGAGAGCGCCGCCTGATGCGGCAGGCCCAGCAAGTGCCGGAGCAGCATCGGCCTTCTCTGCAGGCCCAGCGCCAGCAGGGAGAACCCGGAATGGGTCGCGCCGAAGATATTCGGCTCGAGCGGAAAGAAGGTCAGGCTCTTTCCCATCGCCAGCATGAACAGGTCGGCAATCGCATCGCAATTGACCTCCCGGACGTCCCGGTCGGCGGGATGGAGATGCAGGGGCTGGCCCGGTTCCCGCTGGAAACGGGTGAAGCAATGGACCGGCTGGTCGGGAAAAAGCTGGCGGACATGATCGACCGCCTCGGCATTGTCGGTGGCCAGGAAGATCGGCCCCCGGATGGTCGTCCTGATTTCCTCCAGCCGCCGCCGGTAATCCATCGCATAATCGGTCGCCCGTATATGCAGGCCGCAATAGGGTTCCCCGATCCGCGCGCAACGCCGCAGGATCAGCTCGCGCAGCACGGGCTGGAGTTGCATGCGCTTCAGGGCTTCGATCGGATCGCCGAAGCGGCTTGCCCCGTGGTGCAGGACCAGCGTCGCGTCGTAATCGCGCGCGAAATCGAGCCTGAGCGGGGTGCCGGACTGGACATCATAATAGTGCCGGGCGTCGTAGTCATATTCCGGCATATAGCTCGATATCCTGCCGGCCAGCAGCTCGGGAAAGGCGTCCAGCCGGTCGACGAGGTCGGCATGGGCGCCGATGTCGAGCACCAGATTTTCATCCAGACTGATGAAATAGCGGGAGAAATCGTCCCGAAAGCAGCGGCTGTTCCGAAAATTGGTGTCGACGATGTTGAGCCGGCCCGTCGCCTGCGCATATTGGCTGGTGGCGCCGATCTGGCACAGGATGTCGCACAGCCCGGAGTCCGGCCGGCACAGGAGCAGCTTGCGATGTGTCATGGCCGCGCCCGATAGGCCGACACGGATAGGGCGGCAATAGCGGAGCGAGCCTGCCGCCCGTCAAAAAACGCTGTCCTACAAGGGGCGAGCCGGTGCAGGTTTTTCCACCCCTTCTCCTTGCAGGATTCGCACCATGACCAGCCCTGCTCCCGGCACCGCTCTCACCCTGCAACATTCGGCCCACCCTGTTCGGAAGCTGATCAATGCGCGGCGGCGGCGGCGAGCCCCGGACGGAGGAATGAGGGTAAGATGGGCATGGTCGGTATCCCAGCCTTACTTTCGTCATCCCAGCGAAAGTTGGGATCGCTACGAGCAACCCACCATGCTCGCCATCCCAACCTTACTCTGTCTCGCTTTCGCGGGAATGACGAATAACTCCGGGACAATCATTCGAAAACGGACCGAAAGCCGCGTCCGACAGGGGTCGGTCGGCTTCAAGGAGCGGATTCAGGAGAAAAGCTGCCGTTGGGTTTCCTCCGCCCTAGATGGGTCCTGAGCCGGGAACCGGGGTGGGCCAGGCCCACCCCGCGCGTCTCACAGACCGTCGAGGCCCTTGCTGACCAGGACATTCACCGCAACGCGGCGGTTCTGCGCCTTGCCTTCGGGAGTGGTATTGTCCGCCAGCGGGTCCGCTTCTGACATGCCGGTGGGGGTAAGCATGCGATATGGTTTCCAGCCGCAGACCTGCTGGAGGTGGTTGACCACGCGACCGGCCCGCTTTTCGCTGAGCACCTGGTTGAATTCATCGCTTCCGGTGGAATCGGTGTAGCCCACGATGAGCAGCAGGGCGTTATCCATTTGCTCGGCAGCGGTTGCCGTGGCGCAGAGATCGTCCTTTGCCTGAGCCGACAGCACCGCCTTGCCGGTGTCGAAGTTCACGTTCGTCGTGCTTTTCACATTATATTGATCGATATCGCGCATGCGGCCGCGCAGCGCTTCCGTTGCCGCGGTCTGTTCGGCAAAGCCCTGCGCGGTGCCGCTACGGATCATCGATGCGGTCTTGAGGTCCCTGCTCTTCAGATTGATCTGGCTGGCCAGCAGGCCACTGCCCGATTGCAATGTCTTGACGGTGACCGGCAGGCCGTTGAGCAGCGAATCCGCGGCAAGCTTGCTGCTGTTAAGGCCCAGAAATCCTCCGCTGGACTTGATGCGGGTGGAATCGTTGACGAAGACAACCGTGTTGCTGCCGTCGGCGGTCGTAACCTGCATCTGGTTGCCCCTGCGCGCGGAGATGATGCCTTCGATCTCCGGCCCTTCGGTCATCTCGGACGCCTGAAGCGACGTGTCGGTCACGGTCCCCGAGATTCCGGTCTCATACGAATCCTGCGGCTGCTGGGCCAGGCCGGCGGACGCCGTCCCGGTCAGCATGGCAAGCAATAGGAAAACTCTTGGGGTTTTGGAAATGACACTCATTGCGCTAACTCCTTCAAACTCGACCAGTCGGGCCCGCGCGATCGCAGCTTCTCGTCCGACCACCGCCGCCGCCGTGATGGCGCACCCGGCTGTCAGAACCCTCTCCATCCAGCTTCGTCAAGATGCGCGGCATCAAGCTGCACCTGAACATCATGGATTTCCCGCCGTGTTCAGACCAACCTTGCGGGCACATGAACACTCCCGGCGACGCCGGTGGTTGTGCCGGTAATTCGAGCGCATCCTGCGACGAACCGATGGGAAGCCTTGCCGCACAGACGAATATTCATGCGTCGGCGGAGCCGCCACGATCAGAATTTGGAGGCATTGCCTGATCGAACCTACCCGCGCGTGAACGCCCTCATCCGCTCGCCGGGTCAGCCGGAGACGGACCGAAAGCCGCGCTGATTTCCATTACCTGCATCATGGCGTCAGATGCCCGGTCTCAATCTCATCGGTGTTCACTACCATCAGCGACGCGCCGACCGGCACAGTCACCATCACTCTGCATTGCTAATAATTCGTAATAGCCGTAATGGCGCGCCCTGAGAATCGTTTGCAACAAGGTAAACCTTATGTCCGTCATCCGCTCGCTTGCCCTTTCCGGTGCCGCGCTTATCGCTCTTTCCAGCACGGCCGTGTATGCGGCGGCGGAGGCACCGGCCGCCCCCGCCGAAATCCGGCGCGACGGCGATGATGCGCAGATCATCGTCACCGGTGCAAATGCAGGCACAAAGACGGAAACTCCGCTCGTCGAACTGCCCCAGCCAGTGACCATCATCTCTTCGGAGCGATATCTCTCGCAAGGCGCGATCAGCATCAGCGACACGGTGAAATATGCCGCCGGCGTCCTCGCCAATCCCTATGGCCGAGACACCCGCGTCGACGGCTTCAGCGTGCGCGGCATCGACGCGCTCCAGTTCCGCGACGGCATGCGCGACATCTTCTCCTACTACGCCAGCATCACGTCGGACCCATACAACTTCTCCCGCGTGGAGATCGTGCGCGGCCCGGCTTCGGTGCTGTTCGGCCAGGGCTCGATCGGCGGTCTTGTCAACCTTGTCTCCAAGACGCCGGAGTTTCGGACGGGCGGGGAACTGAACCTGGTCTATGGCAGCCATGACCGCAAGGAAGCGCTGGGTGACGTCAACCTCGCACTGGCCGACAATCTGGCCATCCGCACCGTCGCCCGTGTGCGCGACGCCGACACCTATGTCGATCACGTCCCCGATGATCGCGTGATGTTCGCCCCCTCCATCCGCTGGCAGCCTACGCCCGACACGGATATCGTCCTGACCGGCCTCTATCAGGAGGACGACACCGGCTCGACCTCGCAATTCCTGCCGATCATCGGCAACTTCCGCCCGAACCCCACCAATCCCGCCGGTCGGCTCGATCGCTATACCTTCGTCGGCAAGCCCGGCTGGGATCGCTATGCGGGCCGCTCGCTCCAGGGCGGCGGCTCCATCACCCACAATTTCTCTGACAGTGTCCGGTTGAGCCTGAAGGCCCGCTACATCGACAGCGACCTCGAATACAAAACCCATTATGCCGACAGCTACAGCTACCCGAGCGATCCCTTCTCGGTCTACGGCACCGATGGTCGCGCCATCGGCCTCTATGCAGACGCCAGCGATGCGCGGATGAACGTCTTCTCGACCGACAACAACCTCCAGTTCACGTTCAACACCGGCGCCAATATCGAGCACAAGCTGCTCGTCGGCCTCGATTACAGCTGGAACAAGGTCGGCAAGCGCGGCATCTTCGGCTTCGAGACCATCGACCTTTACGACATCGATTACGACGCGCTGCTAACCTACGAGCCTACCGGCCCCTACGCCTATGATTCCCAAAAGCAGCTTGGCGTTTACGTCCAGGATCAGATCCGTTTCTTCGACCGCATCTCGGTCGTCCTGGGCGCCCGCCGCGATCATGTAACCAACTCCACCGGGCAGAAAGATAACGCCACCACCTTCCGCGCCGGAATCATCGGTGAGATCGGCGCGGGTTTCTCGCCCTTCTTCAGCTATACGGAAAGCTTCCTGCCGATCGCGGGCGCCAATAGCGACGGCGACCCCTTCAAACCGCAAACCGGCACGCAGTATGAGGCTGGTGTGAAGTGGCAGCCGGATCGCAATACGCTCGTCACTGTCACGGCCTTCCACATCAAGGAGCAGAACCGCGTCCTCTACCTGCCGAACAACGTCACAACCCAGTCTGGCGAGCTGACCACCAAGGGCATCGAGTTCGAGGCGAGCCACACCCTGCCCGGCGATTTTGAGCTGCTGGTCAATTACGGGTACAACAAGCTCAAGTCGGAGGTGAACAGCAGCCTCGAATATATGCCCCGCCACACCGCGTCGATCTGGTCGACCAAGAGCTTCGCCATCACCGACGGCACGCGGCTGCGCATGGGTGCTGGCGTGGTCCATAGCGGCAAGAGCAAGTCGACCGGAGCGCTCGACCCCTATGGCCTCAACCCCGCCATTCCGGCGGGCACCCTCTATACGGTCGTCACACCGTCGCGCACGACGGTCGACGCGCTGGCGGAGATCAACTGGAACAGCTGGCGCTTCGCGATCAACGCGACCAACTTGTTCAACAAGAAATATTACGCTTCCTGCCTGGCGCGTGGCGACTGCTTCGTGGGCGCGCCGCGCAACGTGATGGGTACGGTTGGCTATAGCTTCTGATCCACGTCTCGTGCCCCCCCCGCTTCCGCGAAATCAGAAGCACGGGATCGACGAGCGGGGGATGGAAATGGCAGATTTGGCGATCACACCCGTCCACCATGAATGGCTTGGAGTGGGCCCGAATCTTATCCTCCAACTCGCTCTTAACCCCTTCGCAGCATCTCCATGAGATCGAATACTTTCCACGGAGGGGCTTGCGCTCATGTCAAAATGGATACGGAGTTCGAACGCGCCTGCGCCATGGGCCAAGGCGCGGTGTACATGACCCATGTCCGCTACGACCAGCCCGCCAAGGACGGCTATATCCGAGTACGATAGTCAGCGCCCGACATATCCCATTTCGTTATGCCAACCTTGCTCGTCATGCCAGCGAAGGCTGGCATCTCAGGCGGCTGGGCGGTGCAATGTTCATAGAGATCCCAGCCTTCGCTGGGATGACGAGAGTGGTGCGTCACTCCCGGAGATCCAGCCTTCGCTGGCATGTCTGATCGAGCCCTGAGATACCAGCCAGCCGAAGGAGGGGAATGACGGATGGGGTCCTTGGGAGCTACTCCTCCCCCATCCGCAGCGCGGCGATAAAGGCTTCCTGCGGAATGCTGACATTGCCGTATTCCCGCATCTTCGCCTTGCCCTTCTTCTGCTTCTCCAGCAGCTTCTTCTTGCGGGTGATGTCGCCGCCATAGCATTTGGCGGTCACGTCCTTGCGCAGGGCGGCGATGGTTTCGCGGGCGATCACCTTGCCGCCGATCGCGGCCTGGATCGGGATCTTGAACAGGTGGCGCGGGATCAGGTCCTTCAGCCGCTCGCACATGTGACGGCCGCGTTCCTCGGCCACGGAGCGGTGGACGATCATGCTGAGCGCGTCCACCGGCTCGTTATTCACCAGGATGTTCATCTTCACCAGATCGCCTTCGCGCAGGCCGATCTGCTCGTAATCGAAGCTGGCGTAGCCGCGGCTGATGCTCTTGAGCCGGTCATAGAAGTCGAACACCACTTCGTTGAGCGGCAGCTCGTAGGTCACCTGCGCGCGCCCGCCAACATAGGTGAGGTCGGTCTGGATGCCGCGCCGGTCCTGGCAAAGCTTGAGGATCGAGCCGAGATATTCGTCGGGCGTGTAGATCACCGCCTTGATCCACGGCTCGTCGATCTGCTCGATCCGCGAGGGATCGGGATAGTCGGCCGGGTTGTGCAGCATGATCTCGCGCGCGTCATCGGTGCGCGACTTGTTGAGCTGGATGCGATAGACCACACTGGGTGCGGTGGTGATGAGATCGAGGTCGTATTCGCGGCTGAGCCGCTCCTGGATGATCTCCAGGTGCAGCAGGCCGAGGAAGCCGCAGCGGAAGCCGAAGCCGAGCGCGGCACTGCTTTCCATCTCGAAGCTGAAGGAAGCATCGTTCAGGCGCAGCTTGGCGATGCTTTCGCGCAGCTTCTCGAAATCGGCCGCATCGACCGGGAAGATGCCGCAGAACACCACCGGCTGCACTTCCTTGAAGCCCGGCAGCGCTTCGGTCGCGCCGCCCTTCACCGTGGTGATGGTGTCGCCGACTCGGGCCTGCGCCACTTCCTTGATCTGGGCGGTGATGAAGCCGATCTCGCCTGGGCCCAGTTCGGCCAGGTCGGCGCGCTTGGGGGTGAAGCAGCCGACCCGGTCGATCAGGTGCTCCGTCCCGCCTTGCATGAACTTGACCTGCAGGCCCTTGCGGATCACGCCGTCGATCACCCGTACGAGGATGACCACGCCGAGGTAGGGATCGTACCAGCTGTCGACCAGCATCGCCTTGAGCGCGGCGTCGCGGCTGCCGCCCGGCGGGGGGATGCGGGCGACGACCGCCTCCAGCACGTCCTCGATGCCGATGCCGGACTTGGCGGAGGTGAGCACGGCGTTGCTGGCGTCCAGCCCGATGATGTCCTCGATCTCGGCCTTGACCTTGTCCGGCTCGGCGGCGGGCAGGTCGATCTTGTTGATGACGGGGACGATCTCGTGATCGTGCTCGATCGACTGATAGACGTTGGCCAGCGTCTGCGCCTCCACCCCCTGCGCGGCGTCGACCACCAGCAGCGCGCCTTCGCAGGCGGCAAGGGAGCGGGATACCTCATAGGCGAAGTCGACATGGCCGGGCGTGTCCATGAGGTTGAGCTCATAGGTCTCGCCGTCGCGCGCGGTGTAGCTGAGGCGCACGGTCTGGGCCTTGATGGTGATCCCGCGCTCGCGCTCGATGTCCATGTTATCAAGGACTTGCTCGCTCATCTCGCGCTCGGCTAGGCCGCCGGTGAACTGGATCAGCCGGTCGGCCAGCGTGGACTTGCCATGGTCGATATGGGCGATGATGGAAAAGTTTCGGATTTTGGCCAGTTCAGTCATGCGGGCGCCGTTAGCAGCGCCCACCCGAACTGTCAGCGCATTTTGTCAGGCCGCGCGTTCCGCCCGCGCGCTCACGACTTCGACCTGCATGAACATCGGCCGCGAGCCGGACCCTCCCGGCACGCCGATTACGGTGCCCGAGCCCAGCGCCGCAAGCGGCATACCCGCCGCTGCCAGCGCATAGGGTGAAACGCGATGCCGCGTACACATCCCGCCGGCGCCATCGCTGATCAGGGGCGTTTCGAACTCGACGCCCTGAACCGCATCCTTGGACCGGATGACGGAGGCAACCACCAGTTGCCCTTCGCCCAGGTCGAGCACCAGTTCGGCGCCGACCGGCACGCCCAGCAGCCCTTCGATGCGCGCGCCCGTCTTGGAAATATCGCGCAATATCGCCTCGTAACGGTAGTCCGCGTGGATCACGCCGATACGGCGGAACACCAGGCGCCGGTCCTGGCGATGCTTTTTCGGTCCGGACGGTTCAATGCGGAACACCCCTTCGGAGAAGCGTTCGTCCACATCCTCCCGGCGCAGGGCCTTGGAATAGATGTAGCCCTGGATATGGGTCCCGCCCTGGCTCCGCACCAGATCCAGCTGGTCGAATGCCTCGACGCCTTCCACCGTCGTCTCCATCCCCAGGGCCTTGGCGAGACTGATAATGGCGGCAATGATCGCCGTGTTGTTGCTTCCGCCCTCGGTGGAAATCTCCACGAAGCTGCGGTCGATCTTGATCTTGTCGAACGGCGCGGTCCGCAGATAGCCCAGCGAGGAATACCCCGTCCCGAAATCGTCGAGCGCAAGGCGGACGCCAAGCTTCTTGAGGATCGAGAACACCTCGTCCGTCGTCCCGCGATCGCCCATGAAAACACTCTCGGTGATCTCAAGCTCAAGCCTGTCCGGATTGATGCCGGACGACGCCAATGCATTGGCGACCGTCCTGGGGAAGCCGGCCGTCGCAAATTGCGCGGGCGAGACATTGACGGCAACCCGCACATTGCTGGGCCAGGCGAGCGCATCGTCGCAAGCCTTGCGCAAGGCCCACTCGCCCAGCGAATTGATCAGGTTGGACTCTTCCGCAATGGGAATGAAAACCTCCGGACTGACCCATCCTCTCTCCGGATGCTCCCACCGCATGAGGCCTTCGAAGCCGACGACTATATTATCCTCGGCACGAACGATCGGCTGATAGTGCATCTGGATCTGATCACGTACCAGCGCATCGCGCAGATCCTCCTCGATCCGTCGCCGTTCTTCGGCCACATCCTTCAAGTCATTGGAATAGAATCGATATTGACCGCGTCCGCCTCCCTTGGCCGCATACAAGGCCAGATCGGTCGCGCGCACCAGATCGTCGCTCTCCAGACCGTCATAGGGCGCCACCGCGATACCGACGGAAGTGCCGATGACACAGCGGCTCCCTTCGATCGTGTAGGGCTGGGAGACCATCTGGATAACGCGGTTGGCCAATTCGCCCAGCTGGCCGCGATCGTCCATGTCCGGAAGGATCACCTGGAATTCGTCGCCGCCCAGGCGTCCGATTTCACCCTGGGTGCCGATGATGCGCGTCAGCCGCTGCGCCACCTGCTTCAACAGTTCGTCGCCCGCCTGGTGGCCCAGCGTGTCGTTCACGTGCTTGAACCGGTCGAGATCGAGCATCATCAGCGCGCAACAGCGCTTTGCAACCTTGTAGGCCTTGAGAATCGAGACGAGCCGCTGCCCCATCCTGTGGCGGTTCGCGAGGCCGGTCAGGGAATCATACATCGCCATCCGCGAGGCATCCTGCCGGCTGCGGCGCAGCTCGGTTATATCCTTGCCGTTGCCGCGATAGCCGATGAAATTGCGGTCGGCATCATATTGGGGGCGCCCGAAGATCGCCCACCATATTTCCCGTTCCTCAGTGGCGACACGCAATTCCATATTGGAGATCGTGTTCTTCGCGCGCATGACGAACGGCAGCGTCCGCTGCGTGCTCCGTTCCTCTTCCTCCTGGCTCTCAGGAGTGTCCAGTACGAACAAGGAACTGAGCGGCCTGCCGGCAAGAGCGTCGGAGGATGCCCCAAGCGCGGTGGCGGCCGAAGGGGAAATATAGGTGATCTGGCCGGACCCATCGGTTGCCCAGAACCAGCCCTGACCAGAGCTTTCAAATTCATCGAGCAATTGCAGCCTGGCGGCGATATCGGCGCCCGCGCCCGCAAGTCCGGAGGAATCATCCCCATGAAGGCCAGAACGACCCTCGGTTGACCGGTTGCCTTTCCAGAATGCCGCCATGATTGCTCCAGGATTTCCCAATTCGGCTTTCAGCAGTTTGCCCCGGGTAATTCTTTATCCTGGAGTTATTGAAGAAAGTTAAATTTTCCTGCCATCGGCACGATTCAGCCGGCCTGGCGCCAGAGTCGCGGCTTGCCGCTTTCCTGCGGGACGCCGTGCTTGAGGGCGACGCGGCCGTCAGCGCCGATATCGATCGGCGTCTGAAATTCGACGCCGATGCGGTTTTCCTGGCTCCAGCGCGCCTTGCCCGTCAGGATCAGATCATCCGACACGGCGATCTTGAAGATCGTCTCGGGCGGCACGTTCCACAGCCCTTCAATCATCGCCCCGTTCGCGGAGATATTGCGGATCGTCCCGGTATATATCTGGCCTTCGTGATCCAGCACGACCTTGCGAAGCATGGTCTGCCGCAGGCCGCGCGAAGCGCGGGGGCCATTCGCCACCGCCTTCAATCCGCTGGCCAGCCGCCGGGACGCCTCCTCCGCGTCGAGCGGCTTGTCATAGACATATCCCTGCACATGACTGCACCCGAGCAAGCGCACGAGCTCCAGCTCATCCAGGGTCTCCACGCCTTCCGCGGTGGTATCCATCCCGAGCGACTGGGCGAGGCTGGTGATCGAGGCGATGATCGCGCCATTGCGGCTCCCGGGCATTGTCGCGCCCCGCACGAACCCCTGATCGATCTTGATCTTGTCGAAGGGCGCTTTCTTGAGATAGCTGAGCGAGGAATAGCCCGTTCCGAAATCATCCAGCGCGAGACGCACCCCGATCCGCTTCAACGAAGCGAACATCGCATCGGTATTGCTGTCATCGGCGAGGAATACGCTCTCGGTTATCTCGAGTTCCAGCCGCTGCGGATCGATGCCCGCCTGCGCGACCGCGCTGGTCACGATGCCGGGAAGCTGGGGATTGGCGAACTGGATGGGGGATACGTTGACAGCCACCCGCACGCTTTCCGGCCATCGCGCCAGATCGTGGCAGGCGGTCCGAATCGCCCATTCGCCCATCGCGACGATCAGGCCCGTATCTTCCGCCACCTCGACGAACCTGGTCGGCGAGAGCATGCCCCTGGTGGGGTGGTTCCAGCGCATGAGCGCCTCGAAGCCCGAGATCTCCTCGGTCGCGGTCTCGATCACCGGCTGGTAGTGCAACTCCAGCGCCCCGGCATGGATCGCGTCGCGCAGATCCTGTTCCAGCTGGCGCTTTTCCTCGGCGCGCGAATGCAAGTCGGTCGCGTAGAAATGATAGCAGCCGCGCCCGGCATCCTTGGCCGCATACAGCGCGAGGTCGGCATTGCGAACCAGCGCATCGCTGGTGGTGCCGTCATCGGGAGCAAGGGCGATGCCCACCGATGCCCCGATGATCACGCGGTGGCCCTCGATCGAATAAGGCTGCGACAGGGATTCGATCACCCGGTGCGCCAGATTCGCCAGATCGCCCCGATCCTGCGCTCCGCCCAGAATCACCTGGAACTCATCGCCGCCCAGGCGCCCCACGCGGCCGCGCTCCCCGATCACCCTGAGCAGTCGCTGCGAGACCTGCATGAGCAGCGCATCTCCGGCCGGATGGCCCAGCGTATCGTTGACCTGCTTGAAGCGATCGAGATCGAGCAGGAAAACCGCACAGGTCCGCTGCGCTTCCCGTGGCGCTTCGAGCAGCCGTTCCAGCGTCTGGGCCATCTGAAAGCGATTGGCCAGCCCGGTCAGTGAATCATACCGGGCAAGGCGCGTCGCCTCCTCTTGCGTGCGCCTCTTTTCGGTCAGGTCATGCCCGGATCCGCGAAAGCCGACGAAATTGCCATAGCTGTCATAGATCGGCTTGCCGGTGACCGACCACCACCGCTCCTCTCCCCGCAGGGGCGCTCTTACCGCGAGTTCGTGGAAGGCCGATCGCGCGGACAGGTGAAACGCCAACGTGCGTTCCCCGTCACGGCTGTCGCTGCCGGTCTCGAACAGCTTGCCGAGATGGCAGCCGATCATATCGGCGCGGCTCATGTTGAAGAGCCGGGCAGTGGCCGGGGTCAGATAGGTCAGCATCCCCTTGCGATCGGTTTCCCAGAACCAGCCCTGGCCCGATTCCTCGAAATCACGCAGGATGTCTTCGGCCCGCCGGCTGAGGCGCAGGTCCGCCTCCTGCCTGATCAGGCTCGTCCTTTGAGCGGCGGCTTGCACCCGGTCGACCAGCACGGCAATCGGCACCAGCACGAACAACGCGGCAAACGCGCTGAGAGAATGGAACCAGGCCAGCATGCCGGACCAACCCGCGATCTGGACGGTGAACAGAGTGTAGCGCTTGCCGCTCTGAATCAATGTGGCGATCACGCTGGCGAGGATGAAGGCCGCCAGCGGCCCTTCCAGGAACTCTCCTTCCCTGAAATTCCAGTACCCCATGCCGAGGCCGAAGATTGCCATGGGCACGGCCACGGCCGGAACTGCGAACAGGGCCCTCCGCCATGAGATGCTCGTCACACGATTGCCGAACCGAACGAGAGGGATCGCCACAAGGGCAAGCAAGCTTGCCGCCGCAATCAGGAAGATGCTTCCGCCCGGCGGAATTCCGGCAAAGATTGCGGCGAATGCCGCGGAGCCGGTGAAGACGGCAGCCATGTAGTTCCAGCGCCGCGAAAGCAGCGCATCAGCGGCATGGGTCGCAGCGAATGCCGAGAACAGGCCATCGTCCGGCTGATCGGGCTTCGACGCCACCATATCCGCCTTGCGAACCCGCGGGTGCGTGAGACGAGCAGCGTCGCCGGCGGCATGATGCCCAGCGCTCGATACAGCGTCGAGTTCCGATCGGACCATCAGATGCTCAATCGCCTGTCGGTTTTTAAAAAAGGTTAAGCGGCGCACAAGGTTTACCCGGTGGAGGCCCTGAAGCCTTTCCTTGCCGGGCCGCAGGCAGCCAGGGGTTGTGCCCAGGCGCCAGGGCGTGCATTCTCCCCTGGATGAAAGCGGGAAATTGCGAAAACCGGGTCTTTCAGGCCGGTCGGCAGGAAGGACAGACAACGATGATTTCTCCCGCCCCGGTTGCGAGCGCCCGCGCTTGAACGCTCCCCTCGTTGAAACGCTGGGTTCGCGCCGTTTGCGCACGGCATGCTGGAACCGGCACCTGATCGGTACGGCCACCCCGCTGCTGGTCTTCAACGGCGTCGGCATGAACCTGGAAGTGCTCGAACCGATGGTTCGCGAGATTCAGGACCGGCCCGTGCTCACGCTCGACATGCCCGGCATCGGGGGTTCGCCCGATCCCGCAATACCCTACACGCCGCAGATGGCGGCCAGCTGGGGCAGGAAATTGCTCGCCCGGCACAATATGGAACAGGCCGATGTCATGGGGTTCAGCTGGGGCGGCGCGATCGCCCAGCAATTCGCCATCCAGTATCCCCGGCACGTCGGCAAGCTCGTCCTCGCGGCGATCGGGCCGGGACTACCGATCCTTCCCGGCCAGGCCACCTATCACTTCCATCTGATGGATCCGCTCTGGAATGGCGAGACCACGGAAAGCAACCTGCTGGGGGCAGTTTCCGAATCCGACCGGAAAGTCGTGATGGATGATCTGCTCGCCCGGCTGACCCCGCCTTCGTCGACCGGCTATTTCTATCAGATCCTTGCCCTTTCCGGGTGGGCCAGCGCGCTGGCCCTACCGCTGGTCAACAAGGACACGCTGATCATCATGGGGGATGAAGATCATATCATCCCCCTGGTTAACGGCCGCTGGCTTTCGGCGTTGATCTCATCGAGCCGCATGGAAGTCATAAATGGCGGCGGCCATCTCTTCATGTTCAGCCATATCAGCGAGTTGATGAGCCACCTGCGCCCGTTTCTCGAAATGGATGGGCAAGTGCATCAAGGCGCGGCATAACGAAAAACGGGTGAGAGGAGACTGAAGCGACATGCGGCATCTGGCGATTATCGGCTCGGGTCCGGCGGGATACTACACGGCTGAAGCGGCGCAGAAGCAATGGGGCGACGACGTTCGGGTCGACATCTTCGACCGTCTGCCGGTCCCCTACGGCCTGATCCGCAGCGGGGTTGCGCCGGATCATCAGTCCATCAAGGGCGTGTCCCGGCGCTATGAGCAGACCGCGCTGTCGGAAAATGTCCGCTTCGTCGGAAATGTCACGGTCGGCAAGGATGTGACGGTCGCGGAATTGCAGGATCTCTACCACGCGGTGATCTTCGCGACCGGCGCCCCGAACGACCGGCCGCTTGAAATTCCGGGCGAGGATCTCGGCAATGTGTTCGGCAGCGCCGCCTTTGTCGGCTGGTACAACGGCCACCCGCAATTCACGGATCTGGCCCCCGACCTTTCCGGCAAGAACGCGGTCATCGTGGGAATGGGCAATGTCGCGCTCGATGTGGCGCGCATCCTTTCCAAGACGCGAGGCGAATTCGAAGGCAGCGACATCGTGGCCCATGCCCTCGATGCCCTTGCCACCTCCCAGCTGGAGCAGATCACGATTCTGGGCCGGCGCGGCCCGCACCAGATCGCCATGACCCCCAAGGAGCTGGGCGAGCTTGCACGGCTCGAACGCGCCACGCCGAGGGTCGATCCGGCTGACCTCCCTCCGGAAGACGATGACGCGGTGCTGGAGCCGGGCCAGCGCAAGTCGGTCGGCCATCTGCGCAGCTTTGCGGCCATTCCCGAAAGCGAGCGCGCCGACGCAAGCGTGGAGGTGAATTTCGAATTCTACGGAGTGCCGAAGGCGCTCAGGGGGGAAGGCAAGATTCAGGTCGTGCAGGTTGCCGAAACCAAATTCAGCGGCGGCAAGCTGATGGAAACGGGCGCGCTCTACGATCTTCCCTGCGACCTGCTGGTCAGCTGCATCGGCTATCGCACCTCACCCATCCCAGGCGTCCCCTTCGACGAACGCATGGGCCGCTTCGCCAATGACGAAGGCCGCATCCTCCCGGGCCTCTATTGCGTGGGCTGGGCACGGCGCGGCCCCACCGGCACGATCGGCACCAATCGGCCCGACGGGTTCGAAATCATCGAGAAGATAGCCGCCGATATGGAAAGCGGCGCGCTGGACAAGGGCGGGAAGGAAGGAAGGGCGGGCTTCGACAGGGTCGCCGCGGCGCGCAATCTGGATATCGTGACCTTCCGCGACTGGAAGAAGATCGAGGAAGCGGAGGAAAAGGCCGCGCGCGATGGCGCCCCCCGCGAGAAGTTCGTCAAGATCGAGGAAATGATCAAGGCGCGCGGCTAGAGTGATTTCGAAGCAAGTGGAACACTTGCTGACTCGGAAATCACGGAAAACAGGTAAATTCCAGGCTCGTTCTGGTTTAACCAGAACCGGAACGAGCCTAACCCGGCCCCATTGCCTGACGCAAAAAGGGCCGGAAACCTTGCTTCCGGCCTTCCTGCCGGTCAGACCCGCATCGGCATCAACACGTAAAGGGCCGGGCTCTTGTCGTTTTGGCGGATCAGGGTGGGCGCGCCGGGATCGGCCAGGTGAAGCTCGACCGTGTCGCCTTCGACCTGGCTGAGGATGTCCTTCAGGTAATTGGCGTTGAAGCCGATCTCGAATTCTTCCGACGAATAATCCGCCGGCAATTCCTCGGCGGCGGTACCGTTATCGGGTGAAGTGACCGAGAGGGTGACCCGGTCCTTTTCGAGGCCCATCTTGACCGCGCGCGTCTTCTCCGTGGCAATTGTCGCAACGCGATCAACGCCTTCGAAGAAACTCTTCGGATCCAGCTTCAACAGCTTGTCGTTGCCGGTGGGAATGACGCGGCTGTAATCGGGGAAGGTCCCGTCGATCAGCTTGCTGGTCAGCACCACGCCGCCCTCGCCCCCCATGGTGAAGCGGATCTTGCTGGCGGAAAGGTCGATCTCTACATTACTGTCCAGCGCTTCTTCCAGCAGCTTGCGCAGCTCCGCGATCGCCTTGCGCGGAACGATCACGTCCGGCATCCCCTCCGCGCCATCGGGGCGAGCGATCGTGTACCGGGCCAGGCGATGGCCGTCGGTCGCGGCGGCCTTGAGGACCGGGCGATCCTCGTCCGAAACATGCAGGAAAATGCCGTTGAGGTAATAGCGGGTTTCCTCGGTCGAAATCGCAAAACGCGTCCGGTCGATCAATTCGGCCAGAACCTTCGCTTGCACCTCGAAGCTGGTGGGAAGATCGCCCTCCACAATCACCGGGAAATCGTCGCGCGGCAGCGTCGGCAGCGAAAAACGGCTGCGCCCGGCCTTGACCGCCATGCGGTTGTCCGCCGTCTCCAGGCTCACCTGGCTGCCGTCTGGCAGTTTGCGCGCGATGTCGAACAGCAGATGCGCCGACACGGTGATCGCGCCGGCAGCCTCGACCGACACCGCCGCCATGGTTTCCACCACCTGCAGGTCGAGATCGGTCGCCATCACTCTCAGGGCGCCATCCGGATTCGCCTCGATTAGGACATTCGAGAGAATCGGAATGGTGTTGCGGCGCTCGACGACGGACTGCACGTGAGACAGACAGCGCAGCAGCGTTGCGCGTTCGATCGTGGCCTTCATGCGTTGTCGATCCCCCCTTATCCGCCCGGGCGAGCGGACTCGCTCAAAGCGTCAAGTTCCGAATGGCCAATCCTTAGCGCGAGAGTCCGTATCGGCAAGGCAGAAGCTGCGAAAACCAGCGCTATCTGGGGATAAACCCTCTCAAATCATCGCCATTCCACCGTTTACGTGAAGGGTCTGGCCAGTGAGATAGCCTGCTTCCCGTGAAGCGAGATAGGCCGTGGCCGCTCCGATATCCTCGCCTTCCCCCATCCGGCCCATCGGAATTTTCGCGTTGAGCGCTTCCTTCTGCGCGTCGGGCAGCCCATCCGTCATGGCCGTGCGGATGAACCCCGGCGCAATGCAGTTCACGGTGATGCCCCGGCTGGCCAGCTCCTGGGCCAGGCTCTTGGACATCGCGGTGATCCCGCCCTTGGCCGCGCAATAGTTCATCTGCCCGGGATTGCCGGTGGTGCCGACGATGCTGGTGATGTTGATGATGCGGCCGAACCGCGCCTTCATCATCGGACGGGCGGCAGCGCGCATCAGACGGAAGGTCGCCTCCAGATTGATGCGGATCACCTCGTCCCATTCCTCGTCCTTCATGCGCATGGCGAGGTTGTCGCGGGTGACGCCGGCATTGTTCACCAGAATGTCCAGCTTCCCCAGCGTATCGACCGCCGCGGGGACGAGATGCTCGACCTGCTCGCTGTTCGAAAGGTTGCAGGTGATCTCCACATGATCGCCATTGCCCTTCGCGCCGAAGTCGGAATTCAGCTCCTCGCGGAAGGCGCGCAGCTTCCCGGCATTGGAACCGGAGACGGCCAGGCGCGCGCCCTGTGCGGCCAGCGCCCGCGCGATCGCGGAGCCGATGCCGCCGGAAGCCCCGGTAACCAGTGCGGTCATGCCTGTCAGATCGAACATCTTCGTTTCTCCTGCGCTCACAGCGCCTTGATCAGGGATTCGATGTCTTCCATGGTGACGATGCTGGTCACTGCGACATCCTGCACGCTGCGGCCGATCATCGGGCCCAGCACCTTGCCGCCCAGCTCCACGAAATGGGTCGTGCCCGCCGCCTGCATGGCGATCACGCTCTCGCGCCAGCGCACCCGGCCGCAGACCTGCTCCACCAGCAGGCGCCGTTCGTCCGCCGGGTCGCTGACGAGGCTCGCGGTGACATTGGCATAGACCGGCAGGCGCAGCGCCTGCGGCGGCGTCTTGTCCAGCGCTTCCGCCATCGCATCGGCGGCGGGCTGCATCAGCGGACAATGGAACGGCGCGGATACGGGCAGCAGCACGCCGCGCTTGATCCCGTGTTCCTTCACCAGAGCGATGGCGCGCTCGATCGCTTCGCGATGGCCCGAAAGCACCACCTGGGTCGGATCGTTGTCATTGGCGACCGCGCACACCTGCCCCTCGGCGGCGGCATCGGCCAGCGCCTGCGCCTTCTCGACATCCGCGCCGAGCAAGGCGCACATCGCGCCCTGCCCCACCGGCACGGCCGCCTGCATCGCCTGGCCGCGCAGCTTCAGCAGCCTGGCCGTATCGGCGAGCGAGAACGCGCCGACCGCACACAGCGCGGTATATTCGCCGAGGCTGTGCCCGGCCACGCAATCGCCCTTGTCGGCCAGCGCAATCCCGCCTTCCTTTTCCAGCACCCGCAGCGTGGCGATGGCATTGGTCATGATCGCGGGCTGCGCGTTCTCGGTCAGGGTCAGCACGTCTTCCGGGCCTTCGCGCATGATCGCGCTCAGCTTCTGGCCCAGCGCGTCGTCCACTTCCTCGAACACTTCGCGGGCGACCGCGCTGGCATCCGCCAGTTCCGCCCCCATGCCGACTTTCTGGCTACCCTGACCCGGAAAAACGAATGCACGCATGAATGTCTCCTTCGGTGGCGCCGGTTAGAAAGCGTTGCGCCGCGAAGCAATACCGAAAGGCACTATCTTGTTGGCGGCATCATGCCCGATATCCGCCGGGCCGAGATAGGGGATACCGGCCCGGCCGCACCAATAGCGGGCGATTTCTTCGGCGTCCGCGCCGAAAGCCCGGTCGTTCTCGGGCACGTCGCTGACCCGCCCCAGCCGCAGGCCGGCAATGCCGGAAAGATGCGCGGTGACATGGAAGAATAGACGGTCCACCGCATAGAGATATTCCGACACCTCCTCCACCATCACCACATGCCCGGAAAGGTCCGGCATCAGATCGGTGCCGCACAGCATGGCCAGCGTCATCAGGTTGAACGCCGCTGCCGGTTGCTCGTCCAGCCCCAGCTCGAGGCCAGAATTGTCGCCGGAAAAATAGGCCAGCGCGCGGCGCACGGCCTCCTCGCCCACCTCGCGCCGGATGTCGGACGGCATCGGGCCATGCACGGGCGCCCCGATCCCGGAGCGATAGAGCGCGCCGAGCAGCGTCCCCCCATCCGAATAGCCGAGGAAGGTCTTGGCGCCCGCCGCCTCACCCATCCGCGCCACGGCCTCGCCCGCGAGCCGCACCGCGCCATAGCCGCCCCGCGCCAGCCAAACAGCATCGAAGGAAGGATCGTTGGCGCATTCCAGCAAGGCCGAAAGGCGCAATGCGTCCGGCCCGGCGAAATGCCCGTCACATGCAAAGCACTGGTCATGGAACACCAGTTCCAGCGTCGGAAACTCCGCCTCGGCCAGAGCGATCACACGCGCGGCATCCTCGCGCGTGAACGGCGTGGACGGTGCACAGATGGCGATACGTTTCATCCGCCGCTTCCTAGCCAGCTTGTGTTGTTTCGCACAACTGCATACCGAAGCCTGATGACCGACGATACCGCAACCGCAGAAGCCGATCTCACCGCCCATCCCTGGTTCTTCTGCGGCATCGGCGGTTCCGGCATGCTGCCGCTCGCGCTGATCCTGCGCGGGCAAGGCGCGCACATCGCGGGGTCCGACCGCAGCCGCGACCAGGGCCGGACGCCGGAAAAATTCGCCTGGCTGGAGCGGCAGGGCATCGCCCTGTTCCCGCAGGACGGCAGCGGCATCGCATCCCCGGACCAGGTTCTCGTCGCCTCGGCGGCTGTGGAGGACACGGTTCCGGAAGTGGTGCGGGCCAGGGAACTGGGCTGCCCCCGCCTGAGCCGCGCCGAGCTGCTTTCATCGCTGTTCAATCGTGCGCCCTGCGGCATCGCGGTGGGCGGGACCAGTGGCAAGTCCACCGTCACCGGGATGCTGGGCTGGATTCTGTTCGATACCGGGCGCGATCCCACCATCATGAACGGCGCGGTGATGAAGAACTTCGTCTCCGCCGATGCGCCGTTCGCCAGCGCGCGGGTCGGCGCGCAGAGTGCGGCGGACGGGGTGTTCGTTTCCGAGGTGGACGAAAGCGACGGCTCCATCGCACTCTATCGCCCGGCGGTGGCGGTGCTGCTGAACGTCAGCCTCGATCACAAGAGCCTGGAGGAATTGCGGGCGCTGTTCGGCGATTTCCTGGCGGCTTCGCAGGCAGCCGCGATCAATCTCGACGATGCGGAGAGCGTCTCGCTGGCAGCGCAGGCCGGGCGGCTGACGACTTTCGCGATCGACAATCCGGCGGCCGACATCGGGGTGCAGGCGGGCAGCATTATCGACGGTCCTGCCTCGCTGGCCGCAACCGTGCTGGATCGGCGGGACGGCGCCGCGCATGCGCTGGTCCTGCAGGTCCCCGGGCGGCACAATCTCGCCAATGCGCTGGCCGCGATTGCCGGAGCGGACGCGGCGGGAGTGCCGGTCGGCGAGGCGGTGCGGGCGCTCGGCGGGTTTACCGGCCTCGGCCGCCGCTTCGACATCATCGGTGCCAGTCCCTCCGGCATCATCGTGATCGACGATTTCGGCCATAATCCCGAAAAATGCGCGGCGACCTTGCGCACTCTTAAGGCGCATCCGGGGCGAGTGATCGCCTTCTTCCAGCCGCACGGATATGGCCCGCTGCGCCAGATGGGGCATGAACTGGCGGAAACCTTCGCCCGCGAGCTGGGCCCGGAGGATGTGACGATCTTCTGCGATCCGGTCTATTTCGGCGGCACGGTGGACCGCAGCGAGGGATCGGAACGGATCGTCCGCCTGATCCGGGACGCTGGAGGCAAAGCGGAATACATCCCTTCGCGCGAGGAGTGCGGGCTGCGCATCGTGGCCCTTGCCCGCCCCGGCGACCGGATCGTGGTGATGGGCGCGCGCGACGACACGCTGACGGCATTTGCCAGGGATCTGCTGGCACGGCTGGATTGAGCGGACGGGGTGGATGCCCGTCAGGTCTTGAAATTAACGACGGCTAACCACCTCCTTGCAGACGTCACCTTTATCGTCATCCCCGTGTAAACGGGGATCCAGTTTTGCATCGCTCTGGGTTCCCACGTTCGCGGGAATGACGAGAGGTAATGTTGCCTCATTCCCACCTCGCTGTGACTGGGCACGCTGCGCGCGCAAGGTAGTTAGGGGCGACTATGGCGTGCAAAGACAACCGATGCCTGCCGCCGCAGACACAAGCCCTCATGAACGCGACTGGAGGCATTTCGGCCACACTGCATGCACAGCTTCAAAATGGGACCCAAAGACTCATTGCACGCCTTCAAATTTTCTGTCCTGATGAGTTTCCATCCGGTGAAACACTAGAAGATGGAGGTGGGAGATGACGAAGATTATCTATCTCGTTCCAGGCGAGAATTTCCCGTTGCTGCCGGAAACCTGGGTGACGGTCGAAGGCATGTGCGATGGTTGCTTTCGGGCTGAGGGCCTGGGAGTTTCGCTGGAAGGCCGACGAGAGCAATACCACTCCGATCCTGCTGATGAAGCGTCTCTCGGCAAAGCCATTTCGGCGGCGCTGCACTGGGCGCAGGATCATGATGTTCCCACGATATGGGTCCGGGATGGGCCTGCCGTAAGATAGCATCCTCACCCCCGGCCGCCGAACGCAGGGGATATCGCTTAGGCATGAGGCAAGGGATGGCCATCCCGCCACCCTTTCGACCTGGCCAGATCGCTTATGTCCGGTTGCAGCCAGATTGCGGATGTTTCAAAAAAGTCACCCCACTGGGCAGGTGCGTACTTTTGGTTGTCACTTCCGGCCAGCGGCGACACCGGATATCATATCATTTCCTTTTAATGCGAAGAATCCGTAGCCTGCCTCAGCTGCCTGAGGGCCGAAAAACGCGCCGGCAAAGCCGCCCCATTCTATATCCTGGAAATCACCCGAAAACGACACACCACTAATCGTCCCGCTTCCTTGCAATGTGCCAAATGACCGGACTTCCCCGGTCCGCATTCCTTTACCGGCCAGGTTAATCGTGGTGGCGACCGTCCCCATACCGAAATTGGCAGTAAGAATGGAATCACTATTTCCGTCCAGAGCAAAATCGTCTGAACTTGCATCGACATATCCACTTACCATCGTCGTGTAGGAAGCGCTGCCATTTTTCGGGAGATCATTCTGTTTGGTCAAGACACCAAAGGCCGCCAAATCCCAGTTGATCTGATTATACTCTGAACCAGATACCGAAGAAACATAAGATATTAATCTCGTATAAGTAAGCTTGACACCATTTACCTTTGGCGTCGTTATCGCAAGAGGATTATTATTATAAGCAAGAGAATATATTTTCGTATCATCCGTTGACAGCGATGGATTATAACTGTCCACGGGAAAAGTGTATGTGCCTTCTCCCTCCGGGTCAGACATTACAATTCGGTCAGGATTGACAAGATAGCGCACGGGGATTCCCTGTCCCACAGTTTGCTTTTCCACGCCAAAAGACATGGGATCGACAGGAGGATTTTTTATAAAAAAGCGCACGCCTGCGGTTTGGAAGGTCTGATCCCCCTGCAGGTCATCGAATTTTGTATAGCTGATAGGCGTTGGCGTAGGCGCAGGTGTGGGCGTGCTGCTAACGCCGCCGCTTCCACCGCCGCAGCCGGCCAGCAACAAGCCAAGCGCAATGATCGACGAGTACGAAACCCTGCGATTAACCGCCATGTACAAACCTCCCCCAAAATAAACTCAGAAAGCGGCAGTGATACCCACTTCCGCGGATATCCGATTGAACTGGTAAATCTCTATGCTCGAACGATTGGTTTCGTATCGGACCCTTGCCAAGGGAGCAAATGTCCCAACCTTGAGCGAACGAAATGTTGCTGCCAGACTGGCGGTGAAGCGATCGTCCTTGCGCCGTTCCGGATAGAGAAACAGCCGCTCATCGGCTTCCAGTCGCGAATAACCCAGGTTGAGCACAGCGGTCGTCCGGCCCATTTCACGAAAGAGATAGATGTTCGCCCCACCTCTGACAGTGGAATAACCCGGATCACGCGCCACTTCGCGCACACCCAAAAGCTGCAATCCCCCGCCAAAGCGCGCGCTGAAGGCGCGATCCAGCGCCACGGCCAGCGAATAGCTGTCGGCGTCCTGCAAATCGTTGCGGCGGTTGTCCTCGTGAAGAAAGGAAGCATCGACACGCAATTGGCCGCGCTTCCCGGCAGGATGCAGCCAGTTGCCTGTAATGCCGTAGGAGAAGCTGTAAGGCTCCATCCCATACCATCGCCAGCCTGCCATGGGCGAGACCGACAGACGGTCAGCGCCAGAACGGAACTGCGGCCCGACTTCAACGTTGAATGCCAGATCGTTAAAGTCGGAAGCCCGGTAAATATCCGCATTGCCCGACACTCGAGCCAATATGTCAGCACTGGTCGACAGCGGCATGCGAGCATAACCCTGCCCCCGCAGCGAAAGGCCGATGCCTGACTTTGCCTTGGCATCCTCATCCAATACAAAATCGCCGATCACGGTTCCCAGCGTGTTGGAGCGGGTCGCGCGATTGATGTTGTTGCTGGGCGCTATCGCCACTTCCAGGCTCCCGCCCACCGGCTTGTAGGCGTCAAGCGCGTTGGCATAGAAACGCACGAGCTGGCTCACTTCCGGAGGCAGGCCAGCAGCTTCTGCTGCACGCAGTTCGCGCCGGGCCGCCGCCAGATTGCCAAGCTGTGCCATCATCCGGGCAAGTTCCAGCCGCACGCCGGCAGCATTCGGCTTCTCATCAAGGATTGCCCGAAATTCAACCGCCGCTTCACGATATTTCCCCATGCGGTCAGCCAGCATCATGCCCAGGCGATAGCGCGCCTCCACTCGCAGTTCGATCTCGGGATCGTGGGAAAGGGCACGAAAGGCCCGTTCGGCGGTGGCGTAGTCTCCCCGATAGCGCGCAGCATCGGCATAGGCAAACAATTGCGCCGCACTCATCTCTATCCTTCCAGGCGCAAGTTCATCTGCTTCCTGTGCAGCACATGGCACAGGAAGGGCAAAGGCGCCCAGCAGCACGACAAAAACCAAGCGTTTCAAGAATCCCCCGGATGTCCGGCTCGCCTGGCATGAACGCCTTGCTTCGTCCAGCCCGCTATCCCGTTCAGATCACTCGAAGCTGGAGGGATTGCGATCGGCAAAGGTCAATGACCGCTTCCCACCCAGCTGCGACTAGCCTCGCAAGCTCGGCAAGTCTCGCTCCCCTCCCGCCCTTCGGCTGGCCGGCAGGCTGCCGCTCAGGACAGGCTGGGGAGGGGTTGGGGGTGGGCTCTTCCCCTTTCCTACCCGACGAAAATCTGGCTTACCCTGATGGATGACTAGCAAAGCATCCCACAAAGTTCACTGGCCCGCTTCTCGTCATCCCAGCCCTATTCGTCATGCCAGCGCAGGCTGGCATCTCAGGCGGCTTGGTGGCGCAATACCCATAAAGATCCCAGCCTTCGCTGGGATGACACAAAGGCAAAGAACGACACAGCCGGCCGCCGGCCAGCCGAAGGGCTGGCATGACGAAGAACAGAAAAATGACGATCCGCAGCGGTCGAGAAGCCCCCCTCGCGAAAGGTCACACGCCATTTCAGGGCAAAGCCCAGGCGCATCAGGGAAATCCCCGCAGAACCCGATCCACATTTTCGCCGTTTTGCGTCAACCGCCATGGCCTCGGATTGCGCGAAACGAGCCACTCGCGCCTTGCATTCCTCCCGGGAATCGTTATGGCGCGCCCTTCCCCGCCGCTTGGCCGGGAAACGAAGAAAGCCGGAGGGGCCCCGCGATGGTCGCGGATCAGCCAGCGATCGGCATAGTGATGAAAGGAATGCGCGCATGCCGCTTTACGAGCATGTCTTCCTCGCGCGTCAGGATCTGAGCCAGAGCCAGGTCGACGCATTGGCCGCCACTGCGACGGAAATCGTCGAGCAGAACAACGGCAAGGTCACCAAGACGGAAACCTGGGGCCTCAAGAACCTGGCCTACAAGATCGAGCGCAACCGCAAGGCGCATTTCGTCCTGCTGAACATCGACGCCCCGGCCAATGTGGTCGAGGAGCTGGAACGCCAGACCCGCATCAACGAGGACGTCATCCGTTACGTCACCATCCGGGTCGACGAGCACGAGAACGGCCCTTCGGTGATGATGCGCAAGAATGACCGCGAGCGCAGCCGCCGCCGCGAACGCGAGGAGATCTGATCATGGCGCGTCCGTTTTTCCGCCGCCGCAAGAGCTGCCCGTTCTCCGCGAAGAACGCGCCGAAGATCGATTACAAGGACGTGCGCCTGCTGCAGGGCTTCATGTCCGAGCGTGGCAAGATCGTACCAAGCCGCATCACCGCCGTTTCCGCCAAGAAGCAGCGCGAGCTGGCCAAGGCGATCAAGCGCGCGCGCCATCTGGGCCTGCTGCCCTACATCGTGAAGTAAGGAGGGCACCGCCATGCAAATCATCCTGCTCGAACGCATCGAGAAGCTGGGCTCGATCGGCGATGTCGTGACCGTCAAGGACGGCTACGCCCGCAACTTCCTGCTGCCCAACAAGAAGGCGCTGCGCGCTAATGAATCCAACCGCAAGGTGTTCGAAGCCAATCGCGAACGCCTGGAGAAGGAAAACGCCGAGCGCCGGACCGATGCCGCCAAGGCCGGCGAAAAGGTCGATGGCGTCCAGATCGTTCTGATCCGCGCCTCCTCCAACTCCGGCCAGCTCTATGGCTCGGTCAGCGTGCGCGACATCGTGGAAGCGCTGCAGGCGAAGGGCCACGACATCGGCAAGTCGCAGGTCGTGCTGGAACGCCCGATCAAGACGATCGGCGTGTTCGACGTCCGTGTCTCGCTGCACCCCGAAGTGCATGTCACCGTGAAGGCCAATGTGGCCCGCTCCGACGACGAGGCCGAATTGCAGAGCCAGGGCGTCGATGTGATGGCCCAGATGTTCGAGGAAGACAAGGTTCCGACCGGCTTCACCGAAGCGGTCGATCCCAATGCGGAGCCGGGCGAAATCCCGGCCGAGCTGATCGAGGAACGGACCGAAGGCAGCGACGAAGCCGCAGCCTGATCCTGACCGGATTGCGTATTGCGGAAAGGGCGCCCCGAAAGGAGGCGCCCTTTCCTTTTGCGCTAACTGGACAGGAACCGGGCGATCGCCTGCCCGAGATCCGGCCTGGTGACGGAGTTCATATGCGTGCCAGGCATCCATTCCAGCCTGCCGTCCGGCAGCGCGTCGGCCAGGGCTTCCGGCGATCCGTTGTCGCGGTCCTCCTCCCCGCACAGCACCAGCGCCGGCATGGTCAGCTTGCCGAGTTCGTCTCGCTGCAGATCCTGGATGGATTGGAGCAGCAGCCGCGCCGCGACGCGGTCGATCTTCATCGTTTTCATGAACTGGACGGCGAGAAAGGCGGGATCGCCCTGGCCCACCTCGGAAAAGCGGTCGATCGCATCGATGAAGAAACCGCCGCGCCGCAGCCAGCCGGTCAGGCCTTCAAGCCCCATGCCCGCCAGCACCAGCCTGCGCGGGGAAAGGCCCTCCGCCACGGCCCGCGCGGCGGTGCGCGCGCCGAGCGAGAAGCCGGCGAGATCGAACTCCTCCAGTTCCAGCGCCTCGACCAGCGATACCAGATCGCGCACCAGCACATCGGGCGGATAGGCCTCGGGATCGTGGGGCGCGGCGCTGCCGCCATGGGCGCGCAGATCCAGCATGATCGCCTCGAAGCCGGCATCGGCGAGGCAGCGGGCATGGCCGAACCTGATCCAGTTCATCCAGGCGCTGGAGAACAGGCCATGCAGCAGCAGCACGGGCCGCCCTTGGCCCAGGCGATGCACGGCAAGCTTCGCGCCGTCGAACGAGGGAATCTCCTCCACGCTTGCGGTTTGCTGCTGCATCTTCCCTCCTTGCGTCTGTCTGCGGATGGCTATCCCGAACAGGGAAGCGTCCGGGGTCAAGCGATAAGTGATTGCCATGCCCCGCGTCTCGGACTTATGGCCTTTCCAAATTCGGCACCGCGCGAACATGTCGGGCGGTGACTCGCAGGACAATCGTGAAGAGAGACGAATTGGCTGAAGCGGATCCAGATATTTCCGGTCGAACCGTGGGAGATGACCAGCCCGCCCGGCAACCGGTAGCGCCCCGGCGGAAGCGTCTGCTTCTGATGATCTCGGTTCCCCTGCTCGTGATCATCGGCGGCCTGGCTTACTGGTGGAGCCTTCAGGGAAAGGTTTCGACCGACAACGCCTATGTGAAGCAGGATAGCGTGGGCGTCTCCGCCGAAGTGGCGGGGAAGATCATCGACGTTTCCGTACATGAAAACCAGATCGTGAAGCGGGGCGACCAGCTGTTCCGCATCGATCCCGAGCCGTTCATGGTGAAGATAGAGCAGGCGACCGCCTCCATCGCAGCCGCGCAAAGCAATGTGACCGCGCTGCAGAATGACGAGGCGCTGTCCGGCGCGGACATTGCCGCCGCGCGGGAAGACATCGGCTTTGCCCAATCCCGGCTTGCCCGCCAGGAAGCGCTGTGGACGCGCGGCTTCACCACCAAGGCCGACCTCGATGCGGCACGGCACGGGGTCGCCCAGGCTCGCGAAGCGCTGAATGCCGCCGAGGCGCGCGCGCGCGAAGCCCGCGCAAAGCTGTCCAACGGCGCGGCGATCCCGAACGAGAACGCGCAGGTGGCCAAGGCCAAGGCGGATCGGGAGCAGGCCGCGCTCGATTTGCGCCGGACCGAGGTACGGGCGCCCATCGCGGGGAGAGTCGCCCAGTCCGAACGCCTCCAGGAAGGGCAGATGGCGATCACCGCCATGCCGATGCTGACCATCGTCAGCGAGAAATCCAGCTATGTCGAGGCGAACTTCAAGGAAACGCAGTTGAACGACATGCGGGTAGGCCAGAGGGCGGAGATCGCGCTGGACGCCTATCCGGGCGTCAAGCTCAACGGCCATGTCGAATCGATCGGATCGGGCACCGGCTCGGAATTCTCGGTCCTTCCCGCCCAGAACGCCACCGGCAACTGGGTAAAGGTCACCCAGCGCGTGCCGGTCAGGATCGCCATCGACAGCAAGCCGGAGCGGCGGCTGATCGCCGGGTTGTCGGCCGATGTCACCGTGTTTACCGACGATCCCGGCCACAAGAAGGCCAAATAGACCATGGCCGGCGAGGCCTCGGCGGTGCCAGCAGACGAGACGGGCGTCAAACCGGCGGCGCTCGATGCGCCGACGGTCCAGGTGGACAGCGTGCCGCTCGTCTATATCGGGGTCTTGCTGGCCGCGCTGCTCCAGATCCTCGACACCACCATCGCGAATGTCGCGATTCCGCATATGCAAAGCTCGCTGGGCGCCACCCAGGAAAGCGTGCTGTGGGTCCTGACCAGCTATATCGTCGCGTCCGCCATCGCCCTGCCGACCGCGGGCTGGCTCTCCGGCCGGTTCGGCGCACGCCGGCTGATGCTGGTCTCGACCATCCTGTTCATCCTCTCCTCGATGCTCTGCGGCATGGCGATCAATCTCGAGGAAATGGTGATCTTCCGCGTTATCCAGGGCTTCGCGGGGGCATTCCTGATGCCCCTGAGCCAGACCGTGATGCTGGACGTCACCCGGCCTTCCCGGCACCCCCAGGCAATGGCCCTGTGGGGCGGCGGGATCATCGTCGGGCCGATCCTCGGCCCGATCATCGGCGGCTGGCTGACCGAGAACATGAACTGGCGCTGGGTGTTCTACGTCAATGTCCCGGTCGGCGCGCTCGCGCTATTCCTCATGGCGACCCAGCTTCCGCGCTGGCCCACCCGGAAGGTGCGGTTCGATATCGCAGGCTATGTGCTGGTGGCGCTCAGCGTCGCCTCGATGCAATTGCTGCTGGATCGAGGCCAGCATATTGACTGGTTCGATGCGACCGAGGCATGGATTTACGCCATCATAGCCGCCTGCGCAGGCTGGATGGCGGTGATTCACCTCGCCACGGCGCGTGCACCCCTGTTCGACAGGGCGCTGTGGCGCGACGCCAATTTCACCGTGACCCTGCTCATCATGCTGGTGCTCGGGCTGTCGGCCTATGCGACGCTGGCCCTGCTCCCGCCCTTGCTGCAGGGCCTGCTCGGCTATTCGGTGCTGACCTCCGGCACCGTCGTCGCGCCACGCGGGATCGGGGTGATGGCATGCATGATCCTGGTCGGGCGGCTTGCGCGGCTGGGCGTCGATCTGCGGCTGATGGTGGCGACCGGTTTCGGCATCATCGCCTTTTCCATGTTCGAGATGGCGTCGTGGTCGCTCGATGTCGATATGCGACACGTCGTGATGACGGGGGTGATCCAGGGAATCGGGCTGGGATTCCTGTTCATTCCGCTGAACGCACTCGCATTCAGCACATTGCCCGCGCATTTGCGGGCGGATGGATCGAGCCTGGTCAACCTCTCCCGTTCGATCGGCGCCTCGGTGGGGATCTCGCTTTCGTCGCTGCTGCTGGCACGATCGATCCAGATCAACCATGCCGAGCTGGTGCCCCATGTGTCGGCGGAAGCGATGCAGGTGTTCGATCCCGCGCAAGCCGGGCGATTTGCCCAGTTCGGCGAAGCGGCCCTGAGCTTTGCCGACGCCGAGGTCAATCGCCAGGCCGCGATGATCGGATACGTCAACGATTTCTGGCTGATGGGCTGGCTATGCCTGGCCTCGATCCCGCTGGTGATGCTGATCCGCAAGCCCGGGAAAGGCGCGGCCCCGATTTCCGCCGAGGCCGCGCACTAGGGTCAGCCCTTCTTGAGGTGGCGGCGGCCCAGCAATTCCGCGATCTGCACCGCGTTCAGCGCGGCGCCCTTGCGCAAGTTGTCGGACACGCACCACAGGTTCAGGCCATTCTCGACCGTCGAGTCCTCACGCACCCGGCTGATATAGGTCGCGCTGTCGCCCGCGCATTCGACCGGCGTGACGTAACCGCCATCCTCGCGCTTATCGACCAGCATGATGCCGGGCGCCTCGCGCAGCAGATCCTGCGCCTGCTGCGCGGAGATTTCCTTCTCGAATTCGAGGCTGATCGATTCGGAGTGGCCGACGAACACGGGAACGCGGACGCAGGTTGCGGTCACCTTCACCTTGGGATCGAGGATCTTCTTGGTCTCGACCACCATCTTCCACTCTTCCTTGGTGGAACCGTCATCGAGGAAGACATCGATATGGGGAATGACGTTGAACGCGATCTGCTTGGTGAACTTCTTGTGCTCCACCGGATCGCCCACGAAGATCGCCCGGCTCTGCTCGAACAGCTCGTCCATGCCGACCTTGCCCGCGCCGGACACGGACTGGTAGGTGGAAACCACCACCCGCTTGATGGTGGCGAAATCATGCAGCGGCTTCAGCGCCACGACCATCTGGGCGGTCGAGCAGTTGGGGTTCGCGATGATGTTCTTCTTCGTATAGCCGTCGATCGCATCCGGGTTCACTTCGGGCACGATCAGCGGCACGTCCGGGTCCATGCGGTAGAGCGAGCTGTTGTCGATCACCACGCAGCCCGCGGCGGCGGCCTTGGGCGCATAGATCTGGGTCGGGCCGGAGCCGGCCGCGAACAGCGCGATGTCCCATCCGGTGAAATCGAAATGCTCGATATTCTTCACCTTCAGCATCTTGCCGGTGTCGCCGAATTCGATCTCCATGCCCGTGGAGCGCGGGCTGGCAACGGCCGCCACCTCGTCACAGGGAAATTCGCGCTCGGCCAGGATGGCCAGCATCTCGCGCCCGACATTCCCGGTGGCGCCAACTACAGCTACTCGATAACCCATTCCATGAACTCCTTGCCGGAAGGATCCGGCTGATCCGCTGAACTTTCAGATAGGCGGAATAGAAAAGGGCGCCCCGGCTCTCCGGCCAGGGCGCCCCTTGCAACTTCGCTTGGGCGGGAGGCTTCAGCCCTCCTGGCCGGCGCTCTGATCGCGCCGTTCGGCGATGCGCGCACGTTTACCTGTGCGGCCGCGCAGGTAATAGAGCTTCGCCCGCCGCACGACACCGCGGCGGACGAGAGTAATGCTGTCGATATTCGGCGAATAGAGCGGGAACACGCGTTCCACGCCTTCGCCGAAGCTGATCTTGCGGACAGTGAAGTTGCTGCCAAGGCCGCGATTGGAGCGGGCGATGCAGACGCCTTCGAAATTCTGGACGCGGGTGCGTTCGCCTTCAACGACGCGCACGCCGACACGCAGGGTGTCGCCCGGACGGAAATCGGGGATATCCTTCCCCTGAACGAATTGCTCGATCGCCTCGGCTTCGAGCTGCTGGATGAGGTTCATGTCCTCGGATCCTTCTTTTCGCGCTGCGCGCCAGAGGCAGATCGGTCCCGAGCGCCCCTGTGACGCTCCCAAAGGTCCGGCCTGCGTGACCGTGTGTCGTCATCCGCTTGGAGTTTCCTCCATGCGGCGATCTTCGCATGATCCCCCGATCGCAGCACTTCAGGGATTGTGCGCCCTTCCCAATCAACTGGTCGGGTATAATGCGGATATTCGAGCAAGCCTTCCTCGAAGGACTCTTCATGTCCGCTCTCGGTCGCGCCCATTACGCCGGGAAGCAGGCGAATGCAAGCGTCGAGCACCATCAGCGCGGCCGGTTCTCCGCCCGACAGCACGATATCGCCCACGGAAACCTGCTCGACCGCGCGACCCTCGAAAATGCGCTCGTCAAAACCCTCGAACCGGCCGCACAGAATCGTCACGCCCGGCCCACCGGCCAGCTCGCGAATCCGCTCTTGCGTGATCGGCTTGCCGCGCGGCGTCATCGCCAGAACCGGGCAATCGGGATGGAGCGCAACGGCATGGTCGATCGCCCGCGCCAGCACATCGACCTTCAGCACCATTCCGGCGCCCCCGCCCGCCGGCGTATCGTCCACCGTGCGATGCCTGTCGGCGGCGAAATCGCGCAGCTGGATCGTCTCCAGCGACCACGCCCCCTCCTCCCGCGCCCTGCCCGCCAGCGAAATCCCCAGCGGCCCGGGAAACATCTCCGGATAAAGCGTGATGATGGTGGCGGCGAAGGTCATGATCGGAAGAGATACTTTCCGGCGAGAACATGAGCCAAAATCATAACGATCGAAGAAACGAGGAACGTGTTGACCGCATACGCGATGACGTCTGTCGAAAAGCAGTCTTCAACGTCCGGGATAAATTTTGCCACCAATCAGACCGTCCAGTCCTCGACCTTCAGCCCCGGTACGTCGGCAAAATCCCGACCATTTCGAGTCACCAGCGTCAAGTCCAATTCGAGCGCCTGTATGCCGATCAATCGATCAAAGCTTTTTCTTCGCACGCCGATCTGCTTCACAATCGATCCGTAACGCCTGGCGCATGCCAAGTCGAAGTCTACGATTTTTACCCCCGCGACAAAAATGTTGATTCTCTCGGCATCGCGCTTGGCATCTTGCGACCGTTTGGAGCCGACTATCAGTTCGCCGACACTGATCGACGAGACCGACAAGTGCTCAAAATGTTCGTCAATGCAGGCCAATAAGCGTTCGCTCCGGCCATCGAGGAAATCGATGCAGGCGTTCGTATCCAGCAGATACATCAAGCCGCCGCCGGTCGATCCGATGGACCATCCCAATCGTAGTCATCCTGCTCGATATCCCCCCGGCCTTCAGACATGAAGCCGGGCGACATGCTGCCATAGAGGCTCAGAAAGACCCTCTTGGTATCACTGTCTTTCCAGATGCTGAGACTGCCATCGGCATGAGGTACGATCACCACCTCATCGCCTTCGGAAATCCCAAGTGCCTTGGGCAGACGCATCGCTACCGAGTTGCCCGATTTGAAGGTCTTGGTTGTCCACTCACGAGTCATACGTCGCTCCGTATATCTCGAATGTATATACTATTCGACCCAGGCAGCGTCAATCACGAGGCCCTTGAGATCGCTCCATTCCGGCACGGCTTCCGCCCGCATGGGGATCATAAAGCGTTTGCCATCGGACTTCTCGATCTCAAGGATATCACCCGCGCCGAAATTCTCGACCGCAACGCATTTGCCCAACGCCTCTCCACTGGTGGAGACGGCCGGCAGGCCGATCAGGTCCGCGTGGTAATATTCGCCCTCTCCCAGCGGCGGCAGGGCGGAACGGGGAACCGTCAGGGCCGTGCCCCTCAGCTTCTCGGCGGCATTGCGGTCGGCGATCTCGGCAAAGCGGGCAACCGCGCCGCCCTTGTTGTCGCTGCGCAGCTTTTTCAGCGTCAATGCGCCATCGTTGAAGCTCTTGAACCGGGAGAGCGCATTCACGCCCTCCCCGAACAGCTTCAGCCGGACTTCGCCCGTCACGCCATGCGCACCGGCAATTGCCGCAAGGGTGACCTGCTTGCCGGACATCAAAGCCCCTCCCGTTCACGGGACGGGCTGGGGCGGGCCTGGCTAGGCACGGCATCGCGAGCCGCGCCCACCCCGGGCCCCTCCCGCAAGCGGGAGGGGGAGACAGGCATCAGCCTTCGGCCTGTTCCTCGGAAGCTGCGTCAGCCGGAACTTCCTCGGCAGGAGCGTCCTCGGTAGCAGGAACTTCCTCGGCAGCGGGAGCTTCTTCGGCAGCCGCCTGTTCAGCGGGGGCCTCGGCAGGCGCTTCCTCTGCGGCAACTTCCTCGGCCGGAGCGTTGGCGGCTTCCTCGGCGGCCTTGGCCGCTTCTTCGGCTTCCGCAACCTTGTTGGCGCGTTCCTCGGCACGATCCTTGGCCTTGGCGCCCGGCTCACCCTTGTTAGGATTGTTGCGGGCAGCGCGTTCCTTCACGCCCGCGGCGTCGAGGAAGCGGGCGACGCGATCCGTTGGCTGCGCGCCCACGCCCAGCCAGTACCGCGCGCGATCCTCATTCAGCTTCACGCGATTCTCATCGCCCTTGGGCAGCACCGGATTGTAGGTGCCGATCTGCTCCAGATACTTGCCGTCGCGCGGGCTGCGGCTGTCGGCCACCACGATCCGGTAATAGGGACGCTTCTTCGCGCCACCGCGCGACAAACGCATTGCAATTGCCATTGGTATAACCTTTCTTCTGTAACCCTATGTAATCACTTCTTGTTCAGCAAATTCTGCAAATCGGGCGGAAGCTGGCCTCCACCCAATCCCGGGAGCCCGGGACCGCCGCCGCCAAGGCCGGGCATGGCGGCGCCGAGGCCGCCTTTCCCGAACAGGGCGCCGAGGCCCTTGAGCCCGCCCATCTTCTTGATCTGCTTCATCGCCCGGCCCATTTCCTGATGCATCTTCAGGAGCTTGTTGATGTCCTGCACTTCCGTGCCGGAACCGGCGGCAATGCGCTTCTTGCGCTTGGCGTTGAGCAATTCGGGGCGCTGGCGTTCCTTCGGCGTCATCGAGCCGATGATCGCATCCATCCGGAGCAGGACCTTATCATCCATGTTCGAGGCGGCCATCGCCGCCTTGGCCTTCTTCATGCCCGGCATCATGCCGGCCAGCATGCCGAGGCCGCCCATATTCTGCATCTGGCGCAGCTGGGTGCGCAGGTCGTTCATGTCGAACTGACCCTTGAGCATCCGCTCGGCGAGCTTCTCCGCCTCTTCCTTCTCGACGACGGCGGCCGCCTTCTCGACCAGCGAGACGACATCGCCCATGCCGAGGATGCGATTGGCAACCCGCCCCGGGTGGAACGGCTCGATCGCGTCGATCTTCTCGCCGGTGCCGGCGAACTTGATCGGCTTGCCGGTGACGGCACGCATGGACAGCGCGGCGCCGCCCCGGGCATCGCCATCCATTCTGGTGAGAATGACGCCGGTCAGATCCACTTGTCCGGCGAAGCTCTGGGCGACGTTCACCGCGTCCTGGCCGGTCAGCGAATCGACCACCAGCAGCACTTCCTGCGGGCGGGAGATGGCGGCGACCGCCTTCATTTCCGCCATCAGCGCATCGTCGACATGCAGGCGGCCGGCCGTGTCCAGCAGCAGCACGTCGATCGCCTGGAGCCTGGCCGATTGCAGCGCGCGCGTGGCGATATCCACCGGCGCCTGCCCGGCGACGATCGGCAAGGTGGCGACACTGACCTGTTCGCCGAGAACGGCCAGCTGTTCCTGCGCGGCCGGGCGATTGACGTCCAGCGACGCCATCATCACCTTCTTGCCCTGCTTGTCCTTGAGCAGCTTGGCGATCTTGGCGGTGGAGGTGGTCTTGCCGGAGCCCTGGAGGCCGACCATCATGATCACGACCGGCGGAACCGCGTTGAGATCCAGCCCGACCGCCTCTTCCGCGCCCTCCGCATCGCCGCCCAGCATGGCGACCAGTTCGTCATGGACGATCTTGACGACCTGCTGGCCGGGAGTGACCGACTTCAGGACCTGCTGGCCGACGGCCTTTTCCGTGACATTGTCGATGAAGCGGCGGGCCACCGGAAGCGCCACATCGGCTTCCAGCAGGGCGATCCGCACTTCGCGCATGGCGGCGCGGACATCTTCCTCGCGCAGCGCGCCGCGCCCGCGCAGCTTGTCGAACACGCCGCCGAGACGATCTGAAAGGCTGTCGAACATGGCCTTCGTCACTCCTTCGCGGCCTGCCGGCCACCAAACGCGAAAAACGCCGGCGGACGAAACCTCGTCGGCCAGCGCGGGGAATATCCCCTATGAACTCAGTTAGTTAAATGAATGGTGGAGCCTAGCGGGATCGAACCGCTGACCTCTACAATGCCATTGTAGCGCTCTCCCAGCTGAGCTAAGGCCCCGTTCCATTCATCCGGCACGCTCTGGGGAGCATGCCTTTCTGAGCCTTCCGGCCCGGGACGCCGCCTCTAGTAGCGAGCCCCGGAATTGGCAAGAGGATTTTCGACCTGCGACGGAAAGCGCGGATCGTCATCCCATGCCGTTGGAAGATCAGCTGTCGTCCTCGTCATCGTTGCCGGCCGTGCCGACGCCGAGATCGTCGTCCCCGCCGAGGTCGACATCGTTGTCCGGCGAATCATCGTCATCGACATCGACGTCGATGTCCAGATCGTCATCCGCCAGATCGGCATCCTCGACCTTCGCCTTGTCTTCCTTCTCGATTTCCTCGAACGGAATGGGCTGCTTCGATTTCAGGACCGGCTCGGGATACCAGCTTTCGCTGCATTCGATGCAGCTTACCGGGTCTTCCTTGCCAAGGTCATAGAAACGGGTGCCGCATTTCGGGCAGCTGCGCTTCGTGCCCCATTCAGGCTTTACCATCGAAAATCCTCAATTTGCCTGCCCCGAGGGGCAATGGCTGGACAAATGAATCACGTTATAACGGAAGCTCCCGGATGGAGCGCGGCGCGCGCCTTGCCATAGCGCGCAGGCGCTGTCAAAAGCCGCGCGCAATCCAGGCCCTCCTTAACAAGGGTATTCCAGCTTGTCCGCTTCCCAATCAGCCCACCGATCCCCCGATATGCATGCGCGCCGCTTCCGCCCTTCCGGGCCGCTGCTCGGCACCATCCGCGTGCCGGGCGACAAGTCGATCAGCCACCGCGCGCTGATGCTGTCCGCCCTCGCCATCGGGGAAAGCCGCATCTCCGACATGCTGGAGGGCGAGGATGTGCTGGCGACCGCCGCGGCGCTGCGCGCCATGGGCGCGACGATCGAACGCGACCGGATGGGCGACTGGCTGGTCCATGGCGTGGGCGTGGGCAGCCTGCTGCAGCCCCGGGCCGCGCTGGAGATGGGCAACAGCGGCACCTCCACCCGCCTGTTGATGGGGCTTGTCGCCAGCCACGCCATCACCGCGACCTTTACCGGCGACCCCAGCCTTTCCAGGCGGCCGATGGGGCGCGTGACCGAGCCGCTCTCCCTGATGGGGGCGGAGATCACCGCCAGCCCCGGCGGTACCCTGCCCCTGATGGTGCGCGGCATGTGCCCCGCCGTTCCGATCGAATACAGGCTGCCGGTCGCCTCCGCCCAGGTGAAGAGCGCGGTGCTGCTGGCCGGGCTGAACACATCGGGAATCACCACCGTGATCGAGCCGGTGCCGACCCGCGACCATTCGGAGCGCATGCTGAGGGGCTTCGGCGCCGATCTGCAAGTCGAGGAAGGCGATGGAGGCCGCATCATCCGCATCCGCGGCGAAGCGGAATTGCGGCCGCAGACCATCGTCGTGCCGGGCGATCCCTCCTCCGCCGCCTTCTTCGTCACCGCCGCCCTGCTGGTGCCGGGCAGCGATGTCCTGATCGAGAATGTCGGGCTGAACCCGACCCGCGCCGGGCTTTTCTCCGTGCTGCGCGCCATGGGCGCACGGATCGAGGAAGTGAATCCCCGCGAGGTCGGCGGCGAGCCGGTGGCCGACCTGCACGTCACCTATTCGCTGCTGAACGGAATCGCAGTCGATCCTGCCCTGGCCCCCAGCATGATCGACGAGTTTCCCATCCTTTTCGTTGCCGCCGCGCTGGCCGAAGGCACCACCATCACCAGCGGGCTGGACGAGCTGCGCGTCAAGGAATCGGACAGGCTGGCGGCGATGGCCACGGCCCTCGCCGCCGCCGGGGCGCGGGTGGAGGAACGCGAGGATGGGTTGGTCATTCATGGCACCGGGGGCGAGCCCCTTTCCGGAACGCCGGAAAACGGGCAGCCCATCGCCACCCATCTCGACCATCGCATCGCCATGAGCATGGCGATTGCCGGGCTGGCCAGCGAAAACGGCGTGGCAGTGGACGACACCACCCCCATCGGCACCAGCTTTCCGGGCTTCGAGGGGCTGCTGGACAGCCTTTGCGCATGAGCCCGGAAACGGCGAACCTGTTCGGCTTCACCGGCATGGCCTGCATCATCGGCGCCTATGCCTATATCACCGCCAACACCGCGCCCAACCCGTTCATCCAGCACGGCGTCAACCTGCTGGGCGCCTGCCTGCTCACCGTTTCGCTGCTGGTGAACCTCAATCCCGCCTCGCTGGTGCTGGAAGGCTTCTGGGCGGCCATCGCGATCTGGGGTCTGGTGAAGGCAGCGCGGATGCGGGGGCACGGGACGTGAGTGCGGACAAAACTTTCGAGAATGAGCTAGATCGAGCTCTTTCAAGACCGGACGTCGAGGCCTTGAAGCGTGTAGTGACCGTCTATCACGATTGGAGTCTACGGAAGAACCAAACTGACAACGAATGGTCAGATGAACTCAACGTCTGGTTCGACGCACCTGAGGAGGACCCCGACCTCGGCCTTGCATTGGTGATGCTTTCGGCGGCGATGTATGATGAGATTCCTTTTCTAGGCGTCGTATCTGCCGGCATGCTTGAAGATCTTCTGAACGAAGCGAATGACGAATTTCTTGACCGTATTCTTGCCGAAGCCCGAAAGACGCCGCGTTTCATGTGGCTCCTGAGCGGTGTCTGGACGATGTCAATGAATTCGTATCATGCCAAAGCGATCAAGGAACTGGTCGGAAGAAGAACTTTCGACGATCCTCTTCCGCCGAGACCACGAGTATGATCATCGCGGTCGACGGCCCCACCGCCTCGGGCAAGGGCACCATTGCCCGGGCGCTGGCCCGGCATTTCGGCCTGCCCCATCTCGATACCGGGCTGCTCTATCGCGCGGTCGGCCAGCAACTGGTCCGCAACGGCGGCGATCCGGACGATCCGATGGATGCGCTGGCCGCCTGCGCCTTCCCCGAGAGCCTGCTTACCGACCCCCTCTTGCGCAGCGAGGGCGCGGGCGGGATCGCCAGCCGGGTTTCAATCCATCCCGCCGTGCGCGCGGCGCTGCTCGAACGCCAGCGCGCCTTTGCCCGCCAGCCCGGCGGCGCAGTGCTGGACGGGCGGGATATCGGAACCGTGATCGCCCCGGACGCCGAGGTGAAGCTGTTCGTCACCGCATCGGTCGCGGCGCGCGCGCTCCGGCGCTGGAAGGAAATGCGCGAGCGCGGCGAAGAGCGGACCCTGGATTCGATAGAGGACGATCTGCGGGCGCGCGACGAGCGCGACACCACCCGCGCCCAGGCTCCGCTCATCGCGGCGGCGGATGCGATCATCCTCGACACGTCGGAGCTGGGCCGGGACGCCGCCATCGCCGCCGCGATCGAAATCGTGGAACGGCAACGCGCCTGAACGGGGGAGCTAGACTCGTTCCGGTTCTGGTTGAGCCGCAACGAGTCTGGAATTTGCCTGTTTTCCGTAATTCCCGAGCCGGCAGGTGATTCCACCGGCCTCGAAATCACTCTAGCGCGGCGCCCCGAACGCCACATAGAGCCCGACGGCGATCACGATTGCGGCGAATATCCGCTCCAGCAGGTTCTTCCGGCTCGCCAGTCGGCGGCCCAGGACAATGCCGATCGCGGCGCCCACGACACCGCCCCCGACCAGCAGCGCCGTCAGCGGCCAGTTCACCAGCCCGGACAGGGCGTAGGACGCCGCCGTGGTCAATCCCAGCGCGGTGACGACCAGCAACGAGGTGCCGATCGCGTTCGGCAACGGCATCGCGGTGGCCAATATCAGGCCTGGCACGATCAGGAAGCCGCCCCCGATCCCGAAGAAGCCGGCGGCCAGCCCGACCCCGACGCCGATCGGGACCAGCCGGGGCAGGAGATAGCCCGCGCTCTGGCGCGTCAGGCGCACATCCGGGGCTTCCGGCGTCCCCCGCTTGCGCAGCATCGAGAGACCCACGCCGATCATCAACAGGCCGAACAGCATCAGCAGCCGCTTGCCATCCAGCGCCTTGCCCAGTTCCGCGCCCAGCGCCGCACCGACCACGCCGGCCATCGCGAAGGCGCTGCCGCAGCGCCACTTGACCATCCCCGCGCGGGCATGGCCGATCAGGCTGGCAGTCGCATTGGTGGCAACGGCAATCGCCGCGGTGCCGATCGCCATATGCGTCGACCCGATCCCGACGACATAGACCAGCAGCGGCACGGCCAGAATGGAACCGCCGCCGCCGACCAGACCGAGGATCATGCCGATCAACCCGCCCGACAGCAGCGCGGCGACAACCGTCGCGATGGTCATGACCGGCCTATACGCCCTGCGAGCGCCGGTTCCACGGCATATGGCGCAGCAGGTTCGCCATGCCGCACCAGCCGGTCGCTCCGGCCAGCATCAGCCCCGCTCCGACAAAGGCCGACAGGGCGAAGAAGCCCGGCCCGGCGAGAAAGCCCAGCGCCACGCCCAGCAGGACCAGGCCGCCGGCCCCGAGCTGGACCTGCCGCATGATTTCGAGCGGCTGCTTCCTGTCGACGGAAACGGGCAGGCCCGCCTGGCGCCAGGCATCGATGCCGCCTTCGACGATGTAGCAGGGCGCGTCCTGCGCCGCCCCGACCAGCAGATTGGCATTGGCGGCCGTGCGCATGCCGGAACGGCAATGGAAGATGACCGGCTGCGCGCAGGGCGGCAGGCTGCCGATCTGCGACAGCGGCACATTGACGGCTCCGGGGATATTTTCCCGCGCGTGCTCGTCACGGTCCCTGATATCCACAAGCTGGGCGCCCGCGTCGATTTTCCTGCGCGCTTCGGCCGGAGAGATGGTGGTTATGGTCATGGCGGATCATTCCTTGCAGTAGAGTTGATAAAGGGTGGCAAGCAGCGTCTCGGTCCTGGGATCGGCGATCCTGTACCAGAGCGTCTGGCTCTCGCGGCGGAAGCTCACCAGTCCCTCCTCCCGCATCCTGGTGAGATGCTGGGAAAGCGCGGATTGAGACAAGCCCACTTCCCCGGCGAGAGCGGTCACGGTCATCTCCCCATGCTCGACGAGCTTGCAGAGCACCATCAGGCGCCTGGCGTTGCCAATCGCCTTGAGCTGGGCGGCGACTTCGCCCGCCTTTTCCTCGAAAGTTGCAAGATCCATCGGCGGCTTGAGCATTCTGCCTCTCCATTAGCGCTTGCTAATGTAGCATATGCTAATATATAAGCAAGACCCGAATGGAGGTTTCAATGCAACAAGCACTCATCGAAGCGTTCTTTGACGAACCGACCAATACCATCAGCTACCTCGTGGCCGACCCCGCCACCCGGGAGGCGGCGGTGATCGACCCGGTGCTCGATTTCGACCTGGCCAGCGGCGAAGCCGATACGCGCTCGGCCGAGCGGATCGTCGAGCAGGCCGCTCGCAAGGGCTGGCGCATAGCGATGGTGCTGGAAACCCACGCCCATGCGGACCATTTGTCGGCAGCGCCGTTCATCAAGGCGCGCACCGGCGCATGGATCGGCATCGGTGAGCACATCAGGGACGTGCAGAAGATATTCCGCCCGGTGTTCGCCATGGAGGATCTGGCCACCGACGGATCGGATTTCGACCGGCTGTTCGCCGATGGGGAGCAATTCCCGCTGGGCGAGCTGACGGTCGAGGTCATGCATGTGCCGGGGCACACCCCGGCCGATATCGCCTACCGGATCGGCGATGCGGTCTTCGTCGGGGACACGCTGTTCATGCCGGATTACGGGACCGCGCGGGCAGATTTTCCGGGCGGGGATGCCCGGAGCCTTTACCGCTCGATCCGGCGGGTGCTCAGCCTCCCGGGCGACACCCGTCTGTTCCTGTGCCACGATTACAAGGCGCCGGGCCGCGACGAATACCGCTGGGAAACCACCGTGGCGGAACAACGTCAGGCGAGCGTGCATGTCCATGACGGGATAACCGAGGACGAGTTCGTGGCGATGCGCGAGGCCCGCGACGCGACGCTTTCCGTGCCGAAGCTCCTGCTGCCCTCGATCCAGGTCAATGTACGTGCCGGGCGCTTCCCCTCGGCGGAGGCCAATGGCGTGAGCTATCTGCGCATTCCGGTGCGGGCGAAATCTTTCGCATGATGCGCGGGCCGGAGCGACCTGGTTGATTCCATTTTCCTACTGGCGTGTGCTCTGGCACACGCTAGGCCAGCGCGCACCAATGCTTCAATCCGGGGAAGCGTTTTTCTTCCTTGAACAGTGTCAACCCTGTCAACCCCCCGGCCGCCTGCTGCCGGCTGTCCCATTTTCCTTGCTTTCCTGTCGCTTTTCCCCTAGGCGCGCGTCCGTCCGAGCGGCTGAGGTCTGCCGGGCGGCTTTCGCGAAAATGTGACGGCCGGTTGCTGGGCTCTCTCGCCCCGCCCTGCTCCATTCGTTTCGCGCCGCCCGGCCTCACGTCGCAAGGATGCCGCGCCCGGCATTCGGCCAGCGCGGCGGTTCGGCCAAACAGACCGGCGGAAACAACCGCCTGGCCGGAAAAAAACGTACGTCAGGAAACTCTATATATGGCCACTTCGGCAAATCCCACGCGCGATGATTTCGCGAAACTCCTCGATGAACAACTCGGCGGCGCCGACAGCGATGGCTTTGAAGGCCGCGTCGTAAAGGGCACCATCACCGCGATCGAAAACGACAAGGTCGTGATCGACGTCGGCCTCAAGAGCGAGGGCCGCATCCCCCTCCGCGAATTCCAGCATGGCGAGACCGTCAGCCTCAATGTGGGCGATGAAGTCGAGGTGTTCGTCGATCGCGTCGAGAACGCCGATGGCGAAGCGATGCTCAGCCGCGACCGCGCCCGCCGCGAAGCCGCCTGGGACAAGCTCGAAAACGAATTCGGCGAAGGCAAGCGCGTCGAAGGCCGCATCTTCGGCCGCGTCAAGGGCGGCTTCACCGTCGACCTCGACGGCGCTGTGGCCTTCCTTCCCGGCAGCCAGGTGGATATCCGTCCGGTTCGCGACGTGACCCCGCTGATGGACATGCCGCAGCCCTTCCAGATCCTGAAGATGGATCGCCGCCGTGGCAACATCGTGGTTTCCCGCCGCGCGGTGCTCGAGGAAACCCGCGCCGAACAGCGCAGCGAGCTGATCGACAAGCTGTCCGAAGGCCAGGTGATCGAAGGCGTGGTGAAGAACATCACCGATTACGGCGCCTTCGTGGACCTGGGCGGCATCGACGGCCTGCTCCATGTCACCGACATGAGCTACAAGCGGGTCAACCACCCGAACGAGGTGATCAATATCGGCGACACCGTCACCGTCCAGATCATCCGCATCAACACCGACACGCAGCGCATCTCACTCGGCATGAAGCAGCTTGAGAGCGATCCGTGGGATGGCGTGGCCGCCAAGTACCCGATCGGCGCCAAGCTGAGCGGCATGGTCACCAACATCACCGAATACGGCGCCTTCGTGGAGCTGGAAGCCGGCATCGAAGGCCTGGTCCACGTCTCCGAGATGAGCTGGACCAAGAAGAACGTCCATCCGGGCAAGATCGTCTCGACCAGCCAGGAAGTGGACGTGGTGGTGCTGGAAGTCGATTCCGACAAGCGCCGCATCAGCCTCGGCCTCAAGCAGGCCCAGCGCAATCCGTGGGAAGAATTCGCCGAGAAGCATCCGGTGGGCTCGACCGTCGAAGGCGAAGTCAAGAACGCCACCGAATTCGGCCTGTTCATCGGCCTCGACGGGGACGTCGATGGCATGGTCCATATGTCGGACATCGCCTGGGGCATTTCCGGCGAGGATGCGCTGGCGCTGCACCGCAAGGGCGAGCAGGTCTCGGCCGTGGTGCTCGACGTGGATGTCGAGAAGGAACGCATCAGCCTCGGCATGAAGCAGCTCGAGAAGGGCGCCCCGGCTGCCGGCGGCGCGGGCTCGGGCGGCCTGAAGCGTGGCGATGTCGTCACCGTCACCGTTCTCGAAGTCCGCGATGGCGGCCTCGAGGTGCAGGCGGGCGACGATGGCGCGACCGGCTTCATCAAGCGTTCGGACCTTGGCCGCGACCGCGACGAGCAGCGTCCGGACCGCTTCCAGGCCGGTCAGAAGGTCGACGCCATGGTCACTGGCTTCGATCGCTCGAAGAAGCCGAACTTCTCCGTCAAGGCTCGCCAGTTGGCCGAGGAAAAGGAAGCCGTCGAACAGTACGGTTCGTCCGACTCCGGCGCATCGCTGGGCGATATCCTGGGCGAAGCGCTCAAGCAGAAAGACTGATTGCCACGGGGTTCGCCCCGCCCGGCAGGAAAATGGCCCGTCCGCTCTCACAGCGGGCGGGCTTTTTCTATGGGGGATGGAGGATGGATTGGGGAGGTTGGTTTGAGACGCAACGCCCGGGCGTCATGCCGGTAAAGCTGGCATCTCGGGCGGCTTGGTGGTGCGTTGCCCACAATGATCCCAGCTTGCCCGAAGGGCAGTTTATCCTGAGCGGCTGGCTTGGCCAGCCAGCCGAAGGGCTGGGATGACGATGAGGGTTAGCATCTGCGAAGGGGTGGGCAGCGATCGTTACTGACGATTTCGGATCGATAAGAGTGCACGTTGCGGGGTTATTTGTTTGCTTGCTACTATCCGCAAATGTCTCATCTGATCCTCACCTATGTACCAGAGAACGAATTCGATGGCGAGCTACGCGTTTCATTGGAAAGCGCAGGCTATAGCGGCCAGGGCGCAGCGTGGTTTAGCACTGAACAATTGAGTGCGTTTTGTACCGCGCTCAACGGGTTTCCGCTTTCTGCAAATACGCCTCCATCTCTCAATGGAGGTTATTGGAGCCACGACGGAAAAGTGCTTCAAACCCATGTTGGGATAGCTATTACTCCTTACGACGTTAGGGGTAGTGTCGTTGTTTCCGTTGAGCTTTCAGCGCCAATCTGGGAATTTGAGGGTCACGACCTACATCGCAGCGTGAAGAGCCACTTTCGCACCGACTATCCATCGCTAGGTCGATTTCGAGTGTCTCTCCTCGGCGTATTAGCTTCAGAGACTGACGCAGCGATCTTACACGGTGAGTAAGGGGGATGTCCGCCTTGAAGTGCTGCTAATGGCAAAACCTAAGATCCGAATGGTTCGTTAGCGAACCTTGGGGTGCGCCTCCCTCCATCCCCCGAACACGCGTCCCCCAACAACGAAAAAGCCCCCCGCAACGCGGAGGGCCTTGTAGCGCGCCAATTCAGCGAGCGGGATCGCGTCAGATCGCGGAAATAGCCTCGTCGACAAGCTTGCGGTCCGCAGCCGCGTCATGCTTTTCCGAAATGAGGCCCCGCGCCGCGGCGGCAGCGGCACTCGCGGCCTTGGCGCGCAATTCGTCGACCGCGCCGCGTTCGGCGGCGGCGATCTTGTCTTCCGCCATCTTCTGGCGACGGGCGATCATGGCCTCGCTGTCCGCCTCGGCCTTGGCGACGATCTGCTCCGCCTCAACCTTGGCATGGTCGAGCATCGCCGCCGCGTCCTTCTCGGCATTGGCGATCTTGTCGGCATATTCCTTGCGCAGCGCTTCGGCTTCGGCGCGCAGGGCCTTGGCTTCCTCGAGCTGCTTCCTGATCTCGGCGATCTTGGTGTCGAGACCCCCCACGATCAGGCCAGGCACCTTCTTCCACACCAGAATGCCGATGAACGCCAGCATGGCCAGGGAAACCCAGGCAGCGGGCCCGACGATACCGAACGCGACAGGAGCGGCGTGACCCCCCGCGCCGTGAGCGGCATCGTGTTCGACGGTGGCGATCAATTCGCCCGTTTCGCCCATTTCGCTATGTCCGGCATGTTCGACAGCAACGGGATCAGCCATGGCTCAATGCTTCCTTCACAGCGCTCTGGGCGGCGGCAGGAGCAACATCGATCCCGGCCAGGCGGCGAACGATATCCTGCGCGGCCTCGCTCGCCACGGTCTCGATCTCGCCCAGCGCAGCGGCGCGGGCCTGGGAAATACCCGCCTCGGCCTCGGTCAGCTTATGATCGATGCGAGCCTGCGCAGCGGCAAGCTTCGTTTCGGTCTGCGCGGCCGCCTCGGCTTTCGCCCGTGCGATCAGCGCCTGGGCGGAGGCGCGATTTTCGTTCTCGCGCTTGCGCCACGCCTCTTCTTCCGCGTCTGCCTGAGTCCGGGCGGCGTCCGCCGCCGCAAGATCATCCGCGATCTGCTTGTCGCGCAGAGCAACGGTATCCATCACCTTTGGGACCATGCCCTTGCCGATGACGAAGAAGATGAACCCGAAGAAGATCAGCACCCAGAATATCTGGCTGGAATAGGTTTCCGCGAGTTGGGCTATCTGAGGCATCGTCAGCTTCCGAGGGTCAGGCGAGAACGGATGTGGGCCGGCCGGAGGATCTCCCCGGCCGGTCCGGCTTCAGTCTGGAATGTCAGGCGACGAAAATCAGGATCATCGCGACGACGAACGAGAGCAGGCCGAGAAGCTCAGCGGCGGCGAAGCCGATGAACAGGCGACCCTGCTGGCCATCGGCTGCGCCAGGATTGCGCAGAGCGCTTTCAAGGAACGAACCGAAGACGTTACCCACGCCGATGGCTGCCATGCCGGCGCCAATCGCAGCGAGGCCAGCACCGATCAGCTTCGCGCTTTCTGCTTCCATTTCCATAACTCCTTTTCAGAATCTCGTGTAAAAATAACAGATTGTCAGTGAAGATTTTCAGCGTCGTTGATGTAGAGCGAAGCCAACAACGCAAAAACATAGGCCTGGATGCCCGCCACCAGGATTTCCAGCGCGCAGATCGCGACCATCAGCACGAAGCTCAGCACGCTGACCACGGGGCCGATGCCGAGCCCGGCATTGAAGCCGTTGATCACGAAGCCCGAGAGCACTTCCAGCAGCACGTGACCGGCCATCATCGCGACGAAAAGCCGCAGGCCGAGGCTGAACGGGCGCACGAGGAAGCTGACCAGCTCGATCACGAAGATCAGCGGGATCATCGGCAGCGGCGTGCCATGCGGCACGAACAGCGAGAAGAAGTGAAGCTTGTGCTTCCAGAAGCCGACGATCAGCACGATCGAGAACGACAGGATCGCGAGAACCCCGGTCACGCTGAAATGGCTGGTGAAGGTGAAGGCATGGAGGCCCAGGACGCCGATCGGCAGCAGCCCCAGCAGGTTCGCGAAGAGAATGAACATGAAGATCGAGAAGATATAGGGAACGTATTTGCGCCCTTCCTTCCCGACATTGGCGGCCAGCATGTCGTCGATGAAGCCGGTGAAGCTCTCCACCGCCATCTGCCAACGGCCCGGCACGAGCTGGCGCTTCATCCCGCCCGCCACGAAGACCCAGAGCGCGATCGCCGCGAAGGCCATCCATAGCGCACTGTTGGTGAAGGCGATATTATAGCCCGCGATTTCCCAGTGGTTCGAGCCGAACAGCGGCTCGATGGTGAACTGGTGCATCGGGTCGACTTTGCCTTGCTCGGCTGCCACGCGTTCCGTCCCTGTCAATCCGGCCCTGAAATTCGGCCCAGCAAACTCGGAGAATGTACGAAAGCGCCCTTCCTGGCCCTTCACAGGGTCAATCGGGACGCCGGTTCGCCATCCGGAAAATGTTCCTGAAGGCAACGATGATTCCGAGGAACATCATCACCAACAGACCCCAGGGCGCCGTTCCCGCAAACCGGTCGATTACCCAACCGATCAACGCGCCGCCACCGATACCACCGATGAGATCCGCCAGCACCCGGTTGCCCATGCGATAATTCGCATCGGCCCCCTGCACCTGCGGCTTGCTGCGCTCCTCTTCTCGCTCGCGCGCGGCTTTCAACCGCTGGTCGAGCGCGTCAATTCGCGCATCTTCACCGATGGGTTCCCGATCGGACGGCTCATTGCTCATGCCATGCTCCATTCAAGAGGTCGCGCGGCACGGGCAATAGCTGCCCGCCAAGGGCGCCGCCCCCTTAGGCGGGGGGTAAACTCAAGTCAACCGCGACTGAACGCGATTGCTCAACCATGTAATAAAAATCCTCCCCACAGCACTCTGCCCCGGGGAGGATCGCCTGTCTCAATGCATTTTCCCGACCGTCAGGGGCAGCGGCTGTCCCGCTGCGGCGGGCCGCTGCCGCGGGTCTGCCAGCTACCATCCGGAGCCTGGTATTTCTCGCCCGGCGCGGTGCGCGAAATCGCCAGACAGCCGGCGGTGAGCGCATATTCCTCCAGCGTGGCGTTGGCCGCCTGCGCCTTCTGGGCATATACCGCACGGCGCTTGATGTTGATGTCCTTCACCATCTTGTCGAGATCCGGCGTGGATGCCCCGACGATCCCGAGATAGCCGTCCATCTTCTCGCCCACCTTGCCTCCGGAGCGAGCCGCCTCATAGGCAGGATCACGCTGCGCCAGCGCGGTGCCGGCAAGGCCCGCCAAGGCCAGCGCTACGGCGCCAGCCGCCAGCCCCAGCTTCCCCATCCGCTTTCTTTCGCTCATGCGCTTCATCAGAAAATCTCCGGATTGTCCTGTATCGTGCCCGCGGCATCATCCGCCAGGCGATAGATCACTTCCTGCCTTATGTTGATGTTGAGCTCGATGACGATCGGCTTGTCGGGCGCATTGACCGAAACGCACCCGCCCAGCGCCCCTGCGCCCATCACCAACATCACGATCAGCCTGTCGGCCAAACGCGTGCCCCCCAGCATTCCGGAACCTTTCCTCATGGCCACGCTTGTTGCAGCCGGAATGTTCGAGGTCAATTCATGCTGGTTCATGGCAGATCCTCGCTGTCTGACGGCTGAATAGTGGATTCATGCACTGTTTTCTCCTCCCGCTTCACGGATGACAGCGACCGGGTCGCGCCAGGTACGATTGGCTGGCCATTCTGGTCGACCAGCCCAAGCTCCCGTGGATCGCGCACGAAAGCAGGGTCGTACATCGACTTGAAGGTCGTGATCAGCTTGTAGAAGGGCGCCCGGATGTTGACATTGAAGCGTACCGGCAACTTGGCGACCTGCTTGGTGAGGAAGTTTTGCTTGGTTCCCGTCCCCTGCTTCACGCCGTCGAAGCGGACGCGGGTAACGAAATCTCCGGTCAGCTGGCCATCCATCGCGATCGTCATGTGATTGTAGTTGAGCGACCGCAAGGCATCGAAGGCGAAATTCGCCATCGCCGAGAGATCCTTGTAGCTCAGCTCCCCGACATAGGCGACATTGCCACCGGGCGGACGCGAAACCAGCATCCCGCCCTGCAGGTGCCCGCCATCCTTGTCGAACACCAGGGGCAGCGTGCCGTCGAACGTGCCGGTGGCGCTGATATTGGCCAGCTCCATATGCTCCACGAACTGACCGGCATCGAGCCCGGTGATCTGCAGCACGAAGCGGCGCGTTTCGGCGGCTCCCATGGGCAGATTGGCCGGCTGCATCACCAGCGTTCCGCCCATGAAGGGCCAGGTCGCGTTCTCTATCGCCAGGATGTTGCCCGGACGCACGGCGAAGACCAGTTCCCCGTTCAGGACTTCGATCCCCGGATTGATGCTGGCTATCTTGAGGCGCTGGTCAGGCGCAGTGACGAGATTGAGCAGATCGGTGAAAACCACGGTGCCTGCCATGCCCTTGACCGGACCGAAAGCGGCGGCGAAATCCAGCCCGGACGTGGAGAAGCGGCCGGCGCTCCTCACCCCGGCCTGGTCCCAGTCGATCCGGCCGTCTCCCGTGACGGTTCCCCTGGCATTGGCGACCACGCCCAAGGCCAGCCCGCTCAATGTGTCGGGCTGCAACCGGTTGTCGAACAGCAGGCCATCCACTGCCAGATCGGCTCGCCCCGCCCCGGAGCCAAGATCGTGACGGATAGCGATCCGCGTGACATCCCGCCCGGATTTGGGCTCCTGCAGCAAGGCATTGGCGGTAATCACGTTCTCGAACAGATCGAGCGAGGCGCCGGTGGCGATCAACGGCTCGAACCGGTCCAGCGCTTCCCTGTCCTCGACCCGCAGGCTGGCATTGTCGAGACTGAGGCGGCCATTGGCGAAGCGCCAGTTTCCCGAAGCCTGCAGGACATCGAGCGGAACCTGATAGAGCTGGAAATCCGCCCCCGCGAAACGGCCGGCGACATCCTTTCCGATCTTCGCGTCCAGATTGCCGAGGCGGAAGCGGGTGGCCGTTTCCTCCGGCCCCAGCACCACATCGAGATCGCGGGCGGCCAGCACGCCCGGCACCGCGAAGCCGAGCGGGCCGGAGCGGATGCGGATCGGGCTTTCGCCGAGATGGCCCACGACATCCAGCCCGGGCGAGCCGGCGGCGATTCTCGTTCCGGCAGCATTGCTCAGCAGAATGGGGCCATCGCGCGGCGGGCACAGCGTCAGCCCCCGGCGCTCCAGCGCGAGGCCGGCAAGGGCCAGCCGATCGAACCGGATCTCCGTGCATTTGCGCCAGACCGCGAGTCCATTTCCGGGCGACCAGTTGCCCGAAACCGGCACGACCAGCCCCTTTGCCGATCCGCCGGGCAATGCTCCGCCGGCCAGCGCCTGTCCGGCGAAACCAAGCGCGCCATCGGCATGCTGAACGAGATACAGCTCGGGCACGGCAAGGCTGCCGCCGCCCGCGCGATATTCGGCCATGGCCAGGCGCAATTGCGTGCCCGCCGCACCCTGCTGTTCGATCCGGCCGGTGATCTGGGGAAGGCCCAGCCCGCCGGTCACGAAATTGCCCGCCAGCCGTGGCGCGCCCTTGCCATCGCTGCCCATCAGGAAGCGGGACAGCGACAGCAGGGTCGCTCCGCTTCCTCCCCGCAAGCTGGCCTGGGGGATGATCAGGTTGAAGCTGTCCGCCGTCTTGCGCAGCGTGGTCTGGGCGACCAGGCGGCTTCCCCGCCCTTCCCGCACCAGGGCAAGGCGGATACGTTCGGCCATCGGCGCCAGCAGCGTGCCCTCGCTGCTTCGTTCCAGATTGCGCAAGGCCGTGTCCAGGCCGGAGCCGAGGCGCACGCCGTTCGCTTCCCAATCGCTTTCCCATTCCAGCCGGGTCATTCCAGCCCGGCCGCGCAGGCTGCCCTTCCCCGTCAGCAAGGCGGCGGCGATCTGGGAGCTCTCCACGCCTCGGGCGGCAACATCGTAGCTCAAGGCCAGAGTTCCGTTGCGCCAGCTGGCATCGCCCTGCCCGTTGAGACCGGACAGGCCGGCTTGCCCATAGCCCACAGCGCCATTGGCCCAGTCGAATTTTGCATCCAGCCCGGCGAGATCGGCATCGCCCTTCACATCCAGGGCGACAGCGGCATTGCGCATCAGCATCTGCTGCTGCGGACAGGCGAGCGAGGCAAGGCGCAGCGGACCGGAGATGACAGGGCGCGCGGCCGTGACCGAAACCTTGCCGTAGAGCGTCGCCCGGGAAAGCTCGCAGCCTTGCGCGGAAAGGCGCGGGGCGCTGACGGCGAGGATGCCGGAAAATCCGCCGCGCAGACCCCCCTCGCCTTCGGCCTTGAGCCCGACCGGGCCGAAATCGGTTTCCAGCAGGCCGCGTCCATCGATCAGGGCCAGATCGATGTCCGGCAAGCCTTGCGAAGGCTCTTCCTCCTCGGCGAAAATCAGCGAATCAAGGGTGCCAAAGCTCAGTTTCCCTTCCCGATAGGAACCGTAAACCCTTGGCCGGGTGAGCTTTACCTGCCCGATTCGGGGGAAGCCGAAGCGATAGCGGATGGAGACTTCCGCGCGTTCGATGGTGGCGTCGGGGCGCCTTGCATCGCCCACCACGATATTGCTCAGGACCTGGCTGTCCGGGCCGATGGATTCGATCTCGTATGTCGCCGGAATGCCAAGGCTTTCGAGCTGGGACGCGATGATGTTGCCGGCGATGTCCTCGCGCGTGATCCATGCGTAGAGCACGGCAACCCCCAGCACTCCGAAGAAGCCGAGCGCCACCCTGGGCCATAGCCGCCTGCGCGGACCAGCCGTCCCCCCTTCGGCTATCTCGTCACCTTCATCCTGCGGTTCGGCCATCTCTTCTCACACTTGCGCGCAAGCTTGCGCAAAGGCAATGCGTTCAAAGCGTGAAACGCAAGATGAACGAGGAAGTTGCAGCGTGGGGGAAAGCAGCGCGGACCCGAAAGATACGGCGGGCCATCGCGCGCGCCTGCGCCGCCGGCTCCTGCAGGGTGGCGCGGATGCGCTGGCCGACCACGAGATCATCGAATATCTGCTGATGACGGTCATCCCCCGGCGCGACGTGAAGCCCATCGCCCATGCGCTCATGCGCCGGTTCGGGGGGCTGGCCGGGGTGCTGAACGCCGATCCGGCCGCCCTCGCCAGCCATCCCGGGCTCGGTGAGACCAGCGTCGCCGGGCTGAAGATCGTTTCCCTGGCGGCCCGGCGCCTCGCCAGGGAGCAAGTCAATCAACAGCCCGTGCTGGGAAGCTGGCAGGCGCTGATCGACTATCTCCACATCGACATGGCGCATCTCACGGTGGAGCGCGTCCGGGTGCTGTATCTCAACGCGCAGAACGTGCTGATCCATGACGAGCATATCGGCGACGGCTCGCTCGACGAGGCAGCGATCCATCCGCGCGAGGTGATCCGCCGCGCGCTCGATCTCGGCGCCGCGGCGCTGATCCTCGCCCATAACCATCCGTCAGGCTCGCCCGAGCCGAGCCGGGCCGACATCCAGATCACCAACCGCATCGCCGAAGCCGGGCGGCTGCTGGGGATCGTGGTGCATGATCACGTCATCATCGGCCGGCAGGGCCATGTTTCCCTGCGGGCCAAGGGCCTGATCTGACGGCAATTCCAGCGGCCGGGTGTATTCTCCGTGATTTCCGGATCGGCAAGCGATTCCGCTTGCCTCGAAATCACTCTAGGCGGCGGCCTGCCGCCCACGCCCGTCCAGATAGGAAACCGCCGCCCCGTTGGCGATCAGGAACTCCTTCTTCGCCCGCCAGATCCGGCCATAGCGATAGAACGGCACGGTCGGGATCAGATGATGGATCAGATGGTAGTTCTGGAACAGCAGGACAGGGGTCAGCAACCGCTCGAACCCCAGGAACACCCGCGATGCCTTGAACGCGCCATCCTCCCGCAGAGTGACGAAGCCGGGGGCATGCGGCATGTAGCCGAACAGCAGCACGAACAGCATCAGCGAGATGCGCGAGGGGATGAACCAGTAGAGGAAGATATCGAGCAGGTGGCCGGTCAGGGCCGCGAGCACCAGGATTGCGCCCGTCGCCGCCACCGCCGCGTAGGTGAAGGCCCGCTCCCGCAACGGCCGGGTGCGGAATATCTTCACATAGGCGAGCGCCAGATGGTAATCGACGAACATCCAGGTGAAGAACTTCGCCCATGACGGATATTCGAAGACATAGGCGTCGGGGTCCTTCTCCCGGTCCCCGAGATACTGGTGATGCTGGTTATGCTCCCAGCGATAGTACACGCTGGTGAGGCAGGGCAGCACGGTGGCGCTGACAATGCTTCCGAACACGTCGTTGAAGGTCTTGTTGCGGCTGATCAGGCCATGCGACGCCTCATGGACCGGGGTCATGGCGTAGAAGCCGGCCACGCCGATCGCGAGGATGACCCACAGGGGCTCATGCCGGTCCGTCAGGACCAGATACCAGCACCACGCGACCAGCGAAAGATAGCCCGTGCCGATCAGGAAGGTCGGCCAGGCAAGGAACGGCGTGCGGGCCATCTCCCTGACGAAGGGATCGGCCCGGAATTCCCGCAATGCCACGCTGTGATCCACGATTAAGGCCCCGACATCTTCCCCTTCGAGGGGCATTCGCAACTTATGCCATACCATGATGCAAATGTCAGCGCCGGGCAAGTTCGGTGGCGTCTCGGCACGCCGGCGAACCGTCGCCGCCCCTGCCGAATGAGGAGGAAGGCGGAAAAAAGCCGTTGCCGGGGTTGAAACGATGATACCAGACATGGAATAAAACATCAGACCAAAACAATATCGGAGAGAGGATGATGGCGAGCACGTCGTCCAATGTCGCAAGAGGCCCGCAATCCGGCCCGCTGATGCGGGAATTCGATCATGTCGATCCGCAGATCGGACCGGATGGAACGCCCTATGATTATTATCGCCAGGTCCGCGACGAAGCGCTGGCGGCCGACCGCATGGTCGGCTGGGCGGAACGCCACGGCGGGTTCTGGGCGGTGTTCGGCTACGAGGAGTTCATGGAGCTCGCGCGGCAGCCGGAGTTCTTCTCGAACAAGGAGCCGACCTTCCCGCCTTACCCGGTGAAGGAGCCGTTCATGATCGTCTCCTACGACGACCCCGATCACCGGCTGCAGCGCGGCCTGGTCAACCGCCCGTTCAATCCGGTGGGGGTGAAGGTCTACGAAGCGCAGATTCGCGAGAATGTGAATCTGCTGATCGACGGTTTCATCGAGGATGGGCAGGCCGATCTCGCAAAGATCATCGCCAAGCCGATCCCGGCGCTGGTGACCGCCATCATCATGGGGCTTCCGGCCGAGGAAGGCCCCAGGTTCGCCCGCTGGGTGGCGGCGCTGGCCGAAGCGCACACCATGACGGTGGAGCAGAGCGAAGCCAATATCGACGAAATGTACGCCTATTTCGACGAGACCATCACGCGCTACCAAGCCAATCCCGGCAGCGACGTGCTGTCCCACGTCGTCAATTCGGAATTCGAGGGGCGCAAGTTCACCCATGACGAATTGCGCGGCTACTGCACCCTGCTGATGGTGGGCGGCATCGACAACACCGCCCGCCTGCTCTCCGCCATCCTCTGGCATCTGGGCCGGGATACGCAACTGCGCGACTGGCTGCGGCAGGACCCCGCGCTGATCCCCGCCGCGGTGGACGAATTCCTGCGCTATTACTCCCCGGCCTGCGTCGGCCGGATGATCGCCCGGGACGTCACCTTCCATGGCTGCGACATGAAGGCGGGCGACCTGATGCAATGCGTCATCCCGATCGCCAACCGGGATCCGCGCAAGTTCGAGAATCCGGACGAATTCCGCCTCGACCGCAAGCTGAACCAGCATCTGGCCCTGGGCAACGGCACCCATCGCTGCCTCGGCGCCAACCTGATCACGCTGGAAGCGCGCGTGCTGCTGGAGGAATTCCTGCAGAGGATGCCGGATTACGAAGTGGACAGCGGGAAAAGCATTCACTGGATTCCCGGCCCCATCGCCGGAATCTCCTCCGTGCCTGTCCATTTCAAGCCGGGCAAGCCGCTCAACCAGCACGGCGGCGCGCAGAAGAAGGCGGTCGAGGCCTGGCTCGCCAGCGCCCATGCCTGAAAGCGATCATCGGAACCGGCGGGGGAGTTCGGACCTGTGAAAGATGTGATCCTGACCCTGGCGAACGGAGAAAGGCGCGACGCCAGCATCAGCCCGGGCCAGAGCCTGATGGAAGCGATCCGGGAAGCGGAGCCGGACGGCGTCGCGGCGCTGTGCGGGGGGAACTGCTCCTGCGGGACCTGCCATGTCTATGTGGACCGCATGTTCATGCGGCAATTGCCCGGGATCGAGATCGAGGAGGAGGAACTGCTGAGCAGCCTCGAGAACAGCGCCGAGCAATCGCGCCTGTCCTGCCAGCTGTCCTACGAAGCCGTGCCGGACGGCCTGCGCATCACAGTGCCCCCGCCGATCGACTAGGGTCAGGACAACCGCCGATCCCGCCCGCAAGGCGGGAAGCGGCGTCCGGACCGTCATTCAGGCAAGTAAGGCCCGGCAGGTCACCAATAGATCTTCGCGCTCACCGATCCATTGATGCCTTCCCCGATATTGCCCAGCCCCCAGTATTTCTTGTTGAACAGGTTGTTCACATTGCCCGTGAAGGCGATCTTGCGGTCGCCGATCAGGGTTTCGTACTGGAAGCCGGCGTTGGCCAGCGTCCGGTCCGGGATGTAGAGGAAATTGCTGTCGTCGGTCGGCGCCTTGCCGAAATAACGGACATTGCCATGCACGCTCAGGCCGGGGACGGACGGCAGGTGATATTCCACATTGCCGGTGACCTGCCATTTGGCCGCCTCGGCCGGCACATTGCCGATCAGATAGGCATTGTCTTCCGACACATCCCGGATTTCCGGATCGAGATGGATGGCGCCCACGCCGAGGCGAAGATTCTCATTCACCCGATAGCTCGCGATGGCCTCGATCCCCTTGTAGACCGTCAGCCCATCCTGGGTGAGAAAACGCTCGCCGTCGATGAACTGGTCCATGGTATTGACCCGCTCCACCTTGAAGCCGGCGGCGGTCAGGCTGAGGCCGCGATGCTCGTATTTGACGCCGACCTCATATTGCTTGCTGACGGTCGCCTTCAGGATATCGCCCACATTGGCGTATTCGCCGGTGACGCGGCTGCCGGGCTCCAGCGATTCCACATAGCTGCCGTAGATCGACACATAGGGCGCGGGCTTGACGATCAGCGCGAAGGTGGGCGACACGGCGGAGGTACGATAGCCGCTATCCACCGTCGGGTCGCCATCGCTGTCGACCAGCTTGTAGCGGGTATAGCGCGCTCCGATCACCGCCTGCACATGATCGCCGAAATACAGCGTATCGCTGAGGAACAGGGCGCGCTGGCGCTCCAGATAGGGGAAACCCTCGGTGCTCCAGTCTATGGCGCGCGTGACCAGGAAATCCTGATCCTCGTAGATATTGCCGTTGAAGTCGTTGCTCCAATGCGAGTTCGCGCCGAAGAAGGAATCGTTGACCATATAGGATGCGCCGGCGACGATCGCATGGCGCACCGGCCCGGTCTCGAACTCGCCCTGCAGCATCGCCTGGGCGAAGTGGCTCTTGTCCAGCTCGGCGAAGTTATAGGCATAGCCTTCGTAATCGCCTTCCTGGTTCACCATGTAGACGAACATCTTGTTCGAATGATGCAGCTTGCTGGTGTAGCCGTAGGTCAGCTTCGCCGACCAGTCGGGCGCGAACCGCCAGTCGAGGCCGGTCGCCGTGGCCAGTGTCCGCGCCTTGTAATAGCTGTTGTCGATGTTCAGCTTGTCATAGTCGTAGGTCGGCCTGGGCAGGACGGTGTCCTGATAGACCCAGTCGGCCCAGTAGATCTGGAACGGCTCATGCTCCAGCTTGCTGTCGTCGTAGGTGGCCGTCGCATACCAGTCCAGATCGTCGCTGAAGGCATAGCTGAGCGCCAGCGATCCCAACCAGCGGTTGACGCCGGCGTCGTTGTAGGCCGTGCCCTTCTCTCCCGCGAGATTGATCCGATAGCCGAGCTTGCCATCCTGCGTCAGCGGGCCGCCGGCATCCACATGGCCGAACAGCACGCCGTTGGTGCGATAGCCGATCTCGGTGGTCAGCAGCGGCTCGGCGGTGGGGCGCTTGGTGCGATAGCTGATCGTCCCGCCCGGCGCGCCGAAGCCGTACATGAAGCCGCTGAGGCCCTTCAGCGCCTGCACGCTTTCGATGGATTCCAGCGGGAAATCGCCGCCCCAGTAGAGCAGCAGCGGCACATCATCGATATAGTAGTTGCGCACGCCGAGCCCACGGATCTGCAAGCCCCACCAGTTGGTGGTGCCCGCGGTGGCGAAGGAAAAGACGGAAGGATCGTTGACGAAGACCTGGGCGATGGTCGTGGCCTGGCGCTTGGAAATATCCTCCGCATCGACCACGGTCACGGAATAGGGCGTGTCGAGCAGCGACTTGGAACCGAGCGCCCCGCTCGATGAGCTCTGGTTCTGGCCTTCTTCCTCCCGCAATCCGGTGACGATGATATCCGCCTTGGCCGGCTTCGCCTCCGCCGATCTGTCATCGACCTGCTCGGCCAGCGCCGGAGGGCACCAGGCCAGACCCGCCAGAATGGAAGTGGAGAGAAACGACAAGGCAATGCGCCGCATGAACAGACCCCTTTTTACCAACCGGGGCGCGGGTAGATTGCACGATATTGCGAGTCAATTGCATATGCCGTAACAATTCCGCAGTATGTTGCCTTTTCCGCAAATGACATGGAACGACATGACGGGAGGGGGTCGCGCACCGCGATCAAATCCGATTTCCTACTTCCCCGGAATCGGTCATGGAGGAAGGCATGCCCAGCCCCACCGACATCCCCCCATTTCCGGCTGTTTCGTGCGGGTTTCAGGCCTTCCCGGCATGCTCCGGAAATTTTCTCCTGAACAGTGTCAACTGTGTCAACCTGCGTCAGGGAAGGACTGTCTTTCCTGAACCATACGGGATTCGCGCTGGCCCCTTCGCTCCCATCGGGGTTGCCTTCCGCGCGCCCTGTCCCTAGCGGCTGGCCCGTCCAGAATTACCGGAGTCGAACATGGTCCCCCGTTACGCCCGCCCCGCAATGACCGAGATCTGGGAACCGGAAGCGCGCTTTCGCATCTGGTTCGAGATCGAGGCCCATGCGACCGACAAGCTGGGCGAACTGGGCGTGGTGCCGCCGTCCGCCGGCAAGGCGCTATGGGACTGGTGGGCGACCGGCCCGACCATCGATGTCACCGCGATCGATGCGATCGAAGCGGTCACCAAGCATGACGTGATCGCATTCCTGACCTGGGTCGCCGAGCAGGTGGGGGACGAGGCCCGCTTCATGCACCAGGGCATGACCAGTTCCGACGTGCTCGACACGACGCTGGCGGTACAGCTTGCCCGCGCCGCCGATCTCCTGCTCGCCGATCTCGATGCGCTGCTTGCCGCGCTCCGGCGCCGCGCGGAAGAACACAAATACACCCCGACCATCGGCCGCAGCCACGGCATCCACGCGGAACCGACCACCTTCGGGCTGAAGCTGGCGCAGGCCTATGCCGAGTTCGCGCGCTGCAAGACCCGCCTCGTCGCGGCCCGGGAAGAGATCGCCACCTGCGCGATTTCCGGCGCCGTGGGCACCTTCGCCAATATCGATCCGGCGGTGGAGGAATATGTCGCGGAAAAGCTGGGCCTTTCCATCGAACCCATCTCCACCCAGGTGATCCCGCGCGACCGGCACGCGATGTTCTTCGCCACGCTGGGCGTTATCGCCAGCTCGATCGAGCGGCTGGCGGTGGAGATCCGCCACCTGCAGCGCACCGAAGTGCTGGAAGCGGAGGAATATTTCGCCCCCGGCCAGAAGGGGTCCTCGGCCATGCCGCACAAGCGCAACCCGGTGCTCACGGAAAACCTGACCGGGCTTGCCCGGGTGGTCCGTTCCGCCGTCACCCCGGCCCTGGAAAACGTGGCGCTCTGGCATGAGCGGGACATCTCGCACTCCTCGGTGGAGCGCTACATCGGCCCCGACGCCACGATCACGCTGGATTTCGCGCTCGCCCGCCTCACCGGGGTGGTCGACAAGCTGCTGATCTATCCGGAGCGGATGCGCAAGAACCTCGACCGCATGGGCGGCCTGATCCATTCCCAGCGCGTGCTGCTGGCGCTGACCCAGGCCGGCGTGAGCCGGGAGGGCGCCTATGCGATCGTCCAGCGCAATGCGATGAAGGTGTGGGAATCCGACGGGCAGCTTTCCCTGCTCGAACTGCTCAAGCAGGATCCGGAAGTGACGGCTGCCCTCGGCGCCGGCGAGCTCGAGGAGAAATTCGACCTCGATTATCATTTCGCGCAGGTGGACCGCATCTTCGCCCGCATCTTCGCATGATCCTCGCTCTTTCCTTCCCGGCCAGAGCAGCTTAGCATCGCCAGGCGCGCGGCAACGGCGCCAGCAACGGGGAAGGAGCCTGCGGTCCATGCAAATCGTGAGAACCATCGTATGGGTGGTGCTGGTGATCGCGCTGATCATCTTCGCCATCAACAACTGGCGCCCGGTGGAGGTGAAGGTCTGGGAAGGCTTCGTGCTGGAAACCAAGATTCCCGCGCTCCTGATCCTCTCCTTCCTTATCGGGCTGGTGCCGATGTGGCTGCTTCATCGCGGCAAGGTCTGGCGCCTCAACCGGCGGATCAGCATCCTGGAAAGCGCCGCCCGCAGCGCCGCGGCCAGCCTGGCGCAAGCAGAAGCCTTGCCGCCGGCCGTGCCGGAAACCGGCGCCGCTGGCGATGCCGATACCGATACCGAAGCGGCCCCGCCACCGCCCGCAGACACCAGCAAACCCGCAAGTGAGACTCCATGAGCAATCCGATCTATCTTGCTCTCGATCTGCCGCAGCTCGAAGCCGCAAAAGCGCTCGCCCAGCGGGTGAAATCCCACATTGGCGGGCTCAAGCTGGGCCTCGAATTCTTTTGCGCCCACGGGCATCACGGCGTGCATGAAATCGCCCATATCGGGCTGCCGATCTTCCTCGATCTCAAGCTGCATGACATCCCCAATACCGTCGCGGGCGCGATGCAGGCGATCCATGTGCTGGAACCCGCGATCGTGACGATCCACGCGGGCGGCGGGCGCGCGATGATGGAAGACGCCAAGGCCGCGGCGGCGGCGGGCACCAAGGTGGTCGCGGTCACCCTGCTGACCAGCATGGACGAAAGCGACATGACCGCGACCGGGATCAGCGGCAAGGCCCACGATCAGGTCATGCGCCTGGCCGAACTCGCGCATGCCGCCGGGCTGGACGGAATCGTCTGCTCCGGCCAGGAAATCGCCGCCGTCCACAAGCAATGGAAAGACGGCTTCTTCGTGGTCCCGGGCCTGCGCCCGGGGAACGGCAAGCCTTCGGCCGACCAGAAGCGGACCGTCACCCCGCGCTCGGCGCGCGACGATGGGGCAAGCGTGCTGGTGATCGGCCGCCCGATCAGCCGTGCAGAGGATCCGCTGGCTGCGGCCCGGGCGATCGAGGCGACGCTTTAGGAAACGAACATCTTGCGCGGAAAGCGCGCGGGATCACGTCACGATGACGTGCTTGAGTATCCCGTCGAATGGAAACAGCGTCGCGCCCAGCTCGTTGCGTTCGTATCCCGTATCGAGCGCGAAGGCCCGCTCATAGGCGCGCCTGACCGCGGGCCGGGAGCCGACCTGCTCGCGCCAGCGTTCCACATTGGGATAGCGCTCCTCCCCGTCATGCGGGGGGATGTACTGGATCCACGGGATGCAGGCCATGTCCGCGATGGAGTAGTCGCCCGCGAGGAACGGGGTTTCGGCCAATTGTCGGTCCATCAGCTCCCACAGGCTGATCCACATGTTGCGATAGCGGCTGAGCGAGTAGCTGTTGTCGAAATCGGGCGCGATCTGCGGAGCGAAGGCCATGAAGTGGAACAGCTGCCCGCCGATCGGGCCAAGCCCGCCCATCTGCCAGAACAGCCATTGCAGCACTTCCTGCCGCGCGCGCTGTTCCACCGGCAGGAAGCGCTCGGTCTTCTCCGCCAGATATTGCAGGATGGCGCCGGATTCGAAGGTGACGATCGGCTCGCCACCATCGGCCGGCTCATCGTCGCGGATGATGGGCAGGCGGCCGTTCTTCGCCCCCCCGACCTTGGCGGGATCGCGATGCTCGTTCTTGCTGAGATCGACCGGAGAGAGCTCATAGGGAAGCTCCATCTCCTCCAGCGCGATGCAGATCTTGTGCACATTGGGGCTGGCGACATAGTATAGCGTTATCATCCGGGGGCCTTTTCCTCATCTCTCTCGGGCGCGGACCGTATCGCCGCCGCCGGCATCCCACAAGCGCCCGCGCAGGCTCTTTGCTCTTGCGCCGTGTTGGCGTAACGGGCCGATCATGGCCAGGACCGAAATCAAGATATGCGGGATCACCACCGCCGAGGCTCTCGAAGCGGTGATTGCCGCTCAGGCCCAGCACGCCGGGTTCGTGTTCTATCCGCCCTCGCCCCGCAACCTCACCCCGAGCGAGGCGGCGATACTGGCGGCGCGCGCCGGCACCCGCATCGGCAAGGTCGGCCTGTTCGTGGATGCGGACGACCTCGAAATCGCGGAAGCCCTCCACGCCGCCCGGTTGGACGCCATCCAGCTGCACGGTAGCGAGCCGCCGGAACGCGCAGCCCAGATCAAGGCGCGGTTCGGCAAGCCGGTGTGGAAGGCCCTCCCCGTTGCTTGCGCGGCGGATGTGGATCGGGCCCTGGCCTACAGGGAAGCGGCCGACCTGATCCTGTTCGACGCCAAGACCCCGAAGGGCGCCTTGCCGGGGGGAATGGGCCTCGCGTTCGACTGGTCGCTGCTCGGCGGCTACCGGGCGGCCGTGAACTGGGGTCTCGCCGGGGGGCTCAATTCCGAAAATGTCGCTGACGCCATCCGCATCACGGGAACGCCGCTGGTGGACACATCCTCGGGCGTGGAAAGCGCACCGGGGGTCAAGGATCTGGACAGGATCGCGGCATTCTGCGGGGCGGTCCGGTCGGCATAGGAAACGGCTGGGCAAAGTTCTGGCCGAGTCGGGCTGGACTTACGCGATCCGCTCTGCCAATCGCGCAGCGACATGTCTGCAAGCACCACCACCGCAAACAGCCTGCGCAAACAGCCGGACGAGCGCGGGCATTTCGGCCAGTTCGGCGGCCGCTATGTCGCCGAAACCCTGATGCCGCTGATCCTGGACCTGGAGCGCGAATATCGCGCCGCACAGGCCGATCCGGAGTTCCAGGCGGAATTCGACGGGCTGATGACGCATTATGTCGGCCGGCCCAGCCCGCTTTACTATGCAGAGCGGCTGACCGAGGAATTTCGCGCCGGCGCGCCCGAAGGCATGGGCGCCAAAATCTATTTCAAACGCGAGGAACTGAATCACACCGGCGCGCACAAGATCAATAATTGCATCGGCCAGATCCTGCTGGCCCGACGGATGGGCAAGACCCGGATCATCGCCGAAACCGGCGCGGGCCAGCACGGCGTCGCGACCGCCACCGTCGCGGCGCGGTTCGGCCTGCCCTGCACGATCTTCATGGG
>CAYXTO010000016.1:0-83029 GCA_964468045.1 uncultured Caenibius sp. | reverse complement strand
GCGGTCCTCGGCCTTGTCGATGGCGTCGGCGTCGGCGCCGATCATCTTGACGCCGAACTTCTCCAGCGTGCCGTCGTTGAACAGTGCCAGCGCGGTGTTGAGCGCGGTCTGCCCACCCATCGTCGGCAGCACCGCGTCCGGACGTTCCTTCTCGATGATGCGCGCGACGATCTCGGGCGTGATCGGCTCGACATAGGTGGCATCGGCCATGTCCGGGTCGGTCATGATCGTGGCGGGGTTGGAATTGACGAGGACCACGCGGTAGCCCTCTTCCTTCAGCGCCTTGATCGCCTGGGTGCCGGAATAGTCGAACTCGCAAGCCTGGCCGATGATGATCGGGCCGGCGCCAATGACGAGGATCGAGGAGATGTCTGTGCGTTTGGGCATTAGCCGAGAGATCCAATGAATTTCTGGAACAGGTAGAAGCTGTCCTGCGGACCGGGCGACGCCTCCGGGTGGTATTGCACCCCGAACGCCTTCTTGCCCTTGATCGCGATTCCGCAATTCGATCCGTCGAACAGGCTGACGTGGGTTTCCTCCACGCCTTCCGGTAAGGTCGCATTGTCCACCGCAAAGCCATGATTCATGCTGGTGATCTCCACCACCCCATCTTCGAGCCGCTTCACCGGATGGTTCGCGCCACGATGGCCCTGGTGCATCTTCGCGGTCTTCGCCCCTGCCGCCAAAGCCAGCATCTGATGGCCGAGGCAGATGCCGAACAGCGGCACGTCGCGCGCCAGCAAGCCCGCGATCACCGGGACGGCATATTCCCCGGTCGCCGCCGGATCGCCCGGCCCATTGGAAAGAAAGACGCCGTTCGGCTTCATTTCGAGAATGGCATCGAGCGGCGTCTGGGCCGGAACCACCGTCACCCTCGCGCCGGCTTTCACCAGATTGCGGAAGATATTGTCCTTCGCGCCGAAATCCATCGCCACGACATGCGGGCGGGTATCGCGCGGCGAACGGGCATAGCCCTTGCCGAGAGTCCACACGCCGCCTTCCCAGCCTTCCTGCTTTTCGCGGCTGACCATACGGGCGAGGTCCATCCCTTCCAGCCCCGGCCAATCCCGGGCGCGCTGCAGCAGCGCGGGAATATCGAACTGGCCTTCGGGATCATGCGCGATCACCGCATTGGGTGCGCCATTCAGGCGGATGCGGCGAGTCAGCGCGCGCGTGTCCACCCCCGCGAGGCCGATCTTGCCGAGCGATTTCATCCAGTCGATGAATTCGCCCTCCGCGCGGAAATTGGAGGCCTGGGTAATATCCTCGCGCACCACGCAGCCGACTGCCCCATCCACCTTCGATTCGATGTCTTCTTCGTTGATTCCGACATTGCCGATATGCGGGAAAGTGAAGGTGACGATCTGCGCCGCATAGGACGGATCCGTCATCACTTCCTGATATCCCGTCATCGAAGTGTTGAAGCATACTTCGCCCACGGCATTGCCGGTCGCCCCGAATCCCTTGCCCCAGATTACGGTTCCGTCCGCCAACACCAATACGCCGGTTGCGCCATCGGGTTGGGGCGCGTGCGAAAATGCGGCGTCGGCCATGGGGCTGCTCCGTCGGAATAAGTGTTTCGGCGATGTGCGCTAAGGCCCAGCGGCTAGACGTGGGGGACGCTCGGGTCAAGCTATCGAAATGCAAATATATCGGCTAAGCTTCGCGCCCCGTCCCGAAATCCCGGCAACCCCTTGAGAGGAAATCTCTTTCCATGCTCCGCGATTCGATAACGCAAGCTCAAAAAGATGCCATGAAAGCGCGTGAGAAGGAGCGGCTTGCCGCGATCCGGCTGATCCTAGCCAAGATCAAGGACAAGGATATCGAATTGCGCACTGCCCAGCCCGCTGGTGATGACGATACGATCATCATCGACGTGCTTCAGAAAATGGCCAAGCAGCGCCGCGAATCCATCACCCTTTACGAACAGGGCGGAAGGCAGGAACTAGCCGACCTGGAGAAGAGCGAACTTGCGGTTATCGAGGAGTTCCTGCCCGCGCAGATGGGCGAAGAGGAAGCGAGCGCGGCAATCGCCAGGATCAAGACGGAGCTTGGTGCGGACAGCATCAAGGATATGGGCAAGGTCATGGCCGAGCTGAAATCCCGCCACGGCACCCAGCTAGACATGAGCAAGGCCAGCGCGCTGGTGAAAGCCAGCTTCGGCTGATCCCGCCCGGCGATGGCGCTTTCCCCGCAATGGCTGGACGAATTGCGGGCCAGGATCACGCTGTCCACCATTATCGGCCGTACCACCAAGATCCACAAGGCCGGGCGCGAATGGAAGGCCTGCTGCCCGTTCCACAATGAAAAGACCCCGAGTTTCACGATCAATGATGAAAAGGGATTCTACCACTGCTTCGGTTGCGGCGCGCATGGCGACGTAATCCGCTGGATGACCGATCAGCGCGGCCTTTCCTTCATGGATGCGGTCAAGGAGCTTGCCGCGCAGGCCGGGATGGAAGTCCCGGCTCCTGACCCGCGCGCAGCCCGGCAGGCCGAGCAGCGCGCTGGCCTGGTCGACGTCATGACCGCTGCGCAGGAGTGGTTCCGAACGCAGTTGTCCGGTTCGGATGGCGAATCTGCCCGCCGCTATCTCGGGTCCCGCGGCTTCAGGCCTGCCACGATCGAGGCGTTCGGGTTCGGCTATGCCCCTGAAAGCAGGAACGCGCTGCGTCAGGCACTCGCTCGGTTCGACGAGGATCTGCTGATCGAAGCGGGCCTGCGCATCGCAGTGGAGGAGCGCGATCCCTACGATCGCTTTCGCGGCCGCCTCATGCTGCCGATCCAGGACGCGCGCGGGAGAGTGATCGCCTTTGGCGGACGCATTCTCGAAAGCTCTGGAACTGACGCCCCTAAATATCTGAATTCACCCGATACCCTGCTTTTCGACAAGGGGCGCACCCTTTACAATCTGCATCGAGCGGCCCCCGCTTCGCGGCAGACGGAGCGGATCGTCGTGGTCGAAGGCTACATGGACGTGATTGCCCTCGCCGATGCCGGCATCGCCGAAGCCGTCGCGCCGATGGGCACTGCACTTACCGAACAGCAGATCGAGCTGCTCTGGAGGATCGGCAATGCCCCAATCCTCTGTTTCGACGGCGATGCGGCGGGGCAGCGCGCAGCCATGCGGGCGATATCCCGCGCCCTGCCCTTGCTTCGTCCGGGCCACACCCTGCGAATCGTAAGGCTGCCCTCCGGCATGGATCCTGATGATCTGATCCGGCGCGATGGCCGCGCGGCTTTGGAGGAATTGCTTGTCGAGCCCAGCTCCATGCTCGACACGCTGTGGCAGCATGAGCGCGATGCGCTGCCGCTTGCCACGCCGGAGGACAAGGCCGGGCTGAAGCAACGCCTGCTCGGCCATGTCGAAACGATCGCACATCCCGATATCAAGGCCTTATACCGGCGGGATCTGATGGACCGCTTCTCGGCCTTCGCTTTTCCGGCCCGGCCGGCCCGCTTTTCCCCGCGTCGGGACAGCAGGCCAACACTCGACACCTCCCCCGAAGCGATGGCCCGCTTGCGCCGGATCAACACCGGAGCTTCCCGGGACAAGCTCGCCGGGGCGGTTCTGGCAGGGCTTGCCCGCCATCCGGATCAGATCACCCGCCATGCCGAGGCGCTTTCCGCGCTGGCGGTATCGGATCCCGCTCTCGAAGATGCGGTGGATCTGTTGATTGAGGCAGCCGACATCCTTGAACATGGCGGTGACACTTCCATATTAGGCAAGCTGGCTAATGGCATGGAACCGAAAAATATGCGTTTTTCGTTCCTTGCCGATGATTTCCCGGCCGAACTTGCGAGAGAGGATCTCGCTGAAGCGGTTGGACTGCTCATTGAAAGGCCGGCGCTTGAGCGAGCGCTTGCAGTGGCGACGAACAGCTTCGCAAGCGATCCCGAAGGAGCCTATGCGGAGCAGCAACGTTTGCTCAAACGAAAGCTGGCATTCGAGGAGCGACTCAGGCAAATGGCATCGAAACGCGCTGCCCTGCCGGCGCATGGAATGGCTGTGCCGAATGACGATGCGGCGCAGGATCGACAGAAACTGGATTGAAGCGAGACGAGATGGCGTCCGAAGCGAAAACAGACAATAACGATGCTCCGCTGATCGACCTCAACGAAGCGTCGATCAAGAAGCTGATCGCCCGGGCAAAGCGCCGGGGCTATGTCACTTATGACGAGCTGAACGAGGCGCTGCCGCAGGACGAGCTTTCTTCCGAGCAGATCGAGGATGTGATGTCCGCGATTTCGGAGATGGGCGTCAATATCGTCGAAAGCGACGAAGACGCGGAAAACCAGGAAGATGATGGCCCGGTCGACGAGATCGACAGCGCCGACGATGGTCCGAAGCCGCTTGGCGACGCTCCGAAGAAGAAGGAAACGATCGAGCGCACGGACGATCCGGTGCGCATGTATCTGCGCGAAATGGGCGCGGTCGAGCTGCTCAGCCGCGAAGGCGAAATCGCCATCGCCAAGCGCATCGAGGCAGGCCGCGACACGATGATCATGGGCTTGTGCGAAAGCCCGATTACCTTCCACGCCATCATTCAATGGTCGGAAGCGCTCAACAAGGAAGAGATGCAGCTGCGCGAGATCCTGGATCTCGATGCGATGCTTTCAAAGGAACCGGCGCCTGAAAACCTCGAGGATGAGGATGGCGACGACGATGGCGAAATCAGCGAGAAGACCGCTGGCCCTTCCTACAAGGAAGAGGAAGACATCGAGGAAGAGGAAGAGGTCGGCGAAGAGGACGAGGATGGCGAACGCACGTCCCGCCGCCGTGAGGAAGAGGATGAGGATGACAACACCCTCAGCCTTGCCCAGATGGAAGCCGCGCTCAAGCCCGAAGCGCTGGAGCGGTTCGCGCGCATCACCACCCTTTTCCGGAAGTTCGAGAAGATCCAGGCGGAACGGCTCGACGCCCTCGGCATTGGCGGCGAATTCGCCGACGCCAAGGAAAAGAAGTATCAGAGCCTCCGCGAAGAGCTGACCGCAGAAGTCGAAAGCGTTCAGTTCCACGCCACCAAGATCGAATTCCTGGTGGACAATCTCTACGCCTTTAACCGGCGCCTGACGGCGCTAGGCGGGCAGATGCTGCGCCTTGCGGAGCGTCACAAGGTTCCGCGGAAGGATTTCCTCGACAGCTATATCGGCCGCGAGCTGGACGATGGCTGGCTGGCCGAAATGTCCAAGAAGGACAAGAAGTGGGCCGCCTTTGCCGAGAACGAGGCGGACGCGGTGGAGCGGATCCGCGCTGAGATCGCGGATATCGCCGCCGCCACCGGCATGTCGCTCAACGAATTCCGCCGTATCGTGAACATGGTGCAGAAGGGCGAGCGCGAGGCAAGGATCGCCAAGAAGGAGATGGTGGAGGCCAACCTTCGGCTCGTGATCTCGATCGCCAAGAAATACACCAATCGCGGCTTGCAGTTCCTGGACCTCATCCAGGAAGGCAATATCGGCCTGATGAAGGCGGTCGACAAGTTTGAATATCGCCGGGGCTACAAGTTCAGCACCTACGCCACCTGGTGGATCAGACAGGCGATCACCCGCTCGATCGCTGATCAGGCGCGGACCATCCGTATCCCGGTCCACATGATCGAAACGATCAATAAGCTGGTGCGCACGTCGCGCCAGTTCCTGCACGAGCAGGGCCGCGAGCCGACGCCCGAGGAAATGGCCGAGCGCCTTTCCATGCCGCTCGAAAAGGTCCGCAAGGTGATGAAGATCGCCAAGGAGCCGATCTCCCTCGAAACGCCGATCGGCGACGAGGAGGATTCGCATCTGGGCGATTTCATCGAGGACAAGAACGCGATCATTCCGGTGGACGCCGCAATTCAGGCTAATCTCAAGGAAACCGTCACTCGCGTGCTGGCCAGCCTCACCCCGCGTGAGGAACGCGTGCTGCGCATGCGCTTCGGCATCGGCATGAATACCGATCACACGCTTGAAGAAGTGGGCCAGCAATTCTCGGTGACGCGCGAACGTATCCGCCAGATCGAGGCCAAGGCGCTGAGAAAGCTCAAGCATCCGAGCCGCAGCCGCAAGATGCGCAGCTTTCTCGATCAGTAATCGCCGCTTGGCAATCGCTGGAAAAGCCATCATTGGCGGGTGGCCTCTTGCGGCCTACCGGCCTATGGGGGCCTAGCACGATTCACCCGCAACAGATTGTCAGCACGCCGCCATGCGCATAGCTCTCGCTTCCGACCACGCCGCCATCGCCCTCAAGGCGGAACTGGCAGAATGGCTGCGCAGCCAGGGCCACGATGTGAACGATCTTGGCCCGGCGACCGAAGACCGCGTGGACTATCCCGATTTCGGCTACAAGCTGGCCGAAGCTGTTGCCTCGGGCACGGCGGAACGCGGAATTGCGCTGTGCGGTTCGGGCATCGGCATTTCGATAGCGGTCAACCGCCATCCCGAACTGCGTTGCGCGCTGGTGTCGGAACCCTTGTCCGCCGCGCTGGCGCGCGAGCACAATGACGCAAATGCGATTGCGCTGGGCGCGCGGCTGACCGGCGCGGATATGGCCAAGGCCTGCGTCGAGGCATTCCTGAATACGGAATTCGGCGGCGGCCGGCACGAAGGCCGGGTCGCGAAACTTTCTTCTCCATCCCTCACTTCGGATAAAGGCCAAGCCCGATGAGCACAGCAACCATTGCCCAGTCCGATACCATGAGCCGCTTCTGGGGCGATACGCTGGCCGAGGCCGACCCGGAAGTGGCGGAGGCGGTCCGCAATGAACTCAACCGGCAACGCAACAAGATCGAGTTGATCGCCTCGGAAAATATCGCGAGCCGAGCGGTGCTGGAGGCGACCGGATCGGTCTTCACCAACAAATATGCCGAAGGCTATCCCGGCAAGCGCTATTACGGCGGTTGCGACTACGCCGACGTGGTCGAAACGCTCGCCATCGAACGCGCGAAGAAGCTGTTCGGCTGCCAGTTCGCCAATGTGCAGCCCAATTCCGGCAGCCAGATGAACCAGGCCGTGTTCCTGGCGCTGCTGCAGCCGGGCGACACATTCATGGGGCTGGACCTGAATTCGGGCGGCCATTTGACTCATGGCTCCCCCGTCAACATGTCCGGCAAGTGGTTCAATCCGGTCGCGTATGGCGTGCGCCCGGACGATCATCTGATCGACATGGACGAAGTCGCCCGCATCGCGCGCGAGAACAAGCCGAAGCTCATCATCGCCGGCGGCACGGCCTATTCGCGCATCTGGGATTTTTCGCGCTTCCGCGAGATCGCCGACGAAGTGGGCGCCTATCTGCTGGTCGACATGTCGCATTTTTCCGGGCTGGTCGCTGGCGGGGCGCACCCCTCCCCTTTCCCCCATGCTCATGTAGTGACCAGCACCACGCACAAGAGCCTGCGCGGGCCGCGTTCGGGCATCATCCTCACCAATGAGGAGGATCTGGCGAAGAAGTTCAACTCGGCGGTCTTCCCAGGCCTGCAGGGTGGGCCGCTGGTGCATGTGATCGCCGCCAAGGCGGTCGCCTTCGGTGAAGCGCTGCGCCCCGAGTTCAGGACCTATGCGGCCCGCATCGTGGAGAATGCCCGCGCGCTGGCCGCAAGCCTGCAGGACGCGGGGCTGGCGATCGTGTCCGGCGGCACCGACAATCACCTCATGCTGGTGGATCTCACCGCCAAGAACGTCACCGGCAAGGCGGCCGAAAAGGGCCTCGACCGGGCATGGCTGACTTGCAACAAGAACGGCATTCCGTTCGATACCCGCTCGCCCTTCGTGACCTCGGGCGTTCGCCTCGGCACCCCGGCCGGCACGACGCGCGGCTTCGGCCCCGAGGAATTCCGCACGGTGGGCAAGCTGATCGCCGAAGTGGCGGACGGTCTTTCCCGCAATGGGGAAGAAGGCGATGCCCAGGTCGAGCAGAAGGTGCGTTCGCGGGTCGAGGAACTCTGCGCGGCCTTCCCCGTCTATCCCGGCATGTGATCGGCACGAGCGGAGCCTGAACCATGCGCTGTCCATTCTGTGCCCATGATGACAGCCAGGTGAAGGACTCCCGTCCGACCGAGGACAACACGGCGATCCGCCGCCGCCGCCAATGCGAAAGCTGCGGCGCGCGTTTCACCACTTTCGAGCGGGTCCAGCTGCGGGATATCGTCGTCCTCAAGAGCGGCGACCGGCGGGAAGCGTTCGATCGGGGCAAGATCGAGCAGTCGGTCGCTCTGGCGAGCCGCAAGCGAGGCATCGCGCAGGAGCGCCTGGACCAGCTCGTTTCCGGAATACAACGCCAGATCGAAACCCTGGGCGAAAACGAGATTCCCTCGTCCCAGATCGGCGAGATGGTGATGGACGGACTGCGGCAGCTGGACAGCGTCGCCTATATCCGCTTCGCATCGGTCTATCGCGATTTCAGCGAGGCCAGGGATTTCGAGGAATTCGCCAGCTCGGTGCGCGATGTGGGAGGGAATTGACCTGCTCGTGCCATTTATGCCTTCTGGCTATTCTATCCGCACATCCTGAGGAGGGCTGAGCCTGTCGAAGCCCGTCTCGAAAGACGAAAACCATGCAACAGGTCTGGGCCTATATGCTCCGCTGCTCGGACGGCAGCTATTACATCGGACATACCGAAGATCTGGAATTGCGGCTTGCGCAGCACCGGGATGGCACTTTCGATAGCTATACGGCGAAGGGGCTCCCGGTCGAATTGGTTTGGTCCGACCTGTTCGCCGATTGCGACAGTGCCTTCGCCGCCGAGCGACAGATCAAGGGCTGGTCTCGCGCCAAGAAGGAAGCGTTGATCCGGGGCGACTGGGCGGCGCTGCAACGTTTGGCCAGTCGGGCGAGTGCCCTTCGAGACGCAAATGGGCGGAGTCAGGAAGCTGAGGAGCCGTTGAGCTTGTCGAAGCGGCGTCTTGAAGGATCGCAAGCATCCCTTCCCGTCATCGTTCTCGTCCGCCCCCAGCTTGGCGAAAATATCGGCAAGGCGGCGCGGGCCATGCTCAATTTCGGGCTCACCGAGATGCGCCTCGTCGCCCCGCGCGATGGCTGGCCCAATCCCTCCGCGGGCCCGGCTGCTTCCGGCGCGGATATGGTGCTGGAGCGCGCGAGGGTCTTTGAAACCGTGAGGGAGGCGGTCGCCGATTGCGAACATGTCTATGCCACCACGGTCCGCAAGCGTGGAGTGACCAAGCCGGTTTTGACGCCCGAGCAGGCATCGCGTGACATCACCACTTTGCCCGGGCGCCATGCGATCCTGTTCGGGCCAGAGCGGTCGGGGCTGGAGACGGACGATGTCGCGATTGCCCGCGCGATCATTACCGTGCCGATCAATCCGGAATTCGGCTCGCTCAATCTCGCCCAGGCGGTGATCCTGTGCGCTTACGAGTGGTCGAAGCATCAAGCCTTGGCCCAACCCACCACGGAGGACCAGCTTCCCCCTGCCCCGCAGGCCGAACTGGACGGGCTGATCGATCATTTCACCCGGCTGCTGGAACCCAGGGGCTATTTCCGGCCGGAATCCCGCGCGGCCGCCACGGCTCGCACCTTGCGCAACATGCTGACCAAGCCGGGCTGGAACGCCCTGGAAGTGCGCACCATGCGCGGTGTGCTCAGCGCGCTGGAGAAAGGGCCGCGCTGAAAGGCGCTCCAAGGCTTGACTTTCCGGGCTTCGGCGGCAATAGGCGTGCCTTCGCAATTGGCCCCGCACCCCGGTGAAGCGGCGGCCGCATTCCGCAAAACAGGCGGAATGGTGCGGTTCCGGGCATGGATGGGCGGCGATGGTCGCAGCCCGGCAAATTGAAGGATAGAGGCGCATGTCGAAGCGCAAGGCATCGAAGTATAAAATTGACCGCCGGATGGGCGAGAACATCTGGGGTCGTCCGAAAAGCTCCGTAAACCGCCGCTCCTATGGCCCCGGCCAGCACGGCCAGCGCCGCAAGGGCAAGCTGTCGGACTATGGCATCCAGCTGCGCGCCAAGCAGAAGCTCAAGGGCTACTATGGCGACGTCACCGAAAAGCAGTTCAAACGCACCTATCAGGAAGCCGCCCGGATGAAGGGCGATACCGGTCAGAACCTGATCGGCCTGCTCGAGCAGCGTCTGGACATGGTGGTCTATCGCGCCAAGTTCGCCCCGACGATCTTCGCCGCGCGCCAGATCGTGTCTCATGGCCACATTCACGTCAACGGCGTGAAGTGCAACATCGCAAGCCGCCGCGTGGTGCCGGGCGATATTGTGAGCCTCGGCAACAAGGCCAAGGAAATGGCGCTTATCGCTGAAGCGCAGGGCCTGCCGGAGCGCGACATCCCCGATTATGTCGCCGCCGACGGCAACGACAAGGCCACCTTCGTCCGCGTCCCCGCGCTGGATGAAGTGCCCTACCCGGTGACGATGGAACCGAACCTGGTGGTCGAGTTCTACTCGCGCTGATCGACCCGGCTTTGCTGGAACAAGGAAGGGCGGCCGATGGGCCGCCCTTTCCGTTTATGGAGAGGCGCGGACAGCCAGGCCCGCGCCGTAACTATTTCCACACCGCTCAGGCCGCCACCGATTTCCTGATCTCCATGGAACGGACAGCCTGGACGATGTCGTCCTGGGATGGAATCACGGCCACTTCCAGCTCGTCATTGTAAGGCATCGGCACGTCGCGGGATGCGACCCGGACCACTGGCGCATCGAGCCAGTCGAACGCCTTTTCCATCACCATCGCCGAAACCTCGGCGCCGAACCCGCCGGACAGGCAAGCTTCATGGGCAATCACCAGGCGGTTGGTCTTGCGGACGGAGGCAAGAATGGTTTCCTCATCCAGCGGCTTGATCGTGCGAGGATCGATCACTTCCACGCTGATGCCCTCGCGTTCCAGCACCTTGGCGGCGGACAAGGCGCGCTGGACCATGACCTGGGTGGCGACGATGGTGACATCGGTCCCTTCCCGCTTGATGTCCGCCTTGCCGATCGGAATCACGTAAGGCTCTTCCGGCACCGGCGCAGTCTGGCCGAGATACAGGATCTTGTGTTCCAGGAACACGACCGGATTGTCCTCGCGGATGGCGGCCGCCAGCAGGCCCTTGGCGTCATAGGGGGTGGACGGCGCGACCACGGTCAGGCCGGGAATATGGGCGAACCAGGCCTCCAGGCTCTGGCTGTGCTGCGCCGCCATGCGGATGCCGCCCCCTTGCGGGCCACGCACCACCACCGGCACCTTGCCCGTGCCGCCGTTCATGAAGCGGAACTTGGCGGCCTGGTTGACCAGCATGTCCATCATCAGCGTCACGAAATCGAAGATTTGCACTTCCACCACGGGGCGCAGCCCGGCGATGGCGGCACCCACCCCCGCGCCGCAGAAGGTGGATTCCGAAATCGGCGTATCGCGCACGCGATCCGGACCGAACTTTTCGGCCAGCCCGGCGGTAACCTGGAACACGCCGCCTATCTTCGCGATGTCCTCGCCCATTACCAGAACCGCGGGATCCCGCTCCATCTCCTGCGTCAGCGCTTCGTTCAGCGCCTGGGCATAGGTCAGTTCGCGCGTGCCGGGCGCGGGCGGCTCACCTGCTTCGACGCGCGGGGCATAGACCGCATTGTCGAGGATCGAAAGCTCGGGCGGCGGGCTTTCCTTGCCGAAGGCAACCGCATCTTCGATCTCCTTGTCGATGGCCTTGCGGATGCGGGTGATCTGCGCCTTCGGGATGCCCGCTTCCAGCATCCTTTCTTCCATCCGCAGCAGGGGGCAACGGGCCTGCCAGGCCTTCTTGTCTTCCTCGCTGCGCGGATCGACCAGATTGGTGCGCATGCTGTGCCCGCCCCAGCGCCAGGTCTTCGCCTCGATCAGGGTCGGACCGTCGCCCGCGCGGGCACGCTCGACCGCTTCACCGATGACATTGAACACTTCGATGGCGTCGTTGCCGTCGATCGTCAGCCCCGGCACGCTGTAAGCCGATGCTCTCGACGAGATGTCGGAGACCGAGGTCGTGCCGGTGATCGGCGTGGAGAGCGCGTACTGGTTGTTCTCGCACACGAACACCATGGGCAGCTTCCAGACTGAAGCGAGGTTCAGCGCCTCATGGAAGACGCCCTGGTTCGACGCGCCATCGCCGAAGAAGGCCACGGATACCTGCTTGTCCCCGCGCAGCTTGGCGGCGAGCGCTGCGCCCGCGCCCAGCGGCATGGTCGCGCCGACGATGCCGTTCGCGCCGAGGATGTTAAGATCGAGATCGGCAATATGCATCGACCCGCCCAGCCCGCCGCAGGAGCCGGTCGCCCGGCCCATCAGTTCGGCCATCATCTTGGAGACATCCGCCCCCTTGGCGATGCAGTGGCCGTGGCCGCGATGGTAGCTGCCGATGTAATCGGCCTTGGTGAGATTGGCGCAGGTTCCGGCGGCAATCGCTTCCTGGCCCGCGTAGCTGTGCGCCGGCCCCTTGATGATGCCCGCATTGAACAGTTCGGTGGCCATTTCCTCGAAACGGCGGATCCGGCACATGACCGTGAAAAGTTCGCGCATCCGCTCAGGCGATACGGCCTGGTTGGTCTTGCTGGTCTGGTTGGTTCGCTTGCTGGCGCGAGCCCGGGTTGCCATTCGCAGTCTCCCAAATAGAATCCCAAAACCCGGTTCATTGCCGAGATTTTGTCGAGTTTATTGGTAGGACGATGGCTACCGCAGTCAATGGCGGAAAACAGCCCCGGAGCGTTTCAGCCGCCGAAATAATCCCGCCGGAAATCCGACGCGAAGGCGGAAAGCCGCCTTTCTCCGATCGCCGCGCGCATAGCCTGCATCAATTGCTGGTAGAAGGACAGATTGTGCTCGGTCATCAGCATGGCCCCCAGTATCTCTCCCGCCTTGATCAGATGGTGAAGATAGGCGCGGCTGAACCGGGTGCAGGCCGCACAGCCGCAACGTTCATCGAGCGGCGCGGTATCCTCCGCGAAGCGCGCGTTGCGCAGATTGAGCGGGCCGCGCCAGGTAAAGGCCTGGCCGTTCCGTCCGGAACGGGTCGGCAGCACGCAATCGAACATGTCCACACCGCGTTCCACCGCGCCGACCAGATCATCAGGCTTGCCCACCCCCATCAGGTAGCGCGGGCGGTCCTCGGGCAATTGCGCCGGGGCGAAGTCCAGCGTGGCGAACATCGCTTCCTGGCCTTCGCCGACGGCAAGCCCCCCGATCGCATAGCCGTCGAAGCCGATCTCGATCAGCGCCTCGGCGCTCTGGCGGCGCAATTCCTCGTCCAGTGCGCCTTGCTGGATGCCGAAAAGGGCCGCCCGCCCGGCATGGTCTTCCCCGCTGTCGAAGCCGTCGCGGCTGCGCCTTGCCCATCGCATCGACATCTCCATGGAGCGGGCGATCACCTCGCGCGGCGCGTCGGCGCGCGGGCATTCGTCAAACGCCATCACGATATCGGAGCCGAGCAAGCGCTGGATTTCCATCGAGCGTTCCGGCGTCAGCATATGCCGCGAACCGTCGAGATGGCTGCGGAAGCTGACCCCTTCCTCCGTGATCTTCCTGAGATCGGCGAGGCTCATCACCTGATAGCCGCCGCTGTCGGTCAGGATCGGACGCGGCCAGTTCATGAATTTGTGCAGCCCGCCGAGCCTCGCCACCCGCTCCGCGCCCGGGCGCAGCATCAGATGATAGGTATTGCCCAGGATGATATCCGCGCCCGTGGCGCGCACATCGTCCGGCTTCATCGCCTTCACGGTGGCGGCCGTGCCCACCGGCATGAACGCCGGAGTGCGGATTTCCCCACGTTGCACGGAGATGCGGCCAAGCCGGGCCTTGCCATCGGTGGCTTCCACGGTGAAGGAAAATCGGGTCATTTCGGGAAGCGGCGCATAATGCGACTTTCGGCAACTGGCAAATGGACGATGCGCCGATGGAACTGGAACCGTGGATATACGCCGCTTTGGTGGCAACCGGGCTTCTCACCGGCTTCATCGATGCGATCGCAGGCGGCGGCGGGCTGATCATGATGCCGGCCCTGCTTTCGGCCGGGCTGCCCCCGCATCTCGCGCTCGGCACCAACAAGCTGCAATCGACGATGGGCGTGGCGATGGCCACCTGGACCTATCACGGCAAGGGATTGCTCGACATCCGCGCGAACTGGCCGCTGGTCCTGTGCGTGCTGGTCGCCTCGGCCACCGGGTCGCTGGCAGTGCAGGCGCTCGATCCGGATGTCCTGCAACTCGTGGTGCCGGTGCTGCTGATGCTCTGCGCGGCCTATGTCCTGCTGTCTCCGCGAATGGATGATCATGACCGGCATCACCGGCTTTCCCGCCCGGCCTATGCGCCGGTGGCCGGGTCGATCGGCTTCTATGACGGCTTTTTCGGCCCAGGCACCGGCAGCTTCTTCACCACTTCGCTCGTGGCCCTGAGGGGAATGGGCCTGACCAGGGCGACCGCCCTGGCGAAGCTGTTCAACTTCACCAGCAATTTCGGTGCGCTGCTGATGTTCATCCTGGGCGGCAAGGTGATCTGGATGCTGGGCATCGCCATCGGGCTGGGTTGCATGGCCGGAAGCTGGCTCGGCTCGCACAGCGCGATACGCTATGGCGCACGGCTTATCCGCCCGCTGCTGGTGGTCATCTCGCTGGGGCTGACCGCGCGCCTGCTGTGGGATTACGTTGCCGGTTAGTGGCGCAGGCGCCATCCGGTCCTGAAGATCACCGCTATGATCGTGACGCACACTGCCAGAAAGGCCAGCGTCAGGCCCAGCGAAAGCCGGATATCGACATCCGATTGGCCGTAGAAGGTCCAGCGCAGGCCATTCACCAGATAGACTATGGGATTGGCGAAGGCGATGCTGCGCCAGGGCTCCGGCAGCATCTCGATGGAATAGAACGTGCCGCCGAGGAAGGTCAGCGGGGTGAGCACCAGCATCGGGATCGCCTGGAGCCGCTCGAACCCATCGGCCCAGACCCCAAGTATGAATCCGAACAGGCTGAAAGCCGCCGCGACCAGAATGACGAACGCCGCGGCCAGCAAGGGGTGGACGATGGTGTAATCGACGAACAGCTTGGCCGTGACCAGGATGATGGCCGAAATGATCAGCGATTTGGTTGCCGCCGCGCCGACAAAGCCCAGCAGGGTTTCGGCGACTCCCACCGGCGCGGAAAGCAGCTCGTAGATCGAGCCGGTGAAGCGCGGCATGTAGATCCCGAAGCTCGCATTGGCGGTGGTTTCGCTCAGCAGCGTCAGCAGCAGCAGCCCGGGCACGATGAATGCGCCATAGGACACGCCCCCGACTTCATCGATCCGCCCGCCGATCGCGGCGCCGAAGACGATGAAATAAAGCGAGGTGGTCAGCACCGGGGCCAGAATGGTCTGGAAGAAGGTGCGCCAGGCGCGCGATAGCTCGTATTTGTAGATCGCCCAGGCGCCGCGCCAGTTGAAATAGATCCCGGTCACGTCCGCTTCTCCACCAGATCCACGAAAATATCTTCCAGGGTCGATTCGTGGATATCCAGCGCGGTGAAGCCGATCCCTTGCTTCACCAGCGCCTGCACCAGAGCGGCCACCTCGCTATCCGCGCCATCCCCGGCGCCGCGATAGGACAGCACTCGCCCGCTATCGTCCAGGCTGAGGGGGAAACGGGACAGGGAATCGGGGATGGCGGGCAGCGGCTTCGTGAGGGTCAGCACAGCTTCCACCCGGCCCAGGCGCGCCATCAGGGCGTGCTTTTCCTCGACCAGCAGGATCCTGCCCCCGTCGATCACGCCCACCCGATCCGCCATTTCCTCCGCTTCCTCGATGTAATGGGTGGTCAGGATGATGGTCACACCCTGGTCACGGAGCCGCCCGATCAGCCGCCACATGTCCCGCCGCAATTCCACATCGACGCCGGCGGTCGGCTCATCGAGAAACAGCAGCTCCGGCTCGTGCGCCAGCGCCTTGGCTATCAGCACCCGGCGCTTCATGCCGCCGGACAGGTTGCGGATCTCGGTCTTGCGCTTGTCCCACAACGACAGCGCCCGCAGGATTTCCTCGGTGCGGGCGGAGCTGGGCGCGAGCCCGAACAGCTCGCGGGAGTGCCGCACGACCTTCTCCACATTCTCGAAGATGTCGAAGCCGAGCTCCTGCGGCACCAGTCCGATCCGCGCACGGGCGCGGCGCCAATCCTTTGCCAGATCCATGCCGAACGCACGAATGATGCCCGAACTGGGCAGCACCATTCCGCAGACCGCGCCGATCAGCGTCGTCTTGCCAGCGCCATTCGGGCCGAGCAGGGCAAAGATTTCCCCTCGCCGGATGGTCAGGTCCACATTGTCGAGCGCAGTCAGGCCACCAGGGTAAGTCTTGGTGAGGCCACGCAATTCCAGAATCGGTTCCACGAAGGGCAATCTGGCGCGTACTGCCCGCTTTGCAAGGGCGGTGATGCCCGTTCCCCCGGTTCCCCGCCGGCGTGGCGGCAATGCGACAGCTTGTCGTGCCCGGGTTGTCAGGGGATCAGCAGGCTGGCGTCGCCATAGCTGTAGAAGCGGTAATGCTCGCGGATCGCATGGGCGTAGATCGCCTGCATCCTCTCGCGCCCCATCAAGGCGCTCACCAGCATGAACAGGGTCGAACGCGGCAGGTGGAAATTGGTGATCAGCCCATCGATGGCCCGAAATCGATAGCCCGGTGTGATGAAGATCGCGGTATCCCCCGCGAAGGGGTGGATCAACCCGCTCTCGTCCGCCGCGCTTTCCAGCAGGCGCAGCGAGGTGGTGCCTACGGCGATCAACCGCCCGCCGCCGGACCGCGCGCGGTTCAACCGATCCGCCGTGGCGGCGTCGATCCTTCCCCACTCGGCATGCATGCGGTGATCGTCCGTATCGTCCGCCTTGACCGGCAGGAAAGTACCCGCGCCGACATGCAGGGTCAGCGTTTCGCGCTTCACCCCCGCCTCGTCGAGCGCGGCCAGCAGCCCGGGCGTGAAATGCAGTGCAGCGGTCGGTGCCCCGACCGCGCCGTCCTCGCGCGCGAAGATGGTCTGGTAATCCTCCCGATCCTGCTCATCGGCAGCGCGCTTGCCGGCGATATAGGGCGGCAGCGGCATGCGCCCGGCGCGCTCCAGCAGCACTTCGACCGGATCATCTCCGACGAAGGCCAGCGTCCAGCTACCATCGTCGTGGCGGTCCTCCGCGAGAGCCTCGACCCCGGCCGGGAAGCGGATCGCATCGCCTGCGCGCAGGCGCCTGCCATTGCGGATGAAGGCCTGCCAGCGCCTCAGGCCGATCCGCTTGTGCAGTGTCGCCCCGATCCGGGCATTGCCGCGCATTCCCTCGAGCTGGGCGGGAATGACGCGGGTGTCGTTGAACACCAGCACGTCGCCGGCGCGCAGCCAGCCCGGCAGATCCCTGACGACGGCATCCGTCAGCCCGCTTTGGCCCTGGGCCACCAGCATCCGCGCACTGTCGCGCGGGCGCGCGGGGCGCAGCGCTATCCGCTCTGGCGGCAGGTCGAAGTCGAACAGGTCCACACGCATGGCGCGGCCCTTAGGCCGTGCCGCGCCGGATTGCCAAGGCTTACTGGGACGCGGAGTTGCTCAGCATTTCGGGAGTGATCGGCTCCGCCGCCGGTGCCGGGGGCACGAAGGCCGGGCGCGGCTTGTTGTCGGCCGCGATGGAGGCCTGCAGGATCCGGGTGGGGTTGGCCGGCGGCTCGCCCCGGGTGATTGCATCCACCGCTTCCATATTGTCGATCACGCGCCCGAAGTTGGTATATTTCCGATCCAGCGCGAAGCGCGGATAGAACACGATGAAGAACTGGCTGTTCGCGCTGTTTTCCGCCTGTGCGCGCGCCATGGAAACGGTCCCGCGAATATGCGGCATATCGTTGAATTCCGGGGCCAGATCGGGAAGCTGCGAACCGCCCGTGCCTGTGCCCGTGGGGTCGCCGGTCTGCGCCATGAAACCTTCGATGACGCGATGGAAGATGACGCCATCGTAGAAACCCTGCCGGGTCAGCGTCTTGATCCGTTCGACATGGTTGGGTGCCCAATCCGCCATCAGCCTGATCGCCACCCGCTGGCCGGTGGAAAGGTCGAGCAGCAGGATGTTTTCCGGATCATGGGCAAGATCGTAGTCCACCTGAGCATACACCCTGGGAGCTGCGGCCGCCTGCTCATCGCGAGCCTGGGCAAAGCCGGGCATGAGACCAATGAAAAGGGCAAGCGCCAGGCGGATCAGGCTTTTGTACATTGGCGTCTCGATTGCTCTGCTTGGAGGATGGCGACGGGCCTTACCGGCTGCCGACTGTCGGTTCAATGAACGATGCATGTTTGCGGTGGGCGAGTGTCAATAATCGCCGAGCCGGCCAAGTTCGCGCACTCTGGCGTTCACTTCGTCCCGTACCGGTGCGCTGACGAATGGGGTGATGTCGCCCCCGAACAGCGCGATTTCCTTGACCAGCTTGGACGCGATGGGCTGCAGGCTGACATCCGCCATCAGGAAAACCGTCTCGATCCCGGCATTCAGCTGCTGGTTCATCCCGGCCATCTGATACTCATATTCGAAATCCGCCACGGCGCGCAGGCCCCGGACGATTACGGTCGCCCCCTGCCGTTCCGCAAATTTCATGAGCAAGGCGTTGAAACCGGTCACGGTTACGTTGGACAGACCGAGCGATGCGATCTCGCGCTCCACCATCGCGATGCGCTCTTCCGGCGAGAACATGGGATTTTTCGAAGGATTGGTAGTGACGCCGATAATCAGCCGGTCGACCAGCTTGGCTCCGCGGCGGATGATATCGGAATGCCCGCGCGTGATCGGATCGAACGTTCCCGGATAGACTCCCACCCGCTCGCCCTGCCCCATGCCCCCCATCAGTGATCCCTTTCCAAAATAAACCTGGCAATGCTGCGCAGCAGATCGGCTTCGGCTCCATGCTGGGAGAGATGGCCGATCGCCTGATCCACCAAGATGCGCGCCTGATCCCTGGCGCGCTCCGCCCCCAGCAGCGTGAGAAACGTCTGCTTGCCGGCGGCATGATCCTTGCGAAGCGCCTTCCCCGCCTTGCTCTCGTCGCCTTCATGGTCCAGCAGGTCGTCCGCGATCTGAAAGGCCAGGCCGACATCGCGGGCATAGCCGCGCAGATGGGTCCTTCCTTCTGGTGGAACATGGCCCAGGATGGCCCCCATTTCCACCGCAGCGCTGAGCAATGCGCCGGTCTTGAGCTGCTGGAGGCGCGTGATCGTCGCAAGATCGAATGCAGTGGTCTGGGCGACCATGTCCATGACCTGCCCGCCAGCCATGCCATTGAAACCGCTGGCCGAGGCCAGCGTGCTGACAAGCTCCGCGCGAAGGAAAGGGTCGCCGCTGGTCCGGGGGTCGGCCAGGATCTCGAATGCGAGCGCATGCAGCGCGTCACCCGCCAGCACGGCCGTGGCTTCGTCGAAAGCACGATGCACGGTCAGCTTGCCATGGCGGAATTCGTCGTCATCCATGCAGGGAAGATCGTCATGGATCAGCGAATAGGCATGGATTGCCTCGATCGCGCAGGCCGCACGCAGCGCAATCTCCCGGTCCACCCCATAAAGCTGCGCCGTGGCCGTGAGGAGCAAGGGCCGTACCCGCTTGCCTCCACCGATGGTGGCATGGCGCATGGCTTCGACCAAGGGCGCACGGAAATCCGATGGAACGGGAAGCAATGCATCGAACAGGCTGTCGACTTCCCGCTGTATCCGAATCAGTTCGTCCTTCAGCAAGCCGTCGATCACAGCCATGATCGCGTTCAATCGGCCGTGCCGAACGGCTCGGTGCCGACAAGCTTGTTCTGGCCGCCGGCCACGATCTTTTCGATCCGTGCCTGGGCCGCATCGAGCCGGGCCTGGCAATGCTGGCGCAGCAATTCGCCGCGTTCATACAGCTCTATCGAATCGTCCAGCGGAACTTCCCCGCTTTCCAGCTTGCGCACGACTTCCTCAAGGGCGCGGAGCGCATCCTCGAAGCTCATGGCAGCGATGTCCCGGGCCTGTTCATCCATCCGCGCGAGCATTGACGGGCCAAAGCGCTCCGGTCAAGCATCGCAGGGCTAGCGGGATCGCGCAGGCGTCGCTAAGGCGCGCGACATGAGCCAGATCACGCCCGAAATCGTCCAGTCCCACGGCCTTTCCCCTGCGGAGTACGAGCGCGTCCTGAACGCGCTGGGGCGCGAGCCCAACCTTGTCGAGCTGGGCATCTTCTCGGTCATGTGGTCCGAGCATTGCTCGTACAAATCGAGCCGACTTCATCTCAAGAAGCTGCCGACACAGGCCCCCTGGGTCATCCAGGGGCCGGGCGAAAATGCCGGGGTGATCGATATCGGCGATGGGCAGGCAGCCATCTTCAAGATGGAGAGCCATAATCACCCCAGCTATATCGAGCCCTATCAGGGCGCGGCAACCGGCGTGGGCGGTATCCTGCGTGACGTCTTCACCATGGGTGCGCGTCCCGTCGCCAACATGAACGCCCTGCGCTTCGGCCGGCCGGATCATCCGAAGATGAAGCATCTCGTGCAGGGAGTGGTGGCCGGAATCGGCGGCTACGGCAATTGCGTCGGCGTGCCCACGGTCGGGGGCGAGACCAACTTCCACAAGGCCTATGACGGCAACATCCTGGTCAATGCGATGACCGTGGGTGTCGCCGATACCGACAGGATCTTCTATTCGGCGGCAACCGGAATCGGCAATCCCATCGTCTATGTCGGCTCCAAGACGGGACGGGACGGCATTCATGGCGCGACCATGGCCAGCGCCGATTTCGACGAGAATTCCGACGAGAAGCGGCCCACCGTCCAGGTCGGCGATCCCTTCACCGAAAAGCTGCTGATCGAAGCCTGCCTCGAACTGATGGCAACGGATGCGATCGTCGCCATCCAGGATATGGGCGCCGCTGGCCTCACTTCCTCCTCGGTCGAAATGGCGAGCAAGGGTGGCGCCGGTATTCGGCTCGACATGAACAAGGTGCCATGTCGGGAAGAAGGGATGACGCCTTACGAGATGATGCTGAGCGAGAGCCAGGAGCGAATGCTCATGGTCCTCAAGCCCGGCAAGGAAGCGATGGCCGAGGCGATTTTCCGGAAGTGGGAGCTGGATTTCGCCGTGATCGGCGAGGTGACAGAAGCTGGTCCGGATGGGGGCCACATGGTGCTGGAATTCGATAGCGAGGTGGTCTGCGATATTCCGCTCGGCCCCTTGGCCGATGATGCCCCGGAATATGACCGGCCCTATGTGAACCGCGAGGAATACAAGGCCTGGGCCGCAGTGAAGCCGCTGGGGAATATCCCGGACAGCAGCGATATTGCTGCGGACCTGCTCAAGCTGATCGGCTGCCCCGACCTCGCCTCGCGCCGCTGGATCTGGGAGCAGTACGACAGCCAGGTGGGCGCCGATACGCTCCAGCTCTCCGGCGGTGATGCGGCGGTGGTGCGGGTTCACGGCACGAAGAAGGCGCTCGCGATCACCACGGACTGTACCCCCCGCTATTGCTATGCCGACCCCTACGAAGGCGGCAAGCAGGCGGTGGCGGAGACCTACCGCAACTTGTCGGCAGTCGGCGCCAGGCCTCTTGCCATCACCAACTGCCTCAATTTCGCCAATCCGCAGCGGCCGGAGATCATGGCGCAGATCGTCGGCTGCCTGGAAGGCATGGGCGACGCCTGCAGGGTATTGGATTATCCGATCGTGTCGGGCAACGTCAGCCTCTATAACGAGAGCAAGGCCACCGGCGGCGGCTCCGCCATCCTGCCCACGCCAGCGATCGGTGGAGTGGGCCTGCTCGATGACTGCGAAAAGATGGCCACCATCGCCTTCAAGAACGACGGCGAGGCGATCTTCGTGATCGGCAAGAACAACGGCCATCTCGGCCAATCGCTATGGCTGCGCGAGCTTCACGGCCGCGAGGACGGCCCGCCGCCGCCGGTCGATCTGGCTACAGAGCGCACCCATGCCGAGTTCGTCCGCAAGCTGATCGCCGAAGGCAAGGTCAGCGCGGTGCACGACGTTTCCGATGGCGGCCTGCTCGTCGCGCTGGCCGAAATGGCGATGGCGAGCGGTATCGGCTGCGAACTGGAACAGATCGGTGATCACTTCACGGCCTTTGGCGAGGACCAGGCGCGTTACGTCGTGACCAGCGCCATTGCCGACACCATCCAGGCCGCCGGCATTCCCATGACGCGCATCGGCACGACCGGCGGTTCATCAGTCAAGGGACCAGGATTTTCGGTCAGCGTATCGGATATGCGCGAAGCGAACGAAGCCTTCTTCCGCGACTGGATGGCAGTCTGAGCGTTTCGGTTCGCCTGCCCGTGCCGGAGAAAGGTTGAGGGGCCGAGCACGGGCGGGGGGTACACAGGTTCGGCCCCTCCAGTTTTAGCCTCAGAAACGGTAAGGCAATCTGATGCTTACCGCCATATCCGGGCTATCATCGGTCAGTCCGATCCCCACGTTGGTGATCAATGACAGCCGATTACTCAGGGAGAATGTCGCGCCGAGATTGACCAGTCCCACATTGGCCTGGCTGCCGACAATTCTCTGCATGTCCTGTCCTTCCCGGGCGACCTTGGTGCGCTGGACCAGGCGCTGGGTATAGGACATGCTGATGCTCGATCGGTCGTTCAGGGCATAGGCCATGCCTGCCCCGATCTGGATCGCATTGCCCACCGCCACCCGGCCCGGCTGCTGGCCCGGAGCTTCATCGATATCGCTGAAGTTGCGCTTGAAGTTGTGGAAATAGGTGACGCTGCCGAAGACCACCATCGGGTCCAGCGTCTTCAGTGCCGACACGCCGATCGAAGCGCCCCAGACGCCGCTGCCCGTCGAAAGCCGCTGCGGCACCGTAAGGTTGCCTTCGCTGCCCGCGACTTCGATCAGTTCCACGCCGTATGGATGCTTTCCGGTGGGTGCCTTGACGCGGGTGTTGATCACGATATCGGGGCGGCCGCTGGTTTCCCGGAACAAGCGGTAGCTGGCCCCGACATTGAGATCGCCGATGCCGTGATCCTTCACTCTCTTCTCGATCAGGCCGCTCGCATCCGCACCGGCGCCGCCCGACTGGAAATTGGAGGTCCGATAAAGATACGAGAGATTGGCATCCAGGAAGAGCCGGTTGCTCAGCCCCATTCGCAGCACGGGATCGAAAGAGAAGATATCTGCCGTGACCTGATCGATGCTGATCCTGCCGAGGAAGATGGAATCCAGTGCCAGAAAGCCACTGAGATTGAGGCGGGCATTGTCGAAGTGACTATAGCTCGCTCCAAGCTCGATACCGATGCGATCGCCAAACCGGCCTTGGCGCTGCTGGGTGAGCTCCGTCACGGCTTCCGTCGGCGCCGGCGCCTTGCGATCCTCCTCCGCGCTATCGGAGGAAATGCCCTGCCCGTTACCCGTTTCCGGGACATCTTCCCTCTGGAAGAAGGCCAGCGATGGCTCATCGGCCCAGGCGCGGGCGGTCGGATAGGCGTATTTGCCCCTCAGTTCAGCGGCGTCGAAGTCGCTGATGCGGGACTGCTCGAGCCGCTCGAGCCGGGCCTCCAGTTCGTTTATCCGCTGCACAGCCGCCGCCTCACGCTGCTGCAGGTCTTCCACCTGCTGCTGCAAGGCCCCGATGTCGTCCGGCACGGCTTGCGCCCATGCCGGCCGGCTGATGACGAGCATCACTGACGCCCCTATCAAGGCCAGATGCTTCCGGTTGCTCAAGCTCATGATATTCTCCCCCTTCTCTTGGCTTCACGGATTGAGCAGCGTCCATAGCGTGGCCGGATCCGGCACGCCGGTAGCCGGCAATTTCTGCTGCTCCTGGAAACGCCTGAAAGCTTCGCGCAAGGCCGGCGAGTAAATTCCGTCCTCGGCGCCGTTGTAGAATCCCCGCACTCTCAGAAATGCCTGGGAACGCTTGAGGATGGCCTCATAGACAAAGGCCTTGTTCTTGCCGTCTCCTACTTCGAGGAGCTTGGAAAACTGGGCGACCCGAATGGGACGGAAGCTGATTGTCAGCTTCTGCAACGCCCCGATCAGGGTTTCCTTGGGATATTGGGTGCAATGCTTTTCGAGGATCAGCCCGAACGCGGCCTCGTTATGCCAGGGCGACAGGTCGAAAGTGTTCGGCTCATACCGGTTCGCCGCGGTCTGATAGCCTTGCACGAAGCCTATCAGCTGCCTGTATTCCGCCGAACCCTCATCCTTGCGGGCGTTGAGGAACGTCTGGCAACTCGCCCTGCCTCCGCCTTCCACCGCGAACTGCTTGTTCGCGTCCTCGGCATGGGCCGGAGCTGCTGACGCCAGGCCCGCAAGGGCCATCGCCCTGACCGTCCTTCGAAACTGCATGTTCCCCCCTTCTTCGGACTAGAAGCCGAATCCTTTCATACTAAGTCGCGCCCCCTCGGTTCGGATGCGGTCGAAACTCTGGAGCGGGTCGATGCCGAGCACGATCGACGCGCTGTTCAGCACGTCATTGCCGTTGCTCTGGATCGTGATCTGCTGGATGAACTGGCTGAAGTTCCCGCCCAGGCTCTGAAAGCTGCTGTCCAGGCCGTTGCCGCTGGTCAGCGCCAGGCCGATCTGGTTGTTGGCGAGCCGGAATTGCACACCGTCGCCATCCTCGAACTGGACCGCGGTCGAACCCGAGATCGGTTGCAGTCCGGCAGCCGGCAGTTGCGGCACCGCGTTGCGCGGCACCACTGCGATATGCATGGTGTTACGGGTGCTGTTGTCCGCCCCGGCGACGACATTGACCTGCCCCGCCCCGGTCAGCGTATCCAACGCACCGACGGCGACCATCTGGCTCGGATCGGGCGAGACCGCGACATAGCCGGTCGGGACGCCCGTCACGTCCATGGCGGGATCGCCATTTTCCCGGACCCATCCCACCATCAGCCGGGGGACGCTGCCGGCGCCCGACATTCCAGGGAGGAAATCGACATTGAAGGCCAGATTGGCAATGGTGGTGACACCGGCTTCGTCCTGCCAGCTCGTCACCAGGGAAATGCCGAAATAGCTTACCGCATCGGGGCTGATGAACTTGCCGCGCATCTCTCCCAGCTCATCATCGGCAAGAGGCGTGCCCAGCGCGGCGAGAATATCCTGTTGGGCCGCACCCGGCTTGCGGGCATCGGCGGGAGCGACCGGATCCAGCGGGGTCGCGGGCGCGGGACTGGCGAGGCCGAGCGCAATCACCCCGAGGCTTGCCAGAGCGACTATCCGAATACCGGCCTTGGCCATTGTCCCGCTCCTAAAAACTGAATTGGTACTTCGGCCCGAACCCGAATTCCGCCGTTTCCGCGCCGGGAACCACTGCGTGCTGCTTCAGCAGGCGGCTTGCGGAAAGGGGCTCGGGCGGGTCGATCAGCACATTGGTCGGATCGTAACCATCGCCAGTGATGACGAAGGCGACCTGGTTCCATGCAACCTCGAAGGCACGCCGTTCCATGATCCGGTTACCCAGCGCGGGATCGCCGATCGCGACATGATCCGGGAATGTCTTCCGGATCACCACGAAATGCTTGTAGCCCTTGATGTTGATCAGGGCGATCACCGGCAGATTGAGTTGCCGAAGCGTATTGTAATCGAGCCGATAGCCCTCGGCCGACATGCCGACCAATTGCACATAGGTCTTCATGTCCAGCAGGGAGAAACCCTTCTCGCGGACGATATCGGGATCCGCGACCTTGAGCATGTTCACCAGAACCTGGTGCTCCGTGGTGCTATGGCCGAAAGCTTCGTTGAAGACGGTCGCAAGCACGGCGGCGCCGCAGCTGAAATCGCTCCTCTGGCGGACGATGCCCGCGAACTTGAGCTCCTTCCAGCTCTGGACGGGCCGGGTAACGACAGGTGCGCCCATTCCGACCTGACCCAGCCAGATCGGCACGTCAGTCGGCGGAGCGCTGACGCACCCTGCGAGCTGCGTCCCAGCCATCACGGCAATCGCGGCCCAGAGTCTCCCAGAAGATCCGCGTTGGGTATGTTCCAGCCTTGGGCGCACCTGCGTTCGCTCCCGTGAGAGGAATTGAATAAAATGCGGATGAAAAGGAGAGGAACCGAAGCTCCTCTCCTTTCTATATGCGAGGCTTAGCTCGGACCGTCACCGTCACCACCGTCGCCGCCACCGCCGCCACCGGCGCCGACAGAGGATGCCGCCATGGTCAGCGAGTTCAGCTGCTGGTTGCCGACACCCGACGCCATGTTGACGCCGATATTGCCGGACGCATCGGCGATGGTAAGAACACCGACCAGATTGATGCTGTCCTGCTGTTCGACACCGCTGAACACAGCAAGCTGGATCAGCCCGGCGTTGGCTTCGGCCAGGGCCGAATCCGTAGCAACCGCCAGGGTCATCAGGTTCGCCTGTTGGTTGAGGCTACCTGCAGCGGCGTTCAGGCCGATGTTGCCATCGCCGCCGACCGTGCCGCCCTGCACGGTGTTGCGGTCACGGAAATTGTTTCCGCCGCCACCGATGTCGGCCTGGTCCTCGATGAGGACGTCGCCAGGCGTGGCGAATTGACCAACACCTGCCAGAGCCTGCAGCGAAGTCGTCGAAGCTTCCGCCCAACCGCCGGCCGCTTCTTCATTGTTGACTTCCGAAGATGCCAACACCGCGGAGTTGAGCTGCATGTTGAGATAGCCGGCCGCGAGGTTGACCCCGATATTGCCGGAGCCGCTCACGTCGAATTCCGCGACATTGTTGATGATCGGGGCGAAGAAGCCCGCTCGGATGTTGCCTTGGACACTCCCGTCGGTCAGATTGTCATAGGGATTTTGCCCAGGTTCACTGACGCCTGGCCCGAAGACTGCATCGACCCAGCCATTCTCGCCATTGATCTCATTCTCTTCGCGGTAGGTGGCCGCATTGAGACCCGAAAGCTGCTTGACGTCATTGACGGCCACGGCCGAGCTGTCGACATTGATCGTGCCTTCCAGCGCGACGGTGCCTTCCAGGGAAACATCCTTGGTATAGGAAACGTCGGTTTCGACCTTGGTATCGATCTTGTTTTCATAATCGATCTCAATGTCGAGAGGATCACCGCCCCGGCCGTCAGCCAGTGCGGGCGATGAAATGGCGATCGCCGAGAGGGCGACAGCTGTTAATAGCAAGCCTTTCATTTCATTTCTCCTTGGTAGCGGTTACGGTGTGCCCCCGGCCGAGACATTCAGCACGAAGGTGTTGGCGGAGGAGTTCCTCTCGCCACCGATCAGGTTGACCTGGACTAGACCGCTACTGTCCCGGAACGCGTCGTTGCTGACTGCAACTGTATCGTTCCGGTCCCCAGTGCCCCCGGTAGACCCGTTCGGTTCGGTAGAGGCGCGGGACTGCTCGAGCAGCTCATCCGAAATCGCCCCAATTCTGCCAATTGATAAGATCGCGACATTCGCCAGCTGGTTCTGGGTTCCAGCGGCGGCATTGATCCCGACAAGACCGCTGGATTGCGCGAAGGCATTTCCTTCCACCACGATCCGCGTGGAGCGGTCCTCGCTGTCCTGGCCCGCCATTCTCTGATGAACGCCTGCGATGCCCCACGAAATGTCGCCAACCGAAGCGACCGCGGCATTGATCTGCTGGTTGCTGCTTCCCGCTGCCGCGTTCACGGCGAGGCGCCCGCTCGCGCCCGCAGTGCCGGCGCCCGGTATCGTCACCTCGTCCTGGACCTCGGCAGTCGCCGCGACGGGAGCGATCAGCGCCAGCCCGGCAAGAAGGCATGACGCCGCGCGGTTCACTTGCCGCCTCCCAGGACATCGCGCATGACGCCGAGGGCGGAAGGCAATGCTCCCATATTGTCGCGAACGATCCCGCCGGCGCTGCCTGCCTGTTCCTGCGCGATCGACCGCGAGTCCATTCCGTGCCGGTCGGTCATGACATCAAGGCCTTGCGTGGTGGCCTGGGAGAATTGCTGATACATGGGCGTGGTCCGCGCCAGCACCGCCGACTGCTCTGAATCGGTCAGCGGCGTCAGGCCCAGATCGACCGCGGAAACCACTTCATCCCGGCCGCCCATCACGACATAATTGGGCGGCGCCGGCGGCGCGGGCAGTTCCGCGGCGCGCGTCGGCACTTGTCGCAAGGTGATGAAGCTGCCCGAGGGCAGGTTGTCGCTCGGCTCGGATGCTTTCGCGCCTGCCGGCACCAGCGCAGTAATCAGCAATGTAATGACAATGCCGATCACAGAATTGGTATATTGATGAGATTGCCTATTCATTGCCATCCCTATCCTATCCCAATTTCCACACGCACAAGTCGTCTGGCTCACTGCAGCGAGCCTGCTGCAGCGTTCACGCGATCGGAGAGTATGAGGAAAAATCCTCACCCAAGATTTATTTCGTTAATTGGATGTTAAGGCGATTCGTTTTCTATTTCATCGCCATAAAAACCTAATCATCATAGTATATGTTATTCATATTAGGTGATCTGAGCTAAGATATGATGATTAGATAAGGCGCACTAGTCAATTTTGATTAGTCAGCCTGTGCCTGGCGACACAGAGCCACCCCGGACGGCGTTACGCCCCCTGCCCATTGCGATAAGATCTGAGGAAAAACCCGGTAAGCCCGGCGATTACCGCCGACTGCCGAACCACGTCGCAGGCCGCTCATGCGTGGAGGAGCGGCTGTCTTCGGCGCCCGCCTAGATCTGGTAAGCGCTTACGCGATGCCAGAATTGCTCGCGGGAATTTACGTGCATCTTGTCATAGCACCGGCGAAGATGCGCCCTCACCGTATGGATCGAGATGTCCAGCTTGTCGGCGACATCGTGGGCGGAAAGACCATTGTACAGGGCATCGGCGATTTCCGCCTCGCTGCGGGTGAGGCCGAAAGCTTCGCGCAGATCAACGAGTTGCGCATAATGATCGGGCGCGGCTTGCTGCAAGGTGACGAACACCCGCCGGTCTTCCGAGGCGGTCGCCCGCAAGATCCAGTGCCCGCCGGTTCGCAGGCAGGGATGCAGCAAGGTTTCCACGCCTTGAGCCTCAACCATAAGCAGCTTGTCGAAGCTGGCGCGATGACGGCTGTCCGCCGGAGCGACAAAGCCATGCTCCAGTCGCAGGCAATCCCGATCATCGATAACTCGCCGGGCAAGATCGCTGCATGCGATCAATCGGCCATCTCTCTGAAGAATCAGGCGCCCCTTGCCATCGAGCTTGGACCAGCAGTCCAGCGCGCGTTCAAACCCCTGTTCCGGATGCTCACTGAAATCGAACAGCAATTCCTGTCCGTTATCCATGTTCGAAGAATGCTCCAGCCAGGCATGCTCCTCGAACTCATTTCCTCTCAGTGCCCCTGCCATGTACGGTTTCCCCAAAACACACCGGATCGGTTATGCCCGATCTAGATGTCAGTTTGGCGACCCAACTTCACTTTGCATTCTTGAAGGAACTCAGGGAGCTCTCTCAGCCTTTCAGTATACCACAGCGATTAACCCATGCAATCCAAAAGAAAATTTTCGGGCCAGCCTGTGCCCTATTGGGTCACCCAATCCGCCTGCGGTATTCCGAGGAGTTGAAGGACGGAGGTCAGGTCGCCGCGGTCGATCCACCCGTCGGATGCGGCCCGCGCCTTGGGTTTTGCGCGATAGGCCATGCCGAAAGTAGCTGCTTCGAGCATGGGAATATCATTGGCTCCGTCGCCCGTGGCAAGGCTGATGGCGCATGCGCCGAGAGCCTCCATTTCTTCCAGAAGAACCGCCTTCTTCACCCCACTATCTGTGATCGAACCGACCAGGCCGCCCGTAAGAAGCCCTTGATCTACTTCGAGTCGATTCGCGACAACCCGCTCGAACCCGAGTTGTTCGGCAACCGGATCGGCGAATTGATGAAACCCGCCGGTGACCAGAACGGTGCGGCATCCCTTCTCCTTCAGCGTCGCCACAAGAGCGCGGGCGCCGGGCATCGCGGCGATGCGCGTGTCGAGGCATTCGGCAATCGCGCGTTCCGGAAGATCCCGCAGCAGGCTGACGCGTTCGCGCAGCGCGCTTTCGAAGTCGAGCTCGCCCTGCATCGCCCGTTCCGTGATTGCCGCGATCTGCGGCTTGATGCCGGCGAAATCGGCAAGCTCGTCGATGCATTCCGCGGAGATGATGGTCGAATCCATATCCGAAACGAACACATGCGGAATGGCGATATCGCGTTCGGCGACCAGCAGGTCGCTGGGAGTGAAATGCTTGTCGAGCAGGGTACGCAGCAGCACCGGATCGCCTTCCGGCAGTTCCAGCTCGAGGACGTTTCCGCAAAAATCGAGCATTTCGGCCATCGCGAGCCGCAGGCCATGCCGCGCAAGATCTTCCTTCGCGACTTCAAGTTTTTCGGAAAGGTCCTGCGGGTCTGCTATCAGCCGGGCGATGAGCAAGCGAAATTCTCCTAACATGGGTGGCGGTGGGCCGCCGCTGGCGCTCATTGCAGGGCCGACCGCAAGCGGCAAGACCGATCTGGCGATCAGGCTCGCCCTGGCCCTGCAGGATGCCGGCAAGGCGACGGCGATCATCAATGCCGACAGCGCCCAGGTCTATCGCGATCTGCGCATCCTGAGCGCCCGCCCTTCCGCCGACGAGATGCAGGGCGTGGATCATCGGCTGTTCGGGGCCTGGGATGGCGCGGTCGCCTGCTCGGCCGCGGCTTGGGCGCAGGCGGCGCGGCGCGAAATCGCGCAACTCCATGCGATCGGCGGGGTGCCGATCCTGGTGGGAGGAACGGGGCTCTACCTTCGCACCCTGCTGGAGGGCATTGCGCCCGTGCCGGAGATCGATCCGGCCATAAGGCATGAGGTGCGCGACCTTCCCACCCCGGACGCCTATGCGGCCTTGCGCCTTGAAGACCCCGGCCGCGCGGCGCTGCTGGACCCGGGCGACGCCACCCGGATCGCCAGGGCGCTTGAAGTGGTCCGCTCCACCGGCAAGCCGCTCGCCCACTGGCAGGAACGCAAGGAGGGAGGAATAGCGAAGGCCGTGACGCTCCATCCGGTTCTGCTCCTGCCGCCCCGGGACTGGCTGTATGACCGCTGCGACCGGCGTTTCGAGGCCATGCTGGATGGCGGCGCGGCGGAGGAAGTGCGGCAATTGCTCGACCGCAAGCTGGGTCCGGACCTGCCGGTGATGCGCGCGATCGGAGTGCGCGAGATTTCCGGATGGATTCGCGGAGAATGGAGCCGGGAGGAGGCGCTTGCCCGGGGAGCCCAGGCGACACGAAATTACGCGAAGCGGCAATATACTTGGTTTCGCGGGCAATCTCCTGTCGAATGGAGACGAAGCGAGATATCTAATTTCTCTGATATTTCCAATTTTGAAATATTATTTCAATCCTGAGGATTGACACATCATTTCCTTTCTTATACCCGCACGCCGTTCTGTCAGGAGAGGAAGACCCGGCGCCCCCCATGCGCCGGGTCGCTTTTTTGTTCCTGACCAAAGCTGTGAATGAGGAATTATCGTGACTGAAGAGCGTAGCGGCGCGGCCATTCTCGTCGAATGCCTGGTGCGGCAGGGTGTCGAATTCGTGTTCGGCTATCCCGGCGGGGCCGTGTTGCCGATCTATGACGAATTGTTCAGCGATGCCCGGATCCGGCACATCCTGGTCCGCCATGAAGCTGGCGCTGCTCATGCGGCGGAAGGCTATGCCCGCTCCACCGGCAAGCCGGGCGTGGTGCTGGTCACCTCCGGCCCCGGCGCGACCAACGCCGTTACCGGCATCGCCGACGCCTTCATGGATTCCATCCCGATGATCGTCATCACCGGGCAGGTCGCCACCAACCTGATCGGTTCCGACGCGTTCCAAGAAGCGGATACGATCGGCATCACCCGCCACTGCACCAAGCATAATTATCTGGTGAAGGATCCTTCCGAGCTCGCGGCGACGGTCGACGAGGCTTTCGAGATCGCGACCACCGGCCGGCCGGGGCCGGTTCTGATCGATCTGCCCAAGAACGTCCAGGTCGCGACCGCCAGCCTCACCGACCAGGCGCCGCAGCGCCCCGCTCGCTATCGGCCGCGCGTCGAAGGATCGCAGGACGAGATCGCCCGCGCCATCGAAATGATCGCCGGAGCGAAGGAGCCGGTACTCTATACCGGTGGCGGCATCATCAATTCGGGGCCGCGCGCCACGGAGCTTCTGCGCAAGTTCCAGTCGCTGACCGGCATTCCGGTGACCTCCACGCTGATGGGCCTGGGGGCGTTCCCGTCCGATCATTCCGACTGGCTCGGCATGCTCGGCATGCACGGCACCTATGAATCCAACATGGCGATGAACCGGGCCGACCTGATCATCTGCGTCGGCGCCCGCTTCGACGACCGGGTGACCGGCCGGCTCGATGCGTTCGCTCCGAATTCCGAGAAGATTCATATCGATATAGACCGCTCCTCCATCAACAAGACGGTTCCGGTCGATCTGCCGATCATCGGCGACTGTGGCCAGGTTCTGGAACAGCTGATCGCGGCATGGGGCAACCGCCCCACCCCGGACCTGACGGAGTGGAGGGCCCGGATCGATGGCTGGCGCGCGCGTGACAGCCTGGCCTATCCGAAGAATACGCCGGAGCTGATGCCGCAACTCGCGGTGGAACGGCTGTTCGCCCTCACCCAGGACAAGGATCCGATCATCACCACCGAGGTCGGGCAGCACCAGATGTGGGCCGCGCAATATTTCGGCTTCTTCGGCCCGAACAAATGGCTGACATCGGGCGGTCTGGGCACCATGGGCTATGGCCTGCCCGCCGCGATCGGCGCGCAGCTGGGCAATCCGGACTCGCTGGTGATCGACATTGCCGGCGAAGCCTCGATCCAGATGAATATCCAGGAAATGGGCACCGCCAGCCAGTATCGCCTGCCGGTCAAGGTGTTCATCCTCAACAATGAATATATGGGGATGGTCCGCCAATGGCAGGAACTGACCTATGAAAGCCGCTATTCGAATTCCTATTCGGACAGCCTGCCCGATTTCGTCGCCCTTGCCGAAGCCTATGGCTGGAAAGGCATCCGCATTCACAACGAGGCCGAGCTGGACGCGGGCATCAAGGCAATGATGGAGCACGATGGCCCGGTCATGGTTGATTGCCTGATCTCCAAGGAGGCCAATTGCTTCCCGATGATCCCGTCGGGGGCGGCGCATACCGACATGATCCTGTACGGAGACGAAGTGGCCGGAACCATGGAAGATGAAGCGAAGGCTCTGGTCTAATGAAAATCAGCACCCTTGAATCCGAACGCCATGTTCTGACCATCACGGTCGACAACGAGGCGGGCATCCTTGCGCGCATTGCCGGGATGTTCACGGCGCGCGGCTATAATATCGACAGCCTGACCGTGGCCGACATCAGCGAGAACCATTCGGTCAGCCGCATCACCATCGTCACCCAGGGGCCGCCCGCGGTGATCGACCAGATCCATGCCCAGCTCGAACGCCTCGTGCCGGTCCACAAGGTAACCGACCTGACCGAGATGGGCCCGCATGTCGAACGCGAGCTTGCGCTGGTAAAGGTTGCAGGCACCGGGGAGAAGCGCGTAGAGGCGCTGCGCGTGGCGGATGTGTTCCGGGCCAAGGTAGTGGATACCACCACTTCCAGCTTCGTTTTCGAGCTGACCGGCGCCCCGGACAAGATCGACAGCTTCGTCGCGATCATGCGCGAACTGGGTCTGGTCGAAGTGGGGCGGACCGGGATCGTCGGGATGATGCGCGGGGCCGAAGGGGCATAGCCGCCAACGGACCGATCTTTTCGCCGCTGCGAGCCGCAGGGGCGATTCCACCGATCGCCATGGAGCGAACTTGATTTTGCCCCTGTCATGCAGGGGAGACGAAAAGGGCAGAAGATGAAAGTTTATTACGACGCCGATTGCGACCTCAACCTAATCACCGACAAGAAGATCGCCGTGCTCGGCTATGGCAGCCAGGGCCACGCACATGCGCAGAACCTGCGCGATTCCGGGGTGAAGGAAGTCGCCATCGCGCTCCGCCCCAATTCCGCCAGCGCCAAGAAGGCGGAAGCCGCAGGCTTCAAGGTCCTGTCCAATGCCGACGCGGCGAAGTGGGCCGATATCCTGATGGTTCTCGCTCCGGACGAAAACCAGGCCGGCATCTGGGAAGCCGATCTCAAGGACAACATGAAGCCCGGCGCGGCGCTTGCCTTCGCTCATGGCCTCAACATCCATTTCGGCCTGATCGAACCGCGCAGCGATATCGACGTGATCATGATCGCGCCGAAGGGCCCCGGCCACACCGTGCGCAATGAATATGTCACCGGCGGCGGCGTGCCCTGTCTGGTCGCCATCGCGCAGGACACTACCGGCAACGCCCACGACATCGCGCTGGCCTACGCCTCCGGCGTTGGCGGCGGCCGTTCGGGCATCATCGAAACCAACTTCAAGGAAGAATGCGAAACCGACCTGTTCGGTGAGCAGGCCGTTCTGTGCGGCGGCATTTCCCACCTGATCATGGCCGGTTTCGAAACCCTGGTCGAAGCCGGCTACGCGCCGGAAATGGCCTATTTCGAATGTCTCCACGAAACCAAGCTGATCGTGGACCTGATGTATGAAGGCGGCATCGCCAACATGCGCTATTCGATCTCGAACACCGCGGAATACGGCGATTATCACACCGGCCCGCGCGTGATCACCGATGAGACCAAGGCGGAAATGAAGCGCATCCTGAAGGACATCCAGGAAGGCAAGTTCGTCCAGCGCTTCATCACCGACATCAAGGCCGGTTATCCGGAAATGAAGGCCAAGCGGAAGCTGCAGGGCACGCACCCGATCGAGGAAACCGGCGCCAAGCTGCGCGCGATGATGCCCTGGATCGGCGCGAACAAGCTGGTCGACAAGGACAAGAACTGATCCGGCGCGGCGTAATCGCGCCGCGTCCTGAAACGATTTTCGCGCCCGCGCGTTTGAACCTCGATCACAGGCGGGGTTCGATGCGCGGGCGTTTCTGTTTCTTGCTGAAAGATGTTACTGCCAAGTTATGCGGCTTTGCTACAGCCGCTCGCGTACCGTCTCGTTCTCCTTTCAAGTGAACCTTCCAACCGCGAATTTCGGAGCCAGATCATGCGACTGATTGCATTTGCTGCCATTGCCCCCGTGCTCGTGCTTGCCGCAACTCCGCTGCTTGCCGATCACCATCAGCAGCCCGCATTGCCGGGCGTGGAGGATGTCAGCCGGGTGACCGCCGGTTCCTATACCGCCGATCCCGCGCATACCCTGGTGGGCTGGCGGGTCGACCACCTGGGCTTCAACGATTATTTCGGCATCTTCGGCAATGTCAGCGGCACGCTGGAACTGGATCCGACCAATCTTTCGGCCGCGAAGCTTTCGGTCACGATCCCGATTGCCGAAGTCACCACGGCCAACGCGGGCCTGACCGAGCATCTTCTCCGTGCAGGCAAGGATGGAGCCAAGCCCGATTTCTTCGGCCCCGCCCCGGCAGCCGCAACCTTCGTTTCCACCTCGGTCAAGCCCGGCGAGGATGGCAAGGAAGCGCTCATCACCGGCAATTTGACGATCAACGGCATCACCAGGCCGGTTACCATCGAAGCGGAATTTACCGGGGCCGGAGCCAATCCGATGAGCAAGGTCGAAACCGTGGGCTTCGAGGGCGAGGCAAAGATCAAGCGTTCCGATTTCGGCATCAACGGCTTCATCCCGCTGGTGTCGGATGAGGTGGAACTGGACATCACCGCCGCGTTCGAGAAGAAGTGACGCGACGTTCTCGCCCGGCCTGCACGCCAGCGCTTTCCTACAGCGCTGGAAGCAGTCTAAAGCCGGGCGATGAACCCTCGAATTTCAGCCGTTTTCACGCCTTCGTTCGCCCCATTCCGGGGGAGTGTTTTTTTACCCTGGAACAGTGTCAACTGTGTCAACCCCCCTCTCCGTGATGCTTCGGACTGGACTTTGCGGCCCATATGCCCCATATGCGCGCCAGCCATGATGGAAACACGTCCTATACAGGCCCTTGGCCCGCTGCTGCGACTTACACGCCCCCGGGCGTGAACCTTGCGCTGTCCGCGGGCGGCGCACGCCGTCCGGGGGAACCGATCAGCCCTCAACACAACGCAGCAAGAGATGGTTTCCAGATGTCGATGCTTTCCGATCCATCGGTCAAATACCGACCGTTCCCGCAAATTGCCCTGTCCGACCGGCAGTGGCCGAACCATGTCATCACCGCCCCGCCGCGCTGGCTCTCCACCGACCTGCGCGATGGCAACCAGTCCATCATCGATCCGATGGATGCCGCGAAGAAGAACCGCTTCTTCGATCTGCTGGTCGAGGTCGGCCTGAAGGAGATCGAGATCGGGTTTCCGGCCGCCGGAGCGACCGAATTCGATTTTATCCAGGGTCTCGTCCGTTCCGGGCGGATTCCGGACGACGTCATGGTGCAGGTCCTCACCCAGTCGCGCGAAGATCTGATCCGCACCAGCTTCGACAGCCTGGATGGCGCGCATGCCGCGATCGTCCATCTGTACAATGCGGTTTCACCCGCCTGGCGCCAGATCGTATTCCAGATGAGCCGGGAAGAGGTGAAGGAAATCGCCGTGAAAGGCGCAAAGGTGCTGCGCGATGAAGCGGCCGCGCGTCCGGGCACGGACTGGCACTTCCAGTACAGCCCGGAAACCTTCTCCACGGCCGAGATCGATTTCAGCCTGGAAGTCTGCGAAGCGGTGATGGATATCCTGCAGCCCACGCCCGATCATCCGCTGATCCTCAATCTGCCGGCGACGGTGGAAGCGGCGACACCGAATATCTATGCCGATCAGATCGAGTATTTCTGCCGCAACATTCCGCGGCGGGACAGCGTGGTGATCAGCCTGCACACCCATAACGATCGGGGCACCGGGGTTGCGGCGGCCGAACTGGGCATGATGGCCGGCGCCGATCGCGTCGAGGGTTGCCTGTTCGGCAATGGCGAGCGCACGGGCAATTGTTGTCTGGTGACAGTTGCTCTCAACATGTACACGCAAGGTGTTGATCCGGGTCTGGATTTCTCGAATATCGACAAGGTCATCGAGACGGTCGAATATTGCAACCAGATCCCGGTGCATCAACGCCATCCCTATGGCGGCGAACTGGTCTTCACCGCCTTTTCGGGCAGCCACCAGGACGCGATCAAGAAGGGCTTCGCCGCGCACGAAGTCCAGAACGACGAGCTGTGGCGGGTGCCTTATCTGCCGATCGATCCGGCTGATCTGGGACGCTCTTACGAAGCGGTCATCCGGGTCAATTCGCAGAGCGGAAAGGGCGGTTTCGCCTGGGTTCTGGAGCAGGACAAGGGCCTCAAGCTGCCCAAGCGGATGCAGGCGCATTTCTCCCGCCATGTGCAGGATCTGGCCGACCAGCTGGGCCGCGAGCTGAATGCGGAGGACATCTGGGAAGTCTTTCGCAAGACGTATCACATGCAAACGCCGAACCGGCGGTTCCAGCTCGTCGATTATGACGAAACGCGCGCCCACGATGGCACCCGCGTATTCAGCGGAACCATTCGCGTCGATGGCGAAGCGCAATCGGTAAGCGGGCGCGGCAACGGGTTGATCTCGTCCGTCCTCGCCACCCTGAAAGACACGTTCGGGCTGGAAATGGATGTGCTGGACTACAGCGAGCATGCCCTCAGCAAGGGCACCGATGCGCGCGCGGCGGCCTATGTCGAATGTACGCGCCCCGATGGCAAGGTCGTATGGGGCGTAGGCATTGATCCCGACGTGGCCACGGCAAGCGTCAGGGCGATACTGAGCGCCGCCAACTCGGCATCGGCGGGCTGATCGGATCGGATCGGAAAGGGAGGTGAGCGGATTTCCCGCTATCTGGGCGAGAGTCTCGTTCACCCTCCCCTGCCGCTGAAATCCCGGCGGTTCAGCTTGCGCTCCAGACCCGGACGAGGCGGCCATTTTCGGAAGGCACTATTCTGAGCAACCGGCCTTCCGGCCCGCCGATGTCCATGCTCCGATCCAGGGAGCCATTCGTCACCAGATGATCGATCAGCCGGACGGCGATCCTGCTCGCGGCCGCCGGATCGCCCATCAGCTCGGGCTCGATCCGCAGCTCCTGCCCGGTGAAGAAGCCCACCCCTTCGCTCTGCAGCGCGCCATCCGCCACTTCCGCCAGGCCGACCAGCCCCCTTGCGGGAAACACGCCCCCTCCCAGCCAGTTGGTGGCAATCGCCGAAAAGTAACCCGGGGCGATGCAGCTTCTTGCCGGATGCCAGACCACCGCCGCCAGATCGGGAAGGCTGCACAGCGCCGCCGCCAGGCCGGCCATCGCGCGGACTATGGGAACAAGACGCTCTCCTCCATGCAGATGCGGACCGGGCAGGATGCGCACCGCCTCATGGCCCGCAATGTCGAACCCGGGCGGAAGATCGAAATGGTAGGGGCATGGAGGCAAGGGTGCGCCTTCGCCCGGGGCCAGGCCGATCACATCGAACGTCAGGCCCCACATCAGCGCCTCGACGGAAACCGGGGCGCCGCCCTCGCCCAAGGGCCGGCCGGCAACCGCACGACCGCCTGGATACTGGCTTATGGAGAAGCTTCCGCTCGCCTGCGCAAGCGCATCCAGATGACAGGGATCGGGGCGCAATCCCGGCGGGAAGGCCAGGGAAACGCCGTACTCACCTTTGTAATCATTCATGTTTTGCCATCGCCCTGTTGCACAGGTCCGGTTTGTGAAGCCAAAGAATGGGCAGGTCGAGTCCTCCGGCAGGGAATGATCCCGTTACGGATACATCTGTCAGAATATGCCCAAAGCCAATCCTTCCGAGAGCGCGGCGCCAAGCTCCGCGCAACTGCGCAACTGGGATTCGGAGAGGGTTTTCGGAGCGAGTATCTCTTCCGGGGCTTGCGCCTGAAGATTGACGATCAGGGGGTCCGCCACGCGTTTCAATCTCCACCCCGTCACGATCCGGTCGATTTGCGCGGTGGCGCCTGCGCCGTCCGATCCCGCCGCAATCGCCGTGGCGTAGGCACGCCCCTCGATCCGACCAAGAACCGGATAGTAGGAGCGATCGAACATCTCCTTCATCGCGCCGCTCATACTCGCAAGGTTTTCCGGGCAGACGAACAGATAGCCCCTCGCCGTCAGGAAATCCTCCGGCCGCGCCTGATCCGCGCGGATCAGATAGGCCCGCGAACCAGCCGCAGTGGCTGCGGCGTGCGCCATAGCCCGTGCGGCTCCGGTCCGGCTATGCCAGATGATCGCGAGCAAAAAATCAGCAGCCGGACGAACCCATCACCCCACCGAGCAGACCGCCAAATCCGCCCTTCGGCTTGCACTTCTGCTGGGGCGCGGATTGACCTTCGGAGGAGTTGCCCATTCCTCCCATCGACATTCCCTGCGCTTCCATCCAGCTAGTCATGGAACGATGCCGGATGCGCGCCGTCCATTCGAGATTCCAGGGCGTGGATGCGGATGCGGGGCGCGGTGGATAGGCGAAATTCTCTTCCGGGCCGAACGCCGTCAACGTGCCGTAGCGGAAATCCGGCGCATCCCGTTTCACTTCCGCCGGGATCAGGCAGCTCGTGGTGGAGGGCGCCATCACCGTCTTGTCGCGCACCAATCCGGCGACTTGCGACGGCGAAAGCCAATCGGCCAGCCCGCCACCGAATTGACGGGTGGAACTGCTCGACCACATCACCATATCGGTCATCTCGCCATCGGCACCCTGGCGACCGCCGAACACGAAAGCGAGATAGCCGGTCGCATCGGGAATCCCCGTCCAGCTCAGCACGGTTGCGCCGCCCGCCTGCGTTCGCGTCGACGAATTGAGCGCGGCCATGAAATCCTTGGTGAGAGTGAAGGAAATCTCCGGCGAATAATTCCCGGCAATCCTGTGCGCGCCGATCAGGGAGCTATCGGGCTTGGCGTATTTCCCATCTTCGGCGGGCCAGCGCCCGAACGTCCGGCTGTTGTGGATGGTCGGCCCGAGATCGCGCGCGATCGCCGATGTCCACAGCCCCGGCGGTATCTGCCCTGCCGCGAGCTTGGAAAGATCGATCACCACCGGCTGCCCTTTCGGGGCGTTGGCAGCGCATCCCCAATAGACAAGGATGCGCCCCTTGGGCTTTTGCGGGAGTTCGTCGATCGTTTCCCGCTCCTCGCGAGGCGTGACCAGCGCTACCGATTTCCCTAGCTTGGCGACCGGAGGCATGAAGTGATCCGCCTTTGGCGCTCCCTTTGCCGGAGCGCTCGACGAGCCAAGTCTCAGCAACAGCTCGTGCTGCGCGTTGTTCGATTGCCCACCGCCGAACATCATGCCCATCATGGAACCGGCGCCCATGCTGCCCATGCCGGAAATCGTGCCCGCACGCATATCATACCGCGCGATCGGGCCGCTGGCCGGCTTTTGTTGAGCATATACCGACACGGCGGCGCCAGCCACCACACACACAGCCGAAAGAAGCAAAGCCTTGCGAGCAACACCCATCCACCCAACTCCCCTGAAAAACAAGAATGCTTCATAATCGATTCGCGGCCACCGTGCCTGCAAAATCGTATGGGGAAACCGGCTGGCCGATCTTTGCGCATTCCCGTCCTTGGGCTAGGTTGACCGGAATGGTTTCTCGCGTGGCAATGACTGCATTGGGAGTGGACTGCTCGTTCGGCGGGCGGGCATGGCGCTGGCGCGGCGGCAACATGGACATGGCGGCTGGCGGCCTGCAGGATGACATCGTCTCCCAACTCCTGCTGGCAAGAGGCGTGGCTCGCGAGGATATTGCCCGCCACAGCAATCCGACCTTGCGGGAGTTCCTGCCGGACCCATCCGCCTTCCGAGACATGGATGTGGCGGCGGAACGGCTTGCCCAGGCAATCCTCACCGGCGAGAAGATCACGATCTACGGGGATTATGACGTGGATGGCGCGACCAGCAGTGCCTTGTTGGTGAAGCTTGTGAAAGCCTTGGGCCATGGCGCGGACTACTACATTCCCGACCGCTTGCTGGAAGGATATGGTCCCAGCGCGGAGGCGCTTGTCCGGCTTGCGGCCAATGGCAGCAGCCTGATCGTCACGGTCGATTGCGGAGCGATGGCACATGACGCTCTCGCGCAAGCGCACGCGGCCGGAGCGGACGTGATCGTGGTGGATCACCACAAATGTTCGGCGCAGCTTCCGGTCGCCACCGCTCTCGTCAATCCCAACCGGCTCGACGAGAGCGATCTGGCCGCCGCGCATGGACATCTCGCCGCGGTCGGGGTCGCCTTCCTGCTTGCCATCGCCACCGTGCGCACCTTGCGCCAGCGCGGCTTCTTCGAGAACCGAGCGGAGCCGGACCTGTTCGCCCTGCTCGATCTCGTCGCGCTTGGAACGGTCGCGGACGTCGCGGCGCTCCATGGCCTGAATCGCGCGATGGTGGCGCAAGGCCTGAAAGTAATGGCCCGGCGGGAAAACACTGGCATGGCGGCACTGATAGATGCCAGTCGCCTCGACCGCGCGCCCACGTGCAGCGATCTCGGGTTTGCGCTGGGTCCGAGAATCAACGCCGGCGGTCGCGTCGGCGAATCGACCCTCGGGGTCCGCCTCCTCACCACGGAAGATCCGGAAGAAGCCCGAACCATCGCAGTGCAGCTTACCGCCCTGAACGAGGAGCGGCGAGCGATAGAGGCCGCCGTGCAGGAAGCCGCCGAAGCCCAACTCGATGCGCAGCATAATCGTGCCGTGATCGTTGCCGCCGGTTACGACTGGCATCCCGGAGTGATCGGGATCGTTGCCGGCCGTTTGAAGGAGAAGACGGGCAAGCCGGCATTGGTGATCGCGCTTGGCGCCGATGGAAACGATCTGGGCAAGGGATCGGGCCGGTCCATCACCGGCGTGGATCTTGGGGCGGCGATCATCGGCGCACGGGAGCAAGGCCTGTTGGTGGCTGGCGGCGGACACGCGATGGCTGCCGGCCTGACGATCGAATCGGGCAAGCTTTCTCATCTGGCGGATTGGCTCGATGACAGGCTCGGTGCCGCAGTTGCTGCTGCCGCCGCCAATCAGGAAATGCTCGTCGATATCGGTCTGGCGCCTGGGGGGCTGACGCCCGAGCTGGTGGAAACCCTGGAACGTGCTGGCCCCTTTGGCGTGGGCTGGCCCGGACCGAGAGTAGCGGTCGGCCCCATCCGCGTGCTGAAGGCGGATATCGTGGGGAAGGATCATGTGCGAGTGATTGCCCGAGGCAATGACGGCGCCTCTTTCAAAGCCGTTGCGTTTCGCGCAGCGGAAAGTGAGCTGGGCCAGACATTGCTCCACGGCTCCCGCGACCGTGCGCTCTGGCTGGCCGGACGTGCGAAAATCGACGATTGGGCCAGCAAGCGCCAAGCCGAACTGCATATTGAGGACGCTGCCTGGGCGGACAATGCGACAAGGGCTTGACCCTGCCAATCCCTCCCCCTAAGTGCGCGGCCACGCCACCGACGTGGCCCCTTCGTCTAGCGGTTAGGACGCGGCCCTTTCACGGCTGAAACACGGGTTCGATTCCCGTAGGGGTCACCAGCTAAGTAGTTGATATTGTTAGGGGGAATCGCGAAAATGCGGTTTCCGTGGCACTTTCGTGGCACATTTGGCGTTTTTCGAGGCCACCCCAGCCCCCGTTCCAGGCTCTTTTAGATCACCTCAATAGCTGCCCAGTAGACGAGGGATTCGTTCGCGGCAGCCGCCACCGACAGGCAAGCCCTCCCCACAGACCAGCCAGACATCCGCGTCAGGAACCGTAGATCTGATTGAGCTTGGCTGCTTCGCGGCCATAGTCCGCGTGATCGATCCATTTCGAGTAGTGCCGGAACAGCATTGCCGCGCTCTTGTGGCCAAGCTGGCGGGCGATATAGGCCGGGTTCACCCCGCCCATCAGCGCCGTCGTCGCGTAAGTGTGGCGCGTTTGATAGGCATCACGGCTGCGGATGCCGAGCGCACGCAGTGCGGGATGGAAATAGAGCTTCCGCTGATCCTGCACGTCCGGCCACGGCGTGTTTGTGACCGGGTTGATGAAGATCGGCGAATCGAGCCCCCGCATGAAGCTGTGCGCCTTCTGGCGTCTAAGCACGGCCATCATTCGCGGAGTAAGATCGACGTCGCGCACGGTCCTGGTCTTGGTCGATTTCTCCACGGCCCGGACGCGGGCACGCTCGACCCGGATGGACTGGCGCTTCCAGTCGACGTCGCGCCACTGGACGACGATCTGTTCGCTGGGACGCATGCCGGTCCCGAAGGCGAACTCATACCAGTTCCAGACCTGCTCGTCGTAACGCTCGTGCATATAGGTGAGGATGCGTTCGGTCTCTTCCCGGTCGAACGGGTCCGGCTCGCGTTTCTGATGCTTCTGGCTCTTGATCCGTTCCAGCGGCGAGCGGTCGATCAGCTCGTCGTCGAGAGCCATCTCGAAGATGCCGCGCAGCGGAATGACGTTGTTGTTGATCGTCTTGCCGCTGACCTGCTTCGCCCGGTCGGCGATGACCTTCTTGATCTCGCTCGGCTTGATGCTCTTGAGTTGCCGCTCACCGAAAGCCGGCGACCAGACATTATTGATCGCCGACACATAGTCGGACATCGTCGATTTCTCGACTACGAGCGTTGCGAGCCACTCTTTCGCATAAGTCTTGAAGCCCGCGTATTTGTTCCGGTCGGGTTTGGCATCACCCTTGGGAAACGTGCTTTCATAATCGAAGACGCCGAGATCGATTTCCTGATGGACACGGGCCATCAAGCGCTCGGCCGCCTTGATGTTAGCGGATGTGGGTTGGAGCTGGAGCGTTTCGCGATAGAGCCGCCCGTTCCAGCGGAAGCGGACGCGAATGCAGCTTTTCAGCGGCTCGACGCCAGTCCCTGGCCGTTTTCTACCCATTTGTGGAAGCCTTCGAGGTCGATGCAGATGCTGCCATCGGGAGCGCGGCGATATTCGCGGCCCTGAATCCACACGCCGTCGGCGATCTTTCGATAGACCGCTTTCTCGGTGTAGCCGGTCAGCTCGGCGAAGCGCTTGATGCGCACGTAGCGCGCGCCCGTCATGACAGTGCTCCGGTTGAGGAAAGGAAACCACGGACAGCCAACCGTCCGCTGCTTCCTCTCTCCTCCCGCTCCCTTCCCTTCCGGCCGATCTGCGATGACCGCATGGCCGGCCGACCAGGACGGGCAGGCGCTCGCGAACGTGGGTCTGGATAATCCTCGCAGAAATGGCGCATGGATCGCTGGCCTGTTGGGCAGCGCAAGCAGGCCATGACGCGACGTCAGTCTAGCATTTCGATCCTGGTCCTAAAAAGAGGCCAAGATCGCATATTTGGGCAACCCACTGCCTAATCTCGTGCTTTCGCCTGTCAGCCTATTGGCGTTGTCGCGCCTTGGAAGAGACTCGCAGCGTTCCACTCGCCGTTGTTGATGGCCTCGAAGAATGGGACAAATGATCGGGACGCATGGCGGCCTGCCGCGCGCGATCGCGGGCGCGCTGATTGACAGGAGGGGGTGGAGCCTCGATCGTCTCGGCGTCATCGTCAACATGACCGGTCCGCTCGCCGGCATGGCCTCCGCAATGCTCACCGGGTGGCTGGCCAACAGGCTCGGTCGGCGGCGGATACTTCTTGTCGCAGCGGCCGTTCAGCTTCTAGCCGTTTTCGCCGTGGCGGCAGCGGTCATGGCGACGGCAATCCCTGCCGCTGCCGTCGCCGCATGTGCAGTCGGTTATTTTCTCCTCTACACGCCCGCCGCAACCGCCCTCGCCGTCGTCATGATGGACCGCACCGCCGGTGAGGCGCCGGCCACGGACTATTGTCAGGATGTTTGCCGGGCGCGCGCCGCGATACGCTTGCGGGCCATGCCGATATGCTTAACCGGCGGAGCGTCGATGCCGCGTTCTTCGTTGGACCGATGATCGACGCGGACATCATAGCCGAGCGCCGCGAACTTATCGTTCAGCATCATCGCCCAGGCCGCGCGGATTTCGAGCAGCTTCACGCGGCTGTTCCATTCGCGCGGTTTCCGGCCGAACATGCCGTCGACAATCGGACGGGTCGGTATCAGCACATAGCCATGGTGGCGCTTGCCTCTGGGCGTATCGCCCATTTCGATCAGTGTCAGGTCGGCGGCAAAACCCGCGATGCAAAATATCTCGCTGGCGAAACGCTGCAGAACCGCGATCGACGCCGGCAGGTCCAGTTCATCGGGCAGCGCCACGTCGAACTGACGGCCAAGCTGCGCATCCTTGCGGATTTCGGCGGCTTCGAGCGCGTTCCAGAAACACTCGCGATCCTCCCACTGCGCGGGGCCCCCGGACGGCAGTATCAGCGCAGACCAGGCAACCGCCCGCTTGTTCACGAAATTGGAAAACCGGCCGTAGCGCTCATCGTACAGGCGGCAGCTGTTTTGCCATGCCGCGGCCGCGACGATACTGCGTCCGGCGCCGCGGCTGATGATATTCACATGGAAATGAAAGATCGCCATCTTTTCCGCCTGTCCCAGCGTCACGCCCGAACCGGACCGTCAATTTTCATGACTGGTCCTTCCCGCCGTCCCGCTACCATTCGGGTGAGAGGTCCTGTTTCAGCCCGGCGATCACCGCATCCGAGATCGCCTCAATGCATGTGCGTTCGATGCTGGCCAGGTCACCGTGGATCAGTTGCCGCGGGAACCGCATGCGTTGGCCCGCATAGAGGACAGGCAGCGCGATATGCGCGGTCGATGCACCGAGCCGGAGCAGTGCGATCAGATGATCCTCCAGCCTAATCCCCGGATCGCCGGACTCGATCGCGCGATACCAGCGCAGGCTTCCGCCCATTTCGGTGGCGACCTCCAGCTGCGTCAAACCGAGCGCCTTTCGCGCCTGCCTGATCTTCTCGCCGGAGAGCTTCTTGAGTTCCTTGAAGATCGACAGGTCGACGTCGGCGAATTTTCCATCGGATGCCATATGTCCTTCCTCCCCGGTTCGGCCCGTCGGGCTCTGTGGGTAATCCGGCAAAGGTAGGATCGTGGAGTAACCAGCATCAAGAATAGATGCCGATGATTTTAGAGGAATATCTCTGCCCATTTATAGCGGATGCGCGACCATATTTATGTTTCGACGCACAATGAGCAGTTAATTTCCATTTTCCTCCAAATCGGATCATTCAGGAACTTTATTGCCGAACCGGCACCAGATCAGTCCATGTGATCCCGAAAGCGAATTTATAAGGCTAAGTTCGCATATTTACGGCTAATATCGCCATTTCAGGCACCCCACTGCCGGGGCCTGTTGCAATCCTCTTCGTTTCAAATCACTCAGATCGTGTTGCGAGGGTTCAAGTCGAATCGGACCTGATACTTCGGACCATTAAGTATTCATCAACCATGGCGCGGGGCGCCAACATGGAGTCGTGCATGATGCCGATTGCCAAAGCGATGACGGCTGCCCTGGGCACACTGATCGTCACGACGACAGCCTGTGCCGGACCCGGCGGACATGGCCGACAGACAGTTATCGCGCCGGTGGCCGAGCAGCCGCGCATCGTGGTGGCGACGGTCGATGGGTTCGTTCTGCGCGCCGCCGTGACGAACCGGATGGAGTCGATGCCCGCACCCGTCACTGCCGAGCACATCCCGGTGGGGTCGGGCACGCATGTCGATGCGCGCCTGCTCTCCCGCCCTGCCAGCACTCTTCAGGAGAGATCGCATGCACATCCATAAGCCCACCCGCCTGTTTGGTGCGGCAGCCCTCGTCCTCCCCTTGTTGCTCGCTGCTCAAGGCGCAGCGTTCGCGCAAGCCGCCGATCCGCTTACCGCCGCCGCGCGCGATGCCGAAAGCGAGTTGCGGCAGACCTTCGTCAATCTGCAATTCGAGGATTTCGGGCCGGCGCCCGTCAAGGGCCCGATCTATCAGGCGACGGCGGGCGGCCGCATCATCTACTATGCGCCTGACAGCGAACATCTGTTGTTCGCGGAAATCTACGACCGCAACGGCCAGAACCTCACCGCGCTGGCGCAGAACGCCGCTTCAGCGAAGAAACTCGCCGGGATCGACACCGGCATGGCCCTCGCCATCGGTCCGGCGGGCGCGCCCACGGTGATTGAGTTCACCGATCCCGACTGTCCCTACTGCCGGGCGCTCGACCGCTTCTGGGCGGCGAAAGCGGCCGAAGGCAAGCCGGTGCGGCGCCTGATCTTCTTCGTCTCCGGCATCCACGCCGAGGCCGCCGCCAAGGCCGAGCATGTCCTTTGCTCCCCGGACAAGGAAGCGGCGTTCAAGGCGATCTACGCCGGAACCGCGCCCACGCCTTTGCGCACATGCGCGGAAGGCAAGGCCAGGGTCGAGGCGCATGCCGGAATCGTCGGCAAGACCGGCATCACCGGCACGCCGACCCTGATCGCGGACGGACAGATGATTTCCGGTTTCCGGCAGGCCGAGATCGAGGCGTTCCTCGACGGTAAGAAGGCGCTCGCCAATGCCGGCCGCTGATCGCCTTCCGGCTCCTCACATCGCGAACGCGCGGTGCATCGGCTCTGCCGCTGCCGCGCAAATCCCAATGCCGGCGGCGGGACCCGAACCGGGCCGTCCAGCCTCGCCGTCGGCCGACAGCGATCCTCATCGATGCCGGCAAGCAGTCCCCGGAGCGGCCCATCTTCCCTGGAGCAAGTGCATGTTGAAAACACTCGGCAGACAATCCGCCTCAATCGCCAATGTCGGCATTCCCGTAACCCTGCTCGCGCTGCTCGGGGCCGGTGGGGCTCACGCCTTCTCGGCGCCGGCGGCCGGCGACCTCGGCTACGACATCTACGATATCGTGGTCAATCAAGGGGTCAAAGGCCCGCTCGGCTTCGTCGGCGGCGTCGCGGCCTTCCTGTTCGGCGTGAGCAGGCTCTTCTCGAACATCATGATCGGCATCCCGACCATCGTGGCGGCCGTCTGCCTGATCAAGGCGGACTCGATCCTCCAGACATTCGGAATGGTCATCTGACGGATTGGTCCGCCGCCGCGCCTGGGCGCGGTCGGCGGACCTCAACGGGCCAGGGCGCATGAGGCGCACTGGCGGGACAACCCCCGAAGTTCAACCAGCTTCGCAGGGAGGTCACGACGCAAGGAGGAGAAGGCTCGTGGACGAGCGGCTACCCCAATATCTGCACAAACCCGTCCAGATCCTGTGGTTCGGATCGGACGAGTTCGTGCTCGTGATCACGGTGATCTTCGTCGCCGTGATCGTGGGCGGGATGCTCGGTTGGGCGCTCGTCGCGGGTCTTCTCCTTTTCGTTCCCTGGCTCCGCACCAAGCCGCGCGGCTTCATCCCGCACATGGCCTGGCGCTGGGGCCTGGTCCGCTGGTCCAACTATCCGGGTCCGACCCAGACTCGGTTCTACGAATGAGGCGGGCCATGTTCGGACGCAAATCCCCCGGCACACCCCCACGCGATCCGCTGATCGGCAAGCCGGGCAGCTATGGCATCCACCGCTACCTGCAAGGGGCGAGCAACCTGTTCGAGGAGAACCGGCTGTTGAAGCTCGCCGTCATCGGCCTGTTCGGGATCACGGCGGTGCTGGGCACGGTGATCTACACCTCCAACCAGAACACCCGGACGATCATCGTCCCCTACGGCGCGGGCGGCGACCTCTATGTCACGGGCGGCGAGCCGTCCGAGGCCTATCTGCGCTCGATCACGCGCAATGTCGTGTCGCTCTCGGGCACCTACTCCGCCTACTCCGCGGATCGGCAGTTCCAGGAACTGCTGAGCATCACGCACCCCTCGACCTACAACAGCCTGCGCGACAGCCTCAACCGGCTGCTCGACGAACTGGCCAATAATCCGACGCTCTCGATCGCGACCTATATCCGCCCCGACCAGCCCGTCACCTGGACCCGGACCGAGATTCTCGTGCCGGTCGAGAAGGTCCGGGTGATCGGCGGGGTGATCCGCAAGTTCCGGGGCAATCTTCGGATCCGTTACGTGATCGACAATGGCCGCTTCTGGCTGACCGCCCTCAATGAGGAAAATTTCGATGTCCAGCCTCGCTAAGTCCGCGCGGCCGAGCCTGATGCTGCTCGCCCTGTCGCTTGCCGCTCCGGCCGCCGCGCAATCCATCATGGTTCTGCCCGACCAGACCAGCACGATCCGCCTGTCAAACCGCGACATCAACCATGTCATCTGTTCGGGCGGAGAAATCGAGGACGTCAGGTTCAGCGCCGAAAAGGCGATCGCCGTGGAGCGCGCCGGTTCCGACGCCTGGATCAAGTTCCTCGTTCGCGAGATCGACGACGCCGGGATGGTGACGCGCAGCTTCGTCACCGTGCCGTCTGAGTTCTTCATCACCTGCAACGGCGCGGTCTATGCGCTCTATGCCGAGCCGTCGGATATTCCGGCGCAGACGGTGATGCTCCAGCCCGGCGCTCCCCAGCGCGCCCGCGCCAATGAGGAACTGCTAGGACCCCTGGTCGAAGAAGAGCGTGCAGTCTCGATCACGCTCTCGATGCTCCAGGACCGGATCCCGGCGAGCTTCACCAGCGTTGCGCCCCGATCCGGGCCGATCCGGCTCGCGACGCTGCCGGGCGCCACGCTGGAGGAACGACGCCGCATCGAAATCGACGGGTCCGGCCTCTCGGCATCGGAATATCTGGTCTCTGCCGCCGGCGGCGCGCAGCTCGACGAACGCGGTTTTCTCGACGGCGCGCTCGGCGCCAACATCTTCGCGATCACCCTCGACCGGGGCAATATCGAGGCCGGGGAAGCCGCGCGGCTGATCGTCGTTCGCCGGGGAGCCGGGCAATGAGCGGCGGGGACTCTCGCGGCGGTCGCGGGCCCCGCGGGCGCGGTCCTGCCGATCGCGCGGAGGAACTCGACCTCGACGGCTATGAGGCGGACCGCCCTCGTCCTGGCGAGAATACGCGCGGCCCCGCGCTGCTCGATCTCAAGACGCGGTGGCAAACGCTGACCGCACGCCAGCAGCTGCGTTTGAGGCAGCTTGGCGTTGCCGGTGCGATCGGCGTGCTGGGGCTCGGCCTCTACACGGCCAGCGGCGACAAGACCGAGCAGGCCGCGCCATCGCCCAGTTCGAAGCTCGACATGGGCGCGGGGCTTCGCGGCGACAGCCTAGAGGTCAAGCTGCGCGGCGACCTGCAGAAGATTCTTGATGGACAGCAATTGCTCGGCGATCGCGTCTCCGCCATCGAGGAAGGCAAGGTCGCGCCCGGTTCCGGCACGCCGCCCCATGCGCTGGACGGCGATCTTCCTCCGGCGATCCCCGGCTCGGTTCCCGACTTTCCCGAACCGCCCGCGACCGGTGACATCGATCCTTCCGTCGCGAAGCCGCCCGCGCCGCCCGCCGCGCCGCCAGCGCCTCCGGCCCCGCCGGTCGAGAAGACCGTGGGCGCGATCGGCGCCGCGACCAGTCCGGTCGCGGCCGCCGATGGGGCACAGGCCGCTAAAAAAAAGACGCGGACCATCTATTTGCCACCTGGTTTCATGAAGGCGCGGCTGCTGACCGGGATCGATGCGCTGGCGAGCCGGGATGCGACCAACAATCCCGAACCGTTGATCGCGCGGGTGCAAGCCCCCGCCGTCCTGCCCAATGACGTCAAAGCCAACCTCGCCGGCTGCTTCGTCATCGGCAACGCCACCGGCAGCCTCGCGAAGGAACGGGTCGAAGTCCAGTTGGTCAGCCTCTCTTGCGTCGATTTCGACGAACGCTCGGTGGTCGACCAGCCCATCAAGGGCTTCTTCGTCGACGCCGACGGCAAGAAGGGCCTCTCCGGCAAGGTCGTCACCCGCGCCGGCGCGGCCCTTGCCCGCGCGTTCATCGCCGGGACCATCACCGGGGTCGCCGATACGGTCCAGAATACGGTCGGCGACGTCTCGACCTCGGCGCTGGGTTCGGTGCGCACGCTCGATGCGGGCGACGCCGCCAAGGCCGGCATCGCCGGCGGCCTGTCGCGATCGTCCGAGAAGCTCACCGATTTCTATCTCGATCTCGCGCGCCAGGCGGGGCCGATCGTTGAGGTCGGCGCGGCGAAGGACGTCGTGGTCGTGATCCAGGAGGGCGTCACCCTCGATATCAAGCCGACCGCCGGAAGCAAGTTCTGATGCGCCGGCTCCTCATCCAACAGGGAGTATCGCCCATGCGGCCTCTATCGCCCGCGCGCCGATCGCGCGCCCTCTCCCCGCTTCTTCCGGTCTGCGCCGCCTTCATGCTGAGCGGCTGCGCGACGATGGGCTCGATCATGTCGCCCTATAGCGAGAAGTTCAGTTGCAAGAACGACGATCACGGCCAGTGCATCCACCCTGAGAAGGCCTATGCCGATGCCGTTGCGGGCGTCGCGTCGAAGTCCGATCCGGCGGTCACCAGGGACAGGAAGTTGCTCAGGGACGGCAAGGCCGCGCGCGGTTCCACTGGAACAACGTCGGGCGCCTTCGCCGGTTATCGCGATAGCGTCTATCGCGAGCTCCAGGGGCTGATCGAGCAGCCGGTCACGCCGATGCTCAAGCCCCCGCGTTCGGTCCGGACGCTGATCCTGCCCTATGCCGACCGCCAGCGGCCCGACCGGCTCTACATGCCGCGCTATGTCTATTCGCTGGTCGAGCGCCCGCAATGGGTGGTCGGCGACTATCTTGTCGCCCCGGTTTCGCCCGCGTCCCGCGCGAACGTGCTCGAACAGGTCAGGGACCGCCCCGACGATGGCCAGAATGATGCGGGGGCCCGGCCATGACCAGCTATCAATCGGGCATGACGCTGGCGCGGCTGCGCCGCAGCGTCGAGCGCGACAGCTATTCCGATTTTCTTCCGCTCGCCGCCTGGGTCGAGGAAGAACAGGCCTTCCTCACCATCGACGATGGCTGGGGCTATAGCTGGGAGCTGATCCCCTCCCCCTACATGTTCGCCCATGTCCATGAGGCGCTGCTGGGGCTGCTCAACGTCAATTTTCCCGAAGGCACGATCCTCCAGCTCCAGAGTTTCGCCGACCCGCTGATCGACGATGCGCTCGACGCCTTTCTCGACCTCAAGACACGGCCCGATCCGCTCATCCAGGCCTCGGCCCGGCGCACCTTCGACTATCTGCGCGCCGGCACCATGGGCTTGAAGGCCCTGCATGGCATCCCGATCCGCGATTTCCGCGCATTCCTGTCGGTCAAGACGCGCGCGCCGATGGACAGCGACCTGCGCCGCCAGATCGAGGAGCAGCTCGCCAAGCTCGGCATCCGCCCGATGGCGCCGAGCGAGATCATCTCGCTCTACCGGCGCATTTTCAACGGCGTTCATGCGCCCGCGCCCGGCGTCTTCACCCAGACCGCCGACGTGCCGCTGCGCCGCCAGATCATCGATGCCGGGCCGGCGCTCCGCTTCGACGGGCCGGAAGTATATCTGGGCAACCAGGTGGCGCGCTGTCTGACGCCCAAGTCGCCGCCGCGGCGGATCACCGCCGAACGTGCCAATCGTCTCACCGGCGGCATGCGCGGGTCGTCCGAGGACAGCGACCAGATCGGCGGGCCGTTCCTCTATACGCTCAATGTCCTCTTCGATCACTCGGCCTTCGAGATCCACAAGCGCGCGCAGATTCTCTCGGCGCAGAAGGCGGCGGGGTCCTTCGCGGTCGAGGTCGGCAAGCAGATCGAAGAGATCGGGTGGATCCTGGACGAGGCCGGAAACACCCGGTTCGTCTCGGTAATCCCCACCATGTGGGTGTTCGGCCGCGACCGCCATCAGGCCCGCGAGATGGCGGCGCGCGCCAAGCGGCTGTGGGAGAGCGAACCGCTGCCGTGGATGGTCCAGGAGGAATCCTACCTCAACCCGATCCTGCTGGCCGCGAGCCTGCCCTTCGGCCTGTACCCCGAGCGACGCACGATCGGTATGCTGCAGCGCGATTTCCGCGTGCCGGTGCGCGCGGGCGTGCTGATGTCGCCGATCCAAACCGATTTCCGGGGCGGCGGGCGGCCGGCGCTGCTCTACACGGGCCGCAAGGGGCAGCTCATCACGCTCGACCTCTTCGATCCGCGTATCAACAACTACAACTTCATCGTCTCGGCGGAATCGGGCGCGGGCAAGAGCTTCCTGCTCAATAACCTGTGCCAGCAGTATTTCGCGCAGAACGCGCTCATCCGCATCATCGACATCGGCGGCAGCTACAAGAAGCTCTGCACGCTCTGCTCGGGCCGTTACATCGATCTGGGCGAAGAGCATCTCGTCCTCAATCCGTTCGACCTGGGGCTCGCTCTCGACGGCGACGATCGAGAGTCCGCGATCTCGATGGCGGTGTCGATCGTCGCGGAGATGGCCAACGCCGGGACGCGCAAGGGCGTCACCACGTCCGAATGGAACCTGCTCAAGTCCGCCGTGCAATGGGCGATCGAGAGCGGCCGCGCGGAAGCCGGGATCGATGCGGTGCGCGAATGGCTCGGCTCCTATCCGGCCAACACCGTCTCCGATCTCGACCGGGTCGACCACCTCGTGCCCACGGCGCGCGAATTGGCCTTCAACCTGCGTGATTTCGGGTCGGACGGAGCCTACGGCCATTATTTCAACGGTCCCAGCACGTTCGACATCTCGAACGATGAATTCGTGGTGCTCGAACTCGAGCGCCTGAAGGCCATGCCTGACCTGTTCAACGTGGTCGTCATGGTGGTGATCAACGCGGTAACGCAGGAACTCTACCTGTCCGCCCGTGATCGCCCCCGCTTCGTGCTGTGCGATGAAGCCGCGCAGTTCATGACCCGCGAAGAGGGCCAGGACCTGTCGCGCCTCGCCGAGGCGATCAGCCAGGGCTATCGCCGCGCCCGAAAATATCGCGGCAGCTTCGGCATCATTCTCCAGAGCATGAACGATCTGCTGCTGTTCGGCGGCACGGGACAGGTGATCCTGGAAAATGCCGCGACGCGCTTCCTCCTGCAGGGATCGACCTATGACAAGGCGGTCGAAAACAAGATCCTCGACTATTCGGGTTTCGTCCTCGACCTCCTGAAATCGGTCCGCAACAACAAACCGAACTATTCGGAAGTCTTCATCGACAGCCCGCTTGGCCTCGGCATCGCCCGGCTCGTCGTCGATCCGTTCAGCTACTGGATCAACACCTCCGCGCCCGAAGACGTGGCCGCGTTCGAGGCGCTGGTCCGCGCCGGACGCTCGCCGCTCGAAGCGGTGTGCGATCTCGCCGGCGTCGATCCCGCCGGGATAATCGGCACGTCCTTCGATGACGCAGCGCCGCTGAAGCGGAGCGCGCTGTCATGACGCGGCGCTCCCCCTCCCCCGACCAGTTGCCGCTCCGGCTCGTGGAGAGCCCGGATGAGGATATCGAGCGGATCATCGAGGCGCGCGTCGCCGCACGGGCGGAAGCCGACGCATTGCGCTGGCGCTTCCGCCTGGTGGTCATCGAATCCGTGATGATCGCATCGCTCGTGCTCGCGGCCGGGCTGGTGCTCGAACAGCCCGCTGGCATCGTTCTTCGCGGCGCGGCGATCGTTGGCGGCGGCTGTTTCCTGACCGGGCTCATCCTCATCGGCCTGACCGGGGCCGCGGGCCGCTTGCTCGCAAAACTCAGGAGGAAAAGATGATGCTGGACATACTCCCGCCCAGTGGCGGCAATGAGCGCCTGACCCTCGTCGTGCGCAGGCCGGACGAATCCCTTCACGACTACCTGGTCCGCTGCCAGTGGGAACTGGGCGACCGGGTCCGGTTCCTCGCGTCCGTTCGCGATGCGCAATGGACCATCCTAGAAAGCGAGCGCCAGCGCTGGCGGCGGCACGCTCTCCTGCTAACCTTCACCGGGCCGGTCATCACCGCCCTGGCCTATGCCGCTCTTGGCTTGTGCGGGGCCGCGGACAGCGTGCTGCCAGTGCCGCTCATGGCCGGGCTGATCGCCTGTGCCGGAATTGCCGGCGCCGCGCTGGCGATCGGCATCGCCCGCATCATCGACAGCATCCCGAATTGGCTGGTCACGCGGAGGGCACGGAGATGGGCATGAACGGCAGCTTCTCCGGCTCGCCCGACCCGTCGTCGATCCGGCCGCTGATCGGCGACATGATCCGTTGGCTTGCCCGACAGATCGACGGCGGGATCGACGAAATCCCTCCTCGTCCCGGAAAACGGCCGGAGAATCTTTTGATCCGTCCAGGGATGGCCCCGCGCCTGCCGGGCGAGACGCAGGAAGCCTACGTCGAACGCCTGCATCGCTCGAATGAAGCCGTGCTCCTGATCATGACCCGTTCCGCGCTTGCCATGGAATATACGTCCGGTCGGGACGAGAGGATCGCGGCTCTGCGCTTTCGGCAGATCGTGGGCCTCGAAGCGGCGGCGGCCTCGATCATCGTCGGCCTGTTCCTGCTCGTCCCGGAAATGCCCCTGTTCATGCGGGCGGCCATTCTTGTCCTGACGCCGATCGCGCTTGTGCGGGGAGGACTTTGGTTCCTGCACCGCGCGTCGAGGATGGCAAATGCCCTCGCCCGACATGCCGAAAGGTGGGGCCGATGAACGGCATCTTCTCCGGCGCGCCTTGTCCGTCATCCATTCGCCTGCTGGTCGGCACCCATCTGCTGTTGATCCTCCAGTCTTCGCTGGTGCTCTGGTCGGCCCCCGACCTCGGCGGCAGCCAGGCGCTGATCTGGCTCACGCTGTTCCTGGGCGTCACCGCGTTCATCTGCGCGGTCTGCGGCGAGAGTCGTACGCCTGCCGTTCCCTGGAGGGAGCGCCGCCGTGGTCGATAGACGTGTCCCCCAAGGCTGGCATGTCCTCGCCATCCAGTCCGCGCTCATCGCCGGGTGTCTGGCCGGCGCGCTGATCGTCGCGGGGGTGGCCCACGCCGAGACATCGACCATTGGTCGTACATGGCCGATCGCCGAGCCCGACGCGATGGCCGAGATCGAGGCGCGTGCCGCAAAGCAGCCGCCCAATATGGCCGAAAAGTTCGGGCCGCGTTCGGGCTGGAGCGCATTGAAAGGCGCGACGCTCGGTGTCGCGCGCCAGAACCAGGTTCGCAGCGTTGTGCCGTTCTACACGCTCGATCAGGAAATCCGGCTGCCGGACGGCAAGCTGCTCTATCCTGCGGGCTTCACCTTCAACCCGCTGACCTATGTGTCGCTGCCGCAGAAGCTGGTGGTCGTGCATCCCCGCGATCTGGGCTGGGCGCTGAAGACCGCCGCGCTCACCGACTGGATCATCCTCACCGGCGGTGGGGACGCAAAGGACGATGCGCTCTCGCTTGGCGAGAAGCACGGCCGTGCCCTCTTCATTCTCGAGGAGCGCGTGAAGGAGCGGTTGGGCCTCACCGTCGCGCCCGTGATCGTCCGGCAGGTCGGCCAGAAGCTGGAGCTGACAGAGGTGCGCGTCGATCGCGCTCCCGTACGAAAGGCCATCCCATGAGTCGGCTCATCTCGATGCTGCGCACCGGCGCGGCGGCCCTCGCTCTGGCGCTCGTCGCGCCCGCCACGCCTGCGCATGCCTCCAAATGCGAGGCGGGCACCGTGTTCAATCCGATCACCAAGGTGCGCTGGAACTGCATCTTCCCGATCACGATCGGGGGCGTGCGGGTGGGCTCCTACGATAAGCTCGACAAGGAACTGGACGCCCAGTCGGCCTCCAAACCGCTCTGCGCCTGCCGCAAGGGTGCGACCTTCTGGTTAGGGGTCAAGGTTTCGTTCTGGTCACCCAATCGCATGGTTGATGTCGTGACCGAGCCGGGCTGCATGATGGCGCTCGGTGTCGATCTCATGCCGACCGGTGGGAAATTGCAGGGCAGCCAGTCGTCGATCTCGGACGGCACCAACACCCGCAAGATGTTCGCGCAGGCGCATTATTACATCTCGCCGGTCTGGAAGATGCTCGACATGTTCACGGACCTGCCGTGCATCGAGGATGATGGCTTCGACGTCGCGATGATCACCGAGGTGCTGCCGACCTGGCAGTCGGGCACATTGGGCGCTATCATCCAGCCCGAAGGCATCCTGTTCGGCAATCCGGCGGCCGGCCTCGCCTGTATGGCCGACAGCGCCGCCGCAGCTGCTGGCAAGGTCATCGATCCCCTGTTCTGGTGCATGGGCTCCTGGGGCGCGACCTATCCGGTCGCCGGCGACATCCATTTCGGGGACAGCGTCGAGGCCTGGGCGGGTCTCGCCGCGCGCTCGACGTTCATGATGGGCAGGCTGGGCGCTCTCACGATCCACTCGGCGGACGGCTGCTCGTTCAAGCCGCAGCCGATCTGGACCAAGAGCCGCTACAAGATGCAGATCATGGAGCCGGTCAAGGGCGGCAAGTGCGTCAACATCGGCCGTCCCGGCGCGCTCTGGACATCGGGCAAGCACGCGCCGGGCAAGGACAATGCCCAATTCATGTTGTTCGAGAAGGCGATCTGCTGCGCGGGGATTTCCACGCCATGAGCAGATCGCTTCCCCCAAACCGTGCGTCTCGCGCGGGTAGCTGCCCCGCTCGTCACGGAACGCTCCCCACCGTGAGCGGGCGCGCGGAAGGAGCGGCGGTGTGCCTTTCAACCGCCGCTCCCCCCTCGGTCAGCGCGGCCGAAAGCCCCCCGCCGGGGCCGGCAATGCCCCCTCCCGCCGTATCTCCGGTGGCGGCCGCGCTGACCATTTTTGAGGGACAGGCCGTCTTCAGGATACTCTCGCCCGGATCCAGCGCGTTCCGGGCGGGAGACGTGCTGCGCTTCGCCCATGGCTCGCGAACCACCCGCGCGAGGACGCCATGGTGAAGCGCGGCATCCTCCTCCTCGCGGCCAGCGCTCTGGCGCCGGCGCCGCTCTCGGCCCAGACGGTCGAGGACCGCGCCCGCGCCGCCGCCGAAGCATCCCGCGCGAAGACCTCGGACAGCGATGCGATCCAGCAGAATTATCTGACGCCGGGGCTTGCCGGACAACCGATCTCGACAGTCGACAACAGCCGGACGTTCAACCCCAATATAGCGTGCCAGAAGACGGCGACGCTGCTCGAACTGATCGCGCAGCCGGCGGCGACCGGCGATATCGGCACGCTGCGGATATCGCGCGACAAGGATCTCGACGGCACGGTCGACCAGACATTGACCCTGCCGGTGCCGGTATCGGGCATTTGCGCCAATGGCGTCGTCTCCTGTCAGCCGGGCACCTGGAACCAGTGCAAGAGCTTCAAATGGGATGTTGCGTCAGGCGGCGATCTCAAGCTCGCGCAAGTCGACCTGACCGATCTCGCCGGTTGCTACTGCATCAACAACAGCTGCGGCAGCAACCTCGTCTGGGGCAATATGGCCTCGGTGCTGAAAGACCTGGGCGGCGGCGTCATCGGCGCGCTCACCACGGCCGATCCGCGCGTCGGCGTCGCGCAGGCGGTGATCGACGGCCCGGCCATCCGTTACACTGGCGCCCAAAGCACGGCCTGCTCGCCCAACCCCGCGCTCCCGCAGACGGCCTATCGCGCCAGTCCCGCCACGATCCAGGGCGATGCCGCGAGCGTCGCCGCATCGAACAGCATCTTCCAGGCGCTCAAGGGCTCGCCCGCCGGCGTCGGCAAGGCCGAGCAGATCCGGTCCTGCACGATCACGCGGGAGGTGTCGTTGAACGCCGTCAAGGCGGACGATGTGATCGCGCATCTCGGCGGCGCCTATGCGATCTATGCGCCCGCACCCGATCAGCTCACATTGCAGATGGGCTCGCCGCGCGACGACAGCCTGCGAGGCGGGAGCTGCCGCATCTTCGAGTTTTCCATGCGGCTGCGGATCGATGATCCCGATCGCCTCGCGCAGTTCCGGCTCTCGCACTATTTCTTCGACGACTGGCTCCAGCTTCGCATCGACGGCGAGCTCGTGCTGTCCAATCCGGCGAACTGGACCGGGACCGGCCTGCCGCCCGGCAAGTGCGAGCGGAAACGGACCTGGCATGCCTATCCCAATCTCGACCTCAAGCCGTGGCTGACCCGCGGCGAGCATGTCATTTCCATGCGCATCGCGGTCGGCGGTGAAGGAGAGGCCTTCGCGCAGTTCGATGCAATGCTCGACCTCAGTTGCAACCCGACCGAGCGGATCGTCGACCTGTGCGCGGGCTATGCCGGCGACGTCAATTGCGCGCTTCATGACGAAAGCGTCGATGGCGTCGAGACGTTCCGCAACGGCGTCGGCACCGGCCTTACACCCCTCCCCCAGGCACGCCTGTTCGAGAGCGGCGCCTGCTCGCTCCGTCTCGCGCGGCCATGGTTCGAGCGTCAGCGCCGTTATCGTTGTACCGTCGATACCGGATCGATGCCGGAACCTGATCTGAGCCGCGGCGCCTATATCATCGACCATTCGACCGAGACCATGCTGGCCGACCGGACGAGGACCTCGGACGGGGGTTATGCCACCGCGTCACGGCCCTTCGCGCTGCCCGATCGCGGCTCGGTTCCGGCCTGCGAGCCGGTCTGCAAGACCCGCGCGCCCGCGCGCAATACGGCGGCTACCCTCGACGGAGTGGTCGGCACGAAACAGAATGCGCCTGTCGGGTGGGACACCTTCTACCATGCCTGCACGGCGGCAGGCGGCGGCGATGTCTGCCCTGTGGGTCCGGGCGAGGAAATCGTCTCGGCCTGCGGCTGCCTCGACGATTTTCCCGAAGCCGTCGTCATGATGCAGACCGTCCGCCTCGGTGGGGCCGACATGGTCTGCACGGGGGAAGTCCGATGATCGGGCGCCTCCTTCCCTGGCGGAAGCGCGCACAGCTGCTTGCGCTCGGCCTGTACGGCTTGCTGCTCGCGGGGCATGTCACGCCAGCGCAAGCGCAAACGCTCCCGGTCTGCGCGGTCGATCTCGATGGCAACGGCGATGCCGGTGATCCTGGCGAGGTCGCGAACTGCACGATCATGGCGGATGAAGAATGGCTCTGCCCGATCCAGCAAGTGATGTGCGTGGCCGATGCCGAGGGCGCGTATAGCTGCCCGCTCGGCAGCCAGCACTCATGCCTGACGCCGGTCGGCGGCGGCACGCCGATGTGCTCGCCCAATGCCTGCACCGGCAGCGACGGCACCGGAATTGAGGACGATCCCATCGTCGACGATCCCGGCGCGCCTGCCGATGGCGAAGTCGATGCCGAAGGGCATTGCCTCGGCAATATCGAGATATTCGCGGGACGCGCGGTGCGCTGCCGCCCAGCGGGTCTCAAGACCACCTTCTCGAACTGCTGCAAGGACAAAGGCAAGATCGTCAAGGACGGGATGGGCTCGTCCATCTCGTCGATCGGCACTAAGATCGCGGTGGCGAAAGGCGTCTTCACCGGCATGAAGGCCGCCTATGGCGCGTTCAAGGCGGGCGCGACCGCCGGCCAGGCCGCGAGCTCCGGCGCGAACGCGATCATCGCCGGGATCGATCCGACCTCGATCGCCATCAGTCTCGCGATCAATTTCATGATGGATTTCCTCCTGTCCGGCTGTGACCAGCAGGACATGGAAGTGGGCATGCTGCGCGGGTCGGGCATGTGCCACGAGGTCGGGACGTATTGCTCCTCGAAGATCCTCGGCATCTGCGTGCAGAAATCCAAGGGCCACTGCTGCTTCAACACCAAGCTTGGCCGCATCATCCAGGAACAGGGTCGCCCGCAGCTCAAGAGCTTCAACGGCCTTGGCTGGGGCACGCCGAAGAACCCCTATTGCCGCGGATTCACCCCCGAGGAATTCCAGGCGCTGGATTTCAGCAAGATGGACCTCTCCGAATATTATTCCGAAATCGAGGCCCGCGCCCAGGCCGACATCCAGATCGACATGAAGGACAAGATCGATGCCTATATGCAGGTCATCGGCCAATAACGCGCGCGTCTCGCTCGCGCTGGCCGGTATCGCTTTCCTCTCCACCTCCGCGCCAGCGCAGGACACCGCTCCGCCGGTAAGCGCGAGGGAGCGCGCGCAAGAGCAAGGCGACACGGCGATGGACCGGCTCGAACGCGCCACCGCCGCGCGCAAGGCCGAAGCGGAAATGCGCGGTCCGACCGCGCTGCCGACGCCATCGGACGAGACCCGCCGCCGCGCTTTCGAGGGGCTGCGCAAGCGCGCTCCGTCGCCGGCGATGGATGCGCGGGCGCGAACCGCGCTCGACAACGGCAAGGAGGCCATGGCCGCCGAGCACGACGCCATGGCCAGACGGCTCGGCCAGGCGCTCGGTCTCGATGCGCCCGACATGCAGGCCGTAGCCGGCATCACCACGCCTCCCGAAACCAAAGGCTGGGTGCCGGTGCTGTTCGTCTCGTCCTCGATGCCGGTGACGACATTGCGCATCTATGCCGGGCAGCTCGAACGGGTCGGCGGCGTGCTGGCCTTTCGCGGGATGCCCGGCGGGCTCACGAAGGTCGCGCCGATGGCGAAACTCTCCGCGGAAATCCTGCGCCATGATCCGGGATGCGAAGGCCCGGCCTGCGCGATGCGCGACGTGCAGTTGATCGTCGATCCGCTCATTTTCCGCCAGCACGGCGTCACCCGCGTCCCCGCACTCGCCATGGTGCCCGGCGATCCGGCGCTGCCCTATTGCGAGCGCGAGGATGATGCCCCGCGCGCCGCGCATGTCATCTACGGCGACGCCGCACTTTCAGGATTGCTCGAAGAATATGCCCGCCTCGGCGGCAAGCAGGAGGTGCGCGATGCTCAGACTCGCCTTCAGGGCCGCTAGATCCGGCTGGGCCGAACTGAAGCTGCTGCCGCTCAAGGCCGCGGTCGCGCTCGGCAGTTCGGGGCTCGGCCAGCCACCCCGACCCGAACAGTTGTGGAAGGCGTTCGGCATCGTCCTGCCGGTGGGCCTGCTGACGTGGTGGGCCATTCCCCAGGCGACGATCGTGATGAGCCCGTCGATCGACGCCTGGCTCGTCCGCAAGGCGCCGGGGCCGATCCATCGCGGCGATTTCGTATCGTTTACCCTGTCGCATCCGCTCGCCGGTCCCAAGCCGGTCGATGTTACCAAGATGGCGCTGTGCCTGCCGGGCGACCGCATCGACTGGATCGAGAAGCCGTCGTCTGCATCTGGCCCCATACATCCCGGCGAATGGGATGGCTGGTACTATTGCAACGGCAAGCTGCTCGGGATCAGCAAGCCTTATGGGCACAATGGGCAGAAGCTCGACCATTGGCGTCCGATGATCGGAACGATCCCGCCGGGCATGATCTATGTCGGCTCGTCGCACGCCAGCGGGTTCGACAGCCGCTACTACGGCCCGGTCGAGATCGAGCGGCTGAAGCGCATGGAGAAGCTGCTGTGATCCGCCTCGCCCTCCTCATCGTGGCGGTGCTCCTGCCGATCCTGCCTGTCCATGCGCAGACCGGCGAGCAACGCACCGGCTACTGGTGGTATCAGGCGCCGCCCAAACCCACGGAAGAGGATGCCGATCCCGACGCTCTCAAAAAGCCGGTGATCCCGCCGATGGTCGAACTGGCCACCTGGACGCCGCCGAAGATCAGGAAGCTGATCGAGGAACAGCGCGACTACGCGGCGACCGTGCTCACCGTCGATGCGGTCGCGGATTTCTGGCGTCTGCAGGACTTCGCCCGGCGCAAGGCCCGAGCCTTCGCCGGTGTCACGCAGATCGCCATGCTGCAAAATCCCGAACTCAACGCCAAGTCCGCCAATCCGATGGTCGGCGAGGCGCGTGACCAACTCTCCGCTCAGAAGGATCAGGTCCGCCGCCAGTATCTGCGTAGCCGCGCCAATGAATTCGCGCTGGTCATGTTCTCGCGTTCGACCTGCGGCTACTGCCGCGTCCAGTGGCCGATCGTCCAGCGCTTCCAGGACGAGATGGGCTGGCAGGTCACACTTCAGGACATCGACCGCAAGCCGGAACTCGCGCAGCGCTTCGGGGTCGAGGTCACGCCCACGACGATGGTGATCCGGCGGGGCAGCCAGCAGCGCATGGTGATCGCCAGCGGGGTCGAGGCCTATCCCAACCTCATCCAGATGGCCTACCAGGCGGTCCGGCTGCTCGCGGGCGATATCCGGCCCGAACAGTTCCTGACCGGCGCGGGCGAGGAAGACGGGTTCTTCGACGCGCTCGCCAACGGCCCGGTCTCCGCCACCGATCCGCGCGTCCTGGGCGGCGATCTGGTGGACGTTCGGATGGGACCCCGGCCATGATCCGCTTTGCCCCCATCCTGCTTACGGCGATGCTCATGGCCAATGGATCCGCGCACGCGCAGGCGCCGACGCACGAACAGGCGATGCGCGCGGCGATCCACCCGGTCGCCACCGACGCGAAGATGCGCCAATGGCTCGCCCGCGTTCCGGTGACGCGCGACTGGCCGCCCGACTTCGCCGAAACCATGAAAGGCCAGGCCCCCGCGTTCATCGTCGAGATGAGCACGGCGCCCGGCTGCATCCCCTGCGCCGATCTCTGGGCGCGGCTCGGCACATTGGGGCAACGCTATGGCTGGAAGGTCCGCACGATCGGCAGCCAGGAAGCGATGCTGCGCTCCGGGCGCCTCGGTCTGCCATGGGTCGGGCATCCGGTCGCCTGGGTCCGCCCTGTCGCCGATTCCAATCGCATCATTCCCGTCGCGATCGGCACCGATCACGCGCCCAACCTCGCGCGCAATCTCTACCTCGCCGCCAAGATGCTGACCGGGGTGAAGCCCGCTGTCGGCGTGCGCGGCATGGCGAAGTTCACCGGAATCGTGGCCGCGCCCACGCCTCCATCCTCCAACCGAGCAAGGAACTGACATGGGGAGCCAGACCCTTGCCCGCGCAAACGAAAGCTGCCCGCCATGGCAAACCCGCGCCGCCGCCTGACCCTGCTCGCCTTGCCCCTGCTGGCTTGCGTTGCCTTCGCCACACCGGCTTGTGCGCAAAGCTGGGCCGAAAGCTGGTTCGACAATGTGACCTATACCAGCCCCGGCTCGTTCGAGGACCAGACCCGCGGCTATATCACCGCGGGCGGCATGTCGGGCCGGATCGATGTCCATAACGACTATCTCATGTCGGTCACGCTGCCCAAGGTCCGCGCGGGCTGCGGGGGAATCGACATGTTTTTGGGCGGCATGTCGTTCCTCGATCCCGACTATCTCGTCCAGAAGCTCGAAAGCATCCTTCAGGCCGCCCCGGCGGTCGCTTTCCAGTACCTGCTGGAAACCCTCGATGAAAAAATGGGCAACATCATCTCGAAGATGGAGGCGGCGACCAACTTCCTCAACTCGATCCAGGTCAACGATTGCCGGCTCGCCAACCGCATGGTCCAGATCGCCCGGGGCGACGACAATATGTCGGGCATCATCGAAGAGATGACCGGCTACAAGAGCGTCCGCGAGGGCTTCTCCAAGAGCTATCAGCAGAGCCGCGAAAAGATTCAGGCGAACCAGGGCAATCCGACCGAGGATCTGCGCGACGCGCTGGAAAACTGCCCGGCCGAGGTCACCGACATCTTCAAGACCGGCTCGCTCCTCGCCCATGCCGCCGCGCGTGTCGGCGCGTCCGACTGGGCCGGCGTCATGCGCGCCCGCGTCGGCGACGTCTATATGCGCTGGGACCCGGCGGACAAGGTACCGCTGTTCACGGCTATCCCCGCCTGCGCGCGGCAGGACACCGAGAGCGTCGATGATTTCCTGACCGGCAAGGTCCAGACCCGCGCGATCGCGGTGCCGCCGACCTCGGCCGACTGCTCGACCGACGGCAGCGGCAAGGGCGCGCTGGTGCTCGCGCGCGGCCGGATGGAGTCGATCGCGATCAAGATCCGCACGCGCGCCGCGCTGACGGCGGAGGAACGCCAGTTCGTCGCCAATGTGCGCACCCTCCCCGTCTATCGTCTTCTGGAATGGGGCGTGCGCCAGGGGCTGGTCGAGAGCGTGATCGGCGATACCGACGAACTGGTCGCGTTGACGCTCGCATACCAGATGCTCAACGACCTCACGCGTAGCATAGATTTTGCCGTGTCCAATGCCGAACGTGGCGTGACCGCCGCCGGCGCGGCCGATGCCGGCAGCGCCCGGATCTGCCAGACCCGCATCCTCGCCAAGGGCATTGAGCAATTGAGCGGGCTACGCGACGAGGTGCTGCGCCAGCGCGCGCAGATGCGCCAGTCCTACATGGCCGCCCTCAACCAGGCGAACCTCTCGGCCAACTATGCCGGGGTCGTGCGCCAGCGCGACCGTGATGCGCGCGACGCCGCCGGCGCCGCCGCCAACCGCAACCGCTGACGGAGGGCCGCGTCATGCACCGCTTAGTTCGCGCGATCTCGGTCCTGATCGCTCTCTTCTCGGCCAGTCCCGCGCTGGCGATCGATGCGAGTTTCCACACCTATGACGGCTTTGCGGAGACGGTGGACGCCTTCCGCCTCGTCTCGATGATCTTCGGGGATTCGCGTTACGAGACATTGGTGCTGATCGTCGCGGTGGTGGGCATCGCGCTCGGCGTCCTGCTCGCCAGCATCCGCGGGCAAGGCATGGGCATCGTCGCCTTCGGGTTCCAGATGCTGATCGGCGTCGGCCTGTTCGTCGGCCTGGTCGCGACGACGGGCACGGTCCATGTCTACGACCGCGTCCGCAACGCCTATCAGCCGGTCGGCGACGTGCCGAACCTCATCGTGCTGGTCGCGGGCATGACCAACATGATGGAGCGCGCGCTCGCGGAAGTGATCGACGACAACACCACCGATCCCCATGCCAAGCTTGAGTTCGGGGCGGGCGGGCACAGTTTCGACCTGTTCCTCAATGCAGCGAGCCCGCGCGGCCCGATGACCGACACGTTCCTTGACGCGACGATCAAGGACTATGTCCGGCAATGCTATCCGGTCGCGCGGGTCTCGCCCGCCTATGGCGTCGACGACGATCAGCTGTTCCGCACGGCGACCGATCTTCCTGCCGCCTTTGCCGCGATGGCGGGGCCGGCGACCTTCAGCACGGTGTTCACGTCCACCGACAAGGGCGGCACGACGGTGAGCTGCAACGAGGCGTGGGAACATATCTCGACACGCCTCTCCGAACCTGCGCTGTTCGACAATTATGTCGCGCAGGTCTGCACCCGCACCGGCTACGACATCGGCAATGCGACCCAGCTTCAGCGCTGCCGCTCCAACATCGGCGAACTTGGCCAGATGATGATGGATACGCCGCTCTCGCTCCAGCAGTTCCTGACCAATGTGATGCTCGGCAGCACGGTGGGCGATGTGCTGTTCGAGGACAGTCCTGCAACGGCGGCGCGTGTCATGGCCAATCGCGCTGTCGTCTCGTCAGGCCTGGCCACCATGTCGACGGCCAACGAGTGGATGCCCACGATCCGGGCGACGGTCTTCGGGATCATGCTCTTCATGATGCCCGTCGCGCTGCTGTTCATCCTCACCCCGATCAATCTGCGCGTGGCTTCCTTCGCCCTCGGCCTGTTCGTCTTCGTGGCGCTCTGGGGCGTGATCGACGCCGGGATCTATCAGCTGACGCTCGGCCGCGCGACCGATGTGCTGGCCGAGATGCGCGCCAACCATGTCGCGGCCAATGCCTGGATGCTGGCGCCGTCGTCCGCGATGAAGGCGCTCGCCATCTTCGGGAGTTTCCGCACCGCGTCCGCGGGTCTTGCGGGGGCGTTCGTCTTCACGGTTTTCCGGTTCTCCGGTAATGTGTTCACCTCGTTCACATCCGGCGCGCTCGGTGTGCAGGGTCAGGGCACGGCAGCCGCCGCACCGCTTGCCACCAGCGAAGGCTATGCCGGCGCGCTCGAGGCGCAGGCGGGAGCAGCGGGCACCATGGCGCGGCGGGGCGCGGCTTCGAACTTCGGGGATTTCGGGGAGCGCTCGGCCTTCGGCGCAACCCGTGCGTTCGGTGCCGCGAGCAGCGTGCTCGGCGAACATGGCGGCGGCGCCAGCGGGACGGCCGCATTCGGCATGGGCAAGCTCGATGCGGCACGCGAACTGGGCGGGCTCTCCCCTGCCCTCACCGGCCGCAGCCTCACCGATCCCGCGACCGTGCGCGCCGTGCGCGACAATGCCGCGACCAGTGCGATCCATAATTTTGCCGAGAAGGATGCGCTCCGCAGCCTTGGCACCGGCTATTTTGGCGAGGGGCAATCCGGGGAACGTTCGTTCGCGGCCTTCACGCAGAAGATGGTCCAGTGGAAGGCGTTCGGGGATACGCGCGCCTATGACATGATGCTGTCCGGAGCCCAGCGGCATTTTGAGAGGAACGGCTACGACCAAAAGGATGCCGCGCTCAAAGCCTCGACGGTGATCGCCCAAGCGTCGGCTGATCCGACCTTCGCCAAACTGATCGCCAATACCTTCGACCAGGAGCAGATGCTGCGCAACGATCTTACCGGCGCGCAGATTCAAGTCGGCGCGATGGAAGGCCGGCGCGATTTTGCTGGCGACAATGTAAGGCGGATCGAGCGCGGCAATGTCGCGACCGAGCAGGCGCATAGGACCGGCAGCAATGAGGGCCAGCGCAACGCCGCCTCCATGCTCGGCCTCTCAGTCCAGGAAACCTCCCGCCGCATCGCCTTTATCAATGCGCTATCCGGAGAGGCTCGGTCGACAGCCATTTCCCAACTCTCCCGCGCAACCGGCCGCAACGAGGCGCAGGTCATGCGGGCGCTCGAAACCTACAATGCCGCCGTGCAGGTCGGCACCGCCGACGGTGCGACCGTCGAGGCCGCGCGCGAGGGCGCCAGCGTCTATGGCCGCACCCGCGAGGCAGCGGGCTTCGATTTTGCGGAGCGGTCGGGCAAGCTCGACGCGCAGCGTGAGGTCGGTCACGACGGTACGCGCTCGGCCGCCCGGATCGGGGAGCAGCGGCGACAGGCCGACAATGCCGGGTTCGCGGAAGGCGCGGCCGCCGCGGGCATGTCGGTGCGCCAGGCCGCACATCTCGACAGCTTCATCCGCACGCTGTCGCAGGGCGCCGGCAATCAGGTCGACATGGCCGAAGGTGGTGCGGCCGGGATCGCTGACCGCGCTCGCAACGAACGGATGACGCGGATCATCGATAATGAGCGCCTGACGCGCATGCAGAAGCTGCTGGCCGATCATGGTGTCGACATGTCGAAGCGGCAGATCGCCATGGCGCAGAATGGCGATCTGAGCCTCAATCTCACCCCGGAGACGGCGGCGCAGATGTGGCGCGGCGGGCTCATCAACGAGAGCCAATTGGGCGCGGTCGCCAATGGCGGGCGGGCAAGGTTCTCGTTCGCCGACAACGATCTTCTCGTCTCCAGCTCGGTCGGGTTCCAGCAATCGGCCCGCAACGATACCTCTACGCGGTTCGAGGCAGGGAAACAGGCCGGGCCCGACACGATCGAGCATTTCCTCAGCAGCGGCGAACAGGGCCAGGCGATGATGCAGAACTGGCTCAAGGGCGGGTTCGAGATGGACCGTCATGGCAACTGGCGTCTGAACCCGCAGGTGGCCGATACGCTTACGCGCGACGTGCAGGCGATCATCGCGCAGACCGGGTGGCAGCGCGGGCTCTCGCGATCCGCGCAGGATAATGTCACGATCGGTACAAGCGTCGGCGCTCAACTCGGAGGCTCGGTTGGGGTCGATGAATCGGAGGCGATAGGCGGTCGCGGGCAGCCTGCAGAGAAAGGCAAGCAAGCGGGCCAAGCGCAGTCGCCACAGAAGACCACGTCGACCTCAGGTCGAGTGGGCGCCAGTCTTGGTTTTGAAAGTCGTGACGTCGGAATCAGCAACGAGACAGCACAGTCGTCGATTGACATCGTCAACTACGACGTGCGCGAAGCGATTGCCGCCGCCGAGCGCGAAGCCGCGCGCTCGAGCGACCCGGCGGCGACCTTCTCGCGTGAACTGTCGGACCGGATTCTTGGCCCGGATGGCATACGCAACCGATATCTCCATGATGCGGATTCCGGCCGGGCAACTTTCGACATTACCGGGCCCCTGACTTCGGTCGAACAGAACTCCGTCCTGAAGAGCGGTAGATTTTCTACGGACGTGGATGGCAGCCCCGGCGATGGCGACAGCAGCTTCAAGAATCGTTAGTGCTTGAAGAACCGACTAGGGTGCTGAAGGCTCAGCGGGTTGCCGATGTAGAGACCTCCCGACCGTGGATCGAATATATCGGTGCCAGCACGAAGGTCTTCCATTCCTCGCTCATGTTCCTCCCACATTCTTTTGGAGGTTCTGGCCACCGCTTCATCGGACACAGGCGTACCCTCGCCCGTCGATGAAAACCCGGCCACCCACTGCTGCACATAGCCGAGTCCAAGCACCATGAGTGCCGTCATCGGAAAGAACAGGAGGTTGAGAAAACCGGCCGCCGCACTGTCGTAGAACGCCTCAAGCGGCGCGATCCTGGTCGATGTAGCCATGCCAATCCACCAGACCGGAATTGCCGACCACCACAGCTTCGCGTACCACGGACGCCAGAGCCAATCGGACGGTTTCAGCCGAGGCGATGCCGGTTCGGGCGCTTGAATATGGGCGGCGTTGTTCATCGCTATATCCTCACTGGAGGACTATAGCAGAATTCTGTCGGTGTTCCATCATTTGTGAATCGGCTCGATCTGGAAACCGATTGGGAACAACGCTTCTAATCTATCGGCATTGACCCATCTTTGCGAACAGGGATCGATGTGGCGGCGTCAATTCCAGAGAGAGGGTATTGGCGCCGCCGCAATAACCGTCACCAATGTCAATGCATGACGGTCGTTCTTGCCAGTTCCGGTAAATGTCGCGGTTGGGACAGCTTTTGCGGTGTCCAACACGGACTGCGTCTCAGCCGCTTCTGCTGGGCATATGACTTACAAGGTCGGCACGAGACCGTGCATTTTCCATATCTCGAGCATCTCCATCCCCGGGCAACCCCATTCTCGGCACCTCCGCTGATGCGAGCGGCGGCGCGACCTGTAAGGCTGGCAGTCATGATGTTTTCAAAATCTGAAGTCCGGCTAACGGCTCGGAAATCATAAAATAGCGCATGGCACCTTCGCGCAAAAAGCCAGCGCACAACAATATCCAAGTTGGGGGTTGTTGTTGATGAAAATCCCGCGATTTCTGTCATGCTCCTCTGCAACTAAGAAGGAGGTGAGAGCATGGGGAGCGGTAACGAGCCGGGCAACGACGAATTGAAAGAACAAGCGCTGGAAATGATGGAGCAGTCCTTGGCGATCCTATACGCCTTGCAGGAACCCGCTGCTGCCGATCTCCACGATGTGATTGAGAGGGTCATGGGGTCGTCGGGCAAGATGGGGGAAGAAGGCGAGGTATGGGATTCTGTTTTTACCGATCTACCGCACCTGACCATGCGGGCCTTGTTCCTTCATCGCAATGACGGCTTTACCGTTGGCCAGATCGCACGCCGCCTCCGCATCAGCGAGGCCGACGCGGCGGAGCGCCTCGACCACGCTGTGCGCTATGTTCGCGCGCCTGCATCACCAAGAATATAGGCAGCGCTAGCGGAAAGACATTGCCCGGCCATTCCGCCAAAATCCATGTCGAACCGTAAGCCTTCAATGTACCTGCTGGTCCCAAACGCGAGCGGCTCCCTCTCCCATCACCTCCACCCTTTCCTCGCTGCTCCCGCACTTCACCTAACCACCACCCTTCCGCGCTGCTCGCCGCAAACAGGCTGACCTGCAGGCGTCGGAGGGGCGCCTGACCTATCCCGGCAGCAATTGCTTCTCCAACGCGGCAACAAGCTCCTGCCTCTTGCCAGGGTCCAACCGGTCCAGGTTACGTTGCTTCCACAAGACCGCGGGCAGTCGCCTCGCCTCATCAATGCCCGCAAGCGCCCAGTCCGGTTCACCACGCTTGAAGCCGACAAGGAATTGCCGATGAGTGTCAGGCATCCCGGCAACCATGCGCGCGATGATGTCTTCACGCGCTGATTCCAGTTCCGCCAGAGTGATCGGCTGGTGAGTCATTCCGACGAAACCGCGCTCGAACTCCTCGGCGAGCGGTTTACGGGCGGGAGCGAGAACCTCGGCCATCGGGCGATTATGGCTGGCGAGGTAGACGAGAAATGCACGTCGCAAATCGTCTGTGACGCCTTCGTTCGCCAGCAAGTCGCGGACGTCGAAGAGGTCGCGAGGGTGCTGCCGGTCGAGCGCCGCCACGATTTTTCCCGCATAGAGATCGGCGAAGGACACCACCTGAATCTCAGCAAAACCAAAGGCGTCCTCGACTGCGGGAACGACACCCATAACGACGGGATCATAGACCGTCCCGCGCAACACTGGCGTGACCTCGATCTTGATCTGCACATCATCCGCACGAACGATGAGCTTGGTGACGATTTTTTCGTCAGCGGAACGCGACGCATGAATCCTGGCTCCGACCAGTCCTTCCTCGATGCGTTCCTTGATCCGCAGCATCGCCGCATCGATCGTGGCGAGCGAGGTCGCGCGGTCCTCGATCGGCAGATAGGTGAGGTCGATGTCCACCGAAAGTCGCGGCAGGTCACGCACGAACAGATTGATCGCTGTTCCGCCTTTCAGCGCGAAGATATCCTCCTTCGCGACGTGAGGCATAACACGCAGAAGAAGAGCGACCTGTCTCCGGTAGCCGTCGAGAAACGCCATACAGCTATTCTCCCGCCAGGTCGGAGGGCACGGTGATGTTGTAGCGCCGGTCGAGCTTCCCTCCTTTGACCAGGACGCGTTTGCCCGATCCGAGATCCAGGCGGGAAACATCGAGCTTCGAACGCCAGGCATGGCCATGGCGATCCGCGAAGAAGAGGAAGAGACGCTTCACTTTTACGCTCGCGCACGCCTCAAGAAGTGTCTGAAGGCGACGTGGGCTGAGGTCGCTCATTCCTTCCATCAGCATGTCGACCTGATGGAAGCTCTCATGGGGAAGCTCATCGAGCAGTTCGAGAACGGCGCGTTCCTTGCTCGAACAGCGGATCGGCAAGGTCGTGCCGGCGGTGCTGGACATCCGGGGCGCAGGCTCGGGAGGAATCTCGCCGTCGACTGGAAACAGCCGGAGGCTGTTATGCCAGCGGAACGAGACATCGAGTGGCAGGCTGTCGAGCCATGTCGGCGGCCGGCTTGGCCCATAGAGATGGACTTCGCGCACCGTTATGGAGAGATAATGAGCGTAGCCCTGCTGTTCGAGCGCTGTGCGCCCGCCAACTGTCAAAGGCAGGTCCAACAGGGATTGCAGTGAGATAACGGCCTGTTCCCAGGTGAGCGGTCCACGCGAGCGGCGATAGACGCGCCGGGTCGGGCTATCGAGCCATCCCGCGCGAACATATTGGCTCCGCAGCGATGATGAGTAACCATGGGCTTCCATCCATGCCGCGTCGACCAGCAGGCTCTCTGGGAGATCCCGTTGCAGCCGGTTTAATTTTCCTAATGTTTGCGAAGCCATGCTATGCATTTTGACAGATTGGGAAACTACTGTCGAGTTTATTAATTTCGAAATTGGCTAAGCCTTGCTTGGCATTATCAGAGCTCGGCAAACTGGATCGTGCGACCGTAGGTCAATACACTTATCCGCCCTAGGCATGGCGATTCGCGGGCCAATTGACGGGATGCGCAACACGGCGACACCGACAGGACTGTCAAGGACTGCGCCGTTTCGCCCTGTGGCGCGGGCGGCGGGGTCCAGCCTCAATGATCCCTTGGTCGTTTCGAAGGATCTGCGCGTCGATGAGCGCCCTGGCGACAAGCTCTGAGCGCTTGTAGACGCCGTAACGCTGCTTTGCGTGGGAGACGAAATAGCGCACCGAGGTCTCGCTCAGACCGAGTATCTGGCTGATCTCCCAATCGCTCTTGCCGACGGCGACCAATGCCGTGCATTGAGCTTCGCGGCGCGTGAGCCTGGGTACGTCATGTCCGCGCGAGGCATGATGTAGTCTGAGGCCCGCCTTGAACCCGAAGGCAGCGACGATGTGGAGCGTCGTCAGTAGCGATGGCGAAGCCATGATCGGCTCCGCGCGTGCGAAAGTGCAAGACGCATGGGATTCGCTCGGTATGTGGAGCGGCACGGTGACACCGTGGACGAGACCATGCAGCCGCGCTTCTTCGAACAGGGCTGATTGTGTGCCTGTGAGATCGACATAACCGGGAATCTCGTCCCAGCTGAACGGGCGGTCCAGCAACTGGCTCACCTCATAGACTGGATCGATGACGTACGCGTGGCTCTCGGTGTAGAAACGCACGAACTCCGCCGGATAGTTGGTAATAACCAGCGCCCGTTCGACCAAGCGTGGGAGGCCGCCATGTTGGATCATCGCGACATAGGGGAAGCCCATTTTCGTGGCGGCATCAGCTAAGGCGGCGAGCAGCGCTTCCATTGAAGAAGCGGCATTGAAGCGTGAGAGTGTCTCACGCATTCTGGCATTGACATACATGGCATCCTCCTATGATGATTGTCCAGCAGCAAGTGTTGGTTCACTGCGGCTGAAGGTTGTGAAGTCACTGAACACCCATCCGTTTTTCAGGGTATCGTAGATGATGGAGAGCAGCTTTCGGGCGGTGGCGATTATGGCCTTTCCGGTGCCGCGCCGCTGGCGGATGCGCTCGTGGAAGTTCTTGAGGTATGGCGAGTAGCGCGTGGCGACGAGGCTGCACTGGACGAGGGTGGTGCGCGCCAGCTTGTTGCCGCGCTTGGTGATCCGGCCGCGGTGGTCGGTCTCGTTCGACTGGGCAACGCGCGGCACCATGCCGAAGTAGGCGGCGAGCTTGTCGGCGCTTTCGAAGTCATGGACGTTACCGATAGCCGCGAGCAGAACGGCGGCTGAGCGTGGGCCCACCCCCTTGATCGAGACGATCCCCTCATAGCCGGTGAGCGCCGAGGCGTGCTTTTCGATCTCGGTGTCGAGCTGCTTGAGGCTTGCAGTCAGGGACAGCGCGGTCTCGCGCAGCACCGTGATCTCGACCTGTTCGCAAGGCGAGAACAGCGCCATGTCGATCGCGGCGAGCCCCCGCTTCGAGCCGAGGCTTTCCTTTTTCAGCTTGAGCCCCTTGCCGACATGCAGCGCGTGGATCTTGTTCAAGAGCCGGGTGCGCTGCTTGACCAGCAGATCGCGGGTGTGCGCCAGCGAAGCCAGTTCGTTCTCGGCGCTCGTCTTCACCCGCGTTTCGGGCAGCATGTCCTTCTCCAGGAACAGCGCGAGCGCCGCTGCGTCGTTCTTATCGGTCTTCTTTACCGACTTCCTGATCACCTTGAACTGACTGGGGTTGACCACCACCACCCGGCCCACACAGGGCAGGATCTGGTCGCGGAACCAGGCGCTGTTGCCGGTCGCCTCGATCGCCACTTCGTCATCGGCGTCGAGGCTGCCGCAAAAGCGATCCATATCGCCAGGCGACAGGGTCAAGGTCTCGAAAGCTTCCGTGCCGTCCGCCTCGCGCCGGCACACCGTGATGCTGTTTTGATGAAGGTCGACTCCGATATAAGACATGGCTATTCTCCCGCTCGTTGGGTGAGGCGGAACCCACCCAGGCAAAGGGCGGGTGTGAACGGCCCGGCCAAACTCCTATACGAGGTCACCGACGCAAGTCGGGCCTCAAGCTGGTCGTTCAGCGGCAGGCGGCGGGTAATCTCCTTGACAGGGTCAAAAGCCCTAAGATGACAATCCAGCCTGCAACCTATCCGCCTCGCCCAACACCATAGCAAACACCACGACGCCGAGCACCAAGGCCGATCACCAGTCATTCATGCCATCTCCTTGGGTTGTGTTGGCCGTGCACCGGCAAACGTGCCAGAAGAAGCCGTTGTGATACCTATGGGAGATAGGGGGCATTCACAGCCGTCAGCCAGCGCTATGGCTGACGCGTGAGGCTGCTAGGGCAATCGTGGATTCGCTGTTTCGAAAACCTGGCTCAGGATCCGCGACACCGCCGCCGGTATTATTCTCCTGCGAAACCTGCGCGGAACCGTTCGGCAATCGTTAGTCTGAAGCATCGTTACGATGTCCCACGCAATTTGGTGTTCTGACATTCGACTGCCTCCTCACGCCATCGTGCCGATGGTTCGCCGGAACCGCGCCAACGCAATGGCGAAGAAGATCGCGCCGATAGCAATGATAGCCAGGAACTGGGGCCAGACCACGTCAAAGCCCGCGCCCCGGTAAAGGATGGCCTGCGCCATCTTCACGAAATGGGTGGTGGGCGCGGCCAACATGACCGTCTGGACGAACTCCGGCATGCTTTCGCGCGGCGTCGAACCGCCGGACAGCATCTGCAACGGCAGCAGCACCAGCATCAGCAACAAGCCGAACTGCGGCATGGAGCGCGCGATCGTCCCCATGAAGATGCCGATGGAGGTCGTGGCGAACAGGTGCAGCCCCGCTCCGGCGAGGAACAGCGCGATCGACCCTTCGACGGGAACGGACAGTACCCCTTCCACCATCACGAAAAGCGCGAAAGCGCAGGCGACCAGGACAACGAGCCCCATGGCCCAGACCTTGCTGGCCATGATCTCGAACGGCGTCACCGGCATCACTAGCAGGTGTTCGATCGTGCCGTGCTCGCGCTCGCGGATCAGGGCCGCGCCCGTCAGCACGATCGACAGCATGGTGACGCTGTTGATGATTTCCATGACCGCGCCGAACCAGCTTTGCGCCAGCGTAGGATTGAACCGCACGCGCAGCGCCAGCTCGACCGGGACCGGCGTGCTCGCACGCGTGCCTTTCATGAATTCGGCAACTTCGCCCTGCACGATCTGCTGGATGTAGCCGCCGCCCGTGAAAGCCTGGCTCATCCGCGTAGCGTCAACGTTGAGCTGCAAGCCGGGTTGGCGTCCCGCAAGTACGTCTCGCTGAAAATCGGGCGGGATGTCGAGAGCGAACGTATAGCGCCCGGCATCCAGCCCCTTGTCCACTTCGTTCAGTCCCACGATCGAAGGGGGCGTGAAGTGCGGCGGATAAAAGGCGCCGGTTATCCGGCTGGAAAGCTGCGACTGGTCTTCATCGACGATCGCGATAGGCGCCTTGTGCAGCGTTTCCGGCATGGCGGTTGCCGCGACGTAGATCCCCACCGAGAACGAATAGAGGATCAGGAACAGCATCATCGGATCGCGCCACAGGCTGCGCAGTTCCTTGATGCCGAGCCGGTAGATGTTGGCCGCGTGGCGCATATCAGCTCTCCTGCTTACGCAGCAACGCGACACACAGCGCCAGGATGACGGGAAACGTCGCGAACAGCACGAGAAGGTCAGGCCAGAGGTCGGCGAAGCCCAGCCCCTTGGAAAAGACGCCGCGGCAGATGGTGACGAACCAGGTCGCGGGATATATCGATCCGATCACCGCGCCCGCCCCCTCGAGCGAGGACACCGGGTTGATCAGGCCGGAAAACTGCACGGCGGGCAGGATCGTGCCGATGGCGGTGGCGAACATCGCGGCAATCTGGCTGCGCATGAAGATGGAGAACAGCAGGCCGATGGCCGTCGCCGACAGCGTATAGAAGAGAGCGCCCAGCGTCATCGCGAGGAAACTGCCCGTCAACGGCACACCGAACATCGTGACGGCGAGGAACACCAGCAAGACATAGTTCAGCATGGCGAGCGCGACATAGGGAAGCTGCTTGCCCAGCAGGAATTCCACCTTGCTGATCGGCGTCACGTAGAAATTGACGATGGAACCCAGCTCCTTTTCCCGCACCACGCTCAAAGCCGTCAGCATCGCCGGGAACAAGAGCAGCATCATCGGAATCACGGCCGGCGCGATGGCTACAAGGCTTTTCACGTCCGGATTGTAACGATAGCGCAGCTCGATATTGACGAGACCCATCGATGGCCGCGCACCTGTTTCCTGCACGGCCATTTCACTGAGCCAGTGGGCATGCAGGGCCTGGACATAGCCTTGCACGGTCTCGGCCCGCTGCGGCATGGCGCCATCGACCCATACACCGATCTGCACCGGCACGCCCCGGCGCAGGTCGCGCGCGAAATTGGGCGGAATCTCCAGGGCCACGCTCAGTTCGCCCGAGCGCATCCGCCGGTCCAACTGGCTATAGTCGGTGATCGGCGGCCGTTCGATGAAATAGCGCGATCCGGCCAGGTTGAGGACGTAGTTCTCGCTGGTGGTCGTGCCGTCGCGGTCCAGCACGGCGAACGGCAAGTCCTCCACGTCCATGCTGATGCCATAGCCCATGATGAACATCAGGATGACGCTGCCCAGCAGGGCCAGGGTGGCGCGGATGGGATCGCGGCGCAATTCCAGCCCTTCGCGCCGGGCATAGCTCATCATCCGGCGCCGCATGAACCATGGGGAGCGGGCCGGTGCAGCCGAAATGTCCTGATCGGCCGCGGCAGGCGCGCCCGCAGGAACCGGATCGTCCCTCTTTTCTGTCGGCGTCTCGCCGCTCGCATCCTGAAGATAGGCGATGAACGCTTCTTCCAGGTCCGCCGCGCCGCGGTTCTCGACAATGGCGGCGGGGGTGTCGCTGACCAGCACCTTGCCCGCATGCATCAGCGATATGCGGTCGCACCGCTCCGCTTCGTTCATGAAGTGCGTGGAAATGAAGATCGTCACCTTGTCGCGCCGGGACAGGTCGATCATCATCTGCCAGAACTGGTCCCGCGCGATCGGATCGACGCCGGACGTCGGTTCATCCAGGATCAGCATTTCCGGCTTGTGGATCATGGCGACGGCTAGGCTGAGCCGCTGGCGCTGGCCCAGCGGCAAGGCGCCGGGCAACGCATCCATGATGCCATCCAGGCCGAACCGCTGCGCCATTTCCCTCACGCGGGCCGGCACTTCCCCGGCGGGAACATGGAAGAGCTGGGCATGCAGCTCGAGGTTCTGCCGGACCGTCAGTTCCGAGTAGAGCGAGAAGGCCTGGCTCATATAGCCAACGCGCCGGCGCGTCGCCATGTCGTCATTCTCGACCTCGCGGCCGAACAGCCAGGCCTGGCCTTCGCTGGCTTTCAGCAGGCCGGTCAGCATCTTCATGGTGGTCGACTTGCCGCAGCCGTTGGAGCCGAGGAATCCAAAGATCTCGCCGCGCTCGATGCGAAAATCGACATGATCGACTGCCGTGAAATCACCGAAACGCATGGTGAGCCCCTGCGCCTCGATGGCGATCTCGGCCTCGCCGCCGTCGCTGCGCGGCGGAATCTCCACCGGCTTGTGCCCGCGGCGGCGCTCCTCGGGAAGCATCGAGATAAACGCCTGTTCCAGCGACTGTTCGCCGGTGCGTGCATAGAAGTCGGCTGCGGTGCCGGTGGCCAGCACCTTTCCCGCGTCCATCGCGATTAGCCAGTCGAAGCGTTCGGCCTCTTCCATATAGGCCGTGGCGACCAGCACGCTCATGTGCGGGCGGTTCGCGCGGATGCGGTCGATCAGATCCCAGAATTGCGCGCGCGACATGGGATCGACGCCGGTTGTCGGCTCATCCAGCAGCAGGAAATCGGGATCGTGGATGAGCGCGCAGCACAAGCCGAGCTTCTGCTTCATGCCGCCCGAAAGCTTGCCCGCCGGGCGCTTGCGGAACGGCGCGAGGCCCGTGCTTTCGGTGAGGTCGGCAATGCGGCGCTCGCGTTCGGCCGCGTCCTGCCCGAACAACCGCCCGAAGAATTCGAGATTTTCGTCGATGGAGAGCGTAGGATAGAGGTTCTTGCCCAGCCCCTGCGGCATATAGGCGATGCGCGGACACACGGCGTTGCGGTGGCGGGCCTCGGCCATGTCGCCGCCCAGCACCTCGACCCGGCCCTCCTGGATGGCTCGCGCGCCCGCGATCAGGGAAAACAGGCTGGACTTGCCGACGCCGTCCGGGCCGATCATCGCCACCATGCGCCCGGCGGGGATTTCAAGATTCACATCATCGAGCGCCAGCACCTTGCCGTAATGCAGGCTCACGCCCGAAACGCGGGCGACAGCTTCCGTCATTGCGGCACGTTGACGGTCAGTTTCGCGGGCCATTCGGATTTCGGATCGATCCGCACATAGGCCATGCCCGGAAGGCCGGTCTTGACCTGGGTGATATAGCGATCGAGCAACTTGCGATCGATCTGCGCCTTCACGCGGAACATCAGTTTCTGGCGCTCGCTTTGCGTCTCCACCGTCTTGGGCGTGAACTGGGCCACATCGGCAACGAAGCTGACTTTCGCAGGGATCGCACGATCCGGAAGCGCATCGAGCACGATGCGTACATCGCTGCCCAGCGCCACCTTGCCCGCGACCGTTTCCGGCAGGAAGAAGGTCATGTAGACGTCGCCCAGATTGACCAGGTTGAGCACGCGCCCGCCGCCACCCACGACTTCGCCCGGCTGGGCGACGCGATATTGCACGCGGCCGGCCGTCGGCGCCTTGAGGTCGCTGTCGCGGATATCGGCCTCGATCCGCTGGATGGTGGCGCGCACGGCATCGACCTGCGAACGCGCGCCGATCACCTGGTTGCGCGCCGTCGTGATCGCCGCGTCGACGGCCGCGAGTTGGGCGCGAGCGGCCTCCACTGCCGCCGCCGCGCCTTCGACGCGGGCCTGATCGTCATCCCGTTCCTGCACGGCGGTCGCACCTTCTCGCGCCAGCGTTTCCGATCGCGCCAGCCGCTTGCGCGCCGCGTTCAGCTCCGCCTCACGCTGGCGGACGCCGGCGAGAGCCGCCGCCCGGTTGCTCTGCTGCTGCGCGACCTGGCTGGTCGCGATCTGGATGCCGTTCAGCGCCTGCGCCAGTTGCGCTTCGGCTTCGGCCCTCTGGGCACTCAGCACGTCCGTATCCATATGGGCGACGACTTGCCCCGCCTGCACGAACGCGCCTTCGTCGACCAGGATTTCGCGGATGCGGCCGGGCGATTTGGCGGAAACGTCGATTTCAACCGCTTCGATCCGGCCGTTACCGCCGACGATGCCTTCGGGCAAATCGCCGGGCTTGAGCACCTGCCAAAGGAGCAGAGCTACAACGACGAGCGCCGCCGCGATGCCGCCCCTGATGAGCCATGTCTTCCGGGACGCCGTCATCGCCTGTGTTCTCCGCCTTGATCGTTGCTGTCGTGGACGACTTCGGCGGGAAAGCCCCCGCCAAGCGCCGCGTAGAGGGCTATGCCGCTCGCCAGATGAGCGCGGCGCAACTGGATCAGCGCCTGTTCGGTGTCGAAAAGGTCGCGTTGCGCGTCCAGCACTTCCAAATAGGCCGAACGCCCGTTGTCGAACCGCAACCCGGCCAGCCGAGCCCGTTCGCGCAAGGCGTCCAGCGAGCTGCGCGCGGTGTCGATCCGCAACGCCAGTTGCCGGCGCCGGACCAGCGCGTCGGAAACATCACGAAACGCGCCCTGCACGGTCTTTTCATAGCTGGCCACGGCTTCGACCTGCCGCGCTTTCGCCAGATCGAGGTTGCCGGAAAGGCGGCCCGCATTGAACAGCGGCAGGGCGATCGTCGGGGTGAAGCTCCACGCGCGGCTCCCGTCGCCGAACAGCCCGTCGAGATCGGAACTCGCCGTGCCGAAGGCACCCGTCAGGCTGATATTGGGAAAGAACGCCGCCCGCGCCGCGCCGATATCGGCGTTGGCCGCCCGCAATTGATATTCCGCCGCCACGATATCAGGCCGGTTGACCAGAAGGTCGGAGGGCAAGCCCGGCGGAAGGGCGATATCCGGTCCGGTTTCGGCAAGACCGAGGGGCCCAGGCACGATCTCCACGGGCCGCCCGACCAGCAGCGCCAGCGCGTTGCGGTTCACGTCGCGGTCCTGCTCAAGCGCTTGCAGCGCATCCTGCGCCTGCGCCAGCAGCAACTGCGCCTGGGTCATTTCGAGCTTCGAGCCGGACCCGACTTCATAGCGGCGGCGCATGATCCGCAGTGAGTCCTCGCGCGTGACGATCGTCCGCCGGGCAAGCGCGAGGCGTTCCTCATATTCGCGCTCCAGCAGATAGCCATTGGCGACCTGCGCGATCAGGCCGGTGGCAACGGCGCGCTTCGCCTCTTCCGTCGCCAGATAACGATTGCGCGCGGCGTCGTTCAGGTTGCGCAGACGGCCCCAGAAATCGATTTCCCAGCTCGCGCTCACCTGCGCGGTGACCTGCTTGATGTCATAGCTCTGCGTGCCTGCGCCCGGCAGGCTGATGATGGAACGACCCCGCGTGCCGGTGCCGACGGCGTTGAGTTCGGGATAGAGCGCCGATCCCTCGATACGCCAGGCCGCGCGCGCCTGATCGACGCGGGCCGCGGCGATACGGATATCGCGGTTGTTCTCCAGCGCGGCCGCGATCAGCACACGCAGATGCTCTTCCCGGAAGAAATCATGCCAACCGATCCGCGCGATGGACGCGCCCAGCGCGGCTGGCGCGGGATAGTCCTGCGGCACCGGCTGGGCCGGCCGGACATTGGGCGGCGCGAAGGAACAGCCGGACAGGAAAGATGGCACGATCATCGCCGCCATGACGGCCCGGAACCCGCATAAACGGCCAGTAATATGAGCGCTGCGAGCCATCTAGTCCGGTTCCATTCTGGTTCAAACAGGCGGTACGCCTATGGGCAAGCACCTCTCCGGACTATTAGTATCTACACTTAGTGGTTTTGATATTGCCCGGTATCACTTGCCGATCAAGCGCGAAAGCTGGAATGAAGCAGCGATGGGCCGCGAGCGATTCATGAAAGATGACGGCGCCGCATCGGGAACCGGCTCGCGTCTGCCTGCCCGCGATCCCAGGGGAGGAAGGCCGCCACAGGAGGTCGCAGCCCGGCTTGGACATCATATCCTCGAGACGGCGCTTGCCCAATTCATCGCCGGCGGCGTCGAGGGTACGAGTATGGAAGCTATCGCCGCCGCCGCACAGACATCGAAGCGAACGCTCTATTCCCGCTTCGGCTCAAAGCTCGCCCTGCTCGTCGCCGCCATGGAACACAGCCTTGCCCGCTATCTCGATCCGATCGCGGCATCGGTCCCTCGAGGAAGCACCCGCAAAAAAATCGCCTATATCGCTCGCAGGATGCTCGACCTGTCGCTTCAAGGCGATGTCGTGGGCATCGAAGCGCTCATCATCTGGCTGGCAAACCACAATCCGGGCATGATGCGGGCACAGCCCGCGATCGGCACCCAGTTCGGCATCGATCTGATGCAGACGATCCTTGCCGAGGCGAGCGAACCGAACAGCGAGGAAGCAGGCGATCTTCCGTTCCTCGCTGCTTTTCTCTTCGACGCGCTGGTCACCGTGCCGCGCCAGCGCATCCTGCAGCGCCATGATCTGCACAACACCACCCGGACAAAGGCTGCCTATATCGAGCGAGCGCTCGACCTCATGGCAAAGGCCATTCCGTTCCTGAACGAAGGGCGCGGTAACCGCCTCACATCCTGAAGCCCTCGCCAAGATAGCGATGCCGGACTTCGGGGTTGTCGAGTACCGCTTCTGGGCCGCCCTCGAACAGCATCCTGCCCTGATCGATGATATAGGCCCGCTCGACCAGTTCGAGCATCTCATGCACATTGTGGTCGGTCAGAAGGATCGCCACGCCTTCTCGCTTGAGCTTTCGCACCATCGCCTTGACGTCGGCGATCGACATGGGATCGATGCCCGCGAACGGTTCATCGAGCAGGATGACCGAGGGCGCTGCCGCCATGGCCCTGGCGATCTCGCAGCGCCTGCGTTCCCCGCCGGACAACCGCTGTGCGGGAACGTCGCGAATGTGGGCGATATTGAACTCGGCAAGAAGTTCATCGAGCCGCGCGGCAGCTACATCGCGATCGGCGATATGCAGTTCGAGCACGGCCGCGATATTCTCCGCAGCCGTCATGCCGCGGAAGATCGATCCTTCCTGGGGAAGATAGCCGAGGCCCAGCTTCGCTCTTCGATCCATGGGAAGCGCGGTGACATCCTGACCGCCAATCTCGATCCTGCCGGCATCCACGCTCATCAGGCCGGCAATCGCATAGAAGCAGAGCGTCTTGCCGGCCCCGTTTGGCCCCAGAAGCCCCACGATTTCGCCTGCCCGCACTTCGAGCGCGACATCGTCAAGCACCTTCCGCTTGCCAAAGGACTTCTCGATCCCGGCGATCGAAAGAACCGTCGGCGCGCGCTCGACTGCGACCGGTCCGATTGACGCGGGCGCAAGCGGCTCGCTCTCCGAACGCGCGGCCGGCGATACGAGTTGGGCATCATGCCCGAGATTTCCGCCAAGGTCCCTCAAAAGCCGGGTCAGTACGCGTCTCCATCCCGGCCGGCCAGCACCAGCGCAACCGCTGCCATCATGGCGATCTCGCGGATCATCCATTCTCCTTCAATTTCCCGCAAAATTGCCCGGGATGACGACCGCCGTACACTGTATCTCCAGGCAATGCATCGCCATCGTGAACTATACCTAGTGGCTTTACGCTCAATGATTGAGGCTCCTTTTTCTCCAGCAGGCCATGGCCGAATATCCCCGCGCCCGCGGTTGCGACTGGCCGTCAGACAGCCGTCCGGTCGCAACCAAGTTAGCGTCCGCGCTCGTGGTGTAATTTCCGGTGTAGGCGATGGTGTATTCCGG
>CAYXTO010000015.1:0-87926 GCA_964468045.1 uncultured Caenibius sp. | reverse complement strand
TTCAAGCGTAGAAACGGCGGCGTTCGGCGTTCATAGTTCTGTTCTGAAATGGCGCACCCGACAGGATTCGAACCTGTGACCTCTGCCTTCGGAGGGCAGCGCTCTATCCAGCTGAGCTACGGGTGCGTGGAGCGGCCAGTTAGCAACCTCTTCGACATCGCGCCAGCGCTTTTCCAACCATCGCCTCAGCGTGCACACCGCCTCGCAGCTTAGCAATTTGGCAATCTGGCGAAGCTAGATCCGGGAAATGAGCTCGATTCCCAACCGCCATGATCCTTCTACCCTCCCTTCTGCTGGTTTGTCGGCCGGTCAAGGGAGCGACAGCCGGTCCCGGGTCGCCCGATTGAAATGGGCCGCGCTCCAGGATGCGGCGGAAGCGGTCGGGATATTGGCTGGCCGGGAAGCAAGGCGTGCGCCCGATGAGATCCGGGACTTTCCCGAGTTCCTCCACAGCGCGGGCGGCTGGCGGTTCGATCTTGCGGCACACGCGATCGACGACATCGCGGCCGTGATGGAACAGGGACTTGCCGCGCTGCTTTCCGCCAGGGCTCGCGGTGCGAATGCCCGGGCCGCGGCCTCGAGCCTGTGGCGCGAGTTCGAGGCCGCCACAGCCGCGATAGCGGCCCTGGCCCCGCCCCTGCAGGAAACGGCCGATCGAAATCCCGGCGGAGAAATAGCCAGTCAGGAAACGGCTTGACCGAGTTCCCTTTATGTTCCATCCAAAGGCATGGCCAGCCTGCCGATTCCACCCGTCCTCGATGCGCAAGCGGTAGCGCGGGGCATTTCCCGGCTGTTCGCCCGCCACGACATCTGGTGCCTTTCGGAAATGCCCCTGCGCAATGGCAGGCGGGCGGACCTGATGGGGATCGACCGCAAGGGCCATATCGTGATCGTGGAAATCAAGGTCAGCCGGGCCGATTTGCTGGGTGACGGGAAATGGCCGGACTATCTCGACTATTGCGATCGCTTCTTCTGGGGCCTTTCTCCGCTGCTGGATCGCGCCTGCCTGGAGGGCGACGCATTTCGCCCGGAGTGCTGCGGTGTGATCGTGGCGGACAGCTATGACGGAGAAATCTTGAGGCCCGCCCCCACCCAGCCGCTGGCCCCGGCCCGGCGCAAGGTGGAGGTGGAGCGGCTCGCCCGGATCGCGCTGCGCCGGCAGCTGGCTGCGATGGACCCCCAATGCGCGGCATGGGCGAGCAGCGAATAAACCTGTCTGTCGGGCATAATTCGGGCATAAGGCCTCCATGCCGCCGATCCCGCCCGGTCCTATCCTGCTTTCCGCCCTGGCAATGACCTTGATCGTGGCGGTACGCTACGCACTGACAAGCGGCGCCTTTGCCTGGATAACCGGGAGGGTCCGGCCCGGGCTTTATTCGGGGCTCGAACGCCAGATGCATTCGGAAATAGCGTGGTCCCTCCTGTCCGCGGCGATCTATGGCATACCCGCGGGAATCGTGGCCTGGGGCTGGAAGGAACGAGGCTGGACGCTGATCTATGCGCAGGCGGGCGACTATTCCCTCTGGTATCTGCCGGTCTCGCTGTTCGTCTATCTCTTCCTTCACGATAGCTGGTTCTACTGGACCCATCGCTGGCTGCACCGCCCCGCCCCGTTCCGGATGGCGCATGCCGTCCACCATGCCAGCCGTCCCCCCACCGCCTGGGCAGCCATGAATTTCCATCCGATCGAGGCCTTGACCGGCGCGGTGGTGATTCCCGCCCTGGTGTTCGTGATTCCCATCCACATCGCCATGCTGGGCGCCGTATTGGCGATCATGACCGTGATGGGCGTCACCAATCACATGGGATGGGAGATCTTTCCCAGGCGGATCATTCACTCTCGCCTGGGAGACTGGATCATCACGGCCAGCCACCACCAACGCCATCATGAATTGTACCGCTGCAATTATGGCCTCTATTTCCGCTTCTGGGACAGGCTCTGCGGAACCGATCGGGGAATTACCCAGCCATGATCCTTGTTCTGGCCGCAGCACTGCACGCAGTGCTCAGCGCCTTGCTGGGCCCGATCGGCGCCTCCACCCCCCTGCACGCGACGGAAATGGCCGGCACCGAGGTGACCGTAACCGTGACCGGACTGAGATCCGCCAAAGGCGTGGTGCGCGCTTGCCTGACCCAGAACGCCCGCGAATTTCCCAAATGCGAGAGCGAACAGGATTATCGCCTCGTCGCACCGGCATCCCCGAGCACCGCGTTCACTTTCTCCGGCGTGATGCCGGGCCGCTACGCCATCGCCCTGCTCCATGACGAGAACCGCAATGGCAAGATCGACCGGGCCTTGTTCCTGATGCCGAAGGAGGGGTTCGGCTTTTCGCGCGATGCTCCCGTAAGGATGGGTCCGCCCAAATTCGAGGCGGCCGCCTTCGTGGTGAACCATGAGCCGGTCCATCAGGTCATCCATATGCGTTACATGCTCTGAAACCCGTTGCATCCTTATGCACGCGACTTAACGGGATATTTACCACGTCGCGCCAGAAAGCCCTTGAAAGACTAGGAATTGAGGGCTTTCCCGAATGGACACGCTCAGGGGGAATTTCGCAGACGGCGTCGATGATTTCGGCGAGCCGGACTATTACGATCCGGCCGATGACGACGCCGGTCGCGAGATGCCGCCTTCACCGATCGGGCAGGACGAACGGCGCATGCAGGTGCGCGCCTATAATTACTGGGCCAATCTGCTGGAAGATCGGCATTTTCCGTCGATAGAGAGCATCGATCCGCAAAACCTGCCGGATTTCGGCCCCTATAGCGTATTGCTGGATTTCAGCGCGGGCATCGAGGACCCCAGCATAGTCTTCCTCGGCGCCAAGCTGGCGAGGGAATGCGGGGCCGAAGGTGATATTGCATCGCTGTCCGACGTTCCCAGCCGATCTCTGCTGTCCCGCATCACCGACCACTACATGCAGATCCTCGCCAACCAGGCGCCGATCGGCTTCGAGGCGGAATTCGTGAATCAGGATAGCCGCACGATCCTGTATCGCGGCATCCTGCTGCCCTTTTCCAGCGACGACGAGACGATCGACTTCATCTATGGCGTGATCAACTGGAAGGAACTGGCCGATCAGTTCACCACCGACGAGCTGATGCTGGAAATCGATCAGGCCCTGAACCCGGAGAATGCGATCGCCGGTCGTGCCCCGCAGGGAAGCGAGCCGCTGACCAGCTGGGCCGATAGCCCGCTGGCGCGTAAGCCGGGGCGTCATTTTTCCGAGGACGGCATTCTGGATCTTTCGCCGGAGATGGAAGCGGGCGAAAGCGATATCGATGCAACCCTGCCCAAGCCCGGGTTCGGATGGGATCTTTCGATTGCAGCCGGGGATAATCCGCCCCTGGATGCTGAATTGCCCGCCCTCTGTCCGAACGAGAGCGAAATGGAGCTGGGAGACTGGCTCGCTTCCGCGCGGGAACTGGCCCAGGCCGCCTATGGCAGTGAAGAACGAACCCGCCAGGCGTTGTATGCCGCAATCGGCCGGGCCTATGATTTTTCGATCGCTGCCGCCCGGGCACCGGAGGAATTCGATGAATTGCTCGCGGACTATGGGTTGACCAGACAGGATCGGGCGCCAATGACGCCGGTCGTCAAGCTGGTGTTCGGGGCAGATTACGACAAGACCCGCCTCACCGAATATGCGGCCGCACTCAATCATGGCCATCGCCTGGGGCTGGCGCCGGGGGAATTGACGGCTTTTCTTTCCGCTTTCGATGGCGGGCTCAAGGGAGTGGTCAAGGCGGAGCGCCTCCTGCGTCGCGAGGAAAGCGGCAAGCCGGCGAAGGACGCCGCGATCGCGCAGGAAAAGCTGGCCCGGAAGTTGCGCCGGATGGAACCACGCGGCTTCGACATGATTCCGCCGCAGGGCCATGAATTCGGCCTCGTCATGATCCGGCGCCTGCCGGAAGGCCAGATCGCGATGCTGGGTGAACTGCCGCAGGACGACGCCATGCTGGCCCGTGCCGCGCGCCAGCTGTTCGGCTGACGGCAAACCCGCTTCGCTTTTCCCGCCTGCGGGAACACGCTATGGCTTCAGCGCCGGTTAAGGCGAAGGAACGATAGCAATCTGCGAATGTCGATATTGGCCCGCCTGCTTGCGATTTGCGCAATCTTTGCCCTGGCGGTGCAACCGGTTGCCGCCCAATCCATCTTGCGCGATGCGGAAACCGAAGCACTGCTGAAGGATATGGCGGCGCCCCTGGTCAAGGCGGCGGGGCTTGAGCCCGGCAATGTGGATATAGTCCTGATCAGCGATCCCTCGATCAATGCCTTCGTAGCGGGTGGGCAGGCAGTCTACATCCACAGCGGGCTGATCAATGCCGCGGACAGCGCCGACGAGGTGCAAGGTGTCATTGCCCACGAATTGGGCCATATTACCGGCGGGCACATCATCCGGTTCGACGAGGGCGCGAAGGCAGCAACCAACATCACCATTCTCTCCCTCCTGCTCGGCGTCGCCGCCGCGGCGGCCGGGGCGGGCGATGCGGCCATGGGCGTGCTGGCGGCAGGGCAGCAGGCCGCGATGGGCAAGTTCCTGGCCTTTACCCGCGTGCAGGAATCCAGCGCGGATGCAGCGGGCGCCCAATTTCTCTCCACGGCAGGGATTTCCGGCCGCGGTTCGCTCGAATTCTTCAGGAAGCTGCAGAACCTCGAATTCCGCCATGGCTACAGCCAGAGCGACGAGGCCGGGTTCAGCCGCACGCACCCCCTGACCGGAGACCGCATCGTCACCTTGCGCGAAACCTACGAGAAGGACCCGGCCTGGACCAAGCCGGTGGATTCCGATCTCCAGGCCCGGTTCGAACGCGCCAAGGCGAAGCTCTATGGCTATCTGGCCGAACCGGCACAGACTCTTCAGGCATACCCGCCCACCCGCGTGGACATCCCCGCCCATTATGCGCGGGCCTATGCCTATCACAAGGATGCCCAGGTCGGTAAGGCGCTCGCCGAAAGCAACGCCCTGCTGATATCGGATCCGAACAATCCCTATTTCCTGGAGCTGAAAGGCCAGATCCTGCTCGAATCCGGCCGTCCGGATGAAGCGCTCGCTTCCTTGCGCCGGGCCAATAGCCTGACCGGCAATTCGCCCTTGATCGCTCTCACCTTCGGTCATGCGCTGATCGCGACCGAGGATGCCGATCACTATCCCGAAGCCGAGCGCGTGCTGAAGGCGGCGGTTTCACGCGACCGGGACAATCCCTTCGCCTGGCACCAGCTCGGCGTGGTATATGCCGCGCGAGGGGACATGGCCCGGGCGAAGCTGGCCAGCGCCGAGCAGCAAATCCTGTACCGGCGATACAACGAGGCCCTGCAAAGCGCGCAGGCTGCCTTTGCCGGGCTGCCGGAGAATTCGCCGGACTGGCTGCGCGCGCAGGATATCACCTTGCAGGCACGCGAAGCGCTTGAACGGGAGAAAAAGAGCGGTAAGCGCAAATAATGCCTGAGGAAAAAACCGCCGCGCTCCGCATCCTGTCCATTGCCGGGATCGCGCTTCTTGCCGCCGCCCTGGGTTTTGCCGGAGGTTGGGCCGCATCCTTCACGGGCATGAACCGGAACGCGACCGAGAAAGTGGTTCGGGAATACATCCTCGACAATCCGGAGATCCTGCCCGAAGCCATCGACCGGTTGCAAGCCCGCGAAACCGCAAGCCAGCTCGGCGAAATCCGTGAGGCGGTCGTCACGCCCTTCCCGGGCGCGGTGCTGGGCAATCCCGATGGCAAAGTCGTGCTGGTCGAATTCAGCGATTACGCCTGCGGATATTGCCGCCATAGCGTGGCGGATGTCGATGCGCTGATCGTGGCCAACCCGGATCTGAAGGTGGTGCTGCGCGAATTGCCGATCCTCTCTCCGCAAAGCGCCGATGCCGCCCGCATGGCGCTGGCGGCGGCCGAGCAGGGCCGCTTCGAAGCTTTCCACAAGGTGCTGTTCGAGATCGGCCGGCCGACTCCCGGAGCGATCGAACAGGCTGCCAAGCAGGCGGGGCTGGACCTGGAGCGCGCGCGGAAGGTCGCGGCGTCCAGGGAAGTCGAAGCGGAACTGCAGCGCAACCGGGCCCTGGCGGCACGGATGGACTTCAACGGCACCCCCAGCTGGGTGATCGGCGATCAGGCGTTCCCGGGGGCGGTGGGCCGCGAAGCGCTGGCCAAAGCAATCGCCGCAGCGCGCAAATAGCGTGAGGCAGCTTCGCGGCATGATGGTGTCGGGCCTTGCCGCCGTCCCGCGCCACCTTGCGCCGGGGATTCTCTGGTCCCTGGCTCTGGCGGTCCCGGCCCATGCCGCAGCGAACGGAGACAGGTCAGAACTGAGGTCGGAACTGGGCCTGGCAGTGGAAGCGCTGCAGATCGAAGATACCCGCCTGCAGACGGTGGGATGGAGGCTTGCCACCGCCAATGCCGCCTTTTGCACGTCGGCCCGGCCGGCCGTGGGGCTGCTCCTGCAGGATGTGATGAATTACAACGATCCGGGCTCGATCCGGGCCGCGCTGGGAATTGCGAGCGATATCGCGGTCCAGGCCGTCGCTCCGGATTCGCCCGCCGCTGGTGCAGGCCTCAGGCCCAACGACGCGGTGCTGGCGATCGGTCAATGGTCGATGGCGGACCTGCCGCCGGTTGCGGCCGGAGACTATACGCGCCTCAAGACCGTGCACGACCGCATCAATGCGACGCTTGAGAGTGAGGGCAAGGTCCGGTTGCGCGTGAAACGGGGAAACGATGAGGCACGCGACGTGGAACTGGTCGGAGTTCCCGCTTGCCCGGGGCGGTTCGAATTGCGGACACAGGGGGGAAAGGCGCAAGCGGATGGCACCCGGGTTCTCATCGGGCGGCGCTTCGGCGCGGCGAAACGCCCCAGCGACGTGCTGGAGGAAAGCGAATTCGCGGCCGTCGTCGCGCATGAATTCGCCCATAATCTACTGGGCCACAGCGAATGGCTCGAACGCGAAGGAAGAGGATGGGGCAACGTTCGCAGGACCGAACGCGAGGCGGACAGACTCTGCGTGTGGCTGCTCGCCAATGCTGGCTATGATCCGGCGGGAGCGGTGCGACTGATGAAGGGGTGGGGCCGCCGCAATGATCTGGGGATCCTGCGCCTGCCAACCCACGAAGGCTGGGACGAGCGCGCCGCATCGATGGAAAGCGAGATTGCGGGGATGCGCGCCGCGATGGAGGAGAGAGGTGCGGCGGACTGGTCGCGGGATTTCGTCCGGGAATGAAACGCAAAGCCGCAACGCATGCACGCAAAATATCTGACTTGGCCCATGAAATCCGCTAGGATATTCGCCCATGGCCGTGCTGCCCTTTAGCCCGACACCATTTTTCGCCAACAAGAACCGCGCCTTCTGGCAATTGCAGATCGCGGGCTGGGGCGGGGCGATGGTGCTGCGCGCGATGACCAGCCTCGCCAACGAAAAGCCGCTTTCCTTTCTCATCCTGGTGTTCATCGCCACGATCACCGGCTTTTCGATCAGCCTGATCCTTTCCGTGATCTATCGCCAGCTGATCCATCGCAGGCCCCTGGTGACCTGGGGCGTCACCGCGATCGCCCTGGCGCTGGCGGTCAGCGTTTCCGCATTCATCAACGGCTGGGTGATCAGCCTCTATCAGGCCGGCAGCCAATCCAGCTTCGCCCAGCTGTTCCTAGGTGTGTTCTACATGGACCTCACCTTGCTGGGCGCGTGGTCCGCACTGTATTACGCGATCAATTTCTTCCTGCGGGTGGAAGAGCAGGCCGACCAGCTAATGAAGCTGGAAGCACAGGCCACCAGCGCGCAGCTGGCCATGCTGCGCTATCAGCTCAATCCGCACTTCCTGTTCAACACGCTGAACTCGATCTCCACCCTGGTGCTGCTGAAGCAGACCGAGCCCGCCAACGCCATGCTTACCCGGCTGTCCTCCTTCCTCCGCCATACGCTGGCCAACCAGGCCGGCACGAAGGTGACGGTGGATGAAGAGGTGGAGACGCTGAAGCTCTATCTCGGGATCGAGCTGATGCGTTTCGAAGACCGGTTGCGGACCGATTTCCGCATCGAACCGGGAGCGGGACGAGGCTTGCTGCCGTCCTTGCTGCTTCAGCCGCTGGTGGAGAACGCCATCAAATATGCGGTTTCAGCGCAGGAGGAGGGAGCGCAAATCCGCCTCAGCGCTCGGCTCATCGGTCAGAAGCTTCGCGTTACCGTCTCCGACACCGGTCCGGGATTGCAAAATGCTGGGGACCGGGCAAGCCTGCCCACCGTCATCGCCGATGACGATACCGCTTCCACCGGGGTGGGACTGGCAAATATCCGCGATCGCCTCGCCCAAGCCTATGGCGACGATCATCGCTTCGAAATTCTTACTCCGCCCGAAGGAGGGTTCACGGTTATTATCGAAATACCTTATGAACCCGCGAAGGGAGAAGCGGTGGACACCGATGGGAAACTTCCCGCCCCCCAACCCGTTACCACCCTGCCCGAAAAGCATCCCCTGGATTCAAACGCATGACCATCCGCACCATACTTGTCGATGACGAGAAACTTGCAATTCAGGGCCTGGAACTTCGTCTCCAGGCCTTTCCCGATGTCGAGATCATCGACACCTGCGCCAATGGCCGGGAAGCGATCCGCAAGATCAAGACCGAAAAGCCCGATCTCGTCTTTCTCGATATCCAGATGCCCGGATTTGACGGTTTCTCCGTGGTGAAGGGCGTGATGGAGATCGAACCGCCGCTGTTCGTGTTCGTGACCGCCTATCAGGAACATGCCGTTCGCGCGTTCGAGGCCAATGCCGTCAATTACCTGATGAAGCCGGTGGACGAGGACAGGCTGGCCGATACACTCGACCGGGTCCGCACGCGCCTGGCGGAGAAACGCTCCGCCGAAGAAGCGGAAAAGCTCAAGACCGTGCTGGCCGAAGTCGCTCCGGACGCGATGGACCAGATGCCGGAGGACGAGGAAAGCTCCTCCCGCTACGAAAAGCTGATCAATGTGAAGGACCGCGGGCAGATTTTCCGCGTGGATGTCGATTCGATCGAGCATATCGAGGCCGCCGGCGATTACATGTGCATCTACACCGGCGACAATTCGCTGATCCTGCGCGAAACGATGAAGGATCTGGAGCGCAGGCTCGATCCGCGCGTGTTCCAGCGCGTGCATCGCTCGACCATCGTCAATCTGGACAAGGTCCGGCAGGTCAAGCCGCACACCAATGGCGAATGCTTCCTGCTGCTCGAAAGCGGAGCGCAAGTGAAGGTTTCACGCAGCTACCGCGATGTGGTTGCACGCTTCGTGCATTGACGGAACCGGTCGAATTTCGCCATTGCGAGCCGGCGTAGCCGACGCAGTAACAGGGCCCTGCCTGGGTTGCTGCGCCATGCTCGCACTGACGAGAGGGGAATCTGTGAGCAATTGGCACATCGAAGGCTTCGACCTCGACCGCTTCGTGCGCGCCACGCTGGATGAAGATTTGGGTGTCGGCACGCCAGCGGGCGGACGGGACGTGACGGCGGAAAGCGTCATCCCGGCAGAGGCACGCTTCTCCGGCGTGATGGACAGCCGCGACCCCGTCGTCGTGGCGGGCCTGCCGATCGCCGCGGCCTTCTTCCGCGTGCTCGACCCCGATATGGAGATCGAGATCCTGGCCAGCGAGGGCGAGGAAGTATCCGACGGGACGGACCTGATGCGCCTGTCCGGCAATGCCCGCGCCATGCTTACGGCGGAACGCAGCGCGCTCAACACGGTGCAGCATCTTTCCGGCATCGCCACCATGACCCGCCAGTATGTCGCCGCCATGGGTGATACCGGCGCCGTGCTGCTGGATACGCGCAAGACCATCCCGGGCCTGCGCCGCCTGGAAAAATACGCCACCCGGATGGGCGGCGCCCGCAATCACCGCATGGGATTGTGGGATGCCGCGATGATCAAGGACAACCACATCCTAGTGGCGGGCAATGTGGGCGAGGCTGTCCGCCGCGCCCGCGAGGCGGGTGTAAGGGATATCATCTGCGAGGTGGACCGGATTGACCAGATCGAGCCGGCATTGGAGGCCGGGGCAAGCCACCTGCTGCTGGACAATATGGATCCGCCGATCCTGCGCGAGGCGGTCGCGCTGGTGGCGGGCCGGGTCCCCTGCGAGGCTTCCGGCGGCGTGAATCTCCAGACCATCGGCGCGATTGCCGCAACCGGCGTGGATTTCGTCTCGGTCGGACGGCTGACCCAAAGCGCCCCGGCGGCCGATATCGGGCTGGATTTCACGCCACTATAGAACGGTTTGCTCGGTGTACGCATTTGCGCCATGTTCGCCCCCGCAACCTGGGGGATGAGCATGCGGCCGCATTCGATTGTACAGTTTGACCGGTTTTTTCTGGGTTCAATAGGTCTGGGGATCATCAATGCGGCCCTGTCCTACCAGGACAATCTGGCATGGCTCCAGGCGGATCCCGCCAACGCGCAGATAGGGTTCGGAAGCGGCTTCCTGATAGTCACCACGCTGGTCAGTTTCGCGATCCCGTTGCTGCTGTGGTTTTTCATTTCCCGCCGCGCCAGCAATGTGGCCAAATGGATTCTCATTGGCATGACAATCCTGGGCGCGCTCGCCATGATCCCGACCCTGCAGCAACTGGCGCGGATCGGAACCTTCACCCTGGTTGCTGCCCTGGTGATCACCGCGATGCAGTTCATTGCCCTCGCCTTTCTCTTCCGCCGCGATGCGAAGGCGTGGTTTGCCTCGCGCGGCCAGAGCGCAATCGACCCCGAGGTCTTTCGCTGACCGGCCCGATGAAGCGCCTTTGCCTGACCGCGGCAGCCGCAGGGCTGGCCCTGCCGGCCGTCACGGCCCATGCGCAGGCCTATCAGTGCCATGTGCCGCAAGGGCGGGTATCGGTCCCCAGGATCGCGCCGGCTGGCCCCGCGCGCCGCACCCAGGTGACCGGCTATACGCTGGCCTTGAGCTGGTCTCCGGAATTCTGCCGGAGCCGGGCAAGGGAGCCGGCGCACAAGCGGCAATGCGGCGGCGAAGACGGCCGGTTCGGCCTGATCGTCCACGGGCTGTGGCCCGAGGGCAGGGGCGGGAACTGGCCGCAATGGTGCTCCTCCAGCAGCCCCTCGCCCGACACCTTGCGCCCGCACCTGTGCATGATGCCGTCCGAGCGAATGATGGCGCATGAATGGGCCAAGCACGGCAGTTGCATGGTGCGGCGGCCGGAAAACTACTTCAAGGTTTCGGCCATTCTCTGGCGTTCCCTGCGCCTGCCCGACCTCGATCTGCTGTCCCGCCGCAAGGGGCTGGACGCCGGCACGCTCCGCAAGAGCTTCGTCGCCGCCAATCCGGGCTGGAAGTCGGAACAGGTGGGCCTTTCGCTCAGCCGGAATGGCTGGCTGGAGGAAATCCGGCTTTGCTATGGCAAGGATTTCATGCCCGCGCGCTGCGACGCCCGGCGCTACGGCCCCAAGGACGCCACGCCGGTAAAGATCTGGCGAGGGTTGTGACCGGCTACCATTGCCAGCCTCGGGCCCGCTCAGCGCCTCGCGCGAAAGAAATCGCGCAACAGCGCGGCCGCCTCGGCCTCGCCGATTCCGGAATAGATTTCCGGCCGGTGCAGGCACTGCGGCTGGGCGAAGAGGCGGGCGCCATGCTCCACCGCCCCGCCCTTGGGATCCGCCGCGCCATAATAGAGGCGCGCGATTCGGGCATGGGCGATGGCCCCGGCGCACATCGCGCAGGGTTCTAGCGTAACCCACAGCTCGCACCCCTCCAGCTTCTCCTGCCTCAGCGCTTCGGCGGCGCGGCGAATGGCCAGCAATTCCGCGTGGGCCGTGGGATCGGCAAGCGCGCGGGGCATGTTGTGAGCGCGCGCCAGAATGGCACCGTCACGCACCACAACGGCACCCACCGGCACCTCACCGGCACACACGGCGGCCCGCGCCTCTTCCAGCGCGGCGGCCATCGGTTCCGGAAGCGGCCAGCGAGTCATGCTGGTTCGCTAGTCCCACACGGGCCAAGCCGCAATGCCACCGACAGTGCCTCAGATGATGCCATGATTCCTGAGAAGCGCCTGCTCATCGCCCGCCACCCAGCCGAAAACCTTCGGCTCTTCGTCCAGTTGCTGGACAAGGTAGTGAACATCGAATTCTATGACTGCGTCCGGCTGGGCATGGCGCGCATAGCTTGCCGTCCAGGCCACATGGGCCACGCAATGATGGTCATCCATGGGAGAGATGCGGACATTGCGTATCCGCATTTCCTTCGTCCCCATCGCCCGATAGCGTTCATAGCCTTGCGCCATGACCTGCTTGAATTGATCGTCGTTCTTCCCGGCCATGACGCCAGCAGGCGAGGCTGCTATGAACTCGGAAGCATACAGCATCGCGACCTCGTTCATGTCCCCGTCCCCGCCGAGCGACTGATTGAAGAAGCACTCATATCGCTCGAAAAACTTCCTTACGCTGGCTTCCATCATGTACTCTCCTGGTGCGGCCTTGGCCCGTATGCGGCGGAATCGAAAATCCAAACCGGGATACTACCATGCCGCCGATTTGCTTGACGATTCGGCCTGCCGCCGCTATGCGCGCCGCTTTCCACGGATAACCGTATCTTCGAGTGAGAATGTAGCATGTCGCGTATCTGCGAACTGACCGGCAAGGGCCGCCAGATCGGCCACAATGTGAGCCACGCCAACAACAAGACCAAGCGGGTCTTCCTGCCCAACCTGCAGAATGTGACGCTGCTTTCCGAAAAGCTCGACCGCAGCTTCCGCTTCCGCGTCTCGACCCAGGGCCTGCGCTCGGTCGAACACAACGGCGGGCTGGACAACTGGCTGCTGAAGACCGCCGACATCAAGCTTTCCCCGCGCGCGCGCAAGGTGAAGCGCGATCTGGTGAAGGCTCAGGCCGCGGCCTGACGGCAACGGGCGGGGCGAACAGCCCTGCCTCTCCTGCTGCTTCAGGAACGGGGGCGTGCGGCATCGCCGCGCGCCTTTTTCGCGTCTTCCGCGTCCCGGGGCGGCGGGGCCCAGCGCAGCTTCAGCAGCAGGGTTCGTTGCGTCACCGCCGTATTGTCGTCGGAAATGATCCAGATGAGGACCGCCCCATCCTCATCCGGCACGATCTCCAGACCTTCGTAATTGTCGACCGGCAGCGGCGGGGCGAACCGCGCCACGATCTTTCCCGTCCAGACTTCACCCGGGCGGATCTCCGCCGGATCGGCCAGCAGCAGGGCGCCCGCAAAGCGCGGCGGAATCGGGAACACCACCTTGCGCAGCAGGATCAGGACGCGCCCATCGGGCAATTGCGCGATGTCGGTGGGCGAGAAGCCCTCAGGCGCCGCGAAACGGAATTGCTCGGGCCGCGAACCCTCCACCGGATCGCCGGGGAACAGCAACCCTGCCCCGGGCCGCCGGCTCCACCATTCCCCCTGCGCTTCCTCCAGCACGAGGAACCGCCCGTCGGCCAGATGCAGGATCGCCTCCGGTCCGCGATTGGAAGGCCAATGCCGCATCGCCGGGGGCGCAATGGCCTGAAGCGCCCCGGCTTCGGGGGCGATCCTGACGATCCGGTTGGTCTGCTCATAGCTCGCCCAGATCGTCCTGCCGGCCGGATCGCGCGTCAGGCCCTCGACATCCACATCGAGCTTGTCCGCCCCCCCGCGCGCCATGAAATAACCCATGCGGGCCCGCGGATCGCCCAGCGACGGATCGCGAAAGCGCAATTCCCGGCCACGGTCGCTCGCGCTCAGGAAATGCTCCCCGTCATCCAGCGCGACGAGGGTGGAATAGCCGCCGAAAGCGTCGCCGGCGCTTCGGAGCTGCCACGCATCGAGCAGCTTCATCCCCGCTCCGGCGGGGGGAAGGCCGGCGATGGGCAGCCTGGTGAAGCGGACATGGCCGTCGTTGCCGGGCGGAGGCAAGGGGCTGCGCCACCAGCTCAGGGCCAGCAAGACTGCGCAGAACAGGACAAGGGCGATGCGGCGCATGGGCGAGGCATAGGCGGACGGCGGAAAGGTGGGAACGGAATTTTCCCGAAAAGGCGCAGTCGCAAGATCAATGCCGGGACAGCGCCCTTACATCGGGTCGGGCAGGAACAGCAGCGGATCCAGCCGCGCATCTCGCCACTTGATGCTCCAGTGGAGATGCGGCCCGGTAGCCCGGCCGGTCGCGCCGATGCGGCCGATCAGCTGGCCCTGCTTCACGCGCTCGCCCTCGCGCACCAATATGGCGGAACAATGGAGAAAGGCGCTGTTCAACCCCGCGCCGTGGTCGACGATCAGCAGGTAGCCTTCCAGCGTGAACGGCGCCTGCGCGGCGAGAACCACCACGCCGTCGGCCGGCGCCACGAAGGGCGTACCGCTGGTGCCGGTGCTGATGTCGAGTCCGCTGTGATAGGCTCCGGGTTCGCCGCGATAGATGCGCTGCGAACCGAACCGCCCGGAAATCCGCCCTTTGACCGGCCAGATGAAGCGCTGGCGCCAGCCATCGCTGGCGGCGTTCATCGCCCGTGCCGCCTCGATCCGGGCCAATTCCGGCCTGCGCTTCGCCAGAAAAGCCTCGGACGGCCCATCGGGACGGCGCGCGGCGTTGATATGTTCGATATTCCAGGAGCGCGGCGCGATGGCCAGCGGCTTTTCCATGCGCTGCCCATTGGCGAACCCGGCGGCGAGCATGGCGCTACGCCCCGCGTCCCGATCGAACGCCGCAAAGAAGGTGCGATCGGCGGCCAGGGGTAGAGGCGCTCCGTCCAGCGTCACCCTTGTCGTGCCGGCTGGAGCAATCCCTCGCACCCAGCCACCCTGCGTCAACTCGCCGGACAGGCTGAACACCGCCGCTACCGGCGCGGGCGAAGCCGGGGGAGCGGCGGCGCTTTCGGGCGGGCGGACCGCGCCGGCCGCCGGCGCATCGTCACCATAGCCCGCACTGCAGGCGGCCAGGATGAGGCTGGCGCCGCCAATGGCAAGGCCGCGCAGCACGGAACGGGCCTTCACGCCTGGCCCAGCAACCGCCGCGTCGCTATTTCAGGGCTGGCGTAAGCCTCCTGCAGCTCGACGCTCCAATAGCGCAATTCCTCCAGCGGGATGACCTTGCCGGTCACGGCACAGATCACATGGCTTCCGGTTTTGCGGATACGATACCCGTTGGGTCCGTATTCAAGGCTGGCTACAGCATCGCGCGATGACATCAACATGGCCGGGACCGTAGCAAAGCGCCCGTTTCAAAGCAATTTCGGCTGATCGCCGGTTTCGCCACGGCGCGGCACGGCGCGGGCAGGCCGCGCACTGCCGGTCGAAACCTCCAGCGTTCCGTCGCGGAATTTCAGCGACAGGCTCGGCTCCCTCGCCGCTTCCGCCTTGTCAGTCAGGGTCTGGCCCGATGCATTCATGACCCGCACATAGCCCCGCGCGAGCGGCCGGTCGGGATGCAGCGACGCCGCCATGCGCCCCAGGCCATCCAGCCGTTCCCGCTGGGCGGCGATCCGGCGCATCACCAGCTCCGGAGCGAGCCGCACCGCCCCCAGGCGATCCCGCGCGCGGTCGACCCGCGCCATCAGCAGCGGGGCCGAAAGGCGGGCGCTGTCCGCCATCAGCGCATTGCGCGAAATCTGGGCACGAGCGGCCAGCCCGCGCCGCAGTCGCTCCGTAAGATCGTCCAGTTTCTGGGCCTGAGCGGCCAGCAACGCCTCGGGCCGGGGCAAGCGCTGGGCCCGCGCCTCCAGCCGTTCCCGCCCCAGCTGGACCGGGCGCAGCGCGCAGCGCTGCTTGCGCAGGCCCAACTCCGCCAGCAACGCCAGGAGATCGGCCCGCACCGGCACGGCCATTTCCGCGGCGGCGGTGGGGGTGGGCGCGCGCCGGTCCGCAGCATGATCGGCCAGCGTAGTGTCGGTCTCGTGCCCCACCGCGGAAATCACCGGAATCGCGCAGTCGGCAATCGCCCGGACCACGATTTCTTCGTTGAAGCTCCACAGATCCTCGATCGAGCCGCCTCCCCGCGCGACGATCACCAGATCCGGGCGCGGCACCGGCCCGCCGGGAGCGAGCGCCGAGAAGCCGCGAATCGCGGCCGCGACTTGCTCCGCCGAGCCCTGCCCCTGCACCAGCACCGGCCAGACCAGCACATGGCTGGGAAAGCGATCGGCGAGCCTATGCAGAATATCGCGGATCACCGCGCCGGTGGGCGAGGTCACCACCCCGATCACGCGCGGCAGGTAAGGCAGGGGCCGCTTGCGGTCCGCCGCGAACAGCCCTTCCGCCGCGAGCCGTGCCCGCGTCTTCTCCAGCAGCGCCAGCAGCGCGCCTTCCCCGGCGATCTCCATCCGCTCGATCACGATCTGGTAATTCGAGCGGCCCGGATAGGTGGTGAGCTTGCCACTGGCGATCACTTCCAGCCCATCCTCGGGCGCGAAGGCCAGCCGCTGGGCATTGCCGCGCCACATCACCCCGTCGATGCGCGCATTCTCGTCCTTGAGGCTGCAATAGAGATGGCCGGAGGCGGCGCGTTTCACGCCCGAAAGCTCCCCGCGCAGGCGGACGAAGCCGAACCGCTCCTCCACCGTCCGCTTCAGCAGCGCGGAAATTTCGCTGATGGAGAGCGGCGCGGCGTTGTCCCCGGCCACGCCCTTCGCTACCAGCCCGCCAGCGCCTTCCGGATCGGGGGCATCGTCATCGAAGGTATCGGGCATGAACATCCTCTTGCTGGGCTCGGGCGGACGCGAACATGCGCTGGCATGGAAGCTGGCGCAATCCCGCCTTTTGCGAAACGGGGCAGACAGGCTGTACGCTTCGCCGGGCAACCCGGGAATCGCGGCCCATGCCGACCTCGTCGCGCTCGATCTGAACGATCATGCCGCGGTCGCCGCCTTCTGCGAAAGCCACGCCATCGGGCTGGTGGTGATCGGGCCGGAAGCCCCGCTGGTGGATGGCCTGGCCGATTCGCTGCGGGAAACGGGCACGCCGGTGTTCGGCCCATCCAGAGCGGCGGCGCGGCTGGAAGGCAGCAAGGGCTATACCAAGGATCTGTGCGAACGCGCCGGCATCCCGACCGCAGGCTATGTCCGCACCCGCTCGCTCGACGAAGCGAAAGCGGCGCTGGACCGCTTCGCCCCGCCCTATGTGCTGAAGGCGGACGGCCTCGCGGCGGGCAAGGGCGTGGTCATCGCCGAAAACCGGGCCGAAGCCGAGGAAGCGCTGGCCGACATGTTCGGCGGCCGGTTCGGCGCGGCGGGCGCGGAAGTGGTGATCGAGGAATTCATGGAAGGGGAGGAGGCCAGCTTCTTCGCCCTGACCGACGGGGCGACCATCGTGCCCTTCGGCTCCGCGCAGGACCACAAGCGGGTGGGCGAGGGCGATACCGGGCCGAATACCGGCGGCATGGGCGCTTACAGCCCGGCCCCGGTCCTCACCGCGCTGCTGGAAGGCGAGGTGCTGGAACGGATCATCGCCCCCACCGTCAGGACCATGGCCAATGAAGGCACGCCTTATTCGGGGGTGCTCTATGCCGGGCTGATGCTGACCGCGCAGGGACCGAAGCTGATCGAATACAATTGCCGGTTCGGCGATCCGGAATGCCAGGTGCTGATGATGCGGCTGGATTGCGACCTCGGCGAATTGCTGCTCGCCTGCGCGGAAAACCGCCTGTCCACCTGCCAGCCGCCCCGCTTTTCCGACGATACCGCGCTGACAGTGGTGATGGCGGCGCAAGGCTATCCCGACACTCCGAAGAAGGGCGGACGGATCGAGGCGCTGGACGCCGCCGAGGCGACCGGCGCACGGGTGTTCCATGCCGGCACCGCGCTGGACGCGGCCGGCGCTCTTGCCTCGAGCGGAGGGCGGGTGCTGAATGTCACCGCGCGCGGCGCCAGCGTGACGGAGGCGCAGGCCGCCGCCTATCGCGCGGTCGACGTCATCGACTTTCCGGACGGTTTCTGCCGCCGCGACATCGGCTGGCGCGAAGTGGCCCGGGAGAAGGAACAGGGCTGATTGAGGCAGGCCTTGGCGCGCCGGTCAGGCGATCCGGTAGAAGCGATGCGCATTGTCGCGGAACAGGGCTGACTTCTCAGCGGCGCTGGCTCCGGACGCGATCAGCTTGAAGGCGTTCCAGATGGCGGAATAGCCGCAACTTTCCCGGTCCGCCGGATAATTGCTCTCGAACATGCAGCGCGCCGGGCCGAATGCCTCGATGCAGGTTTCGATATAGGGCCGCCATGCCTCGGCCAGTTCGGCCGAGGTCGGCGGCGCGTCCCGATGCTCGAAGCCGAAGCCGCATTTCGTCATGCCCAGCCCGCCCAGCTTCACGATGACGTTCTGCCGTTCTGCCAGTTGCCGGATCTGCTCGCGCCAGTCGGCGAAGACCTCTTCCCTGCGCCCGGCATAGGGGCCGATCCCCAGCGGACCGCCCAGATGATCGAGCACGATCCCGGTGCCGGGAAAGGCCGTCGCCAGCTCGACCAAATCCGGCAGCTGCGGATGATAGAGCCATGCCTCGAAGGCGAGGTCGAACCCCTCGAGCAGGGCAAATCCTTCGCGGAACCGCGCATCGCCCAGCATATGCGGCAGCGGATCGACGATGCTGTTGCCGACTTCGGGCGAGGCATCCCACGCCACCGAGTGGCGGATCGAGCGGAGCCGGCCTTCCCCGGCCGCGACCAGCTGCTCCAGCGTTTCCCGGACCTCCGCGCCGAGCAGCAGATCCGCATGGCCCACGATCGCCTGCATCGGACGGAAGCCGTCAGCGCGCGCCCGCGCGGCCAGCGCCGCCACTTCGCGCACCTCGCCCACCGGCCTCAGCCGGGCGGGTGCATCCGCATCGTAGAAGGCGCGGCATTCCACGAATACCGACGTCTCGACCCGGTGGCCCCGCCCCGGATCGACATCCGCGACATAATCTTCGAGCAGATAGGGCATTCCCGCCCAGTCCCAGATGTGGTGATGGGCGTCGCAGATCGGCAGGTCCGGTTCGATGATGTCCTCGGCCGGAAATCGCTTGCGGATATCGTACATGCCGCGCTGTTATCACAGCATGGCCATCGGGCAATGCGGTTGCGGCGGAAAACCGCCGAAGGGGCGCGGGCCGAGCAGGGGATTGAACAATGAAAGCGGTATTGGCGGACGATCTCGAGGCGATTGAAAGCTACCGGCTGCGCGATGCCGAGCCGCCGCGCATCGGCCCGGACGAAGTGCTCATCCGGGTGGAAGGCTGCGGCGTCGGCTATGTCGACGCGCTGGAAGCGCTCGGGCGCTATCAGGTGAAACCCGCGCTGCCCTTCTCGCCCGGGCATGAGATCGCGGGCGTGGTGGAAGAGGTGGGCCGGGGCGTGTCCGGCCTCTCCGCCGGCGCCAGAGTGATCGCCCTCGCCTGCCACGGCTTCGCCGAATATGCGGCCGCACCGGCTGCCATGATGTTCCCGATGCCCGCTGCCATGAGCTTTGCCCAGGGGGCGGGCTTTCCACTGAATTTCCTGACCGTGCTGCACGGCCTGCGCGATCGCGGGCAATTGGCCGCGGGCGAGACCGTCCTCGTCTTTGGGGCGGCCGGCGGGGTCGGCTCGGCCGCGATCCAGGTCGCCAGGACCATGGGCGCGCGGGTGATCGCCGCCGCCTCCACCGGGGAAAAGCGGGCCTATGCGCTGGCGAACGGCGCAGATGCCGCGATCGACACCGATCCCGCAGGCTGGCGCGACCGGCTGAAAGCGGCCTGTGGCGGCGCCGGGCCGAACGTCATCTTCGATCCGGTGTGCGGGCCCCTGTTCGAGCCTGCCTTCCGCTCGCTCGCCTGGGGCGGGCGGCATCTGGTCGTCGGCTTCGTCGGCGGGCCGATCCCGGCCCTGCCGGTCCACCTGTCCTTGCTGAAAGGGGCCGCCCTGTGCGGAGTGGATGTGCGGCAATACATGCTGTTCGAGCAGCACCGGCTGCGGGACGATTTCCGCCAGTTGCTGGAATGGGTCGCTGATGGCCGGATCGAGCCGCCGGTGGGCGAGATCTTCAAGCTGGAGGAATTCGCCGACGCCTTGAAGCTTGCCCTGTCCGGCAAGGCCCGGGGCAAGATCGTGCTGCAGGTGGCCAGCCCGGCCACGGCATAGATCAGCCCAGCCGCGCCTTCATCAGCGCCTGCAGATCCGTTTCCGGGCGCGCGCCGAAATGGGAAATCACCTCCCCGGCCGCCACCGCGCCCATCTTCAGGCATCGCCCGAGTTCCTCGCCCCGCACCAGACCGGCAAGAAAGCCGGCTGCGAACAGGTCGCCCGCGCCGGTCGTGTCGACGACATGCTCCACCGGCTCGGCCGCGATCTCGGCCCGTTCGCCGCCGCTGATCGCGATGGCCCCTTCCTCGCTGCGCGTAACGACCAGCACAGGCAGTTTCGGCGCCAGCGCAGCCAGCCCCGCTTCCAGATCGTCTTCGCCGGTCAGCGCGGCCAGTTCCACCTTGTTGGCGAACAGGATGTCGATCTCCCCGGCATCGATCAGCGCGCGGAAATCGTCGCCATGCCGGTCGATCACGAAGGCGTCGGACAGGGTGAAGGCCACCTTGCGCCCGGCCGCGCGGGCAGCGGCGATTGCCTTGCGCATCGCGGCGCGCGGCTGTTCCGGGTCCCACAGATAGCCTTCGAGGTAGAGGATGGCGGCGCTGGCGATCAGCGCCTCGTCCAGCGCTTCGGCCGGCAGGAACTGGGACGCGCCGAGATAGGTGTTCATGGTCCGCTGGCCGTCGGAGGTGACGAAGATCAGGCAGCGCCCGGTGGAGGGCGGGCCGGGGCGGACGGGGGAATCGAAATCGATGCCGACCGCCCGGATATCGTGGGCAAAGACCTCTCCGAGCTGGTCATCGGCAACCTGGCCGATGAAGGCGCATTGCGCCCCCAGCGCGGACAGGCCGGCCAGCGTATTGGCGGCCGAGCCCCCGGAAATCTCCCGGGCCGGGCCCATCGCGTCATACAGCTCATGCGCCCGGTCCGTATCGACCAGCGTCATGCCCCCCCGGGCAAGGCCCAATTCCTCGATCAATTCATCCTCGCAGGGAGACATCACATCGACAATGGCATTGCCGATGGCGAGAACATCGTATCGAGGAGCGGACATGCGGTTTCCCTTGCAGAGAGTATTTGCTGCGCCCCTTACCCGCTCGATGCGGCAAGGCCAAGGCGGCAGATCGCAGCACGCCGCGTTGACTTGGCGGCGTGTGCGCGCCACTTGCGCTCAGGCCATGCCGGCGATCGCATGAAAGGAGCGGGTGATGCGGCACAAGATCAATCTGTCCCTTTGCCTGCTGCCCCTGCTCGCGGCCTGTGGCGGAGCCGGAGGGCAAGCCCCGGTCAAGAGCGTGAGCGCCCAGCCCGCGCCCGCCCGGGGCGTTCCCGCCACCAAGCCCGCGCCGCCGCCCACGCCCAGCTGGCGCGCCGCCCGGGTGATGGAAGCGCCCGGCCTGGAAGGGGTGATCGGCGCCGACGTTCCCTCGCTCACCCGGCAATTCGGCCAGGCGCGGCTCGATGTATGGGAAGGCGACGCGCGCAAGCTGCAGTTCAGCGGCCAGGCCTGCGTCCTCGACATCTATCTCTATCCGCCCGCGCCGAAGTCGGAACCCAAGGCCGCCTATGTGGACGCGCGCCGGGCCAGCGACGGGCAGGACGTGGACCGCGCCGCCTGCGTCGCCGCGCTCAGGAAATAGGGCCAGGAAATGGAACTCGCCTGACTGCTCGGACGCGTTTCAGGCCAGGGCGAATTCCACCCTGGTCCGCCGGTTGAGCACCCGGTCCACCCGCTCGCCATCCCAATGCAGCTCATAATGATCGGCCTGCTGCGGAATGCCCACGGCGTCCGGCCAGAATGCCCCTATGCACAGCCCGCCCGGGCAGCGCACCGAATTGTAGTGAACCCCGTCCGCTCCGTCCGCGCGCAATCGGGCGGCAAGGCGCTGCGGCACGCTCCAGTCCGCAGGGTCGTGGCAATCGGCGCGCTCCCGCAAATCCACGAACAGGCGGTCCACAGGGCCCACCATCATGCGGAACTGCGAATGCCAGCCCGGCCCTTCGCCCGTGCTGCGCATCAGCCGGGCCTGGTGGAAGGCCACTTCGCGCAGCGCCACTTCCTCGCTGTCGCCGGCACTGTAGACGCCATATTCGCCCGCCGTGAAGCGGCCGGGCCGGTCGACGCTGACATGCACGAAAGGCGCCATCACCAGGCTGGCGCCGGGGCCGGCCACGCGCCGCTTCGCAGGCACCAGATCCAGCCGGCCGATGCTTTCGACCAGCCGGGGATTGGTCTTGCTTTCGACCGAGGCCAGCGCCTCCCAATCCCTCGGGTCGGCAATATCCTCGAACAGGTCAACGGGCGGATGGATGGTGCGGATCAGGCGGAAGGCCCGGTCCCATCGCACATGAACCTCGGGCAGGGCATCGCGGGCGGCATTCACCAGCCGCCCCGCTCCGCATCGAGATAGGCGCGCACCCGCTGCAGGGCGAAGATCGAGCCGCCGAGCATCACGTCGAGCGCGCGCTGCCCGGCGAAGACCGCGTTCGGCTTCCTCACCCAGCGATAGGCCTGTTCGACATCGCGATAGAGATAGCGCAACCCTTTGTGGATGCCGAGCAGCAGCGAAAGCCGGGTGGCAAGGTCGCGGTCGATCCGGCCGAACTCCCCCTTCTTCCAGCGGGCATAGGTGCGCAACGAAAGCCCGCCCAGGATTTCGCAGGCTTCCTCCTCCGTCAGCTCCCAGCGGGCGAACAGGTTCACCACCGCCCGGGCCGCGGCCCGCGCTTCCTCCGGAGTGATCCGGGGATTGTGCGGCTCCGCATGGGTACGAGGGATTTCCTGCAGCATGCGCTTTCTCCTATTGGCAGGATATAGGAGATAATATGCCATTTGGCAAGATTGCAGTGCTGTGCCAGGAAAAAGCCCGCCGATCACGAGATCGACGGGCAATGGAAATTCGGGGAAAATACGCTGACAAATCAGGATCAGACGGTGAAGCTCTCGCCGCAGCCGCAGGTGCCGGTGGCATTGGGGTTCTGGAACACGAAGCCGGCGCTGAAATCATCTTCCTGCCAGTCCATCGTCGAGCCGATCAGGTAGAGCACGCTGGCCCCGTCGATGAAGAAGGCGCCGCCCGGCGTCTCGATCCGCTCGTCCATGGGATCGGCTTCGGTCACGTAATCAACCGAATAGGCCAGGCCGGAACAGCCCCGGCGCGGAGTCGACAGCTTGACCCCGATCGCATCGGCGGGGGCCTTCGCCATCAGTTCGGCAATGCGCGCTTCGGCCGACGGCGTCAGCAATACGGCGGCCGGCCGCGCACGGGTCTTGGTTTGCGTCGTCATCACAACATCCCCAGTTCGAGCCGCGCCTCGTCGCTCATCTTGGCCGGATCCCATGGCGGGTCCCACACCAGATTGACCTCGGCCCCGCGCACGCCCGGCACGCTGCCGACGCGCAGTTCCACTTCGCTCGGCATGCTTTCGGCCACCGGGCAATGCGGCGTGGTCAAGGTCATGGTCACCGCGACATCGGCTTCGGAGGTGACCTCCACATTATAGATAAGGCCGAGATCGTAGATATTCACGGGAATTTCCGGATCGTAGATCTCGCGCAGCGCGGCGACCACCGCTTCGTAGAGATCGCCGCCCGGTTCGCCCGCAGAAATCCCGGCCGGCTGTTCCTTGAGGAAGCCCTCCAGATAGTCCCGCTTGCGCCCCAGCTTCTCGGCCGGGCTCTCCGCCTCGTCCACCCGCGCGCGAGGGGGCGGCGCAACGCCGTTCACTTCCTCGATCGCGAATGTCTTTTCGGTGTCCTCGCTCATGCTCATTATCCTCTGGCGAAAATCCGCCTGGTGCGCTCGATGCCGCGCAGCAGGGCGTCGATATCGCCTTCATCGCTGTAAATGCCGAAGCTCGCGCGCGCCGTCGCCGGCACGCCCAGATGGTCCATCAGCGGCTGCGCGCAATGGTGGCCGGCGCGGATCGCGACGCCTTCCTCATCCAATATGGTGCCGAGATCGTGCGGATGCACCCCTTCCATCGCGAAACTGACGATCCCCGCCGAATCCTCCGGGCCGAACAGCCGGATATCGTTCATCCCGCGCATCGCATCACGCATGCGCGACACCAGCGCCAGTTCGTGCGCGTGAACCGCCGGCAGGCCGATCGCGTCCACGTAATCGATCACGGCGTGGAGCGCGATCGCTTCCACGATGGCGGGAGTTCCCGCCTCGAACCGCTGGGGCGGAGGGGCATAGGTCGTCCGTTCGAACGTCACCCGGTCGATCATCGAGCCGCCCCCCTGCCAGGGCGGCATCGCTTCCAGGATTTCCCGGCGCGCCCACAAGGCCCCGATCCCGGTCGGGCCATAGAGCTTGTGCGCCGAGAACACGTAGAAATCGCAATCCAGCGTGGCGACATCCACCGCCAGCCGGGGCACGGCCTGGCAACCGTCGATCAGGATCTTCGCGCCGGCCGCATGGGCGAGATCGGCCGCGCGCCGCACATCCAGCGTGGAGCCGAGGACATTGGACACATGGGCGAGGGCGACCAGCCGGTGCTGCGGCGTCAGCATCCGTTCCGCCGCATCGAGATCGATCCTGCCGTCATCGGTCAGCGGGCAGACGTCGATTGCCACCCCGGTCCGGTCGCGCAGCAATTGCCACGGCACGATGTTGGAATGATGCTCCAGCACCGAAAGGAGGATGCGGTCCCCGGCCTTGAGGTTCGCCTGCCCCCAGCTCTGCGCGACCAGATTGATCGCCTCGGTCGCGCCGCGAGTGAACACCACCTCGTCTTCCGCGCCGCCGATGAATTGCGCGACCCGCCGCCGCGCCGCCTCGAACGCCAGGGTCATATCCGCCGAACGCGCATAGACCCCGCGATGCACGGTTGCATAATCGCGCCCCATCGCCCGCGCCGCCGCATCCAGTACCGCCTGCGGCTTCTGCGCGGTCGCCGCGGAATCGAGATAATGCCAGGCCCCACCCTCCGGAACGGCCAGCCCCGGGAAATCGGCCTTGCGGCTGAGGGTCGCGGTGTCGCTCACACCGCATCTCCCAATACGGAGAGGGCCTGATCCAGCATGGCTTCGCGGGTCGCCTCGTCCGCAATGCCGGCGAAGGCATCCGCGACGAAGGCGCGGACCAGCAGCTTGCGCGCGATCTCGGGCGGAAGCCCGCGCGCCGCCATGTAGAAGCCCGCCGTCTCGTCCAGCGCGCCGATCGCCGCGCCATGCACGCATTTCACGTCGTCGGCGAAGATTTCCAGCTCCGGCTTGGTATTGGCCGTAGCGCCCTTTTCCAGCAGGATCGCCCTGAAATTCTGCGCGGCATCGGTCTGCTGCGCATCGCGCGCGACTTCGATCCGGCCCAGGAAATTGCCGGTCGAACGACCCCATTGCACCGCCCGCACCGTCTGGTTCGAGCTTGCGCCGGGCGCCGCATGGATCGTGCGCGTGACGAATTCCTGGACATTGTCCCCGCCGCCGATGGTCACGCCGCCGAATTCGAAATGCGCGCCTTCCTCCAGCGTCACCTCGACCTCGACCCGGGAATAGGCAGCGCCGGCATTGGTCACGAACATGGCGAACCGGCCATCCTTGCCGACATGGACGCGCAGCCGGTCCACCCGGCCGCCGGCGGCATCGCCCGGCAGCACGGTGCGGACTTCCTGCGCGATCTCCCCGGCCGGGACATCGAGCGTGCGCCACTGGGCAAGCGCCGCCCCATCCGCCCCCGCCAGGAAAGCGGGGTCAGCATAGCGCCACTCCTCGTCCCGGTTGGAGGGGCGGGCCAGGGGAATGATGGCCGCTTCGCTCACGCCGCTACCGCCTCATAGCCTTCCTGCTCGAGCCGGAGCGCCAGTTCCGGCCCGCCGGACGTCACGATCCGGCCCTTGGCAAGGACATGCACCCGGTCCGGCTTCACATAATCGAGCAGCCGCTGGTAGTGCGTGATCAGCAGCACGCCCCGGTCGGGCTTGCGCATGATCGCGTTGATGCCTTCGCCGACCACGCGCAGCGCGTCGATGTCGAGGCCGCTGTCGGTCTCGTCCAGCACCGCGAATTTGGGATCGAGAATGCCCATCTGGACCATTTCCGCCCGCTTCTTCTCACCCCCGGAAAAGCCGACGTTCACCGGGCGCTTGAGCATCTCCATGTCGAGCCTGAGCAGCCCGGCCTTCTCACGCGCGAGCTTGAGGAAATCGCCGCCCGAGAGCGGCTCCTCCCCCCGCGCCTTGCGCTGTGCGTTCAGCGCCTCGCGCAGGAACTGGACATTGGAGACGCCCGGGATCTCGACCGGATACTGGAAGCCCAGGAACAGGCCGGCGGCCGCGCGCTCATGCGGCTCCAGCGCTAGCAGATCCTGCCCGTCGAAGGTCACCGAGCCTCCGGTCACCTCATAGCCCGGCCGTCCGCCCAGCACATAGGACAGCGTCGACTTGCCTGCGCCATTGGGCCCCATGATGGCATGGACCTCGCCCGCATTGACGGTGAGCGAGAGGCCCCTGAGGATTTCTGCGCCACCGACCGTGGCGTGGAGGTTAGTGATTTGGAGCATTTTCGTCCTTCTGGGGCCATTCTTGCCCCTCCCCTTGAGGGGAGGGGATCGAGGGGTGGGGAGAAGCCGTGCGGTGCGCCGCCTGCCTCTGCGCCTCGCGCCGATCGAACGGCTTTTGCAGTTCCAGAAGGATCGCCTCGCAAACACCGTCGAGTTCTTCCATCACCTGCCGGTTGGAGAACCGCAGAACGCGCAAGCCAACGTCCGTCAGCTTGCGGTCGCGGAGCGCGTCCACTTCGGGGTTCACATGGGTTTCGCCGTCAACCTCGACGCATAGCCAACGGGCAGGGCAAGCGAAGTCGACGATGGCCGAGCCGACTACCTGCTGGCGGCGAAACTTGAAGCCGCCCAATTGCTGCCCTTTCAGGCGGGACCACAAAAGGCGCTCCGGTTCCGTGGGATTCCGGCGCATATCCCGGGCATATTCATGCAGGCGGGCAAGGCGTTCCGCCGAGATTCCCCACCCCCGGCCCCTCCCCTGCAGGGGAGGGGTGTTCGTGCGGTGCGCCTCATCGCGAAGGGTAAGTTTCGGACGCGTGCTCATCCCACCGATCCTTCCAGCGAGATGCCCAGCAGCTTCTGCGCCTCCACCGCGAATTCCATCGGCAATTGCTGCAGCACTTCGCGCGCGAATCCGTTGACGATCAGCGCCACCGCTTCCTCCTGATCCAGCCCGCGCTGCATCGCGTAGAACAGCTGGTCGTCGCTGATCTTGCTGGTGGTGGCCTCATGCTCGATCTGGGCGGAGGGATTCTTCACCTCGATATAGGGCACGGTATGCGCCCCGCAGCTGGAGCCGAGCAGCAGGGAATCGCACTGCGTGAAATTGCGCGCCCCTTCCGCATTCGCGGCGACGCGAACGAGCCCCCGATAGGTATTGTTGCTGCGGCCCGCGCTGATCCCCTTGGAAATGATCGTGGAGCGCGAGCGCTTGCCATTGTGGATCATCTTCGTGCCGGTGTCGGCCTGCTGGAAATTGTTGGTGACGGCGACCGAGTAGAACTCGCCCACCGAATCCTCGCCGTTCAGCACGCAGGACGGATATTTCCAGGTGATCGCGCTGCCGGTCTCGACCTGGGTCCAGCTGATCTTGGACCGCGCGCCCTGGCACAATCCGCGCTTGGTCACGAAGTTGTAGATGCCGCCCTTGCCCTGCGCATCGCCCGGATACCAGTTCTGGACGGTCGAATATTTGATCTCCGCATCGTCCAGCGCGACCAGCTCCACCACGGCCGCGTGCAGCTGGTTCTCGTCGCGCTGCGGCGCGGTGCAGCCTTCCAGATAGGAGACATAGCTGCCCTTGTCGGCCACGATCAGCGTACGCTCGAACTGCCCGGTATTCTCCGCATTGATGCGGAAATAGGTGCTCAGCTCCATCGGGCAGCGCACCCCTTCGGGGATGTAGACGAAGGTGCCGTCGGAGAAGACCGCACAATTGAGCGCGGCGAAATAATTGTCATGCGGCGGCACGACCTTGCCGAGCCACTTCCTCACCAGTTCCGGATATTCGCGGATCGCCTCGCTGATCGAGAGGAAGATGACTCCGGCCTTCTTCAGCTCCTCGCGGAAGGTGGTCGCCACGCTGACGGAATCGAACACCGCATCGACCGCGACCTTGCGCGCGCCTTCGACGCCGGCCAGCACCTTCTGCTCCTCGATCGGGATGCCGAGCTTTTCGTACACCCTCAGGATCTCGGGATCGACCTCGTCCAGGCTGCCCAGCTTGGGCTTCGCCTTGGGCGCCGCGTAGTAATAGGCATCCTGATAGTCGATCGGCGGAATATTGAGCTTCGCCCACTCCGGCTCGGCCATGGTCAGCCAATGGCGATAGGCCTTCAGGCGCCATTCCAGCATCCATTCCGGCTCGCCCTTCTTGGCGCTGATGAAGCGGACGGTATTCTCGCTCAATCCCTTGGGCGCGAATTCCTGCTCGATATCCGAATGGAAGCCCCATTCGTAGGTTTCTAGCTTTCTCGCGGCCTCGCGCGCTTCGCGATCCTTGATTTCTTCAGTCATGCGTGGGCCCCCACGGGCATTGCGGAAAGCCGGGTGAGCGGCACCTGGGCGAGCGCGCCCCGTAGCGCCTCATTCACCAAAGGCCAATGCGGGCGGACGCTGCAGGATTTCTCCAGCCCGCAATCGTGGCGTCCGGCTTCGATACAGGCGGTCAGGGCAATCGGCCCTTCCACCGCTTCGACGATATCGGCAAGGGAAATCGCCGCGGCCGGCCGGGCAAGCTGGAGCCCGCCGCCCGCGCCGCGGATGGAGCGCAGCAGGCCGGCCGCGCTCAACAGGCTGACCAGCTTCTGCACGGTGGGCGCGGGCAGCCCGGTTTCCTCCGCCAATTGCGCGGCGGAAACGCGCGTGCCGCCGCAATGACGCGCCGCCGCGCTCATCGTTACCACGGCATAATCGGCCATGCTGGAAAGCCGCATGAATCCTGCACTCCGCTTAAATAAGATCGAATCACTCCGATTTCATCTAGGGATGAGACCACAGGATTGCAATCGTGGCGCTTAAGGGGAAGGAAACGCGCGAAAAAAAGGCAGCCCCGCCACGCGGACGGGACTGCCTTGAAGGTGAGGAACTCTCTGCAGCACGCTTGCGGCGGCGCGTTGAGCCCTTCGGGTCGCACATCCCCACTAGCGGAAAACGCAGGCGGCAAATTGTAAGAAGGCGACACGCAACCAGAAGAATCGTCCGATTTCGACGAAACATGCGCATTCTGCCAAACCTACCTGCTCCATCGACAGGGCGCGGCGGCTTTGCCATAGGCCGGACATGCTCTACCGCCTGCTGCGCCCGTTTCTGTTCATGCTTGATGCGGAGCAGGCCCACGGCCTGGCGATCCGCGCCCTGCAAGCCATGCCAGGGCGCGCGCCGGCTTCCGCCGGCCCCGGACTCGCCACGCAGGTCGCGGGCATTTCCTTTCCCAACCCGCTGGGCATGGCCGCCGGCTTCGACAAGGACGGCAAGGCGCCGGACGCGCTGCTCGGCCTCGGCTTCGGTTTCGCCGAGGTGGGTTCCATCACGCCGCTGCCGCAGGCGGGCAATCCGAAGCCGCGCCTGTTCCGCCTGAAAGAAGATCGCGCGGTGATAAACCGCATGGGCTTCAACAATGACGGGGCGGAAGCAGCCGCAGCCAGGCTGGCCGCGCGCAAGGGCCAGGGCAAGGACAGAGGAGGCGTACTGGGCGTCAACATCGGCGCGAACAAGGATTCGCAGGACCGGATCGCCGATTACGCCAGGATGGCGCGGGCGATGGCGCCCTACGCGTCCTACCTCGCGGTCAATGTCAGCAGCCCGAACACCCCCGGCCTGCGCGCGCTGCAGGATGAAGCGGCGCTGGCCGCCCTGCTCGATGCCGTGCTGGAAGCGCGCGGCCCCGCCGGACCGCCGATCTTCCTCAAGGTCGCGCCCGATCTCGAAACCGCCGATATCGACGCGATCGCGCGAATCGCGCTCGACCGGCGGCTGGGCGCGCTCATCGTTTCCAATACCACCATCTCCCGTCCGCCACTGCGCTCCCGCCATGCCGGAGAAGCGGGCGGGCTTTCGGGGGAGCCCTTGCGCGATCTGGCGCAACAGCGGCTTGCCGATTTCCGCAAGGCGACCGGCGGGGCGATCCCGCTGGTCGGCGTCGGCGGCATCGCCAGCGCCGAACATGCCTGGGCGCGCATCCGCGCCGGGGCCAGCCTGGTGCAGCTTTACAGCGCCATGGTCTATGAAGGCCCGGGCCTCGCAAAGCGGATAGTCGCCGGCCTGGAACGGCTGATGGCGCGCGAAGGCTTTGTATCGATTGCCGAAGCGGTGGGAAGCGAATAGGCCTGCCCCATGCTGAAACGCCTTTTCTCCAGCCTCAGCGCCCTTCTCCTCATCACGGCCTGCGCGACGGCGCCCCAAGCCGCCGAGCCGCAACCCGCCAGCAGCTCCGGCCTTGTCAGCGCCGCCGATCCGCGCGCGGCGGACGCCGGGGCAAGCATGCTGCGCCTCGGCGGCAATGCGACGGACGCGGCGATCGCGACGATGCTGGCGCTGACCGTGGTGGAGCCGCAAAGCTCAGGCATTGGCGGGGGCGGCTTCTTCGTCCGGGGCACGCCGCAGGGTGACGTCACCGCTCTGGACGGCCGCGAGACGGCGCCGGCCGCCGCCGGGCCGGACTGGTTCCTGCAGGACGGCAAGCCGCTGCCTTTCGACGCGGCGGTGCTGTCCGGACTGAGCGTGGGCGTGCCCGGGAACATCGCCCTCGCCGCAGAAGCGCATCGCCGCTTCGGCAAGCTGGCCTGGGCGCAAGTGTTCGAGCCGGCCATCGCCCTGGCGGAGGAAGGCTTCCGGATCAGCCCGCGCCTGCATGATTTCCTTGTCCGCCATCAGGACCGGGCGGCGCATGGCGAGGATGGCAAGCGCCTGTTCTATGACGAGCAGGGCCAGCCGCTGCCGATCGGCACCCTGGTGCTGAACCCGCAGCTTGCCGACAGCCTGCGTGAAATCGCGGCGGACGGGCCCCGGGGGTTTTACGAGGGCCGCCAGGCGGAGGCAGTGGCGCGCGAAGTCGCGGCGGCCACCCCCCATCCGGGCAAGATGCAGCCGTCCGATCTCGCGGCCTATGCCGCCCGGGAGCGCCCCGCCGTATGCGGCGCCTATCGCGGCTGGCGGATCTGCGGCATGGGTCCGCCCTCCTCCGGCGCCACGACGGTCTTCGCGATCCTCAAGCAGCTGGAAGGCTTCGATCTGGCGGGGCTGGGGTCGACTTCCCCGGTCGCCTGGCACCTGATCGCGGAATCGCAGCGCCTCGCCTATGCGGATCGCGAGCGCTATCTCGCGGATCCGGACTTTGTGCGAGTTCCGGTGGCGGGGCTCGTCGATCCGGACTATCTCGCCGCGCGCGGCAGGCTGATCAGCCCGGTCGACACCATGGCCTCGGTGGCGCCGGGCCGCCCGGATGGCGCTTCAACGCCGTCGACCGACGGCGTTGCGCCCGAAGAAGGCGGGACATCCCATTTCGTGGCGGTGGATGGCGGCGGGACCGCAGTCAGCTATACCTCCACCATCGAAGGGCCCTTCGGCTCCGGCATCGTCGTGGGCGGCTATTACCTCAACAACGAGCTGACCGATTTCAGCTTTATCCCGGAGCGCGGCGGCCAGCCGGTGGCAAACCGCGTGGAAGGGGGCAAGCGGCCGCGCAGCTCCATGGCGCCGACCATCGCCTACGCCCCCGACGGCAGGCTGGCGATCGCTGTCGGCGCGGCCGGGGGCGCGACCATCCCGGCCCAGGTCGCGCGCGTGTTGATCGGGTTGATCGACTGGGGGCTGACGGTGGAGCAGGCCCTGGCCCTGCCCGTCATCTTCGCCCCCGGCGACACGGTATATCTGGAAGCGGGCAGCACGCTGGAGGACATGGCGCCCAGCCTGCGGGAGCTGGGACACCGGGAAGTGCTGGCGCGCGATCTCCCGCTCAAGACCAATGCGGCCGCATGGACCGCCACGGGCTGGCAGGGCGCGGCGGATCCGCGCAGCGAAGGTGCTATTGCGAACGAGTAATGCTTGCGGCCTTTGCCCGGCCATCATAAGCCGCCCGATGGGGAGCTAGTGGGGAGACAGGAGTGAGGCTTTCGGATTTTGATGCGGCCAGCAACCTCGTCAGCCTGTTTTTTCTCCGTGCGGATGAACTTGGCGACAAGCCCTTTCTCTGGGCCAAGCGCGAGGGCCAGTGGCGCTCCATTTCGTGGCGCGAAGCGGCGAGCCAGGTCTGTCTCATCGCCGAGAACCTGCGCGCCCTGGGCCTACGCGATGGAGACCGGATCGCGCTGATCTCCGAAAACCGGCCGGAGTGGTGCATTGCCGATCTCGCCATCATGGCGGCCGGCTGCATCTCCGTCCCTACCTACACCACCAATACCGAACGCGATCACGTCCATATTCTCGACAATTCGGGCGCGCGCTGCGTGATCGTTTCCAGCGACAAGCTGGCCATGCCGATCGTTCCGGCCATGATGCGCACCGGCATCGCCGAGCACCTGATCGGGATGGAGCCGCTGCGCCGTTCCCAGGCGGCGTTCGGCTATCACGACTGGGAGGAAATGCTGAAGGGCGACGCGGATGCCGCGCGCCGGGCGGTGGAAGAGCGCATTTCCCATATCGCCCGGGCCGACAGCGCCTGCATCATCTATACCAGCGGAACCGGCGGCGCCCCGCGCGGCGTGCCGCAGCATCACGGCGCGATCCTGACCAATGTCGCCGGCTGCGCGCATATCTTCGAGGAAGATTTCTCGTGGGAAGAGGACGAGACCTTCCTGTCCTTCCTGCCGCTTTCTCATTCCTACGAGCATACCGGCGGGCAGTTCCTGGCCATCGGCCTCGGCGCCCAGACCTATTACGCGGAAGGCCTGGAAAAGCTCGCCAGCAATATCGAGGAAGCGAAGCCGACCATCATGGTGGTGGTGCCGCGCCTGTTCGAAGTGCTGCGCAGCCGGATCATGAAGCAGATGGAAAAGCAGGGGCAGCTCGCGGTCTGGCTGATGGATCAGGCGCTGGCCGTCAATGCCCGCTCCCGGAACGGGCGGCCGCGCCTGCGCGACTGGCCGATGGACCGGCTGGTAGGCCGCCTGCTGCGCCCGAAGATCCGCCAGCGGTTCGGGGGGCGGATCAAGGCGCTGGTCTCCGGCGGCGCGCCGCTCAATCCCGACGTGGGCAATTTCTTCGCGGCGATGGGGCTGACCCTGCTGCAAGGCTATGGCCAGACCGAGGCCGCGCCGGTGATCAGTTGCGGGCGGCCCAGGGTCGGCCTGAAGATGGATACGGTCGGTCCGCCCCTGCGCGGCGTGGAAGTGCGGATCGCGGAGGATGGCGAGATCCTGACCCGCGGCGAATGCGTGATGCACGGCTACTGGCAGAATCCGGAACAGACCGCGCTCACCCTCCAGGACGGCTGGCTGCACACCGGCGATATCGGCCATTTCGACGAAAAGGGCCGCCTGGTCATCACCGACCGCAAGAAGGACATGATCGTCAATGACAAGGGCGACAATATCGCCCCGCAGAAGATCGAAGGGATGCTGACGCTTCAGCCGGAAATCGCGCAGGCGATGGTGTCAGGCGACCGGCGGCCCTATGTGGTCGGCCTGATCGTTCCCGATGCGGAATGGGCGCTGCAATGGGCCCAGTCCAACGACGAGAAGTTCGATCTGGCCGCGCTGCAGCAGCTTCCCGCGTTCCGCAGCGCGGTCCGCGCCGCGGTCGACCGGGTGAACCAGGACCTTTCGGTGATCGAAAAGGTGCGGCAGTTCACCTTCGCGGATGAAGCCTTCTCGATCGAGAACGAGCAGATGACGCCCAGCCTCAAGATCCGCAGGCACAAGCTGCGCGAGCAGTATGGCGAGCGGCTGGACGGGCTTTACAAGAGCTGAGCGCGGCCGGAACCTGAATTCAGGCCGCTTCCTTCTCCACATATTCGGGATAGAAGCTCGGAGGGCGGTCCGACCAGCCGGATGCGGTGGCGGCGGCTTCGCTCAATGATTGCAGCAGCATCTTGCGGCGGCAGGGCGGGATATGCGGCAGCGCCGCCGCGCCACAGAAGGCCGACGGCAGCCAGGGCCGCGCCCAGGCGCCGAGCAGGCGCTCATACAGGAAGCGATAGGCCGAAAAGCTGGAAAGCCGCTGCTGCGACAAGTCGAACGCGCTCACCCGCAGCAGCTGGCCCATGAAACGGTCCACCCCGTCCAGCGAGCTTTCGTCCGGCTGATGGGCCCGCAGGGCCTTGAGATCCTGATAGGCGACATACTGGCTGCGGATCGAGGCGCTTTCCGCCGAATCGCGCGCCCAGAGCTTGAAGGCATCCTGCCGGCCCAGGCCGACATCGAGGCTGCGCTTGATGTAGCGCTGCTCGGCCGCGTCGAAGCTGGCGAATTCGCGCAGCTCGGCAATGGTCATCGTGGCGGTGCCGGTATCACTCATCGTCTTGCCCCCTTGCGCCGAACATCGACGGCGCGTCAGGACAGACCATCACCGAATATGGTTAGCATCCGGTAAAGGGCGCGATCAGATCATTCCGGAGAGGGGGCTGGACGGATCCGCATATTTGCGGGCAGCCATGCGGCCCGCGCGATAGGCATCGCGCCCCGCTTCCACCGCCAGCCTCATGGCGCGCGCCATCCGGATCGGATCCTTCGCCTCGGCAATGGCGGTGTTCATCAGCACGCCGGTGCAACCGAGCTCCATGGCGACGGCGGCGTCGCTCGCCGTGCCGACGCCGGCATCGACCAGCACCGGCAGGCGCGTTCCCTCCACGATCAGGCGGATGGTCACCCTGTTCTGGATGCCCAGCCCCGATCCGATCGGCGCGCCCAGGGGCATGATCGCGGCGGCGCCGGCTTCTTCCAGCTGCTTCGCCGCCACCGGATCGTCGACGCAATAGACCATCGGGTGGAAGCCTTCGCGCGCCAGCACCTCGGTCGCGCGCAGCGTCTCGCGCATGTCGGGATAGAGCGTGCGGGCTTCGCCCAGCACTTCCAGCTTGACCAGATCCCAGCCGCCCGCCTCCCGCGCCAGGCGCAGGGTGCGGATCGCCTCGTCCGCCGTATGGCAGCCGGCGGTGTTGGGCAGATATGTGATTCGCTTGGGATCGATGAAATCGGTCAGCATCGGCGCGGACGGGTCGGACAGATTGACCCGGCGCACCGCGACCGTGACGATCTCCGCCCCGCTGGCCGCAAGCGCCGCGGCATTCTGTTCGAAGTCGCGATATTTGCCGGTGCCGACGATCAGCCTCGACATGAAGCGCCGCCCGGCTACTTCCCAGCTATCGTCCTCGAGGCCGGCATCGTCGCCGCCGCCCACGAAGTGCACGATCTCCAGCACATCGCCGTCGGCCAGCATGACATCAGCCAGGGTCGAGCGGGCGACTATCTCGCCATTGCGTTCCACTGCGACCTTGGCGGGATCGAGGCCGAGCGCGCGCACCAGCGCGGCCAGGGTCTGCCCCGGCGCTGCGCGGCGGGATTCGCCATTGACGGTGAGATCGAGTGTCGCGGTCATCCCCGCCAGATAGCGCTCAACACGCGTGGCGCAAGTTCAGGAAATGCGCGAAGGCGACCAGCGCAACGCCGCCGATGGTCAATATGGCCTCGCCGAACCCATGGCCGACGCCGAGCGCGCCCGCCATCAGCGCAAAGCCGCAGGCGGCGATCAGCAGGGGAATCCTCCGCCCGTGCCGCAAGGCGCCCAGCCCGATGGCGATCACTCCGACCGCAATCGCCAGCGCCAGCCCGTAGCGATGGATTTCCGGCGCCAGCAGCCATTCGCCGCCAAGGCCGAGCGCCGCCACCAGCACCAGCCCCGCCACGCAATGCAGCAGGCACAGGCCCGAAAGGGCGATGCCGAACCGGTCCATCCGGCTCCGAATCAAGTGCAAGGCGGCGCGCATGACATGGCCATTATGAGACATTATATCATCATGCAATCGGAAAAACCGCCCGCCCTTGCGCTTTGCGTGCGCCCGACGCAGAAGGGCGCCATGGTCGCATCCTCAATCCAGGGCGAGAGCTGGCCCGCAGCCGTCGATGGCCCGGCGCGGCGCGGCCCGCTGATCCGCTGGCTCCTGTTCGTCGCCGTGCTCGTCACCATCATGGTCGCCGTCGGCGGGATCACCCGGCTCACCGAATCGGGGCTGTCGATCACCGAGTGGAAACCGGTGACAGGCGCGATTCCCCCGCTGACCGATGCGCAATGGCGGGCCGAGTTCGAAGCCTACAAGAAGATCCCCGAATATATCGAGATCAACGGGCCGGCAGGCATGACCCTGGCGAATTACAAGTTCATCTACTTCTGGGAATGGTTCCACCGCCTGCTCGGGCGGGTGATCGGGCTGGCCTTCGCCCTGCCGCTGGCATGGTTCTGGGTCAGGGGCCGGATACCCGCGGGCTACAAGCCGCGGCTGCTGGCTCTGCTCGCGCTCGGTGCCCTTCAGGGCGTGTTCGGGTGGCTTATGGTCCGTTCAGGCCTGTCCGTGCGCACGGATGTCAGCCATTTCTGGCTCTCGATCCATCTGCTGACCGCGCTGTTCACCTTGGCGGGGCTGGTCTGGACCGCGCTCGATCTGCGCTCGCTCCAGCACAATGCCGCCGCCCGGCCCGCGAGATTGACCCTCGCTGGCGTGCTGATCGGCGTCATCCTGTTCGTGCAGCTGCTGCTGGGCGCCTGGGTGGCCGGGCTGAATGCGGGCCTTGCATCCGACACCTGGCCGCTGATGCAGGGCCGGTTCATTCCTGAGATCGACTGGAGCAAGGGCTTCTGGTGGAGCGCCACCCACGATCCCTTCCTGATCCATTTTCTCCACCGCTGGTGGGCCTGGGTGGCGGTCGCGGCGCTGATCGTCCTGGCCCGCATGGCCAGGAGGCGCGGCGTCAGACCGGCCTCCATCGCGATCCACACCGCCTTCGGCACGCAGATCCTGCTCGGCATCGCGACGGTGCTGACCGGCGTCTCGCTGTGGCTGGCGGTGCTGCATCAGCTGGTCGGAGCCCTGCTGGTCGGGGCCACGGCCTGGGGTATCCATGTGATCGGGCGCAGGACATGAGCGGACCGCAGGCGGCGCTGATCTGGTGTCCGTTCGGCGACCGGGAAAGCGCGAGCCAGGTGGCCGGACAATTGCTGGAGGAAGGGTTGATCGCCTGCGCCAACATCCTGCCGGAAGTACAATCGCTTTATCTCTGGAAGGGGGAGCGCGGTGAAAGCCGCGAATGCGGAGTGCTGCTGAAAACCGAAGCCTCCTCCCTCGACCGGGCGATCGCGCGACTCGCCGAGCTTCACCCCTATGAGGATCCGGCCATCATCGGCTGGCGCTGCGATGCGGCCAGCCCGGCGACCCTTGCCTGGCTGGCGCAAGAGGCGGGCAACGGCGCATAATCGCTTTAACGGTATTATTTTACCTCTCTGCGAATGCCCGGATTTGCTTGACTTTCGGCTGGTTCACGAACAAATGCGCGCACTTCGCGGCTATATGCGGCGCCCGGCGGCGCATGGCCCTTCGCAGATACGAGGAATTGACAGCCCATGAAGGCGCTCAGCAAGACCACCCGGTCGATCAAGCCGGCCGAGGTGGAAAAGAAGTGGCACCTGATCGATGCCGACGGCCTGGTGGTAGGCCGCCTCGCGGTGATCGTCGCCAATATCCTGCGCGGCAAGCACAAGCCGAGCTTCACCCCGCATGTCGATTGCGGTGACCATGTCGTGGTCGTCAATGCCGACAAGGTCCGCCTGACCGGCAACAAGCTGAAGCAGAAGACCTACTACAAGCACACCGGCTATGCCGGCGGGATCAAGGCCGTGACAGCCGACAAGGTGCTGGATGGCCGTTTTCCCGAGCGCGTCCTGGAAAAGGCCGTGGAACGCATGATTCCGCGCGGCCCGCTTGGCCGCCAGCAGATGAAGGCGCTGCATCTCTATGCCGGCACCGAGCATCCGCACGCCGGCAACCAGCCCGAAAAACTCGACGTCGCTTCGTTGAACCGCAAGAACAAGGTGGGCGCATAATGGCCGACAACAACACCATTTCCGATCTCGCCGACCTCAAGGACATCACCAGCAACGCGCCGGAGAGCGAAACCGCGGCAATCGTTAGCGTGCCGGTCACTCCGCGCGTTTCCTCCGCTCCGCTCCGCGAGCAGGAGCTGGACGCGCAGGGACGCGCCTATGCCACCGGCCGCCGCAAGGATGCGGTCGCTCGCGTCTGGATCAAGCCCGGCACCGGCAAGATCACGGTCAACGGCCGCGATCAGGAAGTCTATTTTGCCCGTCCGACCCTGCGGCTCGTCATCAACCAGCCGTTCCAGATCGCGGATCGCGCAGGCCAGTATGACGTTGTGGCCACGGTCAAGGGCGGCGGCCTGTCCGGCCAGGCCGGCGCCGTGAAGCATGGCATCAGCCAGGCTCTCAGCAAGTTCGAGCCCGCGCTGCGCAGCACTGTGAAGGCAGCCGGCTTCCTCACCCGCGACAGCCGCGTGGTCGAGCGCAAGAAGTATGGCCGGGCCAAGGCTCGCCGCAGCTTCCAGTTCTCGAAGCGCTAAGCGGCTTCGATCATTCGAGACAAGGAAGGGGTCAGCCAAGGCTGGCCCCTTTTTTGCGCCGCCTTCGGAAAGCCCAACCATGCCTTACCGCTTTCTGGCCAGCGCCGCGAGCCGCGCAACGGGTCGGCTCGGCTGGGCGCGCGGCGCGGCAGGGGCGCTGATCGGGATTGCTTTCGCGGCCGTGCTCACTCGGCTCCTGCTGCCCGGAGGCAATGCCGAGGCGCAATGGATGATCGCATCGGTGGGTGCATCTTCCGTATTGGTGTTCGCCCTGCCCGCCAGCCCGCTTGCCCAGCCCTGGCCAGTCTTCTGCGGCAGCATGTTCTCCGCGCTGGTCGGACTGGGAATCGGGCAATGGGTCCCGAGTCCGGAACTGGCCTGCGCGCTGGCGGTCGGATTGGCGATAGCGGGGATGAGCGCGACCCGCTGCCTGCATCCGCCCGGCGGAGCCTGCGCCTTGCTGGGCGCCCTGGCCTCCCACGGCTGGATCGCCCTCCTGCTTCCGCTCAGCCTCAATCTCCTGGTGATCCTGGCAATCGGCTGGCTCTACAACAATCTGACCGGGCACTCCTGGCCCCACCGCCTGCCCAGCGTGCCCCCGAAGCCATTGCAAGGCTGGATCCCGAACTACGAGACGGAAGACCTCGACGCGGTGCTGGAAGAGTGGGACGAAGTGCTCGACGTCAGCCGCGACGATCTGGACGCCCTGTTCCGCGCGGTGGAGCGCCGCGCCCAGCGGCGCTGGCAGCAAAACCCGCCGATCTGATCAATGTACCGGCGGGTCGACCGCCGGAACCTGCCCGATCGGTGCGACCGGTTCACCCGGCTCACGCGGCGGCATCGCATCTTCGGGCACTTCGTCGATCTGCATGGCCGGGGTCGGCACATGCTGCAGATTGCGCACTTCGACGGAAAGCGTCTCCCCATCCCAGCGCAGCTCGTTGAAGCTGGGCGGCGTGGAGCGTATGCGCCGGGAAAGAGTGCCGGCCCCGATCATCCTGACCGGACCTTTCGCGGTTTCCGCCACGATATCGAATGCATCATGGATATGGCCGCTGAGCACGGCCAGCACATTGCGGCCCGCCAGTTCTTCCAGGGCGCGGGTTCCGCCGATGGTCAGCCGCTTGCCGCGCTCGTTGAATTCCGTGAGCGGATGGTGCGCCGTCACCAGAACCTGCTTGCCGGGGGGCAGGGCGTCTATCGCATCCAGCGTGTGGCGCAGCGCCTTCTCCGTGACCCAGCCGTTGGACCACGGGAAACGCCACTGCGCGCGCGTGGCCGTCTTGAGCGGAACCAGCGCAAGCCCGGGCAGGTCGATTTCCCGCTCGACCAGATTCTGGATCTCGCGGAACCGGCGATAGGGCGCAGTGAAACGCTCGATCAGGTTGAAGTAGGGCATGTCGTGATTGCCCACCTCGACCGTCACCGGGGCTTCCAGAGCGCCGATCCATTGGCGGGCGGCCGCGAATTCGCGATGCCGCGCCCGCATGGTGAGATCGCCGGTTATCGCCACCGCCCTGGGCCGCCGCGCTGCCAGCTCATCGACCACCCAATCCAGTGCGCGCCGGTCTTCCAGCCCGAAATGGATATCGCTCAGATGGAACAGGGTGGTCGTTTCAGCCATCGGGCTTGCAAAGCAGGTCGAGTTGGAGCTCGGCAAGAGAAAATTGCTCTTCGTGCCGCCCTGTCCGCCTCTCTCCATCGATCATCAACGCAATCGGCTCGTCCTCGTCGGATCGGCAGGTCACCGCGTCATGCAGCCCGAGATCGTCATGAGGGCCCTCGCGAAAGTCCCGCCGCAGCAGGGCAATGCCTTGTTTCAGGTAATCGCCGATGTCCTCCGCGCCATAGCCCTGAACCATCATTCCACCCCTGGCGATCGACAGCCGCACGCCGGCATAGCCCTGTTCGCGCCCCAGCATCGGCCGGCGGATGACCACCATCGGGCCGGCGGTACTCTGGCTGGCCGCATCGACGGCCGTTGCGAGCGTTTCGACGATATTGCCCTCGCGCAATTCCTCACGCACATCCGCCCAGGCCGCGCCCGGCCCCGCCAGGATCTCGGCCAGCCCGGTCCCGGCAGAGCAACGAATGCAATTCGGCCGGCGGGCAACCAGCCTGCCATGACCGAACAGGGCGATGATCTCGTCCGGTCCGGCGTCGCCATACAACATGCCGCACAGGAGATTGGCAGTGCCGCCCGGCAGCGGCAGCACCGCTCCACCCCAGCCCTCGAGCGCGGTGATCGCCGCATTCAGCGTGCCATCCCCGCCATGCACCGCCAATACGCCGACACCCGCCTGCTCCAGCGCGCGCCGGTCCGGCATGCTCTCATCCTGGCAATCGACTATCCTGCGGGGCCGGGCGCCCGCTTTCTCCAGTTCCGCAATGAGTTCCTGGAGGCGAGCTTCATCATGGCTGCCGCTCGCACCATTGATCAGCAGCCACAGGCACGGATTGTCGTTCATGGCCGGATAGCGCCTCGACGGCGATCCGGTTCCCCCGCCACGCGGCGGATCACAGCCTTCGCGTGATGATCAGCCACGCGGCAAGGGCGTTGAACAGGCTATAGGCAAGATAGGCGATGCCCCATCCGGAGTGATCATTGGCCACCAGCAGCAGGGCTGCGAGCAGCACCAGAAACTCACTCACGAGGCCTATGCGGCCCCCGAGAAGATGCACAAACCACGGCAATTGCCCCAATAAGGGGTGGCGGCTTTCCAGCACCGCCTTGTGCATCGCGAAATTGCCGACGCCGAGGAGAAAGATGAAGAGGATCGCCATGTGCCGTGCATCCTATGCGCATCCGGCGATTCGCCCCGAATGTTTTCGTCACACGTGGCCGATCCCGGCCACGATTCGCCGTGCCACCGGGCAAGCGGCGAGGCGAGTCCCTGTCGGCGGTCGGTCGAGGATCAACCGGCGGGAAGCAGATGTTCCCGCGCGATCTTCTCCTTCCACTCCAGCGGAGCGAGGGTGTGGACGTTCCTGCCCTGCGAATCGACCGCGACCGTGACGGGCATGTCCTCGACCGTGAATTCGTAGATGGCTTCCATCCCGAGATCCTCGAAGGCGATCACTTCGGCCTTCTTGATCGCCCGGGCGACCAGATAGGCCGCGCCGCCCACCGCCATGAGATAGGCGGATCGATGCTTGGCGATGGACTCGGTGGCCGCCGGGCCGCGTTCGGACTTGCCGACGCTGGCGAGCAGGCCTTGCCCCAGCATCATGTCCATGAACTTGTCCATGCGGGTGGCGGTGGTGGGACCGGCCGGGCCGACCACTTCGTCGCGCACCGGATCGACCGGGCCGACGTAGTAGATCACGCGAGCGGTGAAATCGACCGGCAGGGGCTCGCCCTTGGCCAGCATGTCCTGGATGCGCTTGTGCGCGGCGTCGCGGCCGGTCAGCATCTTGCCGTTGAGCAGCAGGCGATCGCCCTTTTGCCAGCTCTGCACTTCTTCCGCAGTCAGATTATCGAGATCGACGCGCTTCGCAGCCTTGTCGGGCGCCCAATGGACCTTCGGCCATTCGTCGAGCCTGGGGGTCTCGAGATAGCTCGGGCCGGAACCGTCGAGGGTGAAATGAGCATGGCGGGTCGCCGCGCAATTGGGGATCATCGCCACCGGCTTGCCCGCAGCATGGCAGGGCCAATCCCTGATCTTGACATCGAGAATGGTGGAGAGACCGCCCAGGCCCTGCGCCCCGATGCCCAGCGCATTGACCTTGTCGAAGATCTCGATCCGCAGCGCTTCGATATCGTTCCGCGGGCCGCGCTGCTTCAACTGGCCCATGTCGATCGGGTCCATCAGCGCCTCCTTGGCCAGCTTCACGCAATGTTCGGCCGTGCCGCCGATGCCGATGCCCAGCATGCCGGGCGGGCACCAGCCGGCGCCCATCTGGGGCAGCATCTCCAGCACCCAGTCGACGATGCTGTCGCTGGGATTCATCATCCTGAACTTGGACTTGTTCTCGCTGCCGCCGCCCTTGGCCGCGACATCGACCGAGACCTTGCCGCCCGGCACCATCTCCACCGACAGCACGCAGGGCGTATTGTCGCGCGTGTTGCGGCGGGTGAACGCCGGGTCGGCCAGCACGGAGGCGCGCAGCTTGTTCTCGGGATGGTTGTAGGCCCGGCGCACCCCTTCATCGACCACTTCCTGCAGGCTGAGCTTCGATTCCAGCCGGCAATCCTGGCCCCATTTGACGAATACGTTGACGATACCGGTGTCCTGGCAAAGCGGGCGATGCCCTTCCGCGCACATCCGGCTGTTGGTGAGGATCTGGGCAATCGCGTCCTTCGCCGCCGGGCCTTGTTCCGCCTCATAGGCTTCGCCCAGGGCGCGGATGTAATCCATCGGATGGTAATAGGAGATATATTGCAGCGCGTCCGCAACGCTTTCGATCAGGTCGTCTTCGCGTATCGTCACCATCTCGGCCATGGACTCGGGGCTCCTTCGCTTGGTATTGCCGCCCCATAGTCGCCGCAGGGCTGGGTCGTCAAAGCGCTTGGCGCGAGCGGCCGTCTTCCCTAAAGCGTCGTGCGATATGGCCCCGTTCCCGCATGGAACGCCCCGCGCATGAGGAATTGAAGATGAATCTGGCAGCCGCGCGCGCCGAAACCGACTTCACCGCCGCCCGCAAGGCAATGATCGATAGCCAGCTGCGGGTCAGCGGCGTCAATGAGGAACCCGTGCTTGCCGCGGTCGCCGGCGTGCCGCGTGAAGATCATGTGCCCGAGGCCGCGCGCGATTTCGCCTATATCGACCGGGCGGTGGCATTGGGCGACGGCCGCTTCCTGGCCGCCCCGCTGTTCTACGGCCGGCTTCTCGGCGAAGCGCAGGTGGCGCCGGAAGACCGGGTGCTGGTGGTGGATGCGGGCAGCGGCTACCTGACCGCTCTGGCCCGGACCCTTGCCGATACGGTCGAATCGGTCGATCCTGCCGAAGCCGCCGCCAAGAGCCGCAAGCGCGGCGACTTTTCCCTGCTGCTGATCGACGGCGCGGTGGAACAGGTGCCCGCCTCGCTCGCGGCCAGGCTGGCCGATGGCGCGCGGGTGGTGACCGGCATGGTCAGCCGCGGCGTGACCCGGCTCGCCTACGGGCGCAAGGCCGGTGGCGAAGTGGCCCTGCTGCCGCTTGCCGAAATGGGGATCCCGATCCTTGCTGAATTCGCTATTCCGAAAGGCTGGTCTTTCTGATCATGCGCAATCGGGCGACTGCCGCCCAATTGCTGGGCGCCTGCGTATTTGTCTGGGCCGGCATGGCGCCAATGCCGGCACGAGCCGATACGCTGCGCGAGGCGCTGGCTAGCGCCTACAACACCAATCCCACCCTGCAGGCGGCGCGGGCGGACCAGCGCGCGGTGGACGAGAATGTCGTGATCGAACGGGCCGATGGCCTGCCGGCGGCCAGCGGAGGCGGCACCTTCACGGAATATCTCTACAACAGCACGGACAGCCCGCTCAATCCGAAGCGGCAATACAACGCCACCCTGTCCCTCGGGGTGCCGATCTATTCCGGCGGGGCGGTGAAGAACGCCGTCCGGGCCGCCAAGACCTGGGTCAAGGCCGGGCAGGCCGATCTGCGCGCCACCGAATCCGCCATCTTCAGCCAGGTTGTCGCCATCTACATGGATGTCATCCAGAACGAGGCGATCGTCGGGCTCAACGCCAACCAGGTCGATGTGCTGGGCGTCAACCTGCAGGCCACCAGCGATCGTTTCGAGATCGGCGACCTCACCCGCACCGACGTCGCGCAATCCTCCGCGCGACTGGAGCTGGCGAGGGGCGACCTGCGCAACGCCCGCGCCAATCTGGTGTCGGCACGGGAACGCTATATCCAGCTGGTCGGCCATGCGCCGGGCGAGCTGGCGCCGCCGCCACCGCTTCCGGGCCTGCCGGAAAGCGCGGAGCAGGCGGTCGCGATCGCCCTGGAAAGCAATCCGGACCTTGTCGCGGCGCATGAGCGGTCGCAAGCCTCGGCATATGACATCGAAGTGGCCGGATCGACCCGCCTGCCGCAGATCGAAGTCTTTGCCGGCGGTGACTATACCAAGCAGGAGCGGGAGAACGATATCGCCCTGGGCGATGCCTTTCCCAAATCCAGCACCGGGGCGACGGCCGGGGTGCGCGCGACGATTCCGATCTTCCAGGGCGGACGGCCCGCTGCGCTCGAACGCCAGGCGCAAGCGCGCGCCGCTTCGGCGCTGGAGCAGGAAATCGCCACGGAGCGCGACATCATCGCCCAGGTCCGGGCCGCGTTCTCGAGCTGGCAGGCGGCCAATGCGATCATCGATTCCACCCAGAGCGCGATCGAGGCGGCCGAACTGAGCCTCGAAGGGGTGCGCGCCGAAAGCACGGTCGGCAACCGGACCATCCTCGATATCTTGAATGCCGAACAGGAACTGCTCAATTCGCGGGTCCAGCTCGTGATCGCCCGGCGCAATGCCTATGTGGCGGGCTTCACCCTGCTGGCGGCCATGGGCAAGGCCGAAGCGAGGGATCTCAACCTCGATGTCGGCGGGCCTCTCTACGATCCCCAGGACAATTACGAGCGGGTGAAAAGCAACATCTTCGACTGGTCGTTCGATCCCGACCCGGAGGCCCAATCCACGCGGACCGTTGACACACCGGCGCAGGACGGCTCAATTTCTTCGCAATAATTCCGTTCTATTGTGATATGGCTCGCACGGGGCAAAGCAAGATGGGGCACGCAGGTCATGCGTCAGGAAGGTGAACCGTCGGTCGAGGAGATCCTCGAATCGATCAAGAAGGTTATCGCGCGCGACAACCGCGAAAGCGCGGTCGAGCAGCGCCGCCAGCGGGAACAGGCCGGGATTCAGCCGGAAGCGATCGAGCAGCCGGAAGACGATCTGGAAGAGATTCTGGACCTGGGCGAAGAAGGCGAGATGATCGAGGACGAGCCGTTCGAGCAGCCGGTCGTGACCGAATCGCCGCTGGTGAACGAAGCCGTCGGCAGCTCGATGCGCGAATCGCTCGCCGCCCTGGCCATGCTTTCGGAGCCGAGCGCACGCCCGCAGATCGTCCGTTCCGGCGAAACCTCGCTGGAAGGGCTGGTGCGCGACATGCTCCGCCCGATGCTGGCGGATTGGCTGGAGCGCAACCTGCCCGGCATGGTCGAGAAAATGGTGGCGGCCGAGATCGCGCGGATCGCGGGCAAGAGGAACTAGCGCCCAAAAGCGCGGCGGGCGCCGGATTTTCGCGCCGCGCTCCCAGTCCCCTGTTTCAGGCGGGGTGCCGCCGGGCTGGAATTCACCTGTTTTCCGTGATTTCCGAGTCAGCAAGTGATTCCACTTGCTTCGAAATCACTCTAGAGTCAGGCCCTATTGATGGCATGGCCGTGGCTTAAACCGCAAGGGCAGGGCCAGAAGAGAGGGCGGAGAATAGTGGTTCTATTTGACAACCGATCGACGCCGCCCTGCGCCCTTCCGGCCAAGTCCCTTGGATGGCGCCCGGCGGGCGACCTGCTTCGTCAGAGCGCTGAGCCGGGGGATTACCCCGCCTTGCGCGCTCTTCCTCGCAGCTCATCCCGCCGAAGCGCCACCACGGCTCACGCCATTAACAGGTCCTGACCCTGGACAACGCTCATGACAGATGAAGCGACGCCCGAACGCGAAAAGTCCGACGTCAGGCAGGCGCGCAAGGCCCTCAGGCAGATCGGGGGCGAGGCGATCGCGCGGCATATCTTCCTCTGCGCCGAACCCGAAAAGGGAAAATGCTGTTCCCGCAAGGAAGGCGCGGAAGCCTGGAAATATCTCAAGAAACGGCTCAGCCAGCTGCGTCTGGCCGACAAGGGCGGCGTGGCGCGCACCAAGGCCGACTGCCTGCGCATCTGCAAGGCCGGCCCCATTGCCGTCGTCTGGCCCGACGGCGTCTGGTATCACAGTTGCACGCCGGATGTGCTCGAACGCATCATCCAGGAACATCTGATTGGCGGGACGCCGGTGGAGGATTACCGGCTGCGTCCGTCCGACTAGCGGCTCAATCCTTCCTGTCGTCCTGCTGCTCTTCCAGCGGATCGATGATCGCATCGTCATGGCCGGTTCCGCTGGAAAGGAACACCAGCCCCATCAGCGCCGACATCAGCAGCATGGCGAAGCCGATGCCCAGCGCGGTCGCGATGTAGAAATGGATCGAGATGAAACCATTGCTGCGATAGAGCAGGGCCATCGCCACAACCACCACCGCCACCGTCACCCCCAGCATGAAGCGCATCAGGCGCTTGTAGCGCGCCCAGGCATGGGCGGCATTGCCGGGATCGTCGAGAGGGGAACGCGGTATCATCGAAACGGCGTCTGCACCCCTTGGGCCCGCCATGCAAACGCAATTCGCCTTGCTGGTCAATCTGACAGCTTCATGGCATTATCCCTCATCATAAGATGGGGAGAATGAGCGTGAAAGTCTCGCATTTGATCGAGCAGCGTGGCGGCGAGGTTCACACTTGCGGCGTCAGCACGGGGGTTGCCAAGGCGGCCGGCCTGCTCGCCGAACGCCGCATCGGCGCCTTGCCGGTGATGGAAGCGACCAGGGTCGTCGGCGTCTTTTCGGAACGCGACCTGCTTTACTGCATCGCCAGCGAAGGCGCCGCGGCGCTTGACCGGACCGTGGGAGAAGTGATGACCGCGCCGGCCGTCACCATCGATCCGGAAACGGACGTGCTGGAAGCGCTGAGCCTGATGACTCGTCGCCGTATCCGCCACCTGCCGGTGGTGCGCAACGGCAACATGATCGGCCTGGTGTCGATCGGCGATCTCGTCAAGCAAAGGGTGGAACTGGCCGAAGCGGAAGCCCAGGCCATGCGCAACTACATCCAGACCGCCTGAGCGGTCCGCCGGCCGGCCGCCTTTACCAGCAGCATGGCTTGCCGTGAGCGGATGCGCGTCCTACATCCATCCCATGTCGACATCCCAGGTCACTCTCACCCCTGCCGCCGCGGCGCGTGTCTCCGCCATCGCGGCGAAGCAGGCCAAGCCCGCGATGCTGCGCCTTTCGGTGGAAGGCGGGGGCTGCTCCGGCTTTCAATACCGGTTCGGCCTGGCCGACACGGTGGAAAGCGATGATTCCATCAGCGAAACGGACGGGGTCAAGCTGGTGATCGATCCGATGAGCCTGGAACTGGTGGCCGGCAGCATGGTCGATTTCGTCGAATCCCTTGGCGGTACCGCCTTTCAGGTGACCAATCCCAATGCCGCCGCCGGCTGCGGATGCGGATCCAGCTTTGCGATCTGAGCCTTCGTTCCAGCCTGGGCTTGCGGCTGCTCCGAGGGCAGCGGGGCAGAAGCGCGCATGAAGATCGCCAGTTTCAACATCAACGGCATTCGCGCCCGCCTGCCGCGCCTGCTGGAATGGCTGGAGGAAACCCGCCCGGACGTCGCCTGCCTGCAGGAAATCAAATGCCAGGATGACAGCTTCCCGGCTGCCGACCTGGAAAGGATCGGCTATCATGCGATCTGGCATGGGCAGAAGGGCTTCAATGGCGTGGCCATTCTGGCCCAGGGGGAGCCCCCCGCCGAAGTGCTGCGCGGCCTGCCGGGCGAACCGGAGGACGACCATTCCCGCTATCTCGAAGCCGAGGTCAACGGTGTGCGGATCGTATGCATCTACCTGCCGAACGGCAATCCGCAGCCGGGCCCGAAATTCGAGTACAAGCTCAGATGGATGAGCCGGCTGCGGGCGCGGATGCGGGAAATCTGGGCGGAAGAGCTCCCGGCCATCGTGACCGGTGACTTCAATGTGATTCCGCAGGACAAGGATGTCTGGTCACCCGCCGCCATGGCCGCGGACGCGCTGATGCAGCCCGAATCCCGCGATGCCTATGCGCAATTGCTCAATGACGGATGGACCGACGCCATCGACACTTTCTATCCGATGGGCGGAGCCTGGACCTTCTGGGATTACCAGGCGGGAGCCTGGCAGCATGACCATGGCTTCCGGATCGACCACGCACTGCTCTCGCCGGAATGCGCCGACCGTCTGGTGGCCGCGGGAGTGGACAAGAGCTGTCGCGGGCGGGAAAAGGCCAGCGACCATGCGCCGGTGTGGGTCGCCTTGCGCAACTGAGCGGGCGGCCTGCGATGACAGGCAGGTGGCGGAACATTGCCCGCGACCTGCCTGCCGATCTTAGCGATAGAATACGTGGTTTTCGACCTGGGCTACGCGGGTGAGGCGCCAGCCGGGCGACACATGCCGCGCGTGGAAGAACAGCGCGCCCTTGGCCGGGCTTTCCCAGCTGCCGTCATGCGCGATCTGGGCGATAGCGCGCGCTTCGCGCCAGGCGATCGATCCGGTCTTGATGGCCGGCATCTGCCCGCCCCGCACGAAGGAGAATTGCGAAGGCTGATAGACCACGCCGCAATAGGTGGCCGGGAAACGCCCGGATTTGGCGCGATTCACGATCACGCGGCCAACGGCGAGCTGGCCTTCCAGCGGTTCGCCCTTTGATTCGAAATAGATGGCGCCCGCTAAGCAGCGCATGTCGTTGGACATTTCGCCGTCCGCCTGGGTCTCGGACACGAGCTCGGCCAGGGAAGCGGCGTCGGAGAGCCCCCGCTCTGCCTTTTCGTCCGCCGGAAGCGGCTGCACGACAGGGCGGGCTTCCATCCTGACGGCTTCTGCCGGGGATGGGGAAACGACCTCCACAGCGGCAGGCGTCGCCTGTGCCTCGATGGATTCATCGATCAGGGTCTGGATCGTTTCCTGTGCGAAAGCACCGGAACCTTCGGTGCTCAAAAGAGTAGCAACAAACGTGGCGGCCACTGCGATAGCACTGGCCTGGTTGGTCTTACGGCTCATTCGGTCCGTCATTCAAGGCGGTGGACGTACCCGACACAGGCTGGAAATCCGGCATGCCTCCGCATGCCATGTTAGCGATTTTCCAACAGCCTGCCGGCCGCCCCCCGTCTGCGTGCTAGCCGCGCCGGCCGAAACGCCGCCGCCGCCGCCTGCGCGGAAGTGGTGCGCGGCCTTTATTGGGCAGGGCAATGGAGTCAATAACGTTAAGATGTTTATCGGATGAACCGTTCCCCATCAGCGATATTCAACTCCAGAATCCACAGATCGCTGTCCTGACGCCGACGCTTTTGCAGATATTCCTGAAAATCCCATTTATTTTCAGTATCTTCTTCTTTCACCAAGGTCCAAGGCCGGGTGCCGTCAGGATGCGGCATCCGCTCGAATGCCCGGGCACGCCTCGCGCTCTCCTGACAAACAATCAATATTGTTCCTGAATCCCGCTCCCCCTTCGCCAGCACGGTCGCGAAGCCGCCGGCACTCTCGACCGCCCGGATCAGGCCGGTAATCTCGATATGGGTGGGAAGCCGGCCCGCCACGCGTATTACCCGGAAGTGCGATATCCGGGCAGGCCCGACAAGGCGATGCGCGAGCGCATGAACGTCCCGGTGCCACGGCCGATCTCTTCCCCTTCCTGGTCAAGCAGGCGCCCTTCCGCCACCAGCACGCGCCTGCGCCCGCTGATCCAGCGCCCTTCGGCCACCAGCGGGCCCTGCTTGATCGGCCGGGAAAAATGGAGATTGAAGCTGGTCGTCAGGAGAAAGCGGTCCGTCACCATAGTGTTGGCCGCGTAAAAGGCGGCGTCATCCAGCATCTTGAAATAGATGGTGCCATGCGCGGCTCCGGCAGCATGGAAATAGCGCTCGTCGACCATGAAGCGGATGCGGGCCGATCCTTCGCCCAGGATCTCCAGCCGGGAATCGAACAAATGGTTTATCGGAGCGGAAGCGTAGAGATTTTCCAGCGCCCGCCAGTGGAGGGCCGCGCCCTCCACCGCGCGATCATGCGGCGTCGCGATCTGTGACATTGTTCAACAGCGCATAAAGGGCTTCTGCATCATTGGCATGGATTAGCACATCCCGGACGGATTCGTTACGAAACAGGCGGGAAACGGCGGCAAGCGCCTGCAGGTGGACCGCGCCCGCATTTTCCGGGGACAGCAGGCCGAACACCATTTCGACGGGCATCCCGTCGGCGGAATCAAAATCAACCGGGTGATCGAGTCGGAGAAACGCGGCAACGGGCCGGGCGAGGCCCGGAACCCGCGCATGCGGAATGGCGACACCGCGCCCGAAACCCGTGCTGCCCAGTTTCTCGCGTTCCTCTATCCGTTCGAGCACATCGGCGCGGTCGAGCTCATAGACCTGCGCGAAGCGGCTCGAAAGCTCCTCGAGAATCGCCCGCTTGCTGTCCGCGTGAATGACCGCGACCGCCTTGGGATGAAGCGAATAGATGAAATCCATTGTCCTACCGGGTTGAAAGTTCGGACCGGGGCAAGCCGGAAGATCATTGCGTGCAAAAGGAGTATAGCCGCCACCCATGCCAAAGGGCGGTGTCAAGCCAGCTACGCGAATGATCGCGGAAGGCTTCAGGAAGGTTCGACCCAGCCGATCGACCCATCGTTGCGGCGATAGACCATATTATGGCGCCCTGTTCCAGCATTTTTGAAGAACAGCGCATTGGTATTGCGCAAATCCATCATCATGACCGCATCGGAAACGCTGGCTTCGGGAACATCCACCCGGGTTTCGGCAATGATCGGGGGCGCATCTGCGGCTTCCTCGGCCTCCGGCTCGTCCGCGAAGATGCGATAGGCCGCATCTTCCTCGCGCAGCGCGTGAGCGATCTGCTCATGCCGGCCCTTGAGTCGTCGCTTGTAGCGCCGCAACTGCTTGTCGATCTTCTCGGCTGCCTGATCGAGCGCCAGATGCGCGTCCTGCGCAACGGCGTGTCCCTTGAGGATCAGGCCCTGCATGACATGCGTGACGATGTCGCAGCTGAATGCATGGGCTGGCGCCTTGCCGAAGGTGACGCTCGAGGAAAGCGCCTGGCCAAAATACTTCTCGATGATCGCATTCAGCCGTTCCGAGGCATGCTCCTGCAGAGCAGCGCCAGTATCCATCTGGTGACCGGACACACGGATATCCATAATGATGCAATCTCCTGCTTTCTTGGCCCGGGACGGGATCAAGCCGTCCAGAGCGGGGACTTCAAACTTTCGACAAAGGCGGCATGACGGGCCAATTCCTCCGCATCCGCCACATGGGGCCGCGCCGGCCGGAACACTCTTTCGCGCTGGATAATGGCCGTCACCGCCACGATCTCGGTCTCCTGGGTCGCCATCAGTTCCAGGCCGATCTGTCGCCCACCGTTCAGCTCCACATAGAGCTGTGCCAGCAATTCGGCATCGAGCAGCGCGCCATGCCTGGTACGGTGGCTCCGATCGATACCATAGCGGGTGCACAACGCATCCAGAGACAGCTTTGCGCCGGGGTGACGGACCTTGGCGATGGCCACCGTGTCCACCATCCTGCTCCTGCAGATCGCTTCCAGTCCGCAAATGTCGAGCTCGGCGTTGAGGAAGGTGAAATCGAACCCGGCATTATGCGCGACCAGCGGCGCATCTCCCAGGAATTCGAGCAGGTCGCCCGCCTTCTCGTGAAAACGCGGCTTGTCGGCCAGGAAGCTGTCGGAAAGACCGTGCACCGCCTCGGCTTCCGCGGGCATCGGAATATCGGGATTGAAATAGGCGTGAAAGGTTCGGCCCGTCGCCACACGGTTGACCATTTCAATGCACCCTATCTCCACCATCCTGTCGCCCCTGGCGGGATCGAGGCCGGTTGTTTCGGTGTCGAAGATGATCTCTCGCATCGTTTGACCTATATTGGCCCGGCACGGCGGCGTGGCAAGTGAAATACGACCATGGAAGGAGCGTTTTACGCGATCGCAATCCGCTTGCGGACGTCCTCTATCAGCCGCACCACATCCGCGTGGGTTTCGGCCAGGGATTGCCCGGTATCTATCACATAATCGGCCCGTGCGCGCTTCTCGGCGTCGGGTGTCTGGATTTCCAGTATCCCAGCAAATTTTTCGGGAGTCATTCCAGGCCGGGCCAGCACGCGGCGGCGCTGAACCTCCGATGACGCGGAAACCACGGCGATCGCGTCGACCCGCTCCCAGCCGCCCTTTTCGAACAGCAGGGGAATATCGAACACGACGATGTCCTGCCCGGCATGCTCCAGCAGGAATTCCTTGCGCAGCTTCTCGACTGCCGGATGCACGATCGACTCGAGCCGCGCGAGCGCATCCTTGTCCCCGAACACCCGCGCGCCGAGCGCGGGCCGGTCCACCCCGGCCGACCCCGTCGTGCCCGGAAACGCGGCCTCGATCGCGGGCAGCAGGCGCCCTCCCGGCCCTTGCAGGCGGTGGACGGCCGCATCCGCATCGAACACCGGCACGCCCAGCTCGGCGAACATCAGGGCGACCGTGGACTTGCCCATGCCGATCGACCCGGTGAGGCCCAGGATGAAGGGCCGGCTCATGCCCGCAGAATCTCGCGCAAGCGCGCATCCCCGGCCTCGCGCGGCGGCGCTTCTCCGAAAAAGCGGACGAACGCCTCCGCGGCCTGGCCGATCAGCATGTTGAGCCCATCAAGCGTCCGGAATCCGGCTTCCTTCGCCCGGCGCAGCAGGTCGGTTTCGACGGGATGGGTGACGATATCATAGACGATGCTGCCCGGGGGGGCATGGCTGAGATCGAAGGACAGCGGGGGCTGCCCCGCCATGCCCAGCGCGCTGGCATTGACGATCAGGTCGAAGCATCCTTCCCGGTCGTCGAAGGGGAAATCGGTCGGCTCCCCGAAATGAGCCAGGTCCGCGACGTGATGCTCGCCGCCGGGATCGAGCTCTTCCAGCAGGCCGCGCGCCTTGTCCGGATTGCGCCCGGCAAGGACGATCATCACGTTTTCGGCGGCCAGGGCCGCGACAATGGCGCGGGCGGCGCCGCCGGTGCCGATCACCCGCGCCATGCGGAACAGATGGCTCTGCGCCAGCAGGGGGCGCAGAGCCTCCAGGAACCCGCCGGCATCGGTATTGTAGCCAGACAGCGAACCGTCCTCTTCCCGGACGATCGTGTTCACCGCTCCGATTTTCTGCGCCAGCGGATCGAGCCGGTCCAAATAGGGAATGACCGCCTGCTTGTGCGGCATGGTCACATTGCAGCCCCGCCAGTCAGGATCCTTGCGGCGCGCGGCAAGATAATCGGCGAGGCCCGCGCTGGTGACATGGCAGGCGCGATACTCTGCATCCAGCCCAAGCTGGCTGATCCAATAGCCGTGGATTGCGGGCGACTTGGACTGGGCGATCGGGTCGCCGATCACTTCCGCATAGGGCCGGCTCATGCCCGCATCTCCCCGAATTCGCGCAACGCGGCCAGGACCGGCAGCAAGGGCATTCCCAGCACGGTGAAATGATCTCCCTCGATGGTCTCGAACAGCTGGACTCCGCGCGCCTCGATCCGGAACACGCCCACGCAACCGGCAACCTCGGGCCATTCCCAATCCAGATAATCCTGGATGAAAGCCTCCGAAAGCGGGCGTACACGCAACAGAGCGACAGCAGAATGGCACCAAAGGAGCGCATTATCCTTCGCCAGCGCGGCGGCGCTGTGCAGCTCCATCGTCCGGCCCGCGAAGAAGCGCAGATGCTCCGCCGCATCTTCCCTCGAGGCGGGCTTGTCGAACCGGCGCCCTTCCACCACGACCAGCGAATCGCTCCCTAGCACGAGCTGGCCGGCCTCCGCAGGGCAAACGGCCAGAGCCTTCGCCTCGGCAAGCGCGCGCGCCACCGCCGGGGGCGGGGCACCGTTCAATCCTTGCTCCAGCGCGCGCTCATCGATCGAGGCTGCTTCGGCGCAAAACGGGACGCCCGCCCCCTCCAGCATCGCACGGCGCGACTGGCTTCTGGAAGCAAGCAGGATCATAGCAGGCTGGCGCCTTGCGGATCCTTGCCGGGCGCCGCCTGCCTTTCGCTGTAAAGGCGCAGGATCGCCGCGGCGGTCTCCTCGATCGAACGGCGGGTGACGTCGATCACCGGCCAGCCGTTGTCGGCGAACATGCGGCGGGCCAGCTGCAATTCCTTGCGGACCCGTTCCTCGTCGACATAATCGGTCTCGGTCGCCTCGTTCAGCGAAAGCAGGCGATTGCGGCGAACCTGGACCAGCCGGTCCGGCGCGGTGGTGAGGCCCACCACCAGCGGATGCCGCAAGCCGAACAGGCTGGGCGGGGGCGGGCTTTCGACCACCAGCGGGATATTCGCCACCTTGAAGCCGCGATTGGCGAGATAGATGCTGGTCGGGGTCTTGGATGTGCGCGAAACGCCCGCCAGCAGGATATCGGCCTCCTCCCAATCCTCCCAGCCGACCCCGTCGTCATGGGCGATGGTATAATGGATCGCCGCGACCCGGTCGAAATAGGCCTCGTCCATCATGTGCTGGCGGCCAGGCCGGGTCTGCGCCTTCTGACCCAGTTGCGCCGCCAGCGCCGCGGTGACCGCGTCCAGCGCCGGAACCATGGGCAGGCCCAGCACCCGGCACTTCTCTTCCAGCCGGGCGCGGATCTCCGGATTGACCAGGGTGAACAGCACCAGGCCCGGGTTGTTCGCCAATTCGCCCAGGATCCGGTCGAGATGCTGCTGCGATCGCACCATCGGCCAGAAATGGCGGATGACGTCGGCGTTCTCGAACTGGGCCAGCGCGGCCTTCGCGATCATCTCGAGCGTTTCTCCGGTGGAATCCGACAGGAGATGAAGATGAAGCCGGGTCATCGGGAAAGCGCACCGCGAGGCTGTGGACAATGGGCGGCATAAACCACGGGATGAACCGAGGGACAAGGGCGGCGGCGGTTTCCATGCCCGTTTCCGGCAGATCGATCGGGCAATTCTAGACAGGGGGAAAGCTTTTTCTACAGGCTGTGGGTAACGGGCATATCCCCGGCTTGACGCGCAGGGCTCGGGATTCGCCCTGCATGGCGGCACTGTTCAGTTGGGGAGAAATCAGGCACAGGCCCGTTCTGCCCGCTATCCACAGGCCAACAGACTCCTTCATCCTCTTTTAAATATAATATTATTTTGATTGGACTACCCGATGCCCGGTCTTCTCCTCGATACGCTGCGTGGTGGGAACTTGTTCCCCAGGCCCCTCTGGCTTATGCGCCAGGCTGGCCGCTACCTGCCGGAATACCGCGCCTTGCGGGCGGAGAAGGGCGGTTTCCTCGAGCTGGTCTATGACAGCGAGGCCGCGGCGGAGATCACGCTCCAGCCGATCCGGCGCTTCGGCTTCGACGGGGCGATCCTGTTCTCGGACATCCTGATCGTTCCCTATGCCATGGGCCAGGATCTGGAATTCCTCGCCGGCGAAGGGCCGCGGCTCTCGCCCCGTCTGGTCGATCATGCGCTGGGCGGCCTGCAGGCGGTGCCCGGCAGGCTGCGGCCGATCTACGAGACTGTCGCGAAGGTCAAAGCCGCGCTGGAACCGGGCAGGACCTTGCTGGGCTTTGCCGGAAGCCCATGGACGGTCGCGACCTACATGGTGGCGGGCGAGGGCAGCCGCGACCAGCACGCCACCCGGCTGCTGGCCTATCGCGATCCGGTGGCTTTCGCCGCGATCATCGATGCGATCATCGGCGTCACGGTCGATTATCTCTCGGGCCAGATCGAAGCCGGCGCGGAAGCGGTGCAGCTGTTCGACAGCTGGGCCGGCAGCCTGGCCCCCGCCGAATTCGAGCGTTGGGTGATCGCGCCCAACGCGCGGATCATCGCCGCGCTCAAGGCGCGCCATCCCGACGTCCCGGTGATCGGCTTTCCCAAGGGAGCCGGGGAAAAGCTGGTGGCCTATGCCAGGGAAACCGGTGCCGACGCGATCGGGCTGGACGAGACCATCGACCCTGTCTGGGCCGCCGCAGCCTTGCCCGATGGCTTGCCGGTGCAGGGCAATTTCGATCCCCTGCTGCTGGAATCCGGCAATGCCGAGCTGGAAAAGCGGGCGATCGCGGTGCTGGAGGCCTTTGCCGGCCGGCCGCATGTCTTCAACCTGGGCCACGGGATCGGGCAATATACCCCGATCGCGCATGTCGAGCGGCTGTTGCGCGCAATCAGGGAATGGAAGGGGTGACGCCGGCCTCGAAAGCGCCTAAATCGCGCCCATGCAAGAGATCCTGGGCATGATCTACTACTGGCTCAAGGCGGGCCATATCCTGTTCGTGATATTCTGGATGGCTGGGCTGTTCATGCTTCCCCGCTTCTTCATCTACCATCAGGAAAGCGAGCCAGGCAGCCGGGAAGATCTGGCCTGGGCCGAGCGCGAGAAACGCCTGCTGAAGATCATCCTCAATCCCGCGCTCATCGTGGTCTGGGCGCTGGGGCTGGTCCTGGCCTTCTCGATCGGCGCCTTCGCGCAAGGGTGGTTCTACGCCAAGCTGGCGCTGGTTCTTGGCCTGTCCGCCTATCACGGGTGGATTGCCGGCTATGCCCGCAAGCTGGCGCGGGGCGAGCGGGCGCTCTCGGACAAGCACTTGCGCCTGCTCAACGAAGTGCCGGGGGTGACCGCGGCCCTGATCGTGATCCTGGTGATCATCAAGCCCTTCTGATCTTCGGCCCGCTCGAATGCATTGCGCGATGAATCGCAAGAGCCGCTCGCTTTGCGAATTGACGGGAGGCGGGTCGAAGATTATCTGAAGTCATCCTTTCGGCACGATCGCGCCTCCCTTGCGATCAGGTCCGCTTTCCCCAAGCCCGACAGACCTGCCGGATACCCACTTTCACTCGGAAAACCGACCGATGCATCTCAAGGAATTGAAAAAGAAAACGCCCGCCGAACTGGTCGAGATGGCCGAGGAGCTGGGTGTCGAGGGCGCATCCACCATGCGCCGGCAGGATCTGATGTTCGCCATCCTCAAGGAAGTGGCCGAAGATGGCGAGGAGATCCTCGGCATCGGCACGATCGAGGTGTTGCAGGACGGCTTCGGATTCCTTCGCTCGCCCGAGGCGAACTATCTCGCCGGGCCCGACGATATCTATGTTTCCCCCAACCAGGTCCGCAAATGGGGCCTTCGCACGGGCGACACGGTGGAGGGCGAGATTCGCGCCCCGCGCGACGGGGAGCGCTATTTTGCCCTCACGAAGCTCACCAGCGTCAATTTCGACGATCCGGATGCCGTGCGCCACCGGACCAATTTCGACAATCTGACGCCGCTCTATCCGGACGAGAAGCTGGTTCTCGATACGGTCGACCCCACGGTGAAGGACAAGTCGGCCCGGGTGATCGATATCATCGCTCCGCAGGGCAAGGGCCAGCGCGCCCTGATCGTCGCCCCGCCGCGCACCGGCAAGACCGTGCTACTGCAGAACATCGCCAAGGCGATCACCGACAATCACCCGGAAGTGTTCCTGATCGTGCTGCTGGTGGACGAGCGGCCCGAGGAAGTCACCGACATGCAGCGCAGCGTGAAGGGGGAAGTGATCTCCTCCACCTTCGACGAGCCCGCCAGCCGCCACGTGCAGGTGGCCGAGATGGTGATCGAGAAGGCCAAGCGCCTGGTCGAGCACAAGAAGGACGTGGTCATCCTGCTCGATTCGATCACCCGCCTGGGCCGCGCCTACAACACCGTGGTGCCCAGCTCCGGCAAGGTGCTGACCGGCGGTGTGGACGCCAACGCACTGCAGCGGCCCAAGCGCTTTTTCGGCGCGGCCCGCAATATCGAGGAAGGCGGTTCGCTATCCATTATCGCCACCGCGCTGATCGATACCGGCAGCCGGATGGACGAGGTGATCTTCGAGGAGTTCAAGGGCACCGGCAATTCGGAAATCGTGCTGGACCGCAAGGTTGCGGACAAGCGCATCTTCCCGGCGCTGGATGTCGGCAAGTCCGGCACCCGCAAGGAGGAATTGCTGGTGGAGAAGGACAAGCTTAGCAAGATGTGGGTGCTGCGCCGGATCCTGATGCAGATGGGCACGATCGATTCGATGGAATTCTTGCTCGACAAGATGAAGGATTCCAAGACGAACGAGGATTTCTTCGCCACGATGAATCAGTAAGGCACTGCGCTTTACTGATTTACATCAAGGGCTTGCGGCTGGATTCCCGCCGCCGGTCGCATTTGCCTTGCCCCACGTCCGGGCGTTGCGACCGACGCAACGCCGTGCAGGGCAAGGCGATTGCCGCTGTCGCTCAACCGAGATGTTCGGCGAAGAATGCTTCGGTCCGGCTGTCGGCCAACTGCGCGCCGGCCTCGTCGCGGCGATTGCCGGAGGTGGCGGCAAAGCCGTGATCCAGCCCCTCGTAATCGTACAATGTGACCCGGGGATGATCGTCCAGCCCGGCATGCATGGCCTTCTGCGCCTCGGACGGGACGAAGCCGTCGGCCGTCGGGATATGCAGCAGCAACGGATTGGCGATGGCCTTGGATTCATTCAGCATCTGGTCGATCATCACGCCGTAATAGCCGACGCTGGCGTCGATGTCGGTGCGCGCAGCCGCCATATAGGCCATCTTGCCGCCGAGGCAGAAGCCGACCAGCCCGACTTTCGCGACACCGGCCTCGCGCCGGATCCAGTGGATCAGCGCCTCGATGTCCTTGATGCCCAGATCGGGGTCGTACTGGCCGAAATAGCCGAGCGCTTCCTGCATTTCCGCTTCGATGTCCGGATTGAGCTCGATGCCCGGAGCGAACCGCCAGAAGATGTCGGGCGCCGCGGCGAGATAGCCCTTCGCAGACCAGTCTTCGCATTTCTTCCGGATTCCCTCGTTCACGCCGAAGATCTCCGGAATGACGATGATCGCGGCCCTGGGCGGGCCTTGCGGGTGGGTGACATAGGTCGGGATCGTGCCTCGGCCGTCTAGCTCGGGAACCTGGACTGTTTCGGGCATTTCGATGTCTCCTCGGATTTTTCCCGAGATTAGGCGGGTAAGATAGACTTTGCCAAGGCCGTGTGACAGATTCGTGCCGCGACGTCGTGCGGGGCCAGGCTGGAGGCGAGTGATGAAGGTGAATATCGAGATCGATTGCACGCCGGACGAGGCGCGTCGCTTCTTGGGCCTGCCCGATGTGACGCCACTCAACGAGCTTTATATCGAGAACGTCAGGAACGCGATGAGCGGGGCGACCAGCCTCGAGCAGCTGCAGGAGATGTCGAAGCAATTCGCGCCGATGGGGCAGATGGGGCTCAAGCTGTTCCAGAACTTCATGGAAGGGGGCGCGGCCTTCGCCGAAGGGGCGGGTGGCAAGCGCGGCGGATAAGCTGGCGGTAATTCCTTAGCGCTGCATGCGATTTCCGGGCCAGCAAGTGATTCCACTTGCTTCGAAATCACTTTAGGACCGCAGCAATGGACACGATCTTCGCCTTGTCGAGCGGCCCGCCGCCGGCCGCCATCGCGGTGGTGCGCATAAGCGGGTCGCGCGCCGGCGAGGCGCTGCGCAGCCTGGCCGGGCGCTTGCCGCCGCCTCGCCGCGCGCAATTGGCGCGGCTGGCGGATCGGGAAGGCACCGTGCTGGACGAGGCGCTGGTGCTGTGGCTGCCCGGCCCGGCGACGGCGACCGGGGAGGACAGCGCGGAGCTGCATCTTCATGGCGGCCGGGCGGTCGTCGCGGCGGTGGAGCGCGCGCTTGCCGCCATTCCGGGCTTGCGGCTGGCAAGGGCGGGGGAATTCACCCGCCGCGCCTTTGCCAACGGGCGGATCGACCTGGCCCAGGCGGAAGGCCTTGCCGATCTCCTTTCCGCCGAAACCGAATTGCAGCGCCGATCCGCCATCAGCATGGCGGGCGGGGCATTTTCCGGGGCCGTGGAGGATTGGCGCCAGCGCCTGCTGGAACTGGCCGCGCTGGTCGAGGCTGCGCTGGATTTCTCCGACGAGGACGACGTGGCCCCGCTGCCCGCTTCGTTCCCGGACAGGCTCGGACAATTGACCGGGGAATTGCGCGACTGGCTCGACCGGCCGGGCGCGGAAAAGCTGCGGGAAGGGTTCAGGGTGGTTCTGGCCGGCCCGCCCAACAGTGGAAAGTCCACTCTTTTCAACGCCTTGGTGGAAAGTGAAGCCGCGATCACCTCGCCCCTGGCCGGCACAACCCGCGATGTGATCGTGCGGCCGGTGGCGCTGGATGGAATACCCTTCTCCTTCGTGGATACCGCCGGGCTGCATGCCGATCCGTCTGACATGGTCGAAGCGATCGGGATCGGGCGGGCGCAGGAAGAACTGGCCGAGGCGGATCTGGTCCTGTGGCTCGGGCCGGAAGGGGAAGGGCCCGAGGGGGCGTGGGAGATCGAGGCGCAATGCGATCGGGATCATGCGCCCAAGCGCCATCCCCGGTATCGGGTATCGGCCGTCACGGGAGAAGGAATCGGGGCCTTGCGGGCCGATCTGGTTGCCATCGCCAGTCAGGCCATGCCCAGACCCGGCGCGGCCGCGCTCAGCGCGCATCAGCGCCATTTGCTGGCCGAGTCATGGATGATGCTGGCGGGCGCGGCGGGGGAGGGCGATCTCCTGCTCGTGGCCGAATCGCTGCGATCCGCGCGCCTGGCGTTCGACCGCCTGACCGGCCGAGCAGGGACCGAGGACATGCTGGACACGCTGTTCGGGCGCTTCTGCATCGGCAAATAGCTTTTTTCCTGCCTCCATGTTCCACGTGAAACATCGCCGCGGCAGGCTTTGACCGCAAAGCCGCCCTTCTGTATGGGCGGCCGTCATGCGTGCGTTCGATATCGTGGTTGTGGGCGGCGGTCATGCCGGCTGCGAGGCTGCGGCGGTTGCCGCGCGCATGGGCGCGCGCGTCGCGCTGGTGAGCTTCGATCTCGAAGCGATCGGGGCGATGAGCTGCAACCCGGCGATCGGTGGGCTGGGCAAGGGCCATCTGGTGCGGGAAGTGGACGCCTTCGACGGGCTGATCGGTCGGGCCGCGGATGCTGCCGCGATCCATTACCGCATGCTCAACCGCTCCAAGGGCAGCGCTGTGTGGGGGCCGCGCGTACAGGCCGACCGCGCGCTGTTCAAGGCGGCGATCCAGCAATTGCTGAAGGTGCAGGGTGATCTCACGCTGATCGAGGGCGAGGCAGCCGGGCTGCGCCTCGCCAACGGGCGCGTGACCGGCATCGACCTGGCCGATGGCACCGCACTTGCTTCGCAGGCCGTGGTGCTGTGCACCGGCACTTTCCTGGGCGGCACGCTGTTTCGCGGCGAGGAAAGGCTGTCGGGCGGGCGAATCGGGGAAGCCTCGGCGCAGAGGCTGGCGGAGCAGCTGCGCGAAGCGGAGCTGCCGATGGCGCGGCTCAAGACCGGCACGCCGCCGCGTCTCGACGGGCGCAGCATCGACTGGGCGCGGCTGGTGGAGCAGATTTCCGACCCCGAGCCATGGGTGATGTCGCCGCTGAGCGAAGGGCGGGTCAATCCCCAGCTGTTCTGCGCAATCACGCGCACCAATGCGCGCAGTCACGACGTCATCCGGGCCAATCTCCATCGCTCGCCACTGTTCACCGGGGCGATCGATGCGCGTGGCCCGCGCTATTGCCCTTCGATAGAGGACAAGATCCATCGCTTTGCCGACCGCGATGGTCATCAGATCTTCCTGGAGCCGGAAGGGCTGGGCACGCATCTGGTCTATCCCAATGGAATCAGCACGTCCTTGCCCGCCGAAGTCCAACTCGAGATGCTGCGGACGATGCATGGCCTCGAACGCGTGGAAATGGCGGTTCCGGGCTATGCGGTGGAATATGATCACATCGATCCGCGCGCCCTGCGCCCGTCGCTGGAGTTGCGCGATATGCCGGGTCTCTACTGCGCGGGCCAGATCAACGGCACGACCGGCTACGAGGAAGCCGCCGCGCAGGGGCTGATCGCCGGGTTGCATGCCGCCGCGAGCGTGCTGCGCAAGGCGCCGGCGCCGCTCGACCGCGCCAATGCCTATATGGCGGTGATGATCGACGATCTCACTCTGCATGGGGTGAGCGAGCCCTATCGAATGCTGACCGCACGCGCGGAATATCGCCTGCGCCTGCGCGCCAACAATGCGACCACGCGGCTGACCGGACTGGCGATCGCGGCGGGCTGTGTCGGCGCGCGCCGGAAGGAATGGTTCCTGCGCAGGGAAGAGGAACGCGCCCGGTTGGAGGCCGCGTTCGACCGCGAGCTCACCAGCGCCGAACTGTCCGGGGCGGGCCTGCCCGTCCGTCCGGATGCGGGGCGGCTGCCGATCAGGGAATGGCTGCGTTTCGGCGGAGTGGATCTCGCGGGCCTGGCGCCTTGGCTGGATCCGGGCGTGGATAGCGCCAGCGAGATCGCGCTCGAACTGGCCGAGGATGCGGCTTACGCGCCCTATCTGGCACGGCAGGATGCCGAATTGCGCGATCTCCGCTCGAGCGAGGCGGTGGTGCTGGAGGATGGATTTCCTTTTGCCGAAGTGCCGGGGCTGTCCCGCGAGATGGTGGAACGGCTAACGGTGGCCAAGCCGCAGACTCTGGCTGCCGCCGGGCGCATCGCGGGAATCACCCCTGCCGCCCTGGCTGCCTTGCTGGTCCACGCCCGCCGCCGCACGGCGATGGCTGCCTGAGGCATGATTGGCGACGAGGAATCCGCGCGTCAATTTGTCGCAAAGCTGTGCGATCAGGCAGGGATGGATCGGCTCGATCGGTTGGTGCACATGCTTGCCGCGGAAAATGAACGGCAGAACCTGATCGCCCGCGACAGCATTCCGCATATCTGGCAGCGGCATATCGCTGACAGTGCGCAATTGCTGGCCCATGTTCCACGTGAAACAACTGGTATCTGGTTGGATCTCGGGACTGGAGCGGGTTTCCCCGGGCTGGTGATCGCGGCGATGCGCCCGCAGTGGCCGGTGAAGCTGGTCGAATCGCGCAAGCGGCGCATCGAATGGCTGAGCGAAGCGGTGGACGGGCTGGAGTTGGTTTGCTGCGAGGTGGTGGGAATGAAGCTGGAGAAGCTCGAAAGCTTTCCGGCCTCGGTGATTTCGGCGCGCGCCTTCGCGCCGATGCCCCGGCTGATCGATCTTTCCGCGCGTTTTTCCACAAGCGACACGCTTTGGCTGTTGCCGAAAGGGCGATCCGCCGCGCATGATCTCGAAACACTGCCGCGTCGATTGCGCGCCATGTTCCACGTGGAACAATCCGTGACGGATGGCGAAGCCGGCATCCTCATCGGGCATCTGAGGCAGAAAAACGGAGCAAGGGCATGATCCGGATTGCAATCGCGAACCAGAAGGGCGGGGTGGGGAAGACCACAACCGCGATCAATATCGCTACTGCAATGGCCGCAACTGGTTGGAAAACCTTGCTTATCGACCTCGATCCGCAGGGCAATGCCTCTACCGGGATCGGGATCGAGGCCGCCAGCCGGGTCCGTTCGAGCTACGATTTGCTGGTGGATCAACTGCCGCTGGCGGATTGCATCGTGCCCACGGCGATTCCGGGGCTGGATATCGTGCCGGCCACGGTCGACCTGAGCGGGGCGGAAGTGGAGCTGGTCTCGGTCGAGCAGCGCAGCGACCGGTTGCGCGATGCCGTGGCCGGCCATCAGGCTCACGATATCTGCTTTATCGATTGCCCGCCGTCGCTGGGCCTGCTCACCCTGAACGCCCTGGTGGCTGCGGACACTCTGCTGGTGCCGCTGCAATGCGAATTCTTCGCCCTGGAAGGGTTGAGCCAACTTCTGCAGACGGTGGAGCGCGTTCAGCAGCGTTTCAATCCCGATCTGGGCATTGTCGGTGTCGCCTTGACCATGTTCGACCGGCGCAATCGCCTGACCGACCAAGTGGCGGAAGATGTCCGCGCCTGTCTCGGCGGTCTGGTGTTCGAAGCCGTCATTCCGCGCAATGTCCGCTTGTCGGAGGCGCCCAGCCATGGCCTCCCGGCGCTGGTTTACGACCATAATTGCGCGGGCAGCCGCGCCTATATGGCGCTGGCGCGGGAACTGATCGGCCGGCTTCCGCAGGAAAGGAAAGCTGCATGACCGAAAAGAGCGATTCGCCCGTGGGTCTTTCCCCCTCCGCTCCGAAGCGCAAGCCTTCCGGCCTTGGCCGGGGGCTGGGTGCCTTGCTCGGCGATATCAGGCGGGAAGAGCCGCTTGTCGCCAGGAGCGGTTCGGACGATTCCGGCGCGCTTGCCGAAGGCGGGATGGCGGCCCGGGGCCTTGCGATGCTGTCCATATCCTCGGTCGAGCCGCATCCGGAGCAGCCGCGCCGCCGATTCGACGAGGATGCGCTCGAGGAACTGGCCGCTTCCATCGCTGCGCGCGGCGTGATCCAGCCGATCATCGTGCGTCCGCTGGGCAATGGTCGCTACCAGCTGGTGGCGGGCGAACGGCGCTGGCGGGCTGCGCAAAAGGCGCGCTTGCACGAGATTCCCGCGCTGGTTCGTGAGCTGGGCGATCGCGATGTGATGGCGCTGGCCCTGATCGAGAATCTCCAACGGGAGGATCTCAATCCGATCGAAGAGGCGCAAGCCTATCGGCGCCTGGCCGAAAACGAAGGGATGAGCCAGGCGGAAATCGCGCAACTGGTCGACAAGTCCCGCAGCCATGTCGCCAATCTCCAGCGCCTGCTGTCGCTGCCCGATGCGGTGATCGAGCATATCGAAGCCGGCCGCCTGTCGATGGGCCATGCGCGGGCGCTGATCGGGCATGAGGATGCGGAAGCGATCGCGCTGGAAGCGATCGCGAAGAATCTGTCGGTGCGCGAGATCGAGAAAAGGGCGCGCAAGCCGCGCGGGGAAGGGGCAGGGCCACGCCATGCCCGGCCGGCCCGCACCACCGCCGACAATGCGGATATCGCGGCCGTCCAGAACCATCTGGAGGAATTCCTGGGGCTGGCCGTGCGGATCAATGCCGATGCGGATCCACGATCCGGCGCGGTGGTGATCCGTTATCGCACTCTCGATCAGCTCGATCTCATCTGCCAGCGCCTGACCGGCGGCGGAATCTGAGCGTTCCCCCCGATCCGGGGCATTCGGGCAAACCGGAAGCGCAAGGCACGCGAAGCCGCGCGGCGCAACCGGCGGATTCTCGATAACTATAATTATATCAAGAGGATAATTCGAATTCCCGCCCTTATTGGGTTTTGGAATATTCGATCCGCTTGGTCTTGGTCGGAGCCAGCTTGACTCGCTTGTCAGGGGCGGGCCGGGGGATCGTGCGGCGAATGACGGGCGCCGGCTCGACGATCTCCTCCACCACTTCCTCCGGGCATTTCCTGCCCTTGGGGACCATGACCGGCACCATCATCACCGGACCGTAGCCATGGGGCTGGCCATAGCCATAGCCGGACGCGGAACTGCGGCTTGCGAGGTAATCCTCGCACCAATCGAGCGCTTCGTTCTCGATCTTGCTGCGGGACGATCTGTTGGCAACCGTTCCAATGACCGCGCCCGCGATACCGCCGACCCCGGCGCCGATCAGCGTGCCGGCCCAGCGATCGCCCTTGTCGTCGATCCGGTTGCCGGCGACGCCGCCGATCAATGCCCCCAGCAGGCCGCCGATCAGCCCGCCCTTGCCGTCGCGGCGATCCCGCCGATAGCGATCGGCGCATTCGCTTATCCAGTCGGCGCGCGCGCGGTCATAGGCCGCCGGATCGGCTCCGCCCGGCGGATAGGGAACCGCGCCATGCCCATGAGGCGCTACGCCGCCTGCCACCGGCCCGCCGGGGTAGGGCGCTGCGGGCGCAGGATATACCGGCACCGGATAGGTCGAGCCTGCATAGGGTGCGGGATAGACGGGGCCGCCGGGATAGGCGGGAGCCGGATAGACAGGTGCCGGGTAGGCCTGCGGCATGGCGGGCGCGGGGGTGACGCCGGGTTCCGCCGGAATCGCGGGCGCTGCGGGCGTTTCCACCGGAGCCTGCGCTTCGGGGCTCGATTGCGCGAAGGCGGTGCCGGAGCCTGCGGCGAGCAGTGCGCTGGCGATGGCGCTGAGCGAAAGCTGGCGGGCGTTCATCTTGGTTCCCCTGTTCCTTGTCCGGTCGATTCCGGGAATTAACGGAAAATTTAGCATCAGCCGGAGCGGCAAACCAAGGACTGCGCTGGAAAATCTCTCCCACTGTCCCGTTTCGGGTCGAGCGGTGCGCCATTGCCTGACGTCCACCTCGCCCCTAAATGAGAGGCCATGAACAAGAGCCACAAGATCGCCATCGGTGCCGCGCTGTCCGTCCTCGTCCTCGCGGGCGCGGGCTGGTGGCTATTGAGTGGGGACGAGGCGAATGTGCCTTTCGCGGAGGTCACCGGAGCCGATCCCAAACTGGAAGAGGAATTCGATAGCGAGACCATTCCGACGGTCTCGATCGCCAAGCCGGTGGGATGGGCGGATGGCGCCGCGCCGGAAGCGGCCCGGGGCCTTGCGGTGACCCGCTTCGCGGAAGGGCTCGATCATCCGCGCACCTTGCTCACCCTGCCGAATGGCGATGTGGTGGTGGCGCTGACGAATGCGCCAGCACAGAGCAATCCCGGCGGATTTGTCGGCTGGGTGATGGGCCGCCTGATGGAACGGGCCGGAGCGGGCGTTCCTTCGCCCGACAAGCTGGTGCTGCTGCGCGATGGCGATGGCGACGGAAAGGCGGAGCAGCGATTTGTCCTGCGCGAGGATCTTCGTTCGCCGTCCGGCCTGGCCTTCGGCGGCGGGCGGCTGTTCGTCGCCAATCACGATGCGCTGCTGTCCTTCGCGTTCGAGCCGGGCCAGACCGCGCTTCAGGGCGAGCCGGAGAAGCTGATGGATCTTCCCGCCGCCGGCAATCACTGGATGCGCAACATCCTGCTCAGCCCCGATGGGAACAATATCTACATTGCCGTGGGCTCGGCTTCCAATGTCGGCGAGAAGGGGATGGAGGCGGAGCAGGGCCGCGCGGTGATCTGGGAATACGATCTCAAGGGGAAGAGCCGCAGGCAATATGCCGCGGGGCTGCGCAATCCCAACGGCCTCGGCTGGAACCCGGCGACCGGCGAATTGTGGACCACGGTGAACGAGCGCGACATGCTTGGCTCGGACCTCGTGCCCGATTACCTCACCAATGTCCCGGTCGGCGCGCAATATGGCTGGCCTTGGGTCTACTGGCGCAACAAGGTCGACCGGCGGGTCAAGGATCCGATGCCGCTCTACCTCACCGAATATGCCCGCCGTCCGGAATATGCCCTGGGTCCGCATGTCGCCGCGCTGGGCCTGACGTTCACGCAGGAAGGGCATCGCATGGGCGACGGGTTCGCCAATGGCGCGTTCATCGCGCAGCACGGTTCCTGGAACCGCAAGCCGAAATCCGGCTATGATGTCGTGTTCGTGCAGTTCGACGAGCTCGGCAACCCTGTCGGCAAGCCGGTTCCCGTGCTGACGGGCTTCCTGACCGGGGAAGGCACCACGCGTGGGCGCCCGACCTGGCTGAGCTGGGACAGGCAGGGGGCCTTGCTGGTCAGCGACGATACCGCCGGGATCATCTGGCGGGTCATAGCGCCCAGGGCGAAGCCGGCGGCCAAGCCGCAGGTCGTGAAATCGACACCGCTTCCTTCGCGGCGCGAATTAAGCGGCGACGGGGCCGTCGCAACCTTCAAGGACGATTACGTCGAGGAAAATTGAGCGCTCGACCCGCCAATCGGCGGGATTTCGGAAGTGCTGACGTGCGTGACGTCACTCACGCCGGTCACAGCGCCTTGCCGGCCCGGCCCGCCAGCTCGGTAATGTATTGCCACGCGGTGCGGCCCGATCGCGCGCCGCGCCGCCTTGCCCATTCCAGGGCTTCCGCTTCCTCCCATTCCAGGCCGAATTCCTCGGCATAGCCGGCAATGATCGCGAGATAGGCGGGCTGGTCGCAATTGTGGAAGCCGATCGAAAGGCCGAAGCGGTCCGCCAGCGCCAGCCGGTCGTCCACCACGTCGCGGGGATTGAGCGGATCGTTCTGCTCGCTCGCATCGCGCGCCACGATCGCCCGGCGATTGGATGTGACGGCAAGGCGGATATTGGCCGGTCGCGCTTCGACCCCGCCCTGCAGCCAGCTGCGCAAGTGCCGGGGCGAGAGCGTATCGTGCTCCTCGAAGCCGAGATCGTCGATGAACACGAGAAACGACCGTTCGTACCGGCTCAGGTCGACAAACAGCGCCGACAGCGCGCCCAGCGCCTCGGTATCCGCCTGCACCAGCGCGAGGCTGCCCGGCCGGGCAGCCTGCGCGGCAAGCACCGCTCCCCGGATCAGGGCGGACTTGCCCATCCCGCGCGCGCCCCACAGCAGCATGTCGTGCGCCGCATGGCCGGAGGCCAGGCGAGTGATATTGCCGGTCACCAGCTCCTTCTGCCGATCGATCCCGCGCAGCAGCGACAGGGACGGGGCATCGAGCCGATTGACGCCCCGCGCCCCATGCCGATCCCAGACATAGGCCGGGAACGCGGTCCAGTCGGTGCGGGCGGGGGGCGGCGCAAGCCTGTCCAGCGCATCGGCGATGCGGGCGAGAGGGTCGCCCTGGTCGGTCATCGCAAGGTCCTCATGCGGTCAACTGGTCTGCGGAGAGGAGATAGAGCAGTTCCGCGCCGGCGGTGGCGGCGGCTTCCAGCCCGGCGGCTTCCGGCACCACATGCTCGAGGAAATAGCGGGCCGTTACGGGCTTGAGCGTGGCCAGCGCCGGCGCAGCGCCCGACACCACGGCGCGGCTCTGCCGCAGCAGCTGCCATCCGGCGACCGCGACCGCGCACATCGTGCAGAACGGCACGCTTCCGGCAAGCCGATCGTCCAGGCTGGCTTCTTCCACCATCCAGCGCCCGATGCGGGCACAGCTGCGCGCCAATCCGGCAAGGGCGGTGACGTCACCGGCTTCGCGCGCGATCTCGTCCATCAGCCCGACAAGGACGCCACCCTGCTCCATGCCGAGCTTGCGCGTGACCAGATCCGCGGCCTGGATGCCATTGGTGCCTTCGTAGATCGGCGGGATGCGCGCATCGCGGTAAAGCTGGGCCGCGCCGGTTTCCTCGATATATCCCATGCCGCCATGAACCTGGATGTTGAGGCTGGCGACCTCGATCCCGATATCGGTGCACCATGCCTTGGCGAGAGGCACCAGCAATTCCGCGCGCTGCCCACCAGCCTTGTCTCCCAGGTTGCCCCGGTCGATCTGGCCGGCCGTGTAATAGAGCAGGGCGCGCGCGCCCTCGGTCAGCGCCCTCATGCGCAACAGCATCCGGCGCACGTCCGGATGCTCGACGATTGCCACCGGCCGCTTGTCGGCGGAGCCGGCCCGGGGCGACTGGATGCGCTCCCGTGCATAGGCCAGCCCCTGCCGGGTCGCCCGTTCGGCAATCTGCACGCCCTGGCTGGCGACATTGATCCGCGCGTTGTTCATCATGGTGAACATCGCGCGCAGCCCATCGTTCTCGCGGCCGACCAGCTCGCCGATGCACTGGCCGTTGTCGCCATAGCTCATCACGCAGGTGGGCGAGGCGTGGATGCCCAGCTTGTGCTCGATACCGGAGCAGACCAGGTCGTTGCGCTCCCCGAGCGATCCGTCCTCCGACACCAGATATTTGGGCACGATGAACAGGGAAATGCCGCGCGTGCCCTCCGGCGCCCCGGGCGTTCGGGCCAGCACGAGATGGACGATATTCTCCGCCAGCTCATGCTCGCCCCAGGTGATGAAGATCTTCTGCCCGGAAATCCGGTATTTCCCCACATGCTTCCCGCCGAACTCGTCCGGGCCGATCGGCGCGGCGGTGGTGCGCAAGGCGCCGACATCGCTGCCCGCCTGCGGCTCGGTCAGGTTCATGGTGCCGGACCATTCGCCCGAAATCAGCCTGGGCAGGTACAGCGCCTTCTGTTCCTCGCTGCCATGATGCTGCAGCGCCTCGATCGCGCCGGTGGTGAGGATCGGCAGCAGGGTGAACGCCAGATTGGCCGCGCCGAGGCTTTCGAGAACATTGGTGGCGAGGGTGAAGGGCAGGCCCTGGCCGCCGAACTCGGCCGGCGCGGCTATCCCGTTCCAGCCCTGTTCGACATAAGCGGCATAGGCTTGCGCGAACCCGTCCGGCAAGGTCACGACGCCATCGTGAAGCCGTGCGCCTTCGATGTCGCCGATCCGGTTGAGCGGCGCCCATTCACCCGCCGCGAAGGCGGCGATCCCTTCGGCTATTGCTTCGACCAGATCCGGCGTGGCGGCGGAAAAGCGGTTGCCTTGCGCCAGTTCCCCGATCCCGGCACAGACCTGCATGGCCAGCAATTGATCTTGGGTGGGCGGGGTGAAATCAGCCATCGGTTCCTCTTGGCGCTTTTGCTTGGCTTTGGTCACGCTCACCTATAGCGGGGCGTCATGTCCGGCAAGACACCACGGATTCTGGCTGCTGATGAAAAAGCCATTGCGCGGGCCGCGCGTCATCTGCGGGCGGGGGAGCTGGTCGCGGTTCCCACCGAGACGGTCTATGGACTAGCCGCGCGCGCGGACGACGATGCGGCGGTGGCGGCCATCTACCGGGCCAAGGGACGGCCTGATTTCAATCCGCTGATCGTGCATGTCGGTGATCTGGCGCAGGCGGAGCGCCTTGCCGTTTTCGATGCGCGCGCGCGCCTGCTGGCGGAGCGATTCTGGCCCGGCCCGCTCACCCTGGTGCTGCCGCTGCGGGAGGCGGCCCCCGTTGCCGCGGCGGTCACCGCGGGCTTGCCCACGCTAGCGATCAGGATGCCGGCCCATCCGGTGATGCGCGCCTTGCTGGCTGAAACCGGGCTGCCGCTGGCCGCGCCCTCGGCCAATCGCAGTGGTGCGGTCAGCCCGACCTGCGCCGCGCATGTCGCCGCTTCGCTGCGGGAGGGAATTTCCCTGATCTTGGACGGCGGCCGATGCGAGGATGGGCTGGAATCCACCATTGTCGCCCTGCGCGGGAGCGGGGGCTGGCAAATCCTGCGCCCCGGGCCGATCGTGGCAGAGGATCTCGCTGCGCTCCTCGGACCGCCGGAGGAGATACGCGATGCCCGGATCGAGGCGCCGGGGCAATTGGCGAGCCATTATGCGCCCGGCAAGCCGGTCCGGCTCGATGCGCAGGTGGCGCGCCCCGACGAATTCATGATCGGGTTCGGGCCGGTTCGCGGGGATATATCCTTGTCCGAGGCAGGCGACCCCGCCCAAGCCGCTGCCCGGCTCTATGCCTGCCTGCATAGCGCGGCGGCGGCGGACAAGCCGAACATCGCCATTGCTCCGATCCCGGCAGGAGGGATCGGCGATGCCATCAATGACCGGCTGAGGCGCGCGGCGGCCTAGCGTGGAGTGATTTCGAAGCAAGGGAACGCTTGCTCACTCGGAAATCCTTAGTAACCGCTCCGGCGAAGCGCATCCATTTCGTCTTCCAGCTGGGCCATCTCGTGGCACGCCGCATCCTCGCCCGCATGGCAGGCTTGTTCCGCCTTGCGATGCTGGCGCTCCAGCTTGCCCAGCCGCTCCTCCTGCTTGCGCAGGGCGCGGCCGCGTTTCTCGTCGGCTTCGGACTGGCTGGTCGTGGTTGCATCCACCGCGCCGCCCACGGCCCTTACCGGCAGCGTCACGACGTCAACCGCGGTGCGGGCTATGCAGCCTGTGAGCATCAGGAAAGCGCCGATCGCGAGGGAAATGCCGGAAAGAAAGCGCATAGGCATGCAGGATGGCGCATTCTTCCTGCCTTGTCACTGAACCTTTCGAAGCGGAACCGGCAGGCCGAAACGAAAAAGGGCCGCCCCGCAGGCGACCCTTTCTCATTGCAAGAGATGCGCGAGGCTCAGGCGGTCTCGGCATTCTCGTAATATTTCGGAGCATGCTCGTTCAGGATCGCGAGGATCTTCTTGAGCGCGGCCGGCTCGTCGGTCTTTTCCATCGCGGCAAGTTCGCGCGCGAGGCGCGATGAAGCGGCTTCGAAGATCTGACGCTCGGAATAGCTCTGTTCCGGCTGGTCGTCGGCGCGGAACAGGTCGCGGGTCACTTCCGCGATCGAAACCAGATCGCCCGAATTGATCTTCGCTTCGTATTCCTGGGCGCGGCGCGACCACATGGTGCGCTTGACCTTGGGCTTGCCTTTCAGCGTATCGAGCGCTTCGCGCAGGGTCTTGTCGGACGAAAGCTTGCGCATGCCGATCGCTTCGACCTTGTTCACGGGTACCCGCAAGGTCATCCGTTCTTTCTCGAAGCGCAGGACATAGAGTTCGAGCTGCATGCCAGCGATCTCCTGCTGCAGCAGTTCGATCACACGACCCACACCGTGCTTGGGATAAACGACATAATCTCCGACATCGAAAGCGGGAGCCTTGGCTGCCATGTATGGTCCTTTCCTAGGGCAGGTTCCCCGCCGGGAGGAGATCGCGATGCGGGGGGCCGTGCCAGCTATCGACGCGCCCCTGTCATGCATCAGCGATTTGGCGGAAACCCTTGCCTTGCCAGATGCCAATTCTGCCCGGGAACCGAACGCCCCCGGCACTTGGCGGCTTCATAGCCGATTTCCGGGGAAAAAGCCAGCGCCATGATTCATGCCGCAAATCTGCAGCAGAGCGGTAGGAGCGACAGGTTGCGTATCTGTGACAACGGTTTTCCCTGGCCTGGGCCGGGGAAGCCGAATGCCGTCAATCGCCTTCGCCGGGCTCGGGCGAGAAATACTTTTCGAACTTGCCTTCTTCGCCCTTGTGATCGTCAGCGTCCGCGGGGCAATCCTTCTTGCTCGTCAGATTGGGCCATTCGGCCGAATACTTCGCATTGAGCTCGAGCCACTGCTCCAGTCCGCTTTCCGTGTCGGGCAGGATCGCTTCCGCCGGACATTCCGGTTCGCAAACACCGCAGTCGATGCATTCGCTGGGATTGATCACCAGCATGTTTTCGCCTTCGTAGAAGCAATCGACAGGACAGACTTCGACGCAATCCATGTACTTGCAGCGGATGCATGCGTCGGTGACTACGTAGGTCATGGCCAGTCTTCCCTTTCAGGCGATGATATTCGAGCCGGTGCTATGGCGAAGTCTCGTCCCCCGTCAAGCACGCGATAGCAATCGCGCGCTTCCTGCGGCGGTCCGCGCCGCACTGGCATTGCCGCCAACTGGATCACGATCACGCCGCTGCGCAGCGGCAGGGTGAGCACGTCGCCCACCGCGATCGGCTGGCCGGCGCGGTCGATCCGCTTGCCGTTGCGCCTGATATGCCCTTCCCCGACCCATTTTTGCGCAAGGCTCCGGGTCTTCACAAATCGCAGGAACCAGAGCAGCCGGTCGATTCGCATGGGGCCGGGCGCCTTACCGCACCAGATCCGCCAGCGCGGCAAAGGCATTGCCCTGCCCGAGGGCGGGATTGTTCCTGCCGTCGATCTGCGGCTTTCGGCGGCGCGGGCGCCAGCTCCAGGTCTCGGGCGCGGCGGGCCCATGCGCTCCTTCGGGTAAGGCTTGCGCCCGCCGTTCCAGCCTGAATCCGGCATCGCGCATCAGCGCGTCGAAACCCGGCTGCGTCAGCCCCATGGAAGTCGCCATCGCACGATCCGGGGTGAAGCGGCCGCCGCGTGCATTGGCGCGGCGCTCATGCGCGGCGCGCAGGATGCGCTCGGCCAGATCGACCCGGATCGCTTGCTTTCCCGCCCGGCGATAGCCGGCAGGAAGCGGGTGCGGGGTCGCCAGGACGGGCGCCATGTTGCCGGCCAGCGGCCGCCTGTCCAGCTCGAGCTCGGCCAGCAGGCGACGGGGCGCGGGCTTGAGCAGGGCGGGGACGAAGATATCCAGCGCGCCGATCGTGACGCCAAGCCGCCGCAGCAGCTTGCGCCCTTCCGGCGGGATGTGCTCGAGACCAGCCGCATCGCGGGGCACTATCCCATGACCGGCGATCACTGCCAGCAGCAGGGCGCGGACCTCGCTTCCGCTGGCCCGGTCCCGGGCGGCCCTTTCCAGCTCGCGCAAGGGCATCAGCGGCTTCAGCTGCGCTTCCAGCCACAATTCCAGCGCTTCGACCAGCTCCCTGCGCCGGCCCTGCGGCAGGGCGGCGAGTTCGCGGGACAGGGCAAGGGCGGCCTGGCCTCCGTTTCTTCCGGGGGTCACCGTGGCGATCGCCTTGCCGTCCCGCACGATGGTGCCGCCTGAAAGCTCCAAGGCGCCGAGATCGCGCGCGACCAGCAGATCCGCCTTTCGCGCCAGCAGCTCGGGCAGGTGCTTCTCGGCGGCAGCCAGCAGCAGCTTGCGGTCCGCATGATTGGCGGTGGCGTCGACGACGAAGCGGAAGCCTTCGAGATGACCGATCGCTTCCCCTTCGACGAGCACCTTGTCGCCTTGCGCCAATTCCACCTTCAGCAGGCGGGGGTCCTTGCCCACCGCCTTCATCAATATCGCGGTCCGCCGGTTGACGAAGCGTTCCGTAAGGCGGGCGTGGAGCGCGTCGGACAGGCGGGTCTCCGCACCCTTGGCGCGGGCGGCCAGTTCCTCCTTCGCCTGCAGCCAGTCCGGCCGCTGCGCAATATAGCTCCAGCTCCGGATCGCCGCGAGCCGCCCTTGCAACGTATCGATATCGCCTTGGGCATTGTCGAGTTCGGCGATCCGCGCCGCGGCGAAATCGGCGCCCAGATAGCCGTTGCGCATGTCCTCCCAGAGCCGGGCGACGAAGCGGGCGTGGGTTTCTGCGCCCTGCTGCCGGAAATCCGGCAGGCAGCAGGCTTCCCAGAAGCGCGCGAGGAGGGAAGGGCTGCGCAGGCTGTCCGCGATAGCGGGATCTTCGGCGAGGCGCTTTAGTACGGCCAGATCGATCGCCTCAGGGGCGGGGGCCAGCGCGCCATGCTCGGGGCGAGATTCCAGATCGTCGATCAGCATGTCCAGCCGGTCGAACCGCGGTTCCGCCTCGCGCCAGAACAGCCTGGTGAGCGGCGCGAAGCGATGCTCCTCGATCGCGTGGATCTCGTCCTCGGTGAATTCCAGCAGCGGGCCATCGCTCCCGGCTAGCGTGCCGAAGGTGCCGTCCTTCTGGTGACGGCCGGCCCGGCCTGCGATCTGGGCCATCTCGGCGGGGGTCAGCCGCCGCTTTCTGGTCCCGTCGAACTTGCTGAGCCCGGCAAAGGCGACATGCCCCACGTCGAGGTTCAATCCCATGCCGATGGCGTCGGTGGCGACGATATAGTCCACCTCACCGGACTGGAACAACGCGACCTGCCGGTTGCGCGTTTCCGGGCTGAGCGCGCCCATCACCACCGCCGCGCCGCCCCTGAAGCGGCGGAGCATCTCCGCCACCGCATAGACCTGCTCCGCCGAGAAGGCGACGATGGCGCTGCGCGGCGGCAGCCGCGAAAGCTTGCAGGGCCCGGCATGGGTGAGCGAGGAAAAGCGCGGGCGGGAAATGATCTCCGCTTCCGGGACCAGGGCCTTGACCATCGGTTCCAGCGTGGCGGAGCCCAGGAGCATGGTTTCCTCGCGGCCGCGTGCGTTCAGCAGCCGATCGGTGAAGATATGGCCGCGTTCGGGATCGGCGGCGAGCTGCGCCTCGTCCAGCGCCACGAACGCATGTCCGCCGCCGTCGCGCGGCATGGCTTCGGCGGTGCAGAGCAGCCACCGGGCTTGCGGCGGCTCGATTCGCTCCTCGCCGGTGATCAGGGCAACCTGATGATCGCCCTTGATGGCGCGCACCCGGTCATACACTTCCCGGGCCAGCAGCCGCAGCGGAAAGCCGATCGCTCCGCTTGAATGCGCGCACAGCCGTTCGATCGCAAGATGCGTCTTGCCGGTATTGGTCGGCCCAAGCACGGCCTTCAATTGGCCATCGCCGGGTCGCGAAGGAGAAAGACCACTCACAGGTGGAATGTGGCAAGCGCCACCCTGTCTCGCAAGCTTCGCCTGGGTGCTATCCCCATTCCTTGAGGATTCTTCCATCGCAATTGGACGCAACAGCGGCCCAATTGGTCGAAATTAGCGAAAGATTAACTTTGGAATGGCACGGGTTTCCACCAATAGGCTGCCAGGATCGTGGCCCGCTCATGGGATCTGGGCGGAGCCGGAATTGGAGGGCGCGTTGTTCAAGCCGCGCGATATTTCACTGTCCGGGCATGGATCCGGGGATGTCGGCGGGCCGCGCGCTGCGACCGCGCAATTGAGCATCGCGCAGATCGTTCGTGAACCGCAAAGCTTCAAGCTCGTCCGCAAGCATGGTTTGCAGGATCGGCTGATCGCTGCCAAGCAGCGGATCTATCAACGCATTGCCGCACTGGATTGGGCGCCTGACCTGGCCGAGAACATCGGCAGCGCGCGCTGGTTCCGGGGCTTTGGTACCATGCTCGGGCTGGGCGCGGCCGCATTGGCCTTCTGGCCGGATTTCGCTCCGCTGGAAGCGGCCCCCGCCATGCAGATCGATGCCGGCGCCCGCGATGAATTCCGCAGCCAGATGATCCTGCCGCTTGCGCTGGGGAGCGACAGCGGCCGCCACATGGGGTGGACGAAATCGGTCGTTCCGCTGCAATCGGCGCCCGAACGCCCCCAGATAGAACTGGCGGCGACGCTGGTTCAGGGCGACAGTTTCGGCCGGATGCTGCAGCGCGCGGGCGTGGGGGGCGCCGAGGCCACGCGGGTGACGGAGATGGTGGCCAATGCCGTGCCGCTGCAGGATATCCGCGCTGGCACCAAGGTGGATATCGTGCTGGGACGCCGTATCGATGCGGATCAGCCGCGCCCGCTCGATTCCCTTTCGTTCCGCGCCCGCTTCGATCTCGATCTTGCGCTGGAACGTCGCGCCGGGCAGCTGGTGCTGGAGCGTCGGCCGATCAGGGTGGATGGCACGCCTCTGCGGGTGCGCGGGGTGGTTGGGTCGAGCTTGTACCGGTCGGCGCGGGCGGCGGGCGTTCCGGCCAAGGCCGTCCAGCAATATCTGCGCGCGCTGACCGACCAGCTCGATATCGACAGCGGCATGCGTCCCACGGATACCTTCGACATCATCCTCGCCTACAAGCGGGCCGAGACGGGCGAGGCGGAGGCGGGCGACCTACTGTACGCGGGGCTGGAACGCAACGGAAAGCCTACCGCGCAGCTCCTGCGCTGGGGCGACGACGGCCGTTTCTTCGAAGCATCCGGCGTCGGGGAAACGCGGACCGGCCTGGTGCGCCCGGTCAACGGTTCGGTAAGCTCGAACTATGGAATGCGGCGCCATCCCATATTGGGGTATACCCGCATGCACGCCGGCATGGATTTCAGGGCGGGCTATGGCACGCCGGTCCATGCGGTGGCGGATGGCGTGGTGCAGTTCGCCGGGCGGCATGGCGGGCACGGAAACTTCGTGCGGCTGGGGCATGGCGGCGGGCTTGGCACCGGCTATGCGCATCTCAGCCGCATGGCCGTCTCTCAGGGGAGCAGGGTCCGGCGCGGGCAGGTGATCGGCTATGTCGGCTCCACCGGCCTTTCCACCGGGCCGCACCTCCACTACGAAATGTATCGCAATGGCCGCACCGTGAACCCGGCCAGCGTGAACTTCACCATTCGGGCGCAGCTCGAGGGTGCCGAGCTGCAGGCCTTTCGCGCCCGGCTGGCGGCGCTGAAGCAGGTGGGTCCGGGCGCAGCGCTCGCCAGCCTTGCCCCAAAGGTGGCCGAGCCCAGCGAACCGACCCGTGAAATCGACCGGTTGGCGCAGCCCAGGCCTTGATCCTGTCGTCGCGCGCGGCCGCGGCGATTGCAGGGGACGCCATTTTACGGCACTTAGCCGCGCATGACGCCTTCCTTTCCCTCCCTTCGCTTGCGGCGGACCCGGGCTACGGCCTGGAGCCGCGCCCTCCATCGCGAGCACGTTCTGACCCCGGCCGATCTGATCTGGCCGGTCTTCGTGACCGGGGGCACGGGAGTGGAGGAACCGATCGGTTCCCTGCCCGGCGTCTCCCGCTGGTCGCTGGACCTGATCGGGCAGCGGGCGAAGGAAGCGGTCGGGCTCGGCATTCCGTGCCTTGCGCTGTTTCCCAATACGCCGGCCGACCGGCGCAGCGATGACGGGAAGGAAGCGCTTTCGCCCGACAATCTGATGTGCCGCGCGATCCGCGCGATCCGCGATGCTTGCGGCAGTGATATCGGGATCCTGACCGATGTCGCGCTCGATCCCTACACCTCCCACGGCCAGGACGGGCTGGTGGATGGCGAAGGCTATGTTCTGAACGACGCCACGGTGGAGGTGCTGGTAGGCCAGGCGCTCAACCAGGCGGGGGCCGGCGCCGATATCGTCGCGCCCTCCGACATGATGGACGGGCGGATAGCGGCGATCCGGCAGGCGCTCGAAACGAGCGGGCACCATAATGTCCAGATCATGAGCTATGCCGCCAAATATGCCTCCGCCTTCTATGGCCCGTTCCGGGATGCCGTGGGATCGCGCGGATTGCTGAAGGGCGACAAGAAAGGCTACCAGATGGATCCCGCGAATGGCGAGGAGGCCTTGCGCGAAGTGGCGCTCGACCTGGCCGAGGGGGCGGACAGCGTGATGGTGAAGCCTGGCCTGCCCTATCTCGATATCGTGCGGCGAGTGAAGGAACGCTTCGAAGTGCCTGTGTTCGCCTATCAGGTGAGTGGCGAATACGCGATGATAGAGGCCGCGGCCGCAGCCGGCGCGGGCGAACGCGAGGCGCTGGTGATGGAAACGCTGATGGCGTTCAAGCGCGCCGGCTGTTCCGGGGTGCTGACCTACCATGCACCGCTGGCCGCGCAGCTGCTGGGCGAATGAGCGCTGCCGCAGCGCCACCGGCGCGGCGTTATCTGTTCGTCGCCACCATCCTGACCGGCAGCTTCCTGCTTTTCCTGGTCCAGCCGATGGTCGCGCGCATGGCGTTGCCGCGGCTGGGTGGAGCGCCGAATGTCTGGAACAGCGCGATGCTGGTCTATCAGGCCTTGCTACTGGGCGGCTATGCCTATGCCCATGTGCTGGGCAAGTTGCCGCTGCGGCGCCAGGCCTGGATTCACCTTTCCCTGCTGATCCTTGCCGTGCTCACCTTGCCGGTCGGGCTGGTCGATCTGCCGCCGCCTGCAGCGGGCTGGGAGGTGGTGTGGGTGCCTGCGCTGCTGGCGCTTTCGATCGGGGCGGTATTCTTCCTCGTATCGGCGCAAGCGCCGCTGATGCAGCGCTGGTATGCGGCCAGCCCCGCGGCCCGCGAGCCCTGGGCGCTTTACGCGGCTTCCAATCTGGGTAGCTTCGCGGGACTGATCGCCTATCCCCTTCTGGCCGAGCCGCTGCTGCGGCTGGAGGCTCAAAGCCTGGCCTGGAGCCTGGGCTATGGCCTGCTGATCGTGCTGGTTGCACTGGCCGCATGGGCGCGGTGGCGATCCCCGGTGACAGAAGGGGTGACCGAGCACGAGGCCGCGCCTCCGGTTCCCGCCAGGCGCATTCTGTTGTGGCTGGTCCTGGCGGCGGTGCCGTCGGGGCTGATGCTTTCGACCACCACCCATCTCACCACCGATATTTTCGCGATGCCGCTGCTGTGGGTGATTCCGCTCGGCTTCTATCTGCTCAGCTTCGTGGTGGCTTTCTCGGACCGGCGCCGCCTTGCTTCAATTCTGACCCTGGCAGCGCCTTCGGTAATGCTGCTGGCGGGCGGATTGGCAATGGCTTCGCGCAATTCCGCGACGATGGTCCTCGTCATGGCCAGCATCGGACTGCTGTTCGTGGTGGCGGTGGTGCTCCACGCGCGGCTCTACGATCTGCGGCCGCATCCGTCGCAACTGACCCTGTTCTATCTCGTGATGTCCGCCGGCGGAGCGCTGGGTGGGCTGTTCACCGCGCTGATCGCCCCGCTGGTCTTCGATTGGGTGTGGGAGCACTCCCTGCTGGTGTTCGCGGCCGCCCTGCTGATGCCCCTGGTCCCGCTGCTCGATTGGCGCCGCATGCATGGGCTGGATCCGGGCATGGCGCGCATCGCATCGATTGTGCTGCTCGCGGCCGCCTTGTTGCTGGGCTGGTTCCTGGCGGATGCGGAGCCGGATATGATACCCGGCCCGATCCGGCTCTATCTCACGCTTGCCATAGCCTTTGCCGGATTGCTGCTGGTGCCCTCACGCGGGATGTTCGTCACGGTTCTGCTGGTGCTGATGCTGGCGCAGGGGGGCCTGGAAACCCTCAGGATGACTTGGGAGGGGACCCGCATCCGCAGCTATTTCGGCATCTATACGATCCTCGATTATCCGGACAGCAGGCTGCGCACGCTGGCGCATGGCACCACGCTGCATGGCCAGCAGTCGACCGATCCTGCCAGGGCGCGGACCCCGACAACCTATTACGGCCCAAGCTCGGGCGTGGGGATGGCGCTGGGCCAGGCCCAGGCGATGTATGGCCGTAATGCCGCGATCGGCGTGGTCGGCCTCGGCACCGGTACGCTGGCCTGCTATCACCGCCCCGGCGAGCAGTGGCGGTTCTACGAGATCGATCCCGCCGTGTTGCGGTTTTCCCGGGATCGCATCTTTACCTATCTGGCCGATTGCGCACCCGATGCCCAGGTCGTGCTGGGCGATGCCAGGCTTGAGCTGGGCAAGTCCGCGCCCGGCTCGCTCGACATTATCGCGATCGATGCCTTTTCGTCGGATGCCATCCCGCTACATTTGCTGACCGATGAGGCCTTCGCCGTCTATCTGCGTGCCTTGTCGCCGAAAGGCATGTTGGCCGTACATATCTCCAACCGCTATATTGAGCTGGAACCGGTGCTGGGCGCGATTGCCCGACAGCACGGGCTCGCCGCATTGATCCGCGATGACAATCCGTATGATCGGACGGTGCTGTCGTCTTCCTCCTGGGTCTTGCTGACGCGAGATCCCACACAGCTGAAGCAGCTTGCCATCGCCCGGCCCGATGCGCCATTGGAAAAGCTCGATCCACCCGCGCCCCGGGCCTGGACCGATGATCATGCATCGATCCTGCCTTATGTCCGCTGGACGCAAATCTGGGGGAAGCCATGAGCGTGCACCGAACCGACGTCACCATCCTGCCGATCCACGGCAAAACGCCGCGCATCCATGACAGCGCCTTCATCGCCCCCGGTTGCCGGATCATCGGCGATGTCGAGATCGGACCGGATGCCAGCATCTGGTACAATTGCGTGATCCGCGCGGATGTGAACCGGATCGTGATCGGCGCGCGCAGCAATATCCAAGACGGCACAGTCGTCCATTGCGACAGCCCCAGGGAAGGCAGGCCGGAAGGGCATCCCACCCTGATCGGGGAAGATGTGCTGATCGGCCATATGGCGATGGTGCATGGTTGTGTGCTGGCCGATCGCGCCTTTGTCGGCCTCGGTTCCATCGTGATGGATGGCTGCACCATCGAAAGCGACGGAATGCTGGCGGCGGGGGCCCTGCTGACTCCCGGCAAGGTGATCGGATCGCGTCAGCTGTGGACCGGGCGGCCCGCCAAATATCTGCGCGATCTGCCGGACAAGGCGCTGGCCGAGATGCAGAAGGGCGTGGCGGGCTATGTGGAGAATGGGCGGTTCCACCGCGCCGCCCTTGAGGCTGCGGGGTGAATGGCGCGGCCCAGGCTCACCCATCCGCCGGCCGCCGCCATTCGGGAACTTGCCGATGGAGAGGCGCGGCTTGCGGTGCGGGTGACGCCGGGCGCGCGGGTCGAGCAGATCGGGATCGAGCAGGGCAGGGTGCAGGTCAAGGTGCGCACCAAGCCCCAAGGAGGAAAGGCGAACGAAGCCGTGCTGGACTTGCTGGCCGAGGCGCTGGGGGTGGCGACGTCACGGCTTCGCTTGTTGCGCGGCGCAACATCTCGTGAAAAGCTGATCCAGCTTCCGCCGGATTAGAGTGATTTCGAAGCAAGTGGAATCACTTGCCGACTCGGAAATCGCGAAAAACAGGCAAGTCTAGCGGTCGGAGTCGGACCAGTCGGTGGTTGTCTGATTAATGTCCCTCAGTCGCAACGCGAGGCCGATGCCCACGCCGACCCCGATGGCGATGGTGAGATCCGCCAGGACAGTCAGGGTAAGAGTGAGCAGCAGCAAGATCCGGTCGGAGACGGGGGCCGACCAGTAGCCACGCCACTTGTGGGGCTCGCTCATGTTCCACGCCGTGGTCAGCAGCAGGGCGGCAAGCGCCGGGAGGGACAGATAGCCGGCGAGCGGCCCTGCCGCCATCATGATGACAAGAATGGCAAGGGCATGAATGATGCCCGCGACCGGGGTTTTCCCTCCGGCGCGTACATTGGTGGCCGTCCGCGCGATGGCGCCCGTGGCGGGAAGGCCGCCGAACAGTGCGGAGCCGATATTGGCCCAGCCCTGGGCCAGGACTTCCGCATTGGGGCGATGTCGCCCTTCGATCAGGCGATCGGCAACGACGGCGGAAAGCAGGGATTCGATTGCCGCCAGGAATGCGATCACCAGCGCGGAGGGCAGGAGCTCCGTGAGGCGTGCAAGGGTGATCTCGGGCACGGCGGGCATCGGGAGGGTGCGGGGAAGCTCGCCGTACCGTGTATCGATATTGTCCACCGGCAGGCCGAAGATGACGACCAGGGCCGAAACCGCGGAGACGGCCACGATCAGCCCGGGCAGACGGGGGAACATCCGGCGCAGCAGGACAATGAGGATGAGGGCGGCCAGCCCCGCTCCGAGGGCGTGGACGTTGAACGATGCGCGGGCATTCCACAGCGCCGCCAGCTTCGGCAGGAATTCGGCGGGAACGGAGGCGATATCGAGCCCCAGGAAATCCTTCAGCTGGCTGGAGGCGATGATGATGGCGATGCCTATCGTGAAGCCGTTGACCACCGCCTCCGGCACATAGGCGATCAGATTGCCGGCGCGCAAAAGGCCGGCCAGCAGCAGGATCGCGCCCGCCATCAGCGTGGCGAGCACCAGCCCGTCATAGCCATGGGTGGCGATCACGCCATAGACGACCACGATGAAGGCGCCGGTCGGTCCGCCGATCTGCACCCGGCTGCCGCCCAGCACGGAGATCACCAATCCGCCGACAATCGCCGTGAGCAGGCCTTTTTCCGGGCTGGCCCCGGATGCGATGGCGATCGCTATGCTGAGCGGAATCGCCACCAGGGCGACCGTGATGCCCGCGACCAGATCGGCCCGGAACAGGGCCGGGGAATATGTTGGCAGTGTCGTCAGCAGCTTCGGTTTCATACCTGCTCGCCAATCAATAGAGTGCCGTCGCGACAAGCGTGACTCGACTTGTCCTTCCGCGACAGGATCGCGGTACGCCGGCTGATCCGGCTCGGCTCTGTCCCAGGGTGGTGGTGGTCAGTCTCGTGCCATGCCCAGAGCGATATCGTCAAGCACCTGGGCCATGGCTTGCCCGACGCGCGGATCCTCGGGCGGGCACTCTTCTATCGCCTGGCGCATGGCGTCGGCCCATTGCCGGGCCGTCTGGGTGTTGACCGGAATGCCGCGATGCGCGCTCATCATGCATTTGCCGGGGTTGGCCTCGAACCAGTCGCGCGGGCCGCCGCTCCAGCCGATCAGGAAGCCGGCCAGGGATTCCCGCATCGGCGCCAGGTCGGCTGCATGCAAGGCGCGCAGTTCGGCATAGGCCGGGTCCTGGTCCATCAAGTCGTAGAAGCGGTTGACGATGCGTTCGATCGCGCTTCGTCCGCCGAGCGCCTCGTATGCGGTTCTTTGGGATGCGGGCTGGCTGGCCATGGCGGGCGGACTCTCCGGGTCAAGGTTTTGCAGCCTGTTCCTGCCCCTGGCGGGGGTACCAGTCCTTGATCCAGCGCAATTTTCAGTCGCGGATCAGGGCCTTCAGGGTTTCGATGCGGTCCGCCTCGAACGCGGGCTTGTCCTTGCGGATGCGGTGGATGCGAGGAAAGCGCATGGCGAGCCCGGATTTGTGGCGCTTGCTGGGATGGATGGAATCGAACGCGACTTCGAACACCAGGCTCTTGTCGGTTTCCCGCACGGGGCCGAAGCGATTGACGGTATGGGTGCGGACATGCCGGTCGAGCCATTTCAGCTCCTCATCGGTGAAGCCGGAATAGGCCTTGCCCACGGGCAGCAGTTCCGCCCCCTGATCGGGATCGCCGTCCCAGCAGCCAAACGTATAGTCGGAATAGAAGCTCGAGCGTTTGCCCGATCCGCGTTGCGCATACATCAGCACGCAATCGACCAGCAGCGGGTCGCGCTTCCACTTGTACCAAAGCCCGGTCCGGCGCCCCGCCACATAGGGGCTGTCGTGCCGCTTGAGCATCAGTCCTTCGATAGCATCGTCTCGCGCCGCCGCGCGGATCGCCGCCAGCTGTTCGAAGCTGTCCGCCGGCAGCACCTGCGACAGGTCGAAATGGCTGGCGGGCAGGCGTTCGATCAGCCGCTCCAGCAGCGTCCGCCGTTCGCTCCAGGGCAGGGGGCGCAGATCCTCGCCTTCAAGGATCAGCACGTCGTAGAGGCGGACGAAGGCGGGCGCCTGCTCCAGCATCTTCCTGCTCACCAGCTTGCGGCCCAGCCGCTGCTGCAAGGCGTTGAAGCTGGCCGCGCCGCCTTCTTCACCGCCCTGATGCGAGCCGCGCACCAGCAGTTCGCCATCGAGCACGGCGGGGATGCGCAGCGCGTCCGCGATTTCCGGGAAGCTGTGCGAGATATCGTCGCCCGAGCGCGAGAAGACACGGGTTTCGCCCGCCGCATGGACTGCCTGCACGCGAATGCCGTCCCACTTCCACTCCGCGACATAGTTCGTCACGTCGATCGTCGCGCCTTCCAGCGGATGGGCCAGCATGAAGGGCCGGAACAGCGGCAGGTTTTCCGTATCCGGCGGAGGTTGCCCATGCGCCGCCCAGTTGAACAAGGGGGCATAGGGCGGCTCCAGCCCGTGCCAATATTCCTCCACCTCGTCCACCGGCACTCCGAAGGCCTGCGCGAAGGCCGTCTTGGCGAGGCGGGCGGAAATGCCGATCCGCATGCCGCCGGTCGCGAGTTTGAGCAGGGCATAGCGGCCCGAGGCGTCGAGCCGGTCCAGCAGCGCCGCCAGTTCGGCAGGTGCGGTGGAGCGGGTCATGCCCTGCAGCTGCTCCACCACTTCCGAAACGCCTGGCGGGTCGGCCCTTGAGCCCTCCGGCTCAGGCCACAGCAGGCTGGCGGTCTCGGCCGTGTCGCCGACATAGTCGCGCGACAGGGTCCACAGCACCGGGTCGATCCGGTCCTGCAGCAGCGCCCGGACGGTGGAGGATTTGACCGCGGGAAAATCGAGGCTTCCGGTCAGCGCCGCCAGGGCCCAGCCTCGGTCGGGATCGGGCGTCTGCCGCAGATAATCCACAATGAGTTCCAGCTTGGCGTTGCGCGACCGCGTATAGACCAGCGCATCGAGCAGGGCGGCGAAGCGCTCCATCAATCGTCCTCGTCCTCATAGCCGACCATGGCCAGCGCGCGGGCGCGGCGCTGGTGCAGCTGGTGCCAGCGCAGCAGCGCTTCTTCGCGGCCATGGGTTATCCAGCTTTCCTGAGGGTCTATCTGCTCGATCGTCCGGGTAAGTTCGTTCCAGTCCGCATGGTCCGAAATGATCAGCGGCAGCTCCACATTGCGCTGCCGGGCGCGCTGGCGCACCCGCATCCAGCCTGACGCCATGGCGGTGATCGGATCGGGCAGGCGGCGGTTCCAGCGGTCATTGAGCGCACTGGGCGGGCAGAGCACGATCTGGCCGCGCAGATCGTCGGCTTTCCCGGATTCGGCTACCAGCCGCAAGGGGCCGAGTTCGATGCCGAAGTCCTCGTACAGGCGGCACATGCGCTCCATCGCGCCATGCAGCCAGATCGGCTCGGCATAGCCTGCCAGGCGCAATTGCGCGATGACGCGCTGGGCCTTGCCCAGCGCATAGGCCCCGACCAGAACGCAGCGATCAGGATGGGCATTGCGGGCGGCCAGCAATTTGGCGATTTCATCTTCGACCGGCGGGTGAATGAACACCGGTAAGCCGAAGGTCGCTTCGGTGATCAGCAAGTCGCACGGCGCAACTTCGAAAGGCGCGCAGGTCGGGTCCGGGCACCGCTTGTAATCGCCTGTCACGATCACCCGCTCTCCGGCATGTTCGAGCAGGATCTGCGCGGAGCCGAGGACATGGCCCGCCGGGATGAAACGCGCGGTGACTCCGCCCGCGAGCGTGAGTTCTTCCCCATATGCCGCCGGCACCGCGCCTTCGCCCGTGCCATAGCGCAAGGCCATGATCGCAAGCGTTTCCGGCGTCGCTATGGTTTCCGCATGCCCGCCGCGAGCATGATCGGCGTGACCGTGGGTAATGAGCGCGCAATCCACGGGGCGAGCCGGATCGATCCAGCAGCCGGCCGGTTCGACCCGGATGCCCCAGGGCTCCGGTCTGATCCATGAAAAGGGCGGACGCTTCATGGCAACATAGCGGCGATCGCGGGGAATCGTTCCGTTTCAATCCTGTCGGTTGCGTAGCGCGCAACAGGCGCTAGAGATAGCGGGACAGCGATTTGAGAGGATTGCACCATGCGCGCACGGATCGTCCTGGGTGCGGCAATGGCCGCCGCTTTGCTCGCGGGATGCGGGAAGAAGGAAACCGGGCCTGATGAGCAGGCGCGCGAGATTGTGCCGGCTGTGGCCACGCCCGTTCCGGCGGTCACGGAAGATCCCGCGGCAACGGCGCCACTCGCCTCGTTCGACGGCAGGGATGCCGATCATGACGGGCGCCTGACCTCTGCGGAGCACGGCCAGGCCGCGCAGAAGATCTTCGCGGCGATCGACGCCAACAGGGATGGCACGATTACGGTACAGGAAATGGATGCCGCGCGCCTGTCGCTGGGCTTGCCTGCGGAACCGGCTTCGGAAAAGCGGATCGCGGCCGGTGACAGCGATGGGGACAAGAAGCTTACCCTGGCGGAATGGTTCGCGATGTCCAACGCGGAGTTCGCGCGGGCGGATGTGAACGACGATGGCGGGATCACGCGCGAGGAATGGGATGCACGGGAAAAGCCGAAGCCCGATGGCCCCTGAAGGCTTGTCCTGATACGATCCGGCCTGCCCTGGCGGCCAAGCCGGACCATTCCCTTCAATCCTGGTTGCCGCCGCTCTTTTCCGGGGTTGCCGCCCCTTTCCTGCGCTTCGGCTTCTGCTTGTCGACCCGGGGCGCCGCCGGAGCCAGCTCGAAATTGAGCTTGTCCTCCTTCACGCTGACATGCACCTCGCCGCCTTGCGCAAGCTTGCCGAACAGCAATTCCTCGGCCAGCGGCTGCTTGACCTTCTCCTGGATCAGCCGGGCCATTGGCCGCGCGCCATAGAGCTTGTCGTAGCCGCGCTGGGCCAGCCATTTGCGCGCATCGGTGTCGAACTGGATATGCACGTTCTGGTCGGCCAGCTGCAGCTCGAGCTGCAGGATGAACTTGTCGACCACCCGGCTGACCGTCTCCTGGCCGAGATAGGAGAACGGCACGGTCGCATCCAGGCGATTGCGGAACTCCGGCGTGAACATCTGCTTCACCGCCTCGTCGCCCGCATCCTCCTTGCTGACATCGCCGAAGCCGATGCCCTGCCGCGCCATGTCGGACGCACCGGCATTGGTGGTCATGATCAGCACGACATTGCGGAAATCCACGGTCTTGCCGTGATGGTCGGTCAGGCGGCCGTTATCCATCACCTGCAGCAGGATGTTGAACAGGTCGGGATGCGCCTTCTCGATCTCGTCCAGCAGCAGCAC
>CAYXTO010000014.1:0-92368 GCA_964468045.1 uncultured Caenibius sp. | reverse complement strand
CCGCCTGCCGCTCCGCTTCGCTCACAGCAGCGCGGCCCGTCACAATGATGGTGTTCCAATCATCGTATGCCCTGTTTTCCGCCAAAGCCACCGTCTGGGCGGAAACGGGCACCCCGATCGAGGCGATCAGAGCAATCCCCGAAATCAGCAGGGCACGCTGCGGCTTGAGGGAAACGAATATGCCTAGCGAGACTTCGACCTCCAATGATGTCGCCGCCGCTGCTTCCTGGTATGTCTTCACACGGCGTTCGAACACGTCTGACCTACAGCAATCGGTTGCGTCGTGGCTCCGGAGACCACGAGCCGGCCGTTTTCACGGGGTACGACCGGCCAAGCAGTCCCGGAAGCCACGACGCGGGCGCAAGAGCTGCGCCAGGGACGGAGCGGCGATGCGCCATTTACGGCACAAGGATGAGGTCGCCCCGCCCCATCTTGGGATCCGCATCGTTCGAGAACATCATCACGGCCATGGCGCCGGTGTGCGCATGGGACATCCGGTGATCGACGATCACATTCGCGCCCTCCACCGGCGAGATGAGATCGAAGGTTGCGCCATCGCCTGGGCCGACGACCATGCTCTGCATGCCGACCTTCTTGTTCCTGGGATTGCCGCTCGGATAGACGGCGTCCCATATGCCGGCGATGGGATGCAGCGTGGAGTATTCGTTCGGCCCGGCATTGACGAAATAGACGCGGACCCGCTCGCCGGGCTTGGCGACAAGCATCTTGGTCGAGGCCGGATCGTGCACCGGATCATATTTGAAGGCGACGCCGTTGAAGACGACGTTCGTCCACTCGCTCTTCATGATGGAATGCAGATCGTCCGGGTTGGCATAGACTTCCGACTGGACGAGGATATATTCACGGTCCGCCTTGGGCAGCGCCTTGGCGTCCTTGGGATCGACCAGGATCACGCCGAACATGCCACGCGCGATGTGCTGATACATCGGGTCCGCCCCGCAGTGATAGTAGAAGGCGCCGGGATAGGTCGCGACGAAGCTGAAGGTCTTGGTTTCGCCCGGTTTGATCGATTCGAAATCCTTGACGACGTCCACACGCGCGGCATGCAGGTCGATCGAATGCGAATTCTTGTTGGCCGCATCGTTGGTCAGGACGATCGTGACCCGGTCGCCTTCGGTAACACGCAGAACCGGCCCGGGAACCTGCCCTTCATAGGTCCAGGACGCCTGCATCGTGCCCTTGTTGTCGATGGGCAGCGACACTTCCTTCGCCGTCAGCTTGAGCTGGATATCCTTGGCGAGCACGGGCTGGCAGGCAAGGCCCATAAGCGCGGATGCGGCGAAAAGTATCGATTTATGCATGGTTTATCCCCCTGTTGGCTGATCTGTTCACTTTGCCGTGTCGCATTTGCAGACATGGATCAGATAGTCGGCCATGTCCTCGATCTGTTCCCTGGTGAGGACCGCCGACCACGCAGGCATGAGCGCCGACTTGTTGACGGAAGCGCCACCGTCGGCGATGGCCTTGATCATCTGGTCACGCGGGAGAGAGGACATCGCGACGGTATCGCTATGGTCCCGCGGCTGGACCGACAGACCCACGGTGTTGACACCCTTGCCGTTGCGCTGAACCCCGTGGCACTGGGCGCAATAGGTGTCGTAGAGATGGGCGGACGCCTGGATCCTGGGACTTTCGCCTGCTGCCGAGGCCGGCTGGTGCATGGCGGCCCCGGTACCGAGCGCGATCAGGCCGAGCGCGGCCAATCCATAGCGCAACATCATTTGCTCTCCTTTCCAAGAGACACGATGTAGCCGGTGAGACGCTGGAGATCGGGCTCCGACAGCGTCAGAGTCGGCATCCAGACATGCGGATCGAACTGCTGCGGATCCTTCGTATAGCTCAGGACATAATCCGGCTTCAGACGCTGGCCCGCATCGTAAAGCTGCGGACCCGACAGGCCGCCCTGCCCCGGCTGGTCCTGATGGCACGCGACGCAGCCGCGCAGCTTGCCGAACGCCAGCTTGCCCATGGTCATATTGGCGGCCTCGGGCTTGAAGGCGCCTTCGGGCACCAGACCGCTCTTCAACTGAAGCAAGGCATCCGCCAGCCGCTCCGCCGTGGCGGTATCCACTTTCGGATGCTTTTCGACGGCTGCCGTATCGATGATGTCGCGCGGCTCACCCGCCTTGGCGTGCTTGAACCACATGACGCCGCCGGGCCGGATAGTCGTGGGATTCTGCAACCAGCCGACCAGCCAGTCCCGGTTGAACTTGTCTCCCGCATACCAGAGATCGGGGCCCTTGCGGCTCCAAAGATGCTCGACCGTGGTATCGGCGGGCCTGGTCAGCGCATGGCAGGAGGTACACTGCGTAGCCAGCTCCGAACTCGTGCCCTGCGCTTCCACGGCTGCGGGCCGTGCCGCCAGCGCGAGAACCGCCAGGCCCGTGCAGGTGGCGATGATGACGGGAGCCTTCATGTCATGCCTCCTCAGGCAACCGGAACGCCTTTGAAATTCGGGTTCGGATAAATCCCGTGGGGCTTCTTGAGGCTCTGCTCGTAATAGAAGTCCGGGACGAACTCCTTGTGCGCCCAGTGGTAATAGGACTGGTCGCGCGGTATCCCGTCATATTCGATGACCGTCATCACGCCGCCATGCGGCGTATGGCCGTTCATGGTGTGATGATCGATATGATCGTGGATCATCCAGCGGCCCGGATTGTCGCAGCGCAGGATGATGTCGTAGCGTTCGCCCGGCCCGACCAGCACCGTGTCGGCATTGATCGGTGCGGGAAGCGCATGCCCGTCCTTGAACGCGATCTGGAAGACGTGGCCATGGATGTGGATCGAGTGGAAGCCGCCGCCCGCCCCGAACATGCGCAGGCGGATGACGTCGCCCTCCTTCACGCGGATCGGCTGGGTTTCCGGGAAGGATTTGCCGTTGATCGTGAAATAATCGAAAACGTCGCCCGGAACGCCGCCCTGCCCGAGCTTGTCGGCCCAGGACGACGCCCATTCGGAGAACATCAGGATATAGTCGCCGGTCACTTCGCGTTCCAGCGGCGTCGGCTTGACCGGATCGATGATGAACGGCCCCCACATGCCACGCGTTGCGACATGCTCGTTCACGTTGACATGACAATGATACCACATGGTGCCCGCCGGCTCGGCAACGAACTTGTAGGTGAAGCTGTCGCCCGGCTGGATGCCGACCTGGGTCATGTCGGGCACGCCGTCCATTTCCCAGGTCCCGCGCTGCAGCAGGCCATGCCAGTGAATCGTGTGGGGAAGCGTCGTCAAATTGTTGAGAACAACCTCGACATGATCCCCTTCCCTGACATGAAACAGCGGAGCGGGGACCTGCCCGCCGAAGGCGAAGGTCTGAAAAGTCTGCTGGCCGACAAGCGTGATGCGCGTTTCTTCGATATTCATCTCGAACTTGTGCTGAGCGGCGCCCGATCGAGCCTTGCCGCTGGTATTGCCTTTTGCGGCTGCTTGCGATGCTACGGCGCCCAGCACCGGAACCGCTGCTGCTGCCCCCAAACCCGTAAGCACGGCATGGCGTCGCGTGAAATTCGGCATCATGCATCCCTATAAGATGTATATTGATTGCATAATTTCTATGGAAATGTGAGCCGTTCACCTAACGAAATAATTTGCGCTTAAAGCGCAATATTTCTGTTAGGAAATTGCGTGAAAGGAGGTCTGAAGGCACGCCCCTTGACCGGCAAGCCAAAGGACCAGGCGTTTCCATCAGATCTGATCGGCAGTTCGCCACAGCGCGGGAACAAAGGAAGTTCTCACGCGTGTCTTATTCGGACCACCAACATCGTGCGAGGTGATTTTTATGCCGCTCTGGCTCTTTTCCGCGTTATTCGCGATCGCAATATTCACCACCCTGGTAGCAGGGCTATGGTTGCTGTTGCATCTCACGGCATTTTCCCGAACCTTTGCGGGGAAAGCCGATCTGGTGCCCTCGCCCAAGCGCCCGCGCGCTTCCCGGCGCGCGGTGAAAATAGGATTGGTTATTTTCAGCGTTGGATTGCTCGCTACCCTGGCTATGCAGATCCTGGCGATCACCGGCCAGGCAAACGCCTGGATCAGCTGAGCCAACGGGGTTTGCCCTTCTAGGGCCAGCCCTCAGCCAGATTCAGCAAATCTAATCCCGGTTAGATTGCTCTGCTTCGTCGATCGGGTAGCGCGCAGGCGATTCAGATGTCTCTTCATCAAGGGTCTTTTGCCAGAACCTCGCTCAGGCGCTGGGCCAGTTGATCGGGGCCGAAGGGCTTTTGAATGAAATTCACGCCGGGATCGACCACGCCATTATGGACGATGGCGTTGCGCGTGTATCCGGTCATGTAAAGCACCCGAATATCCTCCTGCTCGGCCTTCGCCTTGTCCGCCAGTTGACGACCGCTCATGCCGGGCATGACGATATCCGTAAGCAGGAGATCGACGCGACCGGCCTGCCGAAGCTTTTCGAGCCCTTCCTCGCCATTCGTGGCCGTAACCACGCGACAACCCAGTTCGATGAGAATTTCATGCGTAAGGTTGCGGACCTGCTCATCGTCTTCAACCAGCAGGACCAGTGCATCGAGGGGCGCATGCTGCCATTGCGGCCCGGCGGACGCTGGCTGATCGGCCGCATCCGCCCGGAAGCTGCGACGCAGATAGAGCTTTACCGAGGTGCCTTCCCCGATCTCGGAGTAGATCTTGATGTGACCGCCGGACTGCTTGACGAAACCAAAGACCTGGCTCAGCCCCAGGCCGGTTCCCTTGCCGGTCTCCTTTGTAGTGAAAAACGGGTCGAAGGCTTTTGCGATCACCTCCGGCGGCATGCCGGAGCCGTTGTCCGTTATCGAGATCAGCACATATTGGCCCGCCGTCACTTCGGTGTGGGCGGCCGCGTAATTCTCATCGAGAAAGGCATTGGAGGTCTCGATCGTGAGCTTCCCGCCGTTTGGCATGGCGTCCCGCGCATTGACGCAGAGGTTGAGGATGGCGTTCTCGAGCTGGTGCGCATCGATCTCGGTCTGCCATACCCCGCCTGTCAGGACCGTCTCGATGGCGATTGGTTCGCCTATCGTGCGACGCAGCAGCTCGGACATGTTCCTGACCAGCTTGTTAGGATCGACCACCGATGGAGTAAGCGGGGTCCGGCGCGCGAAGGCCAGCAGGCGGGCGGTCAGGGATGCCGCGCGCTCCGCACCTTCGTGCGCGGTTTTGAGAGCCGCGGCGGCTTTGTCGGGCTTGCTGGTGAGCCGCCGGGCGGCAAGTTCGATGCTTCCAATGATGACCGAGAGCATGTTGTTGAAGTCATGCGCGATGCCGCCGGTCAACTGCCCGATCGCTTCCATTTTATGGAGCTGCCGAATCTGGCTCTCCAGCTGTTCTCTATGATCCATTTCACCGCGGAGCTGGCCATAGGCTCTATCAAGCTCATCCCGGCCCTTCTCCAGCGCCTGAAAGCGGAGATTGGATTCACGAATGGTGTAAGCCATAAGCGCAATGAGCCCGAGGAAACCAAGGCCCAATGCAACCTGCAACGCAGTGCGCAACCGAGCCGCGTTGCTCTGCCTTTCGCTCAATAGCCGGCTTTCCTCCGATCGAACTTCATCGAGAGCTTTCCGAACCCCCTCCATATAGGCAGAGCCTGCTCCGCTTGCCGTATGCTCGGCTGCGGCGGCAAAACCGCTGGCATGAAGTTTTTCGATACCCAAATTGAGGCTATCAAGCCGGCCTGTGAGCTGCGGTTTAAGCCCCTCCAACGAAAGCTTCTGAACAGGGTTATCGCTAACTTCAGTCGCCAATTGCGCTATCTGCTCGGATACCAAGCTTAGAGATTCACGATACCTCTCCAGATATGGCTGTTGCCTGGTGATAAGATAGGCTCGTTGCCGCGTCTCGGCCGATTGAACGGCTGACCAGACTTGCGTGATGCGATGCTCCACGCTCAGGGTGTGCCTGACCCATTCTTCACTTTTTCGTTGCTGTTCACTGAGATAGAATGCCCCCAAGAGCAGCAAGGCCAGAACCAGTGCCCCTAAAGTAAGCAGAAAGAAGGAAGAACGTCCGTTGCGTCTATCATTGTCACCCTTGGCAACTGACTGTTCCACGGTATGCAATGCCCCCCTGCTGCTTCTTTTGCTTTATAATGGCGGAATTTTTATTCCCGAGACGTGCCAGAAGCCGTGGCGATCACCTTTTCCAGCTTGGCAATAGTAAAAGGCTTCGCAAGGCAGGGAAGCTCAATACCATCGCGAACGCCTTCCCCATAGCCCGAAGAGAGCACAATCGGAAGCGTGGGATTGCGTTTCCTCATTTCCACAGCAAGCTCCGTGCCCTTCATTTCGGGCATGGATTGATCGGTGATGACGAGATCGACACGCGGTTCGCTCGTCAGCAAGGATAGTGCGTCCGCTCCAGAGGATGCGCAAACGGCGATATGTCCCAAATCTTCTATCAGGTCTGACAAATAGTGCAGGAGAAGAGCATCGTCATCCACGACAAGGATTCGAAGTTGGCTGTTCCCGGGCGCATCTTCTGCAACTCCATGATCGCTCATTTCAGCCTCTCCCAAGTCCAAATCAAGTTGTGGATTTGGAGCCTCTGGTCAGATGGTATCCCATTGTCTCGTTCGCGCGATGCTCAAATAGCGATCGCCCGGCGTTGATACGTGTCACTTAACATATCAATCTATCAAAGGCTTCCCTCTGCTCCAATCCCTTCCGAGCAGCCCAAAGCCAGAAGATTTTGCCAGGAAGGCGGAATGAAATCGGAGGAAGCACAAGCCGGAAGAGATCCATCGGCATGCCGAGAGCAACGGATATCGTGCTGGCGGAAGGTGTCGAAATGAAGGCTCGCCACTCGAGCAGCATTTGATCGGCACAGCACAAGATCCCAAGGGCAGGCTACCTGCAAATATTCTCCGCAGATAGAATTGATGCCGGAGTTTGGGAATTTTAATGCTATAAACGAATCATTGTCGGCCAAGCTCTTGGATGTCGACGACTGAGAGACCTTGCGCTCCCCCAAGAAAGGGTGAGCATGAAGCGGGTTCTAATCATTGAAGATCAAATTCTGATAGCTATGGCTATTCAGGATGAATTGCAGTTCTGCGGGTATGGGTGTGCCGAGATCGCCGTCTCGGGGTCCGCTGCCCTTCGGTTTGCAAGGGCACACAGGCCTGATCTGATAACCTTCGACTTGCTGGCGGATGGATCAGGCTTGGCTGCGGTGCAAGAAATTTGCCCCGATAAATCTACTCCGAGCATCGCTATCACGGTGGATGAGTTTCTCGTGAAAGCCGCAATCCCCCATGCCGAAATAATCAAGAAACCGTTTCGAGCGGCAGATCTTCGCCGCTCTTCGCATAGGGTGATCAAGAAAACTTGCGCTTCGTTTGAATCCTGTACTCAGATTGATGTCACCCTTGAGGACAGTTCCGAAGGCTGCGCAACCGACCGTGGCATCGGTTTGAATGTCGCACTCTGGTGGATGGCTGGCGCGGCATCGGAACGGGAAGAAGCTTTCCTCATTTTCCTGGCGAAGGAGACACTCCATGCCCAAGTTCATAACCATCGGATATGGCGACCAGGCCGGCTATGACCGTACGCCCGAGGCTGTCCGGCAGGCCGCCCATGAACACGACGCCTATCTCCGGGAGCGCGGAGTTGTCATGGGCATTGCCGGAACTCCTGTCCAGGTTCGAAACCCTGACGATACCGGTGTTCGAACCAAGGACGGTTCATTTCTATCCGCTGATTTGCCGATCGCCGGATTCTCGGTCATGGAAGCGAAAGACCTCGACGAGGCAATCGCACTGGCTGCCAAGTCACCCTGCGCGGTAGCCCATGGGGTCATCGAGATCTGGCCACTCAAGGAATAGTGAGTGACGGTTCCATTCTGCTGAGCGTGTCGATTGGCGCATCATCCGCAATACCAAGGCTGGATCGGATCGGGGAACCAGGCGGATCTCCTTGCGGCATCAAATGCATGGCGCGGTTCCGCAGGCACTGTCACAAGCTGTCACAATAGGCTGGTCCTTCCAGAACCTTGCCGTTAAGTGCGCTCGCGATGAACGAGCGCCGTCCTCTGCCTTGGCCCGGCATCATGCTGGCCCTTGCCAGTGGCGGCTTCATGCTTGCCGCCGGAAGCGATCCGCTTCTTGTTCTGGCGGTGGTCGTCCTCTGGATCGCCACCCTCTGGATCACCCAGCCACCGCCCCACACGCAAAGTTCCGAACGGCTCGGCGTCAAGATCAGCCGTGACAATATGCGCGACCTGATCGAGCATTCCGGCCTTCCTCTCCTATTGCTCGACCGCAATCGCATCCTGATTGCCAATTCCGCCGCGAGAGAGGCGCTCGGGCCCCACGTGGTGGGCCAGGATGCACGGGTGGCCTTGCGCCATCCTGCCGCGGTGGAACTGCTCGATCGGCAAGGGGGCGGAAGCGCGACCATTGCCGGTCTCACGGGGCCTCGGAGCATCTGGCAAATCAGTCGATATCCGGTCGATGAGCGATACTGGATGGTCGAGCTCGTCAATCGCACGGCCGAAGCCGACATCAGCCGTGCCCATACCGATTTCGTAGCCAATGCGAGCCACGAGCTGCGAACCCCGCTTGCTTCCATCATCGGTTACATGGAGACCCTGGCGGACTCCGGCCAGCAGGTGGACGAAAAGACCCAGTCCCGTTTCTACGAGATCGTCTTGAACGAGGCTCGCCGATTGGAGAGCTTGGTCGACGATCTGATGTCCCTGTCACGCGTCGAAGCGGAAAAACATGATCAGCCCAATGAGCGGCTTGAGCTTAATGGGACTTGCGCCCAGGCGGCGCGGGATGCCGGGAGGCCGGAAGACAAGCCACGGATCGAAATCGTCAAGTCCAGTGTTCCGCTTTACATCCGCGGCGACCGGCAACAGATTGAGCAGCTTGTGCGCAATCTCGTGGACAATGCGCTCAAATATGGGGCTCCCGGCGAAAAGGTCAGTGTCGTCCTGGACAAGGATGAGAATGGCTTTGCCCGGCTCGCCGTGACAGATCGCGGTGAAGGCATCTCGCCCGAGCATATTCCCCATCTGACGAGGCGTTTTTATCGCACCGATCCCGGCCGCAGCCGGGCCGCCGGAGGAACGGGGCTGGGTCTCGCGATCGTGAAGCATATTGTGGAGCGCCACCGCGGACGCCTCGACATCACCAGCAAGCAGGGCCAGGGGACCACCGTGACCGTCCGTTTCCCGACGATTGTGGAAGACCCTGAGCATCTGTCATGAAGTTGTCATAAAAAATAAACATCGCGCGGCTGTGGACCGGCGTGTGGCGGTTCGGATCAGGGAGCTCCTCATCATGAACAAGTCCGTTGTAATGGCATTGCCCGTTATCGCAGCCAGCGTTCTGCTTGCCTCCTGCGGCAGCAATGCCGGCAGCGCGACACGTGATTCGATCCGGACAGTCGGTTCGTCGACCGTGTATCCCTTCGCCAAGGCGGTGGCAGAATCCCTCGCCAGGTCGAATCCGGACATCAAGTCCCCGATCATCGAATCGACCGGCACGGGTGGAGGCATGAAGCTTTTCTGCGCCGGCCTGGGGGCACAGCACCCCGATATCGAGAATGCATCGCGCCGGATAAAGAAGTCCGAATTCGAAGAATGCCAGGCCAATGGGGTGAAGGAGATCGTGGAAATCCAGGTGGGCCTCGACGGGATCGCCTTTGCCGACGCCAAGCGAGGCCAGAACCTCAAGCTGACTCCGCTCATCATATACAAGGCTCTGGCAGCCAAGCCGTTCGGCAAGGACCAGACCGCGAAAACCTGGAAGGACGTCGATCCCTCTCTGCCGGCCGATCCCATTCTGGTGTATGGCCCGCCTTCGACTTCCGGCACCCGTGACGCGCTCAAGGAACTGATCCTTGAAGCCGGCTGCAGGACCGACCCTGCGATGGAAGCGCTGAAGAAGAACGACGAGGACGAGTTCAAGAAGGTCTGCACCGAGGTGCGCAATGACGGCAGCTATGTCGATGCAGGCGAAAACGACAATCTGATCGTTCAGAAGATAGAAGCAAACCCCAAGGCAATCGGCGTGTTCGGCTTCAGCTATCTTGAAGAGAACGCGGACAAGCTCAACGGATTGGCCATGAACGGTATCAAGCCGACGTATGAAACGATATCCAATTTTTCCTATCCTGGCGCGCGCCCGCTTTATATCTATCTGAAAAAGGCGCATCTCGACGCAATTCCAGGCCTCAGGCAATATGTCATGGAATGGACAAAAAGCTGGGGCAAAGGCGGAATGCTGGCACAAGCCGGCATGGTCGTGTCACCGGATGACGTGCAGGCCAAAAACCTGGATAATGCCACCAAATTCACGCCGATGACTGGCGACGACCTGAAGTAAGGACTGCCGAAGAACCATGTCGCCAGCTATTCTGCTTCTCCTCGCCTTCGGGCTGGGGCTTGTTGCGTGGCTGGCGGCGCGCGGGCGGGCCTGGAGCTTCCGCCGCCAGGCGGAAGGCGGGCGGATCGCGGCGCTGCCCAGCTACCATGGATGGTATGTCGCGCTCTGGACGGTACTTCCGACGCTCATCTTCATCGTGCTGTGGAGCATGATCGCTCCGCAGATCGCAACCAACTCGGTGCTTGCCGATCCCGCGGCGGCCAATCTTCCCGAGTTCGGGTTCCAGCGCCAGAACATATTGAACGAAGCGGCGGCCGTGGCGAGCGGCGCCGCCCGGGGTGTCTTCAATCCTGCGGCGGAAGCGCTGGTCGAACCCTATCGGCAAGCCTTTTTCCGCATGCGCCTGATAGGCCTTGCCATAACGCTGATCATCGCCTTTGCCGGCGGCGCTTGGGCATTTCTGCGCCTGAGGCCCGATTTCAGGGTACGGACGCGGGTGGAACGCACCGTGATGACGTTCCTCCTGCTCGCTTCGCTAGTTGCCATTCTCACGACGCTCGGAATCATCGTTTCGCTCGTTTTCGAAACGATACGTTTCTTCGGCATGGTCTCGCCCTGGGATTTCCTGTTCGGCACGCATTGGGGGCCCGACCCGATGGGCAATCCCGCCAATCCGGATCCGGACCGTTACGGCGCCATTCCCCTGTTCTGGGGCACGATCTACATTGGCGCGATCATTGCCATGCTGGTGGCCGTGCCGGTGGGCTTGATGAGCGCGATATATCTCACCCAGTATGCCGCCCCCAACTGGCGCAAGTGGCTCAAGCCAACCCTGGAGATTCTGGCGGGTGTTCCCACGGTGGTCTACGGCTATTTCGCGGCCTTGACGGTCGCGCCGGCGATCCGCGACGCCGCTCTCGCAGTTGGCATTTCCAACGCATCCAGCGAAAGCGCCCTCGCTGCGGGCCTCGTCATGGGCGTGATGATCATTCCATTCGTATCCTCGATGGCGGACGATTCCATCGCCGCGGTCCCCCAGGCCATGCGGGATGGCAGCCTGGCGATGGGCGCAACCCGCTCCGAAACCATCCGCCGGGTCCTCATTCCGGCGGCTCTTCCGGGTATCGTCGCCGGGGTGATGCTGGCCATCAGCCGGGCCATCGGCGAAACGATGATCGTGGTGATGGCGGCCGGCGCGGCGGCAAATCTTACAGCCAACCCGCTCGAGGCCATGACGACGGTCACTTTCCAGATCGTGGCAATGCTGACCGGCGAAGGCAGCTTCGATCATCCCGCCACTCTCAGCGCGTTCGCGCTCGGGATGGTCCTTTTCCTCGTCACGCTCGGGCTCAACTTCATAGCCCTGCGCGTCGTCAAACGGTTCCGCGAAGCATATGAGTGAGCAAGTTCGCCCCACCCGCACGGCTGCTTTCGAGGCCCGGCTCAGGAAGCGCTATGCCGCCGAAAAGCGGTTCAAGCTGCTTGGCCTGCTCGCGGTCCTGTTTTCGGTGGCCGTCCTCGCCCTGCTTATCGTCAATATGACGATGAATGGCCTGGGCGGCTTCCAGCGCGTGGAAATGGCAGTCACGGTCGATTTCCGTGAGGCGGGCATGACCGTCGATCCGCGCGCCCTCGAACAGCCCTATCCGGAAGGGGTGCTCGAACGGGCGGGGCTGCCGATGGTGATCGAAAGCGCAGCCGAAAAGGCGCTCGGCTCGGATGGAGCAGCGCAACTCGGCCAGAACGCATGGCGGGACGCGGCAAGAGAGATCATCGCCAAGCCCTCGCTGCTCGCAGGCCAGACGATCTTCTGGCTGCCCGCGCGAGAAGGCCTCGCAACCGCCTTGCGCGGAGATGGCAAGGCCGAACTGCAGCCTCTGGCGCAGCGCCTCAACAAGGCGGGCGTGCTGGAGCGCAGGTTCGACCTCGGCTTCCTGAATCGCGCCGACGCCACCGATCCGCAAATGGTCGGCATCTGGGGGGCGCTCAAGGGTTCCATACTCACGATGATCGTGACCCTTGCCCTGGCCTTTCCGATCGGCGTGCTTGCGGCCCTTTATCTCGAGGAATATGCCCCGAAGAACCGCTGGACCGATATGATCGAGGTGTCGATCAACAATCTGGCCGCGGTGCCGTCGATCATCTTCGGATTGCTCGGCCTTGCCGTGTTCCTTTCGATCTTCCCGAATTTCCGGTCCGCGCCCCTGATCGGCGGCATGACCCTGGCGCTGATGACGATGCCGGTCATCGTGATTTCCGGCCGCAATGCGATCAAGGCCGTGCCCCCCTCCATTCGTGACGGAGCGCTGGCCATCGGCGCATCGCCCGTGCAGGTGGTGTTCCACCATGTCCTGCCGCTCGCCTTGCCGGGCATCCTCACCGGAACGATCATCGGAATGGCGCGCGCGCTGGGGGAAACTGCCCCTCTCCTGATGATCGGAATGCGCGCCTTCGTCGCCACCCCGCCCGATGGCTTCACATCCCCCGCGACAGTGCTTCCCGTGCAGATCTTTCTGTGGTCCGATGAGATCGACCGCGGATTTGTCGAACGCACCTCGGCTGCAATCATCGTGCTGCTGCTGTTCCTTCTGGTCATGAACGGGCTCGCGATATACCTGCGCAATCGCTTCGAGAGAAAATGGTGACAGACGAACTTCCCCGGATCGACGAAAGCAACGCGGCCAAGATGAGCGCGCGCAATGTCTCCATCTTCTATGGCGCCAAGAAAGCCATAGACGACGTATCGATCGATATTCCCGTGAGCTACGTCACGGCCTTCATTGGCCCGTCCGGCTGCGGGAAATCCACGTTCCTGCGCAGCCTCAACCGGATGAACGACACCATCCCCGGCGCCCGGGTGGAAGGACAGATCTCACTGGACGGGGAGGATATCTACCACTCCGGCATGGACGTGGTTCAATTGCGTGCGAGGGTGGGCATGGTGTTCCAGAAGCCCAACCCGTTCCCCAAGACCATCTACGAGAATATTGCCTATGGCCCGCGCATTCACGGGCTGGCTGAAAGCAAGGCGGATCTGGACGCGATCGTCGAGCGCAGCCTGCGCCGGGCGGGCCTCTGGGAAGAGGTGAAGGATCGCCTGGCCGATAGCGGCACGGCGCTTTCCGGGGGCCAGCAGCAGCGCCTCTGCATCGCGCGGGCTATCGCCGTCGATCCCGAAGTCATCCTGATGGATGAGCCCTGCTCCGCGCTCGATCCCATCGCTACCGCCAAGATCGAGGAGCTGATCGATGAATTGCGCGGGCGCTACGCCATCGTGATCGTCACCCACTCCATGCAGCAGGCCGCGCGAGTATCGCAGCGCACTGCATTTTTCCACCTCGGCACGATGGTGGAATATGGACAAACAAGCGACATCTTCACAAATCCGCGCGAAGAGCGCACCAAGGATTACATCACAGGGCGGTATGGCTGATGGCGGAACATACAGTTAAGGCGTTCGACGAAGACATCACGCGTCTGCGCGGCCTGATCGCCGAGATGGGCGGCCTTGCCGAACTCTCGATACAGGAAGCGCTCGATGCGCTGGTCAAGGGCTCCGATGACATTGCCCGGGGCGTGATCGCGCGGGACAAAAAGATCGACATGCTGGAAACCGAGGTCGACAAGCTTTCGGTGCGTGTCATCGCCTTGCGCGCGCCGATGGCGGACGATCTGCGCGAAGTGATTGCCGCATTGAAGATCGCCGGCGTGGTGGAACGGATCGGGGACTATGCCAAGAACATCGCCAAGCGGATCGGCGACATCGAAAGCCGGAAGCAGTTCGAGCCTCTTACCCTCCTTCCGGCGATGGGCGAACTGGCTGTGGAGATGGTTCACGATGTCCTGACTGCCTATGGGGCACGGGATCCGGTGCTGGCGCTCGAGGTGATCAAGCAGGACGAGAAGGTCGATGCCTTTTACAACAGCATCTTCCGCAACCTGGTTTCCTACATGGTGGAAAACCCGGCCACGATCAGCAGCGCCGCGCAATTGCTGTTTGTCGCCCGCAGCATCGAACGCATCGGGGATCACGCCACCAATGTCGCCGAGATGGTCTATTACGCGGCAACAGGCAATTATCCGCCGGAACCGGAAGAAGACGGGCGATCCAACGACCCGATCGTGTCATAACCTTGTAACAATTTTGCGGAATGGGGACGGATAAGTCAGGAATTTGCCTTGCCCCTACCGAAACTTCTCCTTGTCGAAGACGATCCCGCTCTGGCCGAGCTGCTCGAGTTCCGCTTCAAGGGCGAAGGCTATCAGGTGCAAGTCACCGACGATGGCGACGAGGCTCTCATCCTTGCGGTGGAAGATCTGCCGGATCTCATCATCCTCGACTGGATGATCGAGGGCACCAGCGGGATCGAGGTGTGCCGCCGTCTGCGCCGCAACAAGGAAACCGCCAATGTGCCGATCATCATGCTCACAGCGCGCGGCGCGGAGGATGATCGAATCCGCGGGCTCGATACCGGTGCCGACGATTATGTGACCAAGCCGTTCAGCCCTCGCGAATTGCTGGCGCGCGTATCCGCAGTGCTGCGGCGCGTAAGGCCGGCGCTGGCCGGGGAAAGCCTGGTGGTGGGCGACCTGAACCTTGATCCCACCGCGCATCGGGTGGAACGGCGCGGCCGGAAGCTTGCGCTGGGCCCCACCGAATATCGCCTGCTGAAATTCTTCATGGAACATCCCGGGCGGGTATTCTCCCGCAACCAGTTGCTCGACGCGGTGTGGGGGACAGGCAGCGAGATCGAAGAACGCACTGTCGATGTTCATATCAGGCGCCTGCGCAAGGGAATTGAAATGGACGGTGCCCCGGATCCGATCCGTACCGTGCGCTCTGCGGGCTATTCGCTGGAACCGGTCTGATGGGGCGCGGCCGTCAGCAAGGAAATCCCGTCACGTGATCTGACGCCGGTTCCGCCTTTCATGCAATGCTGGAAAAGCGGTTCGCACTTCCTGTGCGATGATCTAAGCGGGTGTATGATCAAGCAAAAACCGGACCTTCGCGCCTATGCCATGCTGGGGCTGGTCATGCTGTTCTGGGCGGGCAATTCCATTGTCGGCCGGGCCGTGCGCAGCGATATCCCGCCCTTCACCCTGGCCTTGGTCCGATGGGTCGGCGCCCTGCTCATTCTGGCTCCGGTGGCCTTGCGCCATGTGATCGCCGAGTGGGAAGCCATTCGGCGAAAGTGGCCCGTCATATTGCTGTTGGGGCTCGTGGGGGTGGCAGGCTTCAACGGCTTCCTTTACTCCGGTCTTCACTACACCACGGCCACCAACGCCCTGCTGATCCAGGCCTTGATCCCGGGTCTGGTGCTACTGACCGGCGCGTTGCTGTTCCACGATCGCTCGCCATGGAAGCAGGTCGCGGGGGTGGCGCTATCGACCCTGGGCGTCATGTTCATCGTTTTTCGCGGCGATCCCATGGCGATCCTGCGGTTGCACTTTGGCTTTGGCGATAGCCTGATCCTCGGCGGCTGCCTGGTCTGGGCGATCTATACGGTCTGCCTGCGCCTGGCGCCCCAGATCCACCCGCTTGCCTTTCTTTTCACGACCTTTGCGATCGGTGCGATAACGATGGCTCCGCTGGCCTTGGGAGAAGCGGAAAGAATTGCGCAAATTCCTTGGAAGCCCGGGATTTTCGCAGCCTTCGCCTATGTCGCGATCTTTCCTTCGGTCATTGCCTATTTTCTCTACAACGCGGCCGTGGCGCATATCGGATCGGGCGCTGCCGGGCAGACCATCAGCCTGATGCCGCTGTTCGGGGCCCTGCTGGCCGTCGCCTTGTTGAACGAGAAGCTGCAGGCATATCATGGCGCGGGCATGGCGCTGATCCTGGCCGGAGTGCTGCTCTCCGCCCTCGCCCATGCGAAGCGCGCCGACGGTTGACGGGGCGAGGCGGCCCGCCTTGTGCGGCGGATCGGTCGCTCCGGTTTTCAGACGAAGCATTTCGACAGGCTCTTCGCGAAAGGAACAAAGGGCTGGCGCTTCCGTTGGTGGGCCAGAAAGCAAGACAGCGAGAGGTCACCATGAAACAGGAAAGCGGAAATTCCGATAAGCTGAAAACCAAGTTCTGGCTGGAATTGACGGATTCACCCCCTTCTCTTCCTTCAGCTCGATGGCAGCCCTGATAGCGCCGTGCCCATGCGGGCCCATCTGGACAAGGAGGCTGACAGCGCCATCTGGTTCTATGTGGCGAGCGATAGCCATCTGGCGCGAACCGGGCCGGCGACAGCCATCTTTGCAAGCCAGGATCATGATATCTTCGCGCGCTTTCATGGCATATTGGCTCGGGAAACCAGCCCGGAACGCCGCAAGAAGCACTGGGGCAATCATGTGGAAGCCTGGTTCCCCAAAGGGTTGAATTCCGATGCCGTCACCATGCTGCGCATGGATCTCGGTTCAGCCGAAATCTGGGATCACAATCTTGGAATCCTGACCACCGCTCGAATGGCTTTGGGGATGGATGTCAGGGACAAGGCGAAACATACGGAAACCGCACTCTAATTCCACAGATATCCGACCTTTCAAGGCTGCCTTTTCCGTAAAGCGCAGCCTTGCGAAGGATCAATTCCGCTAGTCCAGTTGAGCCCCGCCAGGCATCGGGGGAACCGGCTGGGGCGGCGTGTCCGGATCATCCTCGTGCACTTCCATGAGACCCCGGCCAACATGGCTCTTGCGATAGCCATAGAGGAAATAGACGAACAGGCCCAGTGCACCCCAAATCGGCAAGACCAATTTGGCGTCATAAGGCAAATTCCAATACAGCAGCACGCAGCCCGCCACGGCGATCGGCCCGACAACCCATATCAGAGGGGTGCGGAACGGCCGCACCCGATGGGGATCGCGCAGCCTGAGCATCATCACTGCTATCGCCACCATGAAGAAGGCGAACAGAGTGCCCGAATTGGAAATATCCGCCAATTGGCCCACCGGGAGAAGCGCGGCGGCAATCGCCACGGCAATGCCCGTGATCAAGGTGACCACATGCGGTGTTTTCCATCTTGGATGTACGGTGGCCAGCTTCTCCGGCAGCAGTCCATCCCGCGCCATCACGAAGAAGATGCGGGTCTGGCCATACATCATCATCAGGATTACGGAAGGCAGCGCAAGATTGGCGGCCAGGCCGATCAGGTCGCCTGCCCAGGTATAGTTGATGGCCCGCAACACATGCGCCAGCGCTTCCCTGGAGCAGACCAGCGGTTCCTTGCCTTGCGCCGCAAGCGCCGCACATTGCTGGTTGAATTCCGCTGACCCGGGGGCCACTCCCAGCCCCGTAGGCTGTGAGCCGATCGCACCGATCGCGCCTGTCGCGACCAGCAGGTAAAACACCGTGCATATCCCAAGGCTGCCGATCAGGCCGATCGGCACGTTGCGCTGCGGATTCTTTGTTTCCTCGGCTGCGGTGGAGACGGCATCGAAGCCGACATAGGCGAAGAAGATCGAAGCTGCCGCCCCGACCACGCCCATCCCCGTCGTCCCCGTCGGACCGAACCAGCCGTTAGGCGTGAAAGGAGCGAAATGCTCGCGCTCCAGAACCGGAAGGGTAAGCGCCACGAACATCGTCAGCGCCGCGACCTTGACGGCCACCAGCACCGCATTGAAAACCGCGCTTTCCTTCGTTCCGATCATCAGCAGCCAGGTGACGCTCAAGGCCACCACAATGGCGGGCACATTGATCACCCCGGTGGAAAAGTCGGCATGGGGCAGCCAGCCATTCATCGACCAGGACGGCCCCGCAGCCAATGCCGCTGGCAACTCAAACCCCGTCCAACTCTTGACCAACCCCATGAAATAGCCGGACCAGCCGACCGAAACCGCCGAAGCGGCCACCGCATATTCAAGGATCAGAGCCCAGCCCACCGTCCAGGCCAGCAATTCCCCCATCACCGCATAGCTGTAGGTATAGGCGGAACCGGACACCGGCACCATGGAGGCAAGCTCTGAATAGCAAAGGGCGGCAACAGCGCATACGAAGCCGGCGATAACGAAGCTCCACACCATGCCAGGGCCGGCCTTCTGGGCTGCGGCGGCGGTCAGGACGAAGATCCCGGTCCCGATAACGGCGCCCACCCCCAGCAGGGTCAGCTGCACCGGACCCAAGGAGCGGTGGAGGGATTTCTTTTCCGCTGTCGCCATAATGGCATCAAGAGATTTGACGCGACCGAGCATATGACCCCCAAACCCTGAACGCCTGGACCAGCGCAGGAAGCTACCGGACTCCGCATCTTTGACAAGCAACGATCGATAGCATTTCCCCAGCTTACGCATATCGTGGCGCAGCGGCTTTCCCCACCGCCGAACTGGCGCTAGAACGCAGCCATGTCCACGACCTTTCAGCTCGACACCTCGACCAGCCGCGCCAATCCCACACCCGCGCCGATGAAGCGGCTCACCGTCCCGGCCATCCGCCAGCGCAAGAATGATGGCATCACTGCCGAACCGATCGTGATGCTGACCGCCTATACCGCGCGGCAAGCGCAATTGCTCGATGCGCATTGCGACATCCTGCTGGTGGGGGATTCACTCGGCCAGGTGATCTACGGCCTGCCATCCACCATCCCGGTCACGCTCGAAATGATGGCCAATCATGCCGCTGCGGTGGTGCGCGGCAGCTATCATACAGTGGTCGCTGTCGACATGCCGTTCGGAAGCTACGAACAATCTCCCCAGCAAGCATTCGAGAATGCTTCCCACCTGCTCAAGCAGAGCGGAGCGGCGGCCGTCAAGCTCGAAGGCGGCGCGGCCATGGCGGAAACCGTGGCCTTTCTGAATGCGCGCGGCATTCCGGTGATGGGCCATGTCGGCTTGACGCCGCAAGCGGTTAACGTCCTGGGTGGCTACATGGCGCGGGGACGCAGCGATGCCGAAGCGCAGAAGATCGTCAGCGATGCGGTGGCTCTGGATGAGGCCGGCGCCTTCGCGATCGTGGTGGAAGGGGTGGTGGAACCCATCGCCATCGAAATCACGAAGGCGATTTCCTGCCTGACCATCGGTATCGGCGGATCGGCCCAATGCGACGGCCAAGTCCTCGTAACCGAAGACATGCTCGGCATGTTTGAACGGGTCCCGCGCTTCGTCAAGCGATACGAGAACATTGCGGCGACGATAGAGAGCGCAGTCGTTCGTTATGCTCAGGAAGTGAAAGATCGGACATTTCCCGGCCCGGAGCAGACATATCAAGCCAAGAGCTGATCCGGCCCGCCGGAAAAACATCTCACGCGAATAGATCGATTCCGGCCAGAAGTGCTTGCGCGGACCGGCAACTCCCCCTAGCCGAGCCGCATTTTTCGAAGAGGAATCGGAATTGCTTCGCTTCTATCGCGGCTCAATCATTTTCACGCTGATCTGCTTTGCGCTCGCCGCGTGGTACGGATGGGCACAAAGCGGCAATCTCGCCGCTACCGCACAACTTTTGTGGATCGTGGCCGTGCTTTCGGTGCTCGAGGTTTCCCTCAGCTTCGACAATGCCGTGGTCAATGCCACCGTGCTCGAGGAAATGGACGAGATCTGGCAGAAGCGTTTCCTTACCTGGGGCATGGCCATTGCCGTGTTCGGCATGCGTGTGCTGTTTCCCCTAGCCATCGTCGCGATCGCCGCAGGATTGGGCCCAGTCGACACCATCCGGCTTTCGCTCAACCATCCGGCGGAGTATGAACGGATCGTTTCGTCCGCGCATGTCGGCATTGCCGGTTTCGGTGGCGCCTTCCTGGCCATGGTGGGATTGAAGTTCTTCTTCGATGCGGAGAAGGAGGTCCATTGGATCGCCGTCATCGAAACCAGGCTTGCCCGCATATCCGCAGTTCCAGCGGCCGAAATCGCACTGCTGCTCCTCTCCTTGTGGGGGATATCCTCGATGCTGCCCACCGAAGAAGCGCTTACCTTCCTCGTCGCCGGCATCCTGGGAATTGTCACCTTTGTCACGGTCGAGGCAATTGGAACGATCCTCGAATTGCGCGAGGAAGCGGCCAAGGCGCAAGGTGCAATCGTACGTTCCGGCCTTGGAGGATTCCTCTATCTCCAGGTTCTGGACAGCAGTTTCTCCTTTGACGGCGTGATTGGCGCCTTCGCTCTTTCCAACAACATGATCGTGATAGCCTTGGGCCTGTCGATCGGGGCGATGTTCGTCCGCTCGATGACGATCATGCTCGTCCAGAAGGGGACGCTTTCAGAATATCGCTATCTGGAACATGGCGCGTTCTGGGCCATCCTTGCCCTGGCCGCGATCATGCTGCTCTCAGCCCGATTTCATATTCCCGAGACGATCACCGGATTTATCGGAGCGACGCTTATCGGAATATCGCTATGGTGGTCGGTGCGGCATAACCGCAGGGCGCCGGCGATCTCCTAATCGGCGCGAAGGCGGTTGGCGAGCGGCGCTGAAATCACCAGCTGCGCCAGATGATAGATAAGGGCCGGCAGCAGCACGAGCCCCGCGATGTGATGGGGAAACATGATGGTCGCCAGCGGCGCTCCCATTGCGATGCTCTTCTGTGCGCCGGCGTAGAGGAATGCGATGCGGTCGGGACGATTCAGGCCGATCGATCCACCCAGAAACCATGCGCCGTAGAAAGCGAAGACCAGCATGATAGCGTTTGCAGCGATCAAGACGCCCCATTCACCGATACCCAGCCGGGTCCATATCCCTTGGTCCACGGCCCCGGAAAAGGCGACGTAGACGGCAATTGCGATCGACATCCGGTCCACCCACGTCACCAGCGAGCGATGATCGACCACCCAGCCTCGCAGCCAATTTTGCGCGAACTGCCCCAGAGCGAACGGCAGGAGCAGCATCACCACCACGTTCACCAGGCCGTTTACTCCCATGCCGTTCTGCGCCCCGCCGGCGATCGCGGAGAACAGCGGTGCCGTGATGAACACGCCCATCACATTGAGCAGGGCCGCGGCGATCACCGAATTGGCGACATTGCCACCAGCCAGGGAACTGTAAGCGGTGGCGGACTGAACCGTCGAAGGAAGAGTACCCAGATAGAGGAAGCCAATAGCCACCATCGGCGGGAGAAAGGGGCTTGTGGCCTTCACCATCCCCCAGCCGATCAGCGTCATGGCTGCGAAAACAAAGCAGGCGAGAGGAAGCAGGAAGCGCCAATGCCCGATGCCCCGCACCACTTCCGCGCGTGGCAGCCTCAGGCCATTCAGAAAGAACAGCACGAAGATCGCACAATCGGAGACGCCCTGGGCGAATGGGCGAACCTCGCCCCGAGCAGGCAGAAAGGAAGCAAGCAGCAATGCCGCAAAGATCAGCCTGACCAAGGGATCGACGCGAGACAGATTTCGGAAGATCATTTTGCGACCCCTGGTTTCCTCACTGATTCAAGCTTTCCTGCCCGGCCCTTCCTGAGTTCGCGGCCTCGTGCCCGCACCGGTGGAGTCTGTCTAGTGGATACCGGCAATCGATCCCTGCTGTGTCATTTATGCTGCAAATTCGGTGCAACATGGCACAGCCTTGAGGCAATACAGCGTCACCCTCTTGCCAGTTACCGAATCTCTCGGCATAGATATTCTAGGAGTTGGGAGAGGAGGAAAGGGCGGCCGCCAAGGTCGCTCTTTCTTTTTGGACGGCAGTTCAGTGAAGCTCCAGAGACGTGTCCTGGGTCCCGGCCGAAAGTCGCGCTGCTTTGGCCAACATTGCGGCAGAGCTGCCCTCTTCCCCTAACGCTTTCAAGACTAAGCCATATGCTCTTGTTATATGGGCATTTCCCGATTGCAAGCGATAGGCCTTCTGCGCAGCGGGCAACGCGGCCGCGCTGTCACCCAAACCGACATGCGCAAGTGCGGACCTTGCAAGCAGCAAAGGATCGCGAGTATTGCCGCCCTGGCGCAAGGCGAATGCCAGCATTGTCTCGGCGCGCTGCCAATCCTGCCGACCTGCGGCAAACTGCGCGATTCGCGCGGCCGCCGAACCATCCATCGGATGCTCGAGGAAATAGGCGATGGCCAGGGCTTCCGCGGATTGGACATGGCCCAAGGCGAGCTCCGCTTTAACCATTCTCTCCATCAATATTCCAGAGGTACGAATTCGTGCGACGCCGCGATAATGTGCGAGAGCCGCTTGCGGATTACCCGCCATCAACTCGACATCGCCGGAAAGAAACAAGACATCGCTCGATCCGGGAAACTTGTCCCTGACCTCGTCCACAATCGATCTTGCCTGCGCATAGTATCCGAGTGCGAGGAGTTGCCGGACGAGGGAAAGTATTCGCCTTGGCTCGCCGGGGGCGTCTCGCCAGCGGGCTTCCAGGACATCGAGGGGAGCAGCATCAGGCAAAGCCGCGATGGCGCCACTCCGCAGCAGTGCGGCACGATCGAGGAAGACCGCAGCTTCGTCGCGCCGTTCGAGAGCTTCGTAAGAGCGGCCCACGACTTTCAGTAGATAGGGTGATGCGTCACTCCTGCGCGCCAGCTCGGAAAACCGGCTGACAAGTTCGGCATGCCGCCCATCCCGTTGCAACGCCCGGGCCACCAGCACCGCGACTTGGCCATTATCGGGCTGCATTCGCCACAAGGCTTCGAGGGTATCCGCGGCTGTCTGCGTGTTTCCCGCGCGCAGTTCCAACACACCCGTCAGAAGCATCGCCGCCGGTGTCTTGCGATAGGCATCGCCCGTTCGCCACAGCAGACGCCGGGCAAGATCGTCATTGCCGGTCCGGGCTGCCAGCACCGCCTGGAGATAGAACGCGCGTGGATCGCGGCTATCGAGTTCGATCATGCGACGCGTGACGGCAAGCATGTCGCGCGCCCGGCCGGCCTCTCCAAGCGTTGCGGCATACTCACCGAGCACGCTCAGGTTCTCCGGTGCCTGTTTGAGGGCAGCGGCGAAGAATGGCAGGGCAGCGCGGGGCCCCTTGCTGTCGCGAACAAGTTGGCCCTGGAATTCCAGTGCGCCCGGCTCCCTGGGATCGATCTGGAGCGCCCGCTCAGCGGCATCGAGAGCGGCGAACTGATCTCCAGCCAGGTAACGCAAGCGACCTATATCGATCCAGAGCGTCGCATCCCCGGGGGCGGCTTGAAGCGCTTCATCGAAAGCCTTTCCAGCCGCCTCAAGGTTGCCTTCCGTCATCTCCAGGCGACCCAGCATCCGGTAACCGTGACCCTGTTCCGATGAGGAGAAATCTTCGGGCCGGAGCCAGCGGCCGGCTTCCACGAGGTCTTGCTGCAGCAATTCCGCTTCACCCATCCGGGCGGCCACTTCACGGGCGGGAATTCCGCGGTGGAGCGCATCGCGCAGCAAGGCCTCTGCCGCAATGCCGTCACCGCGGCGCAAGGCCTCGCGGGCATCCGCCAGATTATCCCGTCCTTCGCCGAGCGCCGGCCCGGCCAGCAAGATCGCCGCCAGCACCCCAAGCCATGGCTTTGATCGCTTGCTGTCAGCCTTGCAGATCATATTGCTTGAGGAGATCGTACAGGGTGGGGCGGCTGATGCCGAGCAGCTTCGCCGTGCTTGAGATGTTGCCTTCGCTTCGCGCGAGCGCATGCCGGATCACCTTCCGATCCGTCGCTTCGCGCGCACTCTTGAGATTGAGAGGTTGGGCCCCTTCGTCGTCCTCGCTTTCCAGATCGAGATCGGACGCGTGAATCATCTTGCCATCGGCCATGATCACAGCCCGCTTGACCCGGTTTTCAAGCTCGCGAACATTGCCGGGCCAGGCCCAACCGTCGATGGCTGCCAAGGCATCTGTGGCAAACCCTTTCACCTGCGGGTTCATTTCCCTGGAGAAGCGCTTGAGAAATGCCTTGGCAAGCAAGGTGGCATCGCCCGGCCGTTCGGCAAGCGAGGGTATCTTCACCACGATTTCCGCGAGACGATAAAACAGATCTTCCCGGAAGCGGCCCTCACCGATCATGGCTTCGAGATTCTGATGCGTGGCGCAAACTATCCGGGTATCCACTGAAATGGACTTCCGTCCGCCGATCCGCTCGATCGTGCGCTCTTGCAGGAAGCGCAGCAGCTTCACCTGAAGGGGTAACGGAATGTCACCGACTTCATCCAGGAACAGGGTGCCGCCATGCGCCTGCTCTATCTTGCCTTCGGTGGTCTTCACAGCGCCGGTAAACGCACCTTTCTCATGCCCGAAAAGCTCACTCTCCAGGAGATTTTCCGGGATCGCGGCGCAATTGATGGCAACGAAGGCGCCAACTTGGCGGCCGCTTGCATCATGAAGCCCACGGGCCAACAGCTCCTTGCCCGTACCGCTGGCCCCGAGCAGCATCACGGAGACATTGGTATTGGCCACGCGCTCGATCGTGCGCGCCACGCGTATCATTTCCGGAGCAGCAGTGATGAGGCCGCCCAGCACGCGATTGCTGTCGCCCGCTTTCACCGCCAGCCTGCGGTTTTCCTCCTCGATCCGATGCAGGTTGATCGCCCGCCGGACAATGAGGCCCAATTGCTCGATATCGACCGGCTTCTGGTAGAAATCATATGCACCGCCGTCGATGGCCTTGAGCGCGCTCTCCCGCGCGCCATGGCCTGAGGCGACAATCACCTTCGTATCCGGCTTCACTGCCATGATTTCATCAAGCAAGGCAAAGCCTTCACTGGTTCCATCCGGATCGGGGGGCAGGCCCAAGTCCAACGTCACGACAACCGGCTCTTCGGCCCGCAATGCCGCGATCGCGGCGGGACGATCGCCGGCGACAATCACTTCGAAATCCTCATAGGCCCATTTCAATTGAGCTTGCAGGCCTGGATCGTCTTCGACGACGAGGATTTTCGGTTTGCTTACATTGGTCTGTGATTGGGCCATCATGCCACCTCGGCCTTGCCGGAATCGAATTTGCTGATGAGGTCGCTCATCTCGGCCAGTGGAAGCCGAATGAAGAAGCGGGTGCCCAGCCCTTCCCGTGATTCCACATCGAGAGTTCCCTTCATGGCGCGGATCAGTTCACGGGCCTCGAAGGCACCGATACCGAAGCCGCCGGCCTTGGAAGATACGAAGGGTTTGAAGAGGCGGGTCCGGATAAATTCGGGGCTCATCCCGCATCCCGAGTCGACGATCTCTATCACACCCTCGACGCGATCCCGCCGTACGCGGACGAACACCGAAGCATCGTCCGGGCTGGCGTCGATCGCATTCTGCACGATATGCACCAGAGCCTGCTCCAGAGCCTCGCGGTTTGCGGTAACATGGCACGGCTGGCTTTCCACGATCATGACCTGGCTGCTTACGCCGAAACGCCTGGCAAGCTCTGAGGCGCATTGATCTAGGCTGACAAGTTCGAGTGCGTCGGCCCCATGCTTGCCGTAGCGCCCAAGTCTCGCCAGCAATGCATTCAGCTTGTCGGCGCTGTTACGCAGAGTAAGCAGCATGTCGGCCCGAAATTCCGGATTGTCGGCATGGCGTTCCGCATTCCGCGCCAGCAGGGAAAGCTGGCTGGCGAGGTTCTTGATATCGTGCATCACGAAGGCGATGCGGCGATTGAACTCATCGAAATTGCTGGCTTCCCTCAGCGCATCCTGTCCGGCCTGCTCAGCCAGATAGCTTGCCAGGTGCTGACCCACCACGCGCAGAAGATCGAAATCCTCCCAGTCCAACTGCCGGGTGACAGGGGGATGGGCCAGCACGACCAGCCCTGTGAGGCGCTCGTAATGGAGCAGGGGAACAAGGGTCCAGGCCTTGCTTTCGTCAAGCAGCCATTGCGGAACTATCGCGGCCTCTCCCCGCTGCTCACTCCCTTTTCTCAGATCGTCCAGATTGCAGACGAAGTTCTCCCGCTCGAAGAATTCTACAGCCGAGGGCGGCATCGCCTCCGCAGGAACATCCGCGAGCGGCCATTGCCAACTTGCGGCAAGCACCAGCTTGCCATTTTCACCAGGCAGGAGCAGCAAGCCGCTGGGGCTGTCGCAAATATCCGCCACAGCCTTGATCGCACGCTCATGCAGCGGCGGCGCATCCTCCCCCACGAGGCCGATGGTTTGGGTAAAGCGCAGCCACTCCGCCCGGTAGTCATACCGATGCTGGAACAGATGCTTGACCGCCGTTACCCTGAGCCATCGGCGCATATGTTCGGATGGCAGCCACAGGAGCGCAAAGACGCTGGCGGCGAACACGAAACCGACCTGGGTGAGACGCGCGAAACCGCCACCAATCAAGGCGATGGAATGCGCGATCCCGACCATGGTCACCAGATAGGCGCCAATCGCCAATAGCGAGAGAGTCTGAAATGTCACGACACGAGAGGGTTTGAATTTCAGCTGGGAAGCACGCCGGCTGAACCCGATCGCGAATGGCGCAACCATCGCGGCGGTGATCAGGCCGCGCATCGCCGCCAGCTCGATCGGGAAGCGATCGCCGAGATAGCTGATCGTATAAAAGTTGAGATCGTACACCCACATCGCGGCCAGCGCCGCTGTGGGCCAGCGCAAGATCGAACGCGCAACCTGCTCCGCGCCCACGTAAAGATTGTGCAGAAGCACGAGCGCGCCGACCGTCACCATCAAGCGGAAAGTCACCAGAAGATGGAAAATCGCCTCCTTTAAGGAAACGGACAGGTCCGGCTGGATGGAAACAAGAACCGCCAGCGGCAACAGCAGCTCGACAAAGCCAAGCGAGAGGAGGACCGGGCGGATCGGCTGCAGGCTCGCGTGGCGACCATCGGACGCAAACAGAAAATACAGGGCAACAAGCCAGCCGATGTTGCGAAGGCTTTCGAACAGCAGGGCGGCAGGGGAGATCGGAGACGTGCTGGCCGCTATGAGGCTCCACAGGGCGCTCAACGCCAGCGCGGCGATAATGGCCCATTTATTGGCTCGCTCTTCCTTTCTGCCCAGCAGCCATGCCGCGAGCAATACGCACGCAACCGCGCCGATGAAATGGCTCCAATGCCCGAACGCAATCCAGAAGCCGCTGCCGCCGCTCATCGCGCGCCCTCACCCCACAGGATGACCCGAAAGGTCTGCAGCAGGATCAGCAGATCGAGAAAGGGCGTATAGTTCTTCGCGTAGTAGAGATCATATTCCAGCTTGTGGCGGGCATCCTCGATCGAGGCGCCATAGGGATAGTTGATCTGGGCCCATCCGGTGATCCCCGGTTTTACCATATGCCTCTCGGCATAGTAGGGGAGCTTGTCTTCAAGGTCCGTCACGAACTCGGGCCTTTCGGGGCGGGGCCCCACGAAACTCATCTCCCCCTTCAGGACACTCCAGGCCTGGGGGAGCTCATCGATCCGTACCTTGCGGATAAAGCGGCCGATCCGGGTCACGCGCGGATCATTTTCCTGCGCCCATTTCGCCTCGCCGGCCCTTTCCGCATCGGACCGCATGGAGCGCAGCTTTATTACGTCGAAATTCTCGCCGTACAGCCCCACTCTGCTCTGCCTGAAAAAGGCCGGCCCTTTGCTATCCACTTTGATCAGCAAGGCGAACAAGGCGATGATCGGCCAGGTAACGACCAGCAACAAGCTGCTGGCGACGACATCGAATATTCGCTTGGCGATGCTCGACATCATGCGGCCTGAGGAAAAGCCGTCCGAAAAGATAAGCCAGCTGGGATTGACGGAATCGAGATCCACCCTCCCCGTCTCGCGTTCGATGAAGCTCGAGAAATCATTGACATGCACCCCGGCTGTCTTGATCCGCAGGAGATCCTTGAGAGGCAGGGCGTTGCGGCGTTCCTCCAATGCGAGCACCACTTCGCTTACGCCGAGATTTTCGACGAAACGGCTAAGGTCGTGAATAGCGGACCGGTTGATAGCCTCCTCAACCAGCGGCTTGTTTTCGCTCATGCCGATGAAACCGACGATCACGAAACCGCTGCCTTGGCGATTGGCCAAATCCCGCAATCTCTGGGCCCGCCTGCCTGCCCCCAGCACGAGCACCCGGCGACGGAACGCGGATGTGCCAAGCAGCCCTCCCACCAGGACGCGGTTCGCGACCAGCAGAATGATCGAAAAAACCATGGCATAGGCCAGGGTGGAGCGCCAGAAATCGAGGCCCGGCACGACAAAATCGACAAAGGATAGCGCAATGATCCCGAGGCTTACCGCAACAATCAGACGGGCCAGCGCATAGCGCAGCGATCGCAGCGCCTCCGCCCCATAGACGCCGACCGAGATCATCGCGATCAAGACGACCGCAACAAATACGGAAAGCGACGGCAGGCGCTCGCCGATACGCCCGACATCCATATGCAACTGACCCGCGCGCAGCTGCCAGGCCAATTCACCCGCAACCATCAGCAGCAGGAGATCGACCAGCCCCAGCAACAGCACCGCATGGGGGATGTAATGCTTGAAGAGACGGATCATCGCTCCCTTTACCCTTCGCGCCTCAAGGGCAACGGAGGACGGATTAACGGTGAGAGATGAAATGTCGGTAAATTTTACAGGACTTCAAAAATTCAAGCGATTGCATTCGCTTGGAGGGTTTCCGATCCCTTTACTTGTGGATTGCGCGCTCACGGCGAAGCAGCGGGCATCAGCTCAAGCGCGGCTGAGGCAAGCGCTTCGGCCGCTGTGCCAATCACCTTTTCGGCATCGGGAGCCCAGAATGGGCTGTGCAGCGAAGGGAGTTCCCGCTTGCCGGCCTGCGCTTCCTCCCAGTGCGTTGCGGACACACCGCCCACCCAGAAAATCAGCGATTTGATGTGCTCAGGGTCGGCACGCCGATAGCGCCCAAAATCCTCTCCGCCCATTACGGATGGCACCTCCCGAACATGCTCGGCCCGGAACCGGGCGGTAAATACCGCTGCGATATCCTTGGTGAACGAGGGGTCGTTATAGGTCGCCGGGGTATAGCTTTCCGCCACGGTGACCTTGGGCATCCGGTCGTCCGGAACACCCGCAGCCAATGCTTCTCCGCGAGCGACGCGGGATATCCCGTCAAGCAGGGCCTTGCGGGATTCGTCGCTATAGCTGCGAACCGTCAATTGCAGCCTCGCTTCATCGGGAATGATATTGTGCTTGGACCCGCCATGGAAACTGCCGACCGTCACCACGGCGGGTTTAAGCGGATCACTCTCCCGGCTTACCAAGGTCTGCAGTTTCATCACGATCGAACTGGCCAGGACGATAGGATCCCTGCTTGTATGAGGATAGGCGCCATGGCCTCCCACTCCGGAGACCAGGATGTCCACGCTATCCACATTTGCCAGGGCATAGCCCGGCGAATAACCGATCATTCCGGTGGGAAACTGCGCAGCATTATGGAACGCAATCGCATAATCCGGTCTTGGAAAGCGTTCGAACAGACCGTCGGCCAGCATAGCTGCGGCGCCCTCCCCGGTCTCCTCTCCGGGCTGGGCAATCATCACCAATGTACCGGACCATTGCCTGCGGCGTTCGGATAAAAGCTGCGCCGCGCCGATCCATGCGGTCATATGGGTGTCATGGCCGCAGGCATGCATCACACCGGTTTCGAGCCCGGAGGCTGGTACGGCCACTTGCCGGGATGCAAAGGGTAATCCGGTCTGCTCGACAACCGGCAATCCATCCATATCCGCGCGCAGCATCACCGTCGGCCCGGGACCATTCGCCAGCACTGCGACTACGCCGGTCTTCCCGATTTTTTCCGTCACCTTGAATCCAAGGCCCCGCATGCGTTTAGCCAGCTTCGCGGCGGTTTTGACCTCCTGCATGCTCAACTCGGGCTGACTATGGAGATCGCGATAAAGCGCCATCAATTCAGGCATGTCTTTCGCGACCGCGGCCCGAAGATCGTCCGCCCGCACCGGGGCAGGAAATGTTGCCAGCACCAGAAGAGGCAGAAGGATCCTTTTCATGATGCCATGCTTATCCCAGATCAGCGGCCGTGCAAGCGCCTAGCTGAAGCTCATGGACCAAGCCGCGCGGCAGCAGCGCCCCGCGAATCTTCACGGTCAGGCCCGGGGGCAAACGATCTGCACATCCTTGGAGTGAGGAGCGATCAGATCATAGCTGAGGCGGATCAAGCCGCTCAATTCCTTGTTCGGGTCAGCCGATTCCAGTAGAAATCTCACCGTATCGAACCGGGCGGACGCAAGACCGTGCCGTCTTAATTCCTCATCGGTCGTGACGATCATCGCACCGGTAACCGACTTGTCGATAAGCAATGATCTGGCCGCAGCCAGGTCATTATCGAATGATCTGGACCAACCGAAACCGTCGATCCAGCTACGATTGCGCAATGTAAATGCATTGCAGCCCAGCTTGGTTGCCATTCGAGCGATATCGAACGTGGGCATTTTCTCGTTTTCGAGAATGACCAGATGCAAAGGAATCGTAGTCTTGTCTGGCAGCAAGTTGCGCAGGATCTGCTTGAATATTTCAGGAGTGTCGCGATAGCCAATCTGCGGCTGCGCATTCACTTCGCAGATAATGGCATCGCTTTCGCGCCACGATTTCGAAATATCCGGAATCAATAGATCGACCCCCGCAAAATCGAGTTGCATGATCTCGGCAACCCGCACAGCCAGGCGCAGATTGTCGGGGTGGGCCTGATCCAGCGGGATCAGTTCATGGAATCCCCCGGCAGAAACATTGGCCTTCCGGCGCAAGGGCACGAACACACCCTCTTCCGGAATGGTGTCAGGGGAGAATCCGTCTTCTCGCAGGATAGCGCGCGCTTCATCATCCAGTTTCAGGGAGACGCGGTTCTTCCACGAACGCCCAGCCTCTTTCTCCGACGCTTTCCTGGTATCTTCCAGCAATTGTGCGACAGACTTCTTCCCATCCCCCGTCACACCACCGGGGCGCCTTCTCATGATCTTTATGACTTCGCCATCCATCACGGTGATACGAAAGTCTTCACCTGTGACATGCCTTTCGACGAGGATTGATTTCGATATCTTCCTGGCGTCCCGGTACCGCGCGCGCAACGCTTCCTCAGCCCTTATCGATGGAAAAACCCCAGCCCCCTGTTCCTGATCGCTCGGCTTGATCACGACGGGATAACCAAGAGCTGCGGCAGCTTCGACTGCCGCATCCTCATCGGATACGAACTGATGGGTCGGCACGGGCAATCCAAACTGGCGCAGAATCTGGGCCGTCAGATATTTGTCCTTGGAAAGCATCCCACCCATCCATCTCGTATTGTCGCTGACGGTGCTCAGTAATTGAATGGAATTGCTGCCCTGGCCATAGATCACCATGTCCTTGATAAGGTTATGATAAGGGATGCCCAGTTCTGCGGCGGCTTCCATGAAGCGGAAATTATTGGTTCCTCTCATGGCGAAAGGCATCAAACCATTCTGCAGCTTTGCTAGCGAATTGCTCAACTCGCCTAGCATGCCGTCCAGATCGTCAACGCCGGCGGCCAGCCGATTGATCGCCGTGATTGTCCAGGCCAGTGTTATCCTGGTCGCTTCCAGATGGGCTGATGGAATGGCGAAACGAAAGCTTGCTTTTGTCGCTCCCTCCGCTCTCCTGTTCATTCTCGAGATGCTGCAGGGGCCGAATACCGGCAGGCTGCGATCCCGCTGGATTGCCGCCTGCCAGGCATGGACGCATTGCAAGAGCTTCTCTTCCAGGGATGCGTTGGGATCCAGGGGCGTCAACCGCGCATGGGGCACCAGTTGTGTCATCGCCGCCTTGATTGAATCGATTTCCAGGTCGGCAGGGCATTCAAGCGACAGGACGCAAATCACGCTCGATTGGGTTAGGCCGAGGATAAGACCTTGCAACCAGAATGCCGTTTCCGGTTCGATCATTATTAACGGCGCTTTTGCGTCTTCCGTCTTTTCTCCCTGCGACACCAAATCCCCATACCCCTCATTGCGAATGAGTGATGATAATGGCGTCGACAAATGGCGAAAACCAGAACTTCCGGTTGAACGGGCAACCCGTCCGCTATCTTGGAATGAATTTTTCGAGGTGAAGCAGCAGGCAACCGCCTTTCCATGGGAAAGACGCGTCATTCCATCTGGTGCCCCTGGCCCGACTCGAACGGGCACTTCCGAAGAAACTCGATTTTGAGTCGAGCGCGTCTACCAATTCCGCCACAGGGGCTTCGGAGGTTGCCGCCGTCTAGCGGCCTCGCATGGCTCCTTCAAGCCGCCATCGAGGAATTTGCCCTCAATCCTTGAGGGCTTCGACCAATAATTTGTGGAGACGGGAATGAAGAGGGTCATTTCCGGCCAGCACCTGACTATCGCAGATCGCCTGGGACCGCCCTCGCCAGTCCGTCACAAAGCCGCCTGCCTCCCTCACCAGCAGGCAACCCGCCGCAGTGTCCCAGGGCTGGAGACCACTTTCCCAGAAAGCTTCATACCGACCCGCAGCAACCCAGGCGAGATCGAGCGCGGCAGATCCGAAACGGCGAATTCCGGCCACGCGTGGCCCGATAGCCTGATAGATCCGGCTCCATTCGACCACATCGCCCGCACCGGCAAAGGGAATGCCGGTTGCAATCAGGGCTTCATCGAGATGACGGCGACCGGATACCCGCAGACGCGCGTCCTGCAACCACGCCCCCCGGGATTTTTCGGCCCAGAAGCTCTCATCGGTGATCGGCTGGTAGACGAGACCCGCCGTAACTTCTCCCCAGCCGCTGCCGTCCAGCTTGGGCTCCTGCACCGCGATGGAGATGGCGAAATGCGGAATTCCGTGGAGAAAATTGCTGGTGCCGTCGAGAGGATCGATGACCCAACGCGGCTTGCCGGGATCACCTTCCACCTCGCCGCTTTCTTCGAGCAGGAACCCCCAATCGGGACGGGCCTGCCTGAGATCGTCATAAAGGCTGCGCTCGGCGGCTCGATCGGCCTTGGACACGAAATCGGCCGGTCCCTTTCGGCTGACCTGAAGGTGCTCGACTTCTCCGAAATCCCGGCGCAATCGACTGCCAGCGCGGCGGGCGGCGCGCTCCATCACGCGCAAAAGTCCTGAAACGGCCATTTAGTTTACCAGCCTACGCGATGGAGAACCGCCCGACACAAGTTACGCGCTCAGCGGCCCTTGGTGGGAGCAGGAGTGGGCGAAGCCGCCGGCTTTTCCGCCTTGGCGAACGAGGGAGCCTTGGTCACTCCGCAGATCGTGGCAGCCGCCTGATAGAGGTTCTTCGGATCATTCGCGTCGAGCTTCGGATTCTTTGTGAAAACCTCGCCGGTCGCGACGCTGATGTTCTCCAGCTTGTTATTGTAGAGGCAGGAGAACAGATAGCCTTTCTGGTCTTCCGGCACTTCCTTGTTCTGCAGCGCGCTGCTGAAGAGGCTCAGAATCTTGACGCCGCGTTCCACATTAACCTTCTGCTGTTCCGGCGTAAGCGTAGCCGGTGCCGCAGGAGTTGGCGCCTTGGCCGCTTCCTTGGAGGTCTTGGCCGGCTCTGCGGCATGGAGCGCGAGCGGGGCTGCGAGGGCGGCAAGCGTAGCAACGATCGGGAGTGTACGCATAATCAATCAGCCTTTCGTACATATTCGCGGGCATAAACGTCGACGACGATCCGGGTGCCACTTTCAATATGCGGGGGAACCATCACGCGAACGCCATTATCAAGCACCGCAGGCTTATAGCTGGAACTCGCTGTCTGGCCTTTCACCACAGCATCCGCCTCCACGATGGTCGCTTCGACCTGTTCGGGCAGCTCAACGCTGATCGGCCTCTCGTCATAAAGCTCCAGTGTGACATCCATCCCATCCTGCAGAAACGCGGCGGCATCGCCGAGAAGGTCCGCAGGAAGCTGGATTTGGTCATATGTCTCCTTGTCCATGAACACGAGATTATCACCCTCGGCATAGAGGTACTGAAAATCCTTCGTATCAAGCCGCACGCGCTCGACGGTATCGGCGCTGCGGAAGCGGACATTGGTCTTGCGCCCATCGATCAGGTTCTTCATCTCGACCTGCATGAATGCTCCGCCCTTTCCGGGCTGGGTATGCTGGGTCTTCGCAACCTTCCAGATTCCGCCTTCATATTCGAGGATATTACCGGGGCGAATGTCAACGCCACTGATCTTCATGGGCCATTCTTTCGAGAAACAGGGGAAGCGGTTGCGCGCCCCTAGCGCCTGCCCGTAGCGAGGGCAAGGCAGCTAATGCTTTTGCCGGATTATCGCATCGGCGAACGCGGGCCACTATGTCATCGCCGATCCTGGCACGGCGCGGCCGCGTTCAAACGCGCGTTTCCTCCATCAATTGGGCAAATCCGCGCATCGCTTCCGCTTCATCACCGCTCCACACGGCTGCTGAAACGGCCAGGAAATCCGCTCCTGCCTCGATCAAGGGCCGGCAGTTGCCGGGCGTTATTCCGCCGATCGCGACGCAGGGCAATTCGAACAAACCCTGCCACCAGCGCAACAGCTCCGTTTCCGCCTTATGCTTTGTTTCCTTGGTAGCGCTTGGGAAGAATGCTCCGAACGCGACATAATCGGCCCCGGCTTCCCCTGCTTCCATCGCCAGATGACGGCTGGCATGGCAGGTGACGCCGATCTGCACATCCCGGCCCAGCAACTCGCGGGCTTCGCGCACGTTGCCATCCTGTTGGCCGAGATGGACTCCATCGGCCTTGATCCGGCGGGTCAATGACACACTGTCATTCACGATGAATGCGACATCATGCGCAGCGCAGATCTCCTGCAGAGGGCCTGCGAGCCGGGCCGCTTCATGCTCGTCCAGCCCCTTGACGCGAAACTGGAAAGCAGCCGCCGGGCCAGCCTGTAGTGCACGCTCAAGCCGTTCGGGAAAGGGGCCTCCCACTTCCAGCGGTGAGATCAGGTAAAGTTGGCAAGTTCGCATAAGCTCGCCCTATCCTGCCTTTGCCAAGCCGCCAAGTCCGCTCTGGAGCAGGCGCCAATCATCGGGCATTATGAAGCGATGGCTATCGTGACCTTGTCGAAACGTCGGGCTTTGCCCGCAAGCATGCTCGCATTTTTGACCATCCCGCTCGTTGCGGGATGCGTGAGCTACAAGGTCAGGCAGGACGGCATTGCCAGAGCAGGGCTGAACGAAACTGTTTACGTCGATGGGCCACAGGTCACGCCGCTAAAGCTGCTGGAAGACAGCCGATGTCCGGCCAAGGTGCAATGCGTCTGGGCCGGACGAATACGCATAGAGGTGCGCATCGACCTCGGATCGCGGAGCGAAACGCGGGAACTCACGCTGGGCGAGCCGATAACGGTCGCCGATGGGGCACTCGATCTCGTGGAAGTATATCCCGAAGCGAAGGCCGACCGGAGCATATCTCCGGAAGACTATCGCTTCGGGTTTCGTTTTGCAGGAGGAATCTAGAGATCAGGCGTCGGCCGGAGCGGCCACCGAAGCCTTGTAGATTTCATCGATCGCACCGGCCAGCGAAGCATTGAATTCCTCGTCGCTCATCTGGGCGCGCAGATCTTCCAGCAGCGCACGGCTGAAGCTGGCGATCACGCCGCGATTCCTGGAAAGCTCCACGCAAGCCTCGGGCCGCTTGTAACCGCCGGAAAGGGCAACCACGCGCAGCACCTTCGGATGATCCACCAAGGGATCGAACAGGCCCGGCTTGACCGGCAGGCTCAGCTTCAGCATCACCTGCTGTCCATCCGGCAAGGCATCGAGATTCTTGAGGATTTCCTCGAGCAGGATCTGGTCGCACTCGGCGCGGGTCTCGCTCTTGATATTCACTTCCGGCTCGAGAATCGGCATCAGACCGTGCGCGGCGACCTGCGCGCCCACATCGAACTGCTGCTTGACGATCGCGGCAATCCCTTCGCGATTGGCGGAGTTGATGACCGAACGTTCCTTGGTGCCGAATACGCCAAGCGCCTTTGCACGGGTAAGCAGAGCGTCGAGTTCGGGCATCGGCTTCATCAGCTGAACGCCATTCGCCTCGTCTTCCAGACCCTTGTCGATCTTGATGAACGGCACGACGCCGCGTGCGATCAGCGCCTGCGGAGTGGGCTTTCCATCGACAGTGCCATCCATGGTCTTCTCGAACAGGATCGCGCCGATCACCTTGTCGCCGCTGAAAGCCGGCGAAGTGATGATCCGGCTGCGCATCTGGTGGATCAGACCGAACATTTCATCATCATTGGAATAAGCGGTTTCCTCGATCCCATACCCACGCAGCGCCTTGGGCGTGGAACCACCGCTCTGATCGAGAGCCGCGATAAAGCCGTTTCCATTGGAAATCTTCGCCAACATGTCCTGATGAGTCATCGTGCTTTCCTGCTTTCTGTGTGCTTCGCCGCGCATTAGCCAGCGCCGCGCGCTGCCGCAACATCATCAACCATATCCGTTGCCTGCATGACAGGCCCACGGCACTCAACCTCAGGAATCCATTTCCCCAGGCGGTCCCTTCAATTCCAACACATTGCCTTCAGGATCGGCGATATAGATGCTGGGACCGAAACCTTCCGCGCCATAGCGTTGCGCGATTTCGGCTTCCCGAATGCCATGTGCAGCCAAAAACGCAAGTATTGCCTCTCCGTCCCACGGATCGACCCGGAAACACACATGCTCGACGTTGCGCCCCTCCACCCCGGGCGGCGCTCCGCCGCGCTGGCCCAGTCTGCCGGCGCAATCGACCAGATCTATCAGGCAACCGCCGGCCCGAAGTTGCATGAGGCCGAGCTCCTCGACCTCACGTTCAAGCCGGGCGCCCAGGATATCTTCATAGAAACGGACCATCGCTTCCATGTTCCTCGCGCGGAACACGACATGATCGATGGCCCTGATGGAGATCACTTCACCAGGGCCACTACGCCCGGCAGGTCCCGGCCTTCCATCCATTCGAGGAAAGCTCCGCCTGCTGTCGAGACATACGTAAAATCGGCGGCAACGCCTGCATGATTCAGCGCGGCGACGGTATCACCGCCCCCGGCGACTGAGACCAGCGATCCTTCCCGGCTAAGCGCAGCGGCGGTTCTGGCGAGCGCCACGGTCGCAGCGTCGAACGGCTCGATCTCGAACGCGCCCAATGGCCCATTCCAGACCAGCGTGCGACACGTCTTCAGCCCATCGCCCAGCGCCTCAACGGCTTGCGGTCCGACGTCCAGGATCATCTCGTCCGCAGCCACTTCATGGACATTGCAAATCCGCAGCGACGCGGGATTCGCCGCAAACTCCTGCGCAACCGCCACGTCATAGGGCAAATGCACAGTGCAGCCCGCCTTGTCGGCCGCATCCATGATCTCTTCGGCCGTGCCGGTCAGTTCATGCTCGCACAGTGATTTACCGACATCGACACCGCGCGCGGCGAGGAACGTGTTGGCCATGCCGCCGCCAATGATCAAATGATCCACCTTGCCGACAAGGTGCTTGAGCACGGCGAGCTTGGTCGAAACCTTGGCGCCGCCCACCACTGCCGCGACGGGCTTCTGCGGATTGCCGAGCGCCTTCTCCAGCGCTTCCAGTTCCGCTTGCATGGAACGCCCCGCATAGGCCGGAAGAATGCGCGCCAGCCCCTCGGTCGTGGCATGGGCACGATGGGCAGCGGAGAACGCGTCATTCACATAGATGTCGGCATTCGCGGCGATCGCCTTGGCGAATTCCGGATCGTTCTTTTCCTCGCCCGGCCAGAAGCGGGTATTTTCCAGCATGCCGATATCGCCTGGGCGCAATATGCCGATCGCCTGAGCAGCTACAGGTCCTGCAACCTCGGGGATGAACATCACTTCGCGCCCCAGCACATTTTCCACCGCACCCTGCACGAGGCTCAGCGACATGGTCGAGTGCCGCGCACCCTTGGGGCGGCCGAAATGAGTGAGAAGGAGCACCTTTGCGCCCGCATCCGCCAGTTCGAGGATAGTGGGCGCGGAAGCCTTCACCCGGGTCGTATCGGTAACATGGCCGTCCTGCATCGGAAGGTTCAGGTCCACGCGAACCAGAACGACTTTGCCGCTCACCTCACCGATATCGTCCAGAGTGCAAAAATCGCTCATTCCTCGACCCTCACTTCATCGCCGATGGCAATCTCGCCATCATCCAGCACCCGGCCCAGCACGCCGCCCCGCCAATCCGGTATCAGGGCCGCCTTCAAACCCGGGACAATCTCTTCCATACGGCTGCAAGGATCGCATTCCCGGGTCACTTCGATCCGCAGCGAATTGCCGATTGCGATCACCTTGCCAGGCTTGCGCGGCAAGCGCAGCCCTTCGATCAGCAGATTGGCCCGGCGTGCATACCATGGCAGCGCCGTCCCTTCCATCAGGCCGAGATCGGCAATGGCCGCATCCCAGCTTTCCGCTTCAATCAACGACACCTGCCGCCAATCGCTCTTGCCGGGGCGAAGGGCGCCGCGGAAGTCGCCAGCTACTCCGCCCGCGCGGCTTACCGAAACGGTTTGCAAGGTTTCGATTTCGCCGCGTGGGCGGGCATGCCGTGCTATTCCCGCAAGGCGCCCGGACATTTCAAAGGAAGCTCGCCATCACTCCTGCCGTATCCAGCATGCGGTTGGAGAAACCCCATTCATTGTCGTACCAGCTGACAACGCGCGCCAGCTGCCCTTCGAGGACAGCGGTTTCCAGGCTGTCGACGGTCGAGCTGGCCGGGTAATGGTTGAAATCGGACGAGACCAGTGGTTCGTCCGTATAGTCCAGAATACCTTTCATGGCGCCCTCGGCCGCAGCTTTCAGAGCAGCATTGAGTTCTTCCTTCGACGTATTGCGCGAAGGTGTGAAAACCAGATCGATAAGACTAACATTCGGCGTGGGCACGCGAACCGAGCTACCGTCCAGCTTACCGTTGAGCTCCGGCAATACCAAGCCGACCGCGCGAGCAGCGCCCGTCGTGGTCGGGATCATGTTGGTTGCACCGGCGCGAGCACGACGCATGTCGGAATGCATCTGATCCAGCATCCGCTGGTCGTTGGTATAGCTGTGAATCGTGGTCATGAAGCCACGCTCGATGCCCACCGCCTCATGCAGAACCTTGGCCACGGGAGCGAGGCAGTTGGTGGTGCAGCTTGCATTCGAAACAACGACATCGTCGGCCGTCAGAGTGTCCTGATTGACGCCGAACACGATGGTCTTGTCGACGCCATTGGCCGGCGCGGAAATCAGTACGCGCTTCGCCCCTGCCGCCAGATGAGGGCTCGCTGCATCCTTCGACTGGAAAAATCCCGTGCATTCGAGCGCAATATCGATGCCCATCGCCTTGTGCGGCAACTTGCCCGGATCGCGTTCCTTCGTGACAGCGATTTTCTTGCCGCCGACCATCATGCTGTCGCCATCCGACGTCACTTCGGCGGGAAAGCGCCCATGCGTCGAGTCGTACTTGAACAGCAGGGCATTGGATTTCGCATCAGCGAGATCGTTGATCGAAACCAGCTCCAGTCCACAATCGGGCCGTTCCAGGATAGCCCTGGCGACAAGCCGCCCGATGCGTCCGAAACCATTGATCGCAACCTTAGTCGCCATATGAAGAACTCCTGCTAGCTGGCTAGTTTAGCTTTGATTTGCGGAACAATCGCTTCGACGGTGAAGCCGAAGTGCTTGAACAGATCGCTGGCCGGAGCGGAAGCCCCGAACCTGTCGATTCCGACGGTAAGGCCGTCGCTTCCGACGATCCGTTCCCATCCCAGAGTAACGCCGGCCTCTATCGAAACCTTGAGAACATCCCCGGGCAGCAGATCGGCGCGATAGGCATCATCCTGGGCAAGGAAGCGCGACATGGAGGGCATGGATACCACATCCACGCCAACGTCCTCCGCCTCCAGCGCATCCTGCACCTCGACGGCGAGTTCGACTTCCGAGCCGGTGGCAACGATCACGACCTTGCGCGGGGCAGACGCGCCCTTCAGCCGATAACCGCCTTTCGCGCTCAGATTCTCGCCGCCCTGACGCAATTGCGGGAGGTTCTGGCGGGTTAAGGCAAGCACCGAAGGCCTGTCACCGTTCTGCAGCGCAAGCTCCCAGCATTCGCCGGTTTCAACGAGGTCGCATGGGCGAAACACTTCCAGATTGGGAATCATTCGCAGCGACATGACATGCTCGATCGGCTGGTGAGTCGGCCCATCTTCACCCAAGCCGATGCTGTCATGCGTCAGAACATAGATCACACGTGCATGCTGCAAGGCCGAGAGACGGATCGCATTGCGGCAGTAATCCGAGAACACCAGGAAGGTGCCGCCATAGGGAATGACTCCACCATGCAAGGCCATGCCGTTCATCGCGGCGGCCATCCCGAATTCGCGAATGCCGTAATAGAGATAGCGGCCGGAATAATCGCCAGCGGAAAGCGGACCGGTCGCCTTGGTCTTGGTATTGTTTGAGCCGGTGAGATCCGCTGATCCTCCCACCATTTCGGGAATCAGCGGGGTCAGCACTTCAAGCACCAGTTCGCTGGCCTTGCGCGTCGCGACAGTCTGCGGCTCAGCAAACAGCGCCTGCAGCCCCTGCTGGACGGCATCCCCGGCCGGCAGATCGCCATTCATCCGCCGGGAAAGCTCCGCGCCGCGGGCATCGGCGGCAAGCCGCCCTTCCCATTCGCTGCGAGCAGACGCACCCTTTGCTCCGAGGGAGCGCCAGTCCACCAGCACATCGCCCGGAACCTCGAAGGGAGCGGCAGTCCAGCCCAAGGCTTCGCGCGTGGCCGAAATCTCATCCCCGCCAAGCGGCGAGCCGTGCACATTATGGCTGCCCTGCTTGTTGGGCGCACCTTTGCCGATGATCGTGCGGCAGGCGACAAGCGACGGACGCCCATCAGCAACCGCAGCGGCAATCGCGCGCTCGATATCGGCGAAATCGTGACCGTCGCAGGATTCCGTATGCCATCCGGCAGCGCGGAAGCGGGCAGAAATGTCCTCGCTGGTGGAAAGATCGGTGCCGCCGTCGATCGTGATATGGTTATCATCCCACAGCACGATCATGCGGCCCAGCTTGAGATGCCCGGCCAGGCCGATCGCTTCGTGGTTCACCCCTTCCATCAGGCAACCGTCGCCGGCGACGACCCAGGTACGATGATCGACCAGCGAATCTCCGAAATCCGCGTTCAGATGCCGTTCGGCAATCGCCATGCCCACCGCCATGGCAAGGCCCTGCCCCAGCGGACCGGTCGTGCATTCGATCCCGGGCAGCAGGAAGTTCTCCGGATGGCCTGCGCAAGGGCTGGTCAACTGACGGAAGTTGCGGATCTCCTCCATCGTCGGGTTCGCATAGCCGGTGAGGTGCAGCAGCGAGTAGATCAGCATCGAGCCGTGACCCGCCGACAGCACGAAACGGTCGCGATCCGGCCATTTGGGCGCGGCAGGATCGAACTTGAGGAAACGGGAATAAAGCACGGTGGCTACATCGGCCATGCCCATGGGCATGCCGGGATGGCCGCTGTTGGCGGCCTGCACCGCGTCCATCGACAGAGCGCGGATGGCATTGGCCATAGGCGCCAGGCGGGACGGATCGAGGCTCATGCGAATTCTGCTCCTGCGAAGGCGCCGTGCGAAAAACGATCATCGGAGGCCGATTCGGCGCGCGGTTTCCTTTGCGGACCCGCCGCCTGCCGTCAAGCGCAGCGCCCTCGCGGATGCGCAACGATTTTCCTCAGGTTTGTTTGTCGCTCCGGCTCGCAAATCTTTGCGACAGGACACCTTTGCGCTAACAAAATCGCATGGCTCGGGATCGTATCGAAATCGCCGTGAGGCGCATAGAGTCCGCTTTGGCGCGCGTAGAAGCCGCTGCAGGTGGTACAGAACGGCACAGCCCGGGGCGTGACCAGCCCGAACCCGACGAAGGTCTCCTGATCCGCCATGAGGCGTTGCGGCAAAGCGTGAGAGCCTCTCTTGCCGAACTGGACGCCCTTATCGGAGCTCTCGAAAAATGAGCAATGTCACGCTTGCGATCGGCGGTCGCCATTACACGGTCGCCTGTGCCGAAGGCGAAGAGGATCATGTCACCCGGCTCGGACAGATGATCGAGGAAAAGCTCTCCGGGATGAGCAATGCTCTCGGGCAGAACGAGGCCAGGCAACTTCTTTTCGCGAGCCTGCTGCTTGCCGACGAATTGCATGAGGCGCGCAATGCCTCATCCTCCGCTTCCAGGGCTGCTCCCCCACCCGCCGATCCCGGCGAGGATCTGGCGCCTGCGCTGGAACGGATCGCCGAACGTATCGAAAATCTTGCGGAACAGCTTGAGACCTCGCCCGGCACCTCCTAAGTAAGCCCGTGACGGGTACTGCCCGGTACGCGCCGCTTGAATATCCCTGAGGCTATAAGCAATCCAAGGGGGCTGTCCCTGGTCTGGCCACTTTTTCGCATTGGGGTCCGGCACATATGGTTCCCACCTGACGTTTTGGCGTCAGAGGATTTCCCGGCACCGGCCCATGGTGGTCCCGTCACTCTTTTTTTGCCGGCATGGCCAGGCACACCGGTGAAATATGGATTCCAAGCAGGAGTTACGCAGCCGATTGCGCCGTTCGCGGCGAGAATATGCCGCATCCCTGCCGGGCAACATGCGTGGGCTGATGTTCATGCGCCCACCGCGGCTGGTGGTGGATCATCTACCCGCCCGGGCCACGATAGGCGTTTATCATTCCGCTCCCTTCGAAGCGCCGGCTTCGGCCTATGCCCGCTTCTTCCTGGAAGCGGGTCACGACATCGCGCTGCCCTGGTTTGCCGACCGGGCGAGCGGGATGGAATTCAGGGTCTGGACCGATCCCTTCGCCGACACCGATCTGGAGGCGGGTCCCTACGGGCTTCTTCAGCCTGCCGGAGACGCCAGGCGACTTGTGCCCGACATGGTTTTCGTGCCGCTGCTGGGCTTCACGGCCGAAGGCCAGCGGCTGGGCCAGGGTGGCGGCCATTACGATTGCTGGCTTGCGGCCCATCCCGATGCAATCGCGATCGGGCTGGCCTGGGATTGCCAGCTGCTGGACAGCCTGCCAATCGAACCGCATGATCGTCCGCTTGCGGCGGTCATCACCCCGACCCGCCTTTTTGGAGCTCTATGATGCGTAAGGATCCCACCTGGCGTATTCCGGCCGGGATTCTCGGGCTTCTCGGAGCCCTGGCGATCTATGCGCTGCTGGTGTCCAAGGCAGCCGGCCCGATCGGGGCGCTGCCGGTGCTGGTGCAGACAGTGATCTACATCGTGCTGGGGACGATCTGGCTGCTTCCGCTGAAGCGGTTCCTGATCTGGATGGAGACGGGCCGCTGGCGTTGAGGGAGGTTTCCCAGATCCCCTCAAAACCGCGGAAATTCCCCAATGGCGCGAGTGACGGGGCTCGAACCCGCGACCTCCGGCGTGACAGGCCGGCGCTCTAACCAACTGAGCTACACCCGCGTATTCCTGGGCGTGCGTCCCTTGGGGAGCCGCGCCACTAGGGCAGCCCATCACGGCTGTCAACCGCCTCTCAATACCAGCGCGAAATCAAATCACCGAACCGTTCAGAGCGCCCCGGTCCGCTGGCATCGTTAACCATATCTTGGCCCTTTCCGGCCTATTCCTTCGACCTGTCCGGCAAGGGAGCGGACGGGGGAATTCAATGCGTTCGATCCTGTGTGCTGCCTTTGGGCTATGCCTTAGCGCAACGATGCATCCGGCCAGCGCCGAATCAATCTGGCGCCCCGCCCATGCAGTCTATGTGGAAAAAGCTCCGACGGTCGGCTTGCGTCCGGCGCGCTTGCTGGAGCCGGCCGGCAAGATGTCAACGGGAGATCGCGTAGTGCTGGTGCTCGATTGGCGCTCTCCCGAAAAGCCGGGCGGCTTCATCCTGACCAGCCCGGTTCCCAAGGCGCTTTCCTACGAGCGCAGCAGCAACGGGATGGAGGAAATCTCCGTCGATGGCGGCCGGAACTGGGGACGGATGGGTACACTCACCATCCGCGATCCGGAAGGCGCGCGCCTCGCCACGCCTGAAGATGTGACACATGTGAGGTGGCGCATTCCCACCCAGACCGCCGCACGCGGCAGCGGCAGGATAGCCTACAGCGCAATCGTGCGTTGAACCCGGTCAGACCGCCACGGGCGCCGAGATATGGGCCTGCGGTTCGTACCCGCTGACTTCGAAATCCTCGATCCGATAATCGAAGATCGATTCAGGCCGGCGCAGTATGTCCATGCCCGGATTTCCCGAAGGCGTGCGCGAGAGCTGCTCTTCCACCAAAGCCGCATGATTCAGATAGAGATGGACATCCGCGCCCATCCACACAAGCTCGCCCGGTTCCAGCCCGCTCTGCTGGGCCAGCATCCGCACCAGCAGAGCCGCGCCCCACAGGTTGAACGGCAATCCCAGCGCCACATCGCAACTGCGCTGGTAAAGCAATCCGTTGAGCTTGTTCCCGGCCACATGGAACTGATAGGTCTTGTGACAAGGCGGCAGGGCCATGTCATCCAGTTCGGCCACATTCCAGCCTTCGATGATGTGCCGTCGGCTGCCGGGATTTTCGCGCAAGCTCCGCACCACTTGCGCCACCTGATTGATGCCTGGCCCGGCGCGAAACGAACCGTCACCCACCGGCTCATAGGTGGGCCAATCGACCCACTGCTTGCCATAGACCGGGCCAAGGTCGCCCCAGCGCTCCGCGAACCGCGCATCTTCGACGATTCGCGCGGAAAACTCCTCGCGGGTGATGGGATCGCCCGTTTCCCTGCGGTAGCGATCCAGCGGCCAGTCCGTCCAGATTTGGACATTCTGGGCGCACAGCGCACGGATGTTCGTATCGCCGGTGAGAAACCACAGCATTTCCCGGGTCGCCGTCTTCCAGTAGACTCGCTTGGTCGTGAGCAAGGGCATCCGGCCATCGGACAAATCGAAGCGAAGCTCGGCGCCAAAGACGGATCGCGTGCCCACGCCAGTGCGATCGATACGTTCGTCGCCTTGCCGCCAGATCCGGCGCATAAGCTCGAGATACTGCCACTCCCAGTGACGGGGAGATAGAGAATCGGTCGATTGTGCAAGACTGGCCATGGGCTATTCCTAAACCCGCAAATGCCTGCTTGCCACCCCGCCTTCTCGCTCCTATAGGGCCGCCTCTGCCTTGCTCCACAGCTTCTGTGGCGGCACCGGTCGGGGAGTAGCTCAGCCTGGTAGAGCACTGTCTTCGGGAGGCAGGGGCCGGAGGTTCGAATCCTCTCTCCCCGACCATTTTATACACGCAAAGAGTAAACTGCATGGCCCGCCACAATGACGGGCGCGGCCGCTCGTCGTGGCAGGATTCAAGCGGCGGGTTTTTCCGTCATTTTGATAACCACCCCAAAAGCGTTATCAAAGTCCATGCTAGCGCAAAGCTACCAACTGCCCCTAATATGAATCCTACAATCACCTTCATGTGCCCCTCACGTTCCATGGTAGTGAATAACGATTAATTAAACCTGCTTCCAAACCCACGATCCCATCGACAGGAAGGCCGTTCCAATCAAAGCTTGACGGCGTAGCCGCAAGAATTTCAAGTTTGCGACCTTGCGCAAGCTCACTCTTGATGATGGCATTAATCCGTATGTTGGTAATCTGCCGTGGGCCTGGACGAGTGTAGAAATATAAGCGCTTTGCGAGCCCCTTTGTGGCTACCCCAACATATTGAACGATATCGTCCTTGCAGAACGCATAGACACCCCGCTCAGAAGGTAAGCGGCAATCGAATTCGATTACCTCTCCACTGCTCAGTCTCCAAGACGCACACATCTTAAAGCCACAGGTCAATAAGTAGGCTTTGGTGAGAAACGGCTTTGTAGTAGGCAACGAATCTGTTTTTGATTCGAGTTTTGAAGCGACTATCTCTGGAGCTACAAAGCTTTTTTGAAGCGGATGGTAAGTATACGGATCAGACTGGTATCCAGCGCCCCGACGTTCAATTTTCTGCTCTTTGACCAATCTACGGCAAATGTAGTTTACCTTTTGCTGAACTGCTTCCTTTCCGAACAAATCTTGCGAAATCTCCAATTCCGTGAGGCCGGGCTTCCGATGGACTAATTCCAGAACTTTGCTCGCGTGACTCATTATCCTCATCCCCCTTTTTTCAACGTAACCCGCATCGATCTCGCGCAAAGCCAATTGAGGCCTCTCTTCCCTCATGCTAAATTGAAATCGACAAACCAGCGCAAGAATTCCCCATTGCGCGGATCCATCACAGCCCCGGAACGCCCGGCGGCCACACGCTCTTGCAATCAGGAAACGCAATCAACCTAGCTTGTGATCTCGGCTTGGCTATCCGCGCAAAGGTCAACGTATTGCGCATGGCCGGAAAATCTCCCAATGAATTTGGTAAACCTGTTGACCTTCTTCTCGGACCACGCAATGTAAGTCATTACATAAATTCCGGGGAACTCGATGCCTACAGCCCTTCTCGTCCATGCCCATTCGGAACGCGATTCCTTCGTTACGGCGATGCGCGACCGGATTGCCGAAACCCTTTCCGCCAGCGGTCACGACCTGATCCACTCCGACCTTTATGGGATGGGGTTCAATCCGGTCCTGTCACCGGCGGATTTCGGCAAGCGCGGCAATCCCGATCATCTGGTTTATGCGTTGGAACAAAGGCACAATTTCAACGCCGGAACCCTGGCTCCGGATATCGTCGCCGAGATCGAGAAGGTGAAGCAGGCCGATCTGATCGTGCTGACCTTCCCGCTGTTCTGGTTCGGCACGCCCGCGATCATGAAAGGCTGGTTCGACCGCGTGTTCATCTCCGGCGAGTTCTACGGCGGCAAGACCATCTACGAACGCGGCGGGATGGCCGGAAAGAAGGCCAGCGCGGCATTCAGCCTTGGCGGCCGGGAAGACATGGTGGGCGAGCGCGGCATCCACGGACCGCTGGTTCACGGAATGCTGCGGCATCTCTTCCAGGGCACCCTGGGCTACGTCGGGATGGAGGTGATCGAGCCGTTCGTCGCCCACAACATCCCGTATCAGCCGCTGGAGGTACGGCAGAAATGTCTCCACGACCTGAGCGCCTATTTCACAGATCTGGATAGCAAGCCGCGCATTCCCATTCCTGATCTGGCCGATTTCGGACCTAGGTTCGAACAATTGTAGAGGTCTGATCGCAAGGCAGCCGGGCGGCAGGCTGCCGCGCGTTGACCACCGCCAAGCGGCGGGGTAGCATCCATTCCAAGCGCGATGGTGAGTGAGCCGCGTTTCGGTGCGATCCGCATACGTCTCGACGACGCTCTCTCCAAGATGCGCATATGGGTTGGAGAGCGACATGTTCCAGATGGATACGGCGCAGGCCTGCTCTGCGGGCTACGACTGGTTCCACAGTTGCTGGAGCGTCGTGCCTTCGAACCCCGGAGACTGCGCAATTTCGCAGAAGCATCGCCATCGTGGCGACTGCCTGTTCGTCGATACGAAAATCCAGGGCTGCGAGGGACACCGGGGAGAGAACGAAATAATCCATTCGGAAGAGGATGGATTATATGTCACGCTCTACAACGAGGGCGGACTGCGCTTCCTGTCCGGAAATCAGGAATCAACGATGCAGGCGGGCGACATCCTGCTGTGGGATACCGGCATGGCCGGTTCGTTCGATTGCCAAACCGCCGCAAGCGGACGGACGATCCTGTTTCCCCGCAAGATGGTGGAAAGGAGGCTTGGAAACTCGGGCCAGATCGCCGGGATGCGATCGAACCGAAGCGATCCGAGAACCATCCTGCTTCGATCCTATCTCGAGAAACTGCATGATCTCGCGGAAGACACGCGCGAGGACATCCTGGCTGAACTGCTCGAAGCCTCGCTCGAACTGACCTATCTTTGCGTGATCGACAAGGGCGACCTGCCCGGCACAACACAAACTCGTGCAACGTTTCAGGAGATAAGAAAGGAGATCCAGGAGCATGTCGGCTCCGACGATCTCACGCCCGCAGTTGTCGCCAATCGCTTGGGAATGAGCCTCAGAAACCTGCAGACGGTGCTTTCCACCCACGGCACGACCTTCACCGCTCTCGTGAATGGCGAGCGTATGAAGAGGGCGGCGCAACTTCTGCGTTCTCCCGCTTCAAGGCGAATATCGATCTCTGAAATCGCGTTTTCGCTGGGGTTCTACGACCAGGCGCATTTTTCCAATGCCTTCCGGCGGCATTACAGGATGTCGCCGCGCCGATATCGGAACTTGTCCTAATCGCTGCTCAGACATGGCCGCCAATGCAGCCGGATTTACAAGTTTTCCGCACGGAATTCCAATAGTCTTGCCCGATTGCGCGATAGAATCCGGGCGGCATGCAAGGCTGGCGGTCATAGGGGCGCCGGCAAGCCGCATGTGCTGAACGAAAACAGGCATGACGAGGCGAGAGATGAGCGGTTCATATTCCCAATACGCCGAACGCTTCGAGGATGACGGCGTGGTCCTGATACCGGGCGCCCTCGACGAGCAGGAAATGGACCTGCTCGAGACCTGCTATGAAGCCCACTTCAATGCGGACAAGCAGCTTGCCGAGCGGATGTATGGCGACGGCAAGGACGAGATCTACTTCCTGACCGACAACACCATCAGGAGCAGTGAGCGGTACCAGCGCCTCATGGCGGAAACCCGTCTGGCCGATATCGCGCGCGATCTGTTCGGGGGGCACGACACCTATTATTATCTGGAGCAGATGTGGCAGAAGACCGGCGGGGCACGCCGAACCGCCTGGCATCAGGATACGTCCTACATCCCCTTTTATGGCCCTGGCCTGCTGATCCTCTGGATACCGCTGGATCCGCTCGACTCCGAAAACGTGCTGGAAGTGGTGCGCAAGTCGCACAAAGGCACCTTGTTCAACGCATCGATGTATGATCCGACGGACTTCACCGCCCCGCTCTATGACGAGAAGGATCTGCCGCGCCTGCCGAACATCGAGGCCGAAAGGGAGAAATGGGACATCCATTCCACCAGCATGCAGCGGGGTGACGTGCTCGCCTTCCATCCCGGCTGCCTGCATGGCGGCGCACCGACCAAGCCCGACCAGTTGCGCCGCAGCTATACCTTCCGCTTCTTCTCCGACGAGGCCTATTTCCGCCCGCTGCCGGGCAAGCGCGATCTGGGAACGAACAAATTTTCCAACCAGCGCCAGGACACCGATGACCGGATCGTGATGAAGGGATTCGGCGGGCTCAATCCGGGCGATCCGCTCTGCAAGAGCGATGAATGGGAACGCGTTCGGACCGCAATCAACGCCTGAGGATCAAACAATGAGCCTTGTTTCCAGCTTCGACCATTACGCCACCCCGCTCGGGCCCGATGGCACCCCCTACGAATATTTCGAAATGGTGCGGGACGAAGCGCTCGCCGCCGGCCGGGAGATCGGATGGAGCGACGCGCATGGCGGCTTCTGGGTGGTCACCGGCTGGCAGGTCAGCCGGGAAATCCACCAGAACACGGTGGATTTCTCCAACTCCGCAGTGACTTTCCCGCAATATTCGACGCCAAGCGGCAAGCAGTTTATGCTTTCCGGCCAGGACGAACCTGACCACACCCACTATCGCCGAATGGTGCAGGCCCCCTTCACCAAGGTTCGCGCCAACCGAATGCTGGACGACATGCGGGCGATTGCCGACATGCTGGTCGACCGCGTGATCGACAAGGGCAGGATCGACGTATGCGAGGCAACCGATCCGATGCCTGGCTACGCCTTCTGCGCGATCGTCGGCCTGTCGATGGATGACGCTTCCAAATTCCGGCGCTTCGTTCATGCGATGGTGGAAGGCGCGACCGATCCCGAAGCCGCCGCGCCGGTCATGAAGGAGATGGAAGCCTATTGGCGGGAAACCGTGGAATTGCGGCGCAAGGAACCGAACGACGGGCTTCTGAGCGAAATCATCAACAGCGAATATGACGGTCAGCGCCTGAACGATGAGGAACTGCTGGATTTCTTCACCGTGCTGCTGCTCGGCGGCTTCGACAACACGCTGCGTTTCCTCGCGAACTGCTTCTATCGTCTGGCATGGGACAAGGAGTTGCGGCGGCAACTGGCCCGCAAGCCGGAACTGATCCCCAACGCTGTCGAAGAGTTCCTGCGGCTCGACGGCCCTGCCTGCATCTTTCGAGAAGTGGTCAATCCGATCACCGTCGCCGGGGTCGATTTGCAGCCCGGACAGATCGTGGGATTGATCCACCAGATCACGAACCGCGATCCCCGCCAGTTCCCCCACCCGGACCGGTTCATCCCGGATCGCAAGCCCAATCACCACTTCGCATTCGGGATCGGCATCCACCATTGCCTGGGCGCCTATCTGGCCAAGGTCGAAGCCGTTGCGATGATCGAACGCTTCCTCGTGCGCATTCCGGAATTCGAGCTTGATCCCGAACGTCCCACCCGCTGGGTCTCCGGGCAGGTTGGCGGCATGCACGAAGTCCCGATCCTGTTCGAACCGAGCCGGGTAAACCAGTCGCTTGCCGCTTGAGTTGGACATGCAGGCTGCTACCTGTTCGGGCAACTGACGGTAAAACCCCGGGAACCCGCACGACAATGCTCGATCTGTTCTTCGTGACCAGCCCCAATGTGTACAAGGCGACCATAGCGCTGGAGGAAATGGGGCTGGACTATCGGCTTTGCCCGGTCGACATCAGCCAGGGCGAGCACCTCGTGCCGGAGAATATCGCCCATTCCCCGAGCCCCAGATTACCCGTGCTGCGTGATAACGATCCGGATGACGGCGGCGACCCGATCGTCATCTTCGAGTCCGGCGCGATCCTTGAATATCTGTCCGACAAGACCGGACTTTTCCTGCCGAAGGAGACCCGTTCCCGCTATGACGTTAAGCAATGGCTCTATTGGCAGATGGCTGGAATTGGCCCGATCGGCGGCCAGCAATGGCACTTCACCCGATGGGCACCGAGGATCGCCCCGGAAATGGATCACAGCTATGCGCTGAACCGCTTCTCGAACATCTGGGAAGGCCTGTGGAGGCTGATGGATCGAAGGCTGGCCGAGCAGGAATATCTCGCCGGCGCATATTCCATCGCCGACATGGCCTGCTTTCCCTGGATGATCTACATGGAGCCGCGCGGCGGAGCGGACAATTTCCCGAACATCAAGCGATGGGTCGAGAAGATCGCGGATCGCGCGGCCGTAAGAGCTGCCTATGCCAAGGGTCTGGCCATCGATATGGGATATGAGCGCAATGAGCTCGGCACTGCGATCTTCCCGCAGAACGGCCTGCTCAAGCACGTGATCGTGAGCGGCGCCTGAGGCCGCCTGCTAACCGCCCCGCAGCAGCTGCACGCCCCAGTCCCGCTCGAACAGATAGAGCAGGATCCGCGCCGCTTCCCCGCGCGGGCTGGAAAGGCCGCCATCCCGTTCCACCAGCAGGCGGGCATCGTCATGGGCCAGTGGCAGCAACCGCTGGATCTGCTCTAGGTTGGCGACATTGAACGGCGTATCGCCCGATTGCCGGGTCCCGAGCAGCTCCCCGCCGCCGCGCAGCTTCAGGTCCTCCTCGGCCAAGCGGAAGCCATCCTGCGTCTCTCGCATCAAGGCCAGGCGCTGCCGCGCGGTTTCGGAAAGCTGCTCCCCGCGCAAGAGAAGGCACACCGATTTCTCCGAGCCGCGCCCCACCCTGCCTCGCAGCTGATGCAGCTGGGCAAGGCCGAAACGCTCCGCCTGCTCGATCACCATCAGCGTGGCATTGGGAACATCCACCCCTACCTCGATCACCGTGGTCGCGATCAGTACGCGCGCATCGCCGCTGGCGAAACGCTCCATGGCGGCGTCCTTGATTTCCGGCTTGAGCTGGCCATGCACAAGGACCACAGCGTCACCGAACCGGCCCTTGAGGGACGCAAAACGCGCCTCAGCGGCCGCCAGATCCTCCGTTTCGCTGTCGCGCACCATGGGGCAGACCCAATAGGCCTGCTGGCCGCCTGCGATATGCCGTTCGACCCCGGCCGCCACATCGGCCAGCCGATCCACGGCAATCACGCGCGTGTCGATCGGCTGGCGGCCGGGAGGCATCTCATCGAGCCGAGACACATCCATCTCGCCATATTGCGCCAGCGTCAGGGTGCGCGGGATAGGGGTCGCCGTCATGGCGAGGCAGTGCGGCGTGCGCTTGCCCTTCTGCGTGAGCATCAGCCGCTGGCCCACGCCGAAGCGATGCTGCTCGTCGATCACCACCAGCGCGAGATTGCGATAGCTCACGCTCTCCTGGAAAATCGCATGGGTACCCACGACGATGTCGATGCTGCCATCCATCAGGCCCATCAGGATCGACTCACGTGCCTTGCCCTTGTCCCGCCCGGTCAGCAGCGCGATGTTCACCCCGGTCGGCGCGGCAAGGCCCCGCAAGGTCTGGTAATGCTGGCGGGCGAGAATCTCGGTCGGGGCCAGCATGGCGGCCTGGGCGCCCGCCTCCACCGCCAGCAGCATCGCTTCCAGCGCGACCACTGTCTTGCCCGCGCCGACGTCGCCCTGCAGCAGGCGCAGCATCGGCGCACCCTGAGCCATGTCACCTTCGATCTCGTATATCGAGCGGCGCTGGGCGCCAGTGAGCGGAAACGGCAAATCCAGCTTCGCCCTGAGCGAATTGTCGCCCGTAAGCGGCGTTCCCTTGCGGCTGCGATTGGCGTCGCGCACCAGCATCAGGGCAAGGCTGTTTGCGAGCAGCTCGTCATAGGCCAGACGATCGCGCGCCGCCGGATGCTCCCCCTTGTGCGCCAGCAGCAACGCATCGCGCCAGACCGGCCATTGCATCTTGGCCAGCAGGCCCGGCTCGATCCATTCCGGCAATTCAGGCAACCGCCCCAGCGCCTGCTGGGTCAGAGCGGCGATGCGTGGCTGGGTCAGCCCTTCGGAAAGCGCATAGACCGGCTCGCAGAGCTGGCCGAGCATCGCGCTGCTTTCCTCCGCGACATGATCGGGATGCACGATCTGCAGCATCTGCCCATATTGATCGAGCTTGCCCGCCACCCAGCGAGTCTCCCCGATCGGGAGCTGCTTCTTCGCGGTGTAGGATGCGCGCCCGAAATAGGTCAGCGCGCAGATGTTTCCCACTGTATCCTGCGCCAGCACCCGATAGGGCCCCCGCCCCGACGCAGAGCGGTGCTCGGTGGGCGTCAGCGCAACCACGATCTGTTCCCCCACCGACGCTTCGTCGAGATTTGTCACGGCGCGCCGCTGCACGAAGCGATCCGGCAGATGGTATGCCAGATCCCGCAGCCGGGTCAGCCCGAGCTTTTCAAGCGGCTTGCGCAGCTTCGGCCCGACACCCTCGAGACTGTCGGTTTCCGCAAAGACAGGATTGAGGCATTCGGGCCGCATGGCCCCTCATAGACAGGTTCGCGGGGAAATCGCCAGATTTGACACAGCGCATTGTTCGGCGCTCATGCTATGGCGAAAGGCAGGTCATCGTAACAAGACAGGAGTCATTGCATGTTACTGGCCCACGGCACCATCATCGCATTGGTCGACGGCAAGCGGTTTGAATTGTTCAGGAATGCCGGAAACGAGGCGGAGCCACAGCTTGCGCCGCTCCCCACCCCCAAGCTGGACAAGCACAACAAGGGCGCCGGTGCGCATCCCTATTCCAGCTCCGGCAATCCGACCGGCCATTTGCTGGATGAAGACGCTCATGCCGCCGCTGTCGCGGACTGGCTGAACCGGCAGGTTCTGGATCACAAGATCGAAAGGCTGGTGGTGATCGCGGCCCCGCGCACGCTGGGCGAATTGCGTCGCCATTTTCACAAGCAGCTGGAATCGGCCCTGCAAGGCGAACTGTCCAAGGATCTGATCGGCAGGCCGGCCCCGGAAATTCTTGCCGCCCTGCGTGGAAAATAGGCTGACGGGTGGGTTGCCTGCCAACGTTACCTGGCTTACCGGCAACCCTCATGTCTACTGTCTCCGCCTCCGGATCCGCCCGTCTCGCTCGCCTGAAATTTCGCGCCTGGCATCGCGGCACGCGCGAGGCCGATTATATGATCGGCGGTTTCTTCGACCGCTATCATACCCAATGGGGTGCAGCCGAAATCGACTGGTTCGAGGATCTGCTGGAAGAGGATGATGTCGATGTGATGGCCTGGGCGCTGGGCACCTTGCCGGTTCCGGAGCGATTTGCAGGCGAGCAGATGACGCTGATGCAACAGCTCGACTACGTAGAAATTCCGCGCTGACGGGAACGGTCCCGGCGTTTACAGCTTCCGATCAAGCATGCCCGATCTTTCCCGTATCCTGACTGCCCGCCTGCCGCTGACCCTCGCCTCCCTGGCGCGGGGCGCACAACCGCTTGTGCTCGCGGACCTGGCTCGGGCCGCTCATGCCAGGTCGAAGGGCGGACGCGCAATATTCATAGCGCCCGATGAAGCGGCCATGCGAGCAGTGGCCGATGCGGCGGGCTATTTCGCGCCGGAACTGGAAGTGATCGAGTTTCCGGCTTGGGATTGCTTGCCTTACGACCGGGCCAGCCCGGCGCATTCGGTCAGCGCCCGCAGGCTTTCGGCGCTGTACCGCCTTCAGGCAGGCGATTCCGGAACGCAATTGCTGGTAACTACCGTCAACGCGCTGCTTCAGCGCGTATTGACCCCCTTTCGCATCCGGCAATCCGTGCGCGAATTGAAGCCGGGCCTGGAAATCGGGCGCGAAACGCTGATCGCGCTGCTCCAGCGTCAGGGCTATGCCCGCACCGACACGGTGGCGGATGCGGGCGATTTCGCGGTGCGCGGCTCGATCTTCGATATCTATCCGTCCGGCTTGGAAGGCGGGCTACGTCTGGACTTCTTCGGCGACGAGCTGGAATCCTTGCGCCTGTTCGATCCCAATACGCAGCGTACCACGGGGGTGATCGATTCCCATTTGCTGCTGCCGGCCAGCGAAGCCTTGCTGGACGAGGAGACGATCAAGCGCTTCCGCACGCGCTATCGCGAGATGTTCGGAGCCAACGCCACCGGCGACCCGCTCTATCAGGCGGTAAGTGACGGGCGGCGGCTGGCGGGGATGGAGCACTGGCTGCCCCTGTTCGAGGAACGGCTCGACACCCTGTTCGATCACCTGTCGAAGGACGACGTCGTCGTGATCGACAACAGCGCCCTGTCCGCCGGTGAGGAGCGCCTGTCCGACATCGCGGATTACCATACCGCGCGCAGCGAAACCGCAGGTCAGGCGGCGGGCAGCTATCGTCCGCTGGCCACCGACGCGCTTTACCTGTCGCAGCAGGAATTCAACGCCCGGCTGGAGGAATGGCCGGTCCATCGCGCAGGCATCTTCGCCGAACCTGAAAGCGAACGCGTGCTCGACTTCGGATTTGCTTCCTCGCGCGATTTCGGCGCGGAACGGGCGCGGGGCGACAATGTCTATGAAGCAGCCGCCAACCACCTTGCCGCGCTGGGCAAGGCTGGCAAGAAGCCTTTGCTCGCCGCCTACTCGTCCGGCAGCCGCGCGCGCATCGCGTCGATTCTGGGGGAGGCCGGAGCCGAGGTCCGTCTGGCGGACACCTGGCAGGATGCGCTGGGGCTTGCGGCCAGGGGCAAGCCAGTCGCAATGGTGCTGCCGCTGGAAACCGGCTTCGCGAACGACGAGCTGGAACTGGTCACGGAGCAGGACATCCTGGGTGACCGCCTTGTCCGCAGGCGCAAGCGCAAGAAGGATTCGGACGCTTTCCTGGCGGAGCTTTCCGCGCTCCATCCGGGCGATCTCGTCGTTCATATGGAGCATGGGATCGGGCGCTATGCCGGGCTGGAATCGATCCAGGTCGGCAAAAGCCCCCATGATTGCGTCATGCTGGAATATGCCGGCGGCGATAAGCTCTATATTCCGGTCGAGAATATCGACGTGCTGTCCCGCTATGGCAGCTCGGAGGAAAGCGTTCCGCTTGACCGGCTGGGTGGCGAGGCCTGGCAGCGCCGCCGGGCGCGGCTGAAGGAGCGCATCCAGCAGATCGCGCATGAGCTGATGCGCACCGCAGCGCTCCGCGCCCTCAAGTCCGCGCCCGCCTTGCTCGCCGAGGAGGCGATCTACAACCAGTTCATCGACCGTTTCCCCTGGCAGGAAACTGAAGATCAGGAACGCGCGATCGAGGATGTGCTGGGCGATCTCGGGGAAGGCAAGCCGATGGACCGGCTGGTCTGCGGCGATGTCGGCTTCGGCAAGACCGAGGTGGCGCTGCGCGCGGCCTTCGTGGCCGCGATGTCGGGCCAGCAGGTGGCGGTGATCGCCCCGACCACGCTTTTGGCCCGTCAGCACTATGCCAATTTCGTCGAGCGCTTCGCCGGCTTTCCGATCAGGATCGGACGGCTGTCCCGCCTGGTTCCGGCCAAGGAGGCATCGCAGACCCGCGAAGGCCTGACCGACGGCACGGTGGATATCGTGATCGGCACGCATGCGCTGCTGTCCAAATCCGTCAAGTTCAAGCGGCTCGGCCTCGTCGTCGTCGATGAGGAGCAGCGTTTCGGGGTCAATCACAAGGAAAAGCTAAAGCAACTGCGCAACGATGTGCATGTGCTGACGCTGACCGCGACGCCGATCCCCCGCACGCTGCAAATGGCGATGTCGGGCCTGCGCGAGCTTTCCACCATCCAGACCCCGCCGGTCGACCGACTGGCGGTGCGGACCTATGTGATGGAATGGGACGACATGGTGATGCGTGAGGCGTTGCTGCGCGAGCATCATCGCGGCGGGCAGAGCTTCCTGATCGTGCCAAGGATCGCCGACATTGCCGATATCGAGGAATGGCTGCGCCAGAGCGTGCCGGAAGTAAAAACGGTGACGGCGCATGGCCAGATGGCGGCCAGCGAAGTGGAGGAGCGGATGAGCGCCTTCTACGAACGCCAGTACGACGTGCTGCTTTCCACGACGATCGTCGAAAGCGGGCTCGATATCCCTTCCGCCAATACCATCATCATTCATCGCGCGGACCGCTTCGGCCTGGCCCAGTTGTACCAGCTGCGTGGGCGGGTTGGCCGCGCCAAGCTGCGGGCCTATGCCTATCTGACCTATCCCCGCGACCAGGCGTTGAGCGAGGTCGCCGAGAAACGCCTCAAGGTGCTGGGCGATCTCGACAGCCTGGGCGCAGGATTCCAGTTGGCCAGCCATGATCTCGACATTCGCGGGGCGGGCAACCTGCTGGGTGACGAACAGTCCGGCCATATCCGGGAAGTCGGGTTCGAACTCTATCAATCCATGCTGGAAGACGCGATCCTGGCGGCCAAGGCGGGCGAAAACGGATTGGAGCGGGATTCCTCCGGCCTCAGCCCGCAGATCACGGTGGATGCGCCGATCATGATACCGGAAGAGTATGTGCCGGATCTCGCCGTCCGCATGGCCCTCTACCGCCGCCTCAACGATGCGCGAGATCATGCCGAGATAGAATCGCTCGCGGCGGAAATGATCGACCGGTTCGGCGCCCTGCCCGGTCCCACCGGCAACCTGATCAAGCTGATCGAAATCAAGCATCAGGCGATCCTGGCCAACATCGCCAAGATCGATGTGGGTGCGCGGGGCACGCTCGTTACATTCCATAAGGACGATTTCCCCGATCCGGCCGGGCTGATCGCTTACGTGGAGCGGCTGAAAGGCACCGCCAAGCTGCGTCCGGACATGAAACTGATGATCAATCGGGCCTGGGGCGATCCCAAGAGCCGCCTCAACGGCCTTGTCCAGCTCACCAAGGGGCTTTCGGGAATAGTACGCAAGGCTGCGCGATAGCGGCTTCCCTTACCGGATGCGAAAGTGCTGGGCGTTGTAGATGCCGGTAAAGCTGGCGACCTGCCCGCCCAACAACGCCCGCGCATTGGCCAGGAACTGCCGCGCCGAAGCGCAACCGCCGCCGCTGGGCATGGCATAGGTATAGGTGCAGCTTACCGGCGCATAGGAATATAGCGTGGTTTCCACACCCCAGTCGCCGTCATCAGGCTCTTCCCGATCACGGTCTCCGGCCCTTTCTGCGGATCGGTCGACCACCTTCGCATTCTTCACGCCGACGATTTTCTGACTGTGATAACCGGCCAGATAGACAGCTTTCACAGCGGCAGCGCCCGGCCCCGTGATGTTCCATCTGACAGGCTCGTAGGATGACAGGGCAAGATAGACCGGGCGACCGCCCTGATCCTCGATCTCCACCGTGACGTCTTCGCGCGGGTGCAGGCCCGGGCCGTGATCGGAGCCGCCTTCATAGATGCCGATGGCATGGATCACATCCCCCTCGATCGGCGGCGCCTCGAAACGGTCGATCTCGTAATGGTCATATTGCCGGCTGACGACCTCGACCATCGGCCCGGCACTGCAGGCGCAGGCCGCAAGCGGAAGGACAATCGCCGGATTGCCGCGCCAGCCCCGGCGTAGCGATGCAATGGTTTGCTTCACCATTTTCACTTATTTCACTTGCCGCGTTCGGCTGCGACAAATCCGAGGAAATCCGCCGTGCTCATCGGCTGCGCGCGCAGGAATCCCTGATAGAAATCGCAGCCTTCGCGCACGATCAATTCGAGTTGCCCCTCGCCCTCGATCCCTTCCGCTATCACTTTCAGGCCCAATGCCTTGGCCATTGCGATGATCGCGCGGAACACCGCAAGGTCGCGCGGATCCTCTTCGATTTCATCGACCATCACGCGATCGAGTTTCAGGTAATGGAGCGGCAGCAGCTTCAGATAGCGGAAGTTGCAGAAGCCGGCGCCAAAGTCATCGAGCGCGATCCGAATGCCCAGGTCGACCAGCTTGCCGAGCGCCTCCGCCGATCTTTCAAGGTCGAACAACAGGGCCTGCTCGGTAATCTCGAGCGTGAGAAGATCGGGGGTAAAGCCGGCTTCCACCACCGCGGCGGCGATCTCGTTGGGAAAGGACTGCGAGGTAAGATCGGCCGCGGTCACGTTCAGCGAAAGGCGCAGGTCATCCGGCCAGGCGACCGCACCTGCCAGTGCGCGCCCCGCGATGTGCCGTGAAAGCTGAGCGACATGATCGGCCCGTTCGGCAATCGCGAAAAGGGCGCCCGCGCCGATCCGGCCCAGTTCCGGATGCTGCCACCTGGCCAGGGCCTCGGCCCCGACCAAACGGTTCCCCGCTACGGAATATTGCGGCTGGTAGAGTATCTCTATTTCCTCGCGATCGAGCGCCCCGAGCAGATCGGCCTCGAGCTGGGTCGCGCTGCGCCCCACCGGGCTCAGTTCGCCGTCGGCCCACAGGATCCTGCGGCCGGATTGCCGCTGCGCGCGATTGAGCGTTTCGGCCAGCCGATCGAACATCGTGTCCGGCCCTTCCCCCGGCATGCCGCGCAACAGGGCGATTCTCGGCCAGAGCCGCATGATGCCGCTGCCATGCCGGTTGGGAATCGGGTGCGCCACGCTATCCGCAAGCGCCTCCGCCAGCCATTGCCACCGTTCTCGGCTGCAGGGATCGTTCGCGGCAAGCAGGAAATTTCCACCTCCCATGCGCGCCACGAACCATTCGCGGTCCAGTTCCTCGTTGGCGAATTCCATGATTCGGCGCGCGACTTCCACCAGCGCGCTGTCGCCCGCATGCTCGCCATAGGCCAGGTTGACCGTCTCGAACCGTCTCAATCCCAGCATCATGGCATGAATGGGTGCGATCCGGCCGGCGCGTTGCGCCGCTTCTTCCCACTCGGCGATCCGCATATGCGCATGGTTCGGCCCGGCCAGGCCAGTCAGCGCGTCACGCTCCAAAGCTAAGGCGGGATGGGACTTTTCGTGCATTTGTCCGCCCATAGCACGATAGATTTAGAATTCCCTTTCGCTTTTGCCCCCATCCCCTCACGGCGTTTGTTGCCAAATCGCGCCACGATTCATACTGTCCGCGCAATTGGGCCGGATATTCCGGACAGGGAGACCTTTGGGCGTGCGACACGATTTCAAGAGCCTGGCGTTGCTCGCCTCTCCCACGGATCGCGCGCGGGACGCCGCCAGGTCGCTTGCGGCGGCAGCACCCTGGGTTCCGCTGGAACGCGCGGAAGCGGTGGTGGTGCTCGGCGGTGACGGCTTCATGCTGCACACCCTCCACCAGATGCTCGATAATGGCAGGGTCGTGCCGGCCTATGGCATGAACCTGGGAACTGTCGGTTTCCTGATGAACCGTTTCGCACGGCGGCCAGACCTGCTCCGGAAGGTCAACGAAGCGCGGGCCTTCGCGGTCGATCCGCTTCGGATGGAAGCCCTCACGCAAGACGGAAAGCATCACGAAGTCTTCGCCATCAACGAAGTCTCTCTCCTGCGCGAGACGCGGCAGACCGCGAAGATTCAAGTCACGGTAAACGAGAAGATTCGCATCGACGAGTTGTTCTGCGACGGAATCCTGGTTGCGACCCCGGCCGGTTCGACCGCATATAATCTCTCGGCGAACGGGCCGATCCTGCCGCTCGATTCAAAAATGCTGGCCCTGACCCCGATCAGCCCCTTCCGGCCGCGCCGCTGGCGCGGAGCCATCCTGCCGGATTTTTCGCGGATCGACCTGCGCGTCCTCGATCCCGACAAGCGTCCGGTGGCCGCGGTCGCGGATCAGAAGGAATTGCGGGATATTGCGGAAGTGCAGTTGCGAATTGCTCGCGACCGGGAATTGACGCTTCTGTTCGATCCCGGGCACAGCCTGGATGAACGCATCGTCACGGAACAATTTATCGCGTGACCTGCGGGCAGCGCTTGCCAAAGCCGGCTGCCCTTAATATAGGCGGCCCGTCCGGTGCGCCGGACTGCTCCCCGATAGCTCAGCGGTAGAGCTCTCGACTGTTAATCGAGCGGCCGTTGGTTCGAATCCAACTCGGGGAGCCATTTTCCTTCTAAACATTTGTATTTCTTGGCAAATTTAGAAGTGAGAAAACCCGGCATCCCACCTCTTGCAGTAGAACCTCTCCTGCCTGCATCAGAGCCTTAGGCAGGGTTTCATCGCAGTCCGCAGCGCTGCCGGCGCACCTGCAAGCAGAGCCTCGCCTTCCAGCCTTCCATTGATCCGCAGCATGGCCGCGTCGGTCTGACTCATGAGCATCGGGATCAGATTCGAGCCAGAGAGATTGGCCTGCCAGAAAGTACCTGCCGTATTACTCCGCCCGACCGGAATGTTCACCAGCCTGCCGGCAAAATTCCAGGTCACCGTTAGGGTTGCATCCGTTGCAGGCTTGTTGAGGAGGACAGCCATCATAGGACGACCGTTCTCGCAAAACAGGCTGAAAGCCTTGATATTGGGTGATCCGGCTGCATCCACATAGGCAAGTGGCGATCGCCCTTGCACGGGAACGACTTCCCAGGGTGTGCCCGGCAAGGCGACGGCGTCTTCTGGAGGGCTTTCATTCAGCAGCTTCTGGAGATCGGCGGGTAATGGGATACGTGTACCAGTTGGGGCATAGACGGTCAGCTTGCCCCTTTCCCAGAGACCGATCTGGACGGCGCGACGAGTTGCGTCGATCAGCACATAGGCCTGCTCCACTCCACCTTGATGGTCGGCATTGCCCGAGACGTAATAGAGGGATCCCTGTCGCTGAAGCGGAGATACTACCGAGAGATTTTTTTGGAGGACGTCGACCTTCGCTCCAAGGCTTGACCTGATCGCAGCAGCGACTGCACCGGCGTTGAATAGATCGATATTGCTCTTGTCGTAGCTCCCCGGAAATCGTCCCACGAGCGAAGGAAGGTTGTTCCACTCAATCGGCATCCCCGCCACCGGGGCTTGCTTCATCGGTTCAGGAGCCGCTGGAGCGGCAACGGCTGACGAGGTGCCCGGACAAAGCAAGAGAGGCGAAGCCCTGGTAAGAGCCGCATGAAAAGGGTCCTGGCGTTGCCCGGGAGGAACATCGGCTTCGAGACGAATGACGCCGCGTTTTTCGCCATCGTTCACCATCATGATGACAGGGCCAAAATTATTGTCGTTGATCGGGAAGGGGAAAAAGACTGCCGCTATGCCATCATAGCTCTGCCCCATGTAACTGACAGCATATTCAACCTTGGTGCTCTTCACCGTGCGACCGCTGGCGCGGAAAGTGAAGCCGGTCTCATCGATAGTGAGGCGCGGCTCCAGGGAGCAGTTCCCTCCCGGTGCATAGCTGCCATAGATATGATCGAGACCTGTATCTTTCAGGCCGGTTACGGTCAGGGCAAGAGCGTCCGTCGAACATGCCAGTGCCAGAAAGGCCACCACGCTCAAACTGCTCGCAAACTTGCGTCGAAAGCTATCTTCCATGTGCGGCCGACCCCCTGGAAATCGCATCTGCCGAGAGGATAACACGACTTCGGGTATATGCATCCCGCTTCGCTGGCCGATCACTATTCCTCCACTGAAACACGCGCCGTCTTACGCTGGCGCTCGCTGAATGCTTGCGCTTGTCGCATCTGCTGCTCGTCCTACCCGTTTCACCGGAAACCTATATTCTTTCGCTCTGTTGTACGGGAACAGTTCCGCGAGAGGAGATCTTTGATGAAATTGGTTGTCTTAAGTGCGATCGCCGCCTTGACGATTGCAGGTACCGCATCTGCAAATCCCAACAAGAGCCCGGATTCCGACGGGGATGGCGTTGTAAGCAAGGCCGAACATGACGCCTCCGTGCAGGCGAGTTGGACGGCATTGGACAAGGATGGCAACGGTCAACTTTCCTCCGCCGAACTGGGCGACAAGGCGGCCAAGCTTGCCGACGCCGACAGCGACGGAAACGGGCAGATTTCAGCGGCTGAATATACCGCGAAAAAGTCGACCTGGTTCGCAACTGCAGACAAGGATGGCGATGGTGCCCTGTCCAAGGCGGAATGGGATGCCGCCAAGGCTGCCAAGAAGCGGTGATATGACTGAGGATCAGGGGCGCAAACGCTGCGTCCCTGGCTTCATTCAATTTCTGCATGATATCCCCGGTCGGGGTGATGTCGTTTAAGTGAATTCCAGAGTGTCTTGCTCCGTTTTACGGGATGAAAAACCCCGGGCAGCACTCATCTTCTCATTTGCAATTAACTCGCAATAGCGTATCTGGCTGACACTCGATGAGTCGCATGCTGATCGGCGAGCACTGCAGGCCTTGCATCGCAGGCACGTTGCGTGGCCGACAATGGGGAGACAGGAATGTACACGTTCATAGACCAGCCGGTGGATCGTCTCTGTAACGGGGCCAGGTTCCTGCTCTGGGGAATGCGCGGCTGGGCACACGCGGTTGAACAGGGAACATGCCCTCCGCTCGCCCTGAGCCGCGGATTTGCAAGCATGCATGCACTGCCAGCCCTCCCGGACTTCCACCTGGCCATGGCGATGCTCAATCGTGACGGGCTTGAACGCATTTCCCTCGCACCGATCAACTGCCAGCGCATCATCGAGCATGAGGCGATCCTGATCGGAATGTGGCGCGATCTCGCCAATGGCGATCTGGATCGGATGCGGGAAACTCTGGAACTGCTGGTCAAGGCGGAAGCGGTATCTCCCATTGCCCGCGCAATGACCACCGTCACTGCCAAGCTGATCGCCGCAGGCTTCAATATAACTGGTCTTTCCGGTGCAATCATGAAGGAAGTGAAGTGATGAGCGACAGGATCGCCGCATCAGCCCATCTGGCACCCTCTGCGTCCCTGTCAGTTGAAGAGGTTTGCTCCGTCCGTCATTGGAACGAGCATCTGTTCAGCTTTTCGATTACCCGCCCACCATCTTTCCGCTTCCGTTCGGGCGAATTCGTAATGATCGGCCTGCCGTCGGAAGGTCGCCCCCTGTTGCGGGCCTATTCGATCGCCAGCCCGTCCTATGCTGACGAACTGGAATTCCTTTCGATCAAGGTGCCTGATGGCCCTCTCACCTCCCGCCTTCAGAATATCGGCAAGGGCGACAGGATCTTCCTCGGGCGCAAGCCAACCGGAACGCTCGTTGCCGATGCATTGCTGCCGGGCAAGCGCCTGTTCCTCCTTTCAACGGGAACGGGCCTTGCCCCATTCCTCAGCCTGATCCGCGATCCCGACATTTACGAACGGTTCGACCAGATCCTGGCGGTGCATTGCGTCCGGCATGTGAGCGATCTGGCCTTCAAGGAACTGCTGGAGGGGCAACTGGCCGGCGATCCGCTGGTGCAGGATCAGGCTTTGCTCCAGTTCCATTATCTTCCGACAGTGACACGCGAAGCCTTTCGCAACACCGGGCGGATCGGAACTCTCATCGATAGCGGCAGGCTGTTTGAGCATCCGCTGGTCGGCCCGCGCCATTTCGATCCGGAAAACGACCGGATCATGCTTTGCGGCAGCATGGCCATGATCCGTGAAATGCAGACCCGGCTTACTCAACTGGATTTCAGGGAAGGATCGAACGCCTCCCCTGGCGATTTCGTGATCGAGCGCGCCTTCGTCGACTAGGTCCTGCCCGTAGAAATTTCAGGCCACACGCTTCCCGGACGCCCTTGTCATCCGGCATATAACAACCGCGCAAACACAGTCGTTATATGACCGATATCAACCGACTGCGCCGTGGCAATGCTTGTACTTGTTGCCGGAACCGCAAGGGCATGGAGCGTTGCGACTTATGTTCATGCCGGCATAGGGGTCTCCGGTAGCTACCCCACCTGCCCCCCCAGCAGTTTGGGGCACGGCGGCAAGCGCTCCCAGCATGGCTTCCGCGCCCGGCATGACCCCCGCTGCGTCATTCTCTCCGGTAAACGGATCGATATGGCCGGTCAGGAAGTCCGGCAATTCCGGCAGGTCCATGGGTTGCGGCTGGAATTGGAATTCGCTGTTCATGAGAATACGCGTCACATCTTCCCGGATCGTATCCAGCATCCGTTCGAACAGGCCAAACGCTTCCCGCTTATACTCGTTGATCGGCTGCTTCTGCGCATAGGCACGAAGGAACACGACCTGCCGCAAGGCATCCAGCGTAGCGAGATGCTCCTTCCAATGATAATCCAGCCGGTCGAGAAGAATGCTCTTTTCGACCTGCCGCCAGATATTCAGATCAGTTGATGCGATCTTGCTTTCCATCTTCGCGTCGGCGAGCTGCGCAATGCGTTCCTCGATGATTTCCGACTCAAGCGCATCTTCCTGCATCCAGTCGTCGAGCGGCGGTTCCAGTCCGAGAACGTCGGAAACCTTCGCTTTCAGCTCATCGATATTCCACTGCTCGGGATAAGAGCCGGCGGGACAGGAATCCGCGACGAGTGTATTCACGGTGTCCTGCCGCATTTCGAACACGACATCGTCGACCGTCTCCGAATCCATGATTTCCGCGCGCTGTTCATAAACGACCTTGCGCTGGTCGTTCATCACGTCGTCGTATTCCACCACCTGCTTGCGGATGTCGTAGTTGCGGGCCTCCACCTTCTTTTGGGCCGTTTCGATCGCCTTTGACAGCCATTTGGATCCGATCGCCTCACCGTCCGCCAGATTCGAATTCATCATCCGCGCAAACAGCGTGTCAGGTCCGAAGATGCGCAGCAGGTCGTCTTCGAGACACAGATAGAAACGCGAAAGGCCCGGGTCGCCCTGGCGCCCCGACCGGCCGCGCAGCTGGTTGTCAATGCGGCGGCTTTCATGGCGCTCCGTGCCCAGCACGAAAAGGCCGCCTGCGGCTTTCACCTCTTCCCGTTCCTCAGCGACCTCGCGCCTGATCCGCTCGACCGCGGCGTCACGTTCCGGGCCTTCGGTCATATCGCGCAATTCGTCCTCGATGCGGAACTCCACATTGCCTCCCAGCTGGATGTCGGTGCCGCGGCCCGCCATGTTGGTGGCGATGGTCACGGCGCCCAGCCGGCCCGCCTGAGCCACGATATGGGCTTCCATTTCATGGAAACGCGCATTCAGCACGGCGTGTTGAACGCCTTCTTCCTTGAGGAATTGGGACAGGAGCTCCGATTTCTCGATGGAAACCGTGCCGACCAGAACCGGCTGGCCGATCTCGTTTTTCTCCCGGATGGCCTTGGCGATGGCGCGAAACTTGTCGTTGGTATTCTTGTAGAATTCATCCTCTTCATCGATACGTTGCACCGGAAGATTGGTCGGAATGGTGACGACGTTCATCTTGTAGATGTCGTAGAATTCCGCCGCTTCCGTGGCGGCCGTGCCGGTCATCCCCGAAAGCTTGGGATACATCCGGAAGTAGTTCTGGAAGGTGATCGAAGCCATGGTCTGGTTCTCCGGCTCGATCTTCACCCTTTCCTTGGCCTCGACCGCCTGGTGCAGGCCGTTCGACCAGCGCCGCCCATCCATCATGCGGCCGGTGAACTCGTCGATGATGACGACCTTCTCGTCCTTCACGATGTAATCGATATCGCGCTTGAACATCACATTGGCGCGCAAGGCCTGGTCCAGATGATGCACGACCTGCGTATTCTCGACATCGTAGAGGTTGGAGGTCGCCAGCAGGCCTGCTGCCTCAAGCATCCGCTCGGCCAGTTCCACGCCATCCTCGGTCAGGGTGACGCTCTTCGCCTTCTCGTCCGCCTCGTAATATTCGGGCCCGATCTGCCCCACGACCTCGTCGACCGCGACATACAGGTCGGACTTGTCCTCGGTCGGTCCGGAAATGATCAACGGGGTCCGCGCTTCGTCGATCAGGATCGAGTCCACCTCGTCAACGATGGCGTAATTGAACGGGCGCTGCACCATCTGATTGCGCTCATGCTTCATATTGTCGCGCAGGTAATCGAAGCCGAACTCGTTGTTGGTGCCGTATGTGATATCCGCGGCGTAGGCTTCGCGCCGCTCGAACTCGTTCTTGCCCGGAATGATCGTGCCGACCGAAAGGCCGAGAAACCGGTGGATCTGCCCCATCCATTCCGCGTCGCGCGTAGCGAGATAATCATTCACCGTGACGACGTGGACGCCCTTGCCCTCGATCGCGTTGAGATAGGTGGCGAGCGTCGCGACCAGGGTCTTGCCCTCGCCCGTGCGCATTTCGGCGATTTCGCCACGATGCAGCACGATGCCGCCCACCATCTGGACGTCGAAATGGCGCATGCCCAGCACGCGGCGGGCTGCCTCGCGAACGGTGGCGAAGGCTTCCGGAAGAATGCCGTCCAGCGTCGCGCCGGCTGCAAGCTGGTCGCGAAACTTGTCGGTCTGCGCGGAAAGCTCCGCGTCCGTCAGCGCTTCGAGCTGCGGTTCAAGCGCATTGATCACGCGCACGATCTTGTCGAGCGACTTGACGTAACGGTCGTTGGAGGAGCCGAAAACGGCTTTGGCGACGGCACCAAGCATGGTCTGTTCCTGTCAGTATGATGTATCGATCGAAAGCCGCTTTCGGCTTCCAGCGCCGCGGCCACGCACAAATTGGAGAAGCGGGGAAAAAGCCCTACTCGTGCGCGCGATCAAGCCCGATCCGGACAGCGGGCGTTCCCGGCGCCCGCCGTTCAAGGGTGATGGCAATGAGCGGCGCAGCCTGCCCTGCGGCTTCCGAAAAATGGCTCGCAACCGGGGCAATCCGCTGCGCCAGCGCAACGGCCGATTTCTCCGTTGCCGCCTGGACCTGCACCCCTTGATGAGCGGCAAGCCGTGTTTCCGCCGGTGCGGCGGTGGCGGCAAGGCCCGTGATCAGGGCAAGCAGAGTGAGCAGTTGGCGCAACATTGCGACGCCCGAGATAGGGATGGATGCGTCAAAGGTCCACCGGGAAAGCGCATTTACCTGCGCGCGACGTGGAAGTAGAGGGCACCGCCATGGACATCGCCACCTCTCCGCTCGCCCTGCCCTTCCCTGAGATGCCGGCCATTGCTGGCGTTACGCTGCGTATCGCCCGCGCCGGATACAAGGACTGGGGCCGGTGTGACCTGACTTATGCCGAATTGGCGGAAGGCACGGCTGTGGCGGGCGTCTTCACCAGGAATATCTGCTGCTCCTCCGAAGTCGAGCTTGGCCGGGACAACGCAAGGCAAGGCCTCGCGCGTGCGCTGGTGGTCAATGCCGGCAATTCCAACGCCTTCACCGGCTATCGCGGCCGCGAGGCGGTGGAGCAGATCATGGCCCAGGTGGCGGAACATCTCGGCTGCCCGCGGGAGCAGGTGTTCGTGTCTTCCACCGGCGTGATCGGCGTGCCCCTGCCCAAGGATAAGGCTCAAGCGGGCGTTGCCGCAGCGCTCGCCGCCCAGCCCTGCTCCTGGGAGGATGCCGCCAATACCATCGGCACCACGGATACTTTCGCGAAAGGCGCGACCGCTTCCGCCATCGTCGATGGCAAGCGGGTGGAAATCGCCGCCTTCATCAAGGGCAGCGGCATGATCGCGCCCGATATGGCGACCATGCTGGGCTACATCTTCACCGATGCCGCGGTGGAACCGGCTTTCCTGCAGCGGCTGCTTTCCGCTGCCAATGCAGGCAGCTTCAGCTGCATCACGGTGGATAGCGACACCTCGACGAGCGACACGGTGCTGGCCTTCGCCACCGGCAAGGCAGGCAATGCACCGCTCGCATCGTTCGAAAGCGCCGGAGCCGACGCCTTTGCGGCCGCGCTGAACGATGTCTGCCGCCAGCTTGCCCATCTGGTCGTGCGGGACGGGGAAGGCGCGCAGAAGTTCATTGCGATCCGCGTCACCGGAGCGGTTTCCGACGAAAGCGCGCGCAAGGTCGGCCTTGCCATCGCCAATTCGCCCTTGGTGAAAACCGCGATTGCCGGAGAGGATGCGAATTGGGGCCGCGTGGTCATGGCCGTGGGCAAGGCGGGCGAACCAGCGGACCGGGACAAGCTTTCGATCGGGTTCGGCGGGGTATGGACCGCCAGGAACGGACTCCCGCTTGCCGACTATGACGAAACCCCTGTGGCGGAGCATCTCAAGGGCCGCGAAATCGAAGTCGCCGTTGACCTCGGACTGGGCGACGGCGCGGCAACGGTATGGACCTGCGACCTGACTCACGGATACATATCGATCAATGCCGATTACCGGAGCTGAGTGAATGCTGACGATCTGGGGGCGGCTCAATTCCCATAATGTGAAGAAGATCGCCTGGTTCGCGGAGGAGCTGGGCATGGCCTATCGCCGGATCGACATCGGCGGCCAGTTTGGCATGGATACGGCCTATCTCGAAAAGAATCCCAACGCCCTGATCCCGACCATCGAGGATGAAGGGCTGGTGCTGTGGGAATCGAATGCGATCCTGCGCTATCTCGCCGCGCAGCATGGCGGCGAAAGATGGTGGCCTGCCGATCCTGCGAGGCGAGCGGTCGGGGACCGGTGGATGGATTGGCAGGCCGGCTATGCCGATGCGCAGCGCAATGCCTTCCTCCATTGCATCCGCAAGCCCGAGGCCGAACGCGATCGAGCCGCCATCGCGGCGTCGGCGGCCGCCTGCGCGAAACTACTGGCGGTGCCGGAGCGCTATCTTGGAGAACAGCCCTGGCTCTCGGGACATGAATTCGGCATCGGCGACATTCCCCTGGGGGTGTATGCCTATACCTGGTTCAACCTGCCGATCGAGCGCCCGGCCTTTCCGCGTCTGGAAAATTGGTACGCGCGTCTGCGGGAATGGCCGGGCTATGCCTCGCAGGTGATGATTCCGCTGACGTGAACGCCACCGCCGACACACTCACCGGCAATGTCCGGGCCTTGCTGCAAGAGGCGGCGCAACGCGCGATCCTTCCGCGTTTTCGAAAGCTCGCGGATCACGATATCCACCAGAAGGCAGCCGATGATTTCGTGACTATCGCCGATCATGAGGCGGAGGAGATCATCGCAGAAGGGCTGATGCGGCTTCTGCCCGAAGCGGCGATCGTGGGCGAAGAAGCCAGCCACGCCGACCCATCGCTGCTGGATCGCCTTTCCGGCCTCTGCTGGATCGTCGATCCGCTGGATGGCACCCATAATTTCGCGCATGGGGCGGCGCCTTTCGGCATCATCGTTGCGCTGGCCGACGCGGGCGAAACGCTGGCCGGCTGGCTATACGATCCGCTCTCGGGCCGTTTCTGCCATGCCCGGCGTGGCGGGGGAGCCTTTATCGGCGAGGACCGGGTTTCAGCCCGAACGAGCGGCCTTGAGCCGCCGGTTGCCGCCATTTCCCTGTTGTTCCTGGCCCAGGATGAGCGACAGGCGATAGCGGCCCATATCGCCCCTTACTACACCGTGGTCGACATTCCGCGCTGCGCTGCCGAACAATATCCCCGGCTCGCACTGGGGGAGAACGATCTTTCGATCTTCCAGCGCACCCTGCCCTGGGATCATGCCGCCGGTGTGCTCTGGCTCAACGAGGCAGGCGGCAAGGCCGCGCGCCTGGACGGCTCAGCCTATCGGGTGGACGAACATGCACTTCCGGGATTGATCGGCGCGGCCAGCCCTAAGCTTTGGGACGACCTGGCCGCGCGTCTTGCGGCGCTCGCTTAAAGCTCGCTTTCGATCCAGCTCTTGAGCTGGCTCTTCGGCGCGGCGCCAAGCTTCTGGGCAACCGCCTTGCCATCCTTGAACAGGACCATCAACGGGATCGACTGCACGCCGATCTGACCCGGGATGTTGGTATTCTCCATGATATCCATCTTGGCGATGGTCACCCTGTCGGCCAGTTCGTCGCTGATTTCCTCGAGAGCCGGGCCGATCATCTTGCAGGGGCCGCACCAATCCGCCCAGAAATCGACCAGGACGGGCTTGTCGGAATTGAGGACGTCATCGGCAAAGCTCGCGTCCGTAACGGCTTTTGTGGGCATTTCTTACTCCTTGCTCTCGCCACACAATCTAGGATCGCTGCGGCCGAACGCAACGGCTCAGCCGGGATAGCTTTGCTGTATCCCCAGATATGAAGGCTTGTTTCGTTCCAGCACTTCGGCGGAGATCGGAATGAGAATGGGAACCTGCGTATAGAGCAAGGCAGCCGTCACCTCCCGCCCGGGATATATCTCCCGCAGGGCGGCGGCGTAAGCGCCCATCTGGCGAAGAATGCCGCCCTGCACCTCCTCCAGACGCGATGGAGGGCGACGCGCGGTCTTGAAATCCACCACCACGATACGGTCCGGCGTCACCAGCAGACGGTCGATCGTGCCCGCCACGACCTGCCCTTCTACAGTAGCGGCCAGCGGCACTTCGGCAAGGGTGCCCGGGGCGAACACATTGTGCCAGTCCGGGGACGCCAGGACGACCAGCGCGGATTCCGCGATCTCCTCGCGCTGCTCCTCGCTCAAATCGGCGGCATTGCGATTCAGCCACGCCCGCGCGGAAGCACCACGTTGCTCCGGCGGCAGTTCCGGCAGACGCTCCAGCAAGCGATGGATCAGCACACCGCGCCGTGCTGCCTCCACCCCGGCCCCCGGCGGAAAGGGGGGATCCGGCGAATTGTCCTCGCCCGCCGCCGATGGAGCGAGCGGGCGGGGCGGACGCGGTTCAGGGCCGACCGGCCGCATTGCCCACTCCGGCAGCGCCATCCTCTCTTCCACCGGATGAACCGGCGCCACCGCTTCGGGCAAGTCCGCCAAAGCGCCCCATTCGCGCCGCTCGCCCCAGATCGGATCGGGCAGCGGCGAGGCGGTGAACAGCGGGGCAAGCTGCGCATACCAGCTATCCGGCGCGGGTTGCGTTTCCCTCGCTCCCAGCGACCCGGCAATGAACAGCGCTTCCTCGGCGCGCGTCATGGCGACGTACAGCAGCCGCCAATGCTCCTCGCGCTCCGCTGCGGCCTCGACTGCCTCCGCCTCGCCAATTCGGCCGACCCGCTCCGCCTTGCTCAGGCCGGGGAGCGGGAGCGTCCTGCCGGTGCCACCGTCGATGGAAAGCTCTTGCAGGGAAAGGCCGCGCGGCAGGGACGCATCCGGATTGCCGGCGGCGTCGGCCAGAATGACGATGGGCGCCTGCAAGCCCTTGGAGCCATGCACCGTCATCACCCGTACCAGCCCATCGCTTGCCCCGGCCTCACGCTTCAGCTCGCCCTCGCCCGCGTCGAACCACTGGATGAACCCCTTGAGGCTGGGCGTGTGGGCGGAGGCATAGGCCAGCGCCGCGTTGACCAGTTCATCGATCGGATCGTTCGCTTCCCTGCCGAGGCGGGAAACCAGCTTGCGCCGCCCCTGCCATGGCCCCACCAGCAGCCAGTGCAGCAAGGCCTGGGGCGGCTCGAAATCCGCGCGCGCCAGCAGATCGCCGAGCCTTTCGAGTGCATCGGCCACCTCCGGATGGCGGGACCGGCGCAGATGCGTCCAGAGGGCAACGCCCTTGTCGCGGAAGCAATGTTCCAGCAATTGCTCCTGGCTCCAGCCCAGCAAGGGCGAGCCGAGCAGGTTGGCGAGATTCAGGTCATCGAGCGGCTGGGCGGCGAAACGCAGCGCGGCCATGAGATCCTTCACGGCCAGCGGCGCGCCGAGCCGCAAGCGGTCGACGCCCGCCACCGGGATTCGCCGCGCGTGCAGCCGCGCCACAATCAGCCCCGCCAGTTCCTTGCGCTTCCTGACCAGCACCATCACATCGCCCGGCCCGGCCCGGCGGGCGCCCCCTTTCACCAGCGGGAAGCCCTCGCGCATCCAGGCTTCGATCTGACCGGCGATCCTGTCCGCCAGTTGGCGATCCGGCCGGGAGAGCCATTCCTGCTCGTCCTCGGGCAGCTGCTCGTCTTCATCCGGCTCGACCCCGACCGCTCGCCACAGCCCGACGATGCCGGGCCGCTCCTCGCCGACATGCCGCTCCGGCGCATCCGCGAGCCCGAACCGCTCCGGGCCGATGGTCTTTATGGCGGCATCCACGAAATCGAGCACCGGCTGCGCGGTGCGGAACGAACGGCTGAGCCCGAGATCGAGCAGCTCCCGCGCCTGACGCCGCCCCCGCGCTTCCTGTTCATTGGCGGCAGCCCTGCCCATCGAGGCCCTTACCCGGTCGCGGGCGGCCCGGAAGTTCTCGGGGCTGGTGCCCTGGAAACGGAAGATCGCCTGCTTATAGTCCCCCACCACGAACAGCGTCCGCAGCTTGCCGTCATGCTGTCCGCTGCCGGCGAAGAAATCGCCGGTCAGCGCATCGATGATCCGCCATTGCGCTTCGTTGGTGTCCTGCGCCTCGTCGATCAATATGTGGTCGAAGCGCCGGTCGAGCTTGTAGCGGATCCATTCCGCCATGCCGGAGCGGGTCAGCAATTCCGCCGCGCGCCGGATCTGATCGTCGAAATCGACGAAACCTTCCCGGGTCTTCGCCTCCTCCCAGGCCAGGGCGAACTTGCGGCCGACGGTGAGCGCGGGGGTGAGCCATTCGGCAAGTTCCACCAGCGCCCGCCGTTCCTGCAGGGCGGCAAGGCATGCCTGCACCCGGCCGATCGCATCGCCATAGCCCGCATCGAGCTTGAGCATGGCACTCAGGCTGCGCGGCTCACCCTTCTGGGTGAGGAGCGCGCCGGCCAGCTCATCCAGCGCCGCCATCCGCCGGACCGCATCGCCCGCCAGCCAGCTCTCTATCGCCGCCGCGCAGTCCTGCCCGGTCTTCGCGGACCATCCGCGCTGCGCCGCAAGGCATTGTCGCAGGGCTCGGACATCGAAAGCATCGTCCCTGCACAGGTCCGGCAGGGAAGCGAGATCCGCATCCGTCGGAAGCCCGAGCAGCAGGTTCACTCGCGGGCGCAAGGGCGGCGTCCATGCTCCCGCCCCGGTCCAGGCCTCAAGTGCCTGCGCACACTGCATCAACCAGGCTTCGACCGCATCCGGCCCCTTGCGCAGGCTGAGATCGGCAATTGCCTGCAAGCTCTCCTCGTCTCCTTGCGCCTCGGCATCGGTGAGCATCCGGGCCAGCACTTCGCGAGCGAGCAAACCGCGGTCGCGATCTTCCATCGCCCGGGTGCCCGGCGCAAGGCCCGCTTCCTCCGGAAAGGCCGCAAGCAGCCATTGCGAAAAGGCGTGGATCGTATCGATCCGCAATCCCCCGCCGGGGCAATCGAGCACGCTGGCGAACAGGGTGCGCGCGCGGGCCTGGATTTCAGGCCCGAAATCCGCGCCGATCGCCTTGAGGTCCTTTGCCAGCGCTTCCGGCTTCATCCGCACCCAGTTGGCCAGCACTTCATTCACGCGAACGGCCATTTCCGCCGCACCGGCCTTGGTGAAGGTGAGGCAGAGTATCTGCGAAGGCGTGACGTCCGGCTGCAGCAGGAGCCGCAACACCCGCGCCGAAAGCACCTGCGTCTTGCCAGTTCCTGCCGAAGCCGAAAGCCACACGGTCTGCCCCGGATCGACGGCGTCCTGCTGCGAACCATGCAGCGGATGGACCTTCCCGCTCATTGCCCCTCATCCTCCTGCCGCCCCATCCATTCGTCGAGCCGCATCAGCTGGTCGTAATCGGCATAGCCGGCAACATCCGGGTTGAGGCGAGCGGTGAACGGCTCACCACCCAATATCCAGCGATCCAGCGCTTCGTGGAGATAGCGAGCCGCCTCGGGAAGGAAATCCTCGCGCGGGATCCCGCTTTTCTTGCGCCCTTCCAGCACCGGTTCCTCGACGAAGCCGAAGCCCGTCTCACTCTTCGCGCTCCTGGCCAGCGACCAATATTCGAAGTGGGTCGGCTCGCCGGATACCCCGGCGAAAGCGCCATCCCGCGCCATCAGGCCCAGCGTGCCGAGCTGAAGCGCGAAGCCTGCCGCCACTTCGGAACCGCTCGGGGGCCGGCCGGTCTTGTAATCGACGATAGCCAGTTCTCCGCCTGGCAAGGCATCTATCCGATCGACGCGTCCGTAGATCCGGATCCCACGGACATTCATGGAACCATCGCGCTCGAACGCAACCGGCTTGCCGAGGCCGCGCCGCGCCATTTCCGCCTCGACCCATTCCAGCGCGGCCAGCAATCGCGGCTGCCACAGGCTGCGCATCAAGGGATGGGCGTTCAGTTCCGTCAGCGTCTCGCGCGCCATGTCGCGCAACGAACCACCCCGCTCATGCCAGCGGCGCAGGATCTCATGAGCCGCTGTTCCCTTCCATGCAGCGGAAGGTTCCGCATCGAGCGGGTCGAGCACACGCAACCGCAGGATCGCCTGCGCATAGAACTGATAAGGATCGCTGCGCAGCCGGTCGAGCGCGGTCACGCTGATCTCGACCCTGCGCTGTGCGGGATCGGGGCTGGGTTGCGGACGAGGATAAGGCTCCGCCGCAGCAGCATCATCCACCGCGCGGGCGAGTTCGGGCAATTGCGTTTCCACATGCCGCGCCAGCAGATCCTCTCCCAGCAAGGCGCGCACCCGCAGCACGAAACGAGATGGAATGGTCGGCCCCTGCAAGTCACGGCGTGCCCTGCTCAACACGACTTCCGGCGCGCCCAGAGCGCCCGCCAGATCATGCGCGGAAAGCCCGATCCGGAAATCCGCGCCGGGAATCCCCAGCATACGCAGCACCGCAGGCGGCAGCACCGGATCAGGACCCGGATTGGCCGGCCAGCTTCCTTCGTTCAGCCCGGCGCAAATCACCAGATCCGCCCGGCTCATCCGCGATTCGAGCAAGCCATAGATCGCGACGCGCGGATGCCCGCCATAAGGCGGGCGAACCGCGATGGAATCCATGACATCCCGCAGGACCGCGGCGATATCCGAAGGAGCAAGCACTGTGTCCACCGCCGCAGCCTGGCTTCGCAGATCCTCGACCATCGAGGCAAGCGACCGGCCGTCCTCCCGCGACCACAAGCCGCTTCCGCACAGTTCCTCGGCGGCGCGGGCAAGAGCATCGAGCTGGTCGCCCAAGTCCGCGCTGTCCTTCCTGGCCAGTTCCATGAGCGGGGACAAAATGCCGCTGATCGATGCCCACCAATCGCCCGCGCCGGGATCCGTTCTGGCCAGCCTGCCCACCAATTCCGCGATCGGCTGCAAGCCGATAGCAGAGCGCGGTCCTCGCAGCTTCAGTTCCAGCGCCCGGACCCGGTCCAGCCACGCCGCGCGCCCTTCACCCGCCCCGACCAGCGGATGCTCTAGCAACGCCAGCAGCGGAACCGGCGCTGCCTGCTCGCCCATCACCTCGGCAAGCAGGAGCAGGACTCGTCCCGCAGGAGTCTGCGAGAGGGGACGGCCTGCGGAATCGTCGGCTTCGATATTCCACCGCCGCAGATGCGCGGAAATACGGCTTGCCAGGCCCCGGTCCGGCGTAATCACGGCGATGCGTTTCCCGGGCTGCTCCAGCCCCTCGCGGACCAGCAGGGCGACTACTTGCGCCTCTTCCTCCGGAGTGGCCGTTTCGACGAGCCTCACACCCGAAAGGCGTCTGCGCTCTGCCGGCAGGTTCACCCAGCTCGCGCTCGCGCTGGGCGGAAGGAATAGGCTGGAGATCGCATGGCTTCGCTCTGGCGGGGCCGCCGCCAGCCCGGCCCTGTGCCACGGCTGGACCTCCGCGCGGGAGACGCCCATGCGGTTGAGCAGCAGCTTGAGATGGTATTGCGGATGGGTAACCGCATCGGCGGGGCCGAACGGCAAGCCATCAGGCTCCTGCGGCGCGCCCGCGCGGCCCAGCTCCGTCCACACCGCGTCATCCAGCGAAAGATCGAGATCAGGCAGGATCACGGCCCCGCCGGGAAGCTCGGAAACCACCCGCAGCAGGCGAGCCAGCGCCGGGGCGGCGCTCGTCACCCCGGCGGCCACGATGGGGGTGGCGGGAGGCGAGACGCGCCAGCGACCGGCGGCATGATCGAACAGCCGGTTGCGGCGGGCCGGGCCATCCACTTCCCCGCGCGCTTCCAGCTCGCCGAGCCATCGGTGCTGCACCTTGAGAAACCGCTTGGTCGCTTCGACCCAATGGGCGGCCTGTTCGCCCACTATCCCGATCACGTGATCCTGGATCAGCTGTTCCGGCCCCACATCCTCCACCAGCAGGCGATCCATCGTCCGGCAGAACTGGCGGGAAAGCCGGAGCAGCGCACTGCCTCGCGGCGCATCCTGCCCCATTTCCTCGCGCAGAATCTCGGCGATCCGCAACCAGCGTCGGGTCGGATCGGCCGCCGGAAGAATGGCGCTTTCCGCGCCGATCGGATCCAGCAGCGGCCCCAGCGTTTCATCGAGGTCGAGATCACCCACCACGGCCATGCGCGGCATGAGCAGACCGCCCAATCCCTTTTCACCGGCAAGACGGATGAACGCTTCGCTGACCGTCCGCGCCGCGCGCCGGCTCGGCAGCAGCAAGGTCAACCGGGCCAGGCCGATATCTTGCTCGCCATAACGCGGCAGGAGCCCGGCAACCAGCGCGTCGGCAAACCCGCGATGCGCAGCGATGGAGTAGACTTGCGGGCCGGATCGGTCAGCCACGTTTCAACGCGGCTTCGGTTGGCGCGATCGCTCCCGGATCGCCCACCTCGAACCACTGTCCATGGAATGTCGTGCCATAGAGCCGCCCTTCCTCGATGGCCCTGCTCCACAGCACATTGGTGGAAAACGGCCCCTCGGGAGGATCCCGCAGCAAGCGATGCGAAACGATCTGGATGCCCGTATATATGAACGGCGCGATCCTCCCGCTGCGGCGACGGCTGATCTTGCCGAGCGGATCGAGGTGGAAATCACCCTTGCCGACGAAATTCGCGGCGCTGGCGTGCGGCACTACGAGCAGCAGGGCATCCATCGCAGCGGGATCCCAGATGCGGGAAAGCTGATGGAACGCATTCTCCGGCCCGTCCAGCCAGAGATTGTCGCTGTTGATGCAGAAGAACGGGTCTGGAAGCAGGCCCAGCGCCTGCGCGTTCACCATGCCCCCGCCCGTCTCCAGCAGGCAGTCCCGCTCGTCGGAAATGATGCATTCGGGAGCCTTGCGGGCCAGCACATGCGCTTCCAGGGAGTCCGGCAGATAATGGACATTGATCACCGCCCTGGCGACCCCCGCATCGGCAAGGCGATCCAGCGCATAATCGATCAGCGGCTTGCCTGCCACCGGGACCATCGGCTTGGGCCGGGTCGTGGTCAGCGGACGCATCCGCTTGCCAAGCCCTGCCGCCATCACCATCGCGGTATCGCTGGCGAGAGCGCTCATCCGAGACCGCCCCCGCGCGCCGACCGCATGGCGCCCGGAATATTCGAAGCGAACCATGCCGCGACCGGGGCGAGCGCCGGATGCGCCAGATCGCGTTCCAGAGCATCCCAGACCCGCGGGATCATGGCGAGATAGCGCGGCTTGCCATCGCGCTTCCACAAGCGGGCGAATATCCCCACGATCTTTGCGTTGCGCTGCGCGCCCAGCCGCGCATAATCCGCTTCGAACTCACCATTCGCGCCAGTCGCGGCCTGATAATGCTTGAGCATCGCGCGCTCCAACTCGGGTGAAACGTCGCGCCGCGCGTCCTGCAGAAGCGAAACGAGATCGTAAGCCGGATGGCCCACCAGCGCGTCCTGGAAATCGATCAGCCCCTGTCCGCCATCGTCCAGCAGCATGATGTTCTCGGCATGATAATCGCGCAGGACCGTAACGCCGGGGTTCTGCCGCTCGATCACGGGGCCGAGCACTTCCCGCCATGCGGCGGCATAGCTCGCCGTATCCGCTTCGATCCCGGCGGCAGGGCAGAACCATTCAACAAACAGGGCCGCTTCCCGCTGATACACCTCCAGCGAATAGGGATCGAACGGCCCGGGCGGGAGCCGATGCAACGCGGCCAGCGTATCGACCGCAGCCCGATAGATAGGATATTCGTCCTGCGGGGCGTCTTCGAGATAGTCGCGCATCCGCGCATTGCCGAAATCCTCCAGCAACACGAAGCCGCGATCCGCATTCTCGGCATAGATCGCCGGGGCACGCAGGCCGTGCCTGGAAAGCCATTGGCCGACATGGAGGAACGGACGCGGGTCCTCATGCGGCGGCGGGGCATCCATCAGCATCGCCGATTGCGCAGGACCATGGCCATTTCCGAGGATGCGGAAATAGCGGCGAAACGAAGCATCGCCGGCGAGCGGCTGTATTTCCGCTCCGCCCCACCCTGCGGCCACAAGGAAGGAATCGATGCCATCCGGCAGCGTCGTCGTCATGGCAGCCGCCCTAGCCAATCGGCACCCGGTTCGACAATGGCGATCCGTCCTTCTCCGGAAATTTCCAGGGAAATGGCGAGACATCCCGGCTCATCCGCGAAGCCTCCGGCATGTTCGGGCCATTCCGCGATCAGGGCGGCACCCTGCCGATAATCGTCCAGTCCGAGTTCTTCCGCTTCCTCCGGGCGGCTCAGGCGATAGAAATCGGCATGAACCAGCGGCAGCCTGACCCCGGAAGGTTCGTAAAGCTCGACGATCGCGAAACTGGGCGATGGCACCTCGCCCTCATGCCCCAGCGCCGCGATGATCGCCCTTGCCAGCGTGGTCTTGCCTGCCCCCAGCCCGCCGGAAAGCGCCACGACATCACCGGGGCGAAGGGCGGAGGCAATACCTGCGCCGAACCGCTCCATGGCTTCCAGGTCTGGTAGTTTGCGCTTCACGGCAGGTGGATCGTCACGGTCGTGCCAGCGCCCTTCTCGGATTCGAGCTGCAGCGTGCCGCCATGCGCTTCGATCAATTGCCGGGCCAAGGGCAGCCCCAGCCCTTGCCGGCGCTCGATCGCCTTGCCGTCGGTGGCCAGCTGGAAGCCGTCGAGCGCGCGCGCCACATCGCTGTCGCTCATTCCCGCTCCATTGTCGGATATGACGATGCGCGCGCCATCCTTCCGGCGCGAAAGCTCGACCAGTATCTTGCCCCGCTTCGGAGTGGCGGCGATCGCATTGTCGAGAATATGGCCAATGGCCCGGGCCAGCCGCCGCGGATCGCCCTTCACCTTCCCCGAAGACTTGTCCCCTCGCAATTCGAGGAAGATGCTCGCTCCGACGATCCGTTCTTCCCGATCCCTGACCAGGCGAGTGACGAAAGGCATGAGATCGATATCCTCGGCCGCGATCGGCAGCAGCCCCGCCTCGCTCTGCGACAGGTCGAGCACGGATTCGATCTGCTCGCCCAACCGCTCTACCGACGCGAGGATCCCCGCGACATATTCCCTGGCCTGGTCGCTCAATTCCCCGGCCACGCCCGCCTGGAGAAGCTCGGCAAAGCCGCCTATCGAGGTCAGCGGAGTACGGAACTCGTAGCTCATGTTGGCAAGGAAGCGGGTCTTGACCGCATCGGCTTCCACCAGCGCGGCATTGCGCTCCCGCAGGGCATCTTCCGCCTTCTGGGAATCGGTGATGTCGAGCACCGTGAGCAGGCCGTTCCCGTCGGGAAGCGGCACTCCGGCGAATTCCAGGGTCCGTCCATCGGCCAGTGCGATCCGGCCGCCCCTCTGCTTGCGGTCGAGCGTGGCGACCCGCACCGCTTCTCCCACGGTCCTGCCCTGCGCCGGCCTGGTCAGCTTTTCCGCGACCCTTTCCAGCAGGCTTTCGATACGCGGATGCTGATCGAGAAAGGCTTCGTCCAGGCCCCACACCGCGGCAAACCGCCGGTTCCAAAGCTGCAGCTTGCCGTCGGGCGCGAACACGGCGAGGGCTTCGAACAGGCTGTCGAAAGTCGCGGTCCGGGTGCGAAGCAAGGTGTCGCGCGTCGCGGACAGGGCAAGCTGCTCGGTCCTGTCCTCGGCGATCAGCACAAGGCCGCCATCCGGCATGGGCTGCGCCACCACCCTGAGGTGGGTTCCGTCCCGCAGCGGCCAGGCCTCCTCCCGCGCCTGTCCGGGGCTGAACCATTCGGCATGCTCGCGCCGCCATGCGGGGAAATCCCGCACCTCCGGCAAGCGGCCCGCATCGCGCGCCATCACCAGCCAGCCGTCGAAATCGGGCGGGTTGACCAGCGCCCCGGGCTTCAGCGCAAAGATGCGATGGAAGGGCTGATTGGCAAAGCTCAGGCGGCGGTCCATGTTGAACTGCGCCACGCCGATCGAGAGCTGGTCGAGCATGGAGCGCTGCGCCTCGCGGAAGGCGCGGAAGGCGCGGACCTGCTCCTCCATCTCCTCGATATCGATCGCATAGCCTGCCACCCCTTCCATACCGAGCGGCAGGTCGCTCACGCGGATGCTGCGCCGCTGCCCTCCTATGGTGGTGGTCACATCCCGCTCGATCGGGTGATCGCGCGTCTGGGCCTGATGCGCGATCTGCGCGGCGGTCAACCCGTCCACGGATTCGACCAGCTCGACCTGCCCGGCAACAGCCGCATTGGCGTCGGCAGCGCCGACCGCCTTCACATAGGCGCTGTTGACGAGCCGCAGCTTCATGTCCGGCCCGCGAAACCACATGGGAATCGGAGCGGCTTCGATCAGACCCACCAGCGCGGCAAAATCCTCGCGCGCGCGCGCCGTCTGGGCGCGAAGCTCGTTCAGTTCCGTTTCGCTCTCGCTGAAATCGAAGAACCAGACGATCGCGGCGCCGCCGGGCGAAACCAGCGGATCCGCCAGATGCCCACGCAGCGCCAGGCTCCTGCTGGAACCGCGCGGCGTGACGACCATGTGGAAAGGCGCCGCGGTCTTCTGCGTGCGCCGGACGAACTGCGTCAGTTCGGCAAGTTGCGCCTCTTCCATGCCGTTGGTGCCATTATCCAGCTCCGTGAGATAGCCGGGCACGCTGGGAAGCCCGAGCCAGGCGGCAAGCCGGGGCGGAGCCTCGATTCGTCCATCCGTCCGGACCAGCAGCGGAATTGCGGGCGCTTCATCGATCATCCGCGAGAGGCGCCGCGCCGCCTTGCGATGTGCTTCCGCCTTCCGCACCTGGTTCATGGCAGACAAGGCAAGCCACGCCGCGCCGAAGGTCCAGGCTGCAAGCAGGAGGGCGATCAACGCCAGCGCGACAGGGGTCAATTCCATCGGGCTTTCGCTATGCGGGCCCAGCACGGATTACAATGGCGGGGTTGCCGGTATCGACAAGAGGTTGCCTGCCGGGCACGGGAAACGGCGGAGCCGGCATCCGGAGCGAGCGAAACACCCCGGACGCGGCGCCCATGCGATCAGTAGCGGTAGTGATCCGGCTTGAACGGCCCGTCGCGGGGCACGCCGATATAATCGGCCTGTTCCTGCGAAAGCCTGGTCAGTCTCACGCCCAGCTTTTCGAGATGAAGCGCGGCCACCTTCTCGTCCAGATGCTTGGGCAGGACATAGACCTTGTTTTCATAGTCCGCGCCCTTCGTGAACAGCTCGATCTGGGCCAGCACCTGGTTGGTGAAGCTCGAACTCATCACGAAGCTGGGATGGCCGGTGGCGCAGCCGAGATTGACGAGCCGCCCCTTGGCCAGGACGATGATCTGCTTGCCTTCCGGAAATGTCACCAGATCGGTGCCCGGCTTGACTTCCCGCCACTCGTAATTGTCGAGCGCGGAAATCTGGATCTCGGAATCGAAATGGCCGATGTTGCAGACGATGGCCATGTTCTTCATCGCCTTCATGTGCTCGGCGGTGATGACGTCCTCGTTGCCGGTGGCGGTGACGAAGATATCCGCCCGAGCGACCGCATCCTCCATCGTCACGACCTCATAGCCTTCCATGGCCGCCTGGAGCGCGCAGATCGGATCGATCTCGGTAACGAGAACCCGCGCTCCGCCCTGGCGGAGCGAAGCCGCGGAACCTTTGCCGACATCTCCGAAACCTGCGACACAGGCGACCTTGCCGGCCAGCATCACGTCGGTAGCACGGCGGATCGCATCGACCAGGCTTTCCTTGCAGCCATAGAGATTATCGAACTTGGACTTGGTGACGCTGTCGTTCACGTTGATCGCAGGGAACGGCAGCTTGCCCTGCTTCGCCAGCTGATAAAGCCGCGTCACGCCGGTAGTGGTTTCTTCCGAAACGCCATGAATCGCCTTCACCGTCTGGCTGAGATAGCCCGGCCTCTCCTTCACGAAAGCCTTCAAGGCGCGCTGGAATTCGATTTCCTCGGCATTGGCCGGATCGGGGAGAGTCTCTCCTGCTTCGAGCCGTGCTCCCCACAGGGCGAACATCGTGGCGTCGCCCCCATCGTCCAGGATCATGTTGGCGGTGATATCGTCACCCCAGTCGAAGATCCGGCCGACATAATCCCAATATTCGGCAAGGCTCTCGCCCTTGATGGCGAAAACCGGGATACCCTGGGCGGCGATCGCCGCGGCGGCGTGATCCTGGGTGGAAAAGATATTGCAGGTCGCCCAGCGCACATCCGCGCCCAGCGCGACGAGTGTTTCGATCAGCACCGCGGTCTGGATGGTCATATGCAGCGAGCCGGTGATCCGGGCGCCCTTGAGCGGCTGCTCGGCGCCATATTCCTGGCGCAGGGCCATCAGCCCCGGCATCTCGGTTTCCGCTATGGCAATTTCAGCGCGGCCATAATCCGCCAGGGATATATCGCGCACGACATATTCGGGGCTAGTTGAAACTCGGGCGCTGGATGCGGTGGCCACTGCGAGGTTCTCCGTATAAATTCGATGGCAAAAAGGAGCACCGCTCAAAAGGAAAGGCGGCGCCCTGTCAGGACGCCGCCCTTACCCTGTCACCGTAAACTAAGCAAACGCTGCGCTTCGCAGCGGCCGCTTATTGCCGGTGGATCAATTGCGCGCCGCCAGCATCACATGGCCCGTATCGGGCGCCAGCATGCGGTCTGCCGCTGCCACCAGGGAGGCATAATCCCCCTGCTGCGCGAGTTCCTGGGTCGCAGCCTTCAACTGGGCGCAATTCATGGAAGGATGGCCTTGCCCATAGCGATTGGCCATGCCCACGCTCAGCTTGTCCAATGCGCGCTTCGCCCCTGCCGGTCCATACTCCCGCTCAAGGTTGCTTTGCATTTCATGCGCAGCAGAGTTGAGCGATTTGTTATGCTTGGCTGAAAAATTGTAATAATCCGCCTGGAACCCATCCGCGGAATGACGGCAGCGCAAAGCCGTCACCATCAGCATGATATCCAGTTTACGCAGCTTTTCGGCGCTGGCGATATCCCCTGCCAGCGCAGGTGTGCTTGTCGTGCCTGCGATCATGGTGAAAGCGGCCAGACCGGCCGCGAACTTGCTAAAACCCCTCATCTTCAAGTCTCCGACGGGCCCCGATACCCGTAAGCCGGAGAATGAACCGAACCCTTTACTCCTTCTTAAAGGTGCACGGTTGAGAGGAATTAACCATTTCCCATCATCGCGGTTGCGTCGGCTCTCCCGAAATGACAAGGCATAGCCCTGACGGGAACTATGAAAGGATGCTGTGATGACGATTTCCGTGGGTGACAAGCTGCCGGACGTTACTCTGGTGAAAGTCACCGAGAACGGCCCGGAAAAGGTCCAGTCGACCGACTATTTCGCGGGCAAGAAGGTTGCTCTTTTCTCGGTCCCGGGCGCTTTCACGCCCACCTGCTCGGCCAAGCACCTTCCCAGCTTCGTGGAAAAGGCGAACGAACTCAAGGCCAAGGGCGTGGATGAGATTGCCTGCACCGCAGTGAACGATGCATTCGTGATGGGCGCGTGGAACAAGGCCGACGGCTCTTCGGACATCACCATGCTGTCCGATGGCAACGCCGATTTCGCCCAGGCCATAGGCCTGACCATGGATGGTTCGGGCTTCGGGCTCGGCACACGCGGCCAGCGCTTCTCGATGGTGGTGAATGACGGTGTGGTCGAACAACTCAACGTGGAAGAACCGGGCGCATTCCAGGTGAGTTCAGCCGAACACATGCTCGGGCAGCTTTGAAAGCCGCCCATCCCGCCTGAAGGGAATTTGCGGCGAGCCTTGCCTTACCAGGGGTGCGGCTCGCCGTTCCATTTCCAGAAGCGGCCGGTGTCCTTCACGGTCAGCCTGGCTGCCACATCCCGAATTCCGCCGGCGCTTTCCTGCGGCGTTATTTCCGCATCCGGCCCGCCCATATCGGTAAGAACGTAGCCGGGATGGACCACGGCAACGGCAATGCCGCGCGGTTCGAGATCCACCGCCAGGCTTTTCATCGCGCGATTTACCGCGGCCTTGGCCGCGCCGTAGGAGTAAAACCCGCCAATTCCCCAGGTCGAGGCGCCGACCTGGCTGGAAATGGTGATCACCTTGCCCCTGGCTCGCTCCAGATTGGGAAGCAGGGCCTGCGTCATGTGGAACGGCCCCACGACCATGACTTCGAACGATTCGCGCCAGTTGTCGAAGTTCCTGTCTTCCGGCCCGCTTTCCATGCGGATGATGCCGGCGACATTGATCAGCAGGTCCACCGGCGCATCGCCAATCGCTTCGGCGGCGCGGTCGATCGAGCCGCCGTCCGCAAAGTCGACCTGGCCGATGGTGATCGCACCCGGCTTGCTTCCGGCGAGATCGTTCAACCGGCCGGCGCCGGCGGGATCGCGGCACAGGGCGAACACATGATCGCCCGCTTCCACATATGCTTCGACCAGAGCAAGGCCAATTCCCCTGCTCGCCCCGGCAATAACGACATTGGCCATTTCTTCTCTCCCTTGCTCGGATCTGATTGGGCAAATGATCGATACAGCGTATCGCACAAATGACAAAGGAGGGTACGCCAGTCCCTCTTTCGTCATCCCCGTGAAAACGGGGATCCAGTCAGTTTAACTCCAACTCGCTCTAGGTTCCCGCTTGCCCGCAGGGCAGTTTATCCTGAGCCAGTCGAAGGGCGGGAATGACGGAGGTACGCCCATTCCCTCCCGTCATCCCGTCGAATTAGTACCCCATCAGGCTCAGCACTTCCTTGCGGCTTCTTTCATCCTGGCGGAAAGTGCCCATCACCTGGCTAGTGACCATCGAAACGCCGGGCGTGCGAACGCCGCGCGCCGTCATGCAGGCGTGGCTGGCATCTATCACGACGGCCACGCCAAGCGGCTGCAGATTGTCCCATATGCACTGGGCGACTTCGGCGGTCAGTCTTTCCTGGATCTGCAGGCGCCTCGCGAAACCATGAAGGACACGCGCCAGCTTCGATATGCCCACGACCCGCTTGTCGGGGAGATAGGCAATCGCCGCCTTGCCGATGATCGGCGCCAGGTGATGTTCGCAGTGGGACTGGAATGGTATGTCCTTGAGGAGCACGATCTCGTCATAACCCCCGACTTCCTCGAACACGCGGGAAAGATGGATGGACGGATCTTCCGTATAACCGACGCAATACTCTTTCCAGGCCCGCGCGACGCGCTTGGGCGTATCAAGCAGCCCCTCGCGGTTCGGGTCGTCGCCCGCCCAGCGGATCAAGGTCCGGATCGCGTCCTGTATTTCCTCAGGAACCGGCGGCTTGGCATGGGGCTGGTCCTCATCCGGGCCCTCCAGGCTGCTCATCTATGTCACCCCCTTAGTTTCCTCTTGGCCGCCGCAAGATGCTTCCGCGCCGGAAAAGGCCCCGGCGGCGACCGATGGGTTCGAACATCTCTTCGGGGCTTTCCGGATCAAGCACGGCATTGTCGGCCATAGCCTGCTCCATCTCGCCCAGTTCGGGAAGCTCGAACAATCGAAGTGTCTTTTGTCCGTCTCGGGGCGCGTTGTCGATCATTCTTGCCATGGAACCGCAAGATTCCAGCATGGGGCCGACCGCCGACGGCTCCAGCCCGCAATGCTCCGCCAGCAAGGAATGGCGCAGCGCCCGGATGGCATCGCCGGCATGAGCATTGGCCGGCCGCGCAACATCGATGAAGAGATCGCATTCACTATCCAGCCCCTGCGAGCGATTGTTCATATTGGCCGAGCCGATGCGAAGGATCTCGTCGTCCACGATCATGATCTTGGCATGGACATAGATCGGCGTGTCACCGGTATAGGGCACATAGACCCGAAACCGGCCCTTGGGATCCTTTTCGCCAAGCGCGCGGATCAGCCGGATCCGGGCGCCATCCATCGCCTGCTGCTCCAGCCAGCCTTCCGCTGTCAGCGGCATCACCAGAATGAATTCCGGAGGATCGTCCTCCGCGAGCCGGGCCGCTATCGCTTCCCCGATCGCCCGCGACGCGAAATACTGGCTTTCGATATAGACGAAATGCCGGGCACGGCGGATATGCCGCATGAACAATTGCTCGATCTCACGTATTTCCCCGCAATCGCCATGTTCCGCACGGGTTCGGGCAATCCCGATCTCCACATCGCGGAACTCGGGCTCAAGGGCTTCCGGCCATGGGCTTTCCTTCTGGGGGGTAGACATTGGCAGCGGCCGGCCGCCGGCATGCTCCCACCGGCGTCTTCCCAGCACGCCCAGACAGGCCGCCGCTTCCCCTTCCAGCATCATCGTCGCGTCATGCCACGGGCCGCATGGGCGCCCTCTCGGCGTCGTGCGACGCGGATCGTCTTCAATGTGATCGCGAGTATCCCATCGTCCCGCCGTCATGTCGATGCCGCCGCACACCGCAAAGCAATCGTCGATCACCACGATCTTCTGATGATGGCTGCACCCGACCGGATGAGCGGAATCGAACTTCAGCTGGATCCGCCGTGCCAGACGCCAGCGCAGGATATCGAGACCCATCGTTCCCCGCAAAAGAATGGTGATGATGCTCACATTCCATTTGAGCAGGTTCACCTGCAGGGATTTGCGGCGGCGCACCAGCCAGGGGATGAATGCCCCCAGCCTGGAGGGGTAGGTTCCCCGCTTGCGGATATTCCACCAGCGCCGCCCCCTCACCAGATGAATTCTTGTATCGAAATCCCAGCCGATCAGCAGGATGCGCTGCCTCGCCCGCAGCATCGCATCCTGCATCAGCTCAAAGTAAGGGCCGCCATCGATCACCACATGCGCCCGGGCCGCCGTTGCATAGCGCCATACGCCCGGCTCGACGGATTGGTCCGGGTCGATGTCCGAAGACGTGCTCCCGTTTTCCGCGCTTGCTGTTTCCACCGCCAACCCTCCCCCGTGGCTTATTCCTTGGCGTCATCCTTCTTTTCCGGCGTCACCTCGGCCTCCGCCTCCTCCTCCTTCTTTCGGCGCTCGAAGACGGCGCGCATGTGCCGGGTATCCTCTTCCGTAAGAAATTTCGCGAAATCGGGGAAGTGTTCGTCCTCTTCCTCCTCGATATGATGAAGGTAACGATGCTTCAGCTCCTTGAACTTGATGAGCCAGGCATCGGACGACATGTCGGTGGCGGCGATGTCATTCAGCGCCTCCTCGATCTCGTGATGCTCCGCCACCGAATGGCGGGTTTCATCCGTGGTTTCCGGCTTGCGCATCATGGTCGAATAAAGCGCCTGCTCCTCCGCCGCGGCATGGCTCTTGGCATCGATGGTGAATTGTTCGAACCAGGCGCGGCGATCGTCGCTGTCGCCATGCGTTTGCTCCAGCTTGTCCAGGATAGCCCGCTGGCGGTCGTGATCCTGCTTGAGCCGCGCGAAAATATCGGTGTTGTCGCCCATTATGTTCCCTTTTCACATTTGCAGGGAAAACGGGCCAGTTTCCGGGAGGTTCCGCGATCCGAGCGTTGCGGATTCGATCGTCGTCACGGGGTTAACGGCGGCCCGCCGGTCCGATATGCAGCTATCCCCATCTCTGTTTCCAGGAGTTGCTTTCATGGATCTTGGCCTGACCGGCAGGAATGCAATCGTCTGCGGATCGTCAAAGGGCCTGGGATTTGCCTGCGCTTCCACGCTCGCAAAGGCCGGCGCGAATGTCCTGCTGAACGGAAGATCGGAAAACGGGCTGAAGGAGGCCTGCGAAAGGCTCTCGGCGGAAGTGGGCGTTCCGATACAAGGCTTGGCGGCCGATGTGACGGAGGAAGGCGGCCGCAATGATCTTCTTCGCGCCCTGCCTCAGCCGGACATACTCGTCACCAACGCGGCGGGGCCGCCACCGGGGAATTTCGAGGATTGGGGCGAGGCGGAATGGAATGCGGCGGTCCGCGCGAACATGATCGCGCCGATCCAGTTCGTTCGGCAGTGCATCGGCGGGATGCGGCAGCGCCGCTGGGGCAGGATCATCAACATCACCTCCTCCGCGGTCAAGGCGCCGCTGCCTTCCCTGGGTCTGTCCAACGGCGCCCGTTCCGGCCTGACAGGCTTCATGGCGGGGCTTGCCCGGCAGGTCGCGCGAGATGGCGTCACCATCAACAATCTGCTGCCCGGCTCTTTCGCGACCGACCGCTTGCGGCATCTCGCCCAGACAGAGGCAGACGCGCGCGGCCTGAGCTTTGAGGAGATATGGGCCGAGAAGCCCCGGCTCAACCCGACCGGAAGGCTGGGTCGTCCGGAGGAGTTCGGGGCGGCCTGCGCTTTCCTTGCCAGCGATCTCGCCGGCTATATCAATGGCCAGAATCTGCTGCTCGACGGCGGTACTTACCCGGGCACATTCTAATCACACAGGCACACGGCTTTACTTTGGAGGCACGCATGCGCTCTTGGCACCCTGTATCGACCCCAACGCGCTGGCATTGCTATCCCCTCAGGGTGCGCAGCTGCACTATGCCTTCATGGAAGGAATGAGGAACCGCCGCATTGGGCGAGCTCGACAAGGCCCCCAGGGCCTGCGCCGCGTTCATCGGCTTGCCGAATACATAGCCCTGCACATGCCTCACGCCCAGCGCGCGCGCCGCCGCCAGCTGATGGACGGTCTCGATCCCTTCGATCGTGCAATCAAGATGGAGCTGGCGAGCCAGGGCAAGAATGGTGCTGGTGATCGCCCGGGCTTCACCGTTCACTTCCAGCACGCTGGCGAAGCTGCTGTCGATCTTGATCTGGTTCAGGGGCAAGCGATGGACATGGCTGAGGCTCGACTGGCCGGTGCCGAAGTCGTCCAGCGCGATCCGGAAGCCCATCGAGCGCAGCAGCGCGAGATTGGCGGCGGCATCTTCGTAATCGGAAAGGACCGCCGCTTCGGTGATCTCGAAGATAACCGCCTCGTTCGGCGCGCAGGCATCCCGCGCAACCTTGGCGAGCCGTTCCGGCGCACCGTCCCCGATGATATCGGCGGCGGACAGGTTGACCGATATCGAGCAGCCATATTCCCATGCCGGACATTCGCGCAGGCTCTTCGACAGCACGGCGTCGGTCAGCTGGGCGATCCGGCCGGTCGATTCCGCGATATCTACGAACCGCCTCGGCAGGTACCACGTTTCACCATCCGGGCTCCACCGGGCCAGCGCTTCGAGGCTCACGATCTGGTCCGTATCGATGTCGACAACCGGCTGGAAGACCACGGAGATCTGCTCCATCAGGTTCGTCGAGTTGAAGACCCGGGTGATGGTCCTGCGCTCTTCCAGCGCGGCTTCATCCTGCGCTTCAAAGACGGCCACCTTCGCTTTCGTCTGCCGCTTCGCGCGATAGAGGACGGAATCCGCCCGTTCCAGGCAATCGGTCACCTCGCTGCCGGGCTGGGCGCGATGGAGGCCGATCGAGCAGCCGATCCTGAGGAGCTCAGAATTATAGGCGATCCGCTCCTCGATATCACCGGCAAGCAAGGTCATGGCCGAAATCGCGTCTTCCATCGACAAGTGCCCGGAAAGGATCAGGGCGAATTCATCTCCGCCCAGCCGGCCGAACGCCTTGACGAAGGGGTTGCCGGCGATGCGCCGCGCCACCGCACAAAGAACGGTGTCGCCGCCGGCATGGCCATAGGTGTCGTTGATACCCTTGAAGCCGTCGAGATCGATCACCGCGAGCCAGGGAGCATCGTCCGGCTGCGCGGCGAGCGCCCTGTCCAGTTTGTCCAGGATGGCGCGCCGGTTGGGTGCGCCGGTCAATGAATCGGTAGCCGCGAGATGCTGGTTGATTTCGGCAAATTCCGTGGCATCCCGGCGCCGCACCTCGATCTCCGCACGCGATTGCAGGAGCTTGACGAAATCGCGGTGATGGCTTGCGACCACCGCCAGGATCAGGATCGTGACCACCGGCTGGGCCAGCGCGACCAGCATTCCGTTCGGGTGATCCTGTATCATGAACCAGGCGCTGGACGGTATGATGACGGCTGCCGCGATTCGTATCGCGATGCTGGGAGTCTGGGTCAGGCCCATGATCGCGACGAAGCTGGTGATGGACACCATGTAATGGATAAGGCTCTGCTGGGTATCATTGCCCCAGTTGTAGAGTACGAGGGCCCATAGCACGGCGACCAACGCGATCGCCGGCTCGACCACCGTCATCGTCCGCAGATCGGCACGCAATGTCGCCACCGTGCGGCGCGCGACGCTCGAGGGGAGCCAGTAGATCGCGCGAAGGACGACAAACGGCGCAATGGCGAGCGGACAGGCGATGGACAGCCATGCGGGCGCAGTGTTGATGAAATTGGCGACGAGTACCGCCATGTTGAACAGCAGCACGCAATAGAGCAGAGGCGCCCGGCTCGACAGCGATTGCGCGTATTCCTGGGCGAATATGGCCTCTTCCCGTTCGAAGACGAGCCTGCCCAGGCTTCTGAATGCCTTCATGGCCGGATGAGACGCTGACCCCGAGAATGGCTCCTCATTCATCGCGCCCGGTTAATTCATCAGGGTAAAGGTTGCGTTTACGGGCGGCCCGATTTCCTGTCCGATGGGGAATTTTCCTGGCGGCTATCGGCTGCCTGCGGCAAGGCGCTGGCGATTTTTCGGCGGAGAACCAATGTGCTCCACGCCATTTCCCGGCGAGGATCGGTCAGCAATCGTCCCGTTCGATTTCGGCGATGATCGGCTTGAGCTCGATCAGTTCCATCAGGCTCTGCAAGCCCAGGCGGTTCATCATATCCATGCGGTAGGCTTCGACGGTGCGATGGCTGATTCCAAGGTTTCTTGCGATTTCCTTGTTGCTCAACCCATCCGCCACGCCATCGAATATCTGTCGCTGACGCGGGCTGAGCGCACGGCTCAGCTCGCGCGCACGCCGGTATCGGACGGATTTGAGAGCTGCCGCCGGCAAGCGCTCCAATCCATCGCTGATCGCCGCTTCCAGCTGCGGTTGCGTAAAGGGCTTTTCCAGGAATTCGATGGCGCCCAGCTTCATCGCACGCACCGCCAATGGGATCGCTGCGTGCGCGGTGATGACCGCGGTCGGCCAATGGCAATCGCGTGCGCGAAGCTCCTCGAGCAGGTCCAGTCCGTTGCGACCCGGCATCTGGATGTCGAGCAGAATGATGCCGGGTTCGAGCCGTTCCCAATGATCAAGCAGATCATTAGGGTCGGCGAAGGATTTCACGCTGATCGACAGTGCGGACAGCAGGGCGGATATCGATATGCGTATTCCTTGATCGTCATCGACAACATAGACGTGAGGCACGTCGACAGAGCTTGGCTGATGCATTCGGTCGTCGTTTTCGATTTTGGACTCTCCCGGCAAACCGAATGAAGGGGCAAACCACCCGCGAAATTTTGCGAACGATATATATATATATATATGGCGCGATATGTCGGACTTGCTAGCGATTGGTTAAGGCTCGTTGCGAAGTTATATGCGGTCGTGTCCTGCAACCGGTGCAACGGTCTGGCGGACTTGCCATTTTCGCCAAGGATCGACCTGAATATCCCCCCGCCCCGGCGTCGCCCGATCGATCAGTTCACATGGAATATCCGCGCTTGTGGGCCTTTCCAGCCCGTGATCGCAATCGTGGCAATCGGAAAAAGGATCGGAACGGCGCATGAATCTTCTGCAGGAAGCTCGGCTTGCTTTCCTGCGGCCGGATCAGGGAATGCGCCCAGGCGCCAATGTTTCCCGTCAGCACCGATGGCACAGATTTGAGGTTGTGAAGTAAGGAGGATTG
>CAYXTO010000013.1:0-92998 GCA_964468045.1 uncultured Caenibius sp. | reverse complement strand
GCTCGCGCTTCTGCGCCGTCACAATAATCTCACCCACACCACCACTGTCCTGGGCTTGGGCAAGAGCCGGTAGCGCGCAAAGCGCCATTGCAGAACAACCGACGGCGAATGAAATTTTGCGCTGAGGCATATCGCTCCCCTTTTTACACTATCGGTGCTGGACCATTTCCAGTCAGAATTCCGATTGAGGTTCGGATATTACGCCTTTGACGTTCCGCGTCAATACCGGGCGCTCGCTATGTTTTTGTGTTGTTCACTCCGCTGCCTTGAGCTGCAGGCGCAGGGATTCGGCGATCGGGTAGCCGCCAGCCGAAAGCCAGCTGAGCAGGACGTCCTGATGGGTGAGTCCGTCGCCTGCGCGCAGGGCGCAGCCCAGGGACAGGATGTACTGCTTCCAGGTGCAGAACACCTTGTGCCAGGCCAGTTTCTTCCGGTCGATCGGCAGCCCTCCCGCAGCCTCATAGGCATCCACGAAAGCATCGGTGCTGTCGAACAGGCCGCAATGGAACGGCTTGCCGTCCTCATAGGTCTGGTAGAGATCGGTCAGAACCCATGCGAGATCGGCGTGACGGTCGCCGAGATAGCCCAGCTCCCAGTCGAGGATCGCGGTGATCCGCCCGGTGTCTTCCTCGAACAGGAAATTGCCGGTGCGGAAATCGCCGTGCACCACCGACAGATGATCCAGCGTGGGCGCGTTGCGGCGCAGCCAGTCTTCCGTCATCAGCGAAATCACCGACGGTTCGTACAGATCTTCCTGCCAGCAGCGCCCCCACCAGTTGACGATCTGCTCCGCGGCTTCGGTCGTTCCGACCGCAGGCCTCGAGAAACTGGGAAGATCGCCCTCGGCGATCGGCGCCTGGTGGAGCGCCGCCATGTAGCGCGCATATTGCGGCACCAGCAGATCGCGCAGCGCCTTGGGGAAATGCGTGCCCATGCCCGTGACGTTGGAGGTGACCTTCGATGGCTTCTGCACGCCGGTGACGAAGGAGGAAACCAGCGCCGGGGTTCCCATGACGGAGCCATCATCGTCGATCCAGTGCACTCGCGGCACCGGCATCAGCGGTTCTGCAAAGCGCATCAGCTCGAATTCGCGGCGCCGGTCCGTCTCGACGATCGAGGCGGCCGGTTCGCAGCGCAGGACCATGCGATCGCCCGTCCGCCGCACGCCGTTGTCGATCCAGTCCAGCTCGAACACGAACTGCTCCTTGGATGCCCCGCCGGTCAGGCTGCGCAGGTCGCGAATGGCGATATCGCCTTCGGTCCCCGCCGAAATCAGGCGATGCAGCCGCTCCCCGACCTCCTCGAAGCTGGGCGAATGATAGGCGGGCTGCCCGCGCCGTTTCAGCTTGCGGGTCAGCGCCTCATCGATCGAGGCTTCGGCGGGATAATTCTCCCGCAATTGGGCAATCCACCGGTCGGTGGGCCGGGCGCGCAGCGCGATGCGATCCTGCATGTCCTCGCGTCCTTACCCGGCCGGCGCGGCTTCGAGGGATTCGCGAATCGATTTCAGCGTGTCCGGAAATACGTCGAAGCCCGTCTTGGCGACGAAGGCGCGTTCGCGGCTCGTCTGATCTTCGGTCAGATCGATGATCGCCCGCGAAATTGCCCGCGCGGTTTCCGCATCCACGCTCGAAAGCACTTTCGAGATCGCGTCGCACAGCGTTTCGCGCAGCACGTAATTGGCATCGCGGATCTGGCTGAGCGTGACATTGTGGCGCGTCCCGACATCCCGTGTGACGGCGATGGCATCGTCCAATTCCTTGCCCAGCGACTGACCGGCAAGTTCGGCCACCTTTTCGGCCATGGCGACCATCGAACGGCCGTCCGCGATTTCATACCAATTGGCGTAATCGATCTGCTCCTGCATCAGCTTGAGCGAGCCGATCACCAGCTGCAACTGTTCCGCGGCAGCCTTGTTGTCCGGATCGATCGCGGGCAGCACGACGTCCGCCAACGCCTTGTTCATGGTCCTGATCCGGAGATCGAAACTGGGTTGCATCCTCTATTCCTTTCCAAATTTCATGAATTCATCCGCGCGGGGCCTGGCTGGCGGCCAGGCCATGGCGCGTGCGATAGGCCATGGATGTATTCTCCATCGCCAGCCCATGGCCCACATGGCCGCCCATCGTCCAGCGCTTGAGCGTAATTCCCACATCGACGCTGGGATAGACCGGCCAGGGGCCGCCCGCGATGGACGCGCCGTAAAGGCTGAATTTCTCTCCATTGGCATCCTCGCCATGCCATTCCGCGGCGATCGGCAGATAATTGAGCCGCGAGAGTATCAGCCTGGCCGAGACCAGCCCGGTGACCTTGCCCTGCCGGCAGATATAGCCATGAGCCAGATCGAGTTCGTCCGAATGGACCGGGTCGGCCGGGAAGAAGCCGTGAACGGCGGTGTCGATGTCCGGGAAATAGGCGCCGAGCCACATCATGCCGGGCAGCTCCACTTCGGTCCGGGGGCCCCAGCTGTGGTCCATGACCTGCACGCAATCGACCGGGATGATTTCTCCCCGGCAGCGTATCTCCCCCTTCACCCGCGCGTGCATGTCCCAATGGCCGCGATAGGCTTCGCCCAGAACGAAGCCGCCGTCCATCTGCCGCCTGGTGACGGGGTCCATGTCCGGATCGGAGATGTCGTAAGGCTCCATGATGGCGTTGATGTCGAAATGGATCTCGGTGTCGTCGATGCCCGTGTAGTCCACGCGATAGTCGCGCGGGCCGAAGGCTTTCACGCTGAGCCCGCTGGCCAATGCATATTCGCGCAAGCTCGTCGCGCCGGGCTGGTGGTGATGATTGGCGACATAGAGCGCATCGTGCGAACGGTCGACCAGCCCGCGCCAGATGCGGACATCGGTCATCACGACGCCCAGATTGGGGCGGAAAAGGGCCTGGAGATGGCCGCAGATGCGGCGTTCCGCATTGAAGAACGCGAAATAATTGGTCTCCGCCCAGTCATGCGCAGCCGGGTCGGTGGGATGGAAATCGACATCGCTGTCCAGAATCATCGGCATCCTCTTTTTTGTGTGGGCAAGCGCCGCCAAGCTTCCTAGGGATGTCGAAATTCAACCGCAACCCAAACCGGTTTCGGATCAAGGGAGGAAGCAATTGGACCTGTTCAACCTGCAGGAACGGCACGTCGCGATCATTGGCGCATCGGGGGATATCGGCACCTCGATGGTGCAATTGTGCCTTTCGCTCGGGGCTCGCGTATATGCGGTCGATCGGGATGAGGCTGCTTTGGCCGGCCTTGCGGATCAGTCGGAAGCGGGCGGCGCGCTGCAGACATTTGTGGCCGACGTGACCGATGAAGGCGCGATGGCCGCGGCATTCGGCGGCATGGGCGGCCGGCTCGACGGGCTGGTCAATGGCGCGGGGATCGAGAACCGGCCGGTCAACATGGACGAGATGGATGTGGAGGTGTTCCGCAAGGTCGTCGACGTCAATGTGACCGGCGTATTCCTCGGCATGAAATACGGGATTCCGCTGATGCGCGAGAATGGCGGGTCGATCGTCAATGTATCCAGCACCGCTGGTATCAAGGGCGCGGCGGGCATGGCGCCCTATATCGCCAGCAAGCATGCGGTGATCGGCTTGACCCGGACCGGGGCGGTCGAATGGGGGCCGGCGGGCATTCGGGTCAATGCGATCTGCCCCGGCCCGATCGAAGGGCGAATGATCGATTCGATCTACGGCAGCAAGCCCGGGGCGCCCTCTGAAATCGCGCGCGCGCGCATGGCGGTGATTCCCAGCCGGCGCTTCGGCCGGCGCGACGAAATCGCCAATGTCACGGCCTTCCTGCTGTCGGAAGCCGCCACTTATGTGAATGGCGCATGCTATTCCATCGACGGGGGAATCTCGGCTATCTGAGGAGGTATTCACTAGGGACTCGGATTGACAGGAACTTCCCTGTCCCTCACTGAAGAACCGAGGATTGCTCGGATACCGCCCTGGATTGCAGGGCGGATGCGCGGGCGGAAGATTGGGAACCAGGATTATGAAGTTTATCGAGGAAGGGATGCGGTTCGGGATTTTCATGGGGCCGTATCACCGGCCCGAGCTGAACCCGTTGCTGGGTTTGCAGCAGGACATGGAGACGATCATCAACCTGGACCGCCTGGGCTTTGACGAGGCCTGGATCGGGGAGCATCACTCGGGCGGGGTCGAGACGATCTCGTGCCCGGAGCTGACGATCGCGGCGGCCGCGGAGCGGACCAAGCACATCAAGCTGGGAACCGGGGCGATCACCATCCCCTATCACAATCCGCTGATGGTGGCGGACCGGATCGTGCAGCTGGACTACATGACGCGCGGGCGGATGATGTTCGGCTTGGCGCCGGGCCAGCTGGTGCAGGATGCGCAGATGGTCGGCCTCGATCCGCTCAACAACCGGCGGATGCTGCATGAATCGCTGGAAGTGCTGATCCCGCTGTTCAGGGGCGAGCGAGTGACCCGCAAGACCGACTGGTTCAACCTGGTCGATGCGCGGCTGCAGCTGCTGCCCTACACCAATTTCGACATGGCGACGGTGGGAGTGATCTCGCCCTCGGGTCCGCTGCTGGCGGGCAAGTACGGGATGGGACTGCTGTCGGTGGCGGCAACCAACCCTGTCGGCGTCGAAAAGCTGCTCGAACACTGGGAAATCCTGGCAACCGAATCGAAAAAGTTCGGCCACGTGGCGGATCGCAGCAAGTGGCGGCTGGTGGGTCCGATGCATATCGCCGAGACTTTCGAGCAGGCGCGCGATGAGGTGCGCTACGGGATGTGCAAGCTGGAGAATTACCGCGAGCACATCAATCCCGGCCTTGGCATTGATTGGTCCAATTGCGACAAGGCGGTGGACCAGCTCAACGAAACCGGCGCGGCCGTGATCGGGACGCCGGAGATGGCGCGGGCGCAGATCGATCGGCTGATCGAGAAGTCGGGCGGGTTCGGCTGCTACATGCTGATGGGCGTGGACTGGGCGCGGCACGATGCGACGCTGCGCAGCCACCAGTTGTTCGCCGAGGAGGTGATTCCTTACTATCGGGGCACCAACCGCGCCACTCTGGCCAGCTTCGACGATGTCATGGGCACCGGCTTCGAAGGCGCCGAAATCACCGCAAGGGCCCAGGAAGCCATGGCGCGCGTCTACCAGAAAACCAGATAGTCACCATACGGCCCATTCCGCGGGAGAGAAATCATGGCAGTGCAATTCGTCGACGTGCCATCCGGCGCGAAAATCGCGTTCGAGGATACGGGCGGGCCCGGCATCCCGCTGGTCTTCAGCCACGGCTACATGATGAACCATACGATGTTCGACCAACAGGTCGAATATTTCAAGTCGCGCTGCCGCTGCATCGCCTGGGATGCGCGGGGCCATGGCGAGACCCAGTGGCAAGGCGATTTCAACTACTGGGATTCCGCCAAGGACCTGCTCGGCCTGATCGATGCGCTCGATCTCGGCAAGATCGTCCATGTCGGGATGAGCCAGGGCGGTATCGTCGGGATGCGTGGGGCCCTGCTCGCGCCGGAAAAGTTCTACGGCATCGTCCAGCTTGCCACGCAGGCGGGCGAAGTGCCGGACAGCGGCGACGACACCTTCGTGCGCACGATGGACGACTGGTTCGTGAACGGGGCGGATCAGGGCAAGGTGGGATTCCTTGCCAGCTTCATTCTCGGCCCCGGCGCCAACCACGATTACTGGCACAAGGCCTGGTTCGACATGACCAAGCAGCAGGTGCGTGATGCGACCGGCTGTTTGATGTCGATCGACCCGCTGTGGGATCGGTTGAAGGACGTCTCGGTGCCGGTGGCGACCATCCATGGCCTTGCCGATATCGCCACTTCGCATGAATTGGGCCTCAGGACGCCGCAGGGCGTGCCCGATGCACGCGGCGTCACACTGATTGAAGGCGGGCCGCATGCGGTCAACATTACTCACCCAGACGAGGTCAACAAGGCGATCGAGGAATTCCTGGATGAACTCGAAGCCGAAAATCCCGAGATGAAGGGCTGAAATCCATGAATTTTGAACTCAACGGCAAGGTTGCGCTGGTAACGGGCGGCGCATCCGGCATCGGCGAAGCCTGCACCCGCATTTTTCGCGCTTCGGGCGCCAAGGTCGTCATCGCCGACCTGTCGGAGGAAGCCGGCGCGAAGCTGGCTGCCGAACTGGGTGAAGGCGCCGCGTCCGTCCGGGTCGATGTGGCCGATGCAGCCTCCTGCCAGGCGATGGTCGGTTTCGCGATGGCGACCTTCGGCCGCCTCGATATCGCGGTCAACAACGCCGGCATCTCCACGGAACTGGCGCCCATCACGGAAACCAGCATCGAGGACTGGCGCAAGGTGGTCGGCATCAATCTGGACGGCGTCTTCTACTGCCTGAAGGCCGAGATTCCGGCGATGGAGAAGACCGGCGGCTCGATCGTCAACATCGCCTCGATCATGGGCGCCATCGCGCGCGATGGCGCAGCTCCGTATATTTCCTCCAAGCATGGCGTGGTGGGCCTGACCAAGGCGGCCGCGCTGGAATGCGTATCCAGGAACATTCGCGTCAATGCGATCGGGCCCGGCTATGTCGAAACCCCGCTCCTGAAGAAGGCGACGCTCGAACATCTCGACCAGATCGCCGCGTTGCATCCGATCGGGCGCCTGGCGCAACCCGCCGAGATCGCCGCCGCCGTCGCTTTCCTTGCTTCTTCCGCCGCAAGCTTCATAACCGGCGCCTACTACCCCGTGGACGGGGGATATCTGGCCCGCTGAAGCACATCGAAAAGCGGCCGGTTGGGGAGAAAACGGCTTTGGGCGGGGAAAGCGTGAGCAGCGGTTCGGCCAAGGGGGGCTGGTACCCTTGGTACGTTCTCGTGCTGCTGGTGCTGATCTACACGATGAATTTCGTGGATCGGCAGATCATCACGATCCTTGCCCCCTATCTCAAGGCCGATCTTGGACTTACCGATGCCCAGATCGGCCTGCTGTACGGCACGGCCTTCGCCATGTTCTATGCGCTGTTCGGCATTCCGCTGGCGCGGCTGGCGGATGGCTGGAGCCGGGTGAAGACGCTCTCGATCGGCCTGTGCTTCTGGTCGCTGATGACCACCGTTTCCGGCTTTGCGGGCAATTTCGTCCAGCTGGGGCTTGCCCGGCTCGGGGTGGGTGTCGGCGAGGCAAGCGCTTCCCCCGCTGCGATTTCGCTGCTGGGGGATTATTTCCCCAAGCGGATACGGGGGACGATACTCGCCATCTACACCACGGGGGTCTATGTCGGGATCGGCCTGTCGCTGATCATCGGCGGCTATGTGCTGGACTGGTGGCCGGGCTGGTTCGGCATGCGGGGATGGCAAGCCGCCTTCATCATAGTCGGCCTGCCCGGCATTCTGCTTGCCCTGCTGGTCTATCTCACGGTCCGCGAGCCGGTGCGGGGCGAACTCGATGGCAATCCGCATCCGGGCGATCCGCATCCCTTCCGCAATGTCGTTACCGAAGCGAAGATGATGTTCCCGCCCTGGAGCATCGCCAGCATTCGCAGGCTGGGCGGGGACGCCGCGACCATGCGCCGCAATGGGCTGGGTCTCGCGATCGCCCTGGCCCTGAGTCTCGTCGTCCATGTCGTGATCGAAGACATGCTGCCGCCAGAGCGGCGCGCCGTGATCGGAACCATTGCCGGCTTCACCGTGACGAGCAATCTGGTTCAGTGGCTCGCCATCGGCATCGGCTCCTATGCGGCATTCAGCTGGGGCCAGTCGGTGAGGCTGCGCGATCCGGTCACCCATGCGCTCACCCTGGGCGGGAAGACTTACCGCCTGCTCGCGCTCTGCTGCGGCCTGCTGGGAATCTATACCTACGCCACCGGCGCCTTCGTCTATGTATATGGCAATCGCTATCTCGGGCTCGGGCCGGAAGATGGCCTCGCGCTCGGCCTGATAGCCGTCTTTGGCGGCGGTCTCGGCACATTCCTTGGCGGATGGATCGGGGATTGGGTCAAGCTGCGCCATCCCGCGGGGCGCATATATTTCCTGATCCTTTGCATGATCGGCTTCTCCGCCGTCACGATCGTCCAATATACCACCACCAGCGTCATGCAGTTCTTCGTGCTGAACTTCTTTTCGCTGATGCTGCTGACGGTCTGGTCGCCGATCATGATCGCCAGCGCGCAGGACCTGGTCATTCCCCGTCTGCGGGGGGCGGGGTTCGCCGTGCAGACCCTGGCCAGCAGCCTCGTTGGCCTCGGTCTCGGGCCCTACATGGTGGGGGTGATCAGCGACATCACCGGCAATCTGCAGATGGCGATGCTCTCGCTTTTCCTAGTCATGCCGCCCTTGCTGCTGCTGCTGTGGCGGCTCGCCATCATCCTGCCGGAAGGCGAGGCTACGGTGACGGAGCGGGCGTTGGCCGCGGGCGATACTTCACTGGCGGCGCACTGAAGGCCCCGGGCCGGAAAGCGGCGGAGTCGGCCACGTCCCCGCCAGTGATTGCAGATGCTCGTTGGTATCGACCCGCTCGCCCGGCTTGCCTTTCCGGAACGTTCCGCTCGCCCGCAGGACCGGTTCGCCATCGGCGGTGACAAGGCCCTCGGTGAAGATTATCCGGCCGGTTCTTCTGAGCAGGCGCCCGCTTCCCTCGACCCATGCGCCGACCCTGGCCATGCCCAGAAAATCGAGCGTCAGGGATATCGTGGGCGTATAGCCGTCGTCGAATTCCGGATCGAACCGCAATTGGGTCGGCAGGTAGATATCGGCGAAGGTGGCGATCATTCCGCCATGGCAGATGCCGATGGCGTTGCAGTGACGCTGCTCGACCCGGAAGCCGAACAAGGGGCCGCGTTCGGAATCGACCCGCATGAACAGCGGGCCGACCATTTCCATGTAGGCATTGCCTGCCAGATTGTCGAAGCGGACGAAGCCGTCCGGTGTCGGGCTTGTCATGCTGGACTGCCGATCAGACGACCTTGTCCAGTTCCCGGCGCAGTGCCTCGATGAGAGGATAGGAAATCCCCGCGAACCAGCTCAGCACGACGTCCTGATGAGTCTTGAGCGCCCCCGCCGCGCGCGGGCCGGCGCCCAGGGTGAGCACGACCGAACGCCAATAAGCGAATATATTATAATAGGTCAGCCGTTCCTCATCCACCGTGAGGCCGCTCGCCTTCTCGTAATCACGCAGGAACTTGTCGCGTGCGAAGAGCGAAGTGTACAGCGGCTCGCCGGTTTCGGATGGGGTGATGAAGACCGGATTGAGGACCCACGCTAGATCGCCATGGCGATCGCCGAAATATCCGGTTTCCCAATCGAGTATCGCCGTGATCTTGAGCGTATCCTCGTCGAACAGGAAGTTGCCGGTGCGGAAATCGCCGTGGATCAGCGACACATGATCGAGGGGCTTGCGGTTGGCCCGGAGCCACCGCTCGGCCATAGTCATGAGCGGGACCTCTTCCAGCCGGTCCTCGAACCAGGCCCTGGCCCACCAGTTGATCTGCCAGTCCACATCCTGAGTGGTGCCGACCTGCGGCATATCGAAGGCGGACAGGTCGTGCCCGGCAGGCTCGAAATTATGGATCCGCGCGAGGTAATCGATGAATTGCGGCCCGAGCGCGGCGCGGTAATCGGCATCGAAATTGATCCCGATTCCAGTGACCTTGCTGGTTGACTTGGTCGGCTTCTGCACTCCGGTCACGAAGCTGTAGATCAGCGCGGGGCGGCCCAGCTCATCCCCGCTTTCGTCCAGCCAGTAGGCGGTAGGAACCGGCATCATCGATGCGGCCACCCTGACCAGCTGGAATTCCCTCAGCTTGTCGGCCTCCACGATGGATTCGGCCTGCTCGCGGCGGAGCACCATCTTTTCGCCCTTGCGGGCCTCGCCATTGCAATTCCAGTCGAGCTCGAAGGAGAACTGCTCCTTGGAATTGCCCCCCGTCAGCGCGCGCAGGTTGCGAATCGCGAAAGGTCCTTCGAGCCGCTTCGCCAGGAAGGCTTCCAGCCGCTGGGTCAATTCATCGAGCTGGGCGATGCTGAAAGTCTGCGCGCCGCGCCGCTCCAGCTTGCGGGTGAGGGCGAGGTCCACCGTCCGTTCGACCTCATACCGCTCGCGAACGGCTTCGATCCAGGCCTTGTCTGGGTTGCTGCGAATGTCTGTCGGCATATCCTCGTCCAGTTGGATGTGGTCCGGCCTGCTGATGGCCCATGGTTTTGCGGAACACCCGCCTATAGCCTGTCGCCCGGCAAGCCAAGGGGGCAGCGCGAATCTCCAAAAGCCGAAGGAGAATCGATTGACAATGACAGGCCCTGCCGGTTTACCTCGCTCTTCGTAGCGAAATCGGGAGAGTAGAGAGATGTCGTCTGGAAAGATGGATGAGGTTCGCGCAGCAAATTTTGCGAAGGATGAGTTCAAGGCTCTCCCGGACCTGGTGAAGGAAGAGCTGGAAAAGCACCGGCAGCAATATCTCACCGATCCGGAGGCGGCGCATTACTGGGATCCGATCGCGATCGGCACGCCGGGCGGCCCGGTTTCCTGCCTGCTGCTGCACCATCTCGGCCGCAAGAGCGGGGAATGGCGCAACACGGCGCTGCAATATTATCGCTTCAATGGCGATATCCTGATCGTCGCCTCGCGCGGCGGCACGGAAGAGCCGCCGGTATGGTTCCTCAACCTGCAGGCGAACCCGCAGTGCCGCATCCAGGTCGGCGCCAACGGCTCCGAAGCCACCGCGCGCGTGATCACCGGCGAAGCGCGCAAGGCCTATTGGGATTTCATCACCAAGGAGCAGCCGGCCCAGGCTGAATATCAGACTCGTTGCCAGCGGGAGATCCCGGTGGTCGCGCTCGACCTGCCCGAAGGCGTCACTCTCTAACCAGCCTTGCCATAATTGGGATCGGGCCGGCAGCGCGTGGCGTTGCCGGCCTGGTTTGCTTTGAACGGCACGGCGGGGAAATCACACTCCAGACCCGAGGATCACCGTAGAAAAGCGGCTGCGCCTTTTTTGCAACACGTTGGAGTATTTTCCTGAAACATTGTCGGGAATACGTTGACAATCCGTCGTCCGAAATTACGAGCCGCTCTCTGGAAAAGCCGAACTCATGTCGGAGTTCGCTTCAGGGAGGAACTTGATGCATTTCCGCAATTATCTACTCGCAACTGCCATGATCATGGTGCCTGGCGTAGCTATCGCCCAGGATGCAGGCGAAATCGTCGTTACGGCCAACAAGCGTGAGGAAAACCTCAACGACGTCGGTCTGACCATCACCGCCATTTCCGGTGCGGCTCTGCAGGAACGCAAGCTGACGTCGCTTTCCGACGTTGCTTCGGTGGTTCCGGGCCTCGCCTTCGCGCCGTCGAACACCGGTACGCCGATCCTGACGCTGCGTGGCGTCGGCTTCAACGAAAGCTCGCTGGGCGTCTATCCGGCCGTTTCCGTCTATCTCGACCAGATCCCGATGCCGTTCCCGGCGCTTGCCTCGCACGCCGCTTACGACCTGCAGCGCATCGAAGCGCTGAAGGGTCCGCAGGGCACCCTGTTCGGCCAGAACTCCACCGGCGGCGCGATCAACTACATCGCCAACAAGCCGACCGAAACCTTCGAGGCCGGCGGTGACATCAGCTACGGCCGCTTCAACACGATCGAAGGCAATGCCTTCATCAGCGGCCCGCTGGCCGAAGGCGTGCGTGGCCGTGTGGCCGTGACCGGCCTGAACGGCGACGATTGGCAGTACAGCGCGACTCGCCGCGACACCAACGGCGGCCAGTCCTATGTCGCCGGCCGCATGCTGCTCGATGTGGATGCCAGCGAAACCGTCAAGCTGTCGTTCAACGTCAACGCCTGGCGCGACAAGTCGCAGCCGCAGGCGCAGCAGCTGGTCGGTATCCGCGTCCAGAACTGGAGCGCGGAACGCGAAATCCTGCATGATTTCTATCGCAATCCGGGCGCGCTGTGGTCGTTCGGCAATCCGCGTATCGCCGATTGGTCGACGCTCGTTTCCGATCCGGGCACCGTGGCGTCCAACGATGTAGGTTACGCGGGCCAGCTGGATCCGGTCGAGCGTGCGAAGTGGGGCCAGACCAATCTTGACCCCTATTCCAATCGCCGGATGTGGCAGGCGGCGATGCGGGCCGATATCGAGCTCGGTTCGCTGACCCTGACCTCGCTGACCTCCTACGCGCATTACAAGCAGAACCAGGGCGTGGATGGCGACGGCATGGCCTATGTCACCTACGATCTTGAGAAGAACGACGGTTTCATCAAGACCTTCAACCAGGAACTCCGCCTGGCCAATGATCCGGTTTCGCAGATCCGCTGGCTGCTTGGCGCCAACTACGAAAAGAGCAAGACCCTGGACGATCAGGGCCTGCGTTATTTCGACAACACCAGCCACGATTCCAGCCTGTTCTACATCAACTATTCGGGCGCGCGGAATCTCCAGAAGATCGAGAACATCGCCGTGTTCGGTAACCTCGAATTCGACGTGACCGAGCAGCTGACCTTGAAAGCCGCTGCGCGTTACACCGACACTTCGAACAAGAACGCGATGTGTTCCTACACTTCCCCCAACGGCAACGTGAACAAGTTCTTCAACGTGCTGGGCGGTATCAGCGGTAACCCGTTCACGCCGATCCCACCGGAAGGCTGCTACACGCTCAACTATGATGGCGTGCCGGGTGAAGTGTTCCGTGGCAATTTGAAGGAAGACAATGTCTCCTGGCGTGTCGGCGTTGACTACAAGGTCAATCCGGACGTGCTGGTCTATGCCAACGTGTCACGTGGCTACAAGGCAGGTTCCTTCCCGACCTTGGCGGCAGCTTTGTTCGTTGCGCTCGAGCCGGTGACGCAGGAATCGGTGACGGCCTTTGAAGGCGGTTTCAAGGCTTCGCTGGCCAACCGTGCGGTCCAGTTCAATGCGGCCGGCTTCTACATGGACTACAAGGACAAGCAGATCCGTGGTCGCTTGCTTGACGCGATCTTCGGTGGCCTGGAAACCCTGGTCAACATTCCCAAGTCCCGCATCTGGGGTGCGGAAGCCGAACTGACCGTTCGTCCGACCGATGGTCTGACCCTGAGCGGCGCGGTGACCTACCTGAACTCCAAGATCAAGGAGAGCCCGGCGGCTCCGTACAACTACAACGTGCTGGGTGTTGCGGACGACTTCGCAGGTGATGACCTGCCGTTCACGCCGGAATGGTCGGGCACGGTCAACCTCGATTACCGCAAGGAACTCGAAAATGGCGGTTCGCCGTTCTTCGGTGTCACCCTCAGCGCGCGGACCAAGTCCGACTCGCAGCCGGGTGCTCGCAGGATGAGGTATCTAGAGGGTTGCCAGGTCGATACCTCCGGCGATCCGGTCTGCTTCCTGCCGGCTGGCGTGACCAACCCGTTCGCTCTCAAGGGCTGGACCACGGTTGACGCCCGCCTGGGCTACGAGGCTCCGGAAGGCGCCTGGAAGGTCATGGTCTGGGGCAAGAACATCTTCAACACCTACTACTGGACCAACGTGATCTCCTCGGCTGACTCGGCCGCTCGCTTCGCGGGCATGCCGGCCACCTATGGCGTGACCTTCGGCTTCAAGTTCAACTGATCCGAACAAAAATCGGTTGCAATGGGGGCTCCGGCTTTACGGCCGGGGCTCTTTTGCGTATGGGGCAACGCAAATACGGGAGAGAAACATGACCGAGCTGACTCTGGATGCCCTGCAGCGGGATTGCGAGAAGCTGATCCGCAATCCGGACATCCGCAAATGGAACCAGAGCTACTTCTTCAATTTCTATGACCGCCACACGGGCTGCGGCGCCTTCATCCGGATGGGGTTTCTGGAGAACCTCGGTGAAAGCAATTGCTGGGCGATCTTCTTCCGCGATGGAAAGCCGCTGTTCCTGCGCAGCAACATGAACCTCCCCTATACCGAGGATCGGCCCGATCCGGGCGTCACCCTGGCCGGGATTACCTTCAAGGTCGAGAAACCCCTCCAGAGCTGCAGGGTCACCATCGCGCATGAGGATTTCTCGGCGGATCTCTTGTGGGATCAGCTGTTCGAGCTTTGCGACAGCATCCATGTCGGCAAGGACGAGAAGAGCGACGATGACGCGATCGGGCGCGAGCTGAGTTTCTACCACCCCGAGGGCGTGTGCTCGGTCAAGGGTACGCTCAAGCTGAAGAATGGCGAAACCGTGGCGATCGATACCACGGGCTGGCGCGATATCAGCGCGGGGCCGCGCAACTGGTCCGGGCTTCACCATTATCGCCTCGTCTGGCCGATCTTCGACAATGGCATGGCCTGCGTCGCCGTCCACGGCATCACCGACCACGGGCACAGCTATCAGAAAATCCTGCATGATGGCACGCGCTGGATGGCGATCGACCGTATGGAAGAGGAAATCGAATATTACGAAGACGGCGTCCGCTTCAAATCGGGCCATTGGAAGATATGGGATGAAACCGGCCGCCTGTGGGAGTTCACAGGCAAGCCGATGTTCCATTGGCACTATCCGTTCGACACTTTCATGATGGTCGAGCAGATGATGGAGTTCCGGCTCGCGGACGGCACGCTCGGCTATGGCATGGGCGAAGGCGGCTTCAATTTCCCGTGGCGCGGCAACGGAAACTAGTTTCACTCGAGGTTCAGGCCGGCTGGGTAGACCGGCACCAAGGAGATGCAGATGCTTGAAGAGGAAGTCCGCGAAGGGGACGATAAGACCTTTGCCGATCCATGGGATCGCGATGCGATGGACCCCCGGCAGAAATGGGTTCTGGAGCGCACGCTCGCCTATCGGCGGAAGGGGCCTTATCGCGCCCGCACGAGTGACGAGATCGCGGCGATGCTCAAGCGCTATTTCGATCATCTCGGCTACAAGGACGCCACCATCGCGAACGTGCGCCGCATGTCCGGCGGGGCTTCCAAGGAGCAGTTCATTTTCGATGTGGCCCATGCCGACAGGCCGGGCGGCGAGAAGCTCGTCCTGCGGATGGATCCGCCGGAAGGGATTTCCCAATCCTGCCGCGGTCGCGAGGCGCAATTGCAGAACGCGATGATCGGCACCTTGCCGGTCGCCACGATCCGCCACGTCGATGTCGATGCCGACATACTGGATCAGGCGGGCTCCATCCTGGAATTCGTTTCCGGGGTGACCGAGCCCACCAGCGGCGGGGCCAAGGGCGTGTCGGGCATGGGCACCCGCTTCGACGACATCGCGCCCAAGCTTACGCCCCAGTTCGTCGATGCATTCGTCAAGACCCATGGGCTGGACTGGCGTTCGAAGGATCTCTCGCTCTTCGCCAGGCCGAGGGCGGGCACCACGGATGCCGCGTTGTGGGAGCTGAACTTCTGGTCCGGCCTTTACTGGAACGCGATAGTCGAGCCCGTGCCGATCATTACCCTGTGCGAACGCTGGCTGCGGGAGAACATCCCGGTTTGCGACAAGGTCGGGGTGGTGCACGGCGACCTGCGCATCGGCAATTTCATGTTCGAGGAGCCGAGCGGGCAATTCACGGCCGTGCTCGACTGGGAGCTGGGCCATCTGGGCGATTATCATGAGGACATCGCCTGGACCATCCAGCGCCTGTTCGGCTATCTCGACGACAACGGGCAGTTCCTCGTTTCCGGCTTTCTCCCGCGCGAAGAGTTTCTGGAAAAATATCAGCAGCTGTCGGGCAATGTGATCGATCCGGTCAAGTTGCGCTGGTATGAGATGCTGAACGCCTACAAATGCGCGGTGATGGATCTCGGCCAGGCGATGCGCGTCGCCGAAGGGCACACCAATCATCAGGAAAACGTGATGACCTGGCTCGGCTCGGCGGGCGCGGTTTTCCTCGAACAGATCACCAAGATGCTCAAGGAGGAAATCTGATGCTGCCCAGTGTCGATGTCCGCTTCAGGAACATGATGAAGGCGATGCAGGAAGTGGTCGCTCCCGCCATTCCGGATGACCAGAAACTGGCGCAGGAGCAGGTGCGCCTGATCGTCGGCCATCTCGCCATGCTCAAGGATCAATGGAAGCACGCCGTGCGCTACGAAGCCGGTTCCTTCCGGATGATCCGCGAGTTGGCCGAAGCGCTCGCGCCCGAGGTGGATGATGAGCAGGCCGCCGGTCTGCGCGCCGCGCTCGGTCAGGTGGCGGATCTCGACCTGTACGATATCGATGCGCTCAATGGGGGCATCTGCACGCTCGGCCATGCGATCGACCGGGTCATCCTCGGCGATGAAGGCCGCAAGCCATTGCCACGCGGTGCCTGGGATGTAATTCTCGCTTATGGCGAGAAGGATGCGCTGCGCAGCCGGGTGTGGTTCAAGGGCAACGGGATCGATCCTGACCGCGACAAGCTGCCGCCGCTCGAAACGGTGATCTGAGGCGATCGGGGCTATCCTCGATCGTGCGGAGGGGATGTAGGAATGATAAGGCTGGTCTGTCTTCTGAAACGCGATGCGGCGCTGGCTCCCGAGGCGTTCTTCGCCGGCTTACGGGATGTGGTCGGGCCCGCCGTCGCGGGCTTGCAGGCGAAGCTCGGGCTGATCCGCTACGTCCAGTTCCATGCCGACCCCGATGCAGCGGAAGGCGATCGCATCGCAACGGAGTTGCGCGGCAGCCTGATCAGCCCGTTCGAGGCGATGGCGGACTTCTGGTGGCCATCCCATGATGCGCTTGAGTCGCTCTGTGGCTCTTCTGGGGGCGCTTCTGCGCTCGCTCTGGTCCGCCAGGCGGGCGAGGGAATTATCGACGCGGCCGGATCGCTGTGCTGGCTGGCGCACGAATTTCCGCAGGTTTCCTCCGCTCCCGGGCGTGTCGCCGCGCGGCCGCGCACGCCGCTGCTGAAGCTCGCCTTTCCGCTGATGCCGCGCGCCGGCATGACCGATGCCGAGGCCCAAAGCTATTGGCTGACCGAGCATGGCCCGCTGGTCCGCTCCCATGCCGTCGCGCGGGGCACCACCTGCTATTATCAGGTCCATCGCCGCGATTATCCGCTGACCGGGCAGGTCGCGTCGGCGCTCGGCTTCGGAGTGGGGCGGTTTATCGGGCATGCCGAGGCGTGGTTCGACCGCTCGCGTGTTCCCGGCGGCGCCGATGTGGAACAGGCCAGGTTGACGGCGGCTCAGGACGAGCGCAATTTCATAGAGCTGGGGCAGTCGTTCCTGTTTTCCGGGAAGGAGTATCCCTACGTTGAGCGCGAGTGGGCGCTCTAGCGAGGCCTTGATCAAAAGCCGAGAAAGATTCGCTTTCTTGATCAAGGTCAAGGCGCTAGAATATCCCGGAGCTTAGCCGGAATCGGCACAGCTGCTGAATTGGGAGATGCCTTATGGCACAAAGGTCTGATCTGGATTTCGATGTCATCATCATCGGTGCTGGCATCACCGGGATGTATACGCTCTATCGTCTGCGGAAGATGGGCTATTCAGTCCATGCGTTCGAGAAGAACGGGGATGTGGGCGGCACCTGGACGATGAACCGCTATCCGGGCTGCAAGCTGGATTCGGAATCCTACACCTATCCCTATTCGTTCCTGCCCGAGCTGCTGCAGGAATGGGACTGGAAGACCGAATTCGCCACCCAGCCGGAACTCAACGAGTTCTTCAGCAAGGCGGCGGACAAGATGGATGTGCGCAAGGACATCACGTTCAATACGCAGATCAAGAAGGCCATCTTCAACAATGAGGAAAACAGCTGGTCGGTCGAGCTGGACAATGCGGAGGTGTACAAGTCCCGCTTCCTGCTGACTTGCGTCGGGGCGCTCTCTCATCCGAATATGCCCAACTATCCGGGCATGGACCTGTTCCGGGGCGAGACCTATCACACCTATTACTGGCCGCATGAGCGCGATGGCTATGGCGGGCAGAAGGTCGATTTCGCGGGCAAGCGCGTGGGTGTGATCGGCACCGGCGCAACCGGGGTTCAGGTCATCCAGGAAGTGGCCAAGACGGCCGGCGAGCTCTATGTCTTTCAGCGCCATCCCAATTGGTGCGCGCCGCTGTGCGACAAGCCGATCGAGCCGGAGCGCATGGCCGAGATCAAGGCGAACTATCCGAAGATCTTCGAGAAGTGCGGAAACACCAATTCCGGCTTCCAGCACGATTTCATGTACGAAACGGCCGAAGGTACGACGCATGAGGAGCGTGAGGCTCTGTTCGAAGAGCTTTACAACCAGTCAGGCTACGCCATCTGGGTCGGCCATTATGCGGACATGTTCACCGATCCCAAGGTGAATGGCTACATCACCGATTTCATCGCCAAGAAGATTCGCGAGCGGGTGAAGGATCCGAAGGTCGCGGAAAAGCTGATTCCCAAGGACCACGGCTTCGGCCTGAAGCGCGTGCCGATGGAAACCAAGTATTACGAGGCCTACAACCAGCCGAACGTCCATCTGGTGGATATTCACGAAGATCCGATCCAGCGCATGACGCCCGAAGGCATCGAAACGGAGCATGCCAAGTACGATCTCGACATGATCATCTATGCCACCGGCTTCGATGCCATCATCGGCGGCATCAAGCAGATGGATATTCGCGGGATCGGTGGAAAAACGATGAAGGAAGCCTGGTTCAACGGCCCCTTCACCTATCTTGGCCTCCAGATTCCCGAATTTCCGAATCTCTTCACATTGGTCGGTGCGCACAACGGTGCCACGTTCTGCAATATCCCGCGCTGTTCCGAAGCCCAGGTGGAATGGGTCGCGGACCTGTTCCAGTACATGAAGGACAATGGGGTGGAACGGATCGAAACGGAAGAGAGCGCCGCGGAGGAATGGACGCAGCATGTCTATGATGTCGCCAACCAGACCTTGCTCACCACCGCCACCAACAGCTGGTTCTGGGGCGAGTTCGGCGAAGGCGCTAAGCGGGGCCATCGCCTGCTGGTGTATAATGGCGGCAATCCCGCCTACCGCGCGAAGGTGGCGGAGGTGAAAGCCAACGGTTACGAAGGCTTCGTGATGCGTCAGGGGGCCTTGGTCGACGCCTGAAAACCCGGGAAGTGAAATAAAAAAAGCCGCGTCCTGACGGGCGCGGCTTTTTTCCTGGACCAAACCGGTTCGACGTCAGCGAATGAAACGCTTCACGTAATCGCGGCCAAGCCCGACCTTTTCGAAGTGCTTTGCAGCCTGTTCGATGCGGGTGAACACATCGGCATAGCCGGTCGTATTGCCGTTTTCGTCGAGTTCGACCAACGTTCCGCCAATCCAGAAAAGCGTTTCCGACCCGCCTGGTAATCCCATCAGCGTGTGGATGTCGCCCGGCGGTTCGAGCAGGTAGCTGCCTGCGGTTGCGATCCAGTCCCTTTCCGCATAGCGCCATTGGCCGGACAGCACATAGGCGTGGACCGGGCAGGGATGCGCATGGCGGCTGATGAAGCCTTCCCGTTCCAGCCGCGTGACATTCACCCATGCGCCAGCAACGGTATCGAACAGCAAAGGACGCATCCACACGCCGTCCATGGCCGCTGGAACCCACTCCCGCGCATCGTCACTGCTCGCTTTCTCGAGCAGTTCGGGCGGGCTGAACGGGCTGACTGCAAGGCTGGCCATCATTTTTTCTCCGGAAGGGCATAAGCGCGGAAAGTCCGGCCCAGAGGCAAGGATTGGGAGGTGACGTGACCGCTGGCGGCAATCACGACGAACTGGCGCCCGCTCCTGGGGCCGCTATAGGTCATCGGATTCGCATTGCCGGATGCCGGCATCCGGGTGGACCAGAGTTCCTTTCCGGTCGCGGTGTCGAAGGCGCGGAAGGCTTGCTCCTTCTGGGCGCCGAAGAACGTCAGGCCGCTGCGTGTAACCAGAGATCCGCCGAAGCCCGGCATGCCCATGCGGATCGGCAGGCCGACCTTGAGGCCGAGCGGGCCGCTATCCTGGACGGTGCCTACCGGACGTTGCCAGAGGATCTTCTGCGTATCCATGTCGACCGCCGTCATCCGGCCATAGGGCGGCGCGTGGCACAGCGTGTTGAGCGGTGTCGTGAAACCCCGCACCCGAGCGCCATAGGGCGTCCCGGCCATCGGCAGCGGTGCGGCGGCCAGCGCCAGATCGTGGCTGTCGCCCGCCTTGCCTGCCGCTTCGATCTGCCGGTCGGCTTCTACCCGCGGAATAAGCGACAGCAGCGTTGCATAATAGAGTGAATTGATGATCATGATCCGGCGATCCGGATCGAACGCCACGCCGCCCCAGTTCATGCCGCCGCCGATGCTGGGATAGACGATCGCCTCGTCCAGCCCCGGAGGAGTCACCGGCCCGTCATACCGCAGCCGCTTGAACCAGATCCGGCAGAACAGCTGGTCGATCGGAGTGATGCCCCACATGTCCTTTTCGGTCAGGCGATCCCCGGCGAAGCTGGGCATCCCGGTGGAGAACGGCTGGGTCGGGGAGAGGCGATCGTCCGGCACCTTGCCTCTTTGCGGCGCAGGCTTCTCGACGACCTGGGTCAGCGGTGTGCCGGTCCGGCGATCCAGCACGAACAATTCGCCGCGCTTGGTCGCCTGGGCCAGGGCCGGGATCGGCCCGTTCTTGCCGGGGAAGTTGAACAGCGTGGGCTGGGATGCGACGTCATAATCCCAAAGATCATGGTGCGCGGTCTGGAAATGCCATTTCGGCTCCCCCGTCTGCGCATCCAGCGCGACGACCGCGCTGCCGTACGTCTCGCTCGCCTGCGACCTGTAGCCGCCGAAATAGTCCGGCGCGGGATTGCCGGTAGGCACATAGACGAGGCCCAGTTCCTCGTCCGCGCTCATCGGGGCCCAGCTGTTGGGAGTCGAGCGGGTATACCATTGTCCCGGCGGCGGGCCGTTCCGGTTGGCCGGATTGCCGGCGTCCCATGCCCAGCGCAGCCGGCCGGTTTCCGCATCGAAGCCGCGGATGACGCCGGACGGCTGATTGGCGCTCAGATTATCGGCCACCCAGCCGCCAACGACGATCGTACCGCGCACGATCGTGGGGGCCGAAGAGATATGATAATAGCCCGGCAGCACTTCGCCCATGCCTTCCTTGAGGTCGACGATGCCGTTTTCGCCGAAGCCCGGGCAGGGCTTGCCGGTGGCGCTGTCGAGCGCGATCAGCTGCGCGCCGAAGGTGCCGGTGATGATCCGGCGAGCACAGAAGGGCACGGCGGCAGGCGCCGTACCAGCAGCACCAGCACCTTGGGCGGGCGCCGTTGCCTGGCTTTCATAATAGGTCACGCCGCGGCAGGTACGCACGGCGGTGCCGCCGGTCGGGTCGACCTTGGGATCGAAGCGCCAGAGTTCCTTGCCGGTTTCCGGATCGAGCGCGAAGACGACGTTGGTCTGCGTGCAGAGGTAAAGCCGGCCATCCACCATCAGCGGAGTCGCCTGGAGCGGACTGGGCGCGGCATCGGTCATCGGGTCGTAGCCGGTGTCGAATTCCCAGGCGAGTTCGAGCTTGTCGACATTGGCCGGGGTGATCTGGCTCAGGGGGGAGAAATGCGATCCGGCATTGTCGCGGGCCCAGGCGCTCCATTCGTTGTCGTTACCGAGCGTCTGCGCCGTGCGCACCTGGGGTGCCTTGTCCGCGGCCACTTCCATCGGGGAGCGCAGGGCCGCGCCGAACACCACCAGGAAACCCAGCAGGCCGGCAGCGGCAGCGGCCCATCCGCTCTTGCCGATCTGCTTCCTCACACCGGGCAGCGCGAAGAACAGACCGAACAGGGCCGGACCGATGATGCGTGCGGTCAGCTGCCAGCCATCGAGGCCGACTTCCCACAGCGCCCACAAGGCGGTGACGATCAGGAAGGCCGCATAGAGCCAGCCGGCGCGGGAGTTGGAGCGCCACAGCCAGAACCCGGACAGCGCCACGGCCATGCCGCCGAGAAGATAATAGGGCGAGCCCCCCAGCACGATGAGCCAGGCTCCGCCCAATCCGACCATCAGGCCGATGATGAGCAGTATGGTTGCAAGAGACCGTGATGCGAGCTTCGCCATTTTATTCTTCTCCCTCCGCTCTTGGGTGTAGAAAGAGAGGCAAGACAGGTCAAACCGAATCAAAAAGTCTTTCGGCTTTACCCGTCCCGGACGTGCAGTTACGGCAGCCGGGAAATTGCGTTTTCGATGCGGGGAGAAGATGGATATAGTCAGGACAGAAGAATTCGGCGCCTTGCGCCTCGATCTGCTGGCTTCCGGAGTCGGCCTGGCGACCTTCAGCCGGCCGCCGGTGAATGCGGTATCCTTGTCGGTTTACGAGAATATCGGCGACCTGAGCGAACGCGTGGCCGGGGATCCGGCGATCAGGGTGCTGATTCTGACCGCCCCGGAGGAGGCGCGCGCGTGGTGCGGCGGAGCGGACCTCAACGACTTCGTCGGGATGGACACCGCGAAGCGCAAGGAGCGCTATCGCTACATCAATGAAAAGCTCCCTTCCTTCTATTATCTGGATCGGCCGGTCATCGCCGCCGTGAATGGGCCGGCCATCGGCATAGGCATGATCCTGTCCGGGCTGTGCGACATGCGGATCGCGTGGGAGGATGCGAAGTTCTCGTGCCCTGAGATCGACTATGGGTTGGTCTGCGGAGGCGCCGGCCTGTTCTCGATGCTCAAGATGCCCGAAGCGAAGATGCGGGAGATCCTCTTCACCGGCCAGAAATACACGGCGCGTGAATTGGAGCCGACAGGCTTCTTCAATTACGTCGTGCCCCGTGAAGAGGTGTTGCCCAAGGCGCTGCAGCTGGCGGAGGCGATAGCGGCCAAGAGCCTGCCTTCGATCCAGGCCCGCAAGATCGCCTCGTCGCGACTCGAGGGCATGAGCTGGATGGAAGCCTATCTGGATGCGCAGTCGCTGTCCGCTGATTTGGTGGCCACTCGCGATAGCCAGGAAGGTGTTGCCGCATTCCTGCAGGGCCGTTCTCCAAAGTTTAGCGATGTCTGAATTTCAGGGATTGGGAGCATTTGGCGCTTGTCATTCAAAAAGCCGATGTTATTTCGAAAACGCGGGTTGACTCGAAAAGGCGTCGTTCCTATTCGGACACTCGACTTAATTTATGCCGGCGGGCTTCCCCCCTCCGGTTTTTCGCGTGCCGCTCCAAATTTGGAGAGAAGTTTGGAGAGGGTGTTTTTCAGGAAGGTTGGCCATGAACATGACTGAGCCGGCAACGCAGGGGGGTGCATCATGAGCATGCCTCGCGTTGGCATTATTTCGACGTCGATGACCCAGCTGCGTCCCGCATGGGATAGCGCCCAGCATATCGACCTCATTTCCGCAGTCGTTACGGATGTGTTCAAGGGCACGGGCCTGACGCTGGACGATGTCGATTTCATCATCGACTCCGGCAGTGACGTGCTCGATGGCCGTTCGATCTCGAACTGCGGCTTCCTTGGTGCGCTCGGCGCCCATCACAAGGAAGAGGCGCGTGTCGAGGAGGACGGGCTGTGGGGCGCGCTCTATGGCGTGAACAAGCTCCGCGCGGGTTCGTCCATCGGCCTGATCGTGGCCTATTCCAAGCCTTCGGAATCCGACATCAGCCTGTACTGGTCGTCCATGGTGGAGCCGTTCTACCAGCGGCCCGTCGGTTTCAATCAGCGTGTTGCCCTCGGCATCCAGGCGCAGCGTTACCTCGATGCCAGCGGCGTCAAGGATCGCGATCTCGCCGATGTCGTGGCGAAGCGCTGGGCCGCGGCCGCCGAAGGCGGTCAGGTCGCGATCGACAGCGTGCCCGACGTCGATGCCGTGCTGGCATCGGGCGAAGGGGCCGCGCCGCTGACAGAGCTGATGATCTCGCGCCCGGTGGACGGCGCTGTCGCAATTCTCCTCAGCACCGAAGAGATCGCTCGCCGGCTGGGTCGTCCGCCCGTCTTCATCACCGGCATGGGCACTTCGATGGATACCCATTCCTTTGCCGCACGTGGCGCCGGCAAGCTTGATTCGGTCGCCAGCGCGGCCGCGATGGCATCGGCCAAGGCCGGCTGGAATGCGGCCGAAGCGGATGTGGTCGAGGTCAGCGGCAGCTCGGTCGTTGGCGAGCTGCTGGCGCTGGAAGGCATCGGCGTCGCCAAGGCAGGCAAGGGTCTCGATGCGGCGCTGTCCGACAAGGTCAACCGTTCGGGCGGCGCTTTGCCGGCCGATCCGGTGCTGGCTACGGGTCTTGCGCGTCTGGCGGCTGCGTCCGGCCAGCTTTTGCAACCCCAGTCCGGCGCAGCCGCGCCGAGCCGCGCTGTCGTCCACGGCACCGGCGGTGTCGCGATGCAGACCAACTGCGTCTTTACTCTCGAGGTTTGATCATGGGCCGTGAAGTAGGAATTGTAGGCGTCGGACAGACGCATCACGCACGCCGTCGGACCGATGTCAGCCAGGCTGGTCTCGTCCGCGAGGCGGTGGATCGTGCATTGGCTGACGCGAAGCTGTCGATGGATGAGATCGACACGGTGGTCGTCGCTACCGGCCCCGTGCTGTTCGCTGCGGTGAACCAGCCGGAAAAGTGGGTAGTCGATGCGATCGGCGCGCAGGGCAAGTCGGTCGTGCGCCTCACCAGCGGCGGCGGCGCAGGCTTTGCCGGCGCTCTTGCCGGCTATTACCAGGTCGCGGGCGGCTATTCGGAGCGCACGCTCGTGGTCGCGTACGACAAGCTGTCCGAAGGCCAGCTTCAGTACTCGATCTCGACGCTTTACGATCCGTTCTGGGGTCGTGAGTTCGCGGTCGGCATCATGGGCTTTTCCGCCGCTTACTGGCGGGCGCGCATGGAGGTGCTGGGCCATACGGAAGAAGCCGCGGCGATGGTTGCGGCCAAGAATCGCAAGAACGCGATCGCCAATCCCTATGCGCATGTGAAGAAGGAAGTGACCGTCGAGGACGTGCTCAATTCCCGGCCGTTGTGCTGGCCGATCAAGCTGCTCGACGTGCCGCCGATCTCGGACGGCGCGGCTGCCATCGTTCTCGCCAACGAGAAGGTGGCGCACCATTCGACCACCACGCCGGCATGGATTCGCGGCATTGCCTATTGCTGCGAAGCGGACAATGCCCCGGAACGCTCGCTGATGCTGTCGGAACCGCTCGCAATCGCTTCGAAGCGCGTCTATCGCGCCGCCGGCATCACCAATCCGCGTCGCCAGTTCGACGTGGTCGAGGTGCAGGAGCCCTATAGCTGCTTCGAGCTCAACTATTACGAAAGCCTTGGTCTGTGCCCTCCGGGCCAGGCGGCTGAGCTGATCGCTTCCGGCGCCACCCAGCTCGATGGCGATATTCCGGTCAATCCCTCGGGAGGCTGCATGGGCGCCAATCCGATCGGCGCGGTCGGCGTTATCCGGCTGATCGAAGGGGCGACCCAGGTCATGGGCCGCAACGAGAGCCACCAGATCAAAGGCGCCAAGACCGCACTCGTCCAGTCGGGCGGCGGCTGGGCCAACCTGCGCGGCTGTGCCGTGCTGAGCGCTTAAGGAGAACGACAGATGTACTCCGCACCAGAAGCTTACCCGCTCGATCTTCCGACCTTCCACAGCCAGATCAGCATGCCTTACACGCTGACTCCTGGCCGAGCGGCCGGAACGTTCCTCGCGGAAATGCCGAACCGCCGCATCGTCGGCTCGAAGTTCCCCGATGGCAAGGTGGTTGCCCCCGCGCAGGACTTTTCGCCCGTCAACGGCGACGAGCCCGTGGCGCTGGTCCAGGTTCCGGAAACCGGTGTTCTCACCGCCTTCACCCGCGTGAACGGCGAGGTCATCGGCCTGATCCGCCTTGATGGCTGCGACAACGAATTCCCGCACAAGATCCTTGCCGATCTGGGCGATTTGTCGGTCGGCCAGCGCGTCGCGGCGAAATGGAGCGATGATGACCAGGGCACGTCCATCCTGGCGATCGCCGGCTTCGTCCCATCGGCCGACGCGCCGGCCGGCGCGGTCAAGGATCTGACCGATCCAGCCGAACCGCTTGGCGTCATCGACTATTCCATGACTCTCGACTACGAGCATGCCTACGGCCCCTATTACGGCCGCATGTTCGACGAGATCCGCGAGCATGGACGGGTGATGGGCGTGCGCACCTCGAATGGCGACGATGCGCTGCTGCCGCCGCGCGAGGTCGACGACGTGACGCATAAGCGCACCGGCACCTGGAAGGCGTGCGCCAACACCGGCACGATCCGCGCATGTTCGATCATCAACATGGAAGTCTTTGGCCAGACCCGGCAGGTGCCCTATGTCTATGCCGAGATCGTTCTCGATGGAGCTTCCACCCGCATGATCCACATGATCGATATCGAGGACCTTGAAAGCGCCAAGCAGAAGATCAAGCCGGGCACCCGTGTCCGCGCGATCTGGACGCAAGGCGAGCGCAAGGGCAGCGTGTCGGACATCGAGCGGTTCGAGGTCATCGACGAGTAAATGCAAATGCCCCGCGCCCGGAAACAGGCGCGGGGCAATAATCGGGTAAGTTGGGATGTTCGAGGTTCATTCGCTCAGGATTGGTGAACTCTATCTGCCGCAAGGCGGGAAGATCCATCGCGACCCCATTCACGTCTGGCTCGTGACCGACGGCAAGCAGCATTTCCTGGTCGATAGCGGGATGACCGATATCGCCCGGATCGAGGAGATGCTGAAGGTGAGCGGCTGGGGCGGCGGCCACGCGGCCTTGCGCGCACGCCTTGCCGAACATGGGCTGACCCCGGACGATATCAGCCATGTCATCCTGACCCACATGCATTTCGACCATGCCGACAACACCGACCTGTTTCCCAATGCCTGCGTCGTGGTGCAGCGCGAGGAACTGTTCCACGCGATCGATCCGACGCCGAGCCAGCGGCCTTTCTTCAAGGGCCACATCATGGCCGAGCTTCTGAGCCGCAAGCGCCCCAAGGGTCTGCGCCTGGTCGAGGGCGATTTCGATTTCGTGGATGGCATCCACGTCCTGCATGTTCCTTCCCATACGCCGGGCATGCAGGTTCCGATCGTGACCACGGCCAAGGGCAAGGTCGCGCTCGTGTCTGATCTGGGGGACCATTACAAATATTGGTATCCCGCCGATCCGCGGGCCACGGACAGGCCGACCCGCTATCTTGCCGACACATTCCTGCCGGGCCCCATCCGCTCTGAAAGCGAGCGTGACTGGGCGGCGGCGATGCAGCGCGTGATGGACCATGCCGATATCGTCGTGCCCGCGCATGATTTCCGCATTCCGACGCATATGCCTGAGGACTGGTGGGCGATTCCGGATTCGACCGAAGGGGATATCGCGTTCGTGCCGCCGCAGCAGTCTGACGCAATCGCATTCTGATCATTGCCTGCATTCTTGCGCAGGTTGCCTAGGAGTTGAGACCTTGGATTTCGAAACGATCACCTATGAGCTGGACGAGCGTGTAGCGACGATCACGCTGAACCGCCCTGACGCGCTGAACAGCACCAATGACCAGATGTACAAGGAACTGAATTACCTGATTGGCGAGATCGCCGCCAATCCGGAAGTGCGTTGCGTCATCTTGACGGGTGCGGGCCGTGGTTTCTGCGCCGGCGCCGATGTCCGCGGCATGGACCCGAACATGAAGCTGCTGGCCCGTCGCGCGCGCCATCGCGGCATCCTGCGCAATGTGCTGCGTCCGCTATTCGACCTGGAAAAGCCGGTGATCGCAGCCGTGAACGGCGTGGCCGTCGGCGCGGGCTTCAACATCGCGCTGGCGTGCGATTTCATCGTTTCCAGCGACAAGGCCATGTACAGCCAGATCTTCACCAAGATGGGTCTGGTGCCGGATCTCGGCGGGCTTTACTTCCTCACCCGCATCGTTGGTGTGAACAAGGCGAAGGAACTGTGCTTCACCGCCAAGAAGATCAGCGCGCAGGAAGCCTACGATCTCGGCATTGTGAACCATGTCGTCCCGCATGACGATCTGCTGGCCGAAGCCGGGAAGATCGCGAAGGAAATCGCCGCCGGCCCGCCGGTCGCGCTGGCCATGATCAAGACGCTGCTGAACAAGTCGGCGGATTCCACGCTCGATCAGATGCTCGAATACGAAGGCTATGCGCAGACGCTGGCCTACACCACGCCTGACCATGCCGAAGGCGTTGCCGCCTTCCGTGAAAAGCGCGCCCCGGAATTCGGAAAGGAATAGGGCGACCCCATGGATTTCAATTACTCGGAAGAAGAACAGCGTTTCCGCAGCGAGGTGCGTGCGTGGCTGGTCGATGCCTTGCCGAAAGGCTGGGGCAAGACCATCTTCGAACCGGAAGACGAGGATGAGCGCGCCCATTTCCGGATCGACTGGGAGCGCAAGCTCTATGAAGGCGGGTGGAGTGGCATCAGCTGGCCCCAGAAATATGGCGGCCGTGGCGCGACCTTGGTCGAACAGGGCATCTTCGCGGAAGAACTGGCCCGCGCACAGGCCCCGGAAGGCATCAATGTCATCGGCCGCAACCTTGCGGCCACCACGCTGATGCACCACGGGTCGGAAGCGCAGCGCGAACGCTACCTTCCCAAGATCCTCGCTGCCGAGGAAATCTGGTGCCAGGGCTTCTCCGAGCCGAATGCCGGGTCGGACCTGGCGTCCTCCCGTTGCCGCGCTGATCTCGACGGCGATGAATTCGTCATCAACGGGCAGAAGATCTGGACCAGCTTCGCCCAGTATTCCCAATGGTGCATCCTGCTGGCGCGGACCGATCAGAACGCCCCGAAGCACAAGGGGCTGAGCTTCTTCCTGGTCGACATGAGCACGCCGGGAATCACCATCCGCCCGCTCACCCAGATTTCGGGGGAGAAGGAATTCAACGAAACCTTCTTCGAGAATGTTCGCGTTCCGAAGGAAAATCTCGTTGGCGAACTGAACGATGGCTGGCGCATCGCGATGACCACGCTGTCCTACGAACGCGGCGCGGAAGATGCGCTTGCCCGGCAGATCCGCTTCAAGCAGGAGCTCGATCTGCTGATCGAAACCGCCGGCGAGGTCGAGCTTGGTGAGGGGAAGGCGATCGATAATCCCGCCATTCGTCAGCGCCTGGCCCAATCCATCGTCGATCTCGAGCTGATGCGGATGAATTGCCTGCGCGAGTTCAGCAAGGCGATCAAGGGCGAGAAGCCCGGCCCGGAAAGCTCCATGATGAAGCTCTACTGGAGCCATGTGGCGCAGGACATGTTCGACATGTCGATCGAGATTCTCGGTCCGGAAGCGCTGCTGATGCAGGGTGATGAGGATGCACTGGCGCGGGGGCGTTTCCCGATGAGCTGCCTGCAGAGCCGTGCCTTCACGATCTATTCCGGCACATCCGAGATCCAGCGCAATATCATCGCCGAGCGCGTGCTCGGCCTGCCGAAGTAGGCCCGCCATGAATTTCGACTTCAACGAAGAACAATACATGTTCCAGGAGACGGTTCGTGAGAGCCTCTCCGCCGAATATCCGATCGACCTCCTGCGCGACGGTGGCGATCCGGTGGCGCTTGAGGCGGAGCTGTGGCCGAAGCTGGCCGAGCTGGGCCTGTTCGGCCTGCTGGTTCCCGAAGAGCAGGGCGGCCTTGGCCTGACCACGGTCGATCTGGCCCTGATCGCCGAGGAATTCGGCGCCGCGCTGGTTCCCCTGACGGTGACCGACACCATCGCGGCCAGCCTGGTCATCGCCCGGTTCGGCGATGATGCGCAGAAGGCGAAGTGGCTGGAAGACCTTTCCACGGGCGGCCTTCGCGTGGCGTTCGCGGTCTATGAGAAGGATGGCGGCTATGCGGCTGAGGGTTTCGCCTCGGCGCTTACTGCCGACAACCGCCTCAATGGCAGGAAGCTGCTGGTGGCGGGCGCCGATCGCGCCGATCTGCTGCTGGTGATCGCCAAGGACGTCGCTGGCGAACCGATTCTGCTGGCGATCGACCGCAACCGCGATGGGGTGTCCATCTCCCGCGAGGAAGCGCTGGATATCAGCGGCGATTACTACAGCATCGGCTTCGACAATGTCGCGATCGCCAGGGAAGACATTCTGGGCGCCGCCAGTGCGGCGAATGCCGCTTATGTGATCGATCTGCTGGCGACGATCGCTTCGCTCGGCATGGTCGGCATCGGCGGTAGGCTGCTCGACGTCACCCTCGGCTATGTGAAGGAACGCGTGCAGTTCGGCCAGCCGATCGGTGCGTTCCAGGCGATCAAGCATCGCTGCGCCGACATGGCGGTCGATCTGAACACGGCCCGTTCCGGCGCCTACTATGCATCCTGGGCGATGGCTTCGGCCGATGTGGATGAGCGGGAGCGTGCTGTGTCGATGGCCAAGTCCAAGGCCAACCGGATGGCAGTGCATGTGATGCGCGAGGCGATCCAGCTGCATGGCGGGATGGGTTATACCTGGGAAATGGCGCTGCATTTTCATTATCGCCGGGGCCGCCTGCTGGGCACGCTCTACGGTTCGACCGAGTATCATCAGGAACGCGTGCTGGCGGGCACCGTCGCTTTGCTGGCGGCGGGGTAACGCCGGATGAAGATGAAGGCGATCCAGCTTTCCGAATTCGGCGCTCCTTCCGTCCTGCACCAGGTGGAAGTGCCGGTTCCGGAAATCACCGCGGACCAGATGCTGGTGCGCGTCGCCGGCTGCGGCGTGTGCGGGCACGACCTGCTCAATCGCGCCGGTCATTTCTCGACCACCCAGCTGCCCTGCGTGATGGGGCATGAGGTGGCCGGGGAAGTGGTCGAGGTCGGATCGCTGATCACCAGGTTCAAGGTCGGCGACCGGGTCGCGATGATCCAGCGGATCGGTTGCGGCACCTGCATTCCCTGCCGCAACGGGCAGGAGAACATCTGCGTTTCCGGCGCCGGATTCTATGGCGAGCAGATCTCGGGCGGCTATGGCGAATATGTCATCGCTTCGGAGCGCAATACGCTGCATCTGCCCGAGGAAATCCCGCTGGACGTGGCGCCCGTCCTGAGCTGTGCGATCGGCACGGGCTATCATGCGCTGCGCCGGGCGGCCCTGCCGATCGGCAGCACGGTGCTGATCACCGGCGCTTCCGGGGGCGTGGGCATCCACGCGGTTCGCCTGGCTGCGCTGGGCGGGTTGCGCGTGGTCGCCGCGACCACTTCGCCGGCGAAGGCCCGGCAATTGAAGGATGCGGGCGCGGATCATGTGGTGGTCGCGGGCGAGGGCGGCTTCCACAAGGAACTGCGCGACTGGACCGATGGCATCGGCGTTGATGGCGTGCTCGAGATCGCCGGCGCCGCGACCTTTCCGTCGAGCGTGCGCTCGATCCGGGCCGGTGGTCGCATGGTCATCGTAGGCACGATGGAGCCGGGCAACTGGCCGTTCAATCCCGCGCTTTCGATCCTCAAGGAACTGGAATTCATCGGCAGCGCCCACGCGACGCTCAACGATCTGCGCAAGATCATCCAGATCGTGGCAGATGGGAAGATCACGCCGGAGATCGGGCGCGTCATGCCGGTCAGCGAAGCCGCCGAGGCCCACCGGGCGATGGAAGCGAAAGAAATCACCGGTCGTGTCGTGCTGATGCATGATCACGCCATGGCGAAGTAGGACAGAGAGGGTTTTCGATGCAGATCGGTTCGATCATCCGCCGGGCGGCGCTCCAATACAAGGATGCGCCTTGCATTACCGAAGGCGACCGCACTCTCAGCTTCCGGGATTTCGATGCGGCGACCGATCGTCTCGGCAACGCGCTGATCGCCAAGGGCCTCAATCCGGGCGATCGCGTTGCGGTGCTGCTGCCCAATTCCACGGAATGCATGATCGCCTATTATGCGATCCTCAAGGCCGGGCTGGTCCGGGTGCAGCTCAATGTGAAGGAAACGCTCGACACCCATCTGCACAAGCTTGAAGCGTCGCAATCGCGTTGCGTGATCCACGACGGGATCGACGAGCTCAATACGGAAATCCAGATCCAGCTCCCAGAACTGCTGGAAATGATCGAAAAGGGTGAACAGAACCCCTGTGCGGTGGACCGCGATCTGGATGCACCGCTGCGCTTCGCATTCACCGGCGGCACCACCGGCAAGTCGAAGGTCGTTGTGCTGACGACCCGCAGCGATCTCGTCGAGATCAATGTCTTCCTGGCCGATCTCATCCCCGAACTGGCCGAAGGGGAGATCTTCCTGCACGGGGCGCCGATCGCCCATGCCGGGGGTGCCTACTTCCTGCCGTCGATCATTCGCGGCGTGCATTCGGTCATGATGACCAAGTTCGACACGACCGAATATCTCAAGCTGGCGGAGCAGACCCAGGCGTCCTATTCCTTCCTGGTGCCGACGATGCTGGCCATGCTGCTGGACGATCCGGTCGGCAACCAGGTGAAGACCAGCTTCAAGATCATCTCCTATGGCGGCTCCTCCATCTCTCCAAACGTGATGAAGCGGGGCGAGGAGCGTTTCGGCCGCGTGTTCGCACAATGCTACGGCCAGGCCGAAAGCCCGATGGCGATCACCTATCTGCGCCCGGAACATCATGACCGCGTGGGTTCGTGCGGACGTCCGTTCTCGGTGGTCGAGGTCGCGATCTTCGACGACGAGGACAATCCGCTGCCGCCGGGTGAGCGTGGCGAGATCGTCTGCCGTGGCCCGCAGACCATGGCGGGATACTGGCAGATGCCGGAAAAGACCGCCGAAGCCTTTCGCAATGGCTGGCTCCACACCGGCGACATCGGCATCATGGACGAGGATGGCTTCTTCTATATCGTCGATCGCAAGAACGACATGCTGATCTCGGGCGGCTACAATATCTATCCGCGCGAAGTCGAAGATGGCCTGATGGATTATCCCGGCGTCTCCGAAGTGGCGGTGGTTGGCCTGCCGGACGAGAAATGGGGCGATCGCGTGGTGGCCGTGGTCGCCGGAACCGGCGATCTCGATCCGGAGGCGATCATGGAATTCGCGCGCGGGAAGCTTTCGAGCGTGAAGCGCCCGAAGGAGATCCATGTGTGGGATGAACTTCCCAAGAGCGGGGCCAACAAGATTCTGCGCCGTTCGGTGCGTGACAAGTTGCTGGAATCGGCAAAGTAATCTGCTGGCCGATAGATTCGGCCGGCGTGGGGATTCATTTTTCGGGAGCGAGTGACAGGTGTCTGACAACTCAAAAGACGTAGTGGCGATTGTCGATTTGTTCGAACAATCCGATTGGGACGAATTGCACATCGAACTGGACGGGCTGCACCTGTTCCTGTCGCGGCGCGCCGATGCGCAGCTTACTTCGGGTATTGGCGGCGGTCTTGCCAGCGCTCCGGCGGCTGTCGCCGCACCTGCCGCCGCCGCTCCTGCGGCCCCGGCTGCAGCGCCCGCCGCTTCGGCTCCCGCTGCAAGCGCGCCGGCTGCGGACAGCATTCCGGCCAATTGGGTGGCGGTGACAGCGCCGAACCTCGGCACCTTCTACCGCGCACCGAAGCCAGGCGCGGCGCCCTTCGTGGAAATCGGCCAGCAGGTCACGGAAGACACCGAAATCTGCCTGCTCGAAGTGATGAAGCTCTTCACCGCGGTGAAGGCTGGCGTTTCCGGCAAGGTCGTGCAGGTTTGCGTCAACGATGCCGACATGGTCGAGCACGGACAGCCGCTGTTCTACGTCGAAAAGGCCTGACCCGTGGCGATCAAACGCCTTTTTGTCGCCAATCGTGGCGAAATCGCGGTCCGCGTGCTGCGCACCGCGAAGGCGCTTGGCATCGAGACGGTGATCGGGGTTTCCGCCGCCGATAAGGACAGCATGGGCGCGCGCATGGCCGACCGTGCGGTCGTGCTGGGGCCGGCGCCGTCGACCAAGAGCTATCTCGATGTCAACCTGGTGGTGCACGCCGCCGTGGCTACCGGCTGCGATGCCTTGCATCCGGGCTATGGTTTCCTGTCGGAAAAGCCGGAGCTTGCCAGGCTTTGCGAGCAGGAAGGGATCGTCTTCGTCGGTCCCCGTCCGGATTCCATCGAAATTCTGGGCGACAAGATCTCTTCGCGTGAATTGGCCGCTGCGGCCAACGTCCAGACTGTTCCTGGAACAGACCATATCCGTTCCGTGGAAGAGGCGAAGAAGGCTGCGGACCAGCTCGGCTATCCGGTGGTCATGAAGGCGACTGCCGGCGGCGGCGGACGAGGGATGTTCAAGGCGGTGTCGCCGGAAGAACTGGACGCATCGTTCGAACGCGCCTCACGCGAAGCGGAGAGCGCCTTTGGCGACAATCGCCTTTACATGGAACGCTTTGTCGAACGGGCACGCCATGTCGAAGTGCAGATCGTCGGTGACGGCGAAGGTAATGTCGTCCATTTCGGCGAGCGGGACTGCACCGTCCAGCGCCGTTATCAGAAGCTGATCGAGGAAGCGCCGGCCACGGCGGTGCCGGACGATGTCCGCAAGCGGTTGCATGAATCCGCGGTGCGCCTCACCTCGACCGCGAAGTATCGCAATGCCGGCACGGTCGAGTTCCTCTACGACGTCGATCGCAACGATTTCTACTTCATCGAGGTCAACTCGCGCATCCAGGTCGAGCATCCGGTGACGGAAGAGATCACCGGGCGCGACCTGATCGCTTGCCAGCTTCGCGTCGCGGGCGGCGAAGGGATCGGTATCACCCAGGATGAAGTCGAAGTTCGGGGCCACGCCATCGAATGCCGCATCAATGCGGAGGATGCGCAGCGCGATTTCGCACCATCGCCCGGGCGGATCACCAAGTGGAACCCGCCGCAGGGCGAGGGTATCCGCCTGGATAGCCATGCCGGCGAGAACTACCTCGTTCCACCGTTCTACGATTCCATGATCGGCAAGCTGATCGTGTATGGGAAGGACCGCAACGAGGCGATCGACAAGCTGATCGCGGCGATCAATGCATTCGAACTGGAAGGGATCAAGACCACGATGCCGCTTGCTGCGTTCATCGTCGATCATCCCGATTTCCGGAACAACCAGATCACAACCCGCTGGGCGGAAGACAAGTGCCTGCCGGACTTTGACAAGAAGATGGGAAGCTGAGCCGATGGCCCATATCGAATTTCTCGACGAAACCATGCGTGACGGGCAGCAAAGCCTGTGGGGCCTGCGGATGCAGGCCGGGATGGCGCTGCCGGTCTCCCCGCTGATCGACAGGACCGGGTTCAAGATCATCGACCTGACCGGCGGCGGCATGATGGACGTGCTGATCCGCTATTGCCAGGAGGATTACTGGTCCGGGCTGGACCTGCTGGTGGCGTCGATGCCCAACACCCCGGTCCGGGCGGGCCTGCGCGCCAATGCCAACGTCACCTTCGGCATCACGCCGCCGGCGCTGATGGACCTGTGGGTGCGCCGCCTGTGCGCGCATGGCGTGCGCTCGTTCTGGCTGTATGACGTGCTGCTGGGCACCGACAATATGCGCCGGCTTGCCAAGGAAGCGAAGGCGGCGAACGGGGCGCAGGTGGCTGGCGCCATCATGTTCGCGCTTTCGCCGGTCCATACCGACGAATATTTCATCGAGAAGGCCGGGATCCTGGCTTCCGATCCCAACATCGACTCCATCCTGCTCTACGACACGGCGGGTGTGCTGGAGCGGGAGCGGCTGTCGACGCTGGTGCCGGCCTTGGTGAAGGTGGCCAACGGCAAGCCGATCGAGATGCATTCGAACAACCTGCTGGGGATGTCGGCCAAGGCCTATCTCGATGCGATCGATTTCGGGGTGTCGGTGATCCACACCGCGAGCCGGCCGATGGCCAATGGACCCTCGGTGCCCTCAACCGAGATCATGGCCAGGAACATCCAGCTCAAGGGCCATACCCACAATCTGGATGAAGCGCTGTTCAAGCCGGTGGCCGATCATTTCGAGGCGGTCGGCAAGGCGGCGGGCTTCCTGGTGAACCAGTATGCCGAATACGACATCTTCTCGATCGAGCACCAGATCCCGGGCGGGATGATGGGCACGTTCAAGGCGCAGTTGGCCAACCACAACATGATGGACAAGCTGGACGAGGTTCTGGACGAGGTGGCGGCGGTGCGGCGGGACCTGGGCTATCCGGGGATGGCGACGCCGTTCAGCCAGCTGGTGGGGATCCAGGCGGTGCTGAATGTGGTGACGGGCAAGCGCTATGGGACGGTGCCGGATGAAGTGATCCAGTATGCGGCGGAATATTACGGCAAGCCCGTGGCGCCGGTGGATCCGGAGGTGATGGACAAGATCATGGCGTCGAGCCGGGCCAAGGAAGTGCTGGCCAACCCGCCGGAGGAGCCGACGCTGGAAGAGTTGAAGAAGCAGTACGACACCGAGGACGAGGACGAGCTGATCTATCGGATGACTGTTCCGCAGGCAGACAGGGACAAGATGAAGGCAGCCGGGCCAATCCGGCGGAACTATCCGCTGCTGTCGACGCCGGAGCTGGAGCAGGCGCGCAAGCTGATGAAGATCGCCAACATGCCGGTGATCGAGGTGAAGTCCTCCACCCTCAACATGACCCTGCGCAAATACGGATGATGCCAAAGGCCGGGATTTTATCCCGGGCATAGGACACAAAACAAAAGGCCGCGTCCGGATGGGGCGCGGCCTTTTTGCTCAAGACATCAGCTTCGGTCCGTCTTTCGCGGAGTGACCTTCAGGCAAGGCCCTTGCCGGTCAAGCGGTCGAGCGGCCAGTTTTCCTGAGCGAGACCATAGCCGGGCCGGCCATTGTGGAACCACTTCACGGTCGAATTGATGGCCATGATGTTGCTGTAGCAAGCCCAGGGCGTCTGGTTCACCGTGGTGCCGGTGAAGGTGTATTCGCGACCGTCCAGATCGGTCAGGACAGTTTCATACCCGGCCGGGAAGGGACCTTGCCGGACGGCCTGCATCCGGCCCTTGGTCAGGCCCTTCACCTTGCCGTCGATCAGCACGTAGCCGTGGGCCAGCTCGAACTGGTCCCAGCCTTGCTTGAGCTGATCCAGCTTCCAGATTGTCTGGAAAGCGAAATCGGTCCCGAAATTGCCGTTGATCCAGCCCATCGGGTTCATGCCACGCTCGTTGCGGGGCCCCCAGCTGTGATCCATCGTCGTCACGCAATCGATGTCGTAGTCCTTGCCCCGGATGCGGACCTTGCCGGTGGTGTGAACCGTCATGTCGAAGTGGTTTGCATAAGCGGAACCGAACCCGCTCTGGTTGGGATCCACCGATGCAAGGGGATCCATGCTGGGATCATGGATATCGAACGGATCCATCAGCCCGGTAAACTTCAGCTTGAAGAAGGTGTCGTCCGTGCCCTGGTAATCGAGAACATAGTCGCGCGGTTCGTTCTCGGTCTTGAGGGAAAGGCCATTGAGCAGCGAGAAGTCCTCGAGCTTTTCCGGCAAGGGCAGATGCTGCTGGAAGTCGAAATAGACGGTTTCGAGAGTGATCCGGCCGATCCGGTCCATCACTTCGATATCGCAGACTATGGAGCCGAGGCCGGTCCGGGCGATGAGATAGATCCATCCCGTAAGATTTGCTTCGGGAACATGGAAGGAGAAGAAGCTGGTTTCAGCCCAGTCGTACTGGACGTCCTGGGGCGTATGGTAGCTTACGTCTTCGGGGCGAATCATTTCGTCCTCTCCGGATAATTGTTGGTGGGGCTGGCAGTCCTGTACTACTGGCAGGCTTCAATGACAAAGCCACGAACCTTGGGGGCTATCGCTGGCGAATTGTTCAGTGATAGCCTGATCGACGGCTGCAATATAAAGGGGCGGCGCATTGCACCGCCCCGGATCGGCCTTCAGGTATTGGCCTTGAAGTGTGCGACGAGATCGGGGGACAGCTTGTCCATGCCCTTTTCCCGGGCGTATTCCTCCATCTTGGAGCGCACCGCCGCGGTCAGTTCGCCCTTGAACTGGGCGTTGTTCTCCCGCAGCCAGGTCTCCGAACGGATGCGGGATTCGTTGAGCTTGTTGATCTTCGGAATGGCGAAGCGGGCGATCAGCTCGTAGGAGCGCTTGGTCTGCTCCCAGTCGGCCCAGTGATTGTCCAGGTTGAGGAAGCAGCCGAACCCGCCCGATTGCTCCGACAGCCGGCTCATCTGCGCCACGAAATCGTCCGGCGTTCCGATCACTCCGAACCCGGTATCGATCATATAATCCACCGGATCCTGCCCGGCAGGCGGCGCCAGCGGAATAGCCGCAACCTGCGACATGTATTCGATCCACCGTTCCAATCCGTAACGGACATTCTCGCGGGCCTTTTCGCGGGTTTCGGCCACGTGAACGGGTCCGACCAGGCGCCAGCCATTCCGGTCCATCTGGTTGCCGTGCTCGGCGGCGGTTTCTTCGGCGATCGCCCAGTTGGAGGCCAGCGCATTGAACCCGCCTGCAGAGGTCGCGCCGATCGCCAACATCGACAGGCCGAACTTGCCCGCCGCTCGCGCCCCGGTCGGCGAAACCTGGCTGGCGACAGCTACTTCCACGCCATCGTCATTATAGGGATCGAGCTGGAGCCTGGCTTCCTGCAGGTTGAACCAGTCGGTCTTGGCGGTCACGATCTCATTGTTCAGCAGCCGCACGATCGGCTCGATCGCTTGCTCCATCCGGTCCCGCGCTTCAGCGGTGGGAATGCCCATCATGTACGCATCGGACGGCAGCGAGCCCGGCCCCATGCCGAGAATGGTGCGGCCCTTGGTGACATGGTCGAGCTGCCGGATGCGGTCGGCCACCGTAAAAGGATTGTGATAGGGCAGTGAAACCACCCCGGTGCCGAGCTTGATTCGGCTGGTGCGTTGCGAGACCGCGGCGATGAAGATCTCCGGGCTGCCGTTGATTTCCCAGCCGCTGGAGTGATGTTCGCCAATCCAGGCTTCATCGAAACCCAGCTTTTCCATCCACACCACTCGCTCCATATCCTCTTCAAGGCTCAGCGAGGGATGCTCGTCGGTTGGGGTATGCGGCGCAATGAATGCACCAAATCTCATGCGCTTTTGCGCCATGTTATGGTTTCCTTTCAATCTCCGGCCAAAATCCGAATCAATTTTGGTTATTTGTCGGTAATGGAGGTTTCGATGGTCAGGTCAATCTCCGGCCAGCCGGGGATCACAGCCGGGCGTAATCGAGATCGCCGGCCGCCGCCATTTCCCCCAGGCGGAATTTCTGGATCTTGCCGGACGGAGTCAGCGGCAGGTCCGCCATCGAGAACCATATCTTCGGGATCTTGTGGCGGGCCAGGCTCTTGCCGCAATGTTCGGCCAGCGTCGCCGCATTCGGTGCCCGGCCAGGTTCCGGCACGAATGCGCAACCCACCTGCTCTCCCCAATATTCATCGGGGATACCGAACACCGCGACCGAAGCGATTTCAGGATGAGCGATCAGGACTTCCTCGATCTCTCGCGGATAGATGTTCTCGCCGCCGCGAATGATCATGTCCTTCAGGCGGCCGGTGATGCGGCAATAGCCGCGCTCGTCCATCTGGCACAGGTCGCCCGAGTGCAGCCAGCCGTCCGGATCGATGGCGGCGGCGGTCGCCTCGGGCATGTCGTAATAGCCCATCATGACGTTGAAACCGCGGCAGCATAATTCACCCGAGACCCCGATCGGCTGGATTGCGCCGGTCTCCGGATCGACGATCTTGACCTCCACCAGCGGGATGGGCCGTCCGATGGTTTCGCTGATGTCCCTGGCATTGTCGCCGGGGCGGGTATGGGTAATGGCTGGCGAGCTTTCGGTCAGGCCATAGCCGATGATCAGGCGCACGCCGAATTCCCGTTCCGTGTCCTGCACGACCGAAACCGGCACTGTCGCGCCGCCGGAGAAGACCATGGAGAGGCTGGAAAGATCGCGCGGCCGCTGACGCTGCGCTTGCAGCAAGGAGATCAGCATGGTCGGCACGGCGAAGGTATATGTGACCTTTTCCGCCTCGATCAGGTCCAGCATGAACTCCGGCTCGAAGGAGCGCAGAAGAATGAGGGTGGATCCCATCTGAACCGCGCCGAGAACACCGCCCACGCAGCCCCCGGTGTGGAACAGCGGCGCCACGGAAAGGTTTATGGTGCTCTCGTCGAGCTCCTTCACTTCCGCCATGATGCGCGAAGTGTTGGCGATCTGGTGATGGGACAGCAATACGCCCTTGGGATAACCCGTGGTGCCGGACGTATACTGGATCATCGCCGGATCGGCGGGAGCGACATTGGGCAACGGCGCCGGCGGACCATCCGGGGCGCGAAGCCGGGCGGGATCGTCGATATTGACCTTCAGCGCGATCTCCAGCCGTTCCCGCGCGGCCGCTTCATCCACCACGGCGCCCATTTCGATGCCGCGCCACGATTGCTGATGGAATACGGCACGCGATCGCGACTGCCTCAAGATATAAGCGAGCTCTGCGGTGTTGCAGGCCGGATTTACGGTCACCAGCACCATTCCGGCCAATGCGGCGCCGAACTGGACGAACACCCATTCCGGGCAATTCGCCGCATAGATTGCGACATGGGTCCCTTTCGCAAACCGCGCGGCGAGGAGATCGGCGACCTTTTCGGCCTCGGCAAGCAATTCCGCATAGGTCCAGCGGCGGATGGGCCGGCCATCTTCGCCGGGATCGACCAGCGCCACCTTGTCGGGCCATCGCGCCGCCGAAGCGCGCAGCACGCTGCCGCAGGTCACGGGATATAATTGCGAATCCTGACTGGCAGGCCAGTAGGATTCGGTCAGCGGCTTCCTTCTTTCCGACACCGGCTGCAGTTCAGTCTGCAAGGACACCATGCCGCCGCCGCCCCCTCTCACTCATGCGATCGAGCTTGCCGGGCCAGAACGGCGCATCGAAACAGGCGGTCATCCTGCCGATCCGCCAGACATTGCCCTGCCTGGACAATTCGCAACGGTAGAAGCCGGTGCACTCGATCTTGGAGGCCTCACCGTCGCTCGACATCAGCAGCAGATAGCTGAACGTCACTGCGCTGTCGGAATCCAGACTTTCAACAAGATTGTTGAGCAGCATATGCCGGCGCTGGTCATGCTGGTGCGGCCAGAAACCCGTCAGCCATTCGACTATCCCCTGGCGTGTCTTGAACGGGCCGATCGGGACCTGGTCCAGCACATTTCCTTCCCAGACGCCATCCTCGGTAAAGCAATCGGCGAGCAGATCCGCCCGCCGTTCATCATAGGCCCAGCAATAGCGGGCCACCCGCTCGACCACGAGCTGCCGAGCTTCCGCATCGCCGTGCAGGACGCCTGGGCCAAGGGTGATCGCGCCGGTCGCATGTGCCCATCCGGGCAATTGCCAGCCCTGCTTCTCAGAGGTTTCCACTGTGTCGCTCATAATCCGATCCTCATCCCGCAGCAGGTTCAAAGCATTTTGGCACCCCCGAAACAAGAATTTTTCTCGACTTTTGAGTCGGTCTGGCGAATCATCCGCCAGCTTGCCTTCGGGACCACTTCTCGACTTTGCTGTAGCTTATATTTAAGCTAGGTGACTGAAAAGGGCGGCAGCGGGAGAACCAGAAATTGGCGGCAATTCAGCCTAAACAACAGGATGCCTACTCCGACGAGGAGTGGTACGCTTATCTCGATAGCAGGGTGGAACGGTGCAAGCCGAACAGTTCCCGCAAGCAGGATCGCAGCCGGCAACGTGAGAAGGAGATCCTGAACGCAGCCATGCGGGTGTTTGCGCGGGATGGCCTGTCGGCATCGCGCATATCCGACATTGCCGCGGAGGCCGGGATTCCGGTCTCGACCATCTATGAATATTACGCAGGCAAGGAAGACATCGCGCACGCCGTGCCGGTGGCCAATCTGTGCCGATTCTTCGAGGAATATCGCGCCCTTGTCGAAAAGAAGTCCACCGCATACGAATATGTCTGGCACTTCCTCTACCTCTCGGTCGATTTCGCGCGTCGCAATCCCGACTGGGCACGGGCGCTCTATCTGGAAATCTGGCCCAGCGTCACGGTCACGCAGGGCGAGCTCAAGGATATGTTCGACGATTACACCCGGATCCTGCTCTATGCCTTGCGCATGGGAACGGCGCGGGGCGAATGGAGCGGCGAGAAGCTCGACTATTACGAGACCGCATCGATACTGGTTGGCGCCGTCAACCAGGTGATCGTGACCTGGCTGCTGATGCGCAAGCCGAAGGACATCAACAAGGCGACTGCCAAGATGCTCGATCGGGCGATGACACTTCTCAACCCTGTCAACCCTGTCAACCGCTAAGGCTTCATCTCATGGGACTCGATCTTGCCGGTCACTACCGGTATCCGCCACCCGATCCGGCCTGGCTCGCTCTGGCGCGCGAAGAGGTAATCGATCCCGGCCTGCCGATCATCGATGCCCATCATCACCTGTGGGAAGAAGGCGGCCACGCCTATCTGCTCGACGAGCTGGCGGAAGATCTGGCGTGCGGGCACAATGTGGTCGCCACCGTGCTGGTCCAGGCGGGCTATGCCTATCGCGATTCAGGTCCTGCCGAATTCCGCAGCGCCGGGGAAACCGAAGCGGTCACCAGGGTCGCCAGGGAAGCGGAGCGGCGCGGGATCGCGGCCAGATTATGCGCGGCGATCGTTTCCTTTGCGGACCTTACCCTGGGCGACAGGCTGGAGGATGTGCTCAACGAACATCGCCGGGTGGCGGACGGGCGCTTGCGCGGTATCCGGCATAGCGTCAGCTATGACAGCAATTTTCCCGATGGCATCGTCCTGAAGCCCGCGCAGCGCTATCTGCTGGCCGAACCTGCCTATCGCGATGGACTGAAGCGGCTGATCGCCAACGATCTGTCCTATGAGGCGATGCTCTATCACCAGCAATTGCCCGAACTCGCGGAGGTGGCGCGGGCGCTGCCGGACCTGCGCGTCATGCTGGATCACTATGGCACCCCGATCGGGGTCGGTCCCTACAAGACACGGGAAAAGGAACGCTTCAGCGACTGGCGCAGGGATATGACGGAGCTTGCCCGCTGCCCGAACGTCCATGTCAAGCTGGGCGGGCTCGGAATGATCATCACCGGCGCGGAATGGCATGAACGGCCGACGCCGCCCAGTTCGCAGGAACTGGCGGATAGCTGGCGCCCGTGGTTCGAAACGACAATCGAGCTGTTCGGCGCGGAACGCTGCGTGTTCGAGAGCAATTTCCCGGTCGACAAGGCGATGTACGACTATGTCACGCTGTGGAATGCCTTCAAGCGCCTGGCCTCAGGCGCCAGCGAAAGCGAACGCGCGGCACTGTTCCATGACAACGCCGCGCGCTTCTATCGTATCTGATCATCCGGGCGGGGCTTAGAGCCCCGTTCCCCCGTCCATCGTCATCTGCGAGCCGGTCACATAGCTGGACTGGTCGGAGGCGAGATAGATCACCGGCTCCACCACGTCGTCGGTCTTGCCGATCTTGCCGAGCGGAACGGTGGCCGCGATTTCCTTCATGAAGTCGGCATCCCCGCCCGCGCCGGTGATCATCGGCGTTTCGATCAGGCCGGGGTGTATCGAATTGACCCTGATCTTGAACGGAGCCAGCTCGCGGGCCGCGCCCTTGGTCATGCCGGACGCAGCCCATTTGGTGGACAGGTAAGCGATCATGTCGGGATAGCCGCGCTGCCCGGCGCCCGAGGAGATATTGACGATCGAGCCACCGCCGTTGGCCTTCATCGGTTCGATCACCGCCTTCATGCCCAGAAACATGCCCAGCTGGTTGACGTTGAAGTGGGCGATATAGCTTTCCTTGCTGGTCTCGGTGATCGGATTGGGTGCGAAGATCCCGGCATTGTTGACCAGGATGTCGACCTTGCCGAATGCGGCGATGGTTTCGGCGACGACCGCATTCCACTGGTCTTCATCGGAGACATCGTGCTTCATGGCCCGGGCCGAATTGCCCAGCTCACGGGCGACATCCATCACTTCGTCCCTGACATCCGTCAGCATGACTTTCGCGCCCTCCGCGACAAAGGCGCGCGCTTCATGCGCGCCCTGGCCTTGCGCGGCCCCGGTGATGATCGCAACTTTTCCTTCCAGCCGTCCGGCCATGCCTTGCTCCCTTTCGTGCATCAACAAATCGCGCGCTGTGTAGCGTCTGCCCGGCGGGAAAGGCGAGTCATTTTCGGACAATTTCGGACAGTTCCTGCTCCCGATCGTTTTGATGGCTCGAGGCGGCTCTTGCCTTCGATCGGGCTGCTGACTACTCATTATCCGAATGAGGTTCGGCTAGTTCGGCTGGCCCTGCAGGAGATAGAGGATGACCGAAGCAGAGGCCCGCGCCCGGGCTATCGCCATGTTCCGCGAAGCGACACCCGAAGCGGTCGATGCGCCGATCGAGGAGTATCGCCAGGGTTTCGAGGACATGGCGGACAAGATCCCGTTGCCCGCGGACCTGATCATCGAGCAGATCGAGATCGAAGGGGTGCCCTGCTACAAGGTCACCGCCCCCGGCGCCCAGGCTGACCGGCTGGTGGTTCACTTCCATAGCGGGGGCTATGTCATGGGGTCGGCCCGCGCCTATCGCGAGTTCGGCGGCCGGCTTTCCGCCGCGACCCGGGCTCCGGTGATTCTTCCCGATTATCGCCTGGCTCCCGAGCATCCCTATCCCGCGCCGGTCGAGGACGGCTTGAAGGTGTACCAGTGGTGCGTTTCCAATCATCCGCCGGAGAAATTCCTGTTGAGCGGGGATTCGGCGGGCGGCGGGCTGTGCATCGCCACGTTGATGAATGCGCGCGACCGGGGCTTGCCTCTGCCGTGCGGTGCGCTTGGAATTGCGCCGCTCACTGATCTGGCCGGCGAAGGCAACAGCGCGAACATCGACACCGATCCGCTGATCCAGCAAGACCTGATCGTCGGTATGGGCAAGGTCTATGTCGGCGATCTCGACCCGAAGAAGGAGCCGCTTGCTTCGCCGCTGTGGGGCGATCATCGGGGGCTGCCGCCGATCATGCTGATCGCCAGTTCGACCGAAGCCTTGCGCGACGATTCCGTGCGCCTGGCGGTGAGCATCGGGGAAGCCAGGGGCAAGGTTCGCCTCTCCCTGCATGACGATCTCGTCCATATCTGGACTTTCTTCCCCTTCCTCGAAGCGACGCGGGAAGCGATGGACGAGATAGCCAACTTCGCCGAAGCGCGCTTCGCAAAGTGAACAAACCAGAGGGGAGGATTTCCTGATGTCCGCTTACATGGTGGTTTTTGCCCGCGTGGATGATGCGGAGCAGTTCGGCAAATATGTCGAGGCAGTGCAGCCGCTGATCGCGGCGCATGGCGGAAAATTGATCGGTCGTGGCGTTCCGCCGGTGGTGCTCGAAGGCGATTGGCCCTGGCACACCGTGGGCGTGCTGGAGTTTCCCTCGGTCGAAGCCGCAGAAACCTTCTGGCATTCGCCGGAATATACCCAGGTCAAGAAACTGCGCGAAGGCAATTCGGAATTCCAGGTGGTAGTGGCTTCGGCCAATTCCTGAACGAAACAAGAAGGAACAGAGATGACCAATCGGCAGTGGCTGCTTGCCAAGCATCCGGTGGGCGCCGTCGGGCGTGATTGCTTTGAATATCGCGAAGTGCCCGATGTGGCGGGGCAGGGCGCTCCCGGCCAGGTGCTGATACAGTGGGAACTGCTGCTATGCGCGCCGACGATCCGCAACTGGATCAGCGGGCAGCGCGACAGCTTTCATCCGGTGGTCGAGCTGGGGCAGCCCATCCTCGCGCCGGCGATCGGCCGGATTGTCGAAAGCAACAACCCCGACTTTCCGGCGGGGGCGCGGCTGTTCGGATCGGGCAGCTGGCAGGACCAGCAATGGGTCGATCCGACCGCAGGCTATCGGATCATTCCCGAGGACATCGGATCGGTGGATGCCATGGGCGTCCTGGGGATCAATGCGCTGACCGCCTATTGCGGATTGATGCGCCTGGGCGAGCCGAAGGCGGGCGAGGTGCTGCTGGTGTCGGGCGCGGCCGGGTCGGTGGGCTCCATCGTCGCGCAGATCGGCCGCATTGTCGGATGCAAGGTCGTCGGCATCGCTGGTGGGCCGGACAAGCTGCGCTGGCTGCGCGAGGAATGCGGGATCGAGCATCTGATCGACTACAAGTCGGAAGATGTCGCGGCAGGCATGGATGCGCATTGCCCGGATGGGATCGACATCTATTTCGACAATGTCGGTGGCGACATGCTGGTGGCGGCCGCGGCGCGGATGCGGCCACGCGGGCGGATCGTGCTGTGCGGCCAGATCTCGAGCTATGAGAGCGGAGGCGCGATCACCGCGCCGCCGATCGACATGATGCGGTTGATCTATGGCGGGATCCGGATGGAAGGCTTCCTGGTCCGCCATCATCTCGACATCATCCCCCAAGGGCTTGCGGACCTTGCGGCCTGGGATGCCAAGGGTCTGCTGGCCCATCGCGAAGACGTGCGCGATGGACTGAAAAACCTGCCGGAAACGCTGTCCCTGCTGTTCTCCGGGCGGAACGAAGGCACCTTGCTGGCCCGTATCTCGGATGGAAAAGGCGGGCAGATCTGAGGTTCTGTCTGACCCCGCGAGGGCCTCAGTTCCAGTCACCGTCCAGAATGCCGTAGCTGCCGCCAAGATAGGCCGGAACGAGGCCTTCCCGCACCAGCATATGGTCGAAGATCAGCCGTTCGTCCTCGCTCAACCCTGCGGCGAGCGGTTCGATGGCGGCTTTCAGCCTGGCGACCGCGCTGCGTGCTTCCGCAGCATCAGCGGTGCTGCTCTCAAGCCAATAACCACGCTCGATGCTGTTCTGCACGGGTGCCTGGCCCTTGGCCGATCCGAAACCGCCCCTGGCAAGGGCAGGGGTGGCGGCCAGCGCATCGTTCACCGCCTCGCCTGCCTTTGCGGCAGCATCCTTTGCCGCTTGCGGGATCGCTTCGGCGCGGCGCGCCTTGTCGAAGGCCTGCTTGCCGAGGAACGAGGCGCGGATCATGTTGCGGGGCTCTCGCCGCTGGATCAGCTGAGAGAACACGGCCATTTCGGAACGGATCGCCCCGTCCATATGCTGCATCAGGCCGAGCTCGACGCATTCGAGAATGGAAAGTGGTGCCGGTTCGTGGCCCAGCATCCGCGCCAGTTCGGCCCCACGATGGCGTTCGATGGCGTCGGCATAATCGGCATGGGCCAGCGGCTGGTATCCATTGGCATCCCAGGGCTGGATCGCGCTGGCTTGCGCGCCCAGCAACCATTCCTCGGCCGCCGCGACTTCCTCGCCTTCCGGCACCAGACGGTTGGCCACCCCGACCTGCAGCGCTTCCTGTCCCGCAAAGGTGCGGCCGTGCAGCAGGACTTCGAGGCCGATGTCGATGCCGACCAGTCGCGTCATGCGCTGGGTTCCGCCCGCGCCGGGCAGCAGGCCCACGGCATGTTCCGGCAGGCCCAGCATGGCGCGGGGCGTATCCGCGAGGATGCGGTAATGCGCGCCGAGCGCCAGCTCGCATCCGCCGCCGAGTGCAACCCCCGCGATCGCGGCGGCAATGGGCTTGCCGGCGCGTTCCATCCGCCGGATCGCATGGCTGAGGCGGAAGAAATGATCGAAGGCGATGTCGAAGCGGTCTTCCGGGCGGGCCGCCACGATCATCTGATAGGCTTCCGCCAGCTCCGTGAGGTCGGCCCCGGCGCAGAAGCCGTTGGCCTTGCCGGAACGGATCACCACGCCCCTGGCGTCGCTGTCCTTCAGCCAGTCCGCGAAGATGCCGAGCTCCGCGATCGCCGCGTTGGAGAAGACATTCATCGAGCGCGGCGCGTCGAAGATGAAGTGGACGAGGCCGTTATCCCGCTGTTCGACGCGGAATTGAGTCAGATCGGCAAGGCTCATTCTATCGGTCCCTGAAAGTCTGGAATGCTGGGTGATGCGGTCAGAAGCCGACCTGATCGCCGCCCTTGAGCGAAAGGATTTCGCGCGCGTCGTCGGGCGTGGCGATCTCAAGGCCGAGCCCTTCGATGATCTGGCGAACCTTGCTGACCTGCGCCGCGTTGGTTTCGGCCAGCTTGCCGCGCCCGATCCAGAGCGAATCCTCGAGGCCGACCCGGACATGGCCGCCCATTGACGCGGCCATTGCCGCGACGCGCATCTGGCCCACGCCCGCAGCCAGCACCGACCAGCGGTAATTGTCGCCGAACAGGCGGTCGGCCGTGCGCTTCATATGCATCACATCGTCAGGATGCGAGCCGATACCGCCGAGCAGGCCGAAACAGGTCTGGATGAACAATGGCGCTTGGACGAGGCCTTCCTGCCAGAAATAGTGCAGATTATAGAGGTGGCTGGTGTCGTAGCATTCGAACTCGTAGCGGGCGCCGGACTTGTTCAGCGTTTCGAGCGCGTAGCGGATGTCCTTGTAGCTGTTGCGGAAGACCAGATCGTCCGAATTGCGGAGCATCGGCTCTTCCCAGTCATACTTGAAATCCTTGTAGCGCTTCAGCATCGGAAACAGGCCGAAGTTCATCGAACCCATGTTGAGGCTGGCGACCTCCGGCTTCCACACTTCGGCGGGCTTCACCCGCTCTTCCACCGGCATGTAGGGCGATCCGCCGGTGGTGAGGTTCACCACCACGTTGGAGCTTTGCTTGATGACCTTGAGGAAGGGCTCGAACGCCTCGGGCGACTGATCGGGGCGGCCATCCTCCGGGTTACGGGCATGGAGATGCACGATGGCCGCGCCGGCTTCCGCCGCGCCGAGCGCGCTTTCCGCGATCTCGGCGGGTGTGACCGGAAGATGCGGCGACATCGACGGGGTGTGGATCGACCCCGTGATCGCGCAGCTGATGATAACCTTGTCCTTCGCCATTTCCTCTTCCCTTCAGATGATTACCGCTACTTCCGCCCAGGCGCGCTCCAATGCCTCGCGATGGGCGGGATCGGCAATGCCGATCAGCAGTTTTGCCCGGTCCTGATGGCTCTTGCCGCGCAGGTCCGCCGCGCCATGTTCCGTTACCACGACGTCGATGTCCATCCGGCTGAGCGACGCGGGCCCGATCCCTTCGCCCGGAGCGACGATACGGCTGATATCGCCCGCCGCCGATGGCAGGATGATGATCCGCAGGCCGCCCGGGCTATAGCGCGCCGCGCGCGCGAAATCGCTGGCGCCGCCGGGGCCTGACATGAACCCGCGCGCGGACGCCTCGGCAAAGCCCTGGCCGAACAGATCCACGCTCATCACGGAGTTGATGGTTATCAGCTTCGGCACGCCCGCAAGGCGAATGACATCGTGCGTGACGGAGACCGGGCGGAACTGGAAATGCGGGTTGTCCAGCCCGGCATAGAGAGTTTCAGCGCCGAAGGCGCAGCCGACGATGGCGGAGGGGCCATCCGCCATGGCCCCGGAATTGACGAGGCGCAGCGCGGCGTCGCAGATCAGCCCGGTATTGAGCCTCAGGTTCCGGCGATCGACCAACAGGTCCAGCACGGCGTCGGGCAGCTTGCCGAGGCCGGTCTGCACGGTCGCTCCATCCTCCACGAACCGGGCGGCGTTGACCGCGATGGCCTGGGTGATCGGATCGGTTCCGCCCACGGCCATGGTGCGGAGCGGCTGTTCCGCCTCGAAATAGGCGGTGAGCTCGGAGAACGGAATGCCTTCATCGCCCGGCGTGGCCGGCATCAGCGGATTGATATGGGCGATGCGGGTGCGGGTCCTGCGCCAGTTGTCCGCCACGAAGGCGACCTCGGTGCCGAAGCTGCAGCGGCCATTCGCATCGGGGGGCGAGCACATGAACAGCGCCGCCGAGGGCGGGTTCTGCCCGTACCAGCCGCTCACGTCCTGATAGCACAGCGGCAGGAAGGTGCTGCGCGCGCCTTCCTTGCGCAGGTCGGGTGTCTGGAAGAAGGTGGTGACGCTGCTTTCCGGGCCGGCCCGCCACACATGCCGGTTCACGGCGGGCACGAAGATGCCCGAGAATCGCATATCGCCCAGCGCGCTGCCTGCACCTTCCACTTCGGCGGCGAGCAGATCGCTCTCCGCCGAGCAGGAGGACAGGATGGTGTGCCCGCCGGGGGACAGGGCCCCGGCGAGTTCACCGGATGCAAGGCGGCGCGGCTGGATCGTCATGCGGCAGCCCGTAGCTTACTTGACATATTTGTGGAAATCCGGAGTGCGCTTTTCGTTGAAGGCGTTGACCCCTTCCTTCGATTCAGCGGTATCGTAGAACAGCTTCACCGCGTTCAGCGCGAGCATCGAGATACCGCGGATATTGTCGCTGTCGGCGTTGAAGCTGCGCTTGGCGAGAGCAAGGGCGGTGGGCGAACGCTGGCCGATGATGTCGGTCCATTCGTTCACCGCGTCGTCCAGCTCGGCGGCGGGGACGACCCTGTTGACCAGGCCCATCGCCAGCGCTTCCTGCGCGGTATACTGCAGGTTGAGATACCAGATCTCGCGGGCCTTCTTGTCGCCCACGTGGCGGGCCAGCAGAGCGGTGCCCCAGCCGGCGTCGATCGAGCCGACCTTCGGGCCGACCTGGCCGAGCTTGGCGGTGTCGGCCATGATCGAGAGGTCGCACAGCGTGGCGAAGACATTGCCGCCGCCGATCGCGAAGCCATTGATGCGGGCGATGACCGGCTTGGGGATGTCGCGGATGATCGACTGCAATTCGTCGATCGGCAGGCCGACGATGCCGCGCCCGTCATACTGGCCTTCATGGGCGCTCTGGTCGCCGCCGGTGCAGAATGCCTTGTCGCCCGCGCCGGTGAGCACGACGCAGGACACGCCCTTGTCGTCTGCCGCCAGCTTGAACGCGGAAATCATTTCTTCCAGCGTTTGGGCGCGGAAGGCGTTGTACAGCTTGGGCCGGTTGATGATGATCCAGGCCGCACGGCCGCGAATTTCGTAGATGATGTCTTCGAATGCTTGGGTCATGTCAGGGGGTATCCTGTCTTGTCGTGATTGCGGTAGAGGGCATTCGACCGGGCGATGGTGCGGCCCTCGGCGGTGATCATCGAGCGAATGAACAGAAGCCTCCGGGTGGTCCGATCGACCACCACTTCCGCCTCGACCCACTCGCCGAGATGAGCCGGACCGATATAGTCCAGCGATAGTGAGATGGTGGGGGCGTGTGTTTCCAGCTTGCCGTCATACTCAGGCAGCGCCATGAGCTGCATGTCGGCGAAAGTGGCCAGTGCCCCACCGTGTAGCGATTTGACCGGGTTGCAGTGGTGCTCCGCAATCCTGAAACCCAGCAGCTTCCTGGGCCGGTCCGCATAGACCGGGCCGAATTGCTCCCAATAGGGGTTATTGGGAGTCAGCAATTCGAAGCCGCCGGGAGGAGATTGCACGAAACCCATCTGCGGTCAGACCATCGTCAGGCCGCCGGAAATCGAGATTGCCTGGCCGGTGATGTAGGCGCCATCGTCCGACGCGAGCAGCGCGACCATGCCGGCATAGTCTTCCGGTTCGCCGATGCGCTTGACCGGAACGCCGCGGACCATCGCGTCCTTCCACTTCTCGGCCTCCGGACCCTGGCCCAGCGTCGCTTCCATCATCGGGGTGTTGGTCGGCCCCGGGCAGACGCAATTGGCGAGCACGCCCTTGCGGGCCAGCTCGCGGGCAATCGACTTGGTGAAGGCGATCAGGCCGCCCTTGCAGGCCGAATAGACGGCTTCATTGCTGGTGCCGACGCGCGCCGCATCCGAGGCGATATTGATGATGCGCCCGCCGCCACGGCTGGCCATCCGGCTGGCGACCGCGAAGTGCGTGTTGAGATTGCCCTTGAGATTGATCGCGATGATCTTTTCCCAGAGATCGGGCGTGGTGGTGAGGAAGGGCTGGACCTTGTCCCAGCCGGCATTGTTGACGAGCGCCCAGACGGGACCGAGATCGTTCTCGACGGCCTCTACCGCAGCCTGAACCGCGTCGAAATCGCTCACATCGACCTTGTAGGTCTTCACGGTTGCGTCACCGGCCAGCTTCGCGGTCTCCTCGCCGGCTTCGATGCTGAGATCGAAGATTGCGACCTTGCAGCCTTCCTCGGCCAGGCGCAACGCCAGCGCCCTGCCGATACCTTGTCCGCCACCGGTGACGATCGCCACCTTTCCGGCCAATCCCTTCATAAATTCCTCCATTGACGATTGGGTTGTGCGATCAGGGCTCCAGGTCCTGCGCGAAATCGGTTTCGCCGCCCAAGAGTTCGAGCAAGCGTCCCTTCACCTTGACGAGGGCCTGCGCCGCGGCATCGAGCTCCTCGACGCTGACCACTTCGAGGATATCGGATTCGACCGCATCCACCGCCCGGCGGATGGTGGCGACCAGGTTCTGCCCCGCGCCGGTCAGGAACACGCGCCTTGCGCGGGCATCGCGTTCGTCAGACCGGCGTTCGACGAAGCCGGCCGACTCCATGCGGTCGATGAGCCCGCCGATGGCGACCTTGGTAAGGTCGAGATCGGCGGCCAGCGCGGTCTGCGTCATCCCGTCGCGGCGCGACAGGAAGGCGAGCACCCACCATTGCGAGCGCGTGATGCCCAGCGGCTTGAGCGCCCGGTCCACCACGATGCGGCGCAGCCGCGAGACATCGTGGATCAGGAACCCGAACCGCAGATAGGCGTCGAGATCCTTTTGCATCGGACGATATGGCTTGGCGCTCATTGTTTCCTGCCGATCCTGCCCTTGAACATTTCACGCGCGATGATGGTCTTCATGATCTCGATCGAGCCGCCCGCGATCTTGACGATGCGGGAATCCGCATAGGCGCGGCAGATCGGATATTCCCACATATAGCCCCAGCCGCCGAACAGCTGGAGGCACTTGTCCGCCGCTTCGCAGTGCAGCTCCGAGGTGACCATCTTGAGCATCGCCGCATCCACCGCGTCCAGCTTGTCCTGCATGAACAGCTCGATGCACTTGTCGGTGAAGACCCGGGCCATCACCGAGCGGGCCTTGAGGTCGGCCAGCACGAACTGGGTGTTCTGGAAATCGGCGATGGTCTGTCCGAAGGCCTTGCGTTCCGAGGTGTAATCCACCGTCCATTCGATCATCGTCTCGGTCACCGTGGCGGAGCGGATGGCCTGGGCCAGCCGTTCCTGCGACAGCTTGGTCATCATCAGCTTGAAGCCTTCGCCCTCGCCGCCCAGCATGGCGCTGGCCGGAACGCGCAGATCCTCGAAGAACAGTTCCGACGTATCCTGCGCTTTCATCCCCAGCTTGTCGAGATTCTGGCCGCGCTTGAAGCCGGGCAGGCTGGTGTCGACCAGGAACAGGGTCACGCCCTTGGCGCCCGCCTCGCTGTCGGTCTTGGTGGCGAGCACCAGCACGTCGCACATCTGGCCGTTGGAAATGAACACCTTCTGCCCGTTGATGACGTAATCGTCGCCGTCGCGTACTGCCTTGGTCTTGATCGCCTTGAGGTCGGAGCCGGCATGGGGCTCGGTCATGCCCAGCGAGCCGATGGCTTCGCCGGTGACCATCTTCGGCAGCCATTGCTGCTTCTGCTCCTCGGTGCCGAAGGACTTGATATAGGTCGCGACGAGGTCGGTATGGATCAGGAAGCCCGGTCCGCTGGTGCCGGCCCGCCACAATTCCTCGAACACCACGACATCATAGAGATAGTCGGCGCCGATCCCGCCATATTCTTCCGGCACGGTGCAGCACAGCAGGCCCGCCTCGCCCGCCTTGAGCCAGAGGTCGCGCGGGACGATGCCGTCCTTCTCCCACTGGTCGTGGAAGGGAACGATTTCCTTCTCCACGAATTTGCGGGCGGTATCGCGCCACATTTCGTGCTCGGGGGTGAAAAGCGTGCGTTCGATCATGGAAGATTAGCCCTGGTTCTGAGCGGCTTTGGATTTGGCGGTGGAAGCTTCGATCGCCGCGCGGGCGGCCTGCCACTGCTCATCGGTGAGGTTGGTGAGGTCGGCGAATGTGCTGGGGGCCGCGAGATGCTGCGCCCCGTCCACCGCAATCGTCTGCCCGGTCAGGAAATCGCAGCCGTCCGACATCAGGAAAGTGATGAGGTTGGTCAGCTCCGGCATGTTGCCGTAGCGCCGCATCGGGATCGTGTCGCAATTGGTCGCGGAGCTTTGCGTATCGGGCAGCGGGTTCAGCTTTTCCCAGGCTTCGGGCGTCGGGAAGGGGCCGGGAGCGGTCGCGTTCAGGCGGATGCCGTAGGGGCCCCACTCCGCCGCCAGCGACATGGTCATGGCGTGCAGCGCGGTCTTGGCCATGGCCGAAGGCACCACGAAGGCGGATCCGGTCCATACCCAGGTCACGAGATTGGAGACGACCGAACCGGGCAGGCCATCGCGAATCCAGCGCTTGCCGCAAGACAGGGTGGCGTGGAAGCTGCCGTCCATCACCGTGGAGGTGATGGCGCGGAAGCCCCGCGCACTGAGATCCTTGGTCGGCGAGATGAAGTTGGCCGCCGCGTTGTTGATCAGCCCGGTCAGCGGCTTGTCCTGCCAGATTTCCTCGATCAGCGCGTCCATCGCATCGGCGTCGCGCACGTCGCAGGCATGGGCGTGAACGGGGTGTCCGGTCTGCGCCGAGATCCGCGCGGCGGTTTCTTCCAGCATTCCGAGCCGGCGCCCGGAAATATGGACCGTGGCATGCTTTGCGGATAGCGCCTGCGCGATTTCCTTGCCAAGGCCGCCGCCGCCGCCGGTCACCAGAATATTCTTGCCGGACAGCACATCGTCGCGAAAAATTTCCATTGGCCTCTCCTGATGGCATCGGCTCAATTAGCTCTTGCCAACCGATAGTCAACTTGTTTACGAAATGACCCGCACCTGTCAAGCCGCTTCGTCGATTTCCGGCGCGGGCGGCTGAAGCGATTTGGCGAAGAGAGACGATGCAGAAGGCATGGATTTCCGGAATGGGCGGCTATCTGCCCTTGTTGCGGCTGGATCGCAAGGCGGCCGCCAGGCAGCTGGCGTGGTCGGGCCTGCCGATGCCGCGCAAGGGCGCGCGCGCGGTCGCGGGCTGGGATGAAGATCCGCTGACCATGGCAGTGGAGGCATCCCGGGACCTTGCCGGGGCGGATGTGGAGGTGCTGCGTTTCGCTTCGACCTCCGCCTATTTCACGGACCGTTCGCAGGCCGGCATCATGCTCGATGCGCTGGCCCTGCCGCGCAAGGTGCGCACCCTGGATGCCGCGAATATGCGCCGGGCCGGGACCAGCGCCTTGCTCGACTCGCTGCTGGCGGGCGGCCCGCAGCTTGTCGCGGCGGCGGAGAAGCGCAGGACCCAGGCGGGCAGCGCGGCCCAGCTTGCCTATGGCGATGGCGCGGCGGCGGTGCTGACGGGTGAGAGCGGCGCGGCGCGGCTGATCGGCCATGCCGCGTTGAGCCACGATCTGGTGGACCGCTACACCACGCTCGATCACCCGACCCCCTACGCCTATGAGGAACGCTTCGTCCGCGACGTTTCGGTGGCGGAGCTGTTCATCCCCGCCATCCGCAGCGCATGCGAAAAGGCGGGCATCGAAGCGGCAGCCATTGCCCAGGTTGCCTGCGCCGAGCCGGTCTCCGGCTGCTGGGCTGCCGCCGCGCGCAAGCTGGGCATCGGCGCGGTCAACCATTGCCAGCAATTGTCGGATGAGGCCGGTGATCTCGGCGCGGCGCATCCGCTGTTCGGACTGGGGCTGGCCTTCGCGGTGGCGCAGCCGGGCGATGTGGTGCTGCTCGCGGGTTTCGGCAGCGGCATCGACGTGATGCTGTTCGAGGTGGTGGAGGAAGTGCCCGGCGCGAAGGACCTCGCCGCGATGCTGGCGGAAGGACAGGCGCTGGCGGACTATACCCGCTTCCTCAACCTGTCCGGGGTGATCGATCTCGACTGGGGGATGCGCTCCGAATTCGAGCTGAAGGCCCAGGCCACGGTGCTGGAGCGGGTGGGCCGCGACATGATCGGCTTCATCGGCGGGCGCGATAGCCACGGCAATGTGCAGTTCCCCAAGAGCGCGATCCCGGTCAATCCGGCCGCCGACGGGCCGGAGTCGCTAGAGGATGTGCGGCTGGCCGACGAGGAAGCGCGGATCGTGTCGGTCACGGCCGATCGCCTGAACTTCAATCCCGATCCGCCGTTCGATTTCGGCCTGGTGCAGTTCGACAATGGGGCGCGCGTGCTGATGGAGATGGTCGACCGGCCCGAGGCAGGCTTCGCGGTGGGCGACCGGGTGCGGATGCGCCTGCGGATCAAGTCGCAGAACAAGCTGCTCGGTTTCCGCACTTACTTCTGGAAGGCCGCGCCTCTGCAGCGGCCCCGGATCGGAGAGAATTGATGGCTCGCGGAATCAGGGACAAGGTCGCCGTCATCGGCATGGGCTGCACCCGTTTCGGCGAGCGCTGGGACATCGCCGCTGAAGGGCTGATGGTAGAGGCTTTCACCGAGGCGCTGGCCGACGCCGGGATCGACCGGAAGCGGATCGAGGCGGTGTGGGTCGGCAATGCGCTGGACGACATCAATGTCGGCAACAGCTCGCTGCCGGCGGCGCATGCCCTGCGGCTGGACCGGGTTCCGGTAACGCGGGTCGAGAACATGTGCGCGACTGGCACGGAGGCCCTGCGCGGCGCGGCCTATGCGGTGGCGTCCGGCGCGGTCGACGTGGCGCTGGCCATCGGCGTCGAGAAGCTCAAGGACACCGGCTACGGCGGGCTGCCGCTCAAGACCAAGGGCGTGCAGAACGACCTGTGGATGCCCTACGGTTCCGCGCCCGGCACCTTCGCGCAACTGGCCGGAGCCTATGCCGCCAGGCACGGAGTCGATGCGGGCGATCTCAAGCGCGCGATGGCGCATGTTTCGTGGAAGAGCCATCAGAACGGGGTCCATTCGCCCAAGGCGCATCTGCGCAAGGCGATCGATATGGAAACTATCGTCAATGCCCCGCTGATTGCCGATCCGCTGGGGTTGTTCGATTGCTGCGGCGTGTCCGACGGTGCGGCCGCCGCCATTCTCACCACGCCCGAGATCGCGAAGGAACTGGGCATCGACAACCCGGTGACGATCAAGGCGATCCAGCTTTCCGCCAGCAACGGCAGCGAGATGCAGTTCTCCGAATGGGACGGCGCCCATGTGCCCAATACCCAGGCGGCGGCGCAGCGCGCCTATGCCGAAGCCGGGATTTCCGATCCCAAGGCGGATATCGATCTGACCGAGGTGCATGACTGCTTCTCGATCACCGAGCTGGTGATCATGGAAGATCTCGGCCTGTCCGACCCCGGCCGCGCTCCCGCCGATATTCTCGATGGACGCTATGATGCCGGCGGCGCGATCCCGTGCCAGCTCGACGGCGGGCTGAAGTGCTTCGGGCACCCGGTCGGCGCTTCGGGTCTCAGGATGGCTTACGAAGTCTACAACCAACTGCTAGGGCGCGCTGGCGAACGGCAGCGGCAGGATGTGAAGTTCGGTCTGACTCACAATCTGGGCGGCGCGCCGTTCAACAATGTCGCGGCCGTCTCGATTCTCGGCCGCAAGGATTGAGGGAGCAGGGCAGATGCCGGGTTTGTATTTCGATGAATTCACCGAAGGTCAGGTTTTCCGGCACGAAGTCCGCCGGACCGTGCTCGACATGGACAATATGCTGTACTCGTCGCTGACCTATAATCCGGCGGCGATCCATATCGACCACGCCTATTGCGAGACGACCGAATTCGGCAAGCCGCTGATGAATTCGATGTTCACGCTGGGCCTCGTCATCGGCCTTTCGGTGCAGGACACCACTTTCGGCACGACCATCGGCAATCTCGGGATGACCGAGACAACCTTCCCCAAGCCGGTGTTCGCGGGCGATACGATCCGCAGCGAAACCAAGGTTCTGGCGCTGCGCGAGAGCAAATCGCGCCCGACCCAGGGCATCGTCACTTTCGAGCATGTCGGCTACAACCAGCGCGACGAGGTGGTCTGCCGCACCGTGCGCAACGCGCTGATGATGAAGAAGCCGCAGGCATGAGGCTGCGCTCGCTTCTGTTCGTCCCGGGCGATTCGGACAAGAAGTTCGCCAAGGCCCGCGAGAGCGGCGCCGACGTGCTGATCCTGGACCTGGAGGATTCGGTCGCGCCTTCGATGAAGGACACCGCCCGCGAAATGGTGCAGGGCTGGCTGGACCAGGCGGGCGAGGTCGAACCGGCGCTGTTCGTGCGGATCAACCCGCTCGATACCGGGCTGACCCTGGCGGATCTTTCCGCGGTGGTCCGCCCGGGCCTTGCCGGGATCCTGGTGCCCAAGGCCAATGGCGCCCACGACATCGAGCGGATCGGCCATTATCTCGACGCGCTGGAGCAGCGCTCGGGCATTGCGCAGGGCACGGTCAAGATCGCGGTGGTTTCCACCGAAACCCCGGCGGCCATGTTCGCGCTCGGGAGCTACCAGCAGGCCGGCGAGCGGCTGGTCGGCTTGACGTGGGGGGCGGAGGATCTCGGCGCCGCGATCGGCATCACCGACAACAAGGAACCGGACGGAAGCTGGACCTTTCCCTATCAGGTCGCGCGGGCGCAGTGCCTGTTCGCCGCCGCCGCCGCCGGAGTGGCGCCGCTCGATACGCTCTATGCCAACTTCAAGGACCCGGAAGGGCTGGAAGCCGATTGCCGCCGCGCCCGGCGCGACGGGTTTACCGGCCGCGTCGCGATCCACCCCGCGCAGGTCGAGACGATCAATCGCTGCTTCTCCCCCTCGGACGAGGAAGTGGCTTTCGCCCGGCGCGTGGTGGATGCCTTTGCCGCCAATCCCGATGCGGGCACGCTCGGGATCGACGGCAAGATGGTCGACATCCCGCATCTGGTCGCCGCCCGCAAGACGCTGGCCGCCGCCGGAGAAGCATGAGATCGCGAGCGACCCTCGCCTGCATATGTCCCGTTATTCGACAAGAAACATCAGACGGAGCCTGACAAGATGAGTGAGCAACGGCCCCTGCCAACGGAGGAAGACCTGAACGCCATTCGCGAAGGCGTGCGCGCGGCCTGCGCACCCTTCGACGACGAATACTGGCTTGCCCGCGACGACGACGGCAAGTTCCCCCGCGAATTTCACCGCGCCATGGCCGAGGGCGGCTGGCTGGGCATCACCATGCCGGAGGAATATGGCGGGTCCGGCCTCGGTGTGACCGAAGCGATGACCATGATGAACGAGGTCGCTGCTTCGGGCGGCGGCTTCGCGGCGGCGTCCACCATCCACATCAATCTGTTCGGCCCGCATCCCATCGTGGTCAAGGGCACGGACGAGCAGAAGGCGCGCTGGGTGCCCCGGCTCGTCGCTGGCGAGGACCAGGTGTGCTTCGGCTTCACCGAGCCGGATGCCGGGCTCAACACCACCCGGATCAAGACCTTCGCCGAGAAGGTGCCGGGCGGCTATCGGGTGAACGGGCAGAAGGTGTGGACCTCCACCGCGCAGGTGGCGAACAAGATCATGCTGCTGACGCGCACCACCAAGTTCGAGGATTGCAAGAAGCCGACCGATGGCATCACGATCTTCTACACCGATCTCGACCGTTCCAAGATCGACGTCCACCTGATCCCCAAGATGGGCCGCAAGGCGGTGGATTCGAACGCCATCTTCATCGAGGACCTGTTCATTCCCGAGGAGGACCGGATCGGCGAGGAGGGCAAGGGCTTCGGCTACATCCTGCACAGCCTCAACCCGGAACGCATCCTGATCGCCTGCGAGGCGATCGGCATCGGCCGCGATGCGCTGCGCCGCGCAGTGAAATACGCCAAGGAACGCGTCGTGTTCGATCGGCAGATCGGCCAGAACCAGGGCATCCAGCATCCGCTCGCGGAAAAGTGGATGTATCTGGAAAGCGCCTGGCTGATGGTCGAGAAGGCCGCGCGCCTGTACGACAGCGGCCTGCCCTGCGGGGCGGAAGCCAATGCGGCCAAGTTCCTGGCGGCCCGGGCCTGCTTCGATGCGGCCTATCAGGCGGTCGCGACCCATGGCGGCTTCGGCTATGCCAAGGAATATCACGTCGAGCGGCTGTTCCGCGAAAGCGTGCTGACCCGCCTCGCCCCCATCACCGAACAACTGATCATGAGCTTCATCGCCGAAAAGGTGCTGGAACTCCCCAGGAGCTATTGAGGTAAGTCACATGGGCATGATGGAAGGCAAGGCCGTCCTCGTCACCGGCGCCGGGCGCGGCGTCGGGCGCGGCATCGCGCTGGAAATGGCGAAGGCCGGCGCGGCCGTGGTGGTCAACGATCTCGGCGTTTCGCTGACCGGGGAAGGGCAGGAAGGCCCCTCGCCGGCCGAGCAGGTCGTGGAAGAGATCCGCGCCATGGGCGGCAAGGCTGTCGCCAGCCATGATTCCGTGGCGGATTGGGAAGGCGGCGTCGCCATGATCAAGGCCGCCATCGACAATTTCGGCCGGATCGACGGCGTGGTGAACAATGCCGGCAATCTGCGCGACCTGTTCTTCCACAAGATGGGGCCGGACGATTTCGACGCGGTGCTGGCGGTCCACCTCAAGGGCAGCTTCAACACCAGCCGCGCCGCCGCCCCCTACTTCAAGGAGCAGGGCTCCGGCGCCTATGTCCACATGACGTCCACTGCGGGCCTGATCGGCAATTTCGGCCAGGCCAATTATGCATCGGCGAAGATGGGCATCGTCGGCCTGTCCAAGAGCATCGCGATCGACATGCAGCGCTTCGGCGTGCGTTCCAACGCGGTCGCGCCCTTCGCCTGGACCCGGATGATCGATTCGATCCCGACCGATACGCCGGAACAGCAGAAGCGCGTGGAAGGGCTGAAGAAGCTCGATGCCAACAAGATCGCGCCCTTCGTGGTGGCCCTGACCAGTGACGAGGCGAGGGACGTGACCGGGCAGATCTTCGGCGTGCGCAACAACGAGATCTACCTGTTCTCGCAGCCGCGCCCGATCCGCACCGCGCATACTTCGGATGGCTGGACGCCGGAAACGGTGACGGAGCGGGTGTTCGACCAGTTTCGCAACGATTTCTATCCGCTGCACCGCTCGGGCGACGTGTTCACCTGGGACCCCTGCTGACGCCATGCCGATCGATAGCGCCGCGCTGTTCGCCCATGATTTCGGCGAGACGCGCCATGCATGGCAGGCGCGCGACGCGATCCTCTACGCATTGGGGGTCGGTCTTGCCCGCGATCCGCTCGATGAAGGCGATCTCGCCTTCATGGACGAGACCGCGCTCAAGGTGCTGCCCACCTATGCGGTGACGCTGGCCTCGCCCGGCATGTGGATGCGCGACCCCAAGTTCGGGATCGACTTCACCAAGCTGGTCCATATGGCGCAGGCGGCGTGGTTCGAGCATCCGCTGCCCGCCTCCGGCGAGATCGTCGGCACTGCCCGTGTCCATACGCTGGCGGATCGCGGCGAAGGCAAGGGCGCGATCATGGTGGTGGAGCGGGAAATCCGCGACGCCGCCGATGGCCGCTCCTATTGCCGCCTGCACCAGACGCTGTTGCTGCGCGGCGATGGCGGCTTCGGCGGGGAGCCGCCCGCGCGCGAGCAGGGCTTCGATTTTGCGAGTGATCCCGATGCGACCGGCAGCTTCGAGACGTCGCCGCGCGCGGCGCTGATCTATCGCCTGTCGGGGGACTGGAACCCGCTCCATCTCAAGCCCGATTTCGCCAAGAAGGCCGGGTTCGAGCGGCCGATCCTGCAAGGGCTGGCGAGCTACGGCATCGCGGGCGTCGCCGTTTCCCGCGCGCTGGGCCGGGACCCGTCGGCTGTCGGCCATCTGTCGTGCCGTTTTTCGGGCGTGGTGATGCCGGGCGACACCCTGACTTTCCGGATATGGAAGGACGGGACGCAGGCGCATTTCCAGGGCTTTGTGGGGGATCGCAAGGTGCTCGACGGCGGCCGCATCGAATGGAGGGGTAACTAGAATGTCCAATCGCGCCGAGCTTGCGCGCCGCCTGAAGGCCAATTTGCGGCTGCCGGTCATGGCCGGGCCGATGTTCATCGCCTCCACCGCCGATCTGGTGATCGAGCAGTGCAGGGCCGGGATCATCGGTTCGATGCCCGCGCTCAACCCGCGCACCAGCGAGCAACTGGATGCGGATATCGCGCGGATTGCGGCCAGCGTCGGCGATGTGCCCTATGCGATCAATTTGGTGGCGCACAAGTCCAACTCGCGGCTGGAAGCGGATCTGGAGATCGTGCTGAAGCATAAGGTGCCGATCGTGGTGCTGGCGCTGGCCGCCAATCCCGATCTGGTGCGCGCCTTGCAGGCCAATGGCTCGCTGGTGTTCCAGGATGTGATCAAGGACCGCCATGCCCGCAAATGTGCGGAGATGGGGGTGGACGGGATCATTGCGGTGGGCGCGGGCGCCGGCGGGCACACGGGGGATCGCTCGCCTTTCGCACTGATGCAGGAACTGCGCGAATGGTGGGATGGCCTGGTGCTGCTGTCCGGCGCGATCGCCAACGGGCAGGCCGTGCTGGCGGCGGAAGTGCTCGGCGCGGATTTCGCCTATATCGGCTCGCCCTTCCTCGCGAGCGCGGAAGCGAATACCCAGCCCGGCTTCAAGCAGATGATCGTCGACGGCGTGGCGGACGATATCGTGGTGACCAATTGCTTCACCGGGGTGAACGCCAATTTCCTGCGCCCCTCCATCCTCGAGAATGGCCTCGATCCGGCCCAGCTCGTTCGCCCCGAAGGCAAGGCGATCAATATCGACGGCGGCGGCGACAATGCCAAGGCCTGGAAGGATATCTGGAGCGCGGGGCAGGGCATCGGCGCGATCAAGCGCTCCGAGCCGGCGGGCGATTACATCGAATGGCTGGTGGAGGATTATGCCCGCGCGCGGGCGCGCATGGGGATGCCACCCTATCCTGCCTGACGACTGAAGCGACGCGACCACAGGCGCCGCTCCTGCTTTTTCCCATTTTGACTCAGGTCAAAGCGCATAATGCGTATCTAATATACGCAAAGCGTGGAGAATCGGGAGCAGGAGTGCTGACCAATGGCCATGACCAGAAATCCCGCAGTCAGGGATGTACTTAATCAAGTTGTGAAAGACCCGCGCTATGCGGATGTGATGCGCGTGCCGCTTCTGGCGTTCCAGCAGGCGGCGCTGGTCGCGCTGGCGCTGGGCGCGTTCGGCCTCGGGGTATGGGGCTATATGAGCGGCCATCTTCCCTTGTGGATCGCGATGCTGTTCAACCTCGGCGCGGTCTATCTGGCCTTCACGCCGCTGCACGATGCCTCGCACCGCGCGGTTTCCAGCAATGGCGTGCTGAACGATCTTCTCGGCGTGATCCCCGGCCAGCTGCTCCTGCCCGGTGTGAACATGACGGTGTTCCGCGCCATTCATATGGACCATCATCGCTATACCGGCGAGGAAGGGCGCGATCCCGACACCGGCTTCGTCGATCTGCCGAAATGGCTGGGCGTATCCTACCTGATGTTCGCCGATCTGCACTGGGTCGGCTGGTATTATCGCTATGGCCGGCATTACTGGTCGGGCAAGGTCGCCCTCTGGTTCCATATCATGCTGGCGACGGTGGTGATTTCCCATGTCGCCTTCCTGATGTCGCCCTGGTGGAAGGAATTCCTGCTGCTCTATGTGGTGCCGCAGCGCGTGGGCCTGGGTATCGTCGCCTATACCTTCGCGCATATCCAGCATCCCACCGGGCTGACCTGGGAGCATGAACCGTTCCAGTCGACGGTTTACGTGCGGGGCAATTCATCGTTCCGGCGGCTGATGTTCGGACAGGAAGACCACACGATTCACCACCTCGTGCCGCATGTGCCCTGGTACAAGTACAGGCGCGTATGGGAGCTCGCCAATGGCGTATTGCGCCGGCAGGGCATCCCCGATCGCGGCTGGTTCGAAGGGCCGGGAGAATTCCATATCCCGACCGAGGAGGATCGTGCGCCGATCGCCATGCGCGTCGCCAGGATCGAGGATCAGGCCGATGCCATCCGTTCCTTCGATCTTGAGCCGGCCGACGGCCGCGTCCTGCCATCAGGCGATGCCGGGGCGCATGTCGAGGTTCACCTGCCGGACGGGCTGGTCCGCCAATATTCCCTGGTGTCCCACGACCAGGCCGCCAATCGCTATCGCATCGCGGTCAAGCGGGAGGACGGCGGGCGCGGCGGCTCGCGCGCCATGCATGCGCTGAAGGTGGGCGACGAGATCGCGGTCTCCCGTCCGCGCAACAACTTCGTGCTTTATGAAAACGCACCCCGCTTCGTGCTGGTGGCGGGCGGCATCGGCATCACGCCGCTGCTGGCGATGGCGCATCGCCTCCATGCGCTGGGCAAGCCTTATCACCTCCATGTCTGTTCGCGGGATGAAGGCGCAATCGCGTTCCGCAAGGACCTTGCCCAGGGGCCGATGTCACGCTGCGCCACGGTGCATCTGGATCGGCCCGAGGGCGGTTCGGGCATCGATCTCGACGCAGTGCTGGGAACCCATGGGTCGGAAGATCTGCTTTATCTCTGCGGTCCGCAGCCCTTCATGGACTGGCTCCGCCGGGAAGCAGCCGCGAGAGGCTGGCGCGAGGCCCAGATCCGCACGGAATCCTTCTCGGCCGCCGTTGCCGACGACAGCGAGAACCGGGCGTTCAACCTGCAACTCGCCCGCTCCGGCAGATCGGTGGAGGTGCCGCCCGACCGCACCATCATCGATGCGCTGGCGATGGCGGGGATCGAGGTGCCCTTCGCCTGCATGCAGGGCACCTGCGGGCGGTGCGCGGCGGATATCGTTTCCGGCGAGGCCGAGCATCGCGACGCCTATTTCTCGGACGAGGAGAAAGCCGAAAACAGGCATATGTGCCTGTGCGTATCCCGAGCAAGGGGCGCGCAACTGGTGGTGGATCTATAGTCCCGGGCTGGGGAGGCGGCGAGGGCCGACAAGGCCCTCGTCGCAACCGCGTCAGGAAACGGAGCGGCCCACGCCTTCCCAATAGGGTGCGCGCAGATCCTTCTTGGACACCTTGCCGCTGGGCACCAGCGGGAAGCTCTCGAAGAAATCGACGCTCTTCGGCACCTTGTAGCCGGCGAGCTTCTCCCGCGCATAGGCCAGGATGTCGGCTTCATCCACCGTCTGGTCGGGCTTCGCGATCACGCAGGCCTTGACCGCTTCCCCCCAGCGCGCATCCGGCACCCCGATCACCGCCACGGCCGCGACCTGGGGGTGAGTGGAAATGACATTCTCGACTTCGGCGGAATAGATGTTCTCGCCCCCCGAGACGATCATGTCCTTCACCCGGTCCACGATATAATACAGCCCCTCGGCATCGCGCCGGGCGACATCGCCGGAGTGATACCAGCCGCTTTCTATCACCTTGGCGGTGGTTTCCGGCTGGTTCCAGTAGCCCATGAAAATGGCGGGCGCGCGGACCAGCAATTCGCCGGGTTCGCCATCGGGCACTTCGTTTCCTTCGGAATCCACGATGCGGAATTCGATCAGCGGCAGGGGCCGTCCGCAGCTTTGCAGCTTGGCCTCGTCATTGAGGTCATGCTCCTCCGGACGCAGGATCGAAAAGGCGCCGTTGGCCTCTGTCGCGCCGTAGAACTGCATGAACTTGCAAGGCATCATTTCGATGGCGCGCTTGATCAGCCCCAGCGAAATCGGCGAACCCGCATAAAGGGTCAGGCGCAGCGACGAGAAATCCGTGGTCTGGGCATCCGGATGATCCAGCAGCATCTGGATCATCGTGGGCGTCAGCGTCAGCAGGGTCGGCCTGTCATGCTGGATCGTCGCCAGCACCGTGGCGGGATTGAACTGCCGCACGATCGAGATCCCGACGCCGTTGTAGAGGCACTGAAAGGCGATGCCGATCGACAGCAGATGGAAATTGGGAAGCGGATTGATGAAGATGTCATCATCTTCCCAATGATAGGTGGGCTCGAAATGCTCGCACAGCCGCATGCGGTTGAAGCCGCCGTGGCTGAGCATCACCCCCTTGGGAATCCCCGTGGTGCCGGAGGTGTAAAGCTGGATCGCGGTATCTTCCTCGCTGATGAAGATGTCGGGCTTTTCCCCCGGCTGATCGGCGAAGATCGTTTCCAGGGTGGTGGTCTCGTCGATCCAGATCGTCTCGATCCCGCCTGTGCAGGAAGCGATCGCCTCGTTCCACAAATCCTCCAGCGCGCGTTCGACTATGCACAGCCGGGTCTGGCTGTCCTGGATCAGCTGGACCAGCTCGGGTACGGCCAGCCGCCAGTTGAACACCGTGAATGCGCCGCGGGTCTTCGCGGTGCCGGTCAGCGCAAAATAGAAATCCGGGCTGTTCAGGCCAAAGAAGCCCACGCGATGGCCCGCCTCGACCCCCCGCGCGATCAGCCCATTTGCAACCCGATTGGCGGCGCGATCATATTCGGCGAAGGAAATCGTGCGGTCACCCCACACCAGCGCGCGCCGATCAGGCGTCTTGCGGGCATGATATTCGATGAATTGCCCGAGAGTGCGAACTTCCGGATACAGCCACATTTCCGATCACTCTCCCCGAAATTGCGGTTTGCGCTTCTCGACGAAAGCGGTGAGCCCTTCCTGCGCGTCGGCGGTACGGGCGATGCGAGCCAGCGCCTGCGCTTCCAGCTCGAGCTGCGTTTCCAGCGGCTGGTCGCCCACGCTATTGAGCAGCCGCCGGATTTCGCCGAAGGCGCGCGTCGGCCCCTGGGCGAGCCGCTGCGCGATTTCCTCGGCCCTGGCGAGAAGGCTGTCCGCCGGGACGATTTCGTCGGCTAGGCCAGCCGCGACGGCGGCCTCCGCATCGAGAATCTCGTTCATGATCAGGAACCGCTTGGCGCGGGCGATGCCCATGCGCCGCGCGAACATCACCGAGGAACTGGCGTCGTTGGAATAGCCGATACCCGCATAGGCCGCGACGAACTTGGTGGACGGTTCGATCACGACGATGTCGGAGCCCGCGATCGTGCCGGTCATTCCCCCGGTGCAGATGCCCTGGATCGCGGCGACGATCGGGGCATCCATCCGCTGCAGGCGGGCAATGCCGACATGCAGGTCGCGGGTCCATTCCTTGATCAGCTTCGGCAGGTCATCCTTCGCCGCCTGGAACTTGCGCACGTCCCCGCCAAAACTGAAATTCTTGCCCTCGGCGGTGATCAGCACCGCGCGGACCGAACGGTCTTCCGAAATATCGTCCGCAATATCGCCGAATGCGCTGCAGAATTCCCCGTCGATCGGATTGCCGCGCTCGGCCTGGGTGAAGGTAATGCGCGCCAGCGCGCCGTCGCGCTCAAGTCGCATGCTTGGATTGGTCATCTCGGTCCTCTCAGTCGAATGTCAGCACGGCCTTGATGCACTTGCCGTGATGGCCGTCCTCGATAGCCCGATTGATATCGCTGAAGGGATAGCGTGAGATGATCCTGTCCACCGGCAGGCGGCCGGCGGCATGGTGCGCGATCAACTCGGGGAGGAAGCCGATGATGTCGCTGTCACCCTCGATGATGCCGCGAACCGTACCGCCCATGGTGATGAACTGGACGAGCGGGACGGGAAGGGCCGCATCGAGCGAGCCGGGCACGCCGATCAGGCCGATCCGGCCCAGCGTGCAGACCATGTTCACGGCCTGCTCGACCGCGGGCAGGTAGCCGCTGGTGTCGACCACCATGTCCACGCCTTCCGGCACGATGGCGCGAACCGCTTCGGCCGTGCTGGCCTGTGCCGCGGGATCGATCGCATGGGTGGCGCCCAGCGCCAGCCCTTCCTCGCGGCGGGCGGCCTGCGGTTCGATGAGGATGATCGGATCGCATCCGGCGATCTTGCCGCCCATCACGGCCGAAAGCCCCACCGCGCCGCCGCCGATCACCACCAGCGATTCGCCCGGCTTCGCGCTGAGCGAGCGCATCACGCCGCCGGCGCCGGTCTGGATGCCGCAGCCGAGAGGCGCGAGCGTGGCGAGATCGGCGTCGTCTGCCACTTTCAGCACGTTGCGGGAATTGGCCACCGCCTTGGCCGCGAAGGACGACTGGCCGAAGAAGTTGTCATAGACCGTGGCGCCGTCCTTGGAGAGGCGGTTCGTGCCGTCGCTGTGGACGCAGCCGAAGTTCATCGGGAAGAACTGGAGGCAGTAGGCCGGATCGTTGGACTTGCAGCGCTTGCATTCGCCGCAGCTGTTGAAGGTCAGCAGCACCTTGTCGCCCGGCCTGACGTTGGTGACGCCTTCGCCGACGGCTTCGACCACGCCCGCACCCTCGTGGCCCAGCACCACCGGGAAGGGATTGCCGAAGGCGCCGGTCGCGGCGGCGAGATCGGTATGGCAGATGCCGACCGCCTTGATATCGACCAGCACTTCGCCCGCCTTGGGCGCGGCCACTTCGACGGTTTCGATGGAGAACGGGCCCGAAGGCTCCTCCAGAACGGCGGCGACGGCTTCCATGAATCAATCTCCCTTAGGTACTCTTCGGTCTCATCCAGCGATAGGGCTGAACCGGCCCTGTCTCAATACGGGCCGTGGGCGCGAATGTGTTCCAGATAGGCTGTCGGCCAGGCGCATTCCATCCAGCCTATACCGGGTTTGCCGTCGATCAAGGCGCGCCCGCCGCTTTCGTTCAGGCTCACCACCGGATCGGGCAGCAGCGTGTAATGACCGAATACCTCGGTTTCCACCGTGGTTTCCCGCCCGGCTGCGTCGACCAGGCGCGCGCGATAGCCGGTCTGCCAGTACTGATCGTCGTAATCGACGTCATTCTCCACCGTCTCGATCCGCGACATCAGCCCGTCCTTGTAGACGAAGCCGCGCACATGCTCCTTGCCGAGCGCATGGAAGCGCCAGAAGTGGACCGCGATATCGGTGCCGCTCTGGCCGACGAACCATTCATATTGCTGGAAGGGAACCCAGTCCCGCGTGCCCCAGCTGTGGTCGCGGTGCCCGGTGCTTTCAAACTCGATCGTGCGGCCGGGCAGCTTCAGCGTGCCGGTGACGCGGCCGGCCTGCTCGATCCGGTCCGTCGCGCAATATTTGGGGCAGCCGCGCGGGTCGGAAGCATAGGCATAGGGCGGGTGGAACGCCTCGAAAGTGAAATCGATCGTCGCTTCCGGCGTTTCCCAATGGATCTTCGCCTTGTCGAACTTCAGGTCCTGTTCCATCCGGAACCCGTCGATTTCCCACTTGTCGAAACCCATGTCCGCGGGAACCGGGCGGTCCGGCAGGCGCTGCTGGATCGGCTTGTCGCCGACACCGGGGCCGAAGACCGCGATGGCCGCACCCGCCCTGCTGTCGGCTGAGACCCAGGTGTAGGTGAAGAAGGCGATTCGTTCCTCCGGCAGGACCACGATATAGGGGATGGATTCCCGCCCCATGGCGATCTTGGGCAGTTCGTGGCGGCCGTCATGGGCCGGGTCGATGGCCATTTCAGGTTCGGCCAGAACGGAATTGTCAAACATCAATCTACTCCCAAGAAAGAACTGCCAACCCGGTGGCAAGGATGACCGCCACTGCGGCCAGCCATACAGTGAGTACCTGTCGCCAGGGGCGATGTCGCCAGCCCAGATGCATGAAGCTGCCGAACACGAGGTTTATCTTGACCAGCCCGATGGCGAAAGCGGCAAGGCTGGCCGCGAGCGACATGATGTCCTCCTCGACCAGGACGAAGCTGCCGAGCGAAAGCAGGACAAGCAGGACGAGGGCGATGTTCTCGTTGATCCGGAGGGTCATTTCCATCCTCCCGCGAGATAGATCATCGGGAACAGGATCATCCAGAGCAGGTCGACCATGTGCCAGTAATTGCCGGCGCTCTCGATCCATTTCAGCCGGTGCGGATTGTCGGCCTGCCTGATCTTGCCGAGGCAGACCAGCAGCACGCCGATGCCGATCAGGAAATGAAGGAAGTGAATGCCGGTGAAGGCGAAATAATATGTGAAGAACTCGTTGGTCTGGATGGTGATGCCCGCCGAAATCTTCGTCGAATATTCGTAGATCTTGAGCATCCCGAAGCAGGAACCGACCAGCAGGGCATGGATGATCCTGCGTTGCGCGATTCGCCATTCCCCGGCCCGGGCGGCGTTCACGGCCCGGGCCATGAACCAGCCGCTCAGAACCAGGATCAGCGTGTTCACCAGCCCGATCGCCGGAACGAGCTGGGCCCGCGATTCGCGATAGGTGTCCGGGTCCTCCGCCTGTCCGGCCATGAACAGCAGGAAGAACACCGCGAACATGCACATATCCGCAACGATGAAGAACCAGACGCCTTCGTCGCCCGGGAAGCGCGCGTCGCCACCGGTAGTGTGACCGGCGGTTCCGCCGTGCGCTTTCTTCCCCGGCCGGGGTGCCGTGACCGTGTCCATCATGGATCAGGCGCCTTCGCCGCGCTGGATGCGATTGATCGCCTTCAGCAGGTACCAGGTGATGATTGGCGCGTAGATGAAGAAGATCACGAACTCGATCCAGAAGTTCAGGACACCCTGCCGGGAGAAGGCCCCGGACTTGAAGAACGGCATCAGGCATTCGGCGACGAACATGAAGCCGACCCAGATGGAATACCAGCAGACCCATTTCGGGAAGAAGGGCTGGGCGCGTTTGTCGCGCAGGCAGCCGAAGCCGAGCGCGATCATCTGTACCGAGGTGACCGAATAGGCCAGGTCGATCAGCAGCCAGGCCATGTCGTACATCAACTGCAGGATTTCATCCGGCAGTGCCTCCGGACGATAGGCGCCCGTCAGCCAGAAGGAGGAAGAAACCAGGATGGGCACCACCGTCAGTCCGGCGCCCCAGACCTGCAGGTTGGTGAGGATGTGATCCCGGCCAAGGATGTGATCCATGACCTTGCCGATGGAAATTCCCCACACCGCGTAGCTGACGGCGAAGGTCATCGAGATGACCATGCCCAGCCTCACCATGTTGCGATTGTCACGGAAATAATCCGCGATGGTGCTGGCCGGCAGATCGCCGCCATAAGGGGGCAGGTTATGACCCAGGCCGCCCCAGAAGATCATGAAAACCACCATGAAAATCATGCCGTTCCAGGCGCAGAACTTCCAGGTGCCGTAGCTGTTGTCAGTGGTAAGCTGAACCATAATCCCTCTCCTCCAGCCGGCCCGCCGCATTTTCGGCTTGAGCCGCCCCGCTTTCAGATTCTCGCCATCATCCGGGCGCCCGTCCTTGTTGGCAAAACCTCCGGATCGCGATGATGCGACAGACAGGAGGCCCTGCAATTTCGCGTTGACAGCCTACGCAAATTACGGGGCACCGGAAGAATGTCAACCTATTTACGAATTCCCCGGCCGGGCCTCTTTCCCGCCCGATCGAGGCAAAAATGCGGAGGTTCCAGCCTGCATTAGCTTGCCATTCATCCCTGCGGCCCTACATTCAGGGGGAAAGGAACGAGTGGACCATGCGTGACGAGCAGCCGCCGGGCGGCAACCCCTGGATGAAGAGCCTTCTGATCTGGGGAGGAATCTTCCTTGCCCTGCTGTTCGTGGTGTCCGCGTTCGGCACCGGGGCGTCATCGGCCGGCACGCAGCTGCGCTATTCGGATTTCCGCGAGAAGGTCGCGGAAGGCAGCGTCAAGGAAGTGCAGATCGGCACCGACCGCATCACCGGCGTGATGAAGAACGACCAGCCCTTCACCACCGTGCCGATTCCCAACGATATCGAACTGCCGAAGCTGCTGCAGGACAATGGCGTGAAATATGCCGGCCGCCAGGCGGAAGAGCCGAATCTTCTGCTCTATATCCTGGTCCAGTCGCTGCCGTTCCTGCTGATCCTCGGCGTCGCCTTCTTCGCCCTGCGCCAGATGCAGAAGGGCGGCGGATCGGGCGCGATGGGCTTCGGCAAGTCCAAGGCCAAGTTGCTGACCGAACGCCAGGGCCGGGTCACCTTCGATGATGTGGCCGGGATCGACGAAGCGCGCGAGGAATTGCAGGAGATCGTCGAATTCCTGCGCGATCCGCAGCGCTTCTCCAAGCTGGGCGGCCAGATCCCCAAGGGCGCGCTGCTGGTCGGCAGCCCGGGCACCGGCAAGACCCTGCTGGCCCGCGCGATCGCGGGTGAGGCCGGGGTGCCGTTCTTCACCATCTCGGGTTCGGATTTCGTCGAGATGTTCGTGGGCGTGGGCGCGAGCCGCGTGCGCGACATGTTCGAGCAGGCCAAGAAGAACGCGCCCTGCATCGTCTTCATCGACGAAATCGACGCCGTCGGCCGCCATCGCGGCCATGGCCTCGGCAATTCGAACGACGAGCGCGAGCAGACTCTCAATCAGCTGCTGGTGGAGATGGACGGGTTCGAGGCGAACGAAGGCATCATCATCATCGCCGCCACCAACCGGCCCGACGTGCTCGACCCGGCGCTGCTGCGCCCGGGCCGGTTCGACCGGCAGGTCGTGGTGCCGATCCCCGACATCGAGGGACGCGAGAAGATCCTGGGCGTGCATATGAGCAAGGTCCCGCTGGCGCCGGACGTCAACGCTCGCACGCTGGCGCGCGGCACTCCCGGATTCTCCGGCGCCGACCTCGCCAATCTGGTGAACGAGGCCGCTTTGCTGGCAGCCCGCCGCAACAAGCGGCTGGTGGCGATGCAGGAATTCGAGGACGCGAAGGACAAGGTGATGATGGGGGCGGAACGCCGCTCCATGGTCATGACCGAGGACGAGAAGAAGATGACCGCCTATCACGAGGCGGGCCACGCGATCGTCGCGATCCACGAACCTGCGTCCGATCCGATTCACAAGGCCACCATCATTCCGCGCGGCCGTGCGCTGGGGATGGTCATGCGCTTGCCGGAACGGGACAACTACTCCTATCACCGCGACAAGATGCATGCGAACCTGGCGGTCAGCATGGGCGGCCGCGTCGCCGAGGAGATCATCTTCGGCTACGACAAGGTCAGCTCCGGCGCGTCATCCGACATCCATTATGCCACCGACCTGGCCCGGAACATGGTCACCAAATGGGGCATGTCGGAAAAGCTGGGGCCGCTGCAGTATGAGCAGAGCCAGGAAGGCTATCTCGGCATGGGCGGCACCCAGCGGCTGATGGCCTCCGACGAGACCAACAAGCTGATCGATTCGGAAATCCGCGCGCTGGTGGACGGCGCGCATGCCCGGGCGCGTAGCGTATTGAAGGAGCATGAGGACCAGCTGCACCTGCTGGCCCAGGCCCTGCTGGAATATGAAACGCTTGCCGGCGACGAGATCAAGCAGCTGCTCGAGGACGGCAAGATCGACCGGCCGGATGCGCCGCGTGGCCCGTCCGTTCCCAGGCCTGTCCATGGTTCCGCCATCCCCAAGGCCGGCCGGCGTTATGGAGAAAGCGGGGGCACCGCGCCGCAGGGCGCGTAAGAGCTCTAGCTCCCGGTCTTCGCGAGCTTTCGTTCGATCGCGGTCCACAGTTTCGCGAAGGCCTGCCCCGCCGGGCTGTTGGGAGCATAGCATCCCAGCGGCTCGCGGCGGACCCCCATCTGCTCGACCACGCTGGCCATCGGAATGATGGGCCAGTCCGGCGACGCGTCGCGGACTTCCTTGTGGATCTTCCGGCGGCTGTCGAACATGGACAGCACGGGCAGGATCGGCGGATGCTGCTTGTGGTTGGTCCTGAGCTCGCGCACGATCGTTTCGAAGGCCCGGCTTGCCAGCGGCGAGGGCGGGAGCGGGACGATGATCAGGTCGCTGGCGCGGATGGCTTGCGCGCTCAGTTCGTTCAGGACCGGCGGACAATCCAGAATGATGCGATCATAGTCTTGCGACAGCGTCTGCGCGAGCTTGTCGATCCGCTTGCGCTTGCCCAGCGTCACCAGAAACGAATCCAGGCTGCGCAGGCTTTCATCCGCGGGCAGGATGTCGAGATTGTCGACCCCGCTGGCCCAGACGAGCTCCTCGGGCTGCGATTTCTGGGAAAAGATCGAGAGCGCCTGATCCTTCTTGCGCGGATCCACGCCGAACAGGAAGCCCGCGCCGCCGGCTGCGTCCAGATCCCATAGCAGGGTTTGCCTTTTGGACAGCGCGGCCGCGCACCATGCAAGATTCGCGGCGATCGTGGTTTTCCCGACTCCGCCCTTGACACTGTAAACCGCGATGACTGCCATTGTCTGACCCCCCGCCCACGCAGGGCGGCAAAAGATGCAGGACTCGCCGACCTACATCGCAAACAAGCGATACAGGAGCAAGGCACCCATGGAATAGGGGTGTATCGGAACCGGACAGGACCTTGACCGGCCCCGGTCCGGCGGGATCTCAGCCTTCGAAATCCGCGCCGATCGAATTGCTGCGGGCAGGAGCGGCTGCGGTGATCCGCAGCGCTTCCGCGCTTTGCGCGAGCGAACCGATTTCGTCCGCTTCATCCTCGTCATCGGGGAGGACGCGCTGGAGCGACTGCACGAGGCTTTCCTTGAGCTGCTTGGGCCTCACGGTCTGCTCCGCGATTTCGCGCAAGGCGACCACGGGATTCTTGTCGCGATCGCGATCGACCGTCAGCTCGGCCCCGCCGGAAATCTCGCGGGCGCGCTGCGCGGCCAGCAGCACCAGATCGAAACGGTTCGGAACCTTGTCGACACAATCTTCGACAGTAACGCGCGCCATGGGCACTCCGGTAATCAAGCGTGTTGGGAAAGCGCAGCAATTAGTCCCGCCGGGCGCAAGAGTCAATGAATTGCAGCCGCGCCGCGCAGACCGGGCTTGCGCGGCGCGAGATTACGGTCAAGGTAGGCCCCAAAAGAACAGGGGGGAGAATATAGATGCGCTTTCTGCGGCATTGCCCGGCCAGCATCGCCTGGGCTGCGGCGGCTTTCGTGCCGCTGGACATGGCGCATGCAGGCCCTGCGGAAACCGGCGACCATGCCAGCGAAGTGTCGGACGAGTTCCAGATCGTCGCCGAAGCCATGCTGCTGTCCGATTACCGCTTTCGCGGAGTGTCCTATTCCCACGGCAGCCCGGTGGCGCAGGGAATGGTTTCGCTGGTGCACGAGAGCGGCTTCTACGGCGGGATTTTCGCCAGCTCGCTGGGCAACCACGATTATTACGGCGCCGTGGAAGTGGATCTGTTCGCCGGCTGGACGGGCACCGTCGCACCCGGGATCGCCGCCGACCTGACGCTGCTCTACTATTACTACCCCGACGCCAACGACAGCATTTCCCCCAAGCCGCACTCCTTCGAGGCGGCGGCGCAGTTCTCGGGAAGCATCGGGCCCGTCCAGCCGACGGTCGGCGTATGGTATGCGTGGGAACAGGATCCGCTGGGCGGCAGGGACAATCTCTATCTCTTCTCGGACATCGTGGTCGGCATTGCGAAAACCCCGCTCTCGGCCAAATTGCATGCGGGCTACACGCGGGGGGCCTACTCGCTCTCCAGCAACCGCAAGACGTTCGACTGGTCGGCCGGCCTGATGCTCGACGCGGGATCGGGCGTGCATCTCGGCATCGACTATATCGGGATAAGCGGGCCGAAACTGGACGATTACACGGATGACACCGTGATGATCGGGTTGGCCGTGCAGTTCTAGGCTGGTTCCGGTTGAAGCGGACCCTCTTGCCGGACGGCGCGTTCGGCCGCAGGAAGATTTCATGCGATCGACAGAAGCGCCAGTCCCCGAGGGTCCGCCAGGCTGGCGGGATGCGGAACCGTTCCGGTGTGATGCGGCCGGCCACATCCTGGACTTCTACCCTTCGGGCGGCGACCGCTGGGAAGCGCTGATCGGCCTGATCGATGGGGCGCGGCATTCGCTGCAGCTGTGCTTCTATATCTACGCGGAGGACGAATGCGGGCGGCGGTTGCGCGATGCCTTGACGCGCGCGGCGCGGCGCGGGGTTGCGGCGGTGCTGATCGTGGACAGCTTCGGCGCGGATGCCCGGGATGGCTTTTTCCGGCCCTTTGTCGAGGCGGGTGGCAGTTTTCACCGTTTCATGCCGCGCCTGACCCGGCGCTACCTGATCCGCAACCATCAGAAGATGGTGATCGCCGACCGGCGAAGCGCCATGATCGGCGGCTTCAATATCGAAGACAGCTATTTCGTTCCGCCGGAACAGGATGGCTGGCAGGATCTGGGGGTCATCCTGCGTGGACCGGCGGCGGAACGCCTGGCCCAATGGTTCGACGGGCTGGCGGAATGGACCGCCCATCCCCGCAAGCAGTTCCGCACGATCCGGCGGATGGTGCGGGAGTGGGACTCGGGCAGCGGGCCGGTGCGGCTGCTGATGGGAGGGCCGACCAGGGGGCTGAGTTCCTGGGCGCGCTGCGTCACCGAGGATCTCGCCAGCGGCCGGCGGCTTGACATGATCATGGCGTATTTCTCGCCAGTCGGCAGATTGTTCCACTGTATCGAGCGCATTGCCGCCAAGGGGCAGGCGAGGCTTGTCTTCCCGGCCAGATCCGACAATGGCGCGACCATCGGCGCGTCGCGCTCGCTCTACGAGAAGCTGCTGCGTTGCGGTGCCCGGATCTGGGAGTTCAGCCCGGCCAGGCTGCACACCAAGCTGATCGTGCTGGATGATGCGGTCTATATCGGCAGCGCCAATTTCGATGTGCGCAGCCTCTATATCAACCTCGAGCTGATGCTGAAGATCGAGGATGCGGCCTTCGCCGAGCGGATGCGGGAATTCGTCGCCGCGCATATTCCGGCGTCGCTGGAAATCACCCCGGCACTGCATCACCGCCGGCGGACGATCTTCAATCGTATCCGCTGGACCCTGAGCTGGTATCTGGTGACGGTGGTGGACTACACCGTGTCGCGAAAGCTCAATCTCGGCTTGTGAGCTTCTGCACCCGGGCGTCAGTCGTAGGCATGGCCGGACAGCGCGTCGTCCGCCAGATCGCTGAAGCGCGTGATCTTGGGCTCGAAGCGCAGCCGCACCTTGCCGGTCGCGCCGTGGCGCTGCTTGGCCACGATCAGCTCGGCCAGGCCATAGACCCGCTCCATATCCGCTGCCCATGCGGCGTGCGCGTCATGGGTTTTCGCATCGTCGCTTTCGACCGGCCGCTTGGGTTCACGGGCGGCGACGTAATAATCCTCGCGATAGACGAACCAGACCATGTCGGCGTCCTGCTCGATCGAGCCGGATTCGCGCAGGTCCGACAATTGCGGGCGCTTGTCCTCGCGCTGCTCCACTGCGCGGCTGAGCTGCGACAGCGCGATGACCGGCACCTCCAGCTCCTTGGCCAGGGTCTTGAGGCCGCGGCTGATCTCGGAAATCTCGTTGACGCGATTGTCCTGCGCGCGCTGGGTCCCCTGCAGCAGCTGGAGATAATCGACCACGATCAGGCCGAGGTCGTGCCGTCGCTTCAGCCGCCGCGCGCGCGCGCGCAAGGCCGCGATCGAGAGCGCGGGCGTATCGTCGATATAGAGCGGCAGCTCCGCCAGCCGCTGGCTGGCGCGGGACAGCTGGTGGAAATCGTCGCGGCTGATCTTGCCCATGCGCAGCAATTCGCTGCTGATGCCCGCCTGCTCGGCCAGGATGCGGGTGGCCAGCTGGTCGGCGCTCATTTCGAGGCTGAAGAAGGCGACGGCGGCGCCCACGGATTTTTCCTCGGCAATGCCGTCCTGGCGATCCCTCAGCATCCGGTCGGCGGCATTGAAGGCGATGTTCGTCGCCAGCGAGGTCTTGCCCATGCCGGGCCGGCCGGCCAGGATGATGAGGTCGGAATTATGCAGCCCGCCGGTTTTCTCGTTCAGGCTGGTCAGCCCAGTCGTGGTGCCGGAAACATGCCCGCCGGAATTGATCGCCTGCTCGATCATCCCCAGCGCCTTGTGGGTCGCCAGGCCGAAGCTTTCGGCCTCGCCATTGCTCGTCGCGCCTTCCGCCACGGCATAGAGCGCCGCTTCCGCGCGCTCGATCTGCTGCATGGGCGCGACGTCCTGCGAGGTGTCGAGCGCGCCCTCGACCAGGTTGCGCCCGACCGAGGCCAGCTCGCGCAGCAAGGCGAGGTCGTAGATCTGCTCGGCCAGCTCGCGCGCGGCGAGCAGCCCCTGCCCGTCCGCGGTGAGGCGGGCCAGATAGGTGATCCCGCCCAGCTCCTTCAGCGCCGGGTCCGAATCGAAATAGGGCTTGAGCGTCACCGGGGTGACCACCGCCTGGCGGTCCACCAGGGTCACGATTCGCTCGTAGATGCGGGCATGGAGCGGTTCGAAGAAATGATCCGGCCGCAACGGCGTGCGCAATTCCTCGATCACCCGATTGTCGATCAGCACCGCGCCGAGGAAGGCGGCTTCCGCCTCCAGATTGGCGGGAAGGACGCGGGATTGCGCGTCAGCATTACGGATCAGGAGATCTTGATCGGCCATGCCGCCTCATGCGCCGGGCGGCCCCGGCACGCAAGGCGCCCGCCAACTTTCCGCCTTGTGGATATCGGGGAAGGACGATCTTCTCTTGCCCCACAGGGCCACCATCTGCGAAAGCACGCGGCCCATGCCCGACCATCGCATCTCTCACATCGAACTGGATGACGCCACGATCCTGTGGCGCAATGCCGATGTCGAGCAGGAAAGGCGCGTGGCGATCTTCGACCTGATCGAGGAGAACAGCTTCAAGCCGGTGCGCGCCTCGGAAGCGGGGCTCGAAGGGCCGTGGCACCTGCGCCTGTCGGTGGCGGACGGCCGGCTGAGCCTGGCGATCAGCACGCAGGCGGGGGAGCCGGCGGAAACGCTGCTGCTCGGCCTCGCCCGGTTCCGCCGCCCGATTCGCGAATATTTCGCGATCTGCGACAGCTATTACCAGGCCATCCGCAAGGCCACGGCGCAGGAGATCGAAACGATCGACATGGCGCGGCGCGCGATTCACGACGATGCGGCGCAGCTTCTGCTGGAACGGCTCGAAGGCAAGGCGGAAACCGATTTCCAGACCGCCCGACGCCTGTTCACGCTGATTTGCGTCCTGCATATCAAGGGCTAGGTGTGATAGGAGGCCGGGCTTGGCGGTCTCGCGCGAAGGATCGCGCGGCTTTTGGGGATTTGCTTGTTTTCCGTGATCTCAGAGTCGGCAGGTGATTCCACTTGCTGCGAAATCACTCTAGGGGGCTGGGCGGCCGGATGGGGCGGAGACGATCACTGTCAGCGCGATGGCGCATAGCGGCGGCGGCCCTGCTGCTGGCGTTGTGCGCTGGCGTTTATGCCTGGTGGGATTTCATCCACTGGACCCCGCCGCGCGAGGCCTATCCGCTCCAGGGCATTCTGGTCGGCGCGGAGGACGGGGCCGTCGATTTTCGCGCCTACAGGATGGTTGGGGCGGATTTCGCCTATCTGGAAGCGAGCCGGGGGGGCTCGGCGCGGGACCGGTCCTTTGCCCGGAACTTCACCGCGGCCCGCGAAGCGCATCTCCAGATCGGCGCGGTGCATGAATTCGATCCGTGCGTGCCGGCGGAGAAGCAGGCGGCCAATTTCGTGACCATCGTCCCGCGCGACGCCAGCCTGCTGCCGCCCGCGGTGTCGCTCGACCGGGTGGGCGACGATTGCCCGGAGCGGGTCAGCGACGCGGCGGTGGAGAGCGAGCTCACCACCTTCCTCAACCAGATCGAAGGCCACGTCGGCAAGGCGGCGCTGCTCAGGATCTCGCGGAATTTCGAGAAGCGGTATCATCTGGCGAGCCGGTTGGAACGCAATCTCTGGCTTATCCGCGACCGTTTCCAGCCCGATTATGCCGGGCGGCCATGGACCTTGTGGACCGCCAATTCCCAATTGCGTACGGAAGCCGGTTCCGGCCCGGTGCGCTGGGTGGTGGTGCAGCCTTGAGCACGGACGACGCGAGGGACGCATTGCTCGCGCTGGCCTGCAAAGCCGCCGAAAACGCCTACGCACCCTATTCGCGATTCCCGGTGGGAGCCGCGCTCCGGTTCGCGGATGGCGGCGTGGTGAGCGCGGCGAATGTGGAGAATGCGAGCTACGGCCTCTCGCTTTGCGCCGAAACGCTGGCGGTGGCGAAGGCCCTGGCGCAGGGTCGCCGGGGTGGGCTGGTGGCGGTGGCCGTGGCCGGCTCCGGCGCGCGCCCGGTCACGCCCTGCGGGCGCTGCCGCCAGGTCATCAGCGAGCTGGCCGCGCTTGACCATGCCGATCCGCTGGTCTGGTGCGCTAACGGAGAATCCGTGCTCGAGCTGCGCTTTTCGCAACTGCTGCCGCATGCTTTCGGGCCGGGCGATCTTGATGAGGCATGAGAGCCGACGGGAAGGATGAAGAAATCATGAGCGCCAACCGTTTCGTGGTCCTGAAATCGCGGCCTGCGGGCCAGGTTTCCGCCGATGATTTCGAGATCCGCTCCGGCCCGGTGCCCGAGCCCGAGGCTGGCCAGGTCCTGATCCGCAATCTCTATCTGTCGATCGACCCCGGCGTGCGCAACCTGCTGGGCGCGCAGGAAGGCTATCTCCCGCCGATCCCGATCGGCGCGCCGATGGCAGGCTCGGTGCTGGGTGTCGTGCTGGATTCGCGGCATCCGGATTTCCGCAAAGACGATCTGCTGATCGGCCGGGGCACGCTGGGCGATTACAGCGTGATCGTGCCCGGCCCCCTGTGCTGGAAGGTCGATCCTGACCGGGCGCCGAGCCTGTCGAGCGCGCTGGGCGTGCTCGGCAATACCGGACGGACCGCCTATTTCGGCTTGCTGGAAGTGGGCCGCCCGCAGCTGGGCGAAACCGTGCTGGTGTCTGGCGCGGCGGGTGGTGTCGGTTCGCTGGTCGGGCAGATCGCCCGGATCAGGGGCTGCCGCGCGGTCGGCATCGCCGGGGGCGAGGAAAAGCGCCGCCGCCTGATCGAGGAATTCGGGTTCGACGCGGCGGTGGATTACAGGGGCAAGGGCAGGGCCGAGCTGTCCGCCGCCATTGCCGGGGCCTGCCCGGACGGAGTCGACGTGTTCTTCGACAATGTAGGCGGGCCGATACTGGATGCGGCGCTGCCCTGCATGAATTCCGGCGGCCGGGCCGCCCTGTGCGGCATGATATCCCAATATGACGGCAGCGCTCCGCCGCAGATGGAGAACCTGTTCTTCATCATTGCCCGCTCGCTTCGGCTGGAAGGCTTCCTCCTGACGCAGTTCGCGGGGCGGTATGACGAGGCGGTGGCCGCTCTTGCCGCATGGATAGCGGATGGCCGCCTGCGCTACCGCGAGGAAGTGGCCGAGGGGCTGGAGCAGGTCGTGCCCACCTTCCTGCGGCTGTTCGATGGCACCAATCAGGGCAAGACGATGGTGAAGCTGTGAGCACACTCGAGAGAGGAGCCGGGTAAGCGTTCCACCTTTCCTACACGTCTGAAATCTGGCTTATCCTGCCGGATGAAACGCAGACGACATCGCTCCGCCCGCTGGCCCGCCTACCGGCGGGTTCCGTCCTTCACCCCGGTTCCCGTCCGCGCCCGGCGGGACGGTTGGACGCCCGAGCGACAGGCCCGCTTCCTCGGCTGGCTGGCCCAGACCGGCTGCGTCACCAAGGCCGCGGCGAAACTCGGCATGGCGCGCGAGACCGCCTATCGCCTGCGCCGCCGTGCTGGCGCGGGCAGCTTCGCCCATGCCTGGGATGCGGTGATGACGATCCGCAGCGGTGGAGAAGCGCCCCCACGGAAGGTCACACTGGATGAGCGCTGGGTGCTCGCCATGGCAGGCGGGTTCGTGGTGCGGATGCGGCGGGGCCGTTTCGTGCGGGCCTGGCGCAAGCCCAGCACTTCCGCGCTGCTCAGCCTGCTGGCTTCCTATGACCGGGCATTGCGGCAATGGGACCTGCGGGCGTGAGGAGGGGGAAATCGAAATCCACATTTCCGGCGTTCTGCGTCAACCGACGCTCCTCTCTCGTCATTCCCGCGAAAGCGGGAACCCAGGGGCAAGGTTGCAACTGGATCCCCGTTTGCACGGGGATGACGAAGAAGGTGAGCATTGCGCAAGGAAAGCCCGCATGACGAGGGAAAGTATAAGCCGGCCGCCGCGCCGGTCAGCTCGCTTCCCGCTCCTCCAGCCACTCCGCCAGGGCGGCGAGGCAATCGCGCCCCAGCAAGGCCGAGCGTTCCGCGCTCCAGCCCTGGGCCGGGTCCGGCAGGTCGCGATTGTCCTTGAACGGCATTTCCAGCGTCATGGCGACGCAGCCGAAGCGTTCGGCGAGCTGGTTGGTCGACATGGTGAGATTGGCCTTGCCCGCCGGCGCCCTGGGGTAGCCCAACTCCGTCTGGAAATCGGCGGTGCGCCGCTTCAATATCCGTTGGTAGCGATAGAATCCCTCGCCCTGCTCGTCCTGCCACGACGGGATGCCTTCGAAGCCGGCCAGGAAAACGGCGGGGATCGCCTCGTCCCCATGCACATCCATCGCGAAATCGACCCCGGTTTCGTCCATCGCATTGCGGATCGCCAGCACTTCCGGCGAGCGTTTCGCGCTGGGTTCATGCCATTCGCGGTTGAGGTTCACCCCCGCTGCATTGGTGCGCAGGTGCCCCCGCCGCGAACCGTCCGGATTGCAATTGGGCACCAGATGCAGGCGGCATTTCCGGCGCAGCACCCGGCCGACGGGATCGGCCGGATCGGTCAGGCAATCGAGCGCCCCTTCCATCCACCATTCGGCCATGGTCTCCCCCGGATGCTGGCGGGCATAGAGCCAGACCTGCACCGTTCCTTCGCCCATTTCCAGGCAGTCGATCGGCTGACCGTCCAGGCTGGTGCCGAGGCAGCGATGCGAAACGCCTTCACGCGTGGCGGCCTGGGCCACCAGATCGTGATGCCGTTCCATCGAATAGGGCGCGAAATAGGCGAACCACGCGATATCGCCGGCCGGGCGGTGCCGGATGGTCAGCGTGCCGCCGCTTTCGGCCTTGTCATAGGTGCAGTCCGCCTGGCCCCAATAGTCCCGGTCTTCGGAAACCCGGGCGCGGTAATCCGGCCAGCCCAGCGGGTAGGCGGAATCGGCAAGCCCGGTGATCTTGAGCTCCAGCTCGCGGCCCGCCGCGCCGCTGACCCGGAAATGGAACCACTGGAAGAAGTCGGACCGGTTGTCCTTGCGGATGGCGAGGCTGGCCCGGGCGCCGTCGATGGACAGGATTTCGATATTGCCGCTGTCGAACGCGGCATGGATGGCGATGTCGCTCATTTGACTTCGATGGTCTCACCCGAATTGCCGGGGAAGCCGGAAAACAGGGCTTCCGCCATCTTCGCCGCGCCGAGCTGGGTTCCGGCCAGCGGCGAGGACGCCTTGACGGTGAAATTGGCCCGGCCTTCCCAGATCGTCCGTCCGCTCGCGCGGTCGCGAATCTGCACGCCCAGTTCGGTCGTCACCTGCTCCGGCGGCGGGCCGGACAGGTCGATGCCGATCCCCATGCCCACGCCCGAGCCATATCCCCCGGTCGAGCCGCCGACGCCGACGCTGACCGGGCTGCCGTCCCGCCCCGCCCGGAAGGCGTTGCGTTGAACCCGCACCAGCGCCACCTGGCTGCCGCCGCCCGATGCGGTTTCGGTGTAGCCCAGCGCTTCGAGCTGGCGCGCGACCGCGGTCTGGTAGCTGCGCTGCTCCAGCGAGGCCGGATCCATCCCCGCTGCCGGCTCCACGGCGATGCTGCCCTTGCCCAGCCGGTCCAGCATGGCCGCATCGTGGAACCGGGTGACTTCGACCGGGCCGACCGGGGCGACGCAGCCCGCGAGCAGGGCCGGGGCCAGCAGGGTGACAAGGACGGAACGTTTCATGGCGGGCGACTCCTCTTCCCGTCTAAGGTGGAGCGCAAGCCGATGCGTTGCAAGCGCCGCCATGTCATTTACAAAACGGTCTTTCTTTGATGTTATCGGCTCATCCATGATCCAGAAACTCCCCGTCCTCGTCACCGGTGGCGCCGGCTATATCGGCAGCCACGCGGTCCTCGCCCTTGTCGACGCCGGCTGGCCGGTCGCGGTCATCGACAATCTGTCAACCGGATTCCGCTTCGCCGTGCCGGAGGGGGTGCCGCTGTATGAAGGCGATATCGAGGATCCGGCCTTGCTGGCCCGCATCTTCGCGGAGCGGGGCATCGGGGCGATCATGCATTTCGCCGGGTCCATCATCGTGCCGGAATCGGTGGAGAACCCGCTCAAATATTATCACAACAACACCGCCAAGAGCCGCGCGCTGATCGAGGCGGCGGTGCGGGGCGGGGTGAAGCATGTCATCTTCAGCTCCACCGCCGCGACCTATGGCATCCCGGAAGTATCGCCGGTCAGCGAGGACAGCCCTAAGCAGCCGATCAATCCCTATGGCATGTCGAAGCTGATGACCGAGATCATGCTGGCCGACACGGCCAAGGCCCATGACCTGAATTTCTGCGCGCTGCGCTATTTCAACGTGGCCGGGGCCGATCCGCAGGCCCGCTCGGGTCAGTCCACCGCCGGGGCGACCCATCTGATCAAGGTGGCGGTGGAAGCCGCGCTGGGCAAGCGGGAGAATGTCGCCGTGTTCGGCACGGATTACGACACGCCCGACGGCACCGGGGTGCGCGACTATATCCATGTCTCGGATTTGGCCGCCGCGCATGTGCTGGCGCTGGAGGCCTTGATCGCGCAGCCTGGCCAGTCGCTCACCATGAATTGCGGCTATGGGCGCGGCTTCTCGGTGCTGGAGGTTCTCGACGCGGTGGACCGGGTGACGAATCGCAAGCTGGAGCGGGTGATGGGGCCGCGCCGCGCCGGCGATCCCGATTCGCTGATTTCGGACAATCGGCGGATCAGGCAGACCCTGCCGTGGCAGCCGCAACATGCCGATCTCGACCGGATCATCGGCCATGCGCTGGCCTGGGAGCGCAAGCTCACCGAAATCCGGGCGGCGGACGCGGCAATTTCCCGGGTGTGATCTTGCCGGTCTCGCGGCCTTCATCGGGCTTTCCGGTTGACTTCGCCCGGCCTCGCCCGTAACGGGCCGGGCTTGTTATTTCCGCCTCGGGAGTTTCCCCGTGGCTCAATGATCTGGACTGAAAACGATGAAGATCCGCAACAGCCTCAAGTCGCTCAAGGACCGCCACCGGGACAACCGCGTGATTCGCCGCCGCGGCCGGACCTATGTGATCAACAAGACCAATCGCCGCTTCAAGGCGCGCCAGGGTTGAAGCCCGCCATGCCGCGATTCGTTCGCGGTGGTGATGAAGCACGGGGCCCCTGCGAAAGCGGGGGCTTTTGTTATGTCCGCTAGAGTGATTTCGAAGCAGGTGGAATCACTTGCCGACCCGGAAATCACGGAGAACAGGCAAATTCCGGTTGCGGTCGTCTTCGATGTCGGGCGGGTTTTGTTCGATTGGGACCTGCGCTGCCTTTACCGGCAGTTGATCGACGATCCGGCGCAGGTGGAATGGTTCGTGACCCATGTGGTCAGCGAGCGATGGCACCACCAGCATGACGAAGGCCGCGATCTGGAGGAGATGGTGGCCGAACGGATCGGGCAATTCCCCGATCACGCCCATCTGATCCGGGCCTATGCCACCCGCTTCAATGATACCATTCCCGGCCCGGTCGCGGGCACGGCCGCTCTGGTCGACCGGCTGGCCGCGGCCGATGTGCCCTTATTCGCCCTCACCAATTTCGCCGACCGCTTCTGGCGGGAATTCCGCCCGCTGCATCCGGTGTTCGATCATTTCCGCGACATCGTGGTGTCGGGCGCGGAGAAGCTGGCCAAGCCCGACCCGGCGATCTTCCGCCTCGCGGAACGCCGCTTCGGCCATGCGCCGGGGGAATTGTTCTTTATCGACGACAATGCGGCCAATGTCGCGGCGGCCGGGAATTGCGGCTGGCAGGCATGGCAGTTCACGGATGCCGCCGCGCTGGAGCGGGAATTGATCGCGCGCGGATTGCTGGAGTGACCGGCGGGCGGACCCGGCCGTGCGCCGAGTCTCATTGCCGTTCCCGCAGTCCGGCATTATCTGGCAGCAAGCCTTTGCGTTTGCGTTCGATCAATGACCGGACTGGCGCGAAGCTGCGTTCTGGCCAGCGCAACCGCTCCGGGGAGGACATTCGGTGATGAAAGCGAAATTGATGAAGTTCACGGCCGCGCCCATGCTGGTCGCCTGTGCGTGCCTTTCCGCATCCGGACCGGCGCTTGCGCAGGGCGAGGAGGAAGGGGAGGTCGAGGTGCAGGAGATCGTGATCATCGCGCCGAGGCCGATCACGACCGAAACATCGGAGAACATTCCGGGAGGGCGCAAGGAGGCCGTGATCTCGCTCAAGATGGTCGCGCAATATTCCGATCTCGATCTTGCGAAGCCAGGCGATGCGGAGCGGCTGATGGTCCGCATCCGTTCGGTCGCGCGCGACGCCTGCAAGTATCTCGATCGGCTTTACCCCCTCGATCCCGATCCGGATTGCGAGACAAGGGCGGTTGCCGACGCCAAGCCCCAGGTGGAGAAAGCGATCGCCGCCGCTGCCCGCTGACTGGCGCGATCACGCTCTCGGGGCCTGTCTCCGGTAACTCAGCGCCTCGGCCACATGAATCCGCGTGACTTGCGCGGAGCCGGCCAGATCGGCGATGGTGCGGGCCACGCGCAAGATGCGGGTGTAGCCGCGCGCCGATAGTCGCATCGCTTCGGCAGCCTGGATCAGCAACTGGCGCCCCGGCTCGTCCGGCGTGGCGTGGATATCCAGCGCCTCGCCCTCCAGCTCCGCGTTGGAGCGCATCGGAGTGCCTTGCAGCCGCGCGGTCTGGATGGAGCGGGCGGCTGCCACCCGCGCCGCCACTTCGGCGGAGCCTTCGGCCGGCGGGGGCAGGGCAAGATCTGTGAACGCGCAAAAGATGATGTCCCTCCGGGGCTCGTCGGCGCTCGAAATAGGCAACAGAAGATGACCCCGTACCCACAGAAGGCGTCCCCAGTTCGCAATCGGCGACAGTTGACGTCCCTGGTTTCTGAAGTGGCGTCCAGGTGGACCGACGAGCCGCTCCCGCCTCGACCCTTGAGCGCCGTCCGCGGCTCAATCTCAGTTCCACCTCGAGGCCCGCTAGTATCCTTCGAGTCGTCGATCGAGCGCGACTTCCTGATGTTCTGTAGGACGAGCCATCGCGTCACCGCCGTTTATGCCCAACGCCTGGTGATTGATTTCCAGGATGTGAAACGCGGAGCGGCTCGTCGGTACACACCTGATTTCGTTGTGGAGGTCGACGCCGCCGCTGGGCTCTCATGGCGAAGGGCGGTCGTTGAGGTGAAGACCCAGCGCGATCTTTGGCGCTCCCGCAGGATGATGCGCGCGCCCTATGCCGCCGCGCGAACGTGGGCCGCGGGGCAAGAAGGAACGATCTTCCGAGTGGTGACCGACCGGATGATGAGCGGTGAGTGGTTGGCCAGCACCCGGTTGTTGTCAGGCCACCTCGACAAGCCTTTCGATGTGCAATTCGAGCAGGATTGCGTCGCCTTCCTGCAACAACGTGACAGCTATCGCATCAGCGAGATTCTCGCGCTGGCGCAACAACGAGGTCTTAATCCTCAAGCTCTACTGCCCGCGCTCTACCGTATGGTCGCGCGAGGCCAACTCTCCCTCGACCGCGGTCAGCCGATTGGACCTCAGACGTGGGTTACCGTTGTTGGATCGCAGAAGCGACTATGAGGCGAAGCGCGCACTACCCGGGCCAGGGGCGCCGCTCGACATTTCGACGATGGATGAGGCGCAGGTCGCCGAAGCCGAGCGCCGGCGCGACATCATCGCGCGCCTGGAAGCCGCAGGTCGGTTCGACAGCGCGACCGTGGAGGCCGCGGCCGCCGAGTTCGGCGCCAGCAAGCGGCAATTCAATCGCTACCGCAAAAGCCTCCGAGATACCGGCGCGCTGACCTGCCTGTTGCCGCGCGGCCGTAGCGGGGGGCGTGGGCGGGTTCGGTTGGACCCCCGCGTCGAGGAAGTCATCACCGAGGTGCGGCTGGAGTTCAGCCGTCATCGCAAGGAGGCCAAGAACCATCACGCATTCGCCGAGATTCGAAACCGCTGCGTGCGGCGGGGCTTGATACCGCCTTCTCACAACACTTTGCGAAGCCGCTTCGCCGGCGTTCCGGCGCGTGAGCGCGTCGGCCTGAAGTACGGGAAGAAGGTGGCTCGTGAGCGGTACGAGCATCTCCGCGGCAAGACGCCCGAAACGACGTTTCCACTAGAGCGCATCCAGATCGACCACACGCTCGTCGACGTGGTCTGCGCGAGCGTCTTCGATCGGGAGCATGTCGGCCGCCCCTGGATCACCATCGCGTTGGACGAGTGCACACGGGCGATCCTCGCGTTCGTGCTGACTTGGGAATATCCAAACGCCTCGACGGTCGCGCAGTGCATGACGCGGGTGATGACGCCCAAGGATGAATGGCTGGAGCGCGTCGGTGTTCCTCTCCCCTGGCCGATGTACGGCACGCCAAACGTCGTCTATCTCGACAACGCAGCGGAGTTCTGGTCTCGCGCTTTGTTCTACGGGTGCAGGGAATACGGCATTGCGCCACCTGAGCACCGGCCGCCGAGCCTGCCGCATTTCGGCGGCATCATTGAACGCTTCATGGGCACGGCGATGGACCAGATGCGGCTGCTCCCCGCAGCAACCGCCCGTGATCGCGGCTTCGACAAGGTCAAGACCCGCAATCCGAACGAGGCGGCCGAGATGACCCTCGATGAGCTCGAGGTCTGGATGCTCGAATTCATCTGCGGCCAGTATCACGTCAGGCCGCACAGCACGACCAAGCAGCGCCCGGATCTGGCCTGGGAGCGCGGCATCTATGGCACCGAGAAGCGTGCAGGCGCCGGCCTCCCGCCGATCATCGCTGACAAGCAGAAGCTCTATCTCGACTTCGCCGACATCGAAGACCGGACGATCGAGCGCTACGGCATGCGCTGGGACAATATCGAATACTGGGACGAGGTGTTGCGGCCGTTCCTGGACGCTGGAGAGCAACGCAAGTTTGTCGTCCGCCGAAACCCCTACGACGCCTCACGCATCTACTTCCTCCACCCAATCGAGGGGACCTACTGCGAGCTGCGCTGCGAGCAGATTACCCTTCCCAACGTGTCGGTGTGGGAGTTCAACGAGACCCGCAAGCGGTTGATCGCCCAAACCGGCGACAAGCCTGACATGGCGACCATCATGGCGTCGATGGAACGCCAACGCCTACTTGAGCAGGACGCACAGAACGCAAAGAAGCGACATAGGAGTCGCTTGAAGCAGGAGCGTCGGCGGGTCGGCGAACAAGTCACCGCCGAACTCACGCCGCATGCGCCCATCTCCGAAGACGCACCGCCAGCGCCGCAGGCTCCGGTTCGTCGCGACATCTTTTATGAGATCGACGAATGATCCTCATCTCGCAGGACCGCCGCCTCACCAAGGCCGCCCGCGAGGCGCTTGAGGCGGACAACACCGCCCAGCGGCTCAACCTGATCCGGCAGAAAGTCTTCATCCGCTACGCCGCCGCCGATGCGATCACCGAGCGGCTTCAGGAGGCGCTGGAGGATTATCCGACCGAAGGCGACAGCCACATCCTGATCTGGGGGCCGTCGGGCATCGGCAAAAGCCAAATCGTCAAGCGCTTCGCCAAGTTGCAGAACCTCCCGGACGATCCGAGGGCGTCCAAGGCCAACGTCCCGGTGCTGGTCGTGAGCATGGGGCCGACCGGTTCTGCCCGAGGGCTGCTGGTGCGGATCCTTGGGCAACTCAACGCGCCCTACGGCAAGAGCGCGAGCACCGACACCCTTTATCCTGACGTCCTCAGACTGCTCCGAACCAGCGGGGTCAAGATCCTGGTCATCGACGAATTGCATCACATCGAGAAGGGCAATCGCAAACAACGCGAAGAGGCGCTGGCGACAATCAAGCTGCTCGGCAATGACCTCGGCATCACCATCGTCGGGTGCGGCACGATCGCCGCGCTGCGCACGCTTCGGTGGGACCCGCAGATCGAGCGCCGGTTCGAGCCGCATCGGCTGGAGGTCTGGGGTCATAACGAACAGACCTATGGCCTGCTCAACAGCCTGGAGACCTGTCTGCCGCTTCGCCACGCTTCCGGGCTTTCCGATGACAAGATCGCGACCTGGATTATCAACGAGTCGGAGGGGACCACGCGCGAGATCGCCTATCTGGTGCGCCGCGCCGCCCTGATGGCCATCCGCTCAGAGAAAGAGCGCATTGATCTTCCGCTGCTGCGCTCGCTGAACCATGTGAGGCCATCGGTTCGGCGGCAGCGGGAGGACGTCCTCCTCAGAGCCGCGTCGCTGCCGCCGCTCTGAGATGTCGGACCTGCGTCTGTGGCCTTGGCGTCCCCGCCCGCAGGCCGACGAACTGCTCTCCAGTTGGCTGCGTCGGATCGCGCTCGGCAATTCGTCCAAGCTCCATAGCTTTTGTCATGCCGTCTGGCCCGGCTTACAGATATGGAATCGCGACATCGACGGGCTGGCGCCTCGGCCTTTGATGGAGGGCTTGGTCGCCCACACCGGGGTGGATGCGACCGTCGCGGAAATGACGACCTTCCGGCCGTGGGTCGGCACACTGTTCGAAGAGGTCCGGGTCACGGGGGCGACCCAGTGGCTGCTGCCCGTGGGCATTCATCACCGCACCCGCCGGCGGCCCGGCCAGCAGTGGTGCCCCCTCTGCCTGATCGAGGACGTCGAGCCCTACTATCGCCGTCGCTGGCGCCTGGCGATCACCAGCACCTGTCCCAGTCACGGCGTGGTGCTAGCCGACCGCTGCCATGACTGCGGCGCGCCCGCGGTTCCTCATCGCGGCGCCGATCCCTGGTGCCACATTTGCACCGCCGATCGGCGCGCCCACCCGGTGATGGCGGCCGAGAGCCAAGCGCTGCAGTTCGAGTTTCGACTCAGCGAAATGCTGGCGCCAGACGTCGTCCCGCGCACCGAGCTGGAGGCCATTCACCCGCTGGCCTATTTCGGCCTGGTTCGTCAGGTGATGACCGTGCTCAGCAGCGGCGAGCGGTCGCAGGGCCTGCGCGACGAGGTCGCGCGCAGCTGGGGCGGTGATCCGGCGCCCTACGCCGCCAAGCAGATCGAGACCGCTTCGGCCGCGGATCGACATCGACTATCAGGCCTCACCGCCCGGGCGATGCGCGGGTGGCCGTGGCTCTTCGTGGGTCACTGCGCCGACGCCCGGGTGTGGAAGTCCTGGGCGTTTGCGGACCGGCGCTATGGCCGATCACCGTTCGCCTATGCCGATCCAGTGATCCGTTACCTGACGCCCTGACGGCGGTCGCCTGTTCGTCGCTGGGTGTTGGATGCTTTGCCGCTGCGCCACGGTGAGTCTTCATTAACGCGACGCCTTTCATCATGAATCTCAAGCGGTTGCGGCGCTGCGCTCGCCTGGAATTATCGCTGCCAGATCGGCATTTTTGTTTGCCATAGTTGGCCATTCATGCGACATTTCTTCGTAGAAGGTTGCCCGGAAGCCATTATCGGTTGCCGGGCTTTTCGACTCGAAGGACCGCATCATGACCAAGCCCATGCTCCAGCCGAGTTTTGTCGCCGGTCCGTTGGACGACGCCGCGTCGGTGGGGGCGTGGGCTGCGTCGCTGATCGAAGCGGCGCTGGCCGGCGATCAAGACGTGGTCCGTAAGGCAGGGTCGACCTTCGCTCAAACCTATCAGGGCGCCGACCGCCGCGAGGTGCATGGCCGCATCAGCTCGGCTCTTCGCGCCAAGTCGACCCCCATTGATCAAGTGCGCAGCGTCGAGCGCCTGCCGGTTGACGGCAAGACGCGGGCGCCGCTGCTGGAAGAACAGCCTTGGCCGACTATGCCCTTGGTCTTGGAAGCCGAACACGAGTCGGTTTTGGCCCGTTTCGTCTCCGAGGCGAGCAATGCCGAGCGCCTTTCGGCCGCGGGCCTTGGCTCACGGTTCAACCTGATGCTTTCAGGCCCGCCGGGCACCGGCAAGACCTTCATCGCCGCTCACATGGCGTCGCGGCTGGGCCTGCCATTCCATGTCGTGCGGCTCGACACCGTCGTCTCGTCGTTGCTGGGCGACACCGCCAAGAACATCCGCGCCCTTTTCGAATTCGCCGCCCACGGGCCGGGTTTCCTGTTCCTCGACGAGATCGACGCCATCGCCAAGCGCCGCGATGACTCGCGCGAGCTCGGCGAGATCAAACGCGTGGTCAACACCCTGATCCAGGGTCTGGACATGCTGCACGAGCGCACGGTGATCGTCGCCGCCACCAATCACGCCCACCTGCTCGATCCGGCGATCTTCCGTCGCTTTCCCTATCACCTCGACGTGGGCCTGCCGGGCATGGACCTTCGAGCCGCGCTCTGGTCGCTCTATCTCTACGCCGACGAGACTCCGAACGCGGGCGCGCTGCTGGCCAAGATCTCCGAGGGCCTGTCCTGCTCCGACATCCGCGAGCTGTCGATCGCCGCTCGTCGCACGGCGCTGCTCAACGACCAAAAGCTCGACATCCTGGGTTTGGCCTGGGCGATCATCCACTCCGAGGCCGGCAAGCTCAAAATGCCGCCGACCGGCAAGCTCGCCGCTGACGCTAAGCGCGACTTGCAGCTGAGGCTGCGTGACGAATTTGGTCTGACCTTCGACAAGGTCAGTCGCTTGGTCGGCGTCAGCAAGCAGTCGGTAATCGCGACCACCAAGCGCGCCGCCGCCAAACGCAATGACGGCAAGGCGACCAAACATGGCTGAAGCTCGCGATGTCGTCGTCAATCCGCTGTTGCGATTGCGCACGAGCGCGGTCCGCGAGGGGATTCGCGGCGGCCCTAAGGACGTCAGCAAGATCACGCCGCAGCTCTATGCCCAGCGCCAGGCCAACCTCCTGGCCAGGCTGGAATATCTGAAGGACGCGCCACAGACGGCGGGAGCGACCCACGACGGGCGGGTTCTGTTGTGGGCGGGCATGGATGGCGACTCCCAGGCGAGCACCCACACGCCGAACGATCTCTTCAACGAGGATCTGGGCTGCCAACTCGTGGCGGCTTGGCGCAGCGGCTACGTGGTCGAGTTCACGCGCGCGGCGTTCGAGGCGGTGGACGAGCGCATCCGCGATCCTCAGTCCGGTGGCGAGCGATGCGATATTTTCCGCATCGAGTCTCTCGACCTGTTCGCCAGCCTCCTGACCTGGGCTGAGGGAAACTCGCCGGCCTGGGATCAGGCGGCGCCCGATGAAACCGGCCGGCGGACCTTTAATGTCCGCGTGCCAGCTTTCCTGTCGAGCAGCGCTCAGAAATCCGTGGCCAGCGCCCTTGAACAATTCGCAGCGGACAGCCGCGTGGCGTTGCCGGTCGCCGCCGTCCGGGCCGGTCTGCTCGGCTACGACGGGGCCGCGGACGATCCCAGCATCTGGCTGCCGGCGGCGCGCTTTGGGGAAGAGGCCGCTATCCTCGCCCTGACCGGCGGCGGCTTGCCCCTCGGCATTCGCGAGCGCCAGGTCCTGCGACAGCTGATCTCCTCAGGGGCCATCGTCCGTTGGGAGCCGGTGACCCGGGTTCAACCGACTATGCCCGGCGTTGGGCCAGAATGCACCTCGATGACATTGGCGTCCATCGCGAGTATTCGCCCCCGTTCATAGGCGCTGTCGGGCCGGAAATTTGCTTCCAGCATCACATCTGGACATCGCCCAGCGAGCGTCCACATGACCTCCATCGCCGCGCCCCCGATCTGGCGTGAGAAGCCCTCGTCGCCGGGTGTTCCGTTCAATTTG
>CAYXTO010000012.1:0-93037 GCA_964468045.1 uncultured Caenibius sp. | reverse complement strand
TCGGGTTGTAGTTCACCGGCAAATGATGCGGCGGTATAAACGTTCCAAATCGCAATCTCTGAGACACGATACATCTCCCAAATGTAATTAAATTTAATATTGCATCAATCTATGCAGTGATTTTTTCTTTTATGGTCGAAATGTTATAATCTCCAAGATTAGCTGCTTCCGTCATTTCCCAGAACTGAATAACTCTAAAGGGGTTATTCACGACGATACGGCCTTTGGAATTTTTATAGTATGTCTCAACACCAGGAAACGTCCAGACCATGCTAGAATGAAGCTCATCCACCTTGCGATTATAATCATCAAAAACGGACTGCCGCACTTCGACGCTGGAAATACCCTGCGCGAACATCTGTTCGAGCAGTGACATGACATAATGCATCTGCCGCTCAAGGATCGTGATCAGGCTGCCCCCATGGCCGAACTGGGTGTTTGGCCCATAGAGGCAGAAGAAGTTGGGATATCCATGGACGACCGTGCCGAGATAAGCCCTGGCGTCGTCGCCGTTCCAATCCTTCTGGAGCGTGGCGCCACCTTTGCCGTTGACCTTCATCGGCGCGATGAAATTCACCACATCGAATCCTGTAGCCCAGATCAACACATCGGCTTCAAGAAGGGTATCGTCATCAAGCACTACGCCATTTTCGAACACGGATTTCACACCGCTATCGACCAGGCGAACATTAGCCCGTGCCAGCGTCCTGAACCAGCCGTTGTCGAGCAGCATGCGCTTACCGAAAGGCGGATAATCGGGCAGCACCCTTGGCAGAAGTTCAGGCGCATCCGCCAATTCCCGCCGCGCATAATCCGTCAATGCAATACGGTGACTATCATTCACAGCGTTGATCGAGGCTCCGTCCAATGGCCATTCCGGATCTTGCTGCAGCGCCTCATACAGCTTGTCGTTAAAGGCCCAACTCAAGCGAAGCCGATACCACAGGCGATAGAGCGGGACTTCCTGCAGCAACCACCTCAGGTCATCAGGAATATCTTGCGCGAACTTCGGAAAAGGCGCGATCCACTGCGGCGTGCGCTGAACGATGGTCAGCTCCGACACCCGATCGGCAATCGCCGGTCCCACCTGCATGGCGCTGGCACCATTGCCGATCAGGACAACCCGCTTGCCATCCAAGTCCAGCCCTTCCCGGGGATAATGGGCAGTATGGACGCTAGCGCCCTTGAAGCTGTCCAGCCCAGGCACAGCAGGCAGATGAGGTTTGTTGAAGGCCCCCACCGCGCTGATCAGGATATTGCCGCGCAGGCTTTGCCGGGAACCATCCTCGGCGTTCATCTCCACCGACCATGTTTCGCTGGCCTCATCATAGGAAGCCTCAGTCACTTCAAGACCAAACCGGATATGATCCAGCACATCGAAGCTTTCTGCCACGCTTCTCAGATATTGCTGGATTTCCTGCCGGCTCGCGAAGAAGCGCGACCAGTCGAACGGGCTGAACGAATAGGAATAGAGATAGCTGGGCACATCGCAGCCCGCGCCCGGATAGCAATTCTCCGACCAGACCCCACCGACGCAGTTCTGGCGCTCGATGATAGTATAAGGAATTCCCGCCGCAGCAAGATTCACGGCGGCGCACAGCCCGGAAATACCAGCGCCGATGATGATCGCGCTGAAATCCTGAGGCGGAGCATCGGCGGTAGGACCAGCACCTTCTCGCACTTCGCTTCCGGGAAGCTGCAATTCGCCTCTCACCATCAATGCATATTCGGGCGGAATATTCTCGCCCAGCGAAATGCCCATCATTTCGATAAGCTCCGCATCCGACAGGTTGGGTTTGGCTAGGGGCTTGCCTCCGAACCACTCCAACAGGGCATCCCGCGCCGCTGAACGGATTTCATCGGCAACCTCATTCGGGTAACCGCCGCTATCATTATCGTCGAGGCCACGCGTTCTGCTTGGGCGAAACTTTCCCTCGATCCATAGCCGGTCCCCGGTGAGATGAACGAGGATGCACGCCAGCGTTGGCAAGTTAGCCTTCTCAAGCGCTGCCTCCAATCTTTTATCCAAAGAAAATTTCACCTAGCATCCTTAAATAATATATAATTAATTTCAATACCTTATAGTCAAATTATGATCGCTATTTTTCCAAATACCTTCTTGCTCTCAAGAGCTTCGAAAGCCTTTTTCAATTCGTTCAGATCGAATGATTTTCCGACAAACGGCTTGATCGATTTTTTATTGATGTACTCGACGAGATTTTTTTGATCCGCATGACTTCCGACAGCCCTTCCCGAAATTCTTATGTGCCTGAGCAGCAGATCGGGAATGGCAACCGGAGCGATCGTATCGGCCAGGAAGCCGATGGCCGCGATCCGTCCGCCCATGCGGCAGGCTGCGATCGACTGGCCGAGGCTGACCCCTCCTACGACCTCCACGATAAGGTCCGCCCCGATCCCGCCAGTGAATTCCATGACGGCGGAGGACCAATCCGGCTCCGAAGTGTAATCGATGACCAGGTCTGCGCCGAGCGACGTGAGCCTGGTTGATTTCTCCTGTGAAGATGTCAGCGCGATCACCTTGGCGCCCATCGACTTCGCCAGTTGCAGGGTCCAGATCGCTACTCCTCCCGTGCCTTGGACAACCACGACACTGCCAGATTGCAGGCCGCCGTCTCCGGTCAAGGCGGTCCATGCGGTAACTCCCGCACAGGGGATGGTGGCGGCCTCCGCGAAATCCAGGCCTTCGGGCATCCGGGTAAAACACCGTTCTGGCATTGTGACGTAATCTGCGGCAAACCCGTCGACGCTATCTCCCGCGATTTTCGCAAGCGCATCAGGTGTTGGCTGCCCACAAGTCCAATCCGAAAAGAACGTCCCTATCACCTTGTCACCTGCAGCGAAGCCCTCCACCGCAGGGCCGGCCGCGATCACTGTGCCGGCGCCATCGGACAACGGAATTCTCCCATCGGCCACGGGGATTGCTCCAGTCATGACCAGATAGTCATGATAATTCAGAGAACTCGCGTGTATTTCTACGATCACCTCGTCGAACGACGAGGGCGGCACCCCCTCCTCGAAGGATGCCAGCGATAGGGACGATGGCTGCCCCTTGAGCTGCACGCCACGTCTCTGCAACTGCGCTATCATCTCAGGTCTCGACTTTTGTGGGCCACACAAGATGAAGAGATGGAATCGTAGTGACGACCCCGGCTCTGTATTCCGGCTTCTCACCCGGCCGCATTGAGAACTCGGGAATCCTTTTCAGCCATTCTTGCAAAGTCACGGTTATTTCCGCCCTTGCGAGGTGACGCCCCGGACAAAGATGGGGGCCCGCTCCAAACGTCAGAATATTGCGAGAAATTCTTTCAACCTTCACGTCTCGCGGGTTCTTGTTGAAACGCTCGTCACTGGCCGCAATCATGGTGGGGATCGCCATCATTTCGCCGGCCTTGATTTGCACGCCATGGAAATCCATGTCGTGTCGAACCAGCCGACCTATCGTTACGATGGGAAACCGCCGGATAAATTCATCGACTGCGCGTGGCACTAACGTAAGATCCGTTGCGAGTTGGCGACGAAGTTCAGGGTTTTTAGCAAGATAGCGAAGTACAAAGCCGAGAAAACTCACGACCGTGTCCAGCCCCGCAATAACAACCTGCGTCGCGATCTGGACCGCTTCATAGCGGGAGAGTGAATGCTCGTTGATCCGGCTGTTAATAAGTTGGCTCAACATGTCAGTCCCAGCGCGGCCCATTCGTTGGTCGACATGAACCGCCATATAGTCGGTCAGATTATTCAGCGCGTCTTCGAAACTGATCGAACCATCCGGACGGAACATCTGGTTCGCCCAGAACTTGGTCTGCGGAACGTCCTCCATAGGAAGTTCCATGAGAGACATGAACATCGTGATCGGAAGTATCTCCGCAAATTCCGATACGAATTCGCACTCCCCCCTGTCTTTCAAATTCTCCGCAAGTTCGCCTGCGATGAACCGGATTTTTCCCTCAATCCCTTTCACCATCTTGGGCGAGAGAGCAGCATTGAGCGCCAGCCGATAGGGAGTGTGCTCCGGCGGGTCGAAATACCCCGGGATCACCTTGTAGCTGTCGCCATGGCTCTTCGGGATAATGACGTTATTGTTCGAAAAATTCTCATGATCCTCGAGTATCTCAAGAACCAGGGAGGATCGGGTCGGCAGCCAATGCCCTTCGTTGCGCGGCGTCCAGACCAGATCGGGAACTTCGTCTCCAATCAGGTTTGCCCATCCGTCATAGATATCGCTCTTGCGTAAGGGTGGGTCGTAGATATCGAAATCGACGACACGATCGGGAGAGATATGAGACGGGATATCCTCAACAGTAACAGCAGTGTTCATTGTTTCTTCCTTTGACGGAGCAAGCCCTGAGAAACACTCCCGGGGCTCGCAACCCGCCGGGATCAGAAATTGTAACGGAGCTCGACCATGTAAGTGCGAGGAGCGCCGGGCACCAAGGTATTGGTCGAAAGAAGGCTCTTGTAAGCTACGCCACCCACCGCATATTTCTTGTCAGTGACATTCTTCACGATACCTGAGATCGACCAGCCAGCCTCTTCATCCTCAATGCCAGCGCGCAAATTCATAATTGTATACGCCGGTATGAAGGCTCCCGGATTGAGGGTATTGGCGGTGGAGCTATAAGCCATCGAAGTCTGATGGTAGATATCCCCGCGCAACATGGCGTTCAGCCGCGAGGTTACAGGCGCATTGACGTCGAAATATCCGGTGAGCGCCCATTTGGGGCTGTCGGGATAAGGACCAAATGCGACAGCCGGATTGCCGAGGACCGACACGACATTATCCGTGAATTCCGCATGCGTATAAACAGCCGAACCGCCCAGGCTCAGCCATGAAGCCGGGCTGATCTGGCCGTCGAGCTCGAATCCATAAATCTGCGCCTCCGGCACATTGACGGTGATACCGGCGAGTTGCCCAAACACCGAAACGAAATTGGAGCGCTGGATGTTCTTCACCCACATCTTGTATCCGGCAAGATTGAACGATGCCGGCATGCTGCCCAGCCTGCCGCTGAACTTCACGCCACCTTCGATGTCAGTTGCCCGCTCCTGCTTGAACTCGGCGCCGCCGTCGTTGCCGAAGCCCGGCAGCGGCGGAGCGTAGAAGTTGAAGCCACCACTACGGAAACTGCGGCGCGATACCGTATAAAGCAACAGTTCGGGCGTTGCCTGATATTGCAGGCCCGCCGTCCAGCTGAACTGCCGGAACTTGTCCTTTAGCGGATTCTGGAACACGGCTCCCGGAGGAGCACCATTGACGATGTAGACGTCGTCCGCGAAGTGAAGGTTGCTCACCTTTTCTTCGGTGTAACGACCACCCAATGTTATGCCAAAGCCCTCAACGCCAGTGATGCCGCTCAGATCGAGCGTTCCGTGGCCATAGATGGCATAGGACTCGCTCTTGATATTGCCGCTGTTGACCTGGATCGTGACAGGCACGACAGGCGACAGATCGAGAATGGCGGTCAGCGCGCGAGTAGATTCGGTCTCTTTGGAATAGAACAGGCCGGCCACATACTTCAGGGCACCGTTGAATTCCGAACCCTGTATCTGCGGTTCGATGGAAAACTGCTCCAGCGTCCCGCGAACGCCATGCGGCGTCTGGTTGTCGAGCGGGAACTCGGTTCCATCATATTCCGCCGAATTGCCATATTTCGAATGGCCGTAACCGATGATCAGCCGGAGCTGCGTGTCGGCCGCGATTTTCAGTTCCGACGTGTTCGTGATGACCCAATCATTGGCGAAGTGATAGTTGGGCGAATCCAGTCGGACGTGGAGCAGGTCCCTGGTCGCCTGATCCGCGATTGCCGCTTCCAGACCGCCCGGGTTCAGGTTCGGATGGGCCGCAAGGAACGCCGCCCAGGTCCCAGCCCCAAAAGAGCTGTCAACCAGTGGCGAATAGAGGAAGCTGCCGGGAACAAAGCCCAGTCCCGAGGCGGCGGGGAATGCGTCAACGGCCACGATGCTCATGTTGTTCCCGCGACCGCGAGTGAACTGCACCATCGTTTCATTGGTAAAGTTAGAGCTGGGAGTGAACGAGATGCTAAGGCGTCCGCTCTTCGTATCGACGTTACCAAGACGGCTGTCATCAAGAAGATTGACCTGATAGCCATCACGCTTCTGGTAGAAGCCGGCAGCCCGAACGGCGAGCACATCCTTTACAAGCGGAAGGCTCACGGCGCCTTCAAGCTTCCGCTCGTCATAATTGCCAATCCAGCCGGTTATATAGCCTTCGACGGTATCGCCTGGCTTACGAGTTTCGAACAGCACGGCGCCGCCCGTGGAATTTCGCCCAAACAAGGTGCCCTGTGGCCCCTTGAGCACCTGAACCGATTGAAGGTCGTAAAGCGAACTAGCAGAGGCGCCGCCTTTGGAACTACCTCCGCCAAGCTGGACCTCGTTCACATAGGGCAGAACACTTGAACGCGAACTGCTGTTGATGTCGACCGTCTGCCCGCGAATTGAATAATTGAGCGTATTGGAAGTCTGCCCAGCGCGCACGGTAAGGCCCGGCATTGCGGTCTGGAGATCGGCATCCGACGTGATCGCCCGGCGCTCAAGCGCCTCGCTGTTTAACACCTGAACCGAGATAGGCGTCCTGGCAAGGCTCTCAACCCGCCTCTGCGCCGTGACCACGATTTCATTAGGTAGAGGAGCCGATTGCGCGTGCTGATCCGCGGACTGCGCATGGGCGGACGACGTCATGGCAGCAGCGATGACCACTGCGGACGCGGTGATGACCAGTGAATTTCTCATATCAGCCTCTCCCGGACACGTCTCCTGGTTTTCCAGGAATGTTGATTCGTTGTGCCTGAGGAAGTGATATCTTTAGATATATTTATGTGTCAACACTGTGTGGAATTTTGTCCATAAAATCAATATCGACATAAATCGGACGTAGTTATAATTAATCTATGATCATTGATACTTAATATTGTCAATATAAACATGAATTAAATGAAATATTCTTAAAATATAAGAAATCTACATTTAGTAGATATTTTTTATATATATGATGAAATTACGAATTTTCGAAATTTAAAATATCATTCAAGACTGCAAATCCCAATGAATTATCGACAGGATAACCCCTTTAATCGCGATGCTGGGAACGGATGTCCTTTTTATACAGGGGCAAAGAGGCTCATCCCATTTGCCTCTGGACAAACCAATCGATATCGGAAAGCGCGTCGCGCGCCTGGGAGAGGCGATCGGCATACAGCGGCCAGATATGCGCCATCTCCTTGCCCTCCAAATAGGTGACATTCACACCTGCGGAAATCGCGGCCTGCGCGCAAAGACGCGCATCGTCGCGTAGCATCTCGATTTCCCCAGCCATCAGCAACAGAGGAGGCAACCCTCTCCAATCTGCAAAGACGGGTGAAAGCAACGGGTCGCTGCGACTCCTCTCGCCGCAATAGGTATCGCCCATGGCAAGCAGCTGGTTCATCGTCACCAGAGGATCAACATTCTCATTAGATTGCCGCGAAGCCCCGGAATGTGTGAAATCGGCGAGCGGCGAAATGGCGATCCCCCCCGCTGGGGGTGGCAATCCTGAATCCCTGATCCGCAAAAGAGTCACCATGGCGAGCCCTCCACCAGCCGAGTCTCCGCAAAGAACGATTTTTGACGGAGCGATTCCGGTTTCAAGCAACCCACGATAGGCCGACAGCGCATCATCTATGCCCGCAGGAAAAGGATGATCCGGCGCGAGCCGATAATCCGGCATCAACACCCGACATCCCGTCGCTGCAGAGAGAAAACCTCCGAATGAGCGATATCCACGGGCAGACCCGATCAGATAGCCGCCGGAGTGATGGTGGATGATAACACGATCCGCGCTGGCGCCCGGCGCATCCGCCCAAAGGCATGGAACATCTCCCAGATTTGCCCGCTCAAATACGCTACCCTTCGGGATTTCGAACTGATCCAGCCAGTTTTCGAATATTCTACGGATATCATCATAAGTATAATCCGGATTTTCCAGCCACGCATCCCTAAGTTCAGAATTCATCTTTAAAATATGCGCCGCTTCACTCATTTCCTCTTCCCCTATTTTTACAATTCAACATTCAGTTGAATTTATATTCAATCAAAATATATCCTAATTTTATCAAATTTTAACATAAGAAAAAATTATATTTTATTTTATAAAATTGGGAAATATCAATTCCACATGTCGTTGACACATATCTGCATACGCCATAGGCTGACCTCAATCAATGACCTCATAGAAGGCTCAACCAAAGGAGATGGCGCCGTGGCCGAAATGGAGTTCGGGTTCCTCAATTCGATGCAGAACTGGCATGAAAAGCTGGACGACTTTGAAATGTGGGAAGGCGAGGTGGCACTTGCCCTTGCTGCCGATCGCCAGGGATTCGACTCACTGTGGTGCGTCGAACATCACTTCGACGCCTATGGGATGTGCCCGGACAACATACAGTATCTATCCTACCTCGCTCCGCTGACAAAGACCGCCAAACTCATTCCGGGAGCGGTAATTCTGCCTTGGCATGATCCTCTTCGTGTGGCCGAAAAGATGGCCATGCTGGAATATTTCGCGCCCGGACGAACCGCTCTCGGCATTGGTCGCGGTCTCGCCCGCAGGGAATATCTCGGCTTTCGGCAGGATATGAATGAATCTCGCGAGCGTTACGCCGAGTCTGCGCGCATGGTGCTCGACGCACTGAACAACGGCTTTATCGAGGGCAATGGCAAGTTCTACAAGCAGCCGCGGGTCGACATCCGCCCCAGGCCGCTACGGGGATATTCCGATGCGCTTTACTGCGTCGCAATGTCGGACGATTCGGCAATGGCCGCAGCGGAACTGGGCGGCCGCATGATGACGTTCATACAGTGGCCCATCGAACGCCACGTACCGATGATCGACTCCTACCGGAAGGCTTTTGCGCAGCTTCACCCACATCTCAATGTGCCCGAGCCGGTGCTGACGGATGTAACTGTCTGCCATGAGGACGCAGAGGAAGCGAAGAGACTCGCTTACGAATATCTGAGCAAGCATTACGTCTCGGTAGTGAAGCACTATGAGTTTGCCGGCGACCATTTCAAGGACATCAAAGGCTATGAAGGCTATCAGGCTGCCGCCGACCTCATAAAGTCTGCTGGAATGGAAGAATCGCAGAAAAACTATGTGGAAGCGCAGAACTGGGGCACACCCGCGCAGATCATCGAAAAGTACAGGGAACGCCTGGAGTTGATCGGGCCCTTCTTCGCGCTGGTCGAATGCTCCTATGGCGGGATGCCTTTCGAATATGCGCAGAACAGCTTGCGGCTGTTTGCCGAGAAGGTAATACCGGAAGTCCGGAAGATGTTCAGCAATACTGGAAAGGCTGCGGCACGCCCGGTGGCGCTTGCCTAACAAGCTGAGCGGCTGTCCGCCGGATTGAACATTCTGCATCCGGATCCCGACACGGGCCATTAGGGATAAGGTGATGCGCCACTCAATTACGTGGCGTCTCACCCGGCGGAGCGGTTGCGCCGCCATGCCGTATATCGCCCGGCTTTAAGGAGTTACCCTGGACAAAACCTTAGCCCGCCCTGCCATCCCACTGCATCAATGGGCACCGCACTGTTGCGCCGCAAAGCGTTATCGCTGTATCTTCACCGGGTTTGATGAAGGAAAACAGACGTTGAGCACACAGAAACGAGCCAGGCATCGCCGCAATGCCGCTCGGGAGGAAGGCGCCGAACTCTATATGGAGCGGAGGCGGGAAGTCATCGAAGCAGCAAGCAGGGTCTTTGCAAAGAAGGGTTATCAGGCGACCACGATTGCCGCCGTGGCCGAGGAACTCAACATCGACCGCGCGTCGCTTTATTATTATATTTCGAGCAAGGAAGAATTGTTTGACGACGTGGTTCGCGAAGCCTGCGAAGATAACGTCAGGATCGCCAGACGGATAGATGAATCCTCCGACAACGCTCTTGAAAAACTCCGGAAATTCATCATCGAAACGACCAATTCCTACGAGCGCCACTATCCCCTTCTCCACATTTACGTACGAGAAAACCTCAAGACTGTGGGGGATAGCCGCTCTGCATGGGCGAAGCAGATGCGCCAGCTCAACCACGATTACGAAGACGCGATCATCAAGATCATCGAAGAAGGTTATGAGGACGGCAGTTTCAGAAACCTCGGCCCTTCCAGGACCGTGGCTTATGCCATCATGGGCATGGTGAACTGGGTGGGGCGTTGGTATAAGCCCGGCAATGTGAGCGGTACATCGCTTGCTATTGGTTCGATATTTACTGAAATGGTGATCAACGGACTCGCAGCCACGCCCTTGCGAATGTCTAACGCCTCTAAAACCCCCACGATATGAAAGCTCGATCAGGGGCAGATTTATAAAAGCGAAAGCATTAGCCACTATTGGATTAATGGAAGCTCATCCCCCTTTCTCTTTGGTCGATGGGCATAGTTGGGAGAGCGTGAAATCCAGCACGGTGTTTCACCAAAATTTGAAACCACATCAGTTTTCGCCTTCATGCCGGACATTCGGGGTCAGTACGGAGCCTCCTGATATCTGCCGTTCATCCATTGGGGAGGAGGAGGAGGAGGACGACGGCTTCGCGCTTTAATGTCGGCCGTTCGAACGGAGATTTTCGCATCCCGAAAGCCGCAGTCCGTTTAGCTCCTTGTCGGCATGCGATTTGTCACCACGTCAGACGCCGGCAGTCGTTCGCACACGGGCCGTCGCTATCGTCGGACCTGGGGCCGGGACGATGCAGCACCGTCTTTTTGAGTGTAATTTCCGCCATCATCACCCCCGTCTCCCGATGCTCGCCTGTGGCGACGCCATTGACGATCAAGGCATAGCCGCCGGGCTCCGTAGGCGGCCAGAACAAAGATACATGGGGTTCGCGTGCGATGTTCCTGGCAGCGGACGCACCCACGGCGCAGCCAATAGTACCGTCTCCAAGCTCAATGGTTACATGGCTGGTGTGCGGACCATCTTGCGCGACTGTAAGCAGATAAGCGTCGCGGCCGTAATATGAGATCGCCTCGGCAAGCGTACGGATCGGCATAACAGGTCGCTCCTTAATTACGGCCCTCAACGAAGCAGTCATCCTCGATCGCTGGCGAGGGGTAGATTATGCACAATGAGACGTATTTCTACGTCTTGGCCAATCCGTTATGAAGCGGAATGTTCGCTCGCGAAGTGCGACGAATTAGCGAAAGCAGACCTCGTAATTGTCCGACCTGACGCATTATCGTCAATGAAAGTCACGCGATGGGGGTACGATGCGGACGTTCCGGGGATGGCCCGCAAGCGACCCAGCAGCTTGGCTTTGATGATCGTGATCGCCTGGAACCGCCCTCTTCATTTCCTCTCCTGGCAGCAGGCGGTTCAGTTCCCCGGTTCGATCAATGATCCGGCTGGCCATTAAATGTACGACCCCTTCTTCGCTACGCTGCACCTCACCTTCTACCAGCATCAGCCGCGACGCCATGACCGGCTGGCGATAGCGTTCGAACAGCCGCGCCCAGATCAGGACGTTGGCTATGCCGCCCTCATCCTCCAATGTAACGAAGATCGCATTGCCTTTGCCTGGGCGTTGCCGCACCAGCACCACCCCTGCGGTTCGTACCCGTCTGCCATTTTTGGCATTCGCGATTTCCGTACAACTCAACACGCCTTCCGCCTGAAAGATCGGCCGCAGGAATTGCATGGGATGCCCTTTCAGCGATAGTCGTGCCGTTTGATAATCGGTCGTCACTTCTTCCCAGGGCTGAAGGGAGGGAAGCTGCGGATCGACCTCGCTGCCCAGTTCCTGTGCGTTGGCATATTCAAACAGCGGTAGGCTGTTGGCAGGTGTCCGTCGCACTTCCCACGAGGCATCGCGGCGACCTGTCCCGAGCGATTGCAGCGCATCGGCATCGGCCAGCAAGCGTAGAGCGCGCAACGGCAGTGCGGCGCCGCGAGCAATCTGCTCGATTGACGTAAAGGGCTCTCCAGAACGGGCCGTGACGATGCTCTTTGCCCAGTCCTCCCGAAACCCGCCGATAAGGCGAAAACCAAGGCGCAAAGCAAGGTTGCCGCTTTCAAGCCGTTCCATTCCGTGATCCCATGTTGAGTGCATCACGTCGATCGGCAGCACCTCCACCCCATGTTCCCGCGCATCGCGAACAAGCTGCGCGGGCGCATAAAATCCCATCGGCTGCGAATTGAGGATCGCGCAGGCAAAGATCGCCGGATGGTGGCATTTGATCCAGCTGGAAACATAGACCAGGATCGCGAAAGACTGGGCATGGCTTTCGGGAAAGCCGTAACTGCCGAACCCTTCGATCTGCCGATAGCAACGCTTGGCGAAATCGCGTTCATATCCGCGACGTACCATGCCTTCGACCAGCTTCTTTTCGAAAAGTTCCATTCTGCCGACATTGCGGAACGTCGCCATCGAATGGCGCAGCTTGTTGGCGTCCGCAGGTGAGAATTCGGCTGCGGTGATCGCCAGATTCATCGCCTGTTCCTGGAACAGCGGGACACCCAGCGTCTTGCCCAGAACCTTTTTCAGTTCATCGGGATCATGCGGCGGATCGGGTGAAGGCCATTCGGGCGCTTCCTTGCCCGCCCGCCGGCGCAGATAGGGATGCACCATGTCACCTTCGATCGGGCCCGGGCGTACGATCGCGACCTGGATGACCAGATCGTAAAGCACCCTGGGCTTCATCCGGGGCAGCATGTTGATCTGCGCCCGGCTTTCCACCTGGAACACACCGATGCTGTCGCCTTTCCGCAGCATCGCGTAGGTTTCAGGATCATCCGGGGGAATGGTGTGAAGCTGATGATCTCCCACATCCCATTGTCGCATCAGATCGAAAGCCTTGCGGATGCAGGTCAACATGCCCAACGCCAGAATATCGACTTTCATCAGACCCAGCGCGTCGAGATCATCCTTGTCCCATTCGATAAAGGTGCGATCGGGCATGGCGGCGTTGTGGATCGGCACGAGTTCGTCCAGCCGCCCCTCAGTCAGGACATAGCCTCCGACATGTTGCGACAAGTGACGCGGGAAGGTCAGCAACCGGTCCACCAGCGCTTTCAGCCGGACGATCTCGGCATTTTCGATGTCGATGCCGGCCTGGTGGTAGCGGTCTGTTTCCATGGAACCTGAAAAGCTGCCCCATACCGTGCTGGTCAGCCGCTGAACTGTATCCTCCGAAATTCCCAGGGCCTTGGCGACTTCGCGCACGGCGCTGCGCGGCCGATAGTGGATGACGGTGGCGGCGATCCCGGCACGATGCCGGCCATACCGTTCGTAGATGTACTGCATGACGATCTCGCGCCTTTCATGCTCGAAATCGATATCGATATCGGGCGGCTCGTCGCGCTTTTCCGAAAGGAAGCGGGTGAACAGAAGCTTTTCCTTGATAGGATCTATGGCCGTGACGCCCAGCACGTAACAGACGATCGAATTGGCCGCCGATCCCCGCCCCTGACACAGAATTCCCTGATCGCGCGCATATCGGACCACATCGTGAACCGTCAGGAAGTAATGGGCATAATCCTTGGCGCGGATCAGATCGAATTCGGCTTGCAGCTTCCCGATGCCATCCTGCGTCAATCCATCGGGATAACGTTCGGGAAGTTTGGAACGGACCAGATGCTCCAACCAGTCCTGTGCCTGCCATCCCTCCGGCACTGGCTCGTGAGGATATTCATAGTGAAGTTGTGACAGGTCGAATTCAATGCGGGATAGCAACACCAGCGTCTGGTCGACAGCTTCCGGCGTGTCCTCAAACAGTCGTGCCATTTCCTGCGGGGTCTTCAAGTGACGCTCGGCATTGGCGAGCAGGCGGCGCCCGGCCTGCGCAACCGTCACCCCTTCGCGGATACAGGCAACGACATCGTGCAGCGGGCGATCGCTGACTTCTGCATAAAGTGCGTCATTGGTGGCGAGCAGCGGAATGCCCAGCCGATACGCTAAGGCCTGCTGCCGGGCCAGGCGGCGGCGATCGTCCCCGCGATAGGTCATGGGGGCGCCCAACCATAGCGATCCCCGCGTACGCCACAGCAGGCGGCGCAGGATCTCCTCGTCCGGTGCTTCCGCCATTGCGATCAGCAACAAATCACCGCAAAATTCGATCAGATGTTCGAAGGTCAGCAGGCAATCACCTTTTTGAGCGGGCTTGTTCCCTTCGGTCAGCATGCGGCACAGATTGCCCCAGCCGGTGCGATTTACTGGATAAGCCACGATGTCCGGCGTGCCGTCACAAAACACCAGCCGGGCGCCCACCACCAGCTTCATATCGACGCCCTTGCCGAACAAATGCTGTGCTTCGGCATTTTTCTCACGCAAGGCTGCCCAGGCGCGCACCACGCCTGCCACCGTATTGCGGTCGGCGATGCCAATCCCGGTATAGCCCAGCGCGATCGCCTGCTCGACCATAGTGGCAGGATGCGAGGCCCCGCGCAGGAAGGAATAATTGGTCGCGGCGACCAACTCCGCAAAACCGGTCATGCGAACAACCCGTGGACGTACCAGTCTGGATGCCTTGCATCGTCATACAGCCCATGCCGAAAAATCCAGAAGCGCCGTCCGCGGCGATCCTCCACCCGATAATAGTCGCGCGTTGGGGCGCCGTGAGAGGGATTGCCGTCTTTCGCTCGCCACCATTCGGACGCGATCCGTTCCGGCCCTTCGAACCGGCTGACTTCGTGGAATAACTTGCGCCAACGGAAGCGGTAGGGCGGCCCATCGGGCACAGAGGCCAGCACCTCGATACGCTGGGGCGGGTTGAACAAGTGCAGCGGGCGCATCGGAGGATTTTCGGGTGTCGACTTTACCCAATCACCAAGCTGCTTCTTGGCTTCTATCGCCGGCAATGTGAATTGTGCCTGCTCGGGAATGTGGCTGTCGCGTGATCGGAAACGGCACACGCGCTTGCGCCCCAGGCGAATGGTGAGGCGATCGACGAGGTCTTCGACCTGCTGCATGGCGCTGGCCTCGCTATCCAGCTGCAACTGCCTCGCAGCCAGTGGCTCATGCATCGGTACTTTCAGCCGCACCATGTCATAACCGAAGCCGGGGTCGAGCGGATCGGCCAGGCTGTCTATCCGCTCCCGGAACAGCCGCAGGATCGACTTCACATCGCGCGTGGCGACACTGGTTTCGATCGTCAGTCGCTGGGTCAGGCCATCGGTGCGGAAGAACACCGCTTCAAAGCGCCGCCCGCCGCGGTTGCGCGCATGGAGTGCTGTCACTGCCTCCGTGGCCAGATCGCCTAGCCGTTCCAACACATAGTCGGTGCACGCAATCGGTTCAGCAAAGCGCCGGTCGAAATGGAAAGGTGTTTCTACTACTCGAAAGGCAAGTGGGCTGTCCGCCTCTCCAATCATGCGCCGGATCGCATGGACCGCATCCTCGCCATAACGCGCCGCTATCCCCGCCAGTGGGCGCTGCGCGACATCGCCGATCGTCACCAGTCCCGCGCGAGTGAGCGATACCTCGCGCTCCGTTCCCAGTCCCAATGCAGCGATGGGCAGGCGCAGAACGCTCATACGCTCGTCTGCCGCAGGAACCGGGTGGAACCGCGCCAGCGCCAGTGCCGCTTCCGGCCCATAGGCAAAGGCCGTGCGGATACGCATACCCAGCTGCACCATCCGCTTCCCGACATTGGCGGCCAACGCATCTTCATCCCCGAACAAATGCGTGCAGCCAGTCAGATCGAGTACCAGCTTATCGGGGCTGTCGAGCGCGACATGGGGCGTATAGCGCACACAATTATCGGCCAGCCGGTCGAGCAGCATCGCATCGGCATGCCTATCCTGGTCAAACACCAGCAAGTCCGGCGCCACGACGCGCGCATCCGCCAAACCCATGCCACACTGCAATCCCATCCCTGCCGCGGTAGGATCGACCATTGTCAGTCGGACCGCACCCTTGACCTTTTCAACCAGCGCCAGTGGGGTATTAGGACTGGCGGGTGCTTTCCCTGCGCGGATCAGTCGATCGATTCCCAGATAGGGTAGCCACAACGCCAGGTAACGCCGGTTTCCGAAACGCACGCTCGTCACGATTCCACTCCACTTGCCATCGCATGCCCGCCGGCCCTGCACGCTGCCGCAACAATTCCACTTCGATCATGGTATGTCCCGGCGCATCCGGAGCCATCGTGATCGAGGGAGCGGCCTTGATGCCCCACCGGGTCGCGGCTGCACTGGGCACCGGGTCGGCATCGACACGCAGCAGGAACAGGGTCACACCCGATCTCTCGGCTGCCAGCGCCAGTCGCCGACTGGCGGTCAGGGTCAGCAAAGGGGCCTTGCCCCAACATTCCACCACCAACGCCCCCAACCCCAAGCAGGCAGCGGCATCGGCGGCCGTTCGCAACAGCATCTTATCGTCGGGCAGCAGCGCTAGAATAATGAAGTCGGGATCACCGCCCAATTCGACAAAGCCCGGCATATAAAGCTGTCCCATCGCCCGTTCCGCTACCTCGGTACGCAGCCATACCAACGGCCCGGCCTTCGCTCTCAGGGCCAGCATGGCGGCGAATCCTGCGGCGCTGGGTGCATCATCAACGCTCGACGCAAACAGTTCGTGCAATCGCCCTTCCGCCAATCCGCCGCGCAACGCGGCATCCAGGTCGGCATGGCCCGTCGCAAAATTTCGAAACGGAGCGGAATCGAAGCCAGGATTAATCCCAGCAATACGGCGCTTGAGAGCATTGAGGATAAGCGAATCAGCCATGGGTTTGTTCTTTATATGTTCCACTTTTGCCAAAGCCAATGCAATGCCGAGGTGCCCAATGTCGGCAAGAAGCTTCACGAAGTTACGTTCGAGGAATGGCGGCGTTGCCGATCGAGGAAGCCGAAGCTGCAATGTGGCTGCTATCGGATGCAGCTTCATTTGTGACGGGCATCGTTATGCCGGTGGATGGCGGATACACTGCGGTCTAGAAGAATCCGATCGTCTGCGCGGGCTTATGGAGCAGTGCGGCGCCTCGGAAAATGCAGTCTGGCAATGCAGTTCCGGCGCAGGCCTTCCGCATGACGCTTCGGAACATGACTTCCATCAGGCGGATTGTCCCCCTGAGGGAAGCCAGGGATTATCAGCTTCACGGACGATCTCCGCGATCTGCTCTCTCAGCCATAGATGCATCGGATCGTTGCGATGGATCGCAGACCAGAATGCGCACACGTCGAGTTCGGGAAACGGAATGGGCGGTTCGAAAATATCGATGGGAATATGGCCGGCAAACCACTCCGCGACATGACGCTGCACCAATGCGATCGCATCCGATCGCGCGACCAGCAAAGGCAGCAGGGTAAATTGCGACACACGCAGCTGTTCAGGTTGATCGCGCCCCGGAAGCGCGCCATGGAGGTAGCTATTGTCGTCGAAGCGACAGGCAATCGAGGGAAGATCGTTCAGCGTTTCAAGGGATAATTTTCCCTGCAGCCGAGGGTGATCGCGCCGCGCGATGCAGACCCACTCCTCGCGATAGAGTTTTATCCACTCAAGCCCGTCTTCATTGAAAATCGAACCTGGGATGACGCGCCGGGGAATGATGATGAAATCGACTTTTCCTTCGTCCAGATCGCGCCGGGTCACATATTGAATACTGATGAACTGGATTGTCGTGCGGGGGGCCAAAGCCGCCAGCCGCCCGATAAGCTGCTCTCCCAACGCCAAAACGATGGTATCGCCGGTCGCGATAACAAATTGTCGCTCTTCCGCCGCGGGATCGAACGATGAGGGTTTGAGAAGATCCTCCAGGCCGCCTAGCAACTCTTCAATGCGCGGGGCGAGCGCAATCGCCAGCGCCGTGGGAACCATCTTGCGCCCCACCCTGACCAACAGTTCATCGTCGAATTGAACGCGCAACCGCCCCAGCGCTTCGCTTACGCCCGATTGGGTCAAATTGAGTTTCTCGGCAGCTCGGGTCACGTTTCTCTGGCACAACAATTCACGCAGGATCGGCAAAAGGTTGAGATTCATCGTCCTGAGCGATTTGCCGGGATCCCTGGCGTTCATCATATCCTGGTTCCTCCATCTGCCTTCGACTCTTTAGCATCAATACAAACGATGATATCCATCAGATTAATCCATTTTATTGATGGCTTCGATCCGGACTAAAGCTGCCGTGACAGCCAATCTGAGGTCGAACTCAGGCCTCGAAATTGTCGTGCAGAGAGGAAGAATGAAATGGGCCTTTCAGAAATGCTGATTGCGCGGGCGCGCGACATCGCCCCGATGGTCGGGAAAGAGGCCTACGACACCGATCGCAACCGCAAACTGAGCGACGAGGTGATCGACGCCTGTTGTGACGCCGGCCTGATGGAGATCCTGGTCCCCAAGATGTACGGCGGGCACGAACTCGATTATGCCACCATGGCTGCCGTGGTCTACGAATTCGGCCGTTATTGCACCTCCACGGCCTGGGTCATTTCCTTCTATATCGGCCATAATTACATACACGCCCTCTGGCCCAAGCAGTTTCAGGACGAGGTTTTTGCCGACCGCCCCTTCGGGCTGACGCCCGGCACGATCGCGCCGAATTTCCGCCTGAAGCCCGTCGATGGCGGTTATATCGCCAGCGGCCTCAGCCAATGGAACTCCGGCAGCTCGCGCAGCGACTGGTTCCTCAACAGCGGTCTCGTCATGGTTGACGATAAACCGCAGGGTGCCCTGGCATTCATGGTCCCCGCATCCGAGGTGGAGATCATCGACAACTGGGACATGGCCGGCATGCGCGGCACCTCCAGCGGCGACGCCAGGCTGAACGACGTATTCGTCCCGCAGCATCGCGTGGTCGACGTGGCTGACCTGCTGAACGGCCAGTCACCGGGGGCGAAGATACACCGTAACCGCATCTACTCGCTTCCGATCCTGCCCTTCGTGCTGGGGGAGACATTGCCAGTGATGGCGGGCGCCTATCGCGGTGCGGCGGATGAATTCAAGCGACTGACGATGGATCGCTATTCGACCTTCACCTCCGCCAAGGTTCAGGACAAGCAGACAGCGCAGATACGAATTGGCCACGGGCAGGCTGGGGCCGCCATCGCGGAAACGCTGCTGCACGATTATGCCCGTTTCCTGGATACGGTCGATCCTGCCGAGATCAGGCCCATCGAGAAGCGGGCCGAAATCCGCGCGCGCGTGGGCATGATAGCGGATTATGTCTACAGGGGAATCAACGAGCTGATGCTGGGGGCCGGTGGCGGCGCTTACCGGAACACCTCGCCCCTGCAACGTTTTCTGCGGGATATGAACGTGTTACGCGTCCACGGCTTCCTCGATGTGGAAACGGCTGCCGAAAATCTCGGCCGCGTCCAGCTGGGTCTGGAACCCAACTGCCCCTTGTAGACGGTACCTTTATTGAACCGGATCCATGTTCGTCCCCGCGCGCTTGCGCGAGGACCCGCCATGGCAGGCCTTGCCGCAGCACAGCTCCTCGTCGCTGCCGGGCAATCGCTGCGGCGCCAGCGGAATCTCTACCACAGAGCCCGCCGATCCGCCGCACAGCGCCACGGGAATCCCCGGCCGATACAGCGCGAGCGCGGGGTTCAATGCCGCAGGCACCAACGCAGCAAGAGCCAGCAGGGTAGCGCCACCAGCCATCATTCGGGCGGTTCCTCATCGATCAGGATACGATGGGCCGCGCCGTCAAGATCATCGAACTGACCGGAACGCAAAGACCACAGAAACGCACCGAGACCAGCCAGACCGAGCGAGAGCGCGACCGGGATCAGAAAGACCAGCCCGTTCATCGGGCGGCCCTGCCCAGACGCAACGAATTGGCGATCACGACCAGCGAACTCAGCGACATCGAAAGCGCGGCGATCATCGGCGTGACGAACCCGGCCATGGCCAAGGGCACGGCAAGCACGTTGTAGCCGATCGCCAGGGCGAAGTTCTGCTTCACCACCCGCATGGTGGCCTGCGCGGTGCGCACCGCACGGGGCAAGGCCAGCAGTGAGTCCTGCACGAACACCAAGTCGGAGGCCTGCAATCCCACGTCGCTTGCCGAGCCCGGGGCAATCGAGGCATTCGCCCTGGCCAGGGCGGGCCCGTCATTCAGCCCGTCGCCGACCATCAGCACGTTGTGCCCCGCGTTCTGCAAGCGCTCGATGGCGTCCTGCTTGTCCTGCGGGGAAGCGCCTGCCTGCGCGAACAAGCCGGTTTCGCGGGCCGCCGCGGCGACCGAGGCGGGATTGTCCCCCGACAGGATCGTAGTTTCCAGCCCGAGCCGGGCGAGTTGCGCCAGCGCCTCCCCGGTGTCGGCTCGCAGCCGGTCGGCAAAGGGGATCAGCCAGATCGGCCGGTCTTCGATATCGAGAGCCACCGCGATGCCGTTCGCGCTTTCCGGGCGGCGCAGGGCCACCGCATGGCCCTGCCATTGGGCGAACACGCCCGACCCGGCCCGCTCCGTGACCTGCGTCAGTTCTGCCGCGTGATGGCCCGCTGCGGCCAAAGCGCCGGCGAGCGCGCGCGAAATCGGATGGCGGCTGTTCGATGCAAGGGCAAGCGCCACCGCCGCCGCATCTTCAGGCAGGCTGCTCAGCACGTTCGTATCCGGCATGGGTTTGCCGAGGGTGAGCGTGCCGGTCTTGTCGAGCAAGGCGCGGTCCACTGCCGCCAGCCGTTCGAGCGCGGAGCCATCCTTGACCATGATCCCGGCGCGCATCAATGCCCCGCTGGCCACCACCTGGGCTACGGGCACGGCCAGCCCAAGGGCGCAAGGGCAGGTTATGATCAGCACCGCGACGGCGATCACCAGCGAGTGATACCACCCGGCCCCCGCTATCATCCAACCCGCGAAGCTCAAGGCCGCCAGAGTGTGGACGGCGGGAGCATAGAGCCGTGCCGCTCGGTCGGCGATGCGGACATATCTGGAACGGTCCTGCGCGGCGGCTTCCATCAGGCGTGCGATCTCGGCAAGCGTCGTGTCCCGCCCCGCGGCGCTCACCCTGACATCGACCGGAGCGTCCAGGTTGAGCGTTCCCGCCAGCACCCGTTCGCCAGCGGCTGCCGCGATCGGCGCGCTTTCCCCGGTAAGCAGGGACTGGTCGAAGCGGCTGGCGCCTGACAGGATATCCCCGTCGGCCGCCAGTCTTTCGCCGGCCGCGACCCGCATGATCGTACCCGGCGCCAGATCTTCCGCCTTGCACCATTCGAGCTTGCAGTCCGGACCCACGACCATTGCCCCCGCGGCCACATGGCGCAGCAGCGCATCCACGCCGGTGCGGGCGCGATCCCGCATCATCGCGTCGAGCACGCGCCCGGCCAGCAGGAAGGCGAGCAGCATCAATGCGCCGTCGAACCACGCATCCTTGCCGCCCACTATCGTTTCATAGAGGCTGAGCAGGGCCGCGATCGAAACCCCGATCGAAATCGGCACATCCATATTGGTGCGGCCACGCCGCAGCGCTCCCCAGGCCGAGCGGAAGAAAGGTATCCCGGCATAGCCGATGGCCGGCACCCCGATCAGCGCGGAGATCCAATGGAACATGCTGCGGGTTGCGCCATCGGCGCCCGACCATACGCTGACCGACAGCAGCATCACGTTCATTGCCGCAAAACCCGCGACCGCGAGGGGAGCGAGCAACGGCCTTACGGCGGAATCCGAACGCGCCAGCGCGCCTTTGCGCGGTTCCGCCTCGAAGCCGATCCGGCTCAGTTCGACGACAAGATCGCGTGGCTTCAAGGCCGGATCATGCCGGACAGTCACCTGCCGTGCGGAGAGATTGACCCGGGCCGACAGGATGCCCCGCGTCTCCTGCAAGCCCCGTTCGATCTTGCTGATGCAGCCCGCGCAATGCATGCCGGGAACGGCAAGCACCGTTTCCACGGATTTCTCGTCAGTTGCGAGGGACAGGGCGCTCATCTCAGCAGTTCCTCTTCATGGCGCCAGATCCGCCCCCCGTTCCGCACCTCGAACCGCAACTGCCAGCGCCCGGGAGGCAGCGTTTCCGCCGAAACGAACCGGCCGCCGCCATCCGGCATGAAGCGCAGCGTCCTGTCGGGCAGGCGCCCCAAGGGATGGCGCGCGATTGCCGTGACGGCAGCTGCATCCGGAGCGTCGGTGAGCAGGATTGCCACGACCCCGTCATCCCGCCAGTCGATCGAAGCCTCGCGGCCCAGCGCCTTCTGCGCCTTTGCCTCCTCCAGCCAGCGATTGAAATGCTGGCTCGCGACATAGGAATTCTCGACCACCACGCCGCCGAAAGTCGAGCTGGCGAAACGGGCCATGACGACATTGACGGTGATGACGACCAAGAAGAAGCAGACGAGGATCAGCGCCATGTGGCGCCCGGTGAAACGGCTGGTCATGGGGTAGCCTCCGGTGCATCGAAATGAGCATCGCTGCTGTCCTTCTCGCGATCTTCATCGAGCGTTTGCAGGTGGAAGGTGAAATCCTGCGCGGCTGCGCCAGGCGGAGCGATGACATAGGTTCGCAGATTTTCGACCGTATCCGCGGCAAGGGTCCGGCGGATTTTCCGGACAGCGGCCGAACGCGGCATTTCATCCGTCCACATGCTGGCGCCGGGCATCCCGTCCAGAGCGATTTCCATCACGCGAGGGCGGCTTTGCATGTTGCGCAGCTTGAGCGTGTAGCCATTGCGCACCGAACCGTCGCTCATCATCATGAAGGGCGGATTGCGATCCTGCGCGACCGATATGTCGATGCGGGTACGCGCGCCCAGCGCGAAGAGCAGGGCAAGGCCGATCGCGCCCCAGACGCCGAAATAGATGAGGGTGCGGACATGCAGCAGCGCTTTCCAGACAGGCCGGGCGGGCTGCCCGGCGGCCTCGCGCTCGGAATCTTCCAGCGTTGCATAGTCGATCAGTCCGCGCGGGCGGCCGACCTGCTTCATCACCCGGTCGCAGGCATCGATGCACAGCGCGCAGGTTATGCAGCCGATCTGTGCGCCCTCGCGGATGTCGATGCCGGTAGGGCATACCGCCACGCACTGGTTGCAATCGATGCAGTCCCCGAAAGCCAAGGGATTCTTCTCCGCCTGCTTCACGCTGCCGCGCGGTTCGCCGCGCCAGTGCTTGTAAGTGACGATCAGGGATTTTTCGTCCAGCATGGCGGTCTGGATCCGTGGCCAGGGGCACATGTAGACGCAGACCTGCTCCCGCATGAAACCGCCCAGCCAGAAGGTGGTGAACGTGAGGACCGCCACGGTGCCGTAAGCGACGGCGGGAGCATCGCCGGAGAAAAAATCGCGAAAGAGCGAGGGCGCGTCGGCGAAGTAGAGTATCCACGCCCCGCCCGTAACGAAGCTGATCGCCAGATAGATTGCCCATTTGACGGTTCTGCGCGCGATCTTGGCCGGCCCCCACGGGGCCTTGTGCAGCCGCATCCGGGCGTTGCGATCGCCATCGATGAACCTGTCGACATGCTGGAACAGATCCGTCCATACGGTCTGCGGGCAAGCATAGCCGCACCACGCGCGCCCCACCGCGCTGGTCACGAGAAACAGGCCGATCCCGGCCATGATCAGCAGCCCGGCCACGAAATAGAATTCATGCGGCCAGATCTCGATGCCGAGCATGTAGAACCGGCGATGGGCAAGATCGATCAGCACTGCCTGGTCGGGCGCATAGGCTCCGCGATCCCAGCGCAGCCAGGGGGTAAGATAATAGATCGCCAGGGTGACCACCATGACGAACCATTTGAAGCGCCGGAAGGGCCCGTCGATCCGCTTGTTGAAGACCGGCTCCCGCTTCGCGTAGAGCTGTTCCGGCGGCTTCGCCTTGCGCGCCGGAACGATGGTTTCAATTCGGCTCATTGGCCTGGCCCGCCGGTGCCGCCGCAGCATCAGCCGTTGCGGCGGCTGTCTCGACGAAGGCTTCGCCGCCGCCCAGCGAATGGACGTAGGCAGCCAGCATCTTGATGGTCACAGGATCGAGCCGTTGACCCCAGGCCGGCATCACGCCCTGGCGCGAATTGGTGAGAGTCTCGGTCAGCGTCGCACGGTCCCCGCCATAGAGCCAGATCGCATCGGCAAGATTGGGTGCGCCAAACCCACGACTGCCCTTGCCGTCAACGCCATGGCAACTCGCGCATTGCTCGGCGAAGATCGCAGTGCCGCGCGTTGAGGATGCACTGGGCTTTTCCAGACCCGACAGGGTCCGGACATGGCTGACCACATCCTGGATCTGCGGTCCCGTCAACAGGCCATCGCGGCCGAAGGCAGGCATCAGGCTGAAATGGGTCTGCTTGTCGCCCGGCTGGCGAATGCCATGGGTAATCGTATATTCGATCGTCTTGAGGTCGCCGCCCCACAGCCAGTCGTCGTCATTGAGATTGGGATAGCCCTTGAAGCCGGCCGCGCCGGAGCCATGGCACTGCACGCAATTGACCTTGAAGGCGGCCTGCCCGCCCGCGATGGCGGCGCGCATGTTTGCTCCGTTTCGCGGCAGGCGCTCGACCGGTATCTGCGAGAGAGCAGCGAGCAAGGGTGCCTTCCGGCTGCTTTCCGCCTGCAGTTCCTTGGCCAGCTGCCCCCGGCTGGTCCATCCCAGGACCCCTTCCGTACCCTTCTCGAGCAGCGGCCAGGCCGGATAGACGACGCAATAGCCGATCGAGAAGACGATCGTGGCGTAGAATGTCCACAGCCACCAGCGCGGCAGCGGATTGTTCAGTTCTTCGATACCGTCCCATTCATGGCCGACGGTTTCGACACCAGTGGGTTCATCGATGCGCTTATTCGCCATCGGTCTCATCCTTGAAGATTATCCGTGCCGCTTCGTCGTTGCGTTGCTTCGCGCCCGGCCGGAACGGCCATGCGGCAAGCACGACGAACACGATCATCATCGCCAGCAGCCCCCAGCTATCGGCCAGGTGGCGCAGCATGTCGTAGGTTGAATGCTCGCTCATCGGCCCGTCTCCGTGGCCAGCTCTTCCTGGGCGGAGGCGCTTGACACATCGACCAGGGTGCCGAGCATCTGGAGATAGGCGACCACCGCATCCATCTCGGTGATGCGTGAGGGATCGCCATCGAAATCTCGGATCTGCGCCTTGGGATAACGCTTGGCCAGATCGCCCGCGTCGGCCTCAGGATCGGCCTGGGCCTTCAGATCCGCTTCAGCCTGGGCGATATCCTTTGCGCTATAGGGCACGCCGAGATGCTTGAGCGCAGTCAGCCGGGCCGCGGGATCGCCAATTTCCAGATCGTTGTCCGCCAGGAAGGCATAGGGCGGCATGACGCTTTCAGGCACGACGGAGCGTGGATCCTTGAGGTGCTGTATGTGCCATTCGTCCGAATAGCGCCCCCCAACCCGCGCCAGATCCGGCCCGGTCCGCTTGGAACCCCACTGGAACGGATGGTCGTACATGCTTTCCGCCGCCAGGCTGTAGTGACCGTAGCGTTCCACCTCGTCGCGAAACGGACGGATCATCTGGCTGTGGCAGGTGTAGCAGCCTTCACGGATATAGATGTCGCGCCCCGCCTGTTCGAGCGGCGTATAAGGGCGCATTCCCTCCACTTTCTCGATGGTGTTGTCGATCCAGAACAGCGGTGCGATCTCCACGATGCCGCCAATGGCGACCGCAACGAACGCGGCTACGCCGAGGAGAGTGACATTGCGTTCCAGCTTCTTGTGACGTTCGGTGATGCTCATGGCTGCGCCCCCCTCAGTTCGCCGCTGCCGGAACAAGCGGGTGGTCTGCCGCCGGATCGTAGGCGGCATTGTTCAATGGCGCTTCCTGGCGCAATTTGCCGAGAATGGTGGCCCAGACATTGATCACCAGCAGAACCGCGCCCGCAAGGTAGAGCAGCCCGCCGAATGCGCGCATCAGGAACATGGGATGGAGCGCCACCACGGTATCGGCAAAGCTGTTCACCAGATAGCCATCGGTGCCATATTCGCGCCACATCAGGCCCTGGGTGATCCCCGCCACCCACATGGACGCCGCGTAGAAGACGATGCCCAGCGTCGCGAGCCAGAAGTGCCAGTTGACCATGCGCAGGCTGTAGAGCCGCTCGCGCGCCCACAGCCGCGGGACCAGGAAGTAGATCGCCGCGAAGGTGATCATGCCGTTCCAGCCCAGCGCGCCGGAATGGACGTGCCCGATGGTCCAGTCGGTATAGTGCGAGAGCGAATTCACGCTCTTCAGACTCATCATCGGTCCCTCGAAGGTGCTCATCCCGTAGAAGGCGAGGCTGAGCACGAACATGCGCATGATCGGATCGGTGCGGACCTTGTCCCATGCGCCGTTCAGCGTCATCAGGCCGTTGATCATGCCGCCCCAGCTCGGCATCCACAGCATGACCGAGAAAACCATGCCGAGGGTCTGCGCCCAGTCGGGCAGCGCGGTATAGTGGAGATGGTGCGGACCCGCCCAGATATACAGGAAGATCAGCGCCCAGAAGTGGATGATCGACAGGCGGTAGCTGTAGATCGGGCGTTCGGCCTGCTTGGGCACGAAGTAGTACATCATCGCCAGGAAGCCGGCGGTCAGGAAGAAGCCGACCGCATTATGTCCGTACCACCATTGCACCAGCGCGCCCTGGACACCGGCGAAGACCGGATAGCTCTTGGAGCCCAGCAGGCTGACCGGCAGGTCGAGATTGTTCACGACATGCAGCATCGCCACGGTGACGATGAAGGACAGATAGAACCAGTTCGCCACGTAGATATGCGGCTCGCTGCGCTTCACCAGGGTGCCGACGAAGACCGCGAGATAGGCGAGCCAGACGATCGTCAGCCACCAGTCCACATACCACTCGGGTTCGGCATATTCCTTCGACTGGGTGACGCCCAGGAGATAGCCAGTGGCCGCGAGGACGATGAAGAGCTGGTAGCCCCAGAATACGAATCTCGCGAGGCCGGGAAAGGCCAGCCGCGCCCTGCAGGTGCGTTGCACGACATAGAAGGAGGTCGCGATCAGGGCATTGCCGCCAAAGGCGAAGATCACGGCCGAAGTATGCAGCGGTCGCAATCGTCCGAAATTGAGATAGGGCTCCAGGTTGAGGTGCGGATAGGCGAGCTGAAGTGCGATGAACACTCCGGCCAGGAAACCGGCCATCCCCCAGAACACGGTGGCGATCACGCCCCAGCGGATCGGGTCGTCGTCATAACGCCCCGGGTCGGCGGGGGTCTGCAATATACCTCGGGCTATCGCCCCGTAGTCCGCTCGGCTGATGCTGACCCATAGCCCGATCAGGGCCGCGAGCGCGATCAAGGTCATATGAATGGCGTATCCGCTATCCTTGGCTGCAGCTATCGCCATTACAGCGAGCAATAGCCCTGCGAACCACCATCCGGCGCGCGTTAGTACCGATTCCATTTTCTAGAGCCTTCTCGTCGGGAGAGAGGCATCCGACTTATGGCTACTTCGCCAGCGCAACATTGACCCGTGTCAATTTTTGCGTTGCGGCACGTCAATGTCCCGGAGGGAGGGGTTTGTCACAAGCGCCCATGCGACGTGGCAGTCGAGGCCGCACGGGGTGGCCACCACGACGCGGGAACTAAGCTTATGCGTAAGACTATCGCGCTGGCCGCCACAGCCGCTGCCGCCGCTGCCTTTTCCCACCCGGCCATGGCCAACGAGAATGCCGGTGCCTGGCAGGTCAAGGTTTTGGGTACCGCCGTCTTGCCGGATGGCGAACTGGACAAGGTGAAGTTTGCCGCTCCGTCGGTGGCCGCCGCGCTTCCGGCAGATGTGGAGACAGGAGCGGATGACAATTTCGTTCCGACCGTGGCGATCGAATATTTCTTTACGCCTAACGTATCGGTCGAGACGATCTGCTGCGTCACCCAGCACGATGTGGACGGGAAAGGGGCACTTGCCGGAGCGCGGCTGGTTTCGAACGCCAAGATCATTCCGGCGACCTTTACGGCCAAGTACCATCTCAATGCTGGCGGAATTAAGCCCTATATCGGCGCCGGGCCGACCTACTTCATCTTCTTCGACGAGAAAGCCGGATCGACCGCGCAGGCGCTAGGCGCTGAAAAGGCCAAGATCGATAATGCATTCGGTTTCGCGCTGCAGGCCGGCATCGATATTCCGGTGAATGACTCAGGGCTGGGAATCAGCCTCGATGCCAAGCGCTATTTCCTGTCTGTCGACGCCAAATGGTATGATGCCAGCGGGGCGAAGGTTCTGGAGACCAAGCACAATCTTGATCCCTGGGTCCTGAGCGCCGGTCTGGCCTTCAAATTCTAGGCAACCCGGCAACGATGCGCTGTCGGATCGCAAGCTCGATCCGGCAGTGCGCCGCCGTTTGAAGCAATGCCGGCCTGACGAAGGGAAGAAACCCTCAGCTCCAAGTGGCTTCGGGCGGCAGGCTCATCAGGATTGCATCGATATTGCCGCCGGTCCTGAGGCCGAACAGCGTACCCCGGTCATAGACCAGATTGAACTCGGCATAGCGCCCGCGCCATTCGAGCTGGCGCCGCTTGTCCGCTTCGCTCCATTCCATATTCATGCGCTTGCGCACCAATGGCGGAAAGGCGGCCAGGAAGGCTTCACCCACATCGCGGGTGAAGGCGAAGTTCCGCTCCCATTCGGCATCGTCCCCGCATTCCAGATGGTCGTAGAAGATGCCCCCCACGCCCCGCGCCACGCCGCGATGCGGGATGAAGAAATATTCGTCCGCCCATTTGCTGAAACGCTCGTAATAGGTCGGATTATGGCCGGCGCAAGCGGCGCGGAAAACCGCATGGAACGCCTGCGTATCCTCCTCGTAAGGGATCGGCGGGTTGAGATCCGCCCCGCCCCCGAACCACGCCTTGCCGGTCGTGAGGAAGCGCGTGTTCATATGCACGGCCGGAACATGCGGATTGACCATATGCGCCACCAGGCTGATGCCGGTGGCCGTGAAACCGGCATTCTCCGCCTCTGCTCCATGAATTTGCTGCGCGAATTCCGGCGTGAACTGTCCGCCTACGGTCGAGACATTGACGCCGACCTTCTCGAACACCTTGCCTTTCAGCAGGCCGCGCGTACCGCCGCCCCCATCGCTGCCATCGTCCGTTTCGCGACGCCAGGGCAGATATTCGAACGAGGCATCGCTGCCCGCTTCCCGTTCGATCGCCTCGAATTCGGCGCAAATACGGTCTCTAAGGCTTTCAAACCATTGCCTTGCATGATCAGTATGTCGGGTCCAGTCGTTCATTTCACCATTGCCATTGTCTGGGCGGCCAAACCATCCGCCGCACGGTGTGCGCCCTCCGCTTGCCATTTGCGTGCGGCTTGGGCAAGGGAAGGACATGGTTCCCCTTTCGTTCGCGGATCAGGAATGGCTGCTGACTCGGTCCGGCGCGCTCTACTGGCCGCGCGAGGCCGCGCTGCTGGTGGCCGATCTGCATCTGGAAAAGGCCAGCTTCTTTGCGCGAAACGGGCAAATGCTGCCTCCTTATGACAGCCGCGAGACGTTGGAGCGAGTCGCCCTCGCCATCCGCGAGACCGGGGCAAGGCGGGTCTATACGCTCGGTGACAATTTTCACGACGAAGGCGGCGTGCGGCGGCTCGAACCGCATGCGGCGGGAATGCTCGACGCTCTTACGCGCGCGGTGGACTGGGTGTGGATCACCGGCAATCATGATGGCGAACCTGGCACGATCCGGGACAGCATAGTGCAAACGGAACTGGAGATCGGCGGAGTGATTCTCCGCCACAAGGCAAGGGCCGGTGAAACCAGGTTCGAACTTTCGGGCCACTTCCATCCACGCTTGCGGATCAGCGCGCGGGGCAGGCGGATCACCCGGCCCTGCGCAGTGCTAAGCGAGGACCGGAGAAGTGGCGCCCGCATGATTTTGCCTGCATTCGGCGCGCTTACCGGCGGAATGGACGCGGCCGATCCGGTGATCCTCGATGCCATGCAACCCGCCGACGCCATTCACGCTCTGATCGAAACGCGCGGCAGGCTGCTTCGTTTCCCGCTATGGCGCGCCATCGCCTGATATAAGCGGGACCCCCTTTCGCTTATTCGCGTTTCGCATTAAGACGCGCGCACGAACCGCTATTATACAGGAGACCGCACTATAGCCCGTCCACCCCGGCGCATGCTTTCGCCCCCCGTCAAGAGCGGGCCGCGCTTTGATAATATGATCCAGTCCGACAAGGTTCGGGTCATTGATGAAAACGGCGAAAACCTTGGCGTGATGTATACCAGGGAAGCAATCGAACAGGCAGCCGATGTCGGGCTGAATCTGGTTGAGGTATCGCCCAATGCCGATCCGCCAGTCTGCAAATTCCTCGATGTCGGCAAGTATCGGTACGAAGCCCAGAAAAAGGCCAATGCCGCGCGCAAGACGCAGAAGACCCAGGATATCAAGGAGGTCAAGATGCGTCCAAACATCGACACGCACGATTATGACGTGAAGCTGCGCAACGTACATCGCTTCATCGAAGACGGCGACAAGGTGAAGATCACCTTGCGCTTTCGCGGCCGCGAATTGTCGCACCAGCAGCTCGGCATGGATCTGCTGCGCCGCGTCCAGGACGATGTCGCCGAAGTTGCGAAGGTGGAAGCTTTCCCCCGCATGGAAGGCCGCCAGATGCTGATGGTCCTGGCTCCGAAATAAGCCATCGGAAAGACCTGATCGATATCCAGGCCGCGCCCGCGCACACAGGATCGCTGGCGCGGCTTGCTCCCCGGACAACGCGTGTCTAGCGTAAAACCAGGGGGAGGATCTTTCACGTGACCGCGAAATCTGCTGGCTTCGTCATCGGCCTGACCGGCTTTCTGGCGACCCTCGTCTTTCCTACCCCCGCCGCCATGCCCGAAGCGGCATGGGTGGTGGCCGGGCTGGTTTTCCTGATGGCGGCATGGTGGATGACCGAAGCTCTCCCCCTCACCGCCACGGCACTGCTGCCGTTCCTCGTCCTCCCGCTTGCGGGGATCTCCGATGCAAAGGAAACGGCATCAGCTTATTACTCTCCGATCCTGTTCCTGATCCTGGGCGGCGCATTCATTGCCTTGACCGTGGAACGCACCGGCCTGCACCGGCGGCTCGCGCTGGGCCTGCTCAACCGCATGGGCAAAGGCGGCGAAATGCGGCTGCTGCTGGCTTTCATGATCTCCACCGGCTTCATTTCGATGTTCATCTCGAACACATCCACGGCCCTGATCATGATGCCGATGGCCTTGGCGGTTCTCGCCGGAGGCGGCCTCGCGAGTGACGAGACCGAAGGGTTGGCTGGAGCATTGCCGATGGGAATAGCCTTTGCCGCCTCGATCGGCGGCCTTGGCACCATCGTCGGCTCACCTACCAACGCCATCGCGGTCGCTCTGCTCGACAATATGCTGGGCCTGAAGATATCCTTCGCGCAATGGGCCCTGTTCGGCCTCCCCCTGGTCATTACCGGGGTGCCGCTGGCCGCATGGATCATAGGTCGCGTGCAGCGCGTCAGGAATCATCCCTTCGACATTGCCGCCGCGCGCGAGACGATCAGGGACACCGGCCCCCTCACGCCCCCGGAAAGACGGTTGATCCCGCTCTTCGCATTGACCGTTCTTGCCTGGGTCTGCCAGCCATTGCTGGAACCTGTCCTGCCGAAGGGCGCACTCACCGATGGCACCATCGCCATTGCCGCCGGCCTGCTGCTGTTCGTCATCCCCGACGGAACCGGCCGCCCGCTTCTGGTCTGGAAAGAGGCCGACCGGGCGCCCTGGGCAGTGATCCTGATGTTCGGCGGCGGGCTGGCGCTGGCTTCGGGCATGGAAGCATCCGGGCTGGCGGATTGGCTGGGCGAAGCCCTGTTGCCCTTGCGCACCGTGCCGCTGCTGGTGATCGCGCTCGCCCTGGTGGCGCTGGTCATCGTCGCGACCGAATTTGCCAGCAATGTCGCAACCGCAAGTGGGATCATGCCCGTGGTGGCCAGCCTGTCGGTGGCACTGGGTGCGGATCCGCTGCTGCTGGCAATGCCGGCGGCGATGGCAGCTAGCTGGGGATTCATGCTGCCGGCGGGAACCGGGCCCAACGCGATCGCCTGGGCAACCGGCCATATCAAGCTGGCGCGCATGGTCCGTGCCGGTCTATGGCTCGATATTCTCGGCATATTCCTGATCGTGGGAGTGATATGGAGCATGGCGGCCCTCACATGACAAAGCCTGAAAAGCTGCTGTTGGTGCATGGCGCAGCAGGTGACGCCCGCATCTGGGAGGCAGTGATCGCCCGCCTTCCCGACTGGATGGAGGGCCGGGCGATCACTCTCACCTATTTCGGACCCGCGGACTGGCCCGACGATGGCAGCCGCTTCGGGATCGGCCTTCACAAGGCGGACATCATCGCCGCCGCAAGACAGGCAGGGGAGCCTGTTCACCTCGTCTGCTGGTCCTACGCCGTGCAGGCCGGTCTCGCCGCCTTACTCGCCGAACCGGACCTGTTCGCCTCCGCTGTGCTCTATGAAGGGGCTCGGCCGTTCCACATCGCGGAGGAAGCCGAGCGGATCGCCTTCGCCCAAAGCGCGGAGACGATCTTCGGCGCTCTGGCAAAGGTGCTGCGGGCCGAGGGTGCGGAAGCCACCATCCCCGCGCTGTTCGGCGGCCATTATGAGAGGATGCCGGAAGCGCGCCGCGCGATCTACCTGTCCAATGCCAGGATGATGCCGCTGCTGTTCTCAAGTTCCGATCCCGGCAAGATCACCCGGGAGGAGCTGGGCAGGATCGATACGCCTTGCTGCTGTGCGATGGGAACCGAAAGCCAGCCCGCCTTCACCATCGCAACCAGAGCGCTGGCGGATGCAATGCCGGGCGGAAATCTCTCAATCGTGGAAGGCGCGGACCATTTTCTGCCTGAAATCCATCCGGATCGCTTCGCGCAACTCGTAGTGGATTGGATATCCGGGTTGCGGGCAAACTAGCCTTTCCACTGCCGCCGCTCCTCGGCCTGGCGCAGCACTTCATAAGCCAGCTGATAGGCCTGGAACGCCTTGGCCGCCTCGCCATCGCCCGGGCGCACATCGGGATGGACTTCCTTGGCCTTGTTGCGCCAGGCGCGCTTTACCGTGTCGAAATCCGCGTCGCTGTCCAGCCCAAGCACATCCAGCGCCCGCATCTCGTCAGCGCTGCGGCTGCCATCGCCGGAGCCCGCCCAGCCATAATGCGCGGCTTCCCGATAACCGGAATTGTCGCGTCTCTCGGCCTTGGTCCGTTCTTCTGCTTCCGCCTTGTCGAGACCGGCGAAATAATCCCACTTGGCATTGTATTCCGCCGCGTGGCCTTGGCAGAAATACCAGCGTTCCGGGCTGTTCGGCGCCTTCGGTGCGGGGCAATTGCCGGGCTCCTCGCACCCATGCCGATCACACAGACGCACATTGGCGGCCTCTCGCGAGGAACCGTAGCCGCGCCAGCGGGGGAAACCCCAGTCCAGAGAACGCCTCGGACGGGCCATTAGGATTGCCTCGAATTCATGCTTTCAACATAGGCAAGGGCGGGTAGCGACACCAGCCGCGCCCGCCCTCTTTGGCGAAAAATTCCCCGGATCAGTCGATCGTGATGGTCGCGGCGCGGCGGTTCTGCGCCCAGGCCCCCTCGTTGGAACCCATGGCAACGGGACGTTCCTTGCCATAGCTCACGGTCGACAGGCGGTTGGCATCGACGCCCAGGCTCACAAGATAGTTCTTGGCGGCATTGGCGCGGCGTTCACCGAGCGCAAGGTTGTAATCGCGGGTACCACGCTCGTCGCAATGGCCTTCGATGGTGGCCCGCTTGTTCGGATACTGCAGCAACCACTGCGCCTGCCCCTGGAGAGCGGCGGAATCTTCGCTGTCGATATTGAACTGGTCCGTGTCAAAATAGATCACGTCACGACCCGCCATCTTCGCGACGAAATCAGCCTGGCTGCCTGGCACCGGCCCAGTGGCGGTCTCGGTCGGCGGGGGCGCGGTCGGCTCCGGCGGCAATTCCTTGGGAGCGGTACTCTTGCAAGCGCCGAGCGCAAGCGCGCTCGCCAAGGCGATGGCGGTGAAGAGCTTGTTATTCATCAATTTTCCTCCTCGACTTGGCCGGAAAGCCCGGCGGTACTGTTCACTATAATGCATTCAGGGCAAAACGGGTCCCCAGGCAGGGTCCGAAGCGTCAACCGGAGTCTGCAATCGCCTGAGATTGCGACCGGTCAGATCGACCTGCCACAGCGATGTGCGGCCGGAATTGCGTTCCGTGCGGAAGAACTGGATGATGCGACCGTTGGGTGACCAGGTCGGAGCCTCGTCCTGCCAGCTATCGGTCAGATGGCGCACATTGCCGCCACCCGGACTCATCACCGCGACCCGGAAATTGCCGCTGATATGGGTGAATGCGATCTGATCCCCGCGTGGACTCCATTCCGGCGTAGCCGCGCGGCCGCCAAAGAAGGTGATCCGCTTCTGATTGGAACCATCGCCGTCCATGACATAGATCTGCTGGCTCCCGGAGCGATCGCTTTCGAACACGATCTTCGATCCGTCAGGGGAATAGCTTCCGCCGATGTCGATGCCCGGCGCGTCGGTCAGCCGCCGGCTCTCCCCCCCATTCACGGAAACGCGATAGATGTCGGTGTTGCCGTTCACTGCCATCGAATAAAGGATCCACTTGCCATCCGGCGACCAGCGCGGCGCGAAGGTCGGATTGCTGCTCTCCGTCACAAGGTGCTGCTTTCCGCTTGCGATATCGTAAATGAAGATGCGCGGATTGCCCCGCAGGTAGCTCAGATAGGCAATCTTGCTGTAATCGGGCGAATAGCGCGGGGTCAGCGCCCGCGTCTGGCCAGTGGTGATGAACCGATGGTTTGCGCCATCGGAATCCATGATCGCCAGTCGCTTGACCCGATTACCCTTGGGGCCGGTTTCCGCGATATAGGCGATCTTGCTGTCGAAGAACGGGCTTTCGCCGGAAAGCCGCGAATAGACCAGGTCCGCGCATTTATGGGCCGCCCGGCGCCAATCGGCGGGCTGGACTACCCAGCCCTGCCGCACCAGTTCGCTCTGCAGATTGATGTCGTAGAGATAGCAGCCCACGGTCAGCCGTCCGTCCGCTCCGGCCCGGACATATCCATGCACCAGCATCTCGGCATTGCGGGAATTCCAGGTGCCCCAGACCGGAGAAGTGATTTCCGGGAAGGTGGGCTGCGGCAAGGCATCCGGCCCCACCGGCTGGAACAGGCCATTGTTGCGCAGATCGGCGGTGATCACGCGCGCCAGTTCCTTGCCGAGCGCCGCCGTACCCTGCGCATTGGCCGGGGTCGCGACATTGTTGTCGGTGGCGAAGCCGGGGATGGCGATACCGAGATCCTGCCAGGCCTTGTCGTCGGAGACGGACCCGGTCAGCCCGGCTTCGCCCGATGCTTCGATCGGGATAGTGGGAGCTTCATTTACCTGCGCGGAAAGCGGAGCGGCAAGAACGAGGAGGCAAAGAGCGAGTATTTTTTTCACTGCGACAACTTCCTGTCGAATCTGAAGGCGGAAACACGTTTCCAACCATTGTATAAATGTGGCGGCAGGTCGAACGGAGCGGCCAACTGAACCGATCTCACGGCCAATTCGGCATGGCGAGATGCTTGTGGGCGATTGGCATCCGTAATCCCTTCCTGGCGCACAACGCGCGGAGTGCCCGACAAGGTTCCATCAGGATTCAAATCGAACGCGAGAACCGTGACCAGCAATTCGGCATCCGCCCCCTGCGGGGACGACCAATGCGGTTTCAGTTGGCGGGCAATCGCTTGGCCAAGCGACGCTTTTTCAGCAGCCCCGATTTCCGAGGCGGCAACGCGATCATCACCCTTCTTGCTTCCGGCTGCGGCGCCGGAAAGGAAGTCGCTGCCGATGCGGCTCGCTCCGCCGGGCTTGGATGCGGGGGTGGCCGCGGGTTTTGCTGCAGGCTTCGCCGCCGCCGGACTCGGCTGGGCCGCGGGCTTCGCTGCCGGGCTTGGCTTGGGTGCCGGCTGCGGCACTCGTGTACGTGGGGCGGGCGCGGGCTTGGGCGGCGGTGCGGCGCTCGGCCTTGGAGCAGGCTCCGGAACGGGAACCGGCTCGGGCGGACTGGGCGGAGCGGGTTCCGGCGCAAGAATAGGCGCGGTCGCCGCGCGCTGTTCGCGCACGATGGTGGGCGCAGTCGCCTTAAGCCCGACATCTTCGGCCAGGCTGACGGTCATGCGTTCCGGAATGGGGACGACATTGCGCCGGTCAGGCTGCAACAGCAGGGCGGCAACCAGCAGTCCGTGCAGCACCAGGGCTACCGCCAGTGGAAGCCGTTCTTCCGGGCGAAGGGCTGCTGAAAACGCCATGCCTCGGGCCTATGGGGCCGAAACTGAACTGTTGGTGACCAGCGAAATCGAATTGAACCCCGCATGGTTCAGTTCACCCATCACCTCCATCACCCGCCCGTAATCGAGCGCCCGATCCGCGCGCAGCACCACCAAAGGCGGCTTTCCCGAAGCATCCACCGGCAGAGCGGCCAGGCGGTCCGGCAGGGATCCGGGCGCCAGCTCCTCTTCATCCAGATAGACGCTTCCGTTTGGCAGGATCGAAATCGTCACCTGGTCGCTTTGTTGCTCCATCGCACTGGCGCGGCTATCCGGAAGATCGACCGGAACAGCCGAGGTCAGCAATGGCGCAGTCACCATGAAGATGATCAGCAGCACCAGCATCACATCTACCAGCGGAGTAACATTGATCTCCGCCATCGGCGTACGCCGCGAACCGCGCCTGCTTCCCCGGCGTCCGCCGCCTCCTGCCATCCCCATGGCCATCAGCGGTCATCCATTTCACGGCTGACGAGGGAATAGACCTGGTCGGCGAAGCGCTGCAACCGCGCCTCGAGCGCGTTCACCCGGTGGGAGAAGCGGTTGTAGGCAATCACCGCGGGAATTGCCGCAAACAGGCCGATAGCCGTCGCGAACAAGGCTTCGGAAATGCCGGGCGCAACCACCGCCAGCGAGCTGTTCTGCTGCGAACCGATCTGGAAAAAGCTGTTCATGATGCCCCAGACGGTACCGAACAGGCCCACGAAGGGAGCAACAGCTCCTACAGTCGCTAGAAAGTTCAGCCGCTCGGCAAGATTGTCGGCCTCCACCGCGACCTGGCTGGACATCGCCGTCGCCACGCGTTCCCTCGCCGCCTCGCGATCGGCATTGCGGCCGGTGCGGCGCCATTCCTCCAGGCCGGCGCCGGCCACCCGGGACGCGGCGCTCTGGTTCTTGGTTCGCAGATCGTCTGCGTTGCGCCCATCCATCTTCTTCCAGAAATCGAGCTCATACTCGTCCGAGCGGCGGCGCACCGAAGCGATCCGCAAGGAGAAGGAGATGATGATCATCCAGACCCAGATGCTGGCCAGGATCAGCCCCGCCATCACCACCTGCACGACGATGTCGGCATCCAGGAAGAGCTTTACCGGATCAAGCCGGGTGGGAGCGGCCGGAAGCGCCGCCGCAAGAAGGGACAGTTCGGTCATCGAGTACTCTCTGCGATCAAGATGGATTGAAGCGACTTGCGCCATGTTTCGGGCTGGCGTTCCGCGCGGCCGCCGGCTCCGACAAAGCCGATGCGGACCTGCGCTTCGGCCAGAAGCTCGTCCGCCCGCAATGCGCGATGGCTGACACGCCAGCTGGCCGCGCCCACGGAAATGACCGCGCTTTCCACCACTATGGCATCATCCAGGCGCGCCGGCCGCGCATAATGTATTGCGAGATCCGCAACGGCATAAAATCCTTTTCGCGCCTCCAGCGCCATGCGCTGGTCAATGCCGAGGAGACCGATGAGATCCGTTCTCGCCCGTTCGAACCAGCGCAGGTAATTGGCGTGATAAACGATCCCGCCGGCATCCGTATCCTCGAAATAGACCCGTACCGCGAAGCGGTGAGTGGCGCCGTCGAGGCGACCTGCCGGAGGTTCGGGAAGAATAGCCATGCCACGCGCCGTTTAACCGTGCGACGAGTCGTTGGGCAACCCACGGCGCACCGCATATCGCAAAATCGGCTCATTGCATCGGGATTGCCCTATTCGGGTATCATCCGCCCCATCTGCTTGCCGGCACAGATATGTACATGAAAATGCGGAACTTCCTGATGAGAATGGAAGCCGGTATTGGCAATCAGGCGATAGCCGGGCGCCACCAGCCCCTGATCGCGCGCGATCTTGCCGACCGCGCGGATGAACCCCGAAATTTCGGCGTCGCTCCCCTTTTCGGTGAAATCGTCCCAACTGACATACGGCCCCCTGGGCACCACCAGGATGTGGATCGGCGCCTGGGGATTGATGTCGTGGAAGGCAAAAGCCCACTCATCTTCATAGACCTTCGTGCAGGGCAGCTCTCCCTGCAGGATTCTGGCGAAGATGTTCTGGTCGTCATAGGGTTGGGTCGCATCGATCGGCATCAGCTCTTCCGTGCAGCTTTTTCAACAAGGCCTGAAGTGCCTTCCCGCCGGTCGAGCTCCGCCAGCACATCGGCGAGCGGAACATCGCGGGCGGAGAGCAGCACCAGCAGATGGAACAGGATATCCGCGGCCTCGCCCACCAGTTCCTCGCGCTCACCCGAAAGTGCGGCGATCACGGCCTCCACGGCTTCCTCGCCCAGCTTGCGCGCGATAACCGGCAATCCGCGCGCATGGAGCTGCGCGACATAGCTTTCCGCGGCAGCCCCGGTGCGGCGCCGGGCAATGGTCTGTTCGAGACGGGACAGCGTATCCATGGCAGGTGACATGGATCGGTCGGCGGGCGGGGTCAAGCCGCACGAGCCGCCCGGCAGGGCTCAGCGCTTCTTGTCGCGCTCCCGGTCGCGCCGCTTGTAGCGTATCGCGACCTCACGCCCCAGAATCACCCCGAGCAGCCCCAGGATGAACAGCGCAAGGTCCGAAGGTTCGGGAACCGCAGTGCCCCCGGATGCATTCACCGGCGCCGCCAGCAGCATATAAACGGGCATCAGCAGGAAAAGGGCCAGGCGGGTCATCGAAAAGGTTAAAGCAACCATCGGGCCACGAATCACAAACCGGCGGCACGGGCCGGATTCGATGGTTAATCGAATCGGCCTTCCCTGCAGCGTGTAAAGCAGCCCGACGGTTTGGCGGAATCAGCCCCGCGCGGGCAGGCCCGCTTCGCGCAAGGCGGAATGCGCCTGGGCGATGGTATAAGTGCCGAAGTGGAAGATGGATGCAGCCAGCACCGCGCTGGCATGGCCCTTCGTCACACCTTCCACCAGATGCTGCAGATTGCCGACGCCGCCGCTCGCCACCACCGGCACGCTCACCCGATCGGCGATCGCGCGGGTCAGATCGAGGTCGTAACCGGCCTGGGTGCCATCGCCATCCATCGACGTGACCAGCAATTCGCCCGCGCCCAGCTCCGCCAGCCTGACCGCATGCGCCACCGCATCGATCCCGGTCGCGCGGCGGCCGCCATGGGTATGGATTTCCCACCGCTTCCCCGCTCCCGCCGAGCTTGTCGAAGCACGCGCATCGACCGAGGCGACGACGCACTGGCTCCCGAACTTTTCCGCCATGTCGGCAACCAGCTCGGGCCGGGAGACGGCGGCGGAATTGACCGCAACCTTGTCCGCGCCGGCCAGCAGCAGCGCCCGCGCATCCTCCACCGAACGCACCCCTCCTCCCACGGTGAGCGGCATGAAGCAGACCTCGGCGGTGCGCCGCACCACATCGAGCAGCGTGCCCCGCCCTTCATGGCTGGCGGAAATATCCAGGAAGCAAAGCTCGTCCGCCCCGGCCGCGTCATAGGCCTGCGCCTGCTCGACCGGATCGCCGGCATCCTTGAGATCGACGAAGTTGACACCCTTCACCACGCGGCCATCGCGCACATCGAGGCACGGGATGACGCGAATGCGGACGGTCATGCCCTGGCCGCCATCTGCAGGGCCGCCGCCAGATCTAGCCGCCCGTCATACAGGGCGCGGCCGGTAATCACGCCTTCGATCCCGTCCATCGCATGGAGCGAAAGCAGCCGGATATCGTCCAGCCCCTTCACCCCGCCGCTGGCGATGACCGGAAGGGAGGTGCGCCGCGCGAGATCGACCGTCGCCTCGATATTGCAGCCCTTGAGCAGCCCGTCGCGCCCGATATCGGTGAACAACAGGCTCGCCACCCCGGCATCCTCGAAACGACGGGCCATCTCGTGGACCGGAACATCCGAGACTTCCGCCCAGCCTTCCGTCGCGACCATGCCATCGCGCGCGTCCACGGCCACGACGATGCCGTTTTCCCATTCGCGCGCCATGTCCTTGACGAACTGGGGGTCCTTCAAGGCTGCCGAGCCGATCACGATCCGGCTGACGCCCAGATCGAACCAGCCTGCCACCGCCTCGCGGTTGCGGATGCCGCCGCCCAGCTGGACATGGCCGGGAAAGGCTTCGAGGATCGCTTCGACCGCTTCGCGGTTCCGCGCCTCGCCCGCAAATGCCCCGTCGAGATCGACCACATGGAGATGACCAGCGCCTGCTTCCGCAAACGCCATGGCCTGCGCCGCGGGATCGTCGCCATAGACGGTGGCGCGCGCCATATCGCCTTCGGCCAGCCGCACGACCTGGCCGCCCTTGAGATCGATGGCGGGAAATACAATCACGGTTTCCACTCCAGGAAGCGGGAGAGCAGTTCCAGCCCGTAGGACTGGCTCTTTTCCGGGTGGAACTGCACCCCGAGAATATTGTCGCGGGCCACTGCGGCCACCAGTCCGCCGCCATGGTCGGTCATCGCGGCGATGTGCCGCCCATCGGCAGGCTGGAAATGATAGGAATGCAGGAAATAGGCCTCGCCCGGCTCGATCAGCTCGGCGCCATCCTCATGCGGGGTGGGAACGACATCGTTCCAGCCCATATGCGGGACCTTGATCGCCGGATCGGTCACTTCGATCGCCCGGACCTCGCCGGCGATCCAGCCGAGCCCGGGCGTCACCCCATGTTCCAGCCCGCGATCGGCCAGCAATTGCATGCCCACGCAGATGCCCAGGAAGGGCGCACCGCCGATATGCACCCGCTCCTTCATCGCCTCCACCAGGCCGGCAATGGCGCCGAGACCCGCCGCGCAAGCGCCGAACGCCCCCACTCCGGGCAGGATGATCCGGTCCGCCGCACGCACCACATCGGGATCGGCGGTTACATTCACCGTCTCCGCCCCGGCGGCGATCAGGGCATTGCGCACCGAGTGAAGATTGCCCGCGCCGTAATCGACGAGAGCGACGACTTCAGCCACCGAGCTGCCCCTTTGTGGAAGGCACCGCCCCGCCCTTGCGCGGATCAAGCTCGACAGCAGCACGCATCGCCCGGGCAAAGCCCTTGAAGATGCCTTCGATGATGTGGTGATTGTTCTGGCCGTAAAGCAGCTCGATATGCAGGGTGATGCCCACCGCCTGCGCGACCGACTGGAACCAGTGCTCGAACAGTTCGGTATCCATCTCGCCCAGCCGAGGCTGCGTAAAGCTCGCCTTCCAGACCAGCCAGGGGCGGCCGGAGATGTCGAGCGCCACGCGGGCCAGCGCTTCATCCATCGGCGAATAGACGCTGCCGTAGCGACCGATCCCGGCCTTGTCGCCCAGCGCCTGGGAAATGGCCTGGCCCAGGGCGATCGCGCTGTCTTCCGTGGTGTGGTGCTGGTCCACATGCAGATCCCCGGCGACCCGCAGGGTGACGTCGATCAGCGAATGGCGCGAGAATTGCTCGATCATGTGATCGAGGAAGCCGATGCCGGTGGAAATGTCGTAGGAACCGCTGCCGTCGAGATTCACCTCGACGAATATGTCGGTTTCGCTGGTTTTGCGGGCGATCCGGGCTGTACGCATGCTTGCGCCTATAAGACTGTGGCCAATAAGCGCAATACGCGCCGCGAAAGCATCATGCCACTCGCTTTATCCTTGACCGGCTCAATGGGCAGCGGCACTTCTGACAGCATGAGCGACGAAACGCCCGATAGCCTGATCCCTTACGATGAAATCGTCCAGGAAGCACTGCGCGCCGTGGTAGGCCGCGTGCTGGGCGAGATAGAAGGCACCGGAGGGACACTGCCGGGCAACCATCACTTCTACATCACGTTCAAGACCGGCGCGCCCGGGGTCTCCATCCCCAGCCATTTGCGGCAGCGCTTCCCGGATGAGATGACGATCGTCCTCCAGAACAAGTTCTGGGATCTGTCCGTCGACGATGACGGGTTTTCCGTGGGGCTGAGCTTCAATCAGGTCCCGGCAAAGCTGGTCATCCCCTTCGCCGCGATCACAGCTTTCGTGGATCCTGCCGTGGATTTCGGCCTTCAGTTCCAGGCGGCTACGGACGACATGGAACCCGAACCGCACGACGATGCGGAAAATGATTCAACGGAACAGGACGGGGATTCGCCCGTTGATGGCAGCGATGGCGATTCGAACGTCGTCACCATTGATTTTGGCAGGAAGAAATAAGCGGCAGCGCTTTTGCCTGGCCGCCGGACGCGAGGGCGGAATGGCACGAAAGAGCGGATCGAAGCGAACTCCGAGCTACAAGAAGCTGTCTAAGAACGAAGCCAACATTCCCGGCCCAAGTCCCGACCCCCGCACGAATTTCATCCTCGCCGATATTCTGCTGCGCGGCGCTTCCGCTGTCGTTCGCCGCGGCATCGAACGGCGGATGCTGCGGGGATACGGGCGGAAGAAGGCAAGGGAAATCGTGCAAGGTCGTACTTTCGGGGAAACGGTATTCAACACCATCGTCGTGAAGCTTGCCATGCGCTCCGTCCCCGGCGCGCTGCTGGTGGGAACCGGAATGCTCGGCAAGACCTTGCTCGACCGCAGCAAAAGCAGGACCCGGGCAAAGGTGGAAGGCGAAAAGGCACTGGACGATATGGCCGATAACGCCTGACTTCCGCCGCTCGCATTACCTGTCGGCAACCATCCGTTCCGAAAAGCTTGATTTCCGGCATGGGCTTGCGCCACAGCGCAGCATGGCCACCATCGACAATCTCAAGCGCCGCGGGCTCATGTTCATCCTCTCCTCGCCCTCCGGCGCGGGAAAGACGACCATTGCCCGCCAGTTGCTGGCCGATGACGGCGATTTGCGCATGTCGGTTTCCGTCACCACCCGGCCGATGCGGCCGGGCGAGGTCGAAGGGAAGGACTATATCTTCGTCGACCGGCCTACCTTTGAAAGCATGGTGGCGGAAGAAGCCTTCCTGGAATGGGCGGAAGTGTTCGGCAATTTCTACGGAACGCCCAAGGCCCAGATCAAGGCCGGCCTGAAGGAAGGACAGGATTTCCTGTTCGACATCGACTGGCAGGGCACCCAGCAGCTTTACCAGCGGGCGGAAGCGGATGTCGTCAGGGTTTTCCTGCTGCCGCCCGGGATCGGCGAACTGGAACGGCGTCTCTCGGCGCGGGGGACGGACAGCGCGGAAGTGATTGCGGGCCGCATGTCGCGCGCGCGCTCCGAGATCAGCCATTGGGACGGCTACGACTATGTCGTGGTGAACGACGATATCGATGCCTGCTTCGCGAAGGTGCGCACCATATTGCACGCGGAACGAATGCGCCGCGCGCGGCAGACGGGCCTGGTCGATTTCGTCCGGGAATTGATGACGGGCGGATAGCCTGCCCTGCCGGCCGAGGGCGCGGTTCAGGCGCCGCCCGCATTCCCGAAGCTGGCCGATGCCTGCGCATCCACCATGCCGCCGTCGATCACCAGCGTCGTACCCACCACATAATCCCCTGCCCGGCTCGCGAGATAGACCGCCCCGGCCGCCATATCCTCCGCGGTGCCGGTGCGCCTCGCCGGGATCGCCTGCGCGGCCACCTCCGGCGCATCCCGCGCGGCGCGGTTCATCTCGCTAGGGAAGGCACCCGGGGCAATTCCGCTGACGACGATGTTATCCGCGATCAGGCGCGCGGCCATGCGCCGGGTCAGGTGGATAAGACCGGCCTTGGAGGCCTGGTAGGAGTATGTTTCCCAGGGATTGACCCGCAATCCGTCAATCGATGCGATATTGATGACCTTGGCCGGCCTGGCGGAATCCGCCGCATTCCGCAGCAGACCGTGCAGCTTCTGGGTGAGGAAGAACGGCGCCTTCATGTTCAGGGTGACCACCTTGTCCCACCCAGCTTCCGGAAAGGCGTCGAACGGAGCGCCCCAGGCGGCCCCGGCATTGTTCACCAGGATGTCGAGCCGCTCTTCCCGGCGCCAGAGCTCGGCGGCCAGCGCATCGATACCCTCGATCTTGCCAATATCGGCCACCAGAGGCACCACCCGCTCGCCCAGTTCCGCCGCGGCGGCATCCAGCTGCTCCTGCTTGCGCGCGCAGATATAGACCCGGGAGCATCCGGCGGCGAGCAAGCCTTCCACCACCATCCGGCCGATGCCCCTCGATCCTCCCGTGACCAGCGCGATTCGTCCGCTCAGCCCGAAAAGTCCTTCCAGATCCATGCCGCTCTCCACTTCCGATCGGTTTTGAACTTCTTACTCCCGAGCCCCTTCGCTGCAAGCCCGGACCGACACGGACACTTGCCCCCCCCGCCACAAGCGATTAGGCGCACGGCCCATTGCCATACCATCCTGCAGGGAGTTGCCTTACCATGTCCGCCGAACTCGAAAGCGCCATCGAAGCCGCCTGGGAAGCCCGCGACGCAGTGACCCCCGCCAGCCAGGACGTGCGCGAAAAGGTGGAAGCGGCCCTCGCCCTGCTCGAAAGCGGCGCGGCCCGCGTGGCGGAGCCGGATGGCCATGGCGGATGGAAGGTCAATCAGTGGCTCAAGAAGGCGGTGCTGCTGTCCTTCCGCCTCAATGACAACGTTCCCGTGCCCAACGGCGCCGCCGGCGCCCCGGCCTTCGACAAGGTTCCCTCCAAATTCGCAGGCTGGGACGAGGCACGCTTCCGCGAAGCCGGCTTTCGCGTTGTTCCCGGCGCCGCGGCCCGCCGCGGCAGCTATATCGGCAAGGGCGTGGTGCTGATGCCCAGCTTCGTCAACATCGGCGCCTATGTCGGCGATGGCGCGATGGTCGATACCTGGGCCACGGTCGGAAGCTGCGCGCAGATCGGCAAGAATGTGCATATTTCCGGGGGCGCGGGCATCGGCGGCGTGCTGGAGCCACTGCAGGCAGGCCCCGTGATCATCGAAGACGGGGCATTCATCGGCGCCCGTTCGGAAGTGGCGGAAGGGGTGGTGGTCGGCGAAGGCGCGGTGCTTTCGATGGGCGTATTCATCGGCGCTTCCACCAAGATCGTCGATCGCGCCACAGGCCAGATCCACATCGGCAAGGTTCCGCCCTACGCGGTGGTCGTGCCCGGTTCCCTTCCGGGCAAACCCTTGCCTGATGGCACGCCCGGCCCCTCGCTTTACTGCGCCGTCATCGTCAAGACCGTCGATGCCCAGACCAGGGCCAAAACCGGCATCAACGACCTTCTGCGAGACTGATCGCACCAACCACAACAGGAACATTCGCTCCGGTCGAACGTAGTTTCCTCAGGGTCCAAGTGACCGATGGGAACTATGGAGGATCAATCATGGAAAACCGGGGCGGGGAAATTCACGTAGAAACGGACGAAGCCCGGGGCGGCTCGACCCCTCATATCGTCCGCTGGGTGCTGATCATCAGCACCTTTCTCGCAATCGCGTTGCTATCCATCATCTGGATAACCGGCGCTCTCAGCTTCTGATCCGGATGGGTGCATGCCGGCGGCTAGCCGTGCCTGCACCTTCCGCCGCGCGAGAAGCTGCCGGAGCGCAAGAACTGATCCATGGAACCGCCCGGGCTCGAACGGTTCGTCGCCGCGCAGGATCGTGACGGAACCTATGCCTGCGCTCTTTCGGAGCTTCGCGCGGGCAAGAAGCAGACCCATTGGATGTGGTTCGTCTTTCCGCAGATCAGCGGCCTCGGGCACAGTCCCATGGCTTACCTCTACGCAATCTCCGGCACCCTGGAGGCTCGGCGCTATCTGGAGCACGGGATACTGGGACCTCGCCTGCTCCAATCGACGCAGGCGGTGCTGGACTGGAGTGACCGGAAATCCGCTACCGCCATTTTCGGCGCCATCGATGCGATGAAGTTTCGCAGCTCGATGACATTGTTCGAAGCGGTGGGGCCGGACCAGCCCTGCTTCGCCGAAGCCCTGGACAGCTTTTATGACGGGCAGCGCGATCCGGCCACCCTGGCGAGCCTGTAAACCGGCCAGATCACTCCGGCACCGGAGTTTCTATCGGCGGCTCGCCCGCATGGGCGGCGGCATAGGCTTCCGCTGCCTTCAGCACCCGCATCATGTTGCGGCTCGCGATCCTTTCAAGCTCCGGCTTCGTATAGCCGCGCCGCGCCAGTTCCGCAAACAGCGCCGGATATCCGCTGACATCCTCCATCCCTTCCGGGCCGGTCGCCATGCCGTCATAATCGCCGCCCACCCCGATATGGTCGATCCCGGCCACCTGGCGGATATGATCAAAATGATCGGCCAACTGCGCAATCGTTGCCTTGGGCTCGGGATGAGTTACGACCCATTGGGCAAGGCGGGTCTCGACCTCGAGAGGCTGACCCAGCCACAGCGATTCCAGCCGCTTCCTTTCCGCCTCGCGATCGGCGAGCCAGTTCCGCGCCGCTTCGCTCACATAGCTCGGCAAGGCGACTGCCATCACGATCCCGCCATTATCCTTCAGCTTCCGCAGGACGCTGTCCGGCACATTGCGGGCATGGCCGTTCACCGCCCGTGCCCCCGAATGGCTGAAGATTACGGGCGCACGCGCGACTTCCAGCGCATCGAGCATCGTTGCCTCGCTGACATGGCTGAGATCGACCAGCATCCCGATGCGGTTCATCTCGCGCACCACGTCCCGGCCGAAATCGGTCAGCCCGTCATGTTCGGGCTTGTCCGTGGCGCTGTCGGCCCATGGCGTGTTGCTCGAATGGGTCAGCGTCATGTAGCGGACGCCCAGCGCATGCATCTGGCGCAGCACGGCAAGGCTGGAGCCGATCGAATGGCCGCCTTCCATGCCCAGCAGCGAGGCGATGCGCCCCTTTTTGACGGCCTGCTCGACCTCCGTGGAATTGCGCGCGAACTGCATCTCCCGGGGATAACGCGCCAGCAGGCGCCGGGTGACATCGATCTGCTCGATCACCGCCTGAACCGCATCCGCTCCCTTCAGCTCGGTCGATACGAAAACCGACCAGAATTGCATGCCGACATGGCCCTCGCGCAGGCGCTTGAGATCGGTATGCATCACCCGGCCAGCGGGAGCATCCTTGCCCGTGTCTGTCGTATCCTCGAAATCGAAGCCCCCGATCATGTTGCGATACCGGCCCCGCAACTGGATCGGCACATCGTTGTGGCCATCCCATACCGGCGCGGCTTCGAGCGCGGCCCTGGCAAGCTGCTCGGGCGTTTGCGCCGCAGCCGGAGTTATGCCCAGCAGGAACAGCGCCACGGCAAATAACAACGCCCGCATCGATTTTGCCCCCGGATAGCAGGTCCTGGCCCTAAAGTGCTGGCCAGCCGGCATCATGCCGGGCAAACTTCGCGGATGGAAGGCCTCACCGCAAAGCAGCTGATCGAACGACTCGCGCTCAAGCCGCATCCGGAAGGTGGCTGGTTCCGCGAGACATGGCGCGCGCCGACGACCAATGGCGAACGCGCGGCCGCCACCGCGATTCTTTTCCTGCTCGAAGCGTCCCAGAGATCCCACTGGCACCGGGTGGATGCCGCGGAGATCTGGCTGTGGCATGCCGGGGACTGCCTGAGGCTGTCCACCGCCCCCCAGGAAAGCGGTCCGATCGACAGTGTTATCCTCGGCCCCGACCTGCTTTCCGGTCATGCCATCCAGCACGTGGTCTCCGCCGCCCACTGGCAAGCCGCGGACCCCGAACCCGGCGGCCGGTCAGGTTTCGTGCTGGTATCCTGCGTGGTCGCGCCCGGCTTCGATTTCGCCGGCTTCACCCTTGCTCCGCCGGGGTGGACTCCCCGGCGCTGAGCCGCAATGGCTCAATCGCCATCCTCGTCGTCCCAATCCTCGTCATCCTCGGCGCGCGCATAGGTGCCCGCGAGGATCGCGATGCCCACCACATGCCCTTCCATGGCCTTGACCAGTTCTTCGCGGGTCGCGCCCGGCATCAAGGTCAAGGGCAGATCCAGCGCGAAGAGCTGGAACACATAATCATGCGGCTCATCTTCATGCGGCGGCTCGGGCGGCAACCACTCGCTGTTGCGCTTTGAATTCTTGCCGACCCGTGGCGGCGTCTCGCCTTCCATCAGCTTGCCCAGTTGCGCGGCAAGCCCCCAGACCAGCCAGTGGCAAGCCGGTTTTCCGCCCGGCGCGTCCGGATCCTCCACCACCAGCACCAGCTCCAGCGCGCCTTGCGGAGGCGTGGTCCATTCCAGCGGCGGCGCAACCGCATCTTCCTCGTCGGCGGTAAAGCACGGATCGAGTTCTTCCCCATGATCGAAGGCGACGCTGGTCAGGCGAAAGCCGGATTTGCCGATCAAGCCCTCGCTGCCCAGCTTCGCCGCGGTCAAGGCGGCATGGGCGGGGCGCGCATGGGGCAGGGCTTGGGCGAGCCAGGCCGGAACGGCTTCGGTCATGGGAAATATCCTGTGGCTGGGAAGATAGTAGGTGCTCCCCTATTTGCCCGCTTTCGCTACGGACTCAAGCGTTCTGCGATGCTTCTTTCCGGAAAGTTTCAAGGGCGGCGATCCAGAAGATCGTCCGTCACCTCCATCAGCAGGAGAGGCTCTTCCGCCCAATCGCTGATCGCCTCCACGAAGGCCGCGCGGGTTTCCGGCTCGTCATATACCATCTTCGCATCGAACGCCTTGCGCCAGGTCTGGCGGTCCGGCCATTCCGCGACGCCGATGAAGCGGATTGCGCCATCGTCGCGATCCTCCCGGTGCAAGCGGGAGCCCAGGCTGCCGTATCTTTCCCGGATGAGCTCGGTTCCACGGCGCCAGGCAGCGCGAAACTGCTCTTCCTTGCCGGGATGCACTTCCCACCAATAGGCAGCGACGAACACGGACGGCGGCCGGGCTTATTTCCTGGCCCGGGCGGTCAGCGCCTTGGCCTCGTCCTCGGTCAGCCTTCGGATCATGCGGACCGGACAACGCTGCGTGCCGGTAACGCCGGGCACCAGCAGGGTCACATCCACGCCCCGGCAAATCTGGCCCGAACCGTGCTGGTCGAAGCCGATGTTCTCCGCAAAGTTCAGATCGGGGCAGGAGCCGAAGGTCTCGAACAGATAGCGACGATTTGCGCCGGCGCTCACCATGATCCGGTTCGAACCGGACTCCGCGTCCCGCACATCGTTGAAACCACTGACATCGCCCGGCCAGAAACATTCGCGCCCATCTGCCAGAGATGTCTCGCGAGGTTCATTTGCGGCTGGCGCACACCCTGCCAGCAAGGCGAGGGAGCAACTCGCGACGACGAAGGCAAGCTTCATGATCCTTCTCCCACCTGCTGCGCCCGCCCGTCAGGCTGCTCTCTCAACGAGCGGACATATCAGCCGTTCCCGGTCAAGCTCACAGCGATAGCGCGCGATCCACCTCGAACATCAATCCGCGCCGATGAACCGCATGTCCGGCCCCTGCCCGATATAGCTGATCGCGCGCCGGATCACCCGGGAAGAGCACGCGGGCTTGACGATCAGCTCCGAACCCAGCTCGCGCAACGTCTCATTGCGACGATCGAGGTCGCCGGAATGGAGCAGGTAGGGGATGCGGCGCCTTTGCAGCTCGCGCGCCACGGGCACGCATGTTTCGCCATTCTGCAATGTCACGTCGAGCACCGCCACGTCGATCCGCTCAGCGCCAGCCAGAAAGGCAAGCGCCTGCCCGGCCGACGTGGCGCAAAGGCTGCGGCATCCTTCATCCTGAGCGGCGAATTCGAGGTCCATGAGGATCAGCGGCTCATCGTCGAGCAGCAGAATCGTGCAAAAGTGCCGCACCTTCATGCCTCAAGCCCCCCAATTGGCAGGAATACGATCCCCAGGATTGTTGTCCGGATGCGGATTTTTGCCAGACCCCTGCGACACGAACTTCCCTATCAACGCAACCCCTGAGGAAGGGTAACGCTGGTAAACCCTCCGGGTTCCTGATCCAACCGAGGAGAAGGCGGGGAAGCTCCCTTCCCCGCCCCTCGGCTGCTCAATGGGCGGTTTCGTCCCGCGCAATGTGAGCGGGCGATTCACCCGGCATCAACAGGAAGCGCCAGATCGCCGCGCCGACCGCGCCGCCGATCAGAGGCGCCAGCCAGAAGAACCAGAGCTGCCCGATCGCATCGGTCGCCGCAAAGAGCGCCACGCCGGTGGAACGAGCCGGATTGACCGATGTGTTGGTCACCGGGATCGACACCAGATGGATCAGGGTGAGCGCAAGGCCGATCGCCAGCGGAGCGAAACCCGGAGGCGCCGCGCGCGAGGTGGAGCCCAGGATCACGATCAGGAAGCCCGCGGTGAGGATCACTTCCACCAGCAGGGCGGCCTGCATCGAATAACCGCCCGGCGAAAGCTCCCCGAAGCCGTTGGAGGCAAATCCGCCCGGCGCGAAGCCGGCCTTGCCCGAGGCAATGGCGTAGAGCGCGGCCGCGGCCACGATCGCGCCCGCCACCTGCGCCGCCCAATAAGGCACCAGATGCCCCCAGGAAAAGCGGTTGGCGATCGCGAGACCCAGCGAAACCGCAGGGTTGAAATGCCCGCCCGAAATGCCGCCCACGGCATAGGCCATGGTCAGCACGGTCAGGCCGAAGGCGAAGGCCACGCCCGCAAAGCCGATGCCCAGTTCCGGAAAGGCGGCGGCCAGCACCGCCGATCCGCAACCGCCAAAGACAAGCCAGAATGTGCCGAAGAATTCGGCCGAAAGATTCCTTATCATCTACCCCTCTCCTTCAAGTAACCGGGCCGGAAACTATCCTGCTTTACCCGGGACGAAAAGAGTATGTGGAAATCCTCTATTTGATCGCCGCCGGTCTCATTCGGTGGAACAATTTCCGGCGCGCGTTTCTACCTTGCCGCCGGCGAGGAACCAGCGCGACTGGCCGGGTGTCTTGGCCTCGTTGTGATAGCAGACATCGGCCGCGCCGCTCTTGGGATCGACCATCACGTTCCACTGGTGATCGCCGCAGTTGTGCGCCTCGCACGACCAGGAGGCGACCTTGCCCTGATAAAGCTCGATCGTGCTGGCCGGGCCATCCAGCGTATGGATCGCCTTGCGCGCCGCGGCATCCGTGACGGTCTTGTCGATCGCCGCCTTGACCACCGGATTGTCGTTCCACTTCACGCCGTTCACCGCATCGAACGGCCATTTCCCGACATAGGCGGACAGGTCGCCTCCGCCCGCGGATTTGGCGGTGGCAGTTTCCGTTGCCGCAGGGCTGGCGGCGGGAGCAGCCGCGCCCCCTGTCGCGAGGCTGGCCGCGGCTTCCGGCGAAGCGGCTGCGGTTGCGTCCGAAGCGACATCTGCCCCGGCGGCGGCATCCCCGGCAACAGCATTGCCCGTGGCGTCCTCGCCGCCCTTGCTTCCGCAACCCGCCAGCGCAAGCATCGCGCAGGCAAGCGGCACCGTCATCCAACCGGCATGTCGCATCGGATATCCCCTTCTTCGAACTGTTGCAGATGGAACGGCAGCGTATCGTTTACGGCGTCGCGGGTAAACCGCGCTGACGGCACCTCTCCTCGGGCGCCGTCAGCCGGAATAATCGGCGGTCTGGCGAGGCTCCACGAGCACGAAGGTCAGCCCGCCCGGCTCGATGAAATTGTTCTCGTCGGCCACGATCCCGGGATTGTTCGCCGGGTCGAGATAGGCTGCGATATGCTCCTCCGCTTCCGCCCGCGTGGCGAAGCCGATCTCGCTGACGCAATCGAAGCCGAGCGCCGCCGCCGAGGCGCCGGCGATGCCGCTCACCTCTGCCCCTACCATCACGTAATTGCGGCGATAGAGCCGGGCGGGTGGCACCTTGTCGCGCACCAGCGGCACATGCCTGTTCTCGTAATAGTCGATGAATTCCTCGCGCGTCAGCCCGGCCTTGCGTTTGACGAACAGCAGTATCTTGAACATGGCATCCCTCTCGTTTTCGAAATCGATCTAGCCCGGCGCACCCGGCCAGCGCTGCATCGGCAGCGCCGCGATATGGTCCGTCCAGGGATGGCGCTGCCGCTCCCAGACGCACACGGCCGGCGCGGGATAGGCCGGGTCCGCGAACAGCCCGCTCGCCACCGCGATCACATCGGGGAAACCGGCCAGATCCCAACAGACCGTGGTGCCGCAATCCGGGCAGAAATGATGCACCACCCCATTGCCGGTATCGGCGGTGCGGCTCCATTGCCGGCTTTCCCCCTCGATCCGCACATTCGCGCGCGGGAAGCGGCTGTTGGCGCTGAACGGCGCGCCGGTGCGCCGCTGGCAGGCAAGGCAGTGGCACATCGAAATGCGCGCGGCCTCGCCCGTGCAATGCGCCTTCAACTGGCCGCATTGGCAGGCGGCGACGCGAATTTGCTCCCTGCTCATGGATGGGCCTCGCCAGTGAAGGGGTGCTTTTCCGTCCAGGCGCAGCCGCTGCGAATCTCGTCCCCCACGCGCAGCGTGGCGTTGAAGGGATAGGTCCGGTCCGACATGCCGTCGCTGCATTGCCCGGGCGTGATCGCCAGCGAGAAAACCTCCCCTTCCAGCTTGCCGGTGAAGGAAACGCCGTTGCGCCCGGCGAACCGTTCCACTGTGATGGTTTCCCCGTCCGGCTTCTCGGGGGTGGAATAATTGAGCACGGTCCCGGTCGCCTGCCCGCCCCAGAACGGCTCGGTGCCGGTAAAGCGCACCGTCTCCCCTTCCGCGATCCCGTCATAGGGCCGGGTGGAAGCGCTGTTGCCCGGCACATTGCCGTCGGCGGGATCGTGCTCCACGCCGGACTGACAGGCGGCGAGCAGCAGGGCGAGCGGTGCGGCGAAAGCAAGCTTGCGGATCATGGCCCCTTCATGCGCCCGCCGCGCGGCGCAGACAAGCCCGCGCCGGTCCCATTCGCCTTGCCCGCCGGGGGCAAAGCGGCGACGCTCATTACCCGGAGACTCGGAAGGAAGCCGATCATGAGCAAGACTATCGACACCGCCCCGCTTGAAGGGCAATGCCTGTGCGGCGCGGTGACGCTGCACGCCACGCCAACCGAACCGCATCTCGATGCCTGCCACTGCACCATGTGCCGGACCTGGGGCGGCGGGCCATTCATCGCCCTGCCGGTCCGAGGGGAGTTGGAGATCGACGGGTCGGAGCATGTCACGCGCTATCCCTCGTCCGAATGGGCCGAACGCGGCTTCTGCAGCCGCTGCGGCACCCACCTGTTCTATTACTACAAGCCTGCGGGCAGCTACGCCTGCCTCGCCGGGTTCTTTCCGGGCGCGGACGGCTTCGCGCTGACCAGCGAAATCTTCGTGGACGAGCAGCCGCCCTATTACCATTTCACCGAAGCCACCACGCGCAAGACCGGCGCGGAAGTGTTCGCGGAGATGACGCAGGGCGAGTGACGGGCGGCGGGGAACGTCCATCATCCTTCGTCCTGCCCCGTCATTTCCGCCGCGCTCGCCATCCCGGCCGGTTAACGCAGAACGCCGGAAATGTGCATTGCGATTTCGGCCTGCGCGCGCCGCTTCCGCGCGGTAAACGGCCGCGCCATGGCGTAAAACCAGCGCGCACCGAGTGTGACCTTTCGCAAGGGGGGCTTCTCCCAGAGTCGTCGTGTTGGCAAAAGAGCGACGAGCGAGAGCGCGGGATGTTCTGCGTCTCATCCCTGGGATAAGCCAGATTTGCGCGATGTAGGAAAATCCTTCCTGTCCCGGCGATCACACTGAACGAGATTCTTGTCTTGCTATTGCGATCTATTATCAATTATATCCGTCGGTGCCCTGCTGGCTCATGACGAAACGGAATCGAACATGCCGCGCGATCTGATGAAGACGCTCAGTTACCTGACCATCCACCTGGCGGTGGGTTTCAGCGTCGCCTACATCCTGACCGGGTCCCTCGTGCTGGCGGGGGGCATCGCGCTGATCGAACCCTGCATCAACGCGATGGCGTTCTATTTCCACGAAAAGGCCTGGAAGCGGGCGGAGAAGCGGGGAAAAGCCCCGCTGGGGAATGACGGCTTCGACCAGCCTATGCTCAATCCGGCCTAGGACCAGGAATTCTCGCGGCAGCCGCGCCGGAAGGCCGGCTCACATCTTCTCGCCCGGCAAGCGGCTGGCCTGCTCCACCCAATCGGCCAGCTGCGCCTCGTCCAGCTGGCCTTCGTGAATGTCGAGGTAGCGCACTTCCGGATATTTCGACTTGCCGGCCGGCATGGGGTCGAGCGCGGACCCACGGAAGAAGCTGACCTTCACATATTTCGTGAAGCAGTGATAGCTGAGGAACCACGTGTTCGGCGGCCCATCCGGCGCGCCGTAGAGGGGCGAGTTCCACTTCACCGCCTTGCGCACGCCCGGCACCCGCTCCGTCACGATCGCATCGATCCGGCGGCAGATATCCTGCTTCCAGCCCGGCACGGCGGCGATATAAGCCTGCACCGGAGCGTCGCCCTCGCCCTTGGGGATCTGGGGATTGTCGCCCGACAGGAGCTTGGGTTCGTCCTTTGCCATGCAGTGCCTCCATCGCAAGCCGCCCCGGCTTCCCGCTCGGCGCGGAAGCTGACAGCGGGCACAGGATAAGCCGGATTCGGCGATCCAGGAAAGGGGTGACGCGCACTCTCCCTGCTCGCCGGGAAGAGAGCGGTCTTCAAAACAGGCTATGCTGGTCCGGCTCCCGGGGCGTCAGCGGCCATGTCGCCAGGGTCTCGTGACGGGTGAGGCCGACCAGGCTGCGGATCAGGAGCAATTCGCTCGCTGTCCATTCGAGACGGGGCACGGGAAAATCGAGCCGCGCATGGTCCCGGTAGAACAAGGTCATATGCGGGTTGAAGCCCACTCCCTGGCGCAGCGGCGCCCGGGCGGACGCCATGCCGTCCGCAATGGTCTGGTAAACGGCCTTGAGCTCGGGACATTTTGCGGTGGGCACGAGAAACACGGCCCGATTGCCCGACAGCAGCCTGTCCAGCGCGATGCGGAAAGGCGAGCTTGCCACCCGGCCCCCCACCCGCAGCAAGATTTCGACAAACTCTGCGGGATAGCCCTCAAAATCATCGCTTACCGCAACCGTCACATGCAAGCGCTCGGCGGAAACGCGCGGAGCGTTCCCGCCCAGCACCTCACCAAACGCCGCGATCCTGCTAGCCAGCGATGATGGCGGGCGGACAGCGAAGAAGAACCGGTCAAGATGGCCGGATGCCTCGCACTGTTCGATTCGCCTTCGCATTTGTTCACTATATGTTCTAATAACGGTCGGAGCAATCCGAAGCTCGCCTGACCTCCCCCCATCTGCTGGCCAAATGCCTGCATAGCTGCCATGGCCATCCCGAACAGGAGCAAGCGACATGAGCAGTGACGACGAGGACTACGTCTTTGACGAGGATAGCGGCGAATGGATGCCCGCCTCCGAGCTCGCGGCCAAGCGCGCTGCGGAAGGTGCGGTCGAAGTACGCGATGCGGTAGGCAATCTGCTGGCCGACGGCGACCAGGTGACGCTGATCAAGGATCTGGAGGTGAAGGGCGCGGGCCGAACCCTGAAGCAGGGCACGCTGATCAAGTCGATCCGCCTGACCGGCGATGCGCAGGAGATCGACTGCAAATTCGAAGGCATCAAGGGACTGGTGCTGCGCGCGGAATTCGTGCGGAAGCGGTAGGGGAAAGGCTCAGGCAAGGCGTTGGCGGAACCAATCGGCCAACTCGTCTTCCGTCAATTCACCTGCCGCAAGAGCAAGCATGGCCCTGATGGCATCTTCCGGCGCGAAAGCAATTTTCACGCCGTTGAGCGCAAGAAACAAACGGGCCAGCACCCAGGCGCTGCGCTTGTTGCCATCGGCAAAAGGATGGTTGCGGGCGATGCCGAAAGCATAGGCCGCAGCCAGCGCGAAACGGTCGTCCTCGCCATATTCCCACTGGTTGCGCGGACGCGCGAGAGCGGAATCAAGCATCCCTGCGTCGCGCACTCCGGCAGGGCCGCCATGTTCGGCCAGTTGCCGGTCATGGACTGCCAGCGCGACTTGCGTTTCGATCCAGACCGGCTCGACGCGCGGATGTTCGGCCATTACTTCGCGAGCACACGCAGAATGTCACGATCCTCACGCATGATCTGCTCGGCCAGATCCATCTTCGCGGCGAAATCAGGATCGGCGGCAGTGATCCGCACTCCATCAGGTGACTCGCTGAGGTAAAGCGTGTCCCCGACACCAGCGCGCAGCCGCGCCAGCAGTTCCCTGGGCAGGATGACACCGGCGGAATTGCCGATCTTCGTGATCTTGAGCGTTGCGTTCATACGGACGTTATAACAGAATAATGGAAAATCGCAACGGGCCTCACTTCCCGATCAGCACATCGCTCGCCTTCACCAGCACCGTCACCCTGTCGCCCACCTCCAGCCCAAGGTCCGCGATGGCTTCCTCGGTGATGCTGGAAGTGATCACGTTGCCGCCACCGATGTCGACCTTCACCGTCCCGTTCACCGCGCCGGGCGTGATCGCAGTGATCGTGCCGGCAAGCTGGTTACGTGCGCTGATCTTCATCACGGTTCTCCTTTCGATCCTCCAGCATACCCCGGCCGCAAGGCGGAAACGCGCACCCAGCGGCCTGGTTTCCGCACCGGCTCGCCGATCATGCGGTCCTATCGCGGCGCCTCAAACCAGCGCGGTTATCCCGTCCCATAGCAGCTTGGCGCCCAGCAGCACCATGAGGAGATACATCAAGCCATAGAAGCGTGCCGCATCGATTCTGCGGACAAGCCATACCCCCGCCAGCGTGCTGGCTATCGCCACGGGGATCAGCATGGCTGAAATGGTCAGGTTCTCGCGCGTGAACTCACCCAGTGCGATATAGGCGGGCACCTTCACCCAGTTGAGGATTGCAAACGTCACCGAACTGGTGCCGACATAGAACAGATGCGGCAGGCGGCGCGGTCCAACCCAGATCTGGAACGGCGGCGCCCCTGCATGGGCGACCTGGCTGGTGAAGCCCATCGCCACTCCGAACAGCGAGCCCACCCAGCCAGGGGAGTTCGACGCAGCGACGATCCGGCCGCCGCGTTCCACCCACAGCCGCCACAGCCCGAACACCAGAGTGATGCCGCCTAGCGCCATCAGGACCGCGCTGACAGGCAGCACCTCCGCAAAACCCCAGCCTATCCCCACCCCTACCACTGCGCCGGGCATCATCCAGGCGACGATCCAGCGATCCCAGGCGTGGCGGAAGCTCCAGACGCTGACCACATCCTGCACAATCAGGATCGGCAGCAGGATGCCCGCCGCTGCCACCGGCGAGATCACCAGGGCGAGAATCGGAGTGCCCAGCGTGCCGAGCCCCGCGAAACCGCCTTTCGCGAGTCCGATGAGCGAGACGGCGATCACAGCCGCGAGGATAAACCACGGATCGCTCAACATGGGCAGGCGGTTAGCAGGCGTGCGCTGGGCTTAAGCGCCCCGGCGCGCCATCGCGAGGAAGTTCAGCCATTTCCGGTGCGAACGCGACGGGATCAATCATGCTCGCGGCTGCCCGCGACGATATAAAGCTCGCGCCCGATCTCGTTATATTTCTCGCTCATCTGCTTCATCCCGGCTTCGATCTCTGCATCCGTTCGGGCTGAGCCTGTCGAAGCCCCGTCCTTTCCTTCCGAAGAGAAAAGCTGTCCTTCGACAAGCTCAGGACCAGCGGGGGGATTATTATGCTGTCTTGCGGCGAATTCCCGCACTTCCTGCGTGATCTTCATGCTGCAGAACTTCGGTCCGCACATCGAGCAGAAATGCGCGGTCTTGGCGCCTTCGGCCGGCAGGGTCTGGTCGTGGTACTGCTCGGCCGTATCGGGATCGAGGCTGAGGTTGAACTGGTCGCGCCAGCGGAACTCGAAGCGCGCCTTGCTCAGCGCATCGTCGCGGACCTTGGCGGCGGGGTGCCCCTTGGCAAGATCGGCGGCATGGGCGGCCAGCTTGTAGGTGACCACACCGACCTTCACGTCGTCGCGATCCGGCAGGCCGAGATGCTCCTTGGGCGTGACGTAGCAAAGCATCGCCGTGCCGTACCAGCCGATCATCGCGGCGCCGATGCCGCTGGTGATGTGATCGTAGCCCGGCGCGATATCGGTGGTCAGCGGTCCGAGCGTGTAGAATGGGGCCTCGCCGCAGGCTTCAAGCTGCTTGTCCATGTTCTGCTTGATCTTGTGCATGGGCACATGGCCCGGCCCTTCGATCATCACCTGCACGTCCTGCTCCCAGGCGCGCTTGGTCAGCTCGCCCAGCGTGTAGAGCTCGGCGAACTGGGCCTCGTCGTTGGCGTCGGCGATGGAGCCGGGGCGCAGCCCGTCGCCCAGGGAATAGGCGATGTCATAGGCCTTCATGATCTCGGTGATCTCGTCGAAATGCTCGTAGAGGAAGCTTTCCCGGTGATGGGCGAGGCACCATTTGGCCATGATCGAGCCGCCCCGGCTGACGATGCCGGTGACGCGCCTGGCGGTCATCGGGATATAGGGCAGGCGCACGCCGGCATGGATGGTGAAATAATCCACCCCCTGCTCGGCCTGCTCGATCAGCGTGTCGCGGAAGATTTCCCAGGTCAGGTCCTCGGCGATGCCGCCGACCTTCTCCAGCGCCTGATAGATCGGCACGGTGCCGATCGGCACGGGGCTGTTGCGGATGATCCATTCGCGCGTATCGTGGATGTTCCGGCCAGTGCTGAGGTCCATCACCGTGTCGGCGCCCCAGCGGATCGACCAGACCATCTTGTCCACTTCCTGCGCCACGTCCGAGGCGACGGCGGAATTGCCGATGTTGGCGTTGATCTTCACCAGGAAGTTGCGGCCGATCGCCATCGGCTCGGACTCCGGATGGTTCACGTTGCTGGGGATGATGGCGCGGCCGCGCGCCAACTCGTCGCGGACGAACTCCGGCGTCACGTAATCGGGGATCGAGGCGCCCCAATCCTGCCCGTCGCGGACATATTCCTTCAGCCGCTCGCGCCCGAGGTTCTCGCGCTCCGCCACATATTCCATCTCGGGCGTGATGATGCCGCGCTTCGCATAATGCATCTGGCTGATGTTCTGGCCCGGCTTCGCGCGCAGCGGGCGCTTCACCACATGGGGGAACGGGGCGACCCCGCCGCTGCGGTCCGGCCCTGAAGAACCTGGATGCTGGCCGTTATCCTCCGGCTTCACGGCGCGCGCATCATAGGCTTCCACATCGCCCCGGGCGAGCTGCCACTCACGGCGCAGCAGCGGCAGGCCAGACTGGATATCAATCACCGCCTCGGGATCGGTATAGGGGCCGGAGGTATCGTAAACGCGGATCGGCGGTTCGCCGCTGGAGGGTTCGAGATGGATTTCGCGCATGGCCACCCGATGCGAGCCGACGTGAATCTTGCGGCTGCCCCGGATCGGCCCGGTGGTGACCCCTATCTCGAGCTTGGAATTGATGTCGGCCATCTCGTCGGTCCTTCGTCTGGATAATCTTTAACGGTTGCGATGTGTCAGAAACGGGGCAGGGCGAGCGCCACCAGCGCCATCCCCAAGATCATGGAAAACAGCGCCCAGAGGCGGGAAAGCGGGCCGAACCTGCGCAGCCAGAAAGCGAGGTAGAAATCCGAAAAAGCCAATATGACCAATGCTTCCAGCACCATCAGCCCGCCCAGCACGTTCAATATGCTGGAGAGCCAGTCGGCCGATTCCCAGGGATTGGCCAGATAGATCGCCGCACCCAGAAACAGCTCGACCAGCGCGGTGATCAATTGCAGCGCGGGCGACGCCACGATTTCGCGCATCACCTTGTCCCATTGGCCGGGATTGCGCAATTCGCCCACGCCGGCAAAAAACGCGAACAATCCCAGGAACATGCTTGTCCACGCCGGCACCAATGTCAGATCGGGCATCACCATCCTGCTCCTTCTTCAACCCGGATACGGAACGGAGACGGATGGCTTCTGCGGCGCGGCCACCCTTCCCTCCGCCCGGATTAACGGGTTCAGGTTCGACGGGTCGTGGGACGCGACTCCCACCTCTCAGCCAATACGCTGGCTCCCCGGGGTGTGATCAGGATAGGGGCATTCGATCAGAATGTATAGGCGATGCCTGCACCCGCCATCCACTGGTCGCGATCGCCGCGGATCGAGGTGATCGGCGTCTTCGCCGCGCTGCCGCGCAGCTTGAGGTAGCTCAGCACCCCGCCGACCGACCAGCCGCCGTTCCTGATGTTCCCATCGAGGTCGTAGCCGGCGTAGAACCGCCCGCTCCAGTTCTTCCAGCCGGACTTGCCCTGGTACAGGGGCAGGCCGCTCGCCGCGCTGCCTTCCGCGTCGATGCTGTAGTAATAATCGGCGTATTTGTGGTTCACGTGATCCATGCCGAAGGAAACGCCGATCGCGGCAGCCTTCGATACAGGGGTGAAATAGCTGGCACTGGTGGTGATGATCCGGCCGCCCTTATTGCCGGAGAAAGCCCATCGCACGTCGGCCCCGAATGAAAGGGAATCCTTGCCGGTCAGCAGATCGCGAATGGTCACGTCCGCGCTGATCCCGGCTTCCCAGGTTTCGTCCAGCCTAGGCAGCAGGCGCACGACAGGATCCTTCACCTTGCCGCTGCGGTCGGCGCGATAGCGGACGACCGGACCGAGGGAGAAGGCCACCTTCTCGCCGCTCTGGCTGGGGATGAGATCGGCGCCCAGGCCGATGCCGCTGGAATAGACGCCGATACCGCTGATCCGCCCGCGAAAGCCGGCGGCAGGCCTGAATTCGTAATCGTCCGATCCTTCATAATCAGGCGCATAGATCGCTCCCGCGCCCACTATCAGGAAATCGTCGGAATAGGCATTCTCCGTATCGGGAAACTCATTGTCCGCCGGTTCTGCCAGAGCAATTGCCGGAAAGAGACTGGCGAGAGCGGAAAGCGAAAACAGGGGTAATGCACGCATAAGGGCTCAATGTACCATGACAATCGTGTGACCATGCAAACGTTTATGCTGCAACTGCGTTCCTGTGCAGGGGAAAAACGGCATTCCAATCATCGTCATATTCGAGAAAATAGGCGTCCCCTGTTGTGAAAGACGGTTCGGCGGCTATGCTTCCGCAAAAGCATCATAAATTGGGGGCGGCTGAAGGTGAATCGTCTGCTTTTGCTTGGCGCCTTGCTTGCGCCTGTATCCGCCCTGGCGCGCCCGATGACGCCGGAGGACGTGGCCCGGATCGAGGCGGTCGGGCAGATCGCCGTATCACCCGATGGACAGGCGATAGCTTACACCACCGCGCGGCTGCCCGATGTCACCCGCCGCCAGGACGACGGCCGGGCCAGGCAGCACCTCAAGCTGGCCTGGGGCGCGGACCATGGCCGCGATTATCTGCCGGCCGACATGAATGTTTCCGCGATGCGCTTCTCGCCTGACGGCAAGACCATCTCCTTCATCTGGCAGCACAAGGATGGCAAGGAAGCGGTCTGGGGCATTCCGGTGGATGGAGGCGGTCATCGCAAGCTCGCCGAAATCCCGGATTCCAATGTGCTCGACTATCGATGGTCGCCCGATGGAACGGTGATCTACCTGCTGGCCGAAGCGGAAACCGGCATCGCCCGCGAAAACGAGAAGAAGGCAGGGTTCAACGCCATCGTGGTGGATGAAGAACCGCGTTTTAACCGCCTGTTCGCCGCGCAGTCCGGCAAGAAGCCGGACAGCCAGCCCCGGCCGATCGCCCTGCCCGGCCAGGTAAGCCTGTTCGAGATTTCCCCGGATGGCCGCGAAGCGATCGTGCAAAGCGCGCCCACCCCCTTCATCGACGACGACTACACCAGGAAGCGGGTGCAGTTTCTCGATCTCGCTACGGGCAAGGTGCGGCTGGTGGTGGAAACCGCAGGCAAGATCGACGACATGGAAATCTCGCCCGATGGGCGGACACTGTCGCTGATCGCGGCAACGGACGAGCACGATCCCGCGCCCACCACGCTCCATCTGGTGGACATGGCGACCGGCGCGCTCCGCCCGCTCAATCGGGGCGCGGCGGAAGCAACGGTGGATGCCGAATATCTGGCGGATGGAAGGCTGGCGGCAGTGATCCACAGGGGCGCGCGCAGCACCCTGCGCCTCTACGACTCCGCCGGGCAGGCCGTGCAGGAAATCGATACCGGCGATCTTGTCGCGACCCGGCTGAAAAGCGGGGGCGGCAAGCTGGCGGTCCGGGCGAGTTCGGCCAGCCACCCGGCCGAACTGTTCATGCTGGAGGGACAGGCTCAGGGGCAGACCCAGGGACAGGCTCTGCGCCGCTGGACCAGCCACAACCCATGGCTGGCGCAAGTGAATCTGGGCCGGCAGCGCACGATGACCTATACCGCCCGCGACGGCCAGCGGATCGAGGGCATCCTGATCGAACCGGTCGGCGGGCTGAAGCGCGGCGGCGTGCCGACCATCCTCGATGTCCATGGTGGGCCGGAGGCCCATGAATCGAATGGCTGGATCACCGATTATTCCTCACCGGGGCAGGTTGCGGCGGGGCGCGGCTATGCCGTGTTCCTGCCCAATTATCGCGGCTCCACCGCCTATGGCACGGAGTTTTCCAGGCAGCATCAGGGCGATTATGCGGGCAAGGAATTCAACGACCTGCTGGATGCCAGGCAGGCGCTGATCGAACAGGGGATCACCGACCCGGCCCGGGTGGGGATCACGGGCGGTTCCTATGGCGGCTATGCGGCGGCCTGGGCCGCCACCGCGCTGTCGGAAAACTTCGCCGCCGCCGTCATGTTCGTTGGGGTTTCCAACCTCATCTCCAAATTCGGCACGACCGAGATCCCGAGGGAGATGTATCTGGTCCATTCGCGCAAATGGCCTTGGGAAGACTGGCAGGCCATGCTGGAACGCTCGCCGATCTACCATGCCGGCAAGGCCAGGACGCCGCTGCTCATCCTCCACGGGCGGGACGATACGCGGGTCGATCCCGGCCAGAGCCTGGAACTCTATCAGGCGATCAGGCTGCGCTCGACCACGCCGGTGCGGCTCGTACTCTATCCCGGCGAAGGGCACGGCAATCGCCGGGCGGCCGCGCGATATGACTACAATCTCCGCATGATGGAGTGGTTCGACCGCTATCTCAAGGGGACGGGCGCGAAGGACGGCGGCGCGCTGCCCCCGTCCCGTCCGGAGCTGCGCCTGCAGGACTGATCCTGCCAGATCTTGAGCGCTTCCCAACCGAAAACCCGGTTCCCACTTTTTCGGGAAGCTAATGCGCCAGAAGCAGCGGCAGGGGGGAATCGATCAGCATTTCCCTGGTCGCGCCCCCGAGCAGGCTTTCGCGCAGCCGCGAATGGCCATAGGCCCCCATCACCACATAGGCCGCGCCGTGATCCTGGGCAGCCTCCCGCAGGATGGCGGAGACCAGCCTGCCCCTGCCTTCGATCTCGACGATATCGCATTCCAGCTGGTGGCGCGCGAGAAACGTCGCGGCATCGCCAGGCGGCATTTCATAGCCGTTGTCCTCCGGCACGGTCGCCAGCACCACCTTGCTCGCCAGTTTCAGCAGCGGAAGCGCACCGCGCAGCGCCTGGCAAGCCTCCGGCGATCCATTCCACGCGACCAGCACCCGACCGCCGCAATCGAAGCCCTGTAACCCATTGGGCACCGCCAGCACCGGGACGCGCGAGCGCACCAGCACATCGGCGGCAATCGGCGGCATCTCGAACCGGGAGCGCCAGTCGGATGCCGGGACGCTGACCACCAGCAGCTCGGACAGCCAGCTATGGTTGACCATCACCGAAACGGCATGGCCGGAATGGGCCTGCCAATCCCATTCTATGCCTTCCGCCTGCAGGCGGCTCTCCATCTGCTGCCGTTCCTTGCTTTCGATCTCGCGGACATGCTCAAGCGCCTGTTCGGCAAAGATCGCCGCGCCATAGGGATCGACGGGAATGTAGGACATCATCGACGCGGTCGGCTGCAGGCAGGTCAGATGGCCGCCCACGCTGCGCACGATATCCACCGCCGCCCGATACCGCGCTTCCTGGCCATCGTCCGCGCCCATATACACCAGAACCGATTTCATGCTCCACCTCCTTGCGCCATCATCCCGCCCCTTGCCATTGCCGGATAGCCTCCACCGGCCACACCAGCATCAGCACGTTAAGCGTCAGATTGTCTCTGATCATGATCAAAGTGAATAGTTCAAACGCGATCGCCGCCATCACGCTGGCCCATACGGGCAAACGCCCGGCGACCAGAAATCCTACCACCATCCAGCCGATATCGGCGATGGAATTGACGATGCTGTCACCGACATAGCCCCAGCTGACCGTGACCTCGCGATAGCGCTGGATGATGATCGGGGAATTCTCCAGAATTTCCCAGAACCCTTCGAAGGCAACGGCGATGGGAAGCGCCCAGCGTGCCGGCCGCCCTCCGAACAATCTCCACCTTTCCCACAACAGCCAGGCGCCGAAGTAGAAAAGCAGGCCATGGATGACATGGCTGAAGCTGTACCAATCGGCGATATGCTGGCTGTTCTCGCTGGATTGCACCACGCCGTGCCACAGCTTGACCGTGCCGCAGGCGCAGATCGGCGGACGGCCCATCGCCAGCAGAATCGCAAGGATCGCCAGCAGGAACACCAGGGTGAGCAGCCAGGCACGGCGATCGGGAAGGAGGAGGCGTTGCACCCGGCGGTTGTGCCGTCTCATCGCGCATGTCGCAAGCTGTTGCGCAGGGCGCACCATCGGCTTACTCACCTGCCGATGACAGGTCGCAAATTCGACATCGCCATCGTCGGTGGCGGGCTCTCGGGGGGGTTGATCGCCTTGGCGCTGAGGCAACGCCGGCCCGACCTTGCGGTCTGCCTGATGGAGAGCGGCGAAACCATCGGCGGCAACCATCGCTGGAGCTGGTTCGACACCGATCTGCCGGAAGGCGGGGACGAGTTGCTGGCCCCGTTCCGCAAGACCGCATGGGAGCATGGCTACGGCGTGCGCTTCCCGAACCATGCGCGCCACCTGCCGACGCCATACCGTTCGCTCTCCTCGGACGATTTCGCAACCGTGCTGGCGCGGGAGTTGCCGGAGGGGACCATGCGCCTGAGGGTATCCGCCTCGGCGCTGGATGCTCGCGGCGTCACCCTCGGCGATGGAGAGCGGATCGAGGCCGGGGCGGTGATCGACTGCCGCGGCTTCGCCCCCACCCCCCACCTGACCGGCGGCTGGCAATTGTTCCTCGGGCGTCATCTGCGCACCTCCGTCCCCCATGGGGTCGAACGGCCGGTGATCATGGATGCCGATGTCGCGCAGCACGGGGCCTATCGCTTCGTCTATGTGCTGCCGCTGGGCCCGCACGACCTGTTCGTGGAAGATACCTATTATGCCGACAGCCCGTTGCTGGATCGCGAAGCGCTGTCCGGCCGGATCGACCGCTATTGCGCCCGGCAGGGCTGGGAAGGCCGGATCATCGCCTCCGAAACAGGGGTGCTGCCGGTCATCACCGGCGGCAATTTCTCCGCCTTCCAGGCCGCGCTGCGGATCGAAGGCGTGGCGCGGGCCGGTGCGCGCGGCGGCTTCATGCATCCGCTGACCAGCTATACCCTGCCCCATGCCGTGGCGACCGCGCTGGCTGTGGCGGACAATGCCGCGCTGCCCGGCCCGCAACTTGCCTCCTTGCTCGAGGCACGGGCGCGGGACCGCTGGCGCGCCACCGGGTTCTATCGCAGGCTCGGGCAGATGCTGTTCCTTGCTGCCCGGCCGGAGGAACGCTGGCGGATCTTCGAACGGTTCTATCGCTTGCCCGATAGCCTGATCGAACGCTTCTACGCCGCCCGTTCGACCCGTATGGATCGTTTCCGCATCCTGTGCGGCAAACCTCCCGTTCCGCTCGGGCGAGCGGCGGTTTCGCTGTTGCGAGCCGGTGCGCCGCTCGCACAAAGGGCTGTCGCATGAGCCTTGCCGCGAAACGCGCCTGCGTGATCGGGGCCGGCTTCGGCGGGCTGGCGCTGGCCATCCGCCTGCAGGCCGCCGGGATCGCCACCACGCTGGTGGAAGCGCGCGACAAGCCAGGCGGCCGCGCCTATTACTGGGAGAAGGAAGGCTTCACCTTCGATGCCGGCCCGACGGTGATCACCGATCCCGCCTGTCTGGACGAATTGTGGCGCCTGACCGGCCACGACATGTCGCTGGACCTGGAACTGATGCGGGTGATGCCGTTCTACCGGCTCAACTGGCCGGACGGGGTCAATTTCGACTATTCCAACGACGACGAGGCCCTGCGCCGGGAAATCACCCGCATCGCATCGGGCGACGTTGCCGGCTACGATGATTTCCTGCGCTATTCGACCCAGGTCTATCAGCAAGGCTATCTGAGGCTGGGCGCAGTTCCATTCCTCGATTTCAGGAGCATGGTGAAGGCCGCTCCATCGCTGGCCCGCTATCAGGCCTGGCGTTCGGTCTATTCGATCGTCTCGCGCTACGTGAAATCCGAAAAGCTGCGACAGGCGCTGTCCTTCCACACCTTGCTGGTCGGCGGCAATCCGATGACCGCCAGCAGCATCTATGCCTTGATCCACAAGCTGGAGCGCGAGGGCGGCGTATGGTGGGCGCGCGGCGGCACCAACCGGCTGGTGGCGGCGCTGGTTCGCCATTTCGAGCGGCTGGGCGGCACCATGCGGTTGGGCGATCCGGTAACGCGGGTCCACACGCTGGGCACCCGGGCAACCGAAGTGGAAACATCCAGCGGCTGGAAAGAACGGTTCGACGCGGTCGCCAGCAACGCCGACATCATGCATTCCTATCGCGATCTTCTGGCGGGGAGCCAGCGCGGGGCGACCTATGCGAAGAAGCTTGCCCGCCAGCGCTTTTCCCCCAGCCTGTTCGTGGTCCATTTCGGTGTCGAGGGGAGCTGGCCCGGCATTCCCCATCACATGATCCTGTTCGGCCCGCGCTACAAGGGTCTGCTCCAGGACATCTATGAGCATGGCGTGCTGCCGCGCGATTTCTCGATCTACCTGCACCACCCGACCGTGACTGACCCCTCCATGGCGCCTGCCGGAAAAAGCACGTTCTACGCGCTGATTCCGGTCGCCCACATGGGCAAGCTGACCGTGGACTGGGAGCAGATCGGGCCGCTGCTGGAAAAACGCATCCTGGATGAGGTGGGCCGCAGGCTGATTCCGGACATCCATGACCGCATCGTCACCAAGTTCCACTATGCGCCGCGCGATTTCGCGCTGGATCTCAATGCCTATCTGGGCAGCGCGTTCAGCCTGGAGCCGGTGCTGACACAAAGCGCCTGGTTCCGCGCCCACAATCGCGACGACAAGATCTCCAACTTCTATCTGGTCGGCGCGGGAACCCATCCCGGCGCGGGCATCCCCGGCGTGGTAGGCAGCGCCAAGGCCACGGCAGGGCTGATGATAGAGCACCTTACCCGGTGAAGCGCCTGGCGGTCTATTGCGGCTCTGCCACCCCCGAGGATCCGCGCTATATGGCGTTGGCCGCCGAGGTGGGCATTGCCCTGGCGCAGCGCGGCATCGGCGTGGTCTATGGCGGCGGCAGGCTGGGCCTGATGGGCATGCTCGCGAAGGCCGCGCTCGATGCCGGAGGCGAAGTGATCGGGGTCATCCCGGAAGCGATGGTCAGCCGGGAAATCGCGAACTACGACTGCACCGAACTGATCGTCGTGGGCACCATGCATGAACGCAAGGCCCGCTTCACCGATCTGTCCGACGGGTTCCTGACCCTGCCCGGCGGCGTCGGCACGATGGACGAGCTGTGGGAAGCGACAAGCTGGGCGCAACTGGGCTATCATGCAAAGCCGGTGGGGCTGCTCAACGCCTTCGGCTTTTTCGAGGGCCTGATCGCGTTCATGCATCACATGGTCCAGGTCGGCTTCATCCGCCCGGCCCATGCGGGGATCATCATGGCGGAAAGCGAGCTGGACCTGCTGCTTGCGCGCATGCGGGCCCATGAGCCGCATACGCCGATCTTCCGGATGAAGCCGGAGGGGTTGTGAGCCGGCAGTCGTCCGGGGAGGACCGCGCCGCCCTCGTCCTCCACGCCCAGTGGTCGATCATCCGCGGATCCAGGAGTTTCGCCGCGGCCAGCCGCCTGTTCGACCGGCAAACCCGGGAGCGAACCTGGCTGCTCTACGCCTGGTGCCGCCGCTGCGACGACCTGGCCGACGATCAGGATCACGGCCATTCTCTTGGACCGGAAGCTGGTGCGCAGGAGCGTCTCGCCACGATCCGCACAATGACCGCGCAGGCCTTGGCGGGAGAAAAGACCGGGGATCCTTCCTTCGACGCGCTGGGCCTGGTGGCCCGGGAAACCGGCCTCACCCGACACATGGCCGACGATGTCATCGCCGGTTTCGCCCTCGACGCGGAGAATTGGCGCCCCCGCAACGAGGCCGATCTGATGCGCTATTGCTACCATGTGGCCGGGGCGGTCGGGGTGATGATGGCGGTGGTCATGGGAGTCGATCCGCAGGATGGCGATACGCTGGACCGCGCCTGCGATCTGGGCCTGGCCTTCCAGCTCGCCAATATCGCCCGCGACCTTGGCGAGGATGCGGCAGCGGGACGGTGCTACCTGCCCGCGGACTGGCTGGATCAAGCGGGCATTCCCGCTGGCCGGCATATGGAGCCGGCGTTTCGCGCCGCGCTGGTTCCGCTCGCTGCCCGGCTCGCCGCAATGGCCTGGAAGCACGAGCAGGCGGCGCGGATCGGAGCCGCCCGGCTGCGCTTTCGCCAGCGCTGGGCCGTGCTGTCGGCAGCAGGAATATATGGCGCGATCGCGCGCAAGGTCGCCGCGGCAGGCGCCGATGCCTGGAGCCGCCGCCAGGCCACCAGCGGCCTGGAAAAGGCCGGATATGTGCTCGACGGATTGTGGTGGGCGCTCGCGCCACCGCAGCCGGTGGAAAGCCTGCCGCGCTGGAACCGGCAGGCACTCAGGGATCTGGCGCTTCAGCAGCCCATATAGGCCGCCACCGCCTCCCGCTCCGGCTCCGTCATGTGCAGGCCCAGCTTGCTGCGCCGCCACAGCACGTCTTCTGCCGTAACCGCCCATTCCTCCGCCCGGAGATAGGAGATTTCCGCCTCGCTCAACCCTGCTCCGAACTGCCGCCCGAGGTCATCCCGGCTGCGCGCGCCGCCGAGCCAGTGCCCGGCCCGCGTACCATAGGCCCTCCCGATCCGCACGGCATCGCGCTCGTGCAGGAAATCATACTCGGCACGGAGCGCTTCGACCAGATCCGCCTGCCCATCGACCGGAAAATCACCGCCGGGCAGCGGCTTTTCCGCAGTCCACGCCGGGCCACCCAGCGCATCCAGACGCCGGGCGAGCATGTTGACGGCGGCTTCCGAGACATGCCGATAGCTGGTGATCTTGCCACCCCATATCCCCAGCAGCGGCACCCCCTCGCCCGGCTCCGACAAGGAAAGGCGATAGCCGCGCGTGGCCGCTTCCGGCCGGCCCGATCCATCGTCGATCAGCGCGCGCACTCCGGCATAGGTCCACACCACATCGGCCGGAGTGACCGGCTTCGCGAAATAGCGGCTCGCGGCCTCGCAAAGATAGGCCACCTCGTCATCCGTCGCGGTGACATGATCCAGCGCCCCGGCGTGATCCCGATCGGTCGTGCCGATCAGCGTGAAATCCTGCTCGAAGGGAATGGCGAAGCAGATCCGCGTATCGGGCAGCTGGAAGATATAGGCGTAGTCGTGATCGAACAGCCGCCGCGTGACGATGTGCGAACCGCGCACGCGCCGCACACGCCAGGCTGGCCTCTCCCCCGCTGCCGTGGCGACCTCGTCCGCGCCCGGGCCGCCCGCATTGACCAGCGCCCGGCCATGGAATGCCCCGGACGGGGTCTCGACCCGCCACACCGCCCCTTCGCGCCGCGCCGACAGCATCGGCGTATAGGTGCGGATTTCCGCGCCTTTTTCCGCCGCGTCCTTCGCGTTCAGCACGACCAGCCGGGCATCGTCGACCCAGCCGTCCGAATATTCGAAACCATGGCGCAGACCGGGATCGAGCGGCGCGCCTGCCGGGTGATCGGCCAGCGCGATCCCCCGCGCGCCCGGCAGAGCGGAACGCCCGCCGATATGATCGTACAGGAACAGGCCCGCCCGCAGCATCCAGCGCGGCCGCAAGCCCGGCGTATGCGGCAGGACAAAGCGCATCGGGCGGATGATATGCGGCGCGATCCGCCACAAGATCTCGCGCTCCTTCAAGGCTTCGCGCACCAGGCCGAACTCGCGATATTCGAGATAGCGCAACCCGCCATGAACCAGCTTGGTGGAAGCGGAGGACGTGCCGGAAGCAAGATCGCGCGCTTCCAGCAGCAGTACCTTTGCCCCTCGCCCGGCTGCATCGCGGGCCACTCCCGCGCCATTGACCCCGCCGCCCACGACGATGAGGTCGAATGGGGTGCTCACGGCCGTTCGATCTTTCGCGGCGGATTGAGCCTGCGAAACAGGCGGCCCTGCTCGCTGAACAGCACCAGCGTCAGGCAGAGCACGCCGATGACCAGCAGCGATATCGCCATGGGCAGGGAGGTTCCGTCATAGGCCTGGCCGATGATCACACCACCGACCCCCGCCCCGAACATCCGCACGAAGGCCTGGATCGAGGAGGCCGCGCCCGCCGTGGCCGCGAAGGGCTGCATCGCGATCGAGCCGAAATTGGCCGTCAGGAAGCCGATGATCGCCATGTTCGCAGCCATCAGCGGGAAGAACCACGCCAGGCTCTGCCAGGAGCCCATGGCGAACCAGATCTGCGCCAGGCTGAGGCCGATGAAGACGAACAGCCCGGTATGGGACACCCGGCGCGCGCCGAACCGTTCGACGATCCGCGCATTGGTAAGGCTGGAGATGGCCATCGTCCCGGCCATCGCTCCGAAGATGAGCGGAAACGCGTCGCCCGCCCCGAAATGCTCGGCCACGAGCTGCTGGGACTGGTTGACATAGCCGAAGATGCCCGAGGTGACCAAGGCCGCGCCGAATACATAGCCCACGGCCGAACGGCGCGTTATCGCGTCGGCCATATGCGACAGCAACGGCCGGAGCTGGATCTTCTGGCGATATTCCGGGTGCAGCGTCTCCGGCATCCGCATGAAGAACCAGCTTGCATTGATCGTGGCCATCACCGCCAGCAGCACGAAGATCCAGCGCCAGCCAGCCAGCAGCAGTATACCCTGCCCGATCGTCGGCGCGACAATCGGCACGGTGATGAATACCGCGAAGATCAGCGACATCAGGCGGGCCATGCGGTCCCCCTCGTATTCGTCGCGGATGATCGCGGTCGGCACCACGATGATCCCCGCGGTCAGCAATCCCTGCAAGGCGCGCAGCACCAGAAGCTGGGTGAAGTCGACCGCCAGCGCGCAACCCAGCGCCAGCGCCGCATAGCTGCCGAGCGCGAACAGGGCGACAGGGCGCCGCCCGAAGCGATCCGCGAGGATACCGGGTAAAAGGCAGCCCAGCCCGCTGAACACGACGAAAATTCCCACCACCAGCTGGCGTCTGTTCTCGTCGGAAACCCCCAGTTCCTGCGCGATCATCGGCAAGGCAGGCAGCATGGCGTCGATCGCCAGCGCCTGCAAGGCCATGAGCATGGCCATGAGGATTACCAGTTCGCGTTTCGAGATTTTACGTTCGCGGGCAGATGTGGCTGGTGTAATCGCCATTTCGTTTCCATGCCCATTCCGGGCTCGCTGTTCCAGCGCTAACTTGCTTTTCCTTGCCGGAACATGGGCTAATATCTCCGCATGGACGATCCATCGCACCCTGCAAGTATGGCTGCCGAGCCCGATGCGCAGGGCCTGCGCAAGATCATCCATATCGACATGGACGCCTTCTATGCGAGCGTGGAGCAGCGCGACGATCCGTCCTTGCGCGGCAAGCCCCTGGCAGTGGGCGGTTCCTCGGCGCGCGGCGTGGTGGCGGCCGCAAGCTACGAGGCGCGCAAGTTCGGCGTTCGCTCGGCCATGCCTTCCGCCCGGGCGGCGCGCCAGTGCCCGGACCTCATCTTCCGCAAGCCGCGCTTCGACGTCTATCGCGCCGTGTCACAGCAGATCCGCGCGATCTTCGCGGACTATACGGATCTGATCGAACCGCTGAGCCTCGACGAAGCCTATCTGGACGTTACGGCGGACCTACGCGGGGTCGGTTCCGCGACCCGCATCGCCCAGCTCATCCGCCAGCGCATCCGCGAGGACTTGCAGCTTACCGCCAGCGCGGGCGTGTCCTACAACAAGTTCCTCGCCAAGCTGGCCAGCGACCAGAACAAGCCGGACGGGCTGTGCGTGATCCGCCCCGGCGAAGGGGCCGCCTTCGTGCAGTCCCTGCCGGTGCGACGTTTCCATGGCGTCGGGCCGCGCGGAGCCGAACGGATGGCGAAGCTCGGGATCGAGACCGGGGCACAACTGGCCGCGCAGCCGATCGAGTTCCTCCGCGAGCATTTCGGAAGCTCCGCCGATTATCTTTATCGCGCCGCACGGGGGATAGACCTGCGCCCGGTGCAGGCCAACCGGCCGCGCAAATCGGTCGGCGGGGAGCGGACCTTCGCCCACGACATCTCGATCGGGCACGCCCTGCGCGAGACGCTCGACCAGATCGTGGAGATCGTGTGGGAACGGATCGAACGCGCCGAAGCGCGGGGGCGCACGGTCACGCTCAAGTTGCGCTATTCCGATTTCAGCCTGGTCACGCGCGCCCGTTCGGTCGCCCAGGCGGTTTCCGGCAAGGCCGAATTCGCGGCGATCGGCCATGCGCTGCTCGAGGAAATGCTGCCCCTGCCCCAGCCGATCCGCCTGATGGGGCTGACGCTCTCCTCGCTGGAACGGCAAGCGGACGAACCCGCTCCAGGCCCGGAGCCAGCCCAGTTGCCGCTCTTCTAGCCAAAAGCGCGATACTCCTCCAGCCACAGCACGGTCGCCAACGCCAACGGCTCCGGCAGCGCATCCAGCGCGAAGAACCGCGCCTCGACAATTTCCCGGCCATCCGCCGTGGGATCCCCCTTCACCGTTGCGATGAACATCTCGACCCGGTTGCTGGCGCCATGCAGGTCGCGCGTCACGGAGCCGAAGTGGACGAGATCATGCGCACCGCAACCGACCTCCTCCCGCAATTCCCGCCGCGCCGCATCCACGGGCTGCTCCCGCCTGCCGATCGCCCCGCCCGGCAAGGCCCAATGCTCGCGCCCGTAGGAATGCCGCACCAGCAGCACATGCCCCCGGGCATCGAACAGCATGACCCCGCAGCCCAGCACCTCCGGGCGGCGCCAGCGCCACCATATCCGGCGCAAGCGATGCGCCAGCCGCAACCCGGCGCGATGGAGCGGCGCTGGCAGGAGAGCCAGGTTCATGTGAAGCACGTCACGGGCTGGCGCGCGGCAGCCAGCAATCTTGCGATCGGCAGGTCGTTCTCGCCGCGAACCGCCGCTTCAAACAGCGCCGCCTTCTCCTGCCCCCGGACAACGAACATGATCTCATCGCTCGCGAGCAGCGCCGGGATGGTCATGGTCAGGCGATCGAACGGCGCTTCCGGCGGCAGCGGATCGGGCGTGACGCGGCGGACCGGCCGGGGATCGTCGGCACACGGATCGCAGCTGGGAAACAGGGACGCGATATGGCCATCGGCGCCCATTCCCAGCCATGCCAGCGCAAAGTGCGGCGGCGCGGAAGCCTCTTCGAGCGCCACCACCCGCGCGCCCGTCGGTTCAAGCAAAGCGCGGATCCGGCCGGTATTGCTGGCCGGGTGATCTTCCGGCACGATCCGGTCATCCCCCGGCCATATTTCCAGCCGATCCCAGGGCAAGCCATGCCGGGCCAGCAAGCCGAGAATGGGAAAGGGCGTGGAACCGCCCGGCACCGTGAAGGCCACCCGCCCGGCGCGGCTGCGATCAAGCGCATTCCCGAGCCGCCGCGCCAGGAAATCCGCCACGGCCGCGTCGTCCGCACCCTGGATGATGGCGGGAACGCCGATCATGATCCTGTCCGGAAAGACGCAGCCGCCGCCAGCACGGCCAAGGCGGGGAACTGCCCGATTACTTGATGATCTGATCGAGGAACCAGACGCGTTCCTCCGCCTGGTCGGTCCAGTCGTCGGAAATACCATCGGTGGCATTGTCGCCCGCTTCCTCGGCGGCGGCCTTGGCTTCGCGAATGGAGGCGATCAGCGCGACATTGTCGTCGCGCAGTTCCTTCACCATCGCTTCGGGCGAAAGGCTGGTCGAATCCTGATCCTTGATCCTGGTCTTCTTGCCGATGGCGCCGATCGAGGTCAGGGTGTCGCCACCGTTCTTGCGGACCCGTTCGCCGATTATATCGGTGAGCGACAGGATCTGCGTCGCCTGGCTGTCGAACAGCAGGTGCAGATCGTGGAAACGGGGGCCGGACACATGCCAGTGGAAATTCTTGGTCTTCATGTAGAGGGCCAGGTGATCGGCCAGAACGCCATTCAAACTGTCGATCAGCGCCTTCTTGGCGTTGTCGCCTTTCTTGCTCATTGTCTTTCCCCTTACGAATCTGTGCGTTCACCCTACGCTTAATCGAACACCAAGTTGCGACACAAATTGCAGTCTCGATGATCGTTTTTATCGATCAACCCACCAATCCTCTCGCCAGAATGCCGATGACAACCCCCGCCAGGGCGAGCGCCACCGCCAATCCCACCCTGATCCGGCGGAACAGGCGCGCGGCGTCGGGCTGGGTTCCCAGGTTCCAGCCCACGGTCAGCACCGCGGCGCTGCCCACGGCCCCGCCGACAATCGCAAGCCAGGGCGCGCCCGTCGCGATGGTTATGGCCAGGATCAGGAACCGGGCGCCATCCCCGATCTGCGCCGCGACCAGCACCAGCAGGATGGCAAAGGACGATCGGGTCGGCTCCTCCGCCTGGCGCCATTGCCAGGGCCAGGCCAGCTCCGCCGCGGCCAGCACCAGCGCGATCGCCACGAGCATCGACTTCGCGTTGGGGGCCAGCAAGGCGGCCAGTCCCATGCCGGCCAACCCGGCGAGCACGGCGGTGACCGCCGCGCTCAACCAGGCGACGGCCAGCAGGATGGGAGACGCGCCCAGCCGGGAGGAAAGATGGGCCACCAGCCGGTAATCCCGTCCTCCGAACGAGGCCATCACGGTGGCCAGCATGGTCAGGAAAAATGCGGGCATCGCCGGTCAGCCTCGCGCGAGGGAAGGGGAAGCCGGAGCGGGCGAAGGATTCCATCCCGCAGGGTGAACTGGTGTCGGCATGGTGGCTTTGATCCTCGTCGCGCAACGTCCGCTTTTTCGAAATATCGGCGAGTGCATATGCATCACGCGGCCCATTTCCCACGGGCCGGGCAGATCCGCAACCGCTCGAAAGCGGACATCTGGTGTTCTTCGGGCTGGCGGGATGCCAGACACCGTCCGTCATGCCAGCGAAGGCTGGCATCTCTCTCGGCAATGTAGCGCGCTCTCCACAACGATCCCAGCTTTCGCTGGGATGACGAAGAGGGACAGCGGGGTGAGCCGGTTGACACAAAACGCCGGAAATGTGGATTTCGATTTCGGCCTGCGCACGCGCCGTAGCTCGCGATAAACAGCCGTTCCAGGGTGAAAAGCCGGTGTGCAACTGTGTGACCTTTCGCGCGGCCCTCTTTCCGCCCGTGCGAATGCGCCTGTAGGCGGGACAAGGAGGGCTACGCGATGCAATAGGTGTCATCCGGCAGGATAAGCCAGATTTCGCGCAGGTAGGAAAGCCATTCAGGAAGGACTCGCAGGAACCCTCGGGACAGGGACGGCGGATTTTCCGGATTTAGGGGATGGAGCGGGCGAAGGGAATCGAACCCTCGTCGTAAGCTTGGGAAGCTTCTGCTCTACCATTGAGCTACGCCCGCAATATCAAGCACTTGAGTGCGCATTGACCTGCCCCTTATGCAATTCGCCTTACAAGGGGCCCGGCCAGGTGCCGTGCGAGTGCCACGAGGATCGCCCGATCGTCAACATCTCTCTCGCGGATTTCACTGACCTGCCGTTATTCCGTCCTTGTGGACCCACCATGAGAGCCTACGACCCGCAGCGCCGCTTTCCCGGGATCATTCGCGCGGCCTGCTGAAGACGATGGAGGTTTGCGCCTTCGTCGGCTTTGGCTTCCCCCCGGCGTCGAGGGCCGGCTCGAACCAGGCCCGCGCCTCGATCACTCGGCAAGGAATGGCATCCAGCCGCTCATGGCCGCTCGATACGACGACCTTGCAATTTCTGGCCTGCCCCATCTCGCTGATGTCGAAATTGACGACGACAACGCCTTCTTCGTAGGCAAGCGTCGGATCCGAAGGCCAGTCGTCCGGCGTCACCCACTCGCGCGGATTGATCGGGGTTGCGCCCCCGAAATCGGACGCGCCATTCGATCCGATGGAGATCGAATGGCTTCCCAGGGCGGCGAAGGCAGCGGCTATCAAGACACTCATGCGCGTCGTCCACGATTGCCAATGCTGCATTTTGCATCCGGAACCGAGTTATGCAATATTTCAATTTCAGATCTTCCGCCGCATCAACCTTGCTCACGGTACGCCAGCATGTTCGCCATCATAACTTACGGCGGGAAAGGCAATGCCCGCAGCATATATGTCGCAGACTAGGTTTTCCCTGATCACGACCTGCCGGGGACGATTGCATCACGTCCGCGAAACCCTGCCGCTCATGGCGGCACAGCCCGATGTCGAAGTGATTCTGGTGGATGACGCCTGCCCTGATGGCACCGGGAACTGGGTGGAGGCGAATTTTCCTGGCGTGAAAGTCCTGCGGAGCCATTCCGAGACTGCCTTCAGCCTCGCTCGTGCCCGCAACATCGGGGCTGGCGCGGCCAGCGCGGAATGGCTGGTCTTCGTGGACGCGGATGTCCGGATCGAGCCCGGCTGGATCGACTGGATGCGCGCCAATGTCGAGCCTGGCCGGTTCTACTGGATCGAAGCCGATCCGCAGGGCCGCAGGAGCCGGGACTTGTTCGGCGCCCTGATCTGCCATCGCGCGGATTTCGAAGCCTTGGAAGGCTATGATGAAGTGTTTCAAGGCTGGGGAGGAGAAGACTCTGATCTGCGGGAGCGTTTGATCGCAAACGGAGTGAAGGAGGACTTTTTTCCAGCCCGGTTTGTTTCAGCGATCCCGCACTCCGACCAGGAACGGGCGGGCTGGTCCGGCATGGCGGATCGGGCGCAGAAACATCTGCTCATCCAGTGCTACAAGCTCGCCAAGGCGCAAGTGAGCAGGCTGCAAGTGCAGGGCGCCACGCTCTCGCTGGATATTCGCCGAAGCCTGTGGAATTTCTCGGCGGGATCGATTTCTCAATGGGGCAATTCGGATATGAGCAAGCCGCTGAAGATACACTACCGTCTGGCGGACGGACTGGGCCGTCCGGTGAGCCAGCCCTATGCCTTGCGGGCCGCGCTTGTTCTGGAAGTAGCCATAACCCATGCGGAAGCGGCGCAGCTGGCGAACTCGTAAGGCGGCCATTCCGGAGTGCGGCATCCGTCGCTGCCGACCGCCCTTTCCGCTTCGCCAATCCCGGCGGCCGGCCTGCCAGCTTCGTGCAGCTTCAACGCAGCTGCTTGTGCGGGAAGATCAATGCCATGGCATTGGCGATCCGGTCGCGTCCATCGGCAGGGTCGACCAGGCCCGAGTGATGCAGCAGGGCTTCGGCCTTGATCCAGACCGCAAAGGCGGCCGCATGTTCATGGTGCATATGGCCGGCCACCGAGGGAATGTTGCGGCTCAGGCGATACGTGCCCCAGCCGTCGATCTCGCGCAGATATGCCATGAGCGGGACGAGCGTATGCTCTGAGCAGGCCAGCAAGGCTGCCTCGGCAGTCATCCGGGAAAATCTCACATAGAAGCCGACCTGGGTTTCCGACGGGGGCGTCAGCAAGGTCGCATGGAGAAATTCGACCCATTCCGGAATGGTCCGGGGAAGCGTGACGATGCTGTCAGGATCGAACTCTCCGGGAATTCCCTTCACCAGCGCGCGCCAGATCGCTTCGTTGGTGAAGGTCTTCATGTCGTTGAAATGATAGGCGATCATCGATGAGGAAACGCCGGCGCGCTGGGCCAGACTGCGCTGGTTGAGCGCCCCGATCCCGTCGCGCTTGATGATTTCAACCGCATGGCCGAGCATTTGCTCCGGCATTGCCGCACGGTTGCTGGAGGATTGCCTGCGTTCCTCGTAGGATTTCCACTGCAGCATCCGGATGACGCGGTTGGTCAGGCCCGAGGCCGCGCCATCATGGAAGCAGGCGTCGGTCAAGGCCCGGATGGTCTCGCGCTGAAGCAGCTGGAAGCGCGGCTGATCGTGCAGGGAATAGGCGTAGATTTCCTCCATCAGGCAATATTCCGCCACGATCGGGCCCATCTGCTCGCCGAAGCTGTATGGGGCCAGGACCTCCTGCCAGAATTCCTTCCTGCGCTCGTGCCAGCGCAGCAGCACCGCGCGATATCGATCATCGCCGCACAGCTTGATCAGCACTTCGGACAGGAAGCGGGCCTGGGGCGCGGCAACGCGGGATTCGACATAGGATGACAGGAAATCCGAAAAGGCGAGGTGGCCGGTGATGAGGCCGTCAACCCCGGCCCGCAGGCGATTGTGAAGCTCCGCATCGTGCCGTGCGGCCAGCTCGGCAGCCGCCAGGAGCAGCTCGGCCTTTCCTTCGAAATTCTGGAAGATCACCGCCGTCGAGCATCCGGCCTGACGCGCGATATTGCGCAGCGAAACCGTGTCCAGCCCGGATTGGGCGGCGGTGCGCATCGCCAGTTCCGCCAGTGTCTTACGCATTGCGATCGGTCGTTTCATCGGGGCGGCGCTCTATCAAATGACTCGGCCGCCGTCATGCATTGCAGCGCCGGCTTTCCCAACCCCTCCATAGCTCCATACCCCCACGCCCCACCCTATCCGTAAAAAATGTAACGTATGATCGGTTCATAAAATATATATAAAACAGTATATTATATAAAATATAAGTATTTTATAAAACGAATGATCGGCTTGCAAATGCAATTCGAGAGTGTAAACATGCTTACGATTCGGGGGCTGCGAGCAGGGAATTTCCAGCCAGCCCGATCGAAGAAACGACCGAACCGCCGCCTTCGGAAGGCGGATTGGGCGGCACGTGGATGGAGGAGCAAATGATGGGTAACTTGCGGATGATCTTGCGATCGAGTGCAGCTTTCACCTTGGTCGGGGCGATGGCCGCGCCGGTCGGCGCCATGGCCCAGGAACCTGCCGATGCGGGCGCCCCCGCCGGCCTCGGTTCCAATGAAATCATCGTCACGGCGCAGCGCAAGTCGGAAACGCTGGAGCGGACGCCGGTGGCGGTCTCGGTCGTTTCCAGCGAGGCGCTGGCCCAGAAGGCGGTGACCTCGGAACGCGATCTCCAGTTTGCGGCGCCAGGCCTTACCGTGCGCGCAAGCCAGAACGACAATCAGCTGAACTATTCGCTGCGCGGCCAGACGGTGGACGCCTACACCAGCTCGCTGCCGTCGGTGCTGCCCTATGTGAACGAAGTCCAGGTGGGCGGCGCGGGATCGACTGCCTTTTACGATCTTCAGTCGGTCCAGGTCCTGAAGGGGCCGCAAGGCACTCTGTTCGGGCGCAATGCGACCGGCGGCGCGGTTCTCTTCACCACGGCCAAGCCGACCGAGGAGTTGAGCGGCTATGTCAAGGCGCGCTACGGCAGGTTCGACGATTTCCAGCTCGAAGGCGCGATCAATCTTCCCATCGCGCCCGATACGCTGTTGCTGCGGGTGGCGGCGGTGCATCGCGAACGGGATGGGCTGCAACGCAATCTGTATTACGGCGACAGGCTGGGTGAGATCGACCGCCAGGGCGTGCGCGCAAGCGTTACCCTGTTCCCCGACGGACAGTTCAGCAATGAACTGGTCATCGATTATTTCCGTGCCGGCGGATCGAGCCTCACGCCGGTCGTCTCCTATGTCGTGCCTGCCGCAAACAATGTGCCCGGCAATCCCTTCGTGCCGAGCAATCTCCTGTTTCCCGAGCTCGAGGATTTCGGGGCGGCGCAGAAGGAACGCGGCCCCTATGTCGTCGATGTGGATTCGGTCGGCAAGCACCGCACGCGCAAGTGGATCGTCTCGAACATTTCGACGCTCGAGCTGTCCGACAGCGTGCAGCTCAAGAACGTGTTCGGCTTCGTGCGTTCCAAATACTTCGAGGCCGGCGAGATCGATGGCACCCGCTTCGGCATCGATGGCCGTGGCAACGCGGATACCGGCCCCTTCGGCGGCGACGGCCTGATCAAGCAGTATTCGGAAGAGCTGCAGTTGCTGGGCAAGGCGCTGGATGACAGGCTCGATTTCGTGGTCGGCGGCTACTACTCCGATTCCAGCGAGCATCTCCACAACACCAGCTTCATCCTCAATGGCATCGGCTTGCCACCGCAGATCAATGCCGGCACCACGACCAGCAAATCCATCGCGGGCTATGCGCAGGCCACCCTCGACACCGGCCTGGCCGGCTTCAAGGTCACCGCCGGGCTGCGCTACACCTCGGAGAAGATCAAGTTCGTTCGCGACGATGACGACCAGTATTCGCCGATCGCCAATCCCGCCTGGATCCCGTTCTACGAAGATGGCCGCTTCATCGCCCCGCAGAAGGATACGTTCAACAAGCTGAGCTGGACCTTCGGGCTGCAGAACCAGGTCAACAGCGATCTGCTGCTTTATGCCAACACACGGCGCAGCTTCCGCAGCGGGGGCTTCAACTTCCACGCCCCGCCCACCCCCGGTTTCGCCAATGTCTCGGGCGGCGAATATCGGCCGGAAGTGGCGACGGACGTGGAAATCGGCGCCAAATATCGCGGATACGCCGGCGAAATGCCGGTCCGCCTGAACCTTGCCGCCTACAGCATGTGGATCAAGAACGTGCAGCGCGCCAACTATGTCGCGATCTATGGCGGCCTGGCCGGCATCACGGTCAACGTGCCGAAGGCGAAGGTCTCGGGCGTGGAGCTCGATGGCAGCATCGAGCCGGCCGAATGGCTGAGGCTGGGCGGCAACCTGAATTACACCCATGCTCGTTTCACCGACAATCGCGTCGCCGTGCTGGGCACCGAAGGGGCGACGAGCTTCGCGGATTTCGATACCTATCCGGACACGCCCAAATGGTCCGGGGCTTTCTATGCGGATGCCAAGTTTCCAGTGAGCGAAAGCTTCGAGGCGACGCTGCATGGCGACGTCTATGCCCAGTCTTCCAACTACTTCAGCTCAACCGGAAAATCGCTCAATCCGAACACGAAGATTTCCGGATACGCGCTGGCCAATTTCCGGGTGGGCCTGGAGCAGAAGGACAAGGGCTTTTCCATCGCGGCGCTGGTCAAGAACGCCTTTGACAAGGAATATTATACCGGGGGTATCGGATTCGCGAGCCTGTTCGGCCTCAATATCGTTGTTCCCGGCGAGCCGCGAACCTTCCTGTTCGAGGTAGGATACAAGTTCTGAGGTATAAAGGCAGGGAACGCTTCGGAACGTTCATGTGAAGGCCGAACGTTTCCTGCCTTTCCCGGCAACGACCGGGTGGAGAGAAAGATGATTACTGCAGACGATTACAAGTTCCATCCGCGCAATCCGGAAGACGACAGCTGGACCGAGACCTTGTTCATCATCTTCTCGGTTCCGGAATGCGCCATCAGCGGTAACATCTATGTGCTGACCCGCCCCAATCTGGGCGTCTGCCACAGCTCGATAGAAATCCACCAGGGCATGTGTTTCCACCCCTGGCAATTGCATCACAATGATTCCCAGATGCACCTGCGCTGTCCGGAGGATTTCTCGGACTTCACGCTGGCTAACGGCCTCACCTTCAAGGCTCACAGCGAGCGGGAGTTCGAATATCGCTATAACTCGCTCGACGGGGTGTGTTCGCTGGAATTCACCTATTCCGCGGTCTGCGATCCGACAGACACACGCGACCCGGCACAGGTACCCCAGGTCAGCGATGCGCATGTCGAGGGCTATGACGGCTGGAACAACGGGCATCTCGAAGGCAAGGGGCGCGTCAAGGGCTGGCTGAGACTGCGCGACAAGACCTACCCGGTCGACTGCATCGAAGGTGTCAACAAGAGCTGGGGCCCGCGGAAGGATTGGGGCAACAAGGGCGCGAGCTGGGTGCATGTCGAACTGGGCGAAGGCCTGGGGGCTTTCTTCGTGGTTGGCCTCGACTTCGAGGAGGGGAAGGTCAAATACGGTCCTTTCCGCTATGGCTATGTCCTTGTGGATGGCGAACGGCGCCCGCTGATGTCGGCGGAGCTTAGTGCAAAGCGTTCCGACATGCTGGTGACCAGCGCGAAGGCGCGCTTCGAAGATGACCGGGGCAATGTATACGAAGCAAACGGCACCACGATTGCCGCCGGTCCCTGGTACAATTTCAATCCGTCCAGCGCTGGATATCAAACCCTGATGCGGTGGGAATCCGGCGACCGGGTGGGCTACAGCCACATCGCCGATTTCGTTGGGCAATATTATCTGTCGCTCAACATGGCCGACGATCTTTACACCTGATCGGGGAAGAGAACCTGATGTCGGGCGAATACACGATCATCGATGAGACCGCGCGCAGCAAGCCGACGGAGGATGTCATCGCGGGAATCCGGGAACGTTATCCGACGGAAACCGAGATCGACGCGATCTACACGCGCAAGATGCGCCGCCGCAACGGCCCCGGCTATCAGGCCGTCACGCTCGAACGCATTGTGGAGAACGGGCGCGCCCTGATCGAGCACAGGCTCGGCTATCCCGTGCGCCTCGAAGATGCGCGGTGGATGTCCGGGGGAGCGTCGAAATTGCAGGTGGTCTTCGACCTTCACTGGAAGGGAGAAGACCCATCCGACGGCAATGCCTGCGACAGGATGGTCTTGCGCATGGAGCCGGCCGCTTCAGTGACGGAGTCCAGCCGCCGCCGTGAATTCGAGGTGCTGGAGGCGGTGGAGGGGGTGATCCCGGCGCCGCGACCGTACTGGGTCGACGCCAATGCCGAGTTCCTGCCTTATCCGGCCATGATATACAGCTTTGCGAGCGGCACCGCGAAGCCATCCTATGACTCCGGCAAGGTTTCGGGATTGGGCCAGAATTACGGCCCCGAATTGCGGGCCAGATTGGCCCCGCATTTCGTCGAACTGCTCGCCCGGCTGCACAACATGGATATACCCCCGCTGCCGGCCCTCGAGCATTTCGAGCGTCCGCAAGTCGGCTCCAACGCATCGATCATCAAGCAGGTCAATGCCTTGCGCCGGGTGTGGGAGGAGGATCGGGTCGAGGAAGAGCCGATCATGGAGATCGTCTATCGCTGGCTGATCGACAATGCGCCGCCGCTCGACAAGGTCTCCATCATCCATGGCGATTACCGCAGCGGTAATTTCCTGTTCGACGAGGATCAAGGGAAGATCACCGCATGGCTTGACTGGGAAGGAGCGACCCTGGGCGATCGCCATCAGGATTTGACCTATGCGACAATGCCCCCGTTTCAGCACTACGCCGAAGACGAGAAAACGCCGCTCGCATCCGGGATGATGCAGGCCGAGGATCTCTACTCGGCCTATGCGGCAGCTTCAGGCCTCTCTGTCGATCCGGAGAGAATCAAGTATTTCAATATCTTCAACCGGTATCTTGTCGTTGTGCTGACACTTGCCGCGTCAGCGAGAGCATCCCGCATGGGCGGCACGCATCAGGATGTGCTGGTCAATTTCGTCGTCGGCGTCGGCTACATCGCGCTTTCCGACTTGCGCGATCACTTTCTCGGAGCGACCGCATGAACCAATCTTTCGATGTGCAACTGCAGGTCGCTTTGCGAGCGCTGGAGGAAGTTGTGGCGCCCGCGCTTGAGGGGGCGGAAAAGCACGTGGCCGAGCAACTCCATCTGGCAATCGCCACTCTGAATTTCGTCAAGATCCGCTTGCCGGAGGCACGGCGCTATTACCGGATGGAACTCCGGTCCTATATGCGCCTCGCGCAGGATGCGATCGATCTGGCAAGCCCCGCATTGCCCGGGCAAGCTTCGGTGCTGGCGGGCGCCATCGCCGCCGGCCGGCAGATGCTCGATGACCCTGAAGCGGATCTGGATGCCTATCAGGCGGCAACCAGCGACCTGCGTGATCTCATCGCAAGCCTTTCGGACGCTTCGGCCCGGACACGGCACGCGGCGGAGTTGGACAAGCTGATCCTGGACCGCAGCGGAGCGATCCTGACCCAATGCCGCCAGTGGTGCACGCCATTCGGCTTCGAGCTGAAGCCCGAGGAACTGGCTCCGCCGGAATGGAGCGCCTGAATCCAGGCGCGAAGAAGAGAGGAAACAGCGATGCCATGCACAGTCATCTTCGAAATGAAGGAAAAGCCCGGCCGACGCGGCGATCTCGAGGCGGTGCTTGCCGAGTTCCTGCCCGTCACCCGTGAATATGAGGGATGCCTCTCTATAGAGGCCTTCGGCGACAGCGATGACGACGGCATCCTGTGTGTCGAGCAATGGCAATCGCGCCCGCATTACGACGCCTATCTTGCCTGGCGGATCGAGCGCGGCGATATCGACCGGGTGGTCCAGCATTGCGCCGACCAGCCTTCCGTGCGCTTCTTTGAAGCGCTCTCCGCCTGAACCAGCCGATTGGACAAGCCCTGTGATCACCGACCGAGACCTCGATTTCCACAACCAGAATTCGCCCGATTTCGATCATGCGGAAACGCTGTTCCTGATATTCTCCGTTCCCGAAGCGCGGATCAGCGGCAATGCCTATGTGTTATGCCGGCCCAATGCCGGGGTGTGCCTTTCCTCCGTCTATATCCATCAGGGCATTCACGCGAACGCATGGACCGCGGACTATTCCGACGCCCCCATGCATGTGAAATGCCCGGAAACCATGGCCGACTTCACCTTGTCCAACGGCATGTCGGTGAAGGGAAGCAACGGTGCGCGCGATTACGACTTCCGTTACGAAGGGCGTGAGGGGCTTTGCCGTTTCGACCTGCAGTTCAAGGGGCTGATGGATCCGTTCGATCCGCTCGATCCGGCGCAGAACCCCATGCTCGAAGTCTTCGAGGGCGATCCGGAAGCGTCGACCGGGGCGGGCGATTCCTGGACCAAGGGGCATTATGATCTCGTCGGTCGGATCGAAGGCGAATTGGAACTCTACGGCCACCGCTTCGCGGTCTCCTGCGTCGACGGGCTCGATCGAAGCTGGGGGCCTCGCGCGGAATGGAACTCCGCGCCCGTATCCTGGATGCACCTGACCTTCGGAGACGACCTCGCCTTCCATCTCGTGGTCACGCTCGATGTGGTGAACGGACAGCCCGTCTACACCACCTTCCGCTTCGGCTACGCACTGGTCGATGGCGAAGTATGCGCCATCACTGCGGCAGAAATAGACGCGGAAAGCGTGGGAATGCTGGGCATGCACAGGGTGGTGCGCATCACCGACGCGAAAGGGCGGCAGTGGGAGATGGTCGGCGCGGCGATCGCGGCGGCCCCGTGGCACACCGCCTATACCAGCTTCATATCCTTCCAGAGCCTCTATCGCTGGACGATGGGCGCCCGGGTCGGGTTCAGCAATGTGACCGACGTGATAGGGGTCACCACGCTCTCGAACCGCCTTTCGCGCCTGGCGAACCGGCCGCGGAACTGAAAACCCTGCTCACAAGCCGGGCAGGCAATCCGGAAACCTGCCCTGGCCGCGCTACACAATGCCATGCCGGACAGTGCCGCGCCTATCCGGTCGCCCGTTTGATGTATTCGTAGGAGATATCGTTCTTGTCCATGGTGGATTGCGGAAGTTTCGCAAACCAGTGAGCGATCTCCTCGTCATACTCGACCCTGATCGTGCGGAAACGATCGCAGAGCGCCATGTGATGGACCATCTTCCAGATATCGTTGCGCCGTTCCCACTTCCCGAGATAGCGCACCGAGGTGAAAACCTCGCTGAAGCCATCGCCATCCTTGTAGCGCAGGCGGCTGTCCATATAGGCTTCGCTGGTCGCGCGATCTCCATCCAGCGAGATGAGCATGTTGGACAATTCATGCGTGGTGTGCGTGAAGTTCTCCTCATGGGTCTGCACCACCCACTCGGAGAATTCCCGCGCGGTGCCCTTCATATATCCGTAATCAGCCATGGCGTCTGGATGAAAGGCCGACAGCATGAGGTCGACATCGTTACGGTCGCAGCCCCGGCAGAAAACCTTGAGCCGCTCTTCCATTTCGAATTTCGCCTGAATTTCTTCAATAGGTATTGGCATCGGACTCTCCCGGCAAAATTTCACACGACGTCCTTCTCAGCCGTCGCAGGAAGTTTACAATCTCCAAACAGAAAATGAGTTCGATATAAAGCAGGAGAGCATTGAGTCCGTCAATCGTCAGATTGTCAATCTCAGCAGAAAAACCTTTTTACAATTTGGCCAATTTTGATTTTTGAAATACCTCCTTAAAAAACGATAAATTTAGAAAATAACCAGGGAGGTATCAGATGGGCATACGCGCCTTCTCCACTAGTAAACTTTCTCTCGCTTTTCTTTCTGCAACATCAAGCATTACTGCTGTATCTATAGCGAATGCTCAGACCGAGCCGCCCGCAAACGAGGGAGCATCTGTCGCGCGGGATGATTCCGGCGTCAGGGAAATCGTGGTAACGGCGCAAAAGCGAGCGGAATCCATCAATGACGTCGGGCTGTCGATAACCGCTCTGAGCGGAGACGCGCTGGCTCGCCAGAATATTTCCGGCCTCAGCGACATCGCGCAAGCCGTGCCGGGCCTCTCCTACACGGAGGGGACCTTCAATGCCCCGGTCTTCACCCTGCGTGGCATCGGCTTCTACGAAACCACCCTGGCCGCCTATCCCGCCGTATCCGTCTATCTGGACGAAGTGCCGCTGGCTTTTCCCGTGCTGACGAAGCTGACGGCATTCGATCTTGAGAGAATCGAGGTTCTCAAGGGTCCGCAGGGAACGCTGTTCGGGCAGAATTCCACTGGCGGCGCCATCAACTACATCGCCGCCAAGCCCACGGAGGAATTCCGGGCCGGCGCGAGCCTGACCTACGGCCGGTTCAACACCATAGAGAGCGAAGCCTATATTAGCGGCCCCCTGGCACCCAATCTCACCGCCCGCCTCTCGGGCCGGATCGCCCATGGCGACGCGTGGCAGGTGAATTATGTGCGGGACGACAAGACCGGAAAGACGGAAACCTACGCCGGACGACTTCTGATCGATTGGGAGCCTTCGGACCGGCTCCGCTTTTCGCTCAACGTCAATGGCTGGAAGGACAAGTCGGATCCGATCACGCCGCAATATACCGCGCCTTTCCCGCAGCAGCCGCAAGCCGCTCCCGACTATTTCATGAATTATCCGGTCGCGCCCGACAAGCCGCGCGCCGCGGACTGGTCTCTCGATAACGAACCCTTTGCGAACAACCGCCTTTATCAGATCGCCTTGCGGACAGATTGGGACGTGGCCGACGACATCACCCTGACCTCAATCTCGGCCTATGTGAACTTCCGCAAGAACCAGAGCGAAGACGTCGACGGCACCTCGCTCGACATCATCCAGTTCTACTCGGACAAGGGCTATATCAAGAGCTTCTCCCAGGAGCTCCGGCTCGCGAACGGGGGGCAGGCGCCCTTGCGCTGGGTCGTCGGCGGCAATTACGAATACACCAAGACCCTGGAGGATCTGCAGCAGACCTTCTCTGACTCCTCCACGACCGCGGCCCTCGCCTTTTTCGCGGCCGGCTTCCGCAACAAGCAGAAGCTGGAGAATTACGCAGCCTTCGGCAATGTGGAGTATGACGTATCGCCGCAATTCACCCTGAAAGCCGGCGCGCGCTATACCAAGGCGAATCGCAGCTCGGAAAATTGCGGCTACGATCCGGACGACAGCCAGCTCCTGAATGCCTTCTTCACCGGTCTTTCCCGTGCGCTCACAGGCGAGAATGTCCCCGCGCTCGGGCCAGGGGATTGTTACACCTTGCTCGAAGATTTCCGGGGAGGCCCGCCATTCCGGGGCGAACTGAACGAGGATAATCTGTCGTGGCGGGTTGGCGTGGACTACAAGCCGACCGACGGCGTGCTGCTCTATGGCAACATCGCCAAGGGATACAAGGCCGGCAGCTTCACCACCGCGGCGGCCGCGACCTACCTGCAGTATTTCCCGGTTACGCAGGAATCGGTTCTCTCCTACGAGATCGGAACCAAGCTGGAGCTGCTGCAGCGCAGGCTCGTCATAAATGCCGCCGCCTATTATTACGACTACAAGGACAAGCAACTGAGATCCAAGCTCATCGACCCGATTTTCGGGGTCAATGAAGCCCTGGTCAACATTCCGAAATCCACCATCAAGGGCGCCGAGCTGCAAGTGACTCTGGTGCCGATACCCGGCCTGGTTGCAGACGTCTCCGCCACCTACACCCGGGCGAAGATCGACGAATTCATCGGCGTGAACGGATCGGGCAACCTGGACGATTTCGCCGGCTTCACCATGCCCTTCACCCCCAAATACCAGCTCTCGGGAAGCCTGGATTACGAATGGGATATGGGAGGGCTCTCACCTTTCATCGGCGCCAGCGTGAGCGCGAAAAGCAAGAGCGTGTCGGTCGTCGGCGGCGAAGCCGAAATCGTGAACGGCCAGCGCCTTTATCAAATGGACGGATACACTCTGGTCGACCTGCGCGCCGGCATCAAGGATTCCGATGACAAATGGGAATTCATGCTCTTCGGCAAGAATGTCTTCAATAAATATTACCTGACGAACAGAGTAACTCTTGCCGATGCGATTGTTCGCTATCCGGGCAGGCCCGCAACCTACGGCGCCACTATCCGGGTAAAATATTAAATTTCACCATCTGTATTTAATCAAATAAATTAACGGGATTCAGGCCGGATGCATGACATGACCTTCCGCTCCTTGAACATGGTTGATCCGGAGTTGCGAGATTTCCTGACGGTATGGCCAATTTCCGATATCTCGGCAGCGCAACTGGCCACGTTACGTCAGACCTTGCTGGACAATCTCGCCGCTACTGCGGTCCTGCCGAATGAGAATATCCGGCGGGAGATTCTGCAGATCCCCGGTCCGGCAGGCGCGCCATCCATCCGCGTTCTGGTGAACAGCCCCAGCAAGAAATCTTCGAGCCTGCGGCCGGGATACTTCCAGATTCATGGCGGCGGCTTCATCATGGGCGTTCCCGAAATGACGGAAGCCCGCAATCAGGCAATTGCCCAGGAACTGGACTATGTCGTGTTCTCGCCCTCATACCGGCTTGCCCCCGAAGTAAAGTTTCCCGGGGCGATCGAAGATTGCTATGCCGCGCTGAAATATTTCCATGAGAATGCCGCGCAATTCGGCGTCGATCCGAACCGTATCATAATCGGTGGTGAAAGCGCGGGCGGCGGCCTGGCGGCATCCCTGGTCATCCTCGTGCGCGATAGAGGCGAGTTTACCATTGCCGGCCAGCTCCTGGTCTATCCGATGCTCGACGATCGTACCGGCACCACGACCCAGCCGGACATCCATCTCGGAGAATTCATCTGGACACGGACCTACAATTCCGTGGGCTGGTCCTGCATTCTCGATTGCGAGCCCGGCTCGGACGGTGTCTCCCCCTATGCCGCGGCGGCGCGGGAAGCAGATCTCTCCGGCCTCCCGTCAACGCACATGCTCGTCGGCGCGCTGGATCTCTTTCTGGATGAGAACCTGATCTACGCCCAGCGCCTGATCGCCGCCGGCATTCCCCTGGGTCTGCGGGTGTATCCCGGCGCCTATCACGGCTTCGACATGGTCGAAGCATCGCGGCTCGGCCGACAGTTCAAGCAGGATTACTTCAACGCGCTCATCCAGCTCACGGAGAACCATGAATAAGAGGCACCGATTTCACAATCGCATCTAGTTTGCCGGTTCCATATCCAAGGCGTCCCGCCAGCCTACCCTGCCCTCAAGCAAACGGCGGTATTTCAATATGGATTTTGCGTTGTTGATACCGAAGGCTGCGGTCATTCGTTCGCCTCGCCGGTAGAGAGCCAGCACTTTCGGCCCCTCGCGATCGCAAAGGGAGACATGCACCTCCTCGTGGCCCGCTGCCGATCCGACCAGTTGAAGTTTCGAACCATACTGATCGGACCAGAACCAGGGGACCGGAGCGTAGCTGGCCTCGGCGGCCTCTTCCTCGCTCATCAGCAGGCGCCTTGCCGCAAAAGCGCCTTGCCGGGCGGCATTGTCCCAATGTTCGACCCGGCGCATTTCCGAGTAGCGTTCGTTCGGCCATCGGCAAATATCGCCGGCGGCGACGATACCCGGCGCAGCCAGGCAGGTGCGGTCGCAAATGACGCCGATGCCGATTTCCAGCCCCGAGCCCAACAGCCAATCGGTATTGGGTATTACCCCGATGCCTACAACCGCAATCGCGGCCTCGATGAACTCTCCGTTCGACAGTGAAATGCCGCTGATGCGATCCGCGCCCTCTATTGCCTGAACGCTTGCGCCAAGCCTCACATCGACGCCCTTCCGCCCATGCATATCGGCGAGGAACAGGGCGACATCGCGCCCAACCACGTGCTGTGCCGGCGCATTGGCTTCCACCATTGTCACCTCGATGCCGAGTTCTCTGCACGAGGCCGCGACCTCCTGGCCGATGAAGCCGCCCCCTACCACAGCCATCCGCGACGGCTTTTTCGCCAGATCGGACCGCAGCGCCAGCGCGTCATCAAGCGTGCGCAGCATATGCACGCCCCCGAGATGGATGCCGGGCAACGGCCTCGGGCGGGCGCCGCATGCGATGACAATCCCATCATAAGTATCGCTGGTTCCGTCATCCAGATGAATCCGCCGTGCGGCTGCCTCCAGCCCGGTCGCCGATATGCCGAGCTTCCACTCCGCATCGATCTGCGCAGGATCGAATGCTAGCCACAGCTTTTCGGGGCCATATTGCTGTCGCAGGATCTCCTTCGAGAGCGGCGGACGATCATAGGGATAATGCTGCTCCGCGCCGATGATGGTCAGCCGGCCCTCATATCCGGCCCTGCGCAATTCCGCAGCGGCATTCAGGCCGGCCAGGGACGCGCCGACGATGGCGATGGAAGACGGTTTCACGAGATCGGATCAGGCTTCGATCGTGAGAGCTCGCTTCGGGCAAAGCCTCACGGCCGCCTCCGCGGCAGGCATGTCGGAGAGATCGAAGATTTCCTTGAGGACGATCAGATTGTCGTCATCGTCCATGGAAAATAGATCGGGCGCTTCGATCGCGCATACTCCATTTCCATCGCAAAGACTCCAATCCACTATGATTTTCGGCATCGCCTCAGCTCCGTTCAAAATATTCGCAGCAGGAAGTCAGCGTCACTTGCCCTCGACGACGACGGGAAGGCTGTTCCAGCCCCACTGGAAGCTGCTCGGGTAACGGACCGCTTCCTCCATCACGAATTCGAATTTCGAGACACGGCGCAGGAATTCCTGGATCATCACGCGCAATTCCATGCGGGCGACATGTACGCCGATGCAGAAATGCTGCCCGAAGCCGAAGGACAGCACGCGCGCGATCTTGCGGTTCCAGATGAATTCATTCGGCCGATCGAATTCCCGTTCGTCGCGTGCGGCCGAACCGAACAGGGCGATAACGCGCTGGCCTGGCTTCAGATGCTGCCCCGCAACCGTCGCTTCCTTGTGAACCGTCCGGGCAAACCATTGCGCGGGAGCGCAATAGCGAATGATCTCCTCCACCGCGATCGGCACGTTCCTGGCCAGATCGGACCGGACCTCCGCGAGTTGATCCGGGCGCAGCGACAATTCGAGCAGCCCATGCGCGGTGATCTTCGGCACGGTTTCCACCCCGCCGGAAAGAACGGCCAGAAGCTGCGATGCGATCTCCTCGTCACGCAGGGTACGTCCGTCTTCGCCGCCGATCCGGTAGGCGATCAGGTCATCTATGATCGGCACGCTGCCATCGGCGCCCGCCTTGCGGCGCGCGACCACCCAGGGGTGGATGAAATCCGTCAGCCCCTGATAGGCCTTGTCGAGGTTCACCCCACCTTTTTCCTGGTCGACGACGGTCAGGCTGTTGACCAGGTTCAGCAGGCCTTTGGCCTCCGACACCGGAATGCCGAAGACGCTGCACATGTAGCTGGCGGATACGATCCCGCCATATTCCTGGGTCAGATCGAACTTCTTGCGTGGGATCAGCACATCGAGCCGCGCGTTCGCCGTTTCCCGAACGAAATCCTCCATCCGCAGGACGCTTTTGGGCTTGAGCGGCCGCAGCTGCGCCTGACGCAATGCCTCGATATGCGGGGAAGGCAGGGTGAAGAAGGGTGGCAGCGGATCCATCGCTGGCGGCGGCGGCGCCTCGGTGTTGCGCACATTCCGCATGTGATCGGGCATCGGCAGCGTCTGCTCGCTGGCGACGAAGGTGTTGCCAGAGGTGATGGACAGCAGGTCTATGATGTCCTGAAACCGGGAGAATACGTAAGCATCGTATTCTTCCATGTAATAGACGGGATAGTCCCGCCGCAGCACCTCATAATAAGGCAGCGGGTTCTTCATCACCTCCTTCAGGAAAGGAGCGTAAACGAACTCTTTGGCTTGAACGTTCATTTCTCATACCCGCGAAAACCGACGGTCAGCCGATATTCGGCATGGCCAACGGAAGCTGCACACTCCGGTTTGCTGGAAGAGATCGACGGGCGTCCGACGCACCTGTCCGGACTGCCGGCAAATATCATCAAGGACGACCCGTTCATTGCGCCCCTCCACCTCAATTCATTGCCGTCCGCAAGTGCGGATCGGTCACTTTTTATGCGCAAAAAACTACCAACCCGTCCTTCCGCCATCAAGTTCCGTCAGGCAAACGGCTCGTTAACTCAGACTTTACAATGAGGGTCACCATGCAAGCTGAGACGGTCAAGTGATTTCACACAAATCGCCCGATAGCTCATGTTTATCGTTTACAATGCCATCCTGCGACGAGCCGATTGATCAATCCTGTGAAGGATCAGAGCCATTGTAAAGAATATGATAATACCGCGTTTGAAAGAGAAGATATAATAAGTGACACGATGGATGATAGAAGCGGAATGGGGCAACTTGCGGGCAAAGTGTCCGTCGTCAGAACATTTGGCACAACTTGCGGCGTAGATTAGCGGAGTGCGGG
>CAYXTO010000011.1:0-126822 GCA_964468045.1 uncultured Caenibius sp. | reverse complement strand
CCGCCTGCCGCTCCGCTTCGCTCACAGCAGCGCGGCCCGTCACAATGATGGTGTTGCGGCGGTCCGCATCGCTATCGGAATCCGCAGTGGTTTCCGCATGGGCCGAAGTGGCCAAGGCCAGCGCCGCGGCAAGCGCAATAAACGAGGTTTTCATAGGGGTTGTCCCTGGAATCTGTTGTGCATGGTGTCCGCCGCAGGCCACAAGCGCGCATCGCGCGGCGTGCCCGCGCCCGTTCAGGGCATCGGCACGGCCATTCCGGCAGGAAGGTTCAGTCTGTCAGGCGAGCGCCGGGGGGCCGCGCAGCGGCGGCAGGAGATAGGAGGCGCGCTTGAGGCGCAGCGCCGGCGCAGGCGCGAAGCCCAGCGCCAGGATAAGGGCCAGGGCAATGGCCAGCAGGGCCGCGTCCGCTCCGGAAATCGACGCCATTCCGAGCGCGGAATAGGGGCAGGCGCCATCGCCCTTGCCATGTTCCTGCGTGCCGCCGGCCGGCTTGCCGGTCTGCGGGATGACGATCTGCCTGGTGTCGTGCTTGCCGGTGGCGTCGGTACAGACCGCGATGGTGATGCCCTGCGGCTCCGATCCGATCATGTAGCCGGCCGGCAGCAGCGCCTTCATGGCGAGCGCCAGAGCGACCAGCACGGCGGCCAGTTGCCGATGATCGCGGAAGAAGGCGCGCAGGCTCCCCATGGGCGCCCCCTTAGGACCAACCGGGCCGCCTGTCACTCTCCAATGCGGAGGAAGCTGCACGGCGGCCCCGTTCGATGCAGGTCGCACTGGCCGGTGCCGGCAAATTGCCCTAGCAGGTCCGCCAGACAGAGGCGGGCGGTCGCTCGACGCAGGCCGCCGCCCATGAACGAAGCGAGGATAGCTGATGACCGGACAGAAGCGCTATATCGGACCCGCCGCGCGTTTCCTCGAGGATTTCACGGTGGGCGAGCGGATCGTGACGCAGGGGCGCACGATGACGCAGGCCGATGGGCTGTTCTGGTCGATGTACAGCGGCGACATGAACCCGATGCATGTCGATTACGATTACGCCGCCACCCACGGGCTGTTCGGCGGCGCCTTCCCGCCCGGCCTCGCGACCATCGCGATTGCGTCCGGCCTGATGGAGCGGCTCGGGCTGTCGGCGGGAACGGGGCTGGCGATCATCGAGCAGACGATCCGCTACAAGGCGCCCGTGCTGTTCGGCGACACGATCCGGCTGGAACTGGTCGTCAGCGAGATCCGTCCGCATGCGGTGAAGCCGCAGGGCAAGGTCACTTTCGATTACCGGATCGTCCGGGGCGAGGCCGAGGCGGTGATCGAAGGCGAATGGCGCTGGCTGTTCGCCGCCCGCGCCGCCGTGGTCGGCTGATCGTCGGTCACAGCAGGCAGCAACGGCGGTTATTCCGGGAAGACCACGGTGTTCGCGCCATTCACCATCACCCGGTCCGCCAGGTGATACCTGACAGCCCGCGCCAGCACCCGGCGCTCGATGTCGCGCCCCTTGCGTACCAGGTCATCCGGCCGGTCGCGATGGCTGACCCGCTCGATGTCCTGCTCGATGATCGGGCCTTCATCGAGATCGGAGGTGACGTAATGGGCGGTGGCGCCGATGATCTTCACGCCCCTGGCGTGGGCCTGGTGATAGGGCTTGGCGCCCTTGAAGCCCGGCAGGAAGCTGTGATGGATGTTGATGCAGCGCCCGGACAGGAACTGGGCCAAATCGTCCGACAGGATCTGCATGTAGCGGGCGAGGATGACCAGATCCGCGCCGGTTTGCTCCACCACCTGCTTGATCCGGGCTTCCTGCTGCGGCTTGGTGTCCCTGGTGATCGGGAAATGATGGAACGGAATGTCGCCGAAGTTGAGCCCGTCATAGATTTCACGAGGGTGGTTGGAAACGATCCCGACTGGTTCCATCGAGATTTCGCCGATGCGCCAGCGATAGAGCAGGTCCGCCAGGCAGTGGTCGAACTTGGAAGCGAGGATCAGCACCTTCTGCGGCCGCGAATGATCGCGCAGCGACCATTCCATTCCGAATTTTTCGGCGACCGGGGCGAAATCCTTCTTCACGGCCTCGAGGTCGGTCGAACCGGAAACTGCATTGAAAGCGATCCGCGAGAAGAAGCGGCCACTGTCCAGATCGTCGAACTGCTGGGCGTCCAGAATGTTGAAGCCGGCCTTGTACAGGAAGTTGGTGGTTTCGGCCGAGATCCCCGGACGGTCGAGACAGGCCAGGCGCAGGACATAGACTTCGTTCTGCAATGCGCTTCCTTTCAGATCGGACGTGAAAAGCCCCATGCAGGCGATGCTGCGATGCAGCACTCTTTTCCCCAGTGATCGGCAATTGTCCAGAGGCGGAAGCGGGGGACGCTCACGACGGGGGCAATACGCGCCTGAGGAATTCGATGGTTCCCTGGTTGAAGCGGTCGTTGCGGTCGCCCGCGACCATGTGGCCCGCATCCGCGACATCGACCACTTCGACGCGCGGCAGCATGTCCCGCAGCGCCGCGACGCCACGGTCGCTCACGATGTCGCTTTCCATTCCACGCACCAGCAGCACTTCGGGTTTTTCCATCCGCCCGATCGCCTCCATAGCCTGGGCGAACAGCGCGAAGTCTCCTTCGTGATCCACGTTCAATATCGCGGGATCCCAGTGCCAGCGCAGCCGCCCGTCCGTGCTTTCCCGCAAGTTCTTCTTCAGCCCCCTCGGATCGCGCGGGCGCGGCCGCTCCGGATTGTAGGAGGCGACCGCCGCCGCCGCTTCCTCCAGATCGGCAAACCCCTCGGGATGGGCATTCATGAATTCCAGCACGCGCTGGATGCCCGTGAGCTCGGGATAGGGAACCACATCCACGATCACCAGGGCGTCCGCCTTCAATCCGTAGGCTCCGATTGCGGTCGTGGCGGTGACGCCGCCGAGCGAGGCGCCGACCAGCGCCAGCCCGTTGCAGCCATCCCGCAGCACGGCTTCGATATCGCGCGCGCGGATGGACAGGGGATATTCGCCGCTCGGGCTCCATCCGCTGTCGCCATGCCCCCGCAAATCGAGGTTGATCACGCGATAGCCTGCCTCCACCAAGCTGCGGGTGGCGCCGGCCCAGCTATGCCGGGTCTGCCCGCCGCCATGCATCAGCAGCACCGTGGGGGCTTCGGGCGGACCGCCCACATCGGCGACCAGTTCGACCCCATCGTGGCCAGCAAAGCTTTGTGTTTCCATATACTCGTCCACAAGCGCGCAAGGGGAGACGGCGCCTGTTCCCTATGGGGTGCGCTCCGCTTGTGCAAGCAGGCCCGCGCCAAGCAACAGCAGCAGGCGCACGTCGATTGCGGCGCCGTCGGCCCTGCGCGCCTCGATGAACGCCTCCAGCCCGGAAAGCGCGACGCGGTGGACCATGATGTTCTCGCCGGCCACGCCGCCGCCATTGCCCACTTTCTCCAGCCCGCTGGCCTGGATCAGGGTAAAGCTTTCGCTGACCATGCCGGGCGACGAGAAATATTCTCCGCAATCGCGGATGGTGCGGGCGCGATAGCCGGTCTCTTCTTCCAGTTCCCGGAATGCGGCCACTTCCGGTGTTTCGCCATCGCCGCCGTCATCATCGCCCACCAGGCCCGCCGGCAGTTCCAGGCAATTGCGGCCCAGCGGCACGCGATATTGCTCCACCAGCAGGACATGGCCGTCCTCCACCGCCAGGATAACGGCGGCGCGGATGCCGCGCGCGCGGGAAACATACTCCCAGCGGCCGCGCTTCTTCGCTGTGATGAAACGCCCTTCCCACATGATTTCCTCGGGAAGGTGAGCATCCGGATCAGTCATACTTCGATCAACCTGTCGGGCAATTCGTTCACATCATCGTCATGGCGCGGCAAGTGACGGGCCAGCACGTCGCCGACCCGCTCCACTGCGGCAATCAGGCCATCGGCTGTCCGGCCCTGCTTGAGCTGCGCCAGCATGGCCGCCAGCGCATCGCCCCAGACCTCGGGAGCGACCTGCGCGGATATGGCTTCATCCGCGACGATCTCCGCACGATGCTCGGCCAGCGAGAGATAGATGAGGATGCCGGTGCGGCCATGGGTACGGCGTTCGGCGCCGACCTTGAAACAGGTTACCGCGCGGGCATGCACCCGGGCGTTCCGCAGCGGGCGGGGCGTCAGCCACAGCCGCAGCGGGCGCCAGAGCATCAGCAGCCACATGCTTGCGAACTTGAGGGTTGTGACCAGCAGGGCGACGCCGAAGACCAGCGCCGGCGTCCATTCATGAATCCATCCTCCGCTCAGCCGCTCATAGATGCCGAGATAGAAGCCGGGCGCGATCGTCAAGGCAAGCAGCGCCATCAGGCCGATGGCCGCCGACCACGCAAGCGCGACATCGCCGTAATCGTCGGAGCTTTCGGCAAGGATGGTGACGATCTCGCCCGCGCTGTTCGCTTCCGCCGCGGCCACGGCCACGCTGACTCGTTCGCGGTCGGTATCGGACATTACCGCTATGACCGCCATTGCCGCCTCCTACCAGCTGCCGGAAGCGCCGCCGCCGCCGAAGCTGCCGCCGCCCCCTGAAAAACCGCCGCCGGAGAAACCACCGCCTCCCCTGCCGCCGCCGAAGCTGCCGGGCCAGATGATCACCGGCGGCATTCCGCCCTTGCGATAACGGCGCCCGCCACCCAGCGAACGCAGCAGCGGCAGCACGAAGAAGAACAGGAAGAACAGGCCGAAGACGATCAGGCCCGGATCGAAGCCCGATGATTCAGGCTTCGCGTTCGCCTGCTGGGCGAGGCGCTGCGCCTCCTCGGCGGGCAGGGTGAGTTGCCGGATGATAGCATCGGTCCCCGCCTCGATGCCCGCCGGCATATCGCCTTGCTTGAAATGGGGGATGATGGCCTGATTGATGATCAGCGAGGACATCCCGTCCGTCAGCACCGGCTCCAGCCCGTAGCCGACCTCGATCCGCACCTTGCGTTCATTAGGCGCGACGATCAGCAAGGCGCCGTCATTGCGCTCCTTGTCGCCGATCCCCCAATGGCGGCCGAGCCGATAGCCGTAATCGGCGATGTCATAGCCTTGCAGGTCGGGAAGGGTGGCGACCACCAGCTGCCGTTGCGATTGCTGTTCCAGCCCGGCCAGCTTGGCGGTGAGGCCGGCTTCCATTTCGGGCGGGATGATGTTGGCGGCATCGACCACCTGCCCGGTCAGTTGGGGAAAGGTCTGAGCCGCAACCGCGCCCGGCAGCAGCAAGGCGAGCGCGATCAGAAGTCCGGCTAGGAAGCGTTGGGGAAGGGTGGTCACCGGATCTGTCCGGCTCAGATCGTTCCTTCGAGGCTGGGCGCAACATCCGCTCCGGGCGTGGCCGCCTGATAGGAGGTCATCGGCTTCGCGCCGTAGAAGATCTTCGCGCCGATCGCGTCGGGAAATGTGCGGATCGTGGTATTATATTGCTGCACCGCGCCGTTGTAGTCCCGAATGGCGATGCGGATGCGGTTCTCCTGCCCCTCCAGCTGGCTCTGCAGCATCTGGTAATTGGTGATGCTCTTGAGCTCGGGATAGCGCTCGACATTCACCAGCAGCCTGCCAAGCCCGGCAAGGGAGGAGGAGAGCTGGTTCTGCGCTGCCTGGAATTGCGCCATCTTTGCCGGATCGGTGAGATCGTCGGCGGTGAGCTGGACGCTGGTCGCCTTGGCGCGCGCCTCGATCACGTCGGTCAGAATGCCGCGCTCCTGCTCGGCCGCGCCCTTGGCGACGGCGGCGAGATTGGGGACGAGGTTCGCGCGCTCCTGAAAGGCAGCCTGCACATCGCCCCATTTCGCCTTCGCATTCTCCTCCGCTGTCGGCACCGAGTTGATGCCGCATGCGGCGAGGCTGGATGCGGCAAGCGCGGCAAAGGCGAATTTCGCAGGACGAGAAAGGGGAGAAGTGGGCATCGACCTTGGTCCTCGCAATCGCCGGCTTGCCAATCGTCCGGCTCTGCCAGAGTATGTAGCGTGCCGCGATGGCCGTGCAAGCGCCGGCTTGGTATCCCTGTTGTTAGATCGGCGCTTCCGTGGCACCTCTCGACAAGGGCTAGGTCCTGGCCCTAGGCCCTGAGCAGGAGGACAAGACAGATGCTTCAGGAATTCAAGACCTTCATTTCGCGCGGCAGTGTGCTGGACCTGGCGATTGGTGTCATCATCGGCGCGGCCTTCGGCAAGATCGTCACGTCGCTGACCGAAAGCGTGATCATGCCCTTCATCGGCTGGCTGACGGGCGGAGCGGATTTCACCAAGTATTTTATCCGTCTTGGCGAAGTGCCTGCCGACTACAAAGGTTCGCTTACGGATTATGCCGCGCTGAAAGCGGCAGGGGTGCCGATGATCGGCTATGGGGATTTCATCACCCAGATCGTCAATTTCCTGATCCTGGCCTGGATCATCTTCCTGATCGTCAAGATGGCCAACAAGATCAACCCGCCCCCGGATGCCGCCGCTCCGAGCGAGGTGGACCTGCTCACCGAAATCCGGGACGAGTTGAAAAGGCGGCCTTGACGCGCTTATGCCTTGGTCACTTCACATTAATCGGATTGCGCCTATATAAGGCCTGCCGGTTTCGGCCGGCTATGGCGATAAACTGCGGTGTGCAATAGGCGCAGCGGACCCGGGGGCAGTACCCGGCGGCTCCACCAGAATCCCCGCTCGCGGGTGTTCTGACGGGGCCGAACCAGGATCGACGTGTGTTGAAAAGCACTGTTTTCGCCCGGGCTGAGTAACCCGTTAAAGGCTCAAAACTCACAAGTGCCAATGACAATGAAGCACTTGCTCTCGCTGCGTAATCTGACGGCCTAACGGCCTGATCTTACAAAGCTACGAGCACGGTTCGGACCGAACCGGGTAACAGAATCGGAAACCGGGGGCCCGGGGCGGGCCTAGCAACAGAACCGCCCCATCCTAGCTTGCTTGAAAGGACTGCGCCGTAGCTTGCGCAACAGTCCGCACCCCCGTCGATCAAAGCCCCCGCGCCGGGCGTGTTGCCCGGATCGTTCCCGGTGCCGGCTAGGCCGGCCCTTGCGACGATTGATCGGCCTTCGATCTTTCCCGTTCCAGCCTCAGGCAATCGAGGATCTTGGCGCCAGCCATGAATACCGCGCCGGTGCAGGCGAGGAACAGCATCTTGCCGCCCCAGCCGGGATACTGGCGGAGATAGATGCTGCCCCGCTCCACGGCCCCCAATGCGATCGCATAGATGATCAGGAAAGCTTCCCACCTTGTCTTGATAACAAACAGCCTTCCGATCTTCCGAAGCATTGGTAACCTTTCCTTAGGCATAAAATCACTGCAACGATCGTGCCAGCCACGGGAGCCTGCAAAAAATCCCGGTTAACGTCGTGCTCAGTGTAAACCGCACCGACATCATTGCAAATCCTGGCGTCGGAGCGGTCCACGCGGCGGCGAAATCGATGGTGGCGGCATCTTGCCCTCGGGGCAGTGATCGGCCATAGCCCGCAGCGCCTTTTTCAAGCCCAATTCCCCTAAAGATGCCGCTGCCTTGGCAGGGCACCCACCACTATCGAGGTTTTTTCATGACGGATCGTGTCGAGCGCTCGGGTTTGCAAGTCGATGCAGGCCTTGCCGCCTTTATCGAGCAGGACGTGCTATCGCCCCTCGGGATCGAGCAAGGACAATTCTGGGCTGGTTTCGTCGCCCTCTGCAATGATTTCGTGCCGCGCAACCGCGCTCTGCTCGCCAAACGCGACACGATCCAGGAAAAGATCGATGCCTGGCATGCGGGCCGCGCCGGCCAGCCGCACGATCCGGCCGCCTATCGGGCGTTCCTCGAGGAGATCGGCTATCTCGTACCGGAGCCGGACGATTTCGCCATCGGCACGCAGAAGGTGGATGCCGAGATCGCGACCATGGCTGGCCCGCAGCTTGTCGTGCCGGTTCTCAACGAACGCTTTGCGCTGAACGCGGCGAACGCACGCTGGGGCAGCCTGTACGATGCCTTCTACGGCACCGATACGCTGGACGCCGCACCTGCCCGCCCGGGCGGCTATGACGCGGATCGCGGCGCCGCGGTGATCGCGCGGGCCAAGGCTTTCCTCGATCAGGCCGTGCCGCTGGCCAGTGGTAGCTGGGCCGATCTGACCGATCCGGAAAGCGGCATCGCGCTGAAGGATCCCGCGCAATATGTCGGCAAGAGCGAAAAGGGCCGCCTGTTCCGCAACAACGGCCTCCATATCGAAGTGGTATTCGACCGCGCCCACCCGATCGGCAAGGACGATCCTGCGGGGATCGCCGATGTGATCCTGGAATCCGCCCTCACCACCATCATCGACCTTGAAGACTCCGTCGCCGCCGTTGATGCGGAGGACAAGATTCGCGCTTATGCCAACTGGCTTGGCCTGATGCGCGGCGATCTGGCCGCCAGCTTCGCCAAGGGCGGCAAGACCATCAGCCGCTCGCTGGAGGCCGACCGCGCATATACCGCGCCTGACGGTTCCGGCTTTACCCTGCCAGGTCGCAGCCTGCTGTTCGTGCGCAATGTCGGCCACCTGATGAGCAATCCGGCGATCCTGCTGCCCGACGGTTCCGAGATCCAGGAAGGCGTGATGGATGCGGTGATCAGCAGCGCCATCGCGAAGCACGATCTCGATGGCCTGGGCAACTTCCGCAACAGCCGTGCGGGCAGCATCTATATCGTGAAGCCCAAGATGCACGGGCCGGAAGAATGCGCCTTCACCAACGATTTGTTCGATGCGGTGGAGGACCTGCTCGGCCTTGCCCGTCACACCGTTAAGGTCGGCGTGATGGATGAGGAACGCCGTACCAGCGCCAATCTGGCCGCCTGCATCCAGGCGGTGAAGGATCGCATCGTGTTCATCAACACCGGCTTCCTCGACCGCACCGGCGACGAAATCCACACCTCGATGCGCGCCGGCCCGATGATCCGCAAGGCCGCGGTCAAGGGGTCAGCCTGGATCGACGCCTATGAGAAGCGCAATGTCGCCATCGGCCTGAAGCACGGGCTTTCCGGCAAGGCGCAGATCGGCAAGGGCATGTGGGCCGCGCCGGACCGGATGGGCGACATGCTGGAACAGAAGATCGGCCACCCGCTGACCGGCGCCAACACGGCCTGGGTTCCTTCACCGACGGCGGCCACTCTCCATGCGCTGCATTATCATCAGGTCGATATCTTCGCCCGCCAGAAGGACGTGGCGAAGGACGGTGTCCCGGGCCTCGACTTGTTGCTGACCATTCCGCTGGCCGACGGCACCAACTGGTCGGACGAGGAAGTGCGCGAGGAACTGGACAACAATGCGCAAGGGTTGCTCGGCTATGTCGTGCGCTGGATCGACCAGGGCGTCGGCTGTTCCAAGGTGCCGGACATCAATGACATCGGCCTGATGGAAGACCGCGCGACGCTGCGCATCTCGTCGCAGCATATGGCGAACTGGTTGCTGCACGGCGTCTGCACCAAAGACCAGGTGATGGATTCGCTCCATCGCATGGCGGCCAAGGTCGACGCGCAGAACGCGGGCGATCCATTGTATGAGCCGATGGCGGGCAATTGGGACAGCTCGATTGCATTCCAGGCGGCCTGTGATCTGGTGTTCAAGGGCGTGCAACAGCCCAATGGCTATACCGAGCCGCTGCTTCACCAGTATCGCCTCAAGAAGAAGGCGGCTGGCTGGTAAGATTCGCGCGCGGGGTGAGCAGGGCGCCCGTCACCCCGTTAGTGTCCGGGCGATGCCGACAAATTCCGTGATGCTCAGAGTCTCGGCCCGGCGCTGGGGATCGATGCCGAGCGCATCGAGCGCATCCAGAGCGCCGGGCAGGCCTTTCAGGCTTTGCCGCAGCATCTTGCGGCGCTGGCCGAAAGCCGCTTCGGTGACGCGTTCCAGCACATTCGCGGAGACGCCGGCGGGCATCTCTCCGGGCGTCACATGGACGATCGCGCTCATCACCTTGGGCGGCGGGATGAAGGCGCTGCGATGCACCTTCATCGCCAGCTTCGCGGCGCTGCGCCACTGGGCGAGGACGGCCAGCCGTCCATAGGCGGAGGTTCCGGGCTGGGCGACGATCCGCTGGGCGACTTCCTGCTGGAACATCAGCGTCAGCGAAGTCCAGGCAGGCGGCCAGCTTTCGCCCGAGAGCCACCCGGTGAACAGCGCGGTGCCGACATTGTAGGGCAGGTTGGCGACCACGGCATAGGGCCGGTCGAACAGGCTTGCCGGATCGATGGCCAGCGCGTCCCCTTCGATCACGCGAAGCTGGCCGGGAAAAGCCGCCTCCAGTTCGGCCAGCGCGGGCAGGCAGCGCCTATCCATCTCGATGGCGGTGACGCGAGCACCCGCCCGCAGCAGGGCACGAGTCAGTCCGCCCGGTCCAGGGCCGATTTCGAGCACCGGGCGATCCTGCAGATTGCCGGGAATGGCGGCAATCCTGTCGAGCAATTGCTCATCCAGCAGGAAGTTCTGGCCCAATGCCTTGGACGCGGAAAGGCCATGCGCGGCGATCACTTCGCGAAGCGGCGGCAGGTTCATTGCGGTGGGGAGCCCGCCCTGGCGCGCAGGGCGGCAGCTTCACCCGCCATCCGGATCGCCGCGATCATCGCTCCGGGGCTGGCCTGCCGCTTGCCGGCGATGCCGAAGGCGGTGCCATGATCGGGCGAGGTGCGGACGATCGGCAGGCCCAGGGTCATGTTCACGCCATTGTCGAAATCGAGCGCCTTGAGCGGAATCAAGGCCTGATCGTGATACATGCAGATCGCCACGTCATAGCCGCCGCGCGCATGGGGCGCGAACAAGGCATCCGCGGAATGAGGGCCGGTCGCGTCGATGCCGGCTTCGCGCAGCGCGGCGATGGCGGGGGCGATGATCCGGGCTTCCTCGTCACCGAACTTGCCGCCTTCCCCGCCATGCGGGTTGAGCGCGCAAACGGCGAGGCGAGGGGAGGCAATGCCGAAATCCCGGCGCAGGCCATGGGCCGTGATCGCCGCGCGCGAACGGATCAGCTCAACCGAAAGAAGGCCGGGCACGCTGGAAAGCGCGCAATGGACGGTTATGGGCACGGTCCGCAGGTTGGGGCCGGCCAGCAGCATCACGGCATCCTCGGCCGCGATGCCGCAAGCCTCCGCCACGAATTCGGTCTGGCCCGGATGGGCAAAGCCGACCTCGGCCAGCCTTGCCTTCGCAATGGGCCCGGTCACCAGCCCCGCGGCGGTGCCCTGCCTCGCCAGTTCCGCAGCCAGGGTCAGCGACGCCAGCGCCAGCCGCGCGCCTCCGCAATCCGGCTCACCCGGCCGGTACGGGCCATCCCCGTCACCCAGAACCGGCAGCGCTTCGGGAAATATGCCGCTGGCCTCTGCCGGATCGGCCATGCGCCGAACCGGAATGGACAATCCGCGCGCCTTCGCGGCGGCACTCAACAGATCGGCGCCGCCCACTGCGAAGAACGGCGGGAGGGAGTGCGTGCGCCGCGAGGCCCACGCTTCGCAGATCAGTTCCGGCCCCACGCCTGCCGGATCGCCCAGCGAAACCGCGAGCGCCCCCGGCATGGGATCAATTGTACTCGATGACCGCGTCGCGCCGCAGGTCGCGCAGATAGCGCTGCGCACGCTTGCCGATGCGATCGTCTTCCAGCTGGTTCATCAGCTGGTCGAAGCTGGGACCATCCGCCAGCCCGGGATCGTCGCGACCGCACAGCATCAGCACCCGGACGCCCTCTTCCACCGAGCCGAAGGGCGGGGTGGTTTCCCCGATCGACAGGGACAGCAGGGAATCCTGCAGGGCGGCGGGAAGGGTGCGCACCCGGACCTGGTCGTTGGTGACCACTTCGGCCCCGAAGCGTGGGGCTGCCTGTTCGGCATCGCCGCAGCCCCTTATCGTCTTCACGCCCGCCGCGAATTCGTTGACGCGCTGGCGCATCTGCGGCTCGGTAATGCCTTGCGGGAAAGAAATAGAGATCTGCTTGAGGCTCATCACCGCGTCGCGTGGATCGGCCATCAGCACCTGGCGCTTGTCGATCATGTACATGATGGAAAAGCCGCCCGGCACCTCGATCGGGCCGACCAGCTGGCCGCGCTCCATGTCGCGGACCACCGTGGCCAGTTCGCCGGGCAGCTGCCCGAGGCGGATCCAGCCCAGATCGCCGCCAACCGCCGCTGTCGAAGCTTCCGAATATTGGCGCGCATAGGCGATGAAGCTACCGCCGGTCTGGAGTTGCTGGAAGATGCGCCGGGCATTTTCCATCACCTGCGCGCGGTTTTGCGGAGTCGACGAAAGATAGATTTCGCCAAGGTGATATTCATTGGTGCCCCTGGCCGCCTGCAGCCGCTGCATCAGCTCGTTCACTTCCTCTTCGGAGACGTTCACGAAAGGCTGGACATTGCGGCTCAACAGGCGCTGCCAGGACAATTCGCCTTCGATCTGGCGCTTGAGCGACGCCGGCGAGGAACCGATACTGCGCAGATAGGCATCCATCGCGACCGTGTCCTGACCGAAGTTCTGGGTCGCGACCCGGGCATAGGCCTGGTCGATCTCCTCCCGTTCGACCTGGATCTCCTGCGCCTTGGCTTCCTGGATCTGCAGGGTTTCATCGATCAGGTTGCGCAACACCTGCAGGCGCAGACGCTGCTCTTCCTCCGGGGACACTTTCGAATCATTGGCCGCCAGGATAAGCGCAAGGCGCTGGTCCACATCAGTGCCGGTGATGACCTGCCCGTTCACGACCGCGGTGGCGCGGCGGATATTGGGGTCGTTCTTGCCCAGCATGGTCACCTGCTCGGGCACGTCGATGTCGCCGGTGGTTTCCGGGGTACTTTCCGAGACGCTTTCCGAGGCGCTCTGGGCATTGACGGCGGTAAGCCCCCCGATTGCAAGCGGGATGGCGAGGGCCAGCCCGGCCATCGGACCGATATGGCGCAATGGCGAAGCGAGGGCGGAAAATCGGAGCTTGATCGTTTTTACCACACGAGCATCCTGTCAGACGCGCACAACGGCGCCATTCTCATTCATCGGGGGCGACTGCCGCCTGATGGCTTAACCAAAGCTGAGCACGGGTGCGGATAGCGGGTTTGCGCGCGCCTGCCAACGCCCACGCTGGAGCTGTCCCGCTTTGCCATGCGGGTATGCTTTTACGCTAGATGCCGATGTTGCGAAGGGCGAAGTAGACCTGGAAGGTATTGCCTTTTCGCGCGTCACCGATCGCCTGGTAATCCCGGCGCCAGGTTACCCCCAGTTCCAGGCAATCGTCCTGATAGGCGACACCGAGCCGGGTCCGCAGCGCCTCGAAGCCGTCCGAGGTGAATTTCGGGTCTTCCTTGCGGTCGGTCAGGTTGAACACGCCCGCCCCGAACAACGACCAATAGGGGCCGATCGCGACGCGCCCGGCAAGGCGCAGCTCCTCGCGGTCCTGAAGATCCTCGATCTCGGACGAAATATCGCGATTGAGCCGCAAATAGCTGACTTCAAGGTAAGTTTTCTTGGAACCGACGGTCGCGTCGAATTCGTTGCGGCGGACGGCCAAGCTGTCCTTGTCCACGCGGAAGCGATGCGTCAGCGATACGAAATCGCGGAAGCGGATTTCCGTCCGGCCCACGAAATCGGAAAAGCGGCCGCTGAGGCCGGTGCCGTCGGGAAGGATCGTTTCCTCGTCGGTCAGGCGATAGGACTGGCCGACCGTGCTCTTGATTCGCCAGCCCGGCCGATCCAGCTGCCAGTCGATCCCGTAGGTGAACCGGACGCCCTCCTCGACCCGGTCGTACCCGGGAAACCGATTGAGCGCGAACAGGTTGCTGTCTTCCAGGTCGATTGCGCGCGCGTCCTCGTTCGGGACCGCAAGGTTGCGAATCCGCGGAGTGGCCACGATCTGGACGCGGGGGGTCAGCACCTGCGTGCCTCCGAGAAAGCTGCCGAGGAGGGGCCACTTCACGTCGACCGCCGCGATGCCCACCCCCCGCGCTTCCCATCCTGCATTGCCGCGATAGATCGCAGTGGCGGTGGTCGCGTTTTCGTCGGAATGGTAGACATCGCCGCGCACCAGTGCCGTCAGCGTGATTTCCTGGCCCCAGGTGGTGATGCGGCGCATGTCCCAGCGCGCGCTGGCGAAGGCGCGCTGCGTGTCCTGGCCGCTGAAACGGGTGATGGCGAGGCTGTTCGCCTGCAATTCCACCCGTCCGCCCAGCACCGGGCCGGCCAGACGCCTGCGATAGTCGATTACGGGAAGCGCAACGGGGACAAGCCCCTGGCGATCGTCGACGCGCAAGGTCTGGGTCGCCCATCCGGCGATCGACAGATAGGAATTGTCGTCGATCCGCTCCGCTTCGATCATCGAACGCAGGCGGTCGTCGCGGCTGATGTCGTAACGGCGCAGGAAGGTCCGGTCGCTGGCCCATCGGGCGGATGCGGTGACGCTCCATTGCGGATCGATCTGGAAGCGGCCGTTACCCGCGAAATAGCCGCGCCAATCCTTCGTGGCCGAGCCGTCGCTCGTGCCCGAGCCCGGCTCCGACCCCACCCCGATGCGGGAGCTGCGAGTGATATAGCCGGTCAATTGATAGGCGCCGTTCTCCGTCAGGGCACGATAACGCGCGCGCGCCATGGGCGCGGACTTGCTGAAGCCGAAGGCGGTCAGCGCGAGGTCGCGGTTGTTGGCGAGCCGCATGTAATAGGTCTCGCTCACTTCCAGCCCGTTCGAATTGGAAAGGCCAAGCGAAGGAATCATGATGCCGGAGTTGGCCCGTCCATCCGTATTCACGCTCAACCCGGGCAGGGGGACCAGCGGCAGCCCGAACAGCTCCAGCGTCGCGTCGTAGAAGCGCACCTTCTTCTGGTCCGGATCATAGACCACGCGCTTGGCCAGAACCCGCCAGCTCGGCTTCTTCTCGCAGCCCTCGGGATTGACCACCGCGCAGCCGCTATAGGCGGCGTCGGTCAGGGTGACTGTGCCGCTATCCGCCCTTTCCCCCGCTTGCGCCGCAAGCCGGCCGCCTTCGGCAAAGACGATCAGGAGGCTGGACATCGCGCCCGCACGCAGTTCGTCGGTCAGTTCCAGGCTCTCGGTATAAAGCTTGTTGCCGTCCTCGTCGGTGAAGCGGATATCGCCGCTGGCGATGATCCTGCCGGTATCGCGATTCCAGGAAACGCTGTTGGCTTCCACCAGCTGATCGCCGCGCCGCAGGATCACCTCGCCGCTCGCCGTCACGACATTGGTGTTGGAATTGAACTCCACCTGGTCCGCTTCGAAGGCGATAGGCTGCGCTGGCTGCTGGGCGGTGGCGGGATCGCCAGCAGGGTCGTTTCCGGGTGCGTCGGGCTGCGTCGTGTCGCTCTGGGCATGCGCCTGGGTGCAGGCCGACCCGGCCGCGACCATCAGCAGGATGGCGGCAAGGGGCTGCGAAAGCGGGCACCGGTTCTTTCGGCTCGCTTCATAAGTATGCGGCAGGGCAGGGAGCATGGCTTGCCTATCGCACCGCCCGCCCTTAACTGCAATCACATGCTTGCTCCTTCGGGCACCCGTCAGTTCCGTTCGTCTCCGGCCGCACGCTTTTGGCCGCTATTGTTGGAAATATCATGCAGATCAGCTTTGTAGACGCCACTGCCAATCGTCCACGGCTCCTGGCCTATCCGGTCAACAAGGGGGAATCGCTTGAACGGCTGGGCAAGGCTGTGGCGCAAGGCGCGAAGGCGGCCCGTTTCGAGGGGAAGGCGAACCAGATCTTCGAAACCTTCGTGGAGCGCGATGGCGTGGTCGAGCGTGTGGCATTGGCCGGGATCGGCGATGCGGGCGCGGAGGATCGGCTGTCGGTGCTGGAACGCGCCGGAGCCGGGCTGGTCGCGAAATATCTGACCTCCGGCGAGGAGGAACTGCTGATCGATCTCGGCCGGGCCCAGCTTTCGCCGCAGGAAGCGGTTGCGGTGCTGATGGGGGCGAAGCTGCGCGCGTGGCGGCACGATGCCTATCGGACGCGGCTGCGGGATGATCAGAAACCTTCGCTTGGCCGGGTTGCCGTTCTGGGCGCGCCCGAGGGCACGGAGCAAGCCTGGACCAATGAATCGGCGGTGGCGGCTGGCGTGGCCTTCACCCGCGAGCTGGTGACAGAGCCAGCGAATATCATTTATCCGGAAAGCTTTGTCGATCGTTGTAAGCAGCGTTTCGAGGGGATGGGGCTTGAAATTTTCGTCCTTGACGAAGAACAGATGCGCGCACTCGGCATGGGGGCCCTGCTCGGGGTCGCGCAAGGCTCGGTGCGTCCGCCGCGCCTTCTGGTCGTTCGCTGGAATGGCGGGGGCGATGAGAAGCCCGTGGCCTTCGTCGGCAAGGGGGTGACGTTCGATACCGGCGGCATTTCGATCAAGCCTGCCGCCGGCATGGAGGACATGAAGTGGGACATGGGCGGAGCGGGCGCCGTCGCAGGCACGATGCTCGCGCTGGCGTTGCGCAAGGCGAAGGCCAATGTGGTGGGCGTCTGCGGGCTGGTGGAGAACATGCCCGACGGCAATGCCCAGCGGCCTGGCGATGTGGTCACTTCCATGTCCGGCCAGACCATCGAGGTGATCAATACGGATGCGGAAGGCCGGCTGGTGCTGTGCGACGCGCTCACCTGGACCCAGAAGAACGTCCAGCCGCGCGCGATCGTCGATCTCGCCACGCTGACTGGCGCCATCATCCTGTCGCTGGCCCATGAATATGCCGGCCTGTTCAGCAATGATGACGATCTCGCCGCGAAGCTCGATGCGGCTGGCAAGGCCTCGGGAGACCGGCTGTGGCGGTTCCCGCTCGGCCCGGCCTATGACAAGATGCTGGAAAGCCCGATTGCCGACATGAAGAATGTCGGACCGCGCTTCGGCGGCTCGATCACCGCCGCGCAATTTCTCCAGCGCTATATCGACAAGGGCACTCCCTGGGCGCATCTCGATATTGCGGGCACCGTCTGGGCGGACAAGCCGGGCGCGACCTGGGACAAGGGGGCGACCGGCTTCGGCGTGCGGCTGCTCGATCGTTTCATCCGCGACAATTACGAGGCTTGATGGCCTGATGGCGCGATGAGAGTGGATTTCTACCAGCTGTCGCGCGATCCCGCCGAACTGGTGGTGCCCTTGCTCGCGCGTGCGACATTGAACGCGGGCGAGCGTTTGCTGGTGGTATCGTCCGACCCCGCCGCGCTCGAGCGGATCGATGACGCGCTGTGGGAGGGCCAGCCGGAAGCCTTCCTGGCGCATGGCCATGCCGATGCCGATCATGCGGCCCGGCAGCCCATCCTGCTTTCGGAGCGGGTCGAGCCCGTGAACGGAGCGCGCTTCGTTGCGTTCGCCGATGGGCAATGGCGGGACGAGGCCGAAGCTTTCGAGCGCGTGTTCCTGCTGTTCGGCGAAGCGGAGATCGACGGCGCCCGCGCTTGCTGGCGAATGCTGGGCGAAAGGGAGGGTGCGGATCGCCGGTTCTGGAAGCAGGATGGCGGCAAATGGCGCGAAGGCCCATAGAACCGGCTCTTGCCGGCGCGGCATCCGCACCGATGTTATACCCGACCTTGCGACGCAGCATTTTCCCGGCTAGTGGCGCGCGCAAATCCCATAACAACTGACCCAAGGAACGCATGATGGCGGTCACCCGCACCTTTTCGATCATCAAGCCCGATGCCACCCGCCGCAACCTGACCGGCGCGGTAACCAGTATGCTGGAAGAAGCCGGCCTGCGCGTGGTCGCATCCAAGCGCATCCATATGAGCCGCGAACAGGCCGAGGGCTTCTATGCCGTCCACAAGGAACGCCCCTTCTTCGGCGAGCTGGTGGAGTTCATGACTTCCGGGCCGGTCGTCGTGCAGGTTCTCGAGGGCGAAGATGCCGTGAAGCGTAACCGTCACATCATGGGCGCGACCAATCCGGCGGATGCCGCCGAGGGCACGATCCGCAAGACCTTTGCCGAAAGCATCGAGGCGAACTCCGTCCACGGCTCGGACAGCGAAGAGAATGCGAAGATCGAAATCGACTTCTTCTTCAAGCCGGAAGAAATCGTAGGCTGAACGTCACAGCGATTGCCGTTGAGAATCGGGCCGCTCCGCAAGGGGCGGCCTTTTTCGATATTGGAGGGATCGTCCTACGGAGCTCGGACGGCTATCGCGCCGCGCTCAGGCGCCGATGGATACTTCGGCGTCCTCGTGCTCGCCCCGCACGAGCCGTCCGAGGCAGCGGCTGTAAAGCTGGTGCTCCGCAATCAGCACGCGCGCAGCCAGCGTATCCGGCGTGTCGCCGGGCAGGATCGCCACCGGAATCTGGCCCAGCACCGGTCCGTCGTCCAGTTCCACAGTTACGAGATGGACCGAGCACCCACCATGGCTGTCGCCCGCTTCCAGCGCGCGTTCATGGGTATGGAGGCCCTTGTACTTGGGTAGCAGGCTCGGATGGATGTTCACCATCCGGCCTTCCCATTTCGCGACAAATCCCGGTGTCAGGATACGCATGTAGCCCGCGAGGGCGACATAATCGGCGCCGGCGACGATCAGGGCTTCGTGCATCATCGCGTCATGCGCTTCGCGCGTCATGTCGCGATGGGAATGCGCGAAAGTCTCGATGCCTTCGCGAGCTGCGAGTTGCAGGCCCGGCGCGTCGGGATTGTTGCTGGCGACCAGCACGATCTCGAACGGGCAGTCGCTTGCCTTCGCGGCATAGACGAGCGCGGCCATGTTGGTGCCGGTCCCGGAGATCAGCACCGCGACGCGCGCCTTATGCATGATGGGTTGCCGTCCAGTCATCCCGTCCGCTCCAGCTGCCGGCGGCGCCTTTCACGGTACAGCCCCGTTCGCCTGCGCCGATCCTGCCGATGCGGAACACCGTTTCGCCTGCCTGCTGAAGATCCGCGGCGATCGCATCGGCCTGGTCGGGCGCGACGGCCAGGACCATGCCGATCCCGCAATTGAAGGTGCGCGCCATCTCGGCGGGCTCGATGTTGCCTTGCGCCTGCAGGAAGGCCATCAGCCTCGGCTGTTCCCACGCATCCGCATCGATCGTGGCATGAAGCCCTGCGGGAAGGACCCGGGGCACATTCTCGAGCAAGCCGCCGCCGGTGATGTGGGCGAGGGCATGAATCCGCCCTTGCCGGATGATCGGCAGCAGGCTGGCCACATAAATCCGCGTCGGTTCGATCAATGCATCGATCAGCAGCTTTTCCTGGTCGAACAGGGCGGGGTGATCCAGCTTCCAGCCCTTGTCCGCGGCCAGGCGCCGGACCAGCGAGTAGCCGTTGGAGTGCACGCCTGACGATGCGAGGCCGAGCAGGACATCCCCCTCGGCCACCTTGTCGCCGGTCAATTGCTCGCCGCGCTCGACCGCGCCGACGCAGAACCCGGCAAGATCGTAGTCGCCCGCCGCATACATGCCCGGCATTTCCGCGGTTTCGCCGCCGATCAGTGCGCAGCCGGCCAGCTTGCAGCCATCCGCGATGCTGGCGACGACTCGCTCGGCCACGCCGTTGTCGAGCTTGCCGGTGGCAAAATAGTCCAGGAAGAACAGCGGTTCCGCGCCCTGCACGATCAGGTCGTTCACGCACATCGCCACCAGATCGATGCCGATCGTGTCATGCCGGTCGTGATCGATGGCCAGCTTGACCTTGGTGCCCACGCCGTCATTGGCGGCGACCAGCAGCGGATCGGAATAGCCAGCCGCCTTGGGATCGAAGAAGCCGCCGAAGCCGCCCAGTTCCGCATCGGCGCCGGGGCGCGCGGTGGCCTTCACAAGCGGGCCGATCGCCCTTACCAGCGCATTGCCGGTGGCAATCGAAACGCCAGCCTGCTCGTAGCTATAGGATTGTTCGCCTGCCATCGCCGGGGCCTTATCGCCCGCTCATCGTTCCCGCAATCGCTTTACGGCTTGGATTTCCACCTTCGTTTCGGCAAAAGGCAGCCAGATTTGTCCATGGCCTATTATTTTCCCACTCTTCGTGCGCTGTCCCCGCGCCAGATCGTATTCGCCGCCCTGCTGCTCGCCGCGGCGGTGGCGCTGGCATTCGTGGCGCGCGACCGGCTCTTCGCCCAGGTCGAAGGGGATCGCGGAATCGCCCCTCTGGCCAGCACGACCGATATCGAGATCGACGGGATCACGGTGAACGTCACGGCCAAGACAGCCGAGGAAGCCCGCGAGGAAGGCTGGCGCATTGCCCAGCGCAAGGCGTGGGAAAAGCTTGGCGGGCCGAAGATCAGCGATTCCCAGCTCGATTCCCTGGTATCGGCGATCGTGGTGCAGCGCGAGCAGATCGGACCGCGCCATTATATCGCCACGCTGGGCGTCATTTTCGACCGCGGCCGCGCGACACAATATCTCGGCGCAAGCGGGGAACGGGCGCGTTCCGCACCCCTTCTGCTGATTCCCGTGCTGGATTCCGCCGGCGCGAGCATTGTCTATGAAATGCGCAATCCATGGCAGCAGGTCTGGGCGGAATACCAGACGGGCGCGAGCGCGATCGATTATGTCCGCCCTTCCGGCGCAGGGGCCGATTCGCTGCTGATCACGGCGGGGCAACTCGGGCGTCGTAGCCGGACCTGGTGGCGCAATATCCTCGACCAGTTCGGCGCGTCCGACGTGATCATGGCCATCGCCCGTCTCGAACGGCAATATCCCGGTGGCCCGGTGAAGGGCACGTTCACGGCCCGCTATGGCCCCGACAACAAGTTCATCCAGAGCTTTACCCTGACCGCGCCTGACGAAGATGGCGTGCCCGCGATGCTGGCGCAGGCGCGGGATCGGTTCGACCAGATCTATACGGCGGCGCTGCGCAGCGGCGTGCTGCAGCCCGATCCCACCTTGGCGCTCGACAAGCTGGATATCAGCCCCGCGATCAAGGCCCTGCTCGAGGAAGCGCGGCGCGCCGATGCCGCCGCCCACGCCGCGCAGGGCAGCGGAACGGAAAATGGCACCGTCATATCCACCACTCCCGTCCAGGCGGTTTCCAGCTTCACCGTGCAGTTCGTGACCCCGGATGCCGCCGCCGTCGACAGTGCCCTGGCTTCCGTGCGCGGAACACCGGGCGTCCAGGGCGCGGCGACCACCAGCATTGCCTTGGGTGGAACCTCGGTCATGAGCGTGAGCTATGCCGGCGGCCTTGACGGGCTTGCGGCGGCGCTGCGCGCCCGTGGTTGGCAAGTCAACCAGGGCACTACGGTCCTCAGTATCAGGCGATAGCGGCATGTCGCAGATCGCCTTGCCGCTGGGCGAGGGGCCGGGCCGGGATCCGGCGCGGATCATCGTTGGTCCTTCCAATGCCCATGTGCTGGAAGGGCTTTCGTCGCCCGAGAGCTGGCCGTTCAGGTCCGCCGTGATGAGCGGTCCACCGCGTTCCGGCAAGTCGCTGATCGCCCGCTGGTTCGAGCAGAGCGGCAAGGGCGATGTGATCGATAATGCGGACAGCCTGCCCGAAACCGATCTTTTCCATCGCTGGAACCGCGCCCAGGAAAGCGGCACGCCGCTGCTGCTCGTCACAAACAGTCAGAACTGGGACATATCCTTGCCCGATTTGCGTTCCCGCATCGGTGCTGCACTGCATCTCGTGATCGGATCGCCTGAGGATGAGGAGATCGCAGGGCTGCTGGAGGCTCAGGCCGAGCAGCGGAACCTTGTTCTGGGCGAGAGCGCGCTTACTTATCTTTCACTTCGCACTGCTAGAAGCTACGCGGAGATTGAGGCGCTGGTTGCCATGATCGACCGTTTGAGTCTTGAGCGCAAGCAGGCGCCAACGCTTTCGATCTGGCGCGATGCATTGGAAGCTGTACGGGGAACGGCGCAACCGCGCTTGCTTTGACCTTGAATCGGTGCGAAAATCAGGACGTAACATGTTTGCCGGGCTGATCAACTATCTGGACTCCATCCGGTCGCGGGATCCCGCGCCGCGTTCGCGCTGGGAAATCATCTTCTATCCCGGCGTGATCGCGCTCGGCTTCCATCGCGTGGCGCACTGGCTCTATGTCGGCAGGCTCTATCTGCTGGCGCGCATGGTCAACCATCTGTCGCGCGCGCTGACCGCGATCGATATTCATCCCGGCGCGCGGATCGGCAGGCATCTTTTCATCGATCACGGCTTCGTCACGATCGGGGAGACCGCCGAGATCGGAAACAATGTGACGATCTATCCCTGCGTCACGCTCGGGGGCACCAACCCCACGAACGGCAAGGCGGGCAAACGCCATCCCACATTGCTGAATGATGTGATCGTTGGTTCGGGGGCGCAGATCCTGGGGCCGATCACGGTGGGCAACCGGGCGCGGATCGGCGCCAATGCCGTAATTACCGATGATGTGCCGGAAGGTGCGACCATGGTGGGCGTGAAGGCGCGCTCCACCCTGGTGCCGGCTGAAACCTGGCAGCAGGATTTCGTGCCCTATGGGACACCGTGCAAGGATCCCTGCGAACCCGGGCCGGGCCGGATAGAAGAGCTGGAGGAAGAGCTTGCCTCGCTCAAGTCCCAGGTGGAGGCATTGCGTTCCCTGCTGATCGCCCGGACGCCCGACGATGACGAGCCGCGGCGCAGCGAGGTGGGCGGTTGACAGCCGCAGGCCAGCACGGCGCCAGCGTGGTGGCGTTTCCTGGCCGCGCAGCTTTGCAAGTGGGTTTCGAACGCCCGGAAATACAGCGCATTCTCGACTTGTATGGCCGGATGGTCGCCGCCGGCGAATGGCGCGACTACGCCATGGATTTCGAGCGGGAAATGGCGAGCTTTGCCGCTTTCCGCCGCACTGCCGAACGCCCGCAGTTCCGGATCGAGAAGCGGCCGGCCCTGCGCGGGCGGCAGGGCATGTGGACGCTCTATGGAGAAGCCGGGCAGGTGCTGAAGCGCGGGCATGAACTGCTGGGGGTGCTCGCGCCGATCGAGCGGCGCCTGCTCAAGGTCGTGGAAAGATAGCCCCCGCTGTCACTTTGATTGCCCGCCACTGGCGATCTGGGCCAAGATAAGCTCTCCCTGCTCCGGGCCCGACTGCGGCAGCAGTATGTTCTCCCGGCGCGAGATGCGGTCCCAGTTCGCGGCGAACCCTTCGACGGTGCGCTCCGCTTCGGAAAGGATGACCGGCTGATTCATGCTGATCCATGATGCATGATATCCGCCCGCCGCGGCGCCGACGATGGCGTTGGTCGGAGCATCCTCGCTCACCAGAAACAGGGCGGCGGGCACCACATTCTCCGGCTTGAACTGTTCGAGCACCTGCTCGGGATAGATGTCTTCCGTCATGCGCGTGGCGGCCAGCGGCGCAATCGCATTGACGCGAATGTCGTATCTCGCCCCTTCGAGATACAGGGTCTTGGCCAGGCCCACGAGCCCGGCCTTGGCCGCCGCATAGTTGCTCTGGCCGAAATTGCCGAACAGGCCGCTCGAGCTGGTCGTCATCAGGATCCGGCCATAGCCTTGCTCCCGCATCACTTCCCAGCAGGCCTTGCTGGCGAATGCGGCGCCGATCAGGTGAACCTTGATCACAATCTCGAAATCTTCGGGCGCCATCTTGAGGAAGCTCTTATCCCGCAGGATGCCGGCATTGTTGATCAGGATATGAACACCGCCCCATCTGGCCTTCGCCTGTGCGACCATGTCCTGCATGTGCGCATAGTCCGAGACCGAGCCGCCATGCGCGATCGCTTCGCCGCCTTCGGAGAGAATTTCCGCGACGACCCGTTCCGCCGCATCCGAAGCACCGATGCCGTCGCGGGTGCCGCCCAGGTCATTGACCACCACCTTCGCGCCGCGGCGCGCGAGTTCGAGGGCATAGGCGCGGCCAAGTCCGCCCCCGGCCCCGGTTACGATAGCGACTCTTCCGGCGAAACTGATTGTCATTGCGGCGCTCCGGTGGCGGGAATGGAACGCGCGATGGCATGGCTGCGGGTGGCTGGCAACTGTCCTCGCCAGCTGACGGGCATGTGACCCGAAGTGTCATTTAAGCTTCATCAATCCGACCTAATGGCGTTTCCGAATTGTCATAAATCGCTCGGGACACGATCTTGATGAAATGCTTGCGGCTTGTTTCGCGGAATGGACTGGCTCCGATCGCCGTGGCAGTATGTCTTGGCTGGACTTTGCCGGCCCGCGCGCAGGAAGGCGGCGATGCCGGCGGTGTGCAGCAGGAACTGGCCGCACTGCGCGCGCAGATGCAGGCGATGGCCGTCCGCATCGATTCGCTGGAAAGCCAGCTCGGGGAAGCCAGGGCCGAGGTTGCCGCCGCCACCGTGGCAGCGGCACAGGCCGGGGATGCGGCCAAATCCTCGTCCAAGGTGAGCTGGAAGGGAGCGCCGCAATTCGAAGGCGAGGGGGGCTGGAGCTTCAAGCCGCGAGGACGGCTGCAACTTGACGCGGCCGGGGTGAACGCACCGTCCGGTGTCGATGACAAGGGCCTTGGCTTTTCCACCGAGGTCCGTCGCGCATTTCTTGGCGCGGAAGGTACGCTTCCCGGAGGTTTCGGTTATCGCGCGGAAGTGGACGTGGCCGCGAGTTCGGTTGAGATCACCGATCTTTTCCTGACCTATGATGCCAGCCGGGAACTGACGCTGACGGTCGGCCAGCACAAGCCGTTCTGGGGTCTGGAGGAAATGACCAGCGACCTGTTCACCAGCTTCCTGGAGCGCGCGGCGTTCAATTCCGCCTTCGGGTATGAACGCCGGGTCGGGTTGAGCGCCAGCTATGCCACGCAGGATGTCCTGCTCCAGGCGGGTGTCTTTGCCGATAACGCCGCCGATCTGAACAATGACGAGAACAACAGCTACAGTGTCGATGGCCGCGCCGTGTTCATGCCCAAGCTGGCCGGCGGCCAATTCCATATCGGCGGCTCGGCCCATTATCGCGATCTGAACGATGCGGGCAATTCGGTGCGTTATCGTGCCAGGCCCTTTACTCGCACCACGGATACCCGCCTGATCGATACCGGAGCGATCGCCGATGTCGAAAGCGAGCTGGGCTATGGGCTGGAGCTTGCCTATGCCAAGGGCCCGTTCCATTTCGCGGGCGAAACCCACTGGCAAACTGTGGGCGTTGCCGGAGGCGCCGATCCGACTTTCTTCGGCGGATATGCGGAGGTCGGATATTTTCTGACCAAAGGGGATATGCGCAGCTACAAGGCGGGCGTATTCGATCGGATCAGGCCGCGGGATGGCGTGGACAAGGGCGGGATCGGGGCGATCGAGCTCAATCTGCGCTACGATTATCTCGATCTGGTGGATGCCGGAACGGTGGGCGGAAAGCAGAGCGCCTACGCCGTATCGGTGATCTGGACACCGATGGCCTATGTTCGTTTCATGGCCAATTACGGCCATCTCGATTACGACATGGCCGCGATCGCTGCGGGTACGGATCGGGATTACGGCGTCGATACGTTCGGCATGCGTGCCCAGTTCGACTTCTGATTCGTGGGCACGTGCGCCCGTGCCGGATGGCACGGGTCGCCATCGTCCGGTCCCGTCTCAGATTCTGCGAAGGGTCGGGATCAGCGCGTTGAAATGCTCGATCACTGCCTTGGCGCCAAGCTCATGCGGCGGCAGATCGTTGAAGCCGAAGCTGACCGCGACGCAGGGGACGCCGGCGGCGGTCGTCGCTTTCACATCCGTGGTGGTGTCGCCGACGAAGGCCGTCATCCCGCCCCCGCAACGCGTCATCATTTCGTGAATCGGATCCGGCTCGGGCTTGCTGCGGCCCGGCCCCAGCGTATCGCCGCCGATCACGGTTGCGAACCGCCCGAGCAGGCCCAGCTGATCGAGCAGGGCCGAGGCGAAGGATTCGAACTTGTTGGTGACCACGGCAAGCGTGCAGCCCAGCTCCGCCAGTTCGTCCAGCGCATCGACGCAGCCGGGATAAGGCGTGGTGTGGACGCACAGATTGGCGCCGTAGAAATCCATGAAGGCCTCGATGTAGGGCCGCATCTCCTCCCGGCTCACGTCGCCGCCGGTGCGGCGGAACGCGCGCTCCAGCAACAGGCGCGAGCCATTCCCGATCATGCCCGCCAGTTCCGGCACGGGCAGGTTCGGGCGTCCGGCCAGCGTGAGCACATGATTCGCTGCCGCAGCGATGTCCGCGGAGGAATCCACCAGCGTTCCGTCGAGGTCGAAGCCGATCAGGGCGAAAGGAAAGTCTGTCATGCGGTGGGCAAGTGCCGCGTGATTATGGAAACCGCAAGAGAATGGTGGCATGGCCTCGTCACATGAAACCAGTTGCCGCGATCATCCTTGCTGCGGGCAAGGGCACCCGAATGAAGAGCGAGCGCCACAAGGTGCTGCATCCCGTGGCGGGGCGCCCGATGCTCGAACATCTGCTCGCCTCGGTCGGCGAACTGGCGCCGGAGCGGATGGTCGTGGTGGTCGGCGAAGGGCGCGACCAGCTCGAAGCACAGCTGGGCGGTCGCGCGGAACTGGCGGTGCAGGATCCCCAGCTCGGAACCGGCCATGCCGTGCAGCAGGCAGAGGGCGTTCTGGGCGCTTTCGGTGGCGATGTGCTCATCCTCTACGGCGATGTGCCCTTTGTCGAAGCCGCCACGATGCGCGCCATGCTGGACCGGCTGAACGCCGAAGATGCGCCGGCGGTGGTGGTGCTGGGCTTCGAGCCGGACGATACGCTGCAATATGGGCGGATCATCGCCGAGGGCGACCGCATCCTGCGGATGGTCGAGCACAAGGATGCAACCGAGGAAGAACGCGGTTGCAGGCTCTGCAATTCCGGGCTGATGGCGGTGCGTGGGGCGGATCTGCTCGGATTGCTGGCGCGCGTCGACAACCGGAACTCCCAGGGCGAATATTACCTCGTCGATATCGTCAATATCGCCAATGCGGATGGACGGGCCTGCGCGGTGGTGGTGACCGATGATCCAGATGAAGTGGCCGGCATCAACAGCCGGTCCGAGTTGGCGGAGGCCGAAAGCCGCTGGCAAGCGCGCCGCCGCGCGCGGGCGATGGCCGACGGCGCCACGCTGATCGCGCCCGAAACGGTGTTCTTCTCATGGGACACCACGCTGGGTCGCGACGTGACCGTGGAACCCAATGTGGTGTTCGGCCCGGGGGTGACGGTGGCGGATGGCGTCGTGATCCATGCCTTCTGCCATCTGGAAGGAGCAAGCCTTTCCACCGGCGTGGAAGTGGGGCCGTTCGCCAGATTGCGCCCGGGGGCCGTGCTGCAGGAAGGCGCGAAGATCGGCAATTTCGTTGAAATGAAACAGGCGGTGCTTGGTCCGGGCGCCAAGGCCAATCACCTGACCTATCTGGGCGACGCCGAGGTCGGAGCCGGGGCGAATATCGGGGCGGGCACGATCACCTGCAATTACGACGGCTATTTCAAGCACAAGACGGTGATCGGCGAGCGCGCCTTCATCGGCTCTAACAGCGCCTTGATCGCGCCGGTCCGGATCGGGGCGGATGCGATCGTCGCCGCCGGCAGCGCGGTCAGCCGCGATGTCGACGATGGCGAATTGCGCATGGTGCGGGCGGAGCAGCTGGTGAAGCCGGGTTGGGCGGATCGTTTCCATGACGCCATGAAGAAGAAAAAGGCGGAAAAGGCCGCCAAGGGCTGAAACAGGCGCGCTTGCCGCCATGCAGCGGCATGCCTACACCAGATCCCAAGGGTTTTCATGCAAGGCGGTCGTGGGCCGATAGTCGGGGGTAAAGCCTTTTCATGTGCGGAATCATAGGCATCGTCGGAAATCATGCTGTCACCGACCGGCTGGTCGATGGGCTGAGGCGCATGGAATATCGCGGTTATGACAGCGCCGGGGTGTGCACGATAGATGACGGCGCGCTGGTGCGCCGCCGGGCCGAAGGCAAGCTGCTGAACCTGGTCGGTGAGCTCGAGCTGCGCCCGGCGCCCGGCGATGTGGGGATCGCCCATACCCGCTGGGCCACCCATGGCGCCCCTACCGCGAACAATGCGCATCCGCATGCCACGCAGGAAGTCGCCCTGGTCCACAACGGGATCATCGAGAACTTCAAGAGCTTGCGGGAAGAGCTGGAAGCCCGAGGCCGCCATTTCGAAAGCGAGACCGACAGCGAAGTGGTGGCGCATCTCGTTTCGGAGCAGATCGAGGCGGGCAAGGACCCCGAGCAGGCAGTACAGGCGGTTCTGCCACGCCTGCGCGGCGCCTTCGCGCTTGCCATCGCCTTCCGCCAATATCCGGATCTGTTGATCGGCGCGCGGCTGGGGTCGCCGCTCGTCGTCGGCTATGGCGATGGCGAGACCTATCTCGGTTCGGATGCGTTGGCCCTGGCTCCGCTCACCAACAGGATATCCTATCTGGACGAGGGCGACTGGGTCGTGATCACCCGTGGCGGCGCGCGCATCTTCGATAAGGATAACAATGCCGTCACCCGCGAGATCACCATGTCGGGCGTGTCCGCCGCGGCGATCGAGAAGGGCAATTACCGCCATTTCATGCAGAAGGAGATCTTCGAGCAGCCGATCGTCGTCGCGCAGACCTTGCGCAGCTACATCCGCCAACTCGAACAATCCATTTCGTTGCCGCAGATGGATTTCGACCTTTCCGGCGTGCGCCGCGTCACTATCGTGGCATGCGGAACCAGTTATTATGCGGGGCTGGTCGCGAAATACTGGTTCGAGCAATTCGCGCGTGTTCCGGTGGATATCGATGTGGCGAGCGAGTTCCGCTATCGCCAGCCCGTGCTGGAGCAGGGGGGGCTGGCGCTGTTCATCTCGCAATCGGGCGAGACCGCCGATACGCTCGCCGCGCTGCGCCACGCCAGGGCGGAAGGGCAGAAGATCGCCGTGGTGGTCAATGTCCCCACCAGCTCCATGGCGCGGGAAGCGGATCTGCTGCTGCCCACCCATGCCGGGCCGGAGATCGGAGTGGCCTCCACCAAGGCCTTCACCTGCCAGCTTGCGGTGCTTGCCGCCCTGGCCGCGCATTTCGCCGTGAAAAAGGGGCGGATGGACCGGGCCGAGGAAACCGAGGTGGTCCGCCATCTGCTCGAAGCGCCGGCGGCGCTCAATGCCGCGCTGGCCCATGACGAGGATATCGCCGGCATGGCCCATCTCATCGCGCCCGCGCGCGATGTGCTCTATCTCGGGCGCGGTCCCGATTATCCGCTGGCACTTGAAGGTGCGCTGAAACTCAAGGAAATCAGCTATATCCATGCCGAAGGCTACGCCGCGGGCGAAATGAAGCACGGGCCGATCGCGCTGATCGACGAGGATGTGCCGGTCATCGTTCTCGCGCCCTCGGGGCCGCTGTTCGAGAAGACGGTCAGCAATATGCAGGAAGTGCGCGCGCGGGGCGGCAAGATCGTGCTGATTTCCGATGGCGAGGGGATTGCCGAAGCAGGCGAGGGCTGCCTAGCCACGATAGAAATGCCCAAGGTCCATCCGCTGATCGCGCCGCTCGTCTATGCGGTGCCGGTGCAATTGCTGGCCTATCACACCGCCTGCGCCAAGGGTACGGATGTCGATCAGCCCCGCAATCTCGCCAAGTCGGTTACCGTCGAATAGGACGAGTCACCGGTTTCGGGCCCGCGCCTGTCGCGATAAGGCAGCAAGATTTTTCTGCGGAACCTGAACAAGCGGGCCAATCATTTTACGGCTCCCTAACCTTTGCCCGTTAGTCGCGAGTGCGTGACGGACATTCGCTCAGAGCTGCAGAGTCTGCCCGAAAGCGTTCCAGCATTGGCATTGCTGGGGCTGAAGACTCCTGCGAGCGGGGGTTGGGTGCGCCTGCGCGGACTGCAATATGCCCATCTGGCGAAGGTGATGCCGGGCCGCCTGGCGGCCCAGGCAGTCGCCGCGATCGTCGTGGTCGGCCTGTTCCTCGGCGATGTGCCGCTGCCCGCCCTGCTGGGCTGGCTCGCGGTGCAGGCCGCTGTCCTGTATTACACAGCCCGGACCGATCGCCGGCTGGAAGATGCGGATCGCCGCAGGATCGGCCCTGAGGAATTGCGCGAGCAGATTGTCGGCTCCGTGGTGGCTGCCGTGGTCTGGTCCATGCCCATGCTGTTCTTTCCGTCCGCGAACGGCGTGGCCGACCATCTTGCCTTGTGGACCGTCACCGCGATGCTGTCGGCGGGCGCGGCGATCTGGCTTTCGCCCACACCGCTCGGGCCGATCATCTTCTGCACGGTAACGGGCATCGCCTCGGCCATTGCCTTTTCAGGAGACAGCGCTTTCGGGATCGCGGCGGTGATTGCGCTGTTCACCGGGCTGATCATCATCGGCACATTGTATTCGGCACGGATCTACCTGACCGCCCGAATGGCCGAATCCGCGGTTGCGGAAAAGAGCGCGGTCGTCTCGCTGCTGCTGCGCGAGTTCGAGGAAAGCGAGGCCGACTGGCTGTGGCAGATCGATACCTCGCGCAGGGTCCGGTCGGTTTCGCCGCGCTTCGCCTATGCGCTGGGCAAGGATCCGGACGACATCGACGGCATGCCCTTTCTGCAGCTGATCGCGGGCGAAGCCTGGGACACCGGAAAATTTCCGCCAAGCCTGCACGATCTGGCGGAGCGCCTGAAGCGCCGCGAGAGCTTTTCCAATCTGATCGTCAAGGTGACCATCGGCAAGCAGGAGCGCTGGTGGGAACTATCCGGCACCCCCAAGCTGGATCAGGATGGACGCTATATCGGATTTCGAGGGGTCGGATCCGATGTCACCGTCCAGCGTGAATCGAACGAAAAGATCGCCTGGCTGGCTCGCTACGATACGCTGACCGGGCTGCCCAACCGGCTGATGCTGATGGAGGCGCTGGGCGACGCCATGCGCTATGCCGAACAGTGGCGGACGCGCTGCGCCTTCCTGATGATCGATCTCGATCGCTTCAAGGCGGTCAATGACTCGCTGGGCCATCTGGTGGGGGATCAGTTGCTGGCGCGCGTGTCGGAGCGCCTGAAAAGCCTCATGACCGAAAACGAGCTATGTGGACGGCTGGGCGGTGACGAATTCGCCATCGTCATCCGCGACGCCTCCGATCTCAACCGGGTGGACATGGTGGCGCGATCGGTCATCCAGCGGCTGTCGCAACCCTATGAGGTCGAGAACCACACGCTGTACGTGGGCTCCAGCGTCGGATCGGCGATCGGGCCGCGAGACGGCTCCACTGTCGAAACCCTGATGCGCAATGCGGATCTGGCCCTCTACCGGGCCAAGGATGGCGGCGGCGGCATCCATTTCGTGTTCGAGCCTTCCCTGCATGCGGATGCGGAAGAACGCCGCCGGCTGGAGCTTTCCTTGCGGCATGCGCTGGATCGCGGAGAGTTCGGGCTGAATTACCAGCCGGTTGTCGATGCCCAGGGAGAAATGGTCGTGGGCTTCGAGGCGCTGCTGCGCTGGAACAGCCCGGAGCATGGCCTGGTCAGCCCGGCCAAGTTCATCCCGCTGGCCGAGGACACGCGGTTGATCGTCAGCATCGGGGAATGGGTGTTGCGCGAGGCCTGCCGCGAAGCATGCAACTGGCCCACTTCGGTGAAGGTCGCGGTCAATGTGTCGGGCGAGCAATTGCTGGACCCGAATTTTTCCGCCACCGTGGTCAATGCGCTTTCCTCGAGCGGGCTGGAGCCGCACCGGCTCGAGATCGAGGTGACCGAGAGCATCTTCGTGCGCGACGACATCACCGCCCGCGCCACGCTGGAGCAGATCATGGCGCTGGGCTGCGGCGTGGCGCTCGACGATTTCGGCACCGGCTATTCCTCGCTCGGCTATCTGCGAAAGATGCGCTTTTCGACCATCAAGGTCGATCGCAGCTTCGTGCAGGGCGCGGCGCAAGGGAACCGGGAAAGCCTTGCCATCATTCGCGCGGTTGTCGCGATGGCCGACAGCCTCGACATGTCCACCACCGCCGAAGGAGTCGAGACGGAATCCGAAGTGCAGATGGTGCGCGAACTGGGGTGCCGGAAGATCCAGGGATTCCATTTCGGCCGGCCGATGCCCGCGGTGGAGGCAATGGGCCTGTTCCGCAGCCCGATATCGGCTGCGTTTTCAAGACAGGGCGTGGCCTGAACCCCGGCACGAAGGAGAGCGGGGCAAGCTGATGCCCCCTTCCGGCAATCAGGCGTCGACGAATTGCCTGACCACGCTTTCGAACAGCACACGGCCATCGGTGCTGCCATGCGCTGCTTCCAGGGCGCGCTCGGGATGGGGCATCATGCCCAGCACATTGCCCGCAGCATTCAGCACCCCTGCGATGTTCCGCGCGGAGCCGTTGCAATCCTCGCCATAACGGAACGCGACCCGGCCTTCGCCTTCCAGCCGGTCCAGCGTTTCTTTGTCCGCGAAATAATTGCCGTCGTGATGCGCGACCGGAATGGCGATCCGCTGTCCCTTTTCATAGCCCGTGGTGAACAGCGAGCTGTCGTTCTCGACGATCAGCGGCACCGTGCGGCATACGAAGCTGATGCCGGCGTTGCGCATCAGTGCGCCCGGCAGCAGCCCGCTTTCCGTGAGCACTTGAAAGCCATTGCAGATCCCGAGCACCGGAACGCCGCGCCCGGCCGCCTCGATGACCGCCTGCATGACGGGCGAGCGGGATGCGATCGCCCCGCAGCGCAGATAGTCGCCATAGGAAAAGCCGCCCGGCAGCCCGATGAAATCGAGCCGGTCCGGCAGTTCGGCATCGCCATGCCAGACCCGCAGGGTGGGGTTGCCCGAGACCTTTTCCAGCGCAACCGCCAGATCCCGGTCGCAATTCGAGCCGGGAAAGGTGACGACGGCGGCGCGAAATCCGCTCATGCAGCCACCTTCTCGATCCGGTAGTTTTCGATGACCATATTGGCGAGAAGCTTGCGGCACATGTCGTCCAGCGCCGCATCGCTCACGCTGTCGTCGATATCCAGCTCGATCAGGCGGCCTGCGCGCACATCCTGAACGCCGGAAAAACCCAGTCCTTCCAGCGCATGATGGATGGCGCGGCCCTGCGGGTCGAGCACCCCGTTCTTGAGGCTGACATGGACGCGAACCTTCATCGGCTGGCCTTTCGCAAGGGGTAGGGGATTCGGTGCACGCCTATGCAGCGCAATCGCTCGCGGAGCAAGGCCCAGGGTCAGGCGGCGGCGGGATTGCGCGTTTTTCCGATCAATAGGCGGCGCTCAGGGTCAGGCGGATGTCGCGGCCCGCCAGCGGCGCATAATCCTTCAGCAGGCTGGCGTGACGCCGGGCCACGACATCGAACAGATTGTTCGCGGACAGGCCGAGCGTAAGCGCGTGGTCGCCGGTGACCGGATGCCATTCCAGCGACGCATTGACGAGGGTATAGGCCGATGTCGGTGTTTCATTGGGTCCGGTCCGGGACTGGCGGAATGCGTGTTCCACCTCGATCGCGCCGTCGAACGGCCCCGTGGCGCCTTGCAGGCGGCCGAGCAGGCGGAGCGGCGGAGTCTGCGGCGCGGGGCCATAGTCCCGGATCGTCGCGCGCACCATGTCCGCCTGGGCGCCAAGCCGCCATTCGATGCCGAAGGCTTGCGGCAGGCGGGCTTCCAGTTCCGCCTCGAAGCCGTAGTAGCGCGATTTGCCCTGGCGATACGCATAGACCGGCAATTCGTCCTCCACCTCGCCGGTCGGAGCGAGATAGATGAAATCGGTGAAGCGGGAATAAAAGCCGGAGAGAGTGAGGTTCAGCGGGCCGCTGCTGTGGCGCAGGGTCGCTTCCAGGCCGAGGCTCTTTTCGGAATCGAGGTTCGGATCCCCGATTTCGAAGGCTTGCGTTCCGGCATGCGGCCCTCCGGCGAACAATTCGTCGATTGCCGGCGCGCGGGCGGAACGGGCCAGGTTCAGGCCGACCTTCCAGCCGGGCGAGAATTCGAAAAGCGCGCCTACGGAAGCCGACCATGTATCGAAGCTGCGCGAATAGGCCGGGCTGGCCAGCGCTTCATCCGCATCGGCCGTCAATTTCGAGTGCTCGTAGCGCAACCCGCCTTCGAAGCGCCATGGGCCGCTGGCCAGGCTCTGCAAGGTGAACAGGCCGGTCTGGCGCAGGCGCGAGTCCGGAAGGAATTTCTCCTCTCCCTCGATCCGCACCGATTTCTCGACATATTGCAGGCCGCTGACCCCGCCCCAGCCGTTTCGATCCGCCTGGACGGCTTCGGCCCGCAGTTCGCCCCCGCGCGTGAAGAAGCTGGTGCCGATTTCCCCGTCTTCCTCGATTTCATCGTGGCGATAGCGCGAATAGCCGCCGCGCAGCTTCACGCTTTCCAGAAAGCCGCCCACGGGGACTTCGATCCGCCCGTCATAGCGGGTTTGCCTGAGGTCGATGGTCGGCGCTTCCGCTTCCACCCCCGGCTCCAGCGAGAAGCGGATGGGAACGCCATAGGTCGCAGTGTGTCGGGTGATCGCAAAACCCGCATTGATCCCGTCGCGGGCGTAGGCGAGGCCGCCGGAGATTTCGTCCGCCTCGGCCGCGCTGTTCGGCAATTTCCCTTTCAATTCCGCCAGTTCGCGGATTTCAGGATCGGGGCTGGCGGCGGCGATTTCCCGCAAGGGCCCGGACAGGAGGTGGCCTCCGGTTTCCAGCTTCCCGCTCTTGCTCCAGTTGCCGTCGCCATGGAGAATGAAGCCCGATCCCAGCGGAACGTCGACCGCCAGATTGGCGGATCGTTCATTCGCCGCGCTGGCGTAGCCCAGCAGGGCGTCCGCATGGAGCGGCGCCTCCGGCTCGTGCCGGGGAATGCGCCGGTCGATCACATTGATCACCCCGCCGATGGCCGAGGAACCGAACAGCAGCGCCGCCGGCCCGCGCAGGATTTCGATCCGTTCGGCGGTCAGGGGGTTGATGGCGACCGCGTGGTCGGCGCTCGATGACGAAAGATCGAGGCTGCCGATCCCGTCGGTGAGCAGCCGGATACGATCCCCGCCCAGTCCCCGCAGGATCGGGCGGGAAGCAGTCGGGCCGAAGCTGGTGGCGCTCACGCCGGGCTGCCGGGCCAGGGTCTCTCCGATGCTGGGGCGGACTTGCTGCGCCAGATCGGCCCCGTCGAGAATCGACACTCCGCCCAGCGCGTCGCCGACCGGCTTGCGGATTCCGGTGACGACGATATCCGATTCATGGTCGTGGTGATCGCGATCATGGCCCGGCCGGGGCTGGCCATCGGGCTGGTCCTGCGCGAGCGCGGGGCCGGATGCGATCAGGGCGGCAAGGGCGCAGGAGGCGAGCAGGTAGCGCATGGACTATCCGAATCAATGTGAGATGCGGGCATCCCTATGACAGAATGATATAACGTTACACTAAATAGATCGATGCATTGTCGCTTGCCATGCCCGGCCCGCCGCAGGCAGTAGGGGAATGCACGCGAATGGATGCGTCAGGAGTACGCTCGGTGCCTTTCAGGGCGCGTTCCGTGCATTTCAGCGCGCCCTCGGCGCAGCCTATCCGGCGGGCCTGGCTCGCGGAAGGGCCAGCACCTCAACCCCATCCCGGGAGGTCAGATACCGGCGCGCGGTCGCCTGGATATCCGCCGCCGAAATCGCGCCGAGCCGCGCTTTCCCGGCCACGAAGCGATCGATCCGGTCAGGCTCGCTCTGCGCATGTTCCACCAGCGCCATCCAGCCACCGTTGTTCTTCAAGGCGTTGTCGAAACTTTCTAGCATCGGCTGCCGGGCGCGCTGCAGGATGTCGTCGTCCAGCGGCCGGTCGCGCAATTCGGCAAGGGTTTCGGCAATGGCGGCGCGGGTTGCCGCCACCTCCGCGACATCCACCGAGACGGCGATGGTGAAGGTGCCGTAGCCGCGCCAGATCCGCGACAGATCGCTGTTCGCGCTGGGCGAATAGGCCTTGCCCAGCTTTTCGCGGAGGGTGTCGGTCAGTTCGAGCCGGACCACCCGCTCGAGCAGCGCCAGCTTCAGCGCTTCCACCGGATCGCTGTCGTCGCGGGTCGGCCAGACGAGGCGCAGCGCGGCCTGATCGCTTTCGCCGGTATGGTCGATGGTGCGCGGCGACCGGTCCGCCGTGAAGGGCCGGTTGCGCAGGTCTTCATAGGGCTGGAAGTCCGGCTCGCGCGGCGGCAAGGCGCCGAAGGTCTTCGCCACCGTCGCGATGATCGCCTGCTCGTCGAAGTCCCCCACCAGCGCCAGTTCGATGGCGCCATGCGCGAGACGCTCGGAGATGTCGTTGCGCAGTTTCTCGAAAGTCAGGCTGCGATAGCTTTCTTCGGATTGCAGGGTGAAGCGCGGGTCGTTGTCGGACAGGATGCCTCCGATCGCGGCGGAAAGCGCGGATGCCGGGGTGGCATCCTTCCGGGCGAAATAGTTCGAGATACCGCGCCGGTAACGCTGTTCCCCCTCGAGGCGATAGCCGGGATCGGTCAGCGCGGCCGCCAGCAATTGCAATTGCAGTTCGAGATCCCGCGGGGTGGTCCGCGCGGTCATGAGGAAACTGCGGTCCGCATCCTGGATCGAAAGGCCCACGCTGCGTCCGGCCAGGATCGTGTCCAGCTCGTCCTCGCTGTGCTTGCCGAGCCCGCCTGACGGCAAGGAGGACACCATGTCGGTCGCCAGCGGATTCTGCGCCGTTTCCAGCATCTGGCCGCCATCCACATTGAGGCTGACCCGCACCCGGTCCTTCTCCAGATCCGTCCGCTTCAGATTGAGCCGCACGCCATTGGCGAAGCGGATCAGGCGAATGCCCAGATCGGCGCGGCTGCTATCGGACACCACCGTGCCCGGCGTGCCGAAATCGGTATAGCCGAACTGGCCGGCGGCGGCGGCATCGCCCTTTTCCAGCCGTTCCGCCATCGCCTCGTTCCAGGCCGCGCGCAGGGCGTCCTCGCCTCCGGCGACCGCGACCCGCCCCTGGAACCGGATGAGAGGATCCTTCAGGGCCACGGCTTCTTCCTGGAGCGCGGAAAAGACCGACTGGGGCGTGATGGCGGGGGCGAATTTCTCGAAACGCTCCAGCGCATTCTGCGGGGTGGCCGGAACCTTGTCATCGCGCAGCAGGTCGAGCACCTGCGAGACGTAGGTATCGTGAGCGCGCGTATCGGCGCCCGCGGCCGCATCCTGCGTCGCGGTGCGGATCGCGGTGATCTGTTCCGCCACTTCGGCCTCGGTGAACCCGAACGCCATGGCCCGGCGATATTCGCGCGTGGCGGCCAGCAAGCCCTTGCGCCATTCGCCGTCGCCGGCATCCACGATGAGGCTGGTCGTTCGCCCCACCTTGAAGATGTCGCCCGTGCCGAAGCCGGCATCGCGGAACGGTGCATCCGGCTGGCGCGCCAGCCGCTTGAGCCTGCGGTTGACGATCTCATAGCCGATCCGCCGCAAAAGCTGTGTTTTCCGGGTGGCGATGCTATCCTTCTCGTCCAGCCATGTGCCATGCCGGGAAACGGTGACGCGCTCTGACAGGGCGGGGTCGATGTAGATGTCGCTCAGCCCCTTGCGCTTGAAATCCACCGGGCCGGGATCGGGCTTCGCCGGGGGCGGCGTAGTCCGCCAGTCCGCGAAGCGGGCCTTGATCGCGGCCTCGACGCTGTCCGGATCGAAATCGCCCACCACGATCACGGTGGTGTTGGCCGGGACATATTCCCGCTGCCAGAAGGCGCGCAGCGACTGGCCGGTCGCGGCCTGCAGCGCTTCGGTCGTGCCGATCGGCAGACGATGGGCATAGCGTGCCTCGGGCAGGGAAAACTGGAGCTGATCCTCCAGTTCCCGCAGCCGGTAGGTATTTCGATCGCGCTTTTCCGCCAGGATCACGCCGCGCTCGCGCGCAACCGCTTCTTCCGAGAAAGTCAGCTCGCTTGCGGTTTCGCGCATGATCATCAGGGCCGTGTCCAGCAAGGCGGGGGTGTTTCGCGGAAGATCGAGCCGATAATGGGTCTGCTGGAAGCTGGTATAGGCATTGGTGTCCGCGCCGAAGGCCAGGCCTTCCCGTTCCAGCAGCTTCACCATTTCGCCCTCGGGCACGTTGGTGGAGCCGTTGAAGGCCATATGCTCCACGAAATGGGCGTAGCCGCGCTCCGTATCCGTTTCGGACAGCGATCCGCTGCCGACCTCCAGGCGCACGGCCGCCGTTCCCGCAGGTGTCGCGTTGCGGCGGATCGCGTAGCGCATGCCGTTCTCGAGCTTGCCGAAGCGATAGGCGGGATCGACCGGCACATCGCTTGCCTCGAAGGCCCAATCCGGCGCGGGCGCCGCTTCGGCAACCGGTCTGGCGGCGGGATCGAGCGCTCCTCCGGTCTGGGCGCAGGCCGGCAGGATCAGGAGCAGGGCGGGGAGAAGGGTATGTAGGCGCATCGCTGGCCTAACTGCCGCAAGCCGCCGGGCGTGGCAACGGGTCAGTGGCATGACGCCGCCCGGCTATTTGCCAAATTTCAATCTGTTCCGGCTAATTGCGGCTCTTTCCGGAAGGGAATTCGATGGCCGGAAAGGGAATTGATGGATCGAGCTGCATTCCTGTCTGATCTAGGCGCAAGCATTTGTACCGGCGCTTCGCCTGGGGCCGGCCAAGCGGGCGTGTGCCGCCCATGATGCTCGACATCATCTACAACCCGGCTTCGGGCCATTTCCAGGGGAAACGGCTGCATGCCCTGGCCGATGCCTTTGCCGCTCTCGGTTTCCAGCCCCGTCTGGCCATGACGCGCCCGGAAGGGGTGTCCGTGCCGGACGATGCGCGCCTGGTCTGCGTCCATGGCGGCGACGGCACCTTGCAGATGGTGGCGCGCTCGCTTGGGGAGCGGATCGGGCAAGTGCCGCTCTGCATCTATCCGGCGGGCACCGTGAATCTCATCGCGCGCGAGCTGGGATATGCCGGCGATCCGGGTCGCTTTGCGCAGCAGGTGGCGGAGGCCTGGACGCGCGGCGCGGATAGCTGGGTCCGTTCGCCCTTGCTCGATTTCGAAGGGGTGCCGGTGATGGCCTGCCTCAGCATCGGGCCGGACAGTACGGTGGTGGCCAATCTCTCGCCGGGCCTGAAGGCGCGGATCGGGCGGTACGCCTATCTGGTGTCGGGGCTTAAGCTGCTGAGGAACTGGTCGCGGCAGAGGTTCGACATCTCCGCCGGGCTGGCCGATGGGGGCACCGTCCGCACCAGCGCGGAGGCCGCATTCCTGTCGCGCGGGCGGTTCTATGCCGGGCCGTTCGTGCTGTCGCCAAGGGCGCGGGTCGATGCCGACAGTTTCGAACTGATCACCCTGCCGCGCGCGGGCCGGCTGCGCTGCGCGGGCGTCGCGCTGGCCGTGATGGCGGGCTTGCCGACGGACAGACTCGGCTTGACCCGAAGCTGGAGCGTGCGTTCCGTGGAACTCGGCAACCGCACGCTGCCGGTGCAGATCGATGGCGACGCGCTGCCGCCGCGCCCGGTCCGCGCCGCGTTGGGCGGCCCGGTCGTGCGCTACTGCGTCTGAGCGCTTACTTCTTGCCGCGCAGCTTGCGGTGGATGTTGATGTCGAACACCTCGCCGGGCGTGCCGTCATCCTGGAGCAAGCCCAGCCGCCGCGCGACTTCCTGATAGGCTTCTTCCTCCCCACCGAGATCGCGGCGGAAACGATCCTTGTCCAGCTTTTCGCCGGTGAGCATGTCCCACAGGCGGCAGCCGTCCGGGCTAATTTCGTCGGCCAGGATCACGCGGCTGTAATCGCCATCCCAGATTCGACCGAATTCCAGCTTGAAATCGATCAGGCGGATATTGATCGCGGCGAACATGCCGGACATGAAATCGTTGATGCGGATCGCCATGGAGGAGATGTCCTGCATCTCCTCGTTCGTCGCCCAGCCGAAGCAGGCGATGTGTTCTTCCGCGATCAGCGGATCGCCCAGCGCGTCATCCTTGTAGTAATATTCGATCAGGGTGTGGGGCAGAGGCTCTCCTTCCTCGATGCCCAGCCGCTTCGACAGGGAGCCGGCGGCGATATTGCGCACCACCACCTCGATCGGGATGATTTCGCACTGGCGCACCAGTTGCTCGCGCATGTTGAGCCGGCGGATGAAATGGGTGGGAATGCCGATGTGCGAAAGCCGCGTGAAGACATGTTCCGAAATGCGGTTGTTGATCACGCCCTTGCCGTTGATCGTGCCCTTCTTCTGAGCGTTGAACGCAGTGGCATCGTCCTTGAAATACTGGATCAGCGTGCCAGGCTCCGGCCCTTCGTAGAGGATCTTTGCCTTGCCTTCGTAGATCTGGCGGCGACGGTTCATGGGAACGCTTCCTTGCCGAGGCAGATAATGCCCGAAAACACATCGCCCCGGCTGACGACGGGCTCGTGACAAGGAGCCTGTCGCACTATGCCAGGGCGCTCTGCGCTCCCTATAGGCCAGAACATGGGCGTGTGGCAATGAGTGACTGGATGGTTGAAGACATCGCATTGAAGGATCTGACGGTGCGTTCGCTCACCGGAAGCGAGATCGCGGGCTCGCTGCAGGCGCTTGCCAATCTGCGGATCGCGGTGTTCGCCGAGTATCCTTATCTCTATGACGGCGATGTCACCTATGAGTTCAAGTATCTCAAGGAATTCGCCACCGCGCCCGATGGGGTCCTGGTCGGCGTCTATGATGACGACAGACTGGTCGGTGCCGCCACCGCTTCCCCGATGTGGGCGCAGAAAGCCGATTTCCGCGAGCCGTTCACCCGGCATGGGCTGGATACTTCCAAGCTGTTCTATTTCGGGGAAAGCGTGCTTCTGCCGGAATATCGCGGCAAGGGCATCGGGCACGTCTTCTTCGATCATCGCGAGGCGGCGGCCCGCCGCGCCGGGGCCGAAACCGCTGCATTCGCCGCAGTGGTTCGCCCGAGGAACGATCCCGCGCGCCCGGCGGATTATCGTCCGCTCGACGATTTCTGGAGGAAGCGCGGCTATGAGCCGATGAAGGGCCTCGTCACCGAGCTTTCCTGGAAGGAACATGGCGCAGCCGAGGAAAGCCCCAAGCAGCTGCAATATTGGATGCGGCGGTTGTAGGATCGCGCCGCTTGCGGCATGGCGCTTGCCATGCAGGGCAGCGACATTTCACCCTTTGCCGGACATGCGGCCGATCTTGCCGGGCTTGCGGAGCGTGCCCGGCTGCGCGCGCTCAGGGCGAGGGAAGGCGTGGACTTCGCTTCGAACGACTATCTGGGGCTGGCCGGCTCCCCCCGCCTCAAGCAGGCCATTGCCGAAGCGATGCAACGCGGCGTTCCCGTGGGTTCGGGCGGCTCGCGCCTGCTGCGCGGCAATGCGGAGGAGCATGTGGCGCTGGAGGAAGATGCCGCGCGCTTCTTCGGCTGCGAAAGCGCCCTGTTCTTCGCCAATGGCTATGGGGCCAACAGCGCCCTGCTTTCCACCTTGCCCCAGCGCGGCGACCTGATCGTCTATGATCGCCTGATCCATGCCAGCGCGCATGAGGGGATGCGCCTGTCCCGCGCCGATCAGGCGGGGGCGGAGCACAATGATCCGGATAGCTTTGCCGCCGCGATTGCCCGGTGGCGGGAAAGGGGCGGCAAGGGGCGCATCTGGATAGTCGTCGAAAGCCTCTATTCGATGGATGGCGACCGGGCGCCGCTCCCCGAGCTTGCCGCGCTGGCCGATACCCACGCTGCCGTCCTCATCATCGACGAGGCCCATGCGACCGGCGTGTTCGGCCCGGACGGGCGCGGGCTTGCGGCGGATCTCGACGGGCGCGAGAACGTGATTGCCATGCGCACCTGCGGCAAGGCGCTGGGCTGCGAAGGCGCGCTGGTCTGCGGCCCCCGCATCGTGGCCGATTTCCTGGTCAACCGGGGGCGCGGGTTCATCTTTTCGACCGCGCCGTCCCCCTTGCTGGCCGCCGGGGTGCGGGAGGCTCTGCGGATCTGCGCGGATGAGCCGGAGCGGCGGGAAAGCCTGTTCGCCCTGATCCGCCACGCGGAGCGGGCGCTGGCGCCTCTGGGGGTCGAGCCAACCGGATCGCAGATCATTCCGATCATCCTGGGGGAGGATGACCGCACCATGCGGGCCGCTGCGGCGATGCAGGAGGCGGGCTTCGACATACGCGGCATCCGCCCGCCCACGGTGCCGTCGGGCACCTCGCGGCTGCGTCTCTCGCTTACGCTGAACGCCACGCCGGCGGAGGTCGATGCGCTGGCGCAAATGCTGGCCAGGGTGCTGCGTTGACGGGATTTGTCGTCACCGGAACCGACACCGATGTCGGCAAGACGGTGTTCGCCGCCGGGCTCGCCGGATTCCTCGATGGCTGGTACTGGAAGCCGGTGCAGGCGGGGATCGATGGCGGCGGCGATGCGGACAGGGTCGCCGAGCTGTCGGGGCTGGAGCAGGAGCGCATCCTGCCGGAAGCCTATCGGCTGACCACTCCCTGCTCCCCGCATCGGGCGGCGCAGATCGACGGGGTCGCGATAGATCCGGCTGCCCTGGCCTTGCCGGCCCAACGGCCGCTGGTGGTGGAAGGGGCCGGGGGCGTGCTGGTGCCCCTGCGCGATGACCTGCTGATGGCCGACCTGTTCGCCCGCTGGGGCCTGCCGGCCATCGTCGTGGCCCGCACGGCGCTCGGCACGATCAATCACTCCCTACTGACCATCGCGGCGTTGCGGGCGCGCGGGGTGACGGTCCATGGGATCGCCTTCGCCGGGGAGGCGGTGGAGGATAGCGAGGCGACGATCTGCCGCATCGGCCAGGTGAAGCGGCTGGGGCGGTTGCCCTGGCTGCCGAAGCTGGATGCCCGATCGATTGCGCAAGCCTTTGCCGGCTCGTTCAGGAAGGAAGACTTCCTGTGAGCGAGTCTCCGATCTGGCATCCTTTCACCCAGCATGGGCTGGGCGAGCCCATCCCGCTGGTTTCTCGGGCGGAGGGTGCGGCCCTTTACACGGCGAACGGGCGCCGGATTGTGGACGGTATCTCGTCCTGGTGGGTGACGACGCATGGCCATTGCCATCCGCGCATCATGGCGGCGATCGCGGAGCAGGCCCGGAAGCTCGACCAGATCATCTTTGCGGGCTGGACGCACGAGCCGGCCGAAGCGCTGGCGCGGGGCCTGCGCGAGATCATGCCGGACGAACTGACCCGGGTCTTCTTCTCGGATTCCGGTTCGACCTCGGTCGAGGTCGCGCTGAAGATGGCGCTCGGCTTCCGGGCGAACCGGGGGGAAGCGCGCCACCGGATCGTGGTGATGGAGCATTCCTATCATGGCGACACGATCGGGGCGATGTCGGTCGGCGCCCGTGGGGTGTTCAACGCCGCTTATGCGCCGCTTCTGTTCGATGTGGGGCGCGTTCCGTTCCCTTCGGAACCGCAGGTCACCTACGACGCGCTGGAGCGGGAATGCGCCGCGGGCGCGGCCGCCTTCATCGTCGAGCCGCTGGTGCTCGGGGCCGGTGGGATGCTGGTCTATCCCCCTGAAGTTCTGGCGGAAATGCACAGGATTTGCGCCGCTTACGATACGCTGTTCATTGCCGATGAAGTGATGACCGGCTGGGGCCGCACCGGCACTTTGCTGGCCTGCGAACAGGCGGGCATCGTGCCCGATCTGCTCTGCCTGTCGAAGGGCCTGACCGGCGGCGCGGTGCCGCTGGCGGTGACCATTGCGAGCGAAGCGATCTGGGACGCGCATTACTCGGCCGACCGGTCGCGGACCTTCTTCCATTCCTCCAGCTATACCGCCAATCCGATCGCCTGCGCGGCCGCGAACGCCAATCTGGCGATCTGGCGGGAGGAACCGGTTGCGGAGCGGATCGCCGCCCTTTCGCTGCGTCAGGAGGAGAGGCTCGCGGGGCTGTCCGGCCATCCGGCCATCGCCAATCCCCGCCGCTGCGGCACGATCACGGCGATGGAACTGGGGAGCGGCGATGCGACCTATCTCTCCGACCTCGGGCCGCGCCTGATGGCGCATTTTCGGCAGGCGAATGTCCTGCTGCGCCCGCTGGGCAACACCGTCTATGTGATGCCGCCCTATTGCATCGAGGACGCCGATCTTGACGCGCTTTATGCGTCGATCCGGAAGATTGCCGACACATTGACGCGCTGAGATGTTCCCTGATTGTCGTCCTCCTTTGCCATTCGTGTGGTCGGACAGGCAGGGCCCCGGAAAGCCTGTTCATCCGCTCTGGCGATGATTAAGCGAGTTGCGCGCAGCAAGTATCTTGCTGTGCGCTTGCGCAAGACTAAAGGACTTGCGCAGGATTTCGGCGAGCAAAGGCTGCGTGGAAGCGCTGCCGCAAGGAGAAACGGATGAAGATCAGCGATAAGGTTGCCGCGGTTGTGACTGGCGGAGCGTCCGGGCTGGGCGCGGCCACCGCGCGCGCTCTGGCGGCAAAGGGCGCGAAGGTCGCCTTGTTCGACCTCAATGGGGAACTGGGCGAGGCTCTCGCCAGCGAAATCGGCGGAATCTTTTGCCAGGTCGATGTCACCAATGAACAGTCGGTCGATGCGGCCTTCGCCAGGGCGCGCGCGGCGCATGGCCAGGAAAGCGTGCTGGTCTGCTGTGCCGGGATCGGCAATCCGGGCAAGACGGCAAGCCGCTCGCGCAAGGACGGCTCGATTGGCCATTTCCCGCTGGATGTCTTCGACAAGGTGATTCAGGTCAATCTGGTGGGGACCTTCCGCTGCGTGGCCAAGTCGGCTGCCGGCATGCTCACGCTCGAGCCGGGCGAGGACGGCGAACGGGGCGCAATGGTCATGACCGCTTCCGTCGCCGCCGAGGATGGACAGATGGGCCAGGCCGCCTATTCCGCTTCCAAGGGCGGCATCGTTGGCATGACATTGCCGATCGCGCGAGACCTGATGGGAGAGGGCATAAGGATCAACACCATCCTGCCCGGGATCTTCGATACGCCGCTGATGATGGGCGCGCCGGACAATGTGAAGGAAGCCCTGGCCGCGACGGTTCCCTTTCCGAAGCGGTTTGGGCAGCCGGCGGAATATGCCGCCCTGGCCCTGACTATGATCGAGACGGGTTATTTCAATGGCGAGGATGTCCGCCTCGATGGCGCCATCCGCATGGCCCCACGTTGAGGGAACCTGCTTGACGTTTCGCCCGCGCGTGCGAGGGATACCTCCTGATGCATGAGACCGGCGCGGCTTCCCTGCTGAGAGACGGCTTTCTCCTGCTTGGATTCGCGCTCGCGTTCGTCTTGCTGTTCAGGCGGCTCGGGCTGGGAGCCACGCTGGGCTATCTGGTTGCGGGCGCGATCGTCGGGCCGCATCTGCTGGGACTGGTCGGTGATGCGGAAGGAAAGCTCGGCATCGCCGAACTGGGCATCACCCTGCTGCTGTTCGTCGTGGGGCTGGAGCTCAACCCCGCGCGCCTCTGGAAGCTGAAGCGCGAGATTTTCGGGCTTGGCCTGATCCAGGTCGTCGCCTGCGGCATTGCCGTTTCCGCCGTGCTCTATGCGCTCACCGCCTTTTCGCTTCCGGCGGCATTGGCGCTCGGCCTTCCGCTCGCCCTTTCCTCCACCGCCCAGGTGCTGCCGATGTTGCAGTCATCCGGGCGATTGCACACCCCGTTCGGGGAACGCGCCTTCGCCATCCTTCTGTTCCAGGACCTGTCGATCATCCCCCTGATCACCATCATTGCGACGATGAGCCGCAATCCGGCCGATGCGGGCGGGCCGCCCGGCTGGCAGATGGGGCTGATGACCATCGCCGCGATCGTGGGGCTGTTCGCCGCCGGCCGCCTGATCATCGGGCCGTTGTTTCGCCTGATAGGCAATTGGGGCGAACGCGAGATGTTCGTGGTCGCCGGGCTGTTCACGGTCATGGCGTCGGCGGCGGTGATGGAGTTCCTCGGCCTTTCCACCGCGCTCGGCGCATTCATCGCGGGGGTGATGCTGGCGGATTCGCCTTACCGGCATGAACTGGAAGCGGATGTGGAGCCGTTCCGTTCGATCCTGCTCGGCCTGTTCTTCCTTACGGTCGGCATGATGCTCGACCTTGGGGCAATCGCGGAACGTCCCGGCTTCGTCGCGATGATGGCGGTCGCCCTGATCGCGACGAAAGCGGCAGTGATCCTGCTGATCGGGCTGGCTTTCAAGATGAGCTGGCGCGCCGCGCTGGCGTTGGGCCTTCTGCTCAGCCAGGGCGGTGAATTCGGCTTCGTGCTGTTCGCGCAGGCAAGCAAGGCCCTGCTCATCGATCCGGAGGCCGCCAGCCTGTTCGGCGCGATCGTCACGCTCTCCATGGCGAGCACGCCTTTCCTGATGGCCGCAACCCGCCGCTTTCGCGAAGCGCCCGCTACGCCGGAAGAGGAGCGCGCCGGTCCTTCCGCCGATGGCGCGAATGCGCTGGTCGTGGGCTATGGCCGGTTCGGGCAAACCGTGGCGCAGATGCTGATCGCCAGCGATATTCCGGTGACCCTGATCGACCGGGACATCGAAATGATCGATGTGGCGGGCGGGTTTGGCGCCAAGGTATATTTCGGCGACGGCACTCGGCTGGACTTGCTGCGGCAGGCGGGAGCGAGCGAAGCGGAACTGATCCTGTTCTGCATGGACGGCGACCAGTTGAGCCCGGACTTCGTCGAAGCGGTGCATGCGGCTTTCCCCGATGCCGCGATCTATATCCGGGCGTTCGATCGCCGCAGCATGATCCGCCTGCGCGGCACGCCCGCGAAATACGTGGTCCGCGAGGTAATGGAATCTGCAATCGAGATGGCCCGCCGCGCGCTCGGCGAGCTTGGCGTGAGCCTGGAGGATATCGAGCGCGCGGAAGATATGTACCGCGCGCGCGACAAGGAACGGTTGAGAGTTCAGATCGAGACCGGCGACCTGCATGCGGCGCGTGACCGGATCATCACGCAGCCGCAACGCCCAGGCAACTGATCCCGGCCCGATCTATCCCTCGTCAGTTGGCGCGAATGATCCGCGCCTGCTGCCCGCCACCGCCCGGCTTGCGGCGGAAGCGGCGCCTCTGCTGATCGGGTCGCCCGCCATCGCTGCGGAAGCCTTCCGCCCGCTCGCCTTCAGTGCGGCGCTGGCGGTCATGCGATTGACCGGCGCGTGGGTTGTCACGGCGCGGCTGCCGGTTATCCGGCTGCGGATGGCGACTGCGCTGGCCTTCCGCCTGATGGTCATGCCGGGGTTGGCCACGGTCGCTCGCGGCGCGTTCCGCAGCTTCGGGCCGTTCGCGGCGACGATCGTTCCTGTTGTGCCGTCCGTCACCCAAGGCCAGTTCGCGAGGCTGATCCTGCCGGGCGCGGCGGTCCTGGCGCGGGCGGCGCTGGTCACCCTGTTCGGCTGCGGCCGGCTTGCGCGAGGGCAAGGGCAGGCGCGCGGCTTCCTTCGCGAAATCCTCGGGCAAGGGCATCGGCATCAGCTTGACGCCGGTCAGCCGCTCGATATCGCGCAGATAGGGCTTCTCGTCCGGCGCGACGAAGCTCAATGCCACGCCATCGGCGCCGGCGCGGGCGGTGCGGCCGATGCGATGGACATATTGCTCCGGGACATTGGGCATCTCGAAATTGAAAACATGGCTGACCCCGGCAACGTCGATGCCGCGCGCGGCGATGTCGGTCGCGACCAGAACAGGGGTGGAGCCATTGCGGAAACCGCCCAGCGCGGCCGTGCGCTGCGCCTGGCTCTTGTTGCCGTGTATCGCGGCGGCCTGCACCCCTGCCGTGGCAAGGTGTCGCACGACACGATCGGCGCCATGCTTGGTGCGCGTGAAGACCAACGCCCGATCGATCGATCGGTCCGCCAATCCCGCGCGCAGCTTCATCGTCAGGAGCGCCTGCTTTTCCGCCTGATTGAGGAAAGTCGCGAACTGATCGACCCGTTCCGCAGTGGTCGACTGCGGGGCCACTTCCACTCGCACCGGATTGTGGATGAACTGCTTGCCCAATTCGGCAATCGCCTTGGGCATGGTGGCCGAGAAGAACAGGCTCTGCCGCTCCTTCGGAAGCAGGTTGGCGACGCGCTTCAGCGGCACGATGAAGCCCAAGTCCATCATCTGGTCGGCTTCGTCCAGCACGAAGATCTCGACATGACGAAGAGTCAGGGCGCGCTGATCGATAAGGTCCAGCAGGCGGCCCGGTGTGGCCACCAGCACGTCGCAGCCGGGCACCAGGGCGCGGGCCTGCTTGCCCACGGGAATGCCGCCAAAGATGCATTGCACCGAAAGATTCAGGTACTTGGCATAGCCGCGCATGTTTTCCGCTATCTGGGCAGCGAGTTCCCGCGTCGGCGAAAGAACCAGCATGCGGCAAGCGGCGTTCTTGCGCGGCTGGGGATCGGCGGCAAGGCGGTGCAACGAAGGCAGCGAGAACGCCGCGGTCTTGCCGGTGCCGGTCTGGGCGATGCCCAGCAGGTCACGGCCTTCCAGCAAGGCCGGAATAGCCTGGCGCTGGATCGGGGTAGGGTCGGAATAGCCTTTGGTGCCAAGCGCGCGCAAAATGGGCTCGGCCAGACCAAGGTCAGAAAAATAGGACATGAAAATACTCTCAATGGAGCGAACTGCGCAGACATGGCGCATCGCTGGGGGTTCTGAATGGCGACCCCGCATGAAAAGGAAGCTTGGTTAAAACTGTCGACCTGCGCTGGGGCACGCCAGCGTTGAAACGCTGGCCTCACGCTGCCCGGAACTGCGGCGAAACAAGGTTCGCGCGCCGGTCGTTCGAGGGCGCATTAGTGTGCAATGCACAAAAAAGCAAGAAAATTACGCAACCGCGTTTCCGAAGGCCGGGACCTGCTCCACCTTGAATTGACCAGATGGAAAATTACGATTGACGCGAGGGTTCCCCTTGCTCAGTTATTGGCGCAGAGCGAGCCTGACTCGACGTGAGGATGCAGCATTGGCCCAGATCAGCGATATACGTAGCGCGCCCACTTCCGAATTCATCGAAAGCGTTCGCGCCCGCTTTCCGACCGAAGCGGAAATAGACCGGGTTCTCACCCGCAAGATGAAGGCCCGCGCCGGGCCGGGCTATTCCCCGCTTTCGCTGGACCAGGTGGTCGAAGGTGTCCGCTCGCTCATCGCCAGCGAGCATGGCGGGGACTTCGCGATCTCCAATCCCCGCTGGCTGCAGGGCGGCGCATCAAAGATCCAGATCGCGTTCGAGCTGGATTGGACCGGGCCCGATGGCGGCGAGAGACGCACGGATTCGCTGGCGCTGCGGATGCAGCCGCCGGAATCCATCGTGGAGACGAGCCGCCGCCGCGAATTCGAAGTGATCAAGGCCATGGATGGGGTGATCCCCGTGCCGCCTTGCTTCTGGATCGATCCGGATGGATCGCATCTGCCCTATCCTTCCATCCTGTACGGCTTCGTCGAGGGTGTGAGCCGCCCCAGCAAGGCGCCCGTCACGAAAGTGTCGGGCGTGGGCACCAATTTCGGCCCTGAGCTGCGGCCGGTGCTTGCCCGTCAATTCGTCGAGGCATTGACCCGGATTCACCAGCCGAGCGAGGCGCAGCTCGCGCAGATGCCATCTTTCGACAAGGTGGAAACCGGCTCGACGGATGCGATGCTGCGCCAGCTCAACTGGTGGCGGCGGGTGTGGGAGGAAGACCGGCCCTGCGACTTGCCGCTGGTCGATGTGGCCTATCGCTGGCTGATGGAAAATGCGGTGCCGCTCGACCATGTGTCCGTGGTGCATGGGGATTTTCGGGCAGGGAACTTCCTCTATTCCGAGGAAAGCCAGAAGATCACTGCCTGGCTTGACTGGGAGCTCGCGGTTCTTGGCGACAGGCATCAGGATCTGTGCTGGGCCACCGGCGGGCATTTCGGCCATTATTCCGAGGACGGGACGACCTTCCTTGCCTGCGGACTGCTCCCGGCCGAGGAGATGTTCGAGCTCTACGAAAAACTGTCCGGCCTGACGGTCGATCCGGTCCGGCTCAAATATTTCCGTGTTCTCAACGATTTCATGTCGACCGTCCACATGCTGGCCAGCGCATGGCGGGTGGCCAGGCTGGGCAAGACCCATCAGGATGTGACGGTTGCCTGGCTTTCCATGATCGGAAACGGCATCGCAGGCCATCTTGCGGCAACTCTCGAGGAGGTGATCTGATGGTTCCCGATATCGATCTCCAGCTCGAAGTCGTCGGCGCGGCGCTGCGCAATGTGGTCGCACAGGCAGACCAGGGCGGCGGACTTTCCCTCGAACAGCTCAAGCTTTCGGTGGTGACGCTTGATCAGGCGCGGTCGCTGATGCCGGCGCAAGGCGAGATTGCCCGTCGCGAGCTCGAGGTGTCGCTGCGCATGGCCAAGGCGGTTCAGCAGCAGTTGCCGGACGCCGGTCTCGAGTCCCCGCTCGCAGAGGCTTCGGCAGCGCTGGAAGACAGCAAGGCCGGCCCGGTGCAACTCGACGCCGCTCGCGACGGTCTGAATGGCGCCATCGGAGCATTGGTGGCCGGGCTGCCCGGCAATGATGCGGGAAGGGCGGCCATGCGTGCGATTCTGGCCCACAGTCGCGAAGCGATCGACATCGCGCGCGCCTGCTGCCTGCCCGCCGGGTTCGAGACCGATCCGGGCGAGGTGGAGCGGTTGGGCAGGATCCGCGCCGAAATCGTCTGAAGGGCAATTCCCCGCAGAGTGCGGCTTGCCCTTTTTGCCGGGGGAAGTCATTTACCGGCTCACTCGCGGCCTTCCGTGCCCTTGCCGATTTGTGGACCCCTGCCGATGTTGCTTCGTCACGCCCGTTCCCTGCTGTTCCTGCCCGCATCCAATCCCCGGGCCATCGCCAAGTCGCGCGGCCTGGAATGCGACATGGTGATGCTGGATCTGGAAGATGCGGTGCCGGATGAACGCAAGCAGGATGCGCGGGCCGGGGCGATCGAAGCTGCGACAGAAGGCGGCTTCGGCAACAGGCTGCTGGCGTTGCGCATCAACACCGCTGAAACTTCCTGGCATGGCGAGGATCTTGCCGTGGCACGCGCGATTCCGGCCGATTACCTGATCCTGCCCAAGGTCGAAGCGCCCGGACAGGTTGCCGATGTCGCCGCCGCCACGGGGAAGCTCGTGATCGCGATGATCGAAAGCCCGACCGGGGTGTTCGCCGCGCGCGAGATCGCGGCGGAAAGCGGAACCGCCGCGTTGTTCGTCGGCACCAACGATCTGCGGCGGGATCTGGGTATTCCGGCTGGCGCTGGCCGGTCCGCCATCGCAATGTCGCTGCAAATGGTGGTTCTTGCCGCCCGCGCTTCCGGCAAGGCGGTGTTCGATGGTGTCTATAACCGGCTGGACGATCCGCAGGGGTTCGAAGCGGAATGCCGTGAAGGCCACGCCATGGGCTTTGACGGCAAGACCCTGATCCATCCCAATCAGATCGAAATCGCCAACCGGGTATTCGGTCCCGACGAGGAGGCGCTGGCTACCGCCCGGCGGCTGGTGGAGGCGGCCAGCGGCGGGGCGGAGCGGTTCGAAGGCGAAATGATCGAAACGATGCATGTCGAGGCGGCAAAAGCCTTGCTCGAACGCGCCCGTCAGCATGGAGTCCGCGGTGATGAATAGACATGAAGGGAGTTCGCTATGCCCCGATCGGTGATGGTGGTGTTTTCCAATCCGGCCAGTCCGGAGCAGGAAGACGAATATAACCGCTGGTATACGGAGAAGCACATCACCGATGTCGTGGGCAGCGTGCCGGGTATCGTGAAAGCCACGCGCTACAAGGTGAACAGGGATGTCGGGTCGGCGACCGGAGCGCCGAACAATCCGTGCTCCTATCTGGCGATCTATGAAATCGAAGGAGAGACGCCGGCCGATTTGAAGGCGGTCTCCGCAGCGCTTTCCGCCGCAATTCAAGCCGGCCAGGTGGATATTTCCCCGGCCCTCGATCTGGGTACGATCCAGACGAGCTACGCCCTTCCGATCAGCGGGACATCAGAATGATCGAGGCCGGAAGAGCCTGAAGGCAGTCGCTCTCCGGCCTTGACCCTCAATCAGCCACCATAGCGAGCCATCAGCGTGTTTACCTGATCCTGAGTCCGCTTGATTGCTTCCGAGGTGCATTGTCCGGTGCCCGGAGGTTCGGCCATCGGATAGACCTCATCCAGCCACGAGCAGGCATCCTTGGCGGCGACTTCGATGCGGTTCTTCATTTCCGCCCGCCCGGCCGGAGTGCGGAGATCAAGATCGTCGACATAGACGATCGATTGCGCAGTCAGGGTCTGGATCGGTGCGCCGGTGGTTCCGCTGCGTTCCGTCGTGCGAGCGCGGGGCGCCAGAACGGTGATCGCATTTCTTGAATCCGCATCAGCCTGTGCCTGGGATTAGGCCTGCGCCGGCAGCAAGGGCATGGTCATGCTCATAGCGAAAGCCAGGGGCAGGAAAACAAGGGATCGAGACATTATTCGGTCCTTTCAGTTGTACTCCCATCCTCTCCCGCGCTTGTCCAACGCCGGTCCATTCCTCGGGTTCCGCCGAGCGGTGCATGGAACTGCGATTGTTTGGCCGGTTCGGCGCTGGTGTCGATCCTGTTCCCAACCATCCCGCGATAGGCGGACACCTCCGGGAAAGACGCTGAAAATCGTCTCTCTTCGGTTTTGCCGGCGCTTTTGTTGGGAAGATCAACCGCACAAATCGCCGTTGGCCGCCGCCACGAGAAAAGCATCCCGGCTTGAGCGTGAAGCGCAGGCCGGGATGCCGCCGATCAGAACGAGAACTTGATCGTGCCGCCCCAGGTTCGGGGATCGCCCGGCTGGCCGGCAATCAGGCCGACGTTGCTGGGTGCAGTCTGCAGGAGCTCGAAATAGTTCACGTCGAAGGCGTTGCGGACCCAGCCGTAGACGTCGAACCCGTCGCCACGGAAGCCGGCGCGGAAGTTGGTCAGCGCATAGCCGTCGATCCAAGTGTAGATCGATGCCGATGGGTTGGACGAGAAGTTCGAGCGATAATTGCCGTCGACGCCCAGATAGACCTGGCCTTCCTTGGCGAGCAGCGTGACCGGCACGTTGACTTCTGCGCCATAGGAGAGGGCCCACTTCGACACGCCGGGGAGCCGCTGGCCGGAGATGTCGCAGTTGGCCGGGCTGAGGCCGCCGGGCGTGCCTGGCGCGCTCGGCGGATTGTTGCCGGCTGCTGTGCCGCCGGCCAGCTCGGGCGGGCAGGGCGCGTCGACGAAACGCTTGTATTTGGCGTCGGTGTAGGCGCCGTTGACATAGGCGCTGAAACGATCGCTCGGGCGAACCTTGAAGTCCAGCTCGACACCCTGCGAACGGACCTTGCCGGCATTGGCGAGATAGCCGCGCAGCACGCCGAGCTGGCCGTTCGTGACGGTCGCCTGGTAGTTCTTGATGTCGGTACGGAACGCCGTGAGGTTGAAGGTCGCGCGCCGATCCCAGAATTGCGTCTTGAGGCCGACTTCATAGTGGTTGACCGATTCCGGCTTGATCACGCCGGCCGAAAGGATGGGATTGTTATTGGCATCGGTCGGCAGGCCGTTCTGGTTGATGCCGACTGTCTTGAAGCTCTTCGCATAGGTCGCATAGACGAGGATGTCGGGCGCGACCTTGTAGTTGACGTTAAGGTCGTAGCTGAAGTTCCAGTCGCTGACCGAGGGCGCGCTGATCTGCGGCTGATAGACGCCGCACTGCGCCGCCCCGATGGTGCCCGCCGGCTGGGGGCAGGTCAGCAGTGCGCCATCGCCGGTGGTGACGATGCGCTGGTAGAAGCCCGATTTCTTGTCGTAGTTCACCCGCACGCCCGGCTGGACGGTCAGCGCGTCGGTCACCTTCCAGCTCAACTGGCCGAACAGCGCGGCGCTGGTGCTCTTCAGATATTGGCTGTTGGTGGCGGTGAGCCCGTCGAGGACGCTGGGATCGTTGGCCAGGGCGCCGGTCAGGTTCCATCTGCTGGCGTTGGGGCCCTGCTGTTCGGTGCCCTGGGTGTCGATGCGCTGCTTGAAGCCGAACGCGCCGACGACGAAGTCGAACTTCTCGCCCGTGTAGTTGTAGCGGAACTCCTGGCTGTACTGGTCCTGCTGCGAGGGGTTCTGCGACTTGGAGACGATCGACAGGCCGGTGAAGTCGCGGTCGTTCTCGGGCTTCCAGTCCCAGAAGCGCCATGCCGAGACCGAGGTCAGCGTGCCCGGGCCCACATCCCACTTCACCCGCAGCGATGCGCCGCCGATCTTGTTGCCGGCGCGCAGCGATGCATCGATATCGGTCAGGCGATCGAAGGGCTTGCGGCTGACGACCTCATAGTTCTGCTGCGCGGCCAGGGCCTCATACTGCCGGGCCAGCGCACGCTGGGTAAGGCCGGTGCGGACGAAGACGGTGCCGCAGCACTCCGGGTCCTGCTGGCTGTAGTCGCCGGCCAGCGTGATGCTCAGATCGTCGCTGGGCTTGAACAGAAGCTGGCCGCGCAGGCCGAGATTGTCCTGCTCGTTGATCCAGCGGTCGCTGGTGACGTTGTATATCGTGCCCCGGCGGCTGGTCGAGGATACGGCGATACGCGCCGCCACCGTATCGGACAGCGGGCCGGAGATGGCCGCCTTGGCCTGCTTGAAATTGAGGTTGCCCACGGTCAGTTCGGCGCGACCCTCGAAATCGAAGGTCGGCTGGTTCGTGGTGATGTTGATCGCGCCGGCGGTGGTGTTCTTGCCATAGAGCGAGCCTTGCGGGCCGCGCAGCACCTCGACCTGCTCGACGTCGAGGAAGTCGAACACCGCGGCGGCGACGCGCGCGTTGTAGACATCGTCGACATAGATGCCGACGCCCTGCTCGAAGCCGTCGCTGGTCAGGCCGAACGGCACGCCGATGCCGCGAATGTTGACCGCGGTATTGCGCGGGTTCGAAGAATAGACCTGCAGCGTCGGGGCAAGCTGCTGCAGCTTGTTGACGTTGAAATTGCCGGTAGATTCGATGCTGTCGCCCCGGATCACCGAAATCGCCAGCGGCACTTCCTGCGCCGTTTCCTGGCGGCGGCGGGCGGTGACGATGATGACGTCGCCCCGGGTGAGCCCGGGGGTGTCGACCGTGCTTTGATCATTGGCAGACGTATCGATGGCGTCGGACGTATCGGTGGCGGTCTCGGCAAGGGCCGGAGAAGCCAGGAACGCAATGCAAGCGGAGCTTGCCAGCAGGAGTGTACGGTTGATCATGGTATTCCCTCAAGTTTTGATCAATCCGCCTCCGGTGGTCCGGTCAGCTTCACGATAGCCAGATTATGGTCAGTTGGGTTTGAGCCGCTTCTTCTCGGTCACATCGATCTGCACGATCCGGTCTTCATGGATGGTGATCGCGATCGATCCGTACCGCAGCGAAAGCAGGGCTTCGCGGATATTGGCGAGGCTTTCCTCGACATGTTTGAGCTTGTCCGGCCTGATACCGGAAGACGGAACAGCATTCATTGCCTTGCCTCCGAAAGCTGGAAGAGTTTCGCACGTTTGACCTTTATTCCCAGGCGCCTGCCGATTTCCGGGGGCGCCTGGCTTGCATCCAGATCCACTTCGATAATCCGGTCTATGCCGGCTACTTCGCCTTCGATCCGCCATTCGCCGCCGCGCCGGTAAACCCCGGTCACCAGCAGCGGCAGGCAGCCCGGCCGTTCTTCGCAAACGGCCACGTCATGCGGCCGAAAGTCGAGCCTTGCGGTGCCGTCCGGAACCGTGTTGGCATGCACTTCGATCACGCGATCGAAGAACTGCGTCTGCCCGTCGCGCACGGAAACCGGTAGGCTGTTCGTTTCGCCCACGAAGTTGGAAACGAAGGGGCTGCGCGGCGCCATGTAGACTTCTTCCGGCGTGCCGATCTGCTCGATCACACCATGGTCCATGACCACCACCCGATCCGCGAGCTCCAGCGCTTCTTCCTGGTCGTGGGTCACGAAGATCGAGGTAAGCCCCATCTGGTCGTGCAGATGCCGCAGCCAGCGGCGCAATTCCTTGCGGACCTGGGCGTCGAGCGCGCCGAATGGCTCGTCCAGCAGCAGCAGTTGCGGCTCCACCGCCAATGCCCTTGCCAGGGCCACGCGCTGCCGCTGGCCGCCGGAAAGCTGCGCCGGATAGCGGTTGCCCAGCCCCTTGAGCTGCACCAGCTCCAGCAGTTCCTCGGCCCGTGCGCGGATCGCCTCCTTGGCGGGCCGTTCCCGCCGCGAGCGAACCGAAAGGCCGAAGCCGACATTGTCGGCCACGGTCATGTGCTTGAACAGCGCATAATGCTGGAACACGAAGCCCACCTTGCGGTCCGCGACCTTCAGGTTGGTGACGTCCTCGGCATTGAAGCGCACCGTTCCCTTGTCGGGAAAGGCCAGCCCGGCGATGATCCGCAGCAGCGTGGTCTTGCCGGAGCCGGAAGGACCGAGCAGCGCCAGGAATTCGCCGTCCCGCGCATCGAGATTGATGTCGCGCAGCGCCTGATAGCCGCCGAAGCGCTTGCTGATGTTCTCAAGCCTGATCAATGTGCCGCACTCCCGCGATGATAGTCGAACCGCCATTCCACGATGGATTTGAGGACCAGGGTCACCAGCGCCAGCAGGGCGAGCAGGGAGGCGACTGCGAAGGCGGCGACGAAATTGTATTCGTTGTAGAGAATCTCGACATGCAGCGGCATGGTGTTGGTCAACCCGCGCAAATGCCCGGAAACCACGGATACCGCGCCGAATTCGCCCATCGCCCGCGCGTTGCAGAGCAGGACGCCGTAGAGCAGGCCCCAGCGGATGTTGGGCAGGGTCACGCGCAGGAAGGTCTGGAAGCCGCTCGCTCCGAGCGAAAGGGCCGCTTCCTCATCGTCGCGGCCTTGCTCGTTCATCAGCGGGATGAGTTCGCGCGCGACGAAGGGAAAGGTGACGAAGACCGTGGCGAGCACGATGCCCGGCACAGCGAAGATGATCTGGATGTCGCGGTCCTGCAGCCAGGGGCCGAGCCAGCCCTGCGCTCCGAACAGCAGGACGTAGATCAGGCCGGCCACCACGGGAGACACCGAGAACGGCAGGTCGATGAAGGTGACCAGCAGGCTCTTGCCCGGGAAATCGAACTTCGCGACGGCCCAGGCGGCGCATATTCCGAACACGACATTGAGCGGAACGCTGATCGCCGCGACCAGCAAGGTCAGCCTGATGGCCGCCAGCGCATCCGGCTCGATCAGGGCCGAGCCATAGGCCGCCAGGCCCTTGGACAAGGCTTGCGTGAATACGGCAACCAGGGGCAGCACCAGGAACAGCGCGATGAACCCCAGCGCCGCGGCGATCAGGAAATGCCGCGTGCGAACCGTCCTGGCCAGGGCGAGAATACCGTTCATGCCGACAGCCTCCTCCGGCTCCACGCCTGGATAAGGTTGATCAGCAGCAGGATGGCGAAGGAGGCGATCAGCATGACGGTGGCGATCGCGGTCGCCGCCGCATAATCATATTGTTCGAGATGCGTCACGATCAGCAGCGGCGCGATCTCCGACTTGAACGGCATGTTCCCGGCGATGAAGATGACCGAGCCGTATTCCCCCACGCCACGGGCGAAGGCGAGCGCGAAGCCGGTGAGCAGCGAGGGCAGGATCGTCGGCAGGATGACCCGCGCGAATACCTGCCATGGGCGCGCGCCGAGCGAAAGCGCGGCTTCCTCCACCTCGATGCTAAGATCCTCCAGCACCGGCTCGACCGAGCGTACCACAAAGGGCAGTCCGATGAAGATCAGCGCCAGGGTGATGCCGAGCGGCGAATAGGCGAGCTGGATACCCAGCGGTTCCAGGAACTGCCCGATCCAGCCATTGCCCGCATAGATCGCGGTCAGGGCGATGCCCGCGACCGCGGTGGGCAAGGCGAACGGAAGATCGACCAGGGCGTTGATGATGCGCTTCCCGGCAAAGTCGTAACGCACCAGCACCCAAGCGGTGAGCAGTCCGAAGATCCCGTTGACCGTTGCGGCCAGGAAAGCGGTGCCGAAGCTGATCCTGTAGGCGGCCAAGGCGCGCGGCGCGAAACCCGCGGCCACGAAATCCGAAATGCCCATTCCGGCGGAGCGAACGAACACCGTGCTCAGCGGAATCAGCACGATCAGCGAAAGCCAGGCCAGGGTGAGCCCCATCGTCAGGCCGAAACCGGGGATGACCGATTTGCGCCTTGCGGAACGGACTGGCCCCCGCCTTGTCGGCGAAGCGGGCATCTGCAGTGGACTGCTCAATGCGATCTCCATGGCAGGTTACCGTTTGCCGTCCGCGAAAATCTTGTCGAAGATCGCGCCGTCGTCGAAGAACTTCTTCTGGGCGGCCGCCCAGCCGCCAAACGTCCCATCGATGGTCACGAGATTGATCCTGGGAAAGGTCGACGCGTATTTTGCCGCGACCTGATCATCGATCGGACGGTAATGGTTCTGCGCGATGATTTCCTGTGCTTCCGGCGTGTAGAGATAGCTGAGATAGGCCTGCGCAACCTTTTCCGCGCCGCGCTTGCGGGCGTTCTCGTCCACCACCGCTACGGGAGGTTCCGCGCGGATGGAAATCGAAGGCGTGATGATGTCGAACTTGCCTTCGCCCAGTTCCTTCCGGGCGAGGAAGGCCTCGTTTTCCCAGGCGAGCAGCACATCGCCGATCCCGCGTTCCACGAAGGTGGTGGTGGAACCGCGCGCGCCGCTGTCGAGCACCGGCACATTGGCGTAGAGCTGTTTCACGAATTGCTGCGCGGCCGCGTCGGAACCGAGCTTCTCCCGGCCATAGGCCCAGGCGGCGAGGAAGTTCCACCGCGCGCCGCCGCTGGTCTTGGGATTCGGGGTGATGACCGCAACGCCGGGCTTCACCAAGTCGCCCCAGTCCTTGATGCCCTTGGGATTGCCCTTGCGGACCAGGAACACGATGGTTGAATTGTAGGGTGAACTGTTCCGGGGGAAGCGGGTTTGCCAATTGGCCGGCAGTTTCCCGGCGCGCGCCGCGATCTCGTCAATGTCATAGGCCAGGGCGAGCGTCACCACATCGGCGTTCAGCCCGTCGATGACCGCCCGGGCCTGCTTGCCCGAGCCGCCGTGGCTCATGTTCACGGTGACGTCCTGGCCGCTCTCGGCTTTCCACTTCGCCGCGAACCTGGGGTTCAGCGCCGCGTAAAGCTCGCGAGTGGGATCGTAGGAGACGTTGAGAATCTCCACCGCGCCTTTGGGATCATTGGGCGATCCGCCTTCCTTCGAGCATGCGCCAAGCAGGGCCAGCCCGGCAACAGCCGCGAGCCATAAGCGCGAATTCCCTACACGGTTCACTTGCGATTCTCCCCGGAAGCGGGCCGTTTCCGCAGAAAAGCAGCCTCGGCCCAGCTGCTCGCCCATTATGTCTATCTATTTAGTAGGGATTGCAAGTATGTTTTTTACGGTTCAGCCCGCCTGCCGCTCTTCCGGCAGTATTTCGAACCCGCCGGATCCATTCCGCAGGGCATCGGCGATGGTGCGGGAATCAAGCACCTGCCGGCTGGCGTCGTAGGCGCGCCCGAACTCTTTGCGGATCGCGCAATGGGTTTCGCTCACGCAATCCTCGCAGCGGCGATAGGCTTGCCGGGACAGGCAGGGGAGCGGGGCAAGAGGGCCTTCGAAAAGGCGCAGCACTTCACCGAAGCTGATCGTGTCGGCTGGCCTAAGCATCACATATCCGCCACTTTTCCCGCGGCGGCTGTCCAGGATGCCGGCTTTCTTGAGATCGAGCAGGATCTGTTCGAGGAACTTGTGCGGGATCGCATGGCGGCGCGCGATCTCGGCGCTCGTCAGGGACTCTCCTTCCGGTTCCGCCGCTACGGCGAGAAGGGCGCGAAACGCGTATTTGGCCTTGTTGGAAATCATGAGAGCTGCCGCCAACCCTTCCCTATCGAATAAGTAGGTATTTAACCGTTCCAAAAAAATGTTGCAAGGGTGGGGCTGTTCTGGACCCCCGCCAGCGCCAGGATCGCCATGATCAGGCAGATCATCAGCAGCGGCGCGCCGAGCCGGGGGAAATCTCGGAAGCGATACCCCGCCGCGCCCATGACCACCGCGTTGTTGTGGTGTCCGAAAGGCGTGAGGAAATCGAGCGACGCGCCCACCGCAACGGCCATCAGCAGCGGCTCGACCGGCACGCCGGTGCGGGATGCGATCCCGGCTGCGATCGGGCTCAGCACCACGGCGGTGGAAACATTGTCGATGAACGGCGTGATGGCCACGGCCAGCAGCAGCACCACCGTTGCCACCGCCAGCGGCTCCGCCACCGGCAGATACTCCGCGATCGTATTGGCTATCAGCCTAGCGGCGCCGGTTTCCTCGACCGCCATGCCGAGCGGGATCATGCAGGCCAGCAGGATGATGATCGTCCAGTTGATGTCCTGCAAGGCGCTGCGCAAGTTGAGGCTGCCCAGCATGGCCATGACAATCACCACGGCGCCGAATGCGACTTCGGTGGGGACGATGTTGAAGGCGGTCAGGAGGATGCCGGCCGCGAAGGTCGCGATGCTGGGCTTGGCCATCCGGCTGATTATGCGCGGCCTGCGCCGCGACAGGGGGAGCACTCCACAATCCGCCGCGGTCTGGCGCAGGGTGGTGCGCTCTCCGGCCAGGATCAGCACGTCTCCCATGCCGATCTGAATATCCTCGAACCGCCCCTCGATCCTCCTGCGCCTGCTGGCGAGGCCCGCGACGCTGACCGCGCTGTCGGCGAAGGCCTGTATGTCGGCTATGCGCGAGCCCAGCAGCAGGCTCTCCGGCATGACCACCACTTCCATGCGCTCCAGCGTGGGGGGGTGGTCCGCCTGCTCGAGCGTGGCCCGCAGGATGCCGGTGCCTTCCAGTTCATCCAGGCGGGCGAGGCTTCCCTCGACCAGCAGGGTATCGTCCGCAGCGATGAGAATATCGCCTCGTCTCGCGAAGACGTGATTGCCATGGCGCAGCACCCCGTGAATCGCGATGCCGAAGCGATCCTCCGCCTCGGGAACATGCAGGCCGACCATTCCCGACATCGGCGGAACCGCCATCTTCGCCAGAAACTCGCCCGGCCCCGCGTCGAAGGGCGTGGCTTCGGGGGCATGGAGGTGGCGGAAGACGCGCGGCGCGGCGAAGACGATCCATGCCAGTCCGGCCAGGGCGACCGGCCCGCCGATCAGGGCGAGCTCGAAATAGCCGAAGCCGGCGCCGGTTTTGGAGATATTCCACTGATTGACCACCAGATTGGCGGGCGTGCCGGTGAGCGAGCACATGCCGCCCAGCAAGGTCGCGAAGGACAGCGGCATCAGGATGCGGCCCGGCGCGATATTCAGCCGGACGCAGACCGACAGCGCCACCGGGAACATCAGCGCGAGCGCGCCGATATTGTTCATGAAAACCGATATGAAGGCCCCGGTTGCACAAAGGATGGCCAGGACCGCTGTCTCGTTGCTGGCCCGTGCGATGATCCTGCGGGAGAAATCGTCGATCACCCGCGTCGCCGAAAGGGCGGACACGATCAGCAGCACTTCGGCCACCGTGATCACGGCCGGGCTGGAAAACCCCGCGAACACGTTTTGCACCGGCACCACGCCGGCCAGGTATCCGACGCCCAGCCCGGTCATTGCCACCAGTTCGACGCGGAAACGTTCGGTCGCATAGGCGACGAGCATGGTGAGAAGGATGGCGATGATCGCCCATTGGTCGAAGGTCATGAGGCGCCCCGGTGCGGGGTTCCGGCAGGCCTGGCAATGGGGAGTGGTGGGGTCATTCCCTGTCCGAACGCTGGGTCGATCTTCCCGTCCATAACCGCAGCATGCTCTATTTCCAATTCGAGAGATCGAGATTAGCCACCTGTTGGCCATGCGCGCACGGTCTGGAGTTCCATCATGGATATGCAACTGGCGGTCATCTGCCTGCTCACCTTCGGCATAAATCTCATCGGGGCGCTTGCCTACGCCGCGCGCATCGCCGGTGTTCGGACCCGGCGGATCGCGGTCTCTTTTGCGCTGTTCAACGTCCTTGTGCTGCTCTCAAGGCTCTCCAACAGCTTTCTCGGTCCCTTTCTGGCCAAGCGCATCGAGAACGCCCTGGCGGCCGGAACCGGCGAGTTTCTGCTGCGCGACTTCCGGATGATCCTGCTTTCCGCCACGATCGCGACGATCGTCGGCACGCTCATGATCCCGACCGTCCAGCGCTGGTTCTGCAGCGCCATCAACGACTTCCAGGATCACCGCTCGATCCCGAAGATGGTCATGCATGCCTTTGCGAAGGGCGGCCTCGGATATATCCGTCGGACCAGCACCGCGCCGCGGATGGCGCATGTGACGGAATTGCGGAAGCCCAGAGGGATTTCCGGGACAGTGATCATGCTCAATGTGCTGGCCCAGGCCCTGTTGACCGTGGGTGTCGTCGCATCGCTCTATGCCGGCTACCTCTATCCCGAATATCGGGTCACGGCGTCGCAGCTTTCCGCGGTCGTCAATGGATTCGCCACTATCCTGCTGTTCGTGCTGATCGACCCCCAGCTTTCGGTGATGACGGACGATGTGGTGGCTGGAAGTATCAGCGAGCCGATGTTCCGCCGCACCATCGTGTGGCTGTCGCTCAGCCGCATTGCCGGAACGCTGCTGGCCCAGATGCTGTTCCTGCCCGCGGCCTGGCTGGTGGTGCTGGTCGCCGGAGTGATCTGACGATGGCCGGACGAGGGCACGCGGCCGCGCTGCGTTGATTCTTTCTCCTGCTTGCAACCATCCATTGTGCGCTGCAATAAGGCGGCCATGCGAGTTGCCGTTGTCGATGAAAGCGCCCTGCGCGCCACGATTATCGAAGAGGGGCTGGCCGAACTCGACGGTTGCGAGATCTTCACGCTCACCGATCGGAAGGCCTTGCTTGCCCAACTCGAACGGATCGATCCGGATATTGTCCTGATCGATCTGGGCAATCCGTCCCGTGACGTTCTGGAAGAGTATTTCGCGGTTAGCCGTGCGTTGGCCCGGCCGATCGCGATGTTCGTGGATCAGTCAGACGATGATGCGATCGCTGCCTCTATCGATGCGGGCGTATCCGCCTATGTCGTGGATGGCCTAGCTGCCAACCGCATCAGGCCGTTGCTCGATCTGGCGATCCGCCGCTTCAATGCCTTTTCGCGGCTGCAATCCGATCTGGCCGAAGCAAAGGGCAAGCTCGCCGAACGGGACATGGTCGATCGGGCCAAGCGTATCCTGATGGATAGCCGCTCGATCAGCGAGCCCGAGGCCTATGCCGAGCTGCGCCGCAAGGCGATGAATTCCAACCGGCGCATCGTCGAGATCGCGGAAGCGGTCGTGACGGCGCACGACCTCATCGGCGGGCAATGAAGGACAGGCGGCAGATGACAGGAAGCGCGAAATGACTGAAGATCTTGCGATCGGGTTCCTGCCGCTGGTCGACGCCTGCCTCCCTATCCTCGCGCAGGAACATGGCTTTGCGGAAGAGGAAGGTCTCCGGCTGCGCTTCGTTCGCGATGTCTCGTGGGCGACGGTTCTGGATCGCCTGCTGTACGGCCATACCGATGCGGCGCATCTGATCGCTCCGCTGGCGATCGCGACCACGCTGGGCCGTTCCCGCCCGGCCCAGCCGCTTGTCGCTCCATTCGTGCTGGGCCTGAATGGCAATGCGATCTCGCTGCGGACCGATCTTGCGGAGAGCATTGGCTTTGACGGGAAACTGGGTGACCCGCGCCAGGTCGGTGCGGCGCTGGCGATAGCGGCGGCGCGACGGCGGCAGGAGGGGCGGCCGATCCGGCTGGGCGTCGTGCACCGCTACTCCAGTCACAATTACATGGTCCGTTATTGGCTGGCGGCATGCGGAATCATCCCCGACAAGGATATCGAACTGGTGACGGTCGCCCCGCCTTTCATTGCCGACGCGCTGGATAGCGGGGAGATCGACGGAGCCTGTGTCGGCGAGCCATGGAACAGTGTCGCGGTGGATCGCGGTGCAGCCGTGATCGTGCTGGCAACGGCGCAGATCTGGCGGCGCGGGGTCGAAAAGGTGCTGGCGATGCGCGAGCCCGTGCTCGAAGCAAAACGACCGCAGGTCGAAGCTCTCATCCGGGCGATGCGCAAGGCCGGAAGCCACTTCGTCAATCCTGCCAATTGGGATGAGAATGCGGCTGTGCTCGCGCAACCGGCTTATCTCGATCAGGATGCCGCCGTCATTCGGCGCGCGATCTCCGATCATCTGGTGCTGCGGCGAGGCGACCAGCCTGTGCATTATTCCGATTTCATGTTTCAGTACCGGGAAGCCGCGAACTTTCCCTGGGTAAGCCAGGCCCAATGGCTTTACACCCAGATGGTACGCTGGGATGCGCTGGAGTTCAGTGCGGAGGATGCGCGCACGGCCGGGAAGGTCTTTCGCCCGGACGTATACCGCAGCGCATTAAAAGACATTGGAGAAAGCCTGCCGGGCGCGAGTTCCAAGGTCGAGGGGAGCTTGCGCGGGCTGACCCAGGTGGGCACCCAGTCAGGCTCCATCACATTGGGTAAAGACGGTTTCTTTGATGGCCGGATATTCGATCCGGATGATCTGGAAGCTTATCTCAAGGCTCTGCCCGGCCGGTAATTTTATGCTGCAGTGCAAAAATCGCTTTACGCGCAGGCAGCGAATCGGTTAGCGTTCAATTGACCGAGGACTGGCGCCCAAGGCTGGGCGGATCATCCTTCCTCGGTTCGTGATTCAAAAATGCGTGGCAATGTCGCCGCCCGATCTGATCTTCTTTTGGGGATCAAGTCGTGGCGGTTTTTTTTTGCGTTGTCGCAATGCGAGGGAAGCTAACGAATGGAGCGTGTCAGGGGTCTTCGGTTTGATTGCGGGGGTGTGATCGCGGCATTGGCCGGCCTGGCGCTGGCCAGCTGCGGGTCCGGCGGAGAGAAGGGGGCCAGCGAGACGTCCGCCGCCGCCAGGGCGGCCGGTATCGAAAAGCCGAATCTCAAGCTTGGCTTCATCAAGCTGACCGACATGGCCCCGCTGGCGATCGCCCGGGAAAAGGGCTTCTTCGCGGAAGAAGGCCTCAATGTGACGCTTGAGCCGCAGGCCAATTGGAAAGTGCTGCTTGACGGGGTGATCGGCGGTCAACTGGATGGCGCGCACATGCTTGCCGGGCAGCCCATCGCTGCAACACTGGGCATGGGCACCAAGGCGGAACTGATCGCTCCGCTCAGCCTTGACCTCAATGGCAATGCCACGACCCTTTCCAACAAGGTCTGGAAGCAGATCGAAGCCTTGCTGCCCAAGGGGCCCGACGGCAAGCCGAACCATCCGATTTCGGCATCGGTGCTCAAGCCGGTGGTGGCCAGCTACAAGGCGCAGGGAAAGCCCTTCAAGATGGGTATGGTATTCCCGGTCAGCACCCATAATTACGAGCTCCGTTACTGGCTGGCCGCGGGCGGCCTCAACCCGGGCTATTATCTCCCTGGCGATGTCGGCGGCAATGTTGGCGCGGATGTCCAGATCTCGGTGACGCCGCCGCCGCAAATGCCCGCCACGCTGGAGGCCGGGACGATCGATGGATACAGCGTGGGCGAGCCCTGGAACCAGGCGGCGGTCAAGAAGAAGATCGGCGTGCCGGTGGTGACCGATCACCAGATTGCCGCCTATAATCCGGAAAAGGTTCTCGGCATCCGCAAGGATTTTGCGAACAAGTATCCGGCCACGACCCAGGCCTTGTTGCGCGCGCTGATCAAGGCGCAGCAATGGCTCGATGCGGATGACGGCAAGAACCGGGCCGAAGCGGTCAGGATCTTGTCGCAATCGAACTATGTCGGCGCTGATGCGGACGTGCTCGCCGCTTCGATGACCGGCAAGTTCACATTCGGACCCGGCGACATTCGCCCGGCCCCTGAATTCAACATCTTCTTCGGCGAATATGCCGGCTATCCGTTCTATTCGGACGCCATCTGGTATCTCACCCAGATGCGCCGCTGGGGGCAGATCCTTGAAGACAAACCCGACCAGTGGTATTTCGATACGGCAAAGGCCGTGTATCGGCCCGACCTCTATCTTTCCGCCGCCAGGACGCTGGTCGACAAGGGTGTGATCCCTGCTGATGCCGTACCTGAAACCGACGGCTTCAAGCCCGAGCAGTCCGGCTTCATCGATGGCGTCACCTATGACGGCAGGAAACCCAACGCCTATCTCGGAAAGTTCGCGATCGGCCTCAAGAACGGCCAGACCGTGACTGCCGCTGGCGCAAAGTAAGATAGCAAGGAATAACGGTCATGTCCGCCGCACCACTCAGGAAAGTCGATACCGCGATGTTGCCCGAAGTCGAGCCGCCGGCCGATGCCGTCGCGGCCAGCAGCCTTGCGGCGGAGCCGCCAGAAGCCGCGAGATTCAACCTGCCGAAACGCACCATCCTGGATGCTGCGTGGCCGCCGCTGGCCGGTGTCTGCGGCTTCCTCGCCCTGTGGGCGATAGCCGCTCCGCTGGTCCAGACCTCGCTTGGAGCACTGCCGGGGCCCGGCGATGTCTGGAAAGCCTTTCTGGGCCTGATGAGCGAATATGGCGCGGCCCGGGTTGCTGCGGCGGAGGCGGTTGCGGCGGGATATGAATATTCCGGTCCGCCCACTTTCGTCGATCAGATCCTGACTTCGCTCCAGACGGTGGCGATGGGCTTCATTCTGGCCTCGGTGGTCGCCGTGCCGCTGGGCCTGGTGGCCGGTCTTTCAAGGCGGTTCAACGCTGCGATCAATCCGCTGGTGCAGGTGATGCGGCCGATCAGCCCGCTTGCCTGGCTGCCGATCGTCACCATGGTGGTTTCGGCATCGATGACCGCGGATGACCCGACGATGTCCAAGAGCTTCGTCGTATCGGCGATCGTGGTGATGCTCTGCTCGCTCTGGCCCACCCTGATCAATACCGCGATTGGCACGGCCTCGATCGACAAGGATCTGATAAATGTCGGGCGGGTTCTGCGGCTCGGCTGGTTTGCCAAGCTGACCCGGCTGGTTCTGCCCTCGTCGCTGCCCTACATCTTCACCGGGATGCGGCTTTCGCTGGGCGTGGGCTGGATGGTGCTGATCGCGGCGGAAATGCTCGCGCAGAACCCGGGCCTTGGCAAATTCGTGTGGGACGAATTCCAGAACGGCAGCGAGCAGTCGCTCGCCCGGATCATGGTGGCGGTGGTTGCGATTGGCCTGATCGGCTTCTTCCTCGACCGCATCATGATGGCCCTGCAGGCCTTCGTCAGCCGCAACAGGACGGTATGAACATGGAGAACGCCATCCTCTCCCTCCAGGGCGTCACCAAGAGCTATACGGGCAAATCCGGCGGTACGACGGATGTGCTGGACGGGATCGATCTCGATGTGCGGGAAGGAGAGTTCATCGCGATCCTGGGTTTCTCCGGGGCAGGCAAGACCACCCTGATCTCTGCGATTGCCGGGTTGGTGGAACCGGACCGGGGCGGGATCTTGCTCAGGGGCAAGCCGATCGATGGCCCGGACAAGGATCGCGGCCTGGTCTTTCAGTCCTACTCGCTGTTTCCATGGCTGACCGTGCAGCAGAACGTGGCGATGGCCGTGGATGCCGTCCACAAGGACAAGTCGCGGGCCGAGCGCGCCGCTCTCGTCAGGCAGAAGGTAAACCTCGTTGGATTGGGCCATGCGATGGATCGCAAGCCGGCCCAGCTTTCCGGAGGGATGCGGCAGCGCGTGGCGGTTGCCAGGGCTTTGGCGATGGAGCCGGAGATCCTGTTGCTGGACGAGCCGCTTTCGGCGCTCGATGCGCTGACCCGTGCGAAGCTGCAGGACGAGATAGAGCGCATCCGCGCGGAAGAGAGACGCACGATCATTCTCGTCACCAATGATGTCGATGAAGCGCTGCTGCTGGCCGATCGGGTGGCGGTGCTGACGCCGGCTCCCGCGGCCAGGATCGGCCGAATCTTCGATGTGGGGATAGCGCGCCCGCGAGACCGTGAAGCGGTGAACGATGATCTGGATTACAAGTCCTTGCGCAATGCGATCGTCGGCTATCTTGGCGCTCTGAACGCGCGGGGATCGAGCATGGGTGAAAGGGCGGTGGAACTGCCCAATGTCGCGCCGCTGGATCTCGCGCCGCCGCCGAAGGCCTATCGCGAGGCGGCGCAAAGCGCCGTGCAGGAACGCTATCTGGAGCTTTACAGGCTGAACAAGGTCTATCCCACGCCCAAGGGACCGCTGACCGTGGTGGAGAACGTCAATCTGTTGATGGACCGGGGTGAATTCGTTTCGCTGATCGGCCACTCGGGTTGCGGCAAATCCACCGTGCTGACGATGGCTGCGGGCCTCAACGCGATATCGAGTGGCGGTATCGTGCTCGACAATCGCGAAATCGATGTCGCCGGGCCGGACAAGGCCGTGGTGTTCCAGGCGCCGAGCCTGATGCCATGGCTCACCGCCCGCCAGAATGTCGCGCTGGGGGTCGAGCGGGTCTATCCCCATGCCACCGCTGCCGAGCGCCGGGATATCGTCGATTATTATCTGGACCGGGTCGGGCTGGGCGATGCCCGGGACAAGCTCGCCGCCGAAATGTCCAACGGGATGCGTCAGCGCGTGGGGATCGCGCGCGCCTTCGCCCTGTCGCCCAAGCTGCTCTTGCTGGATGAGCCGTTCGGAATGCTCGACAGCCTGACCCGCTGGGATCTGCAGGACGTGCTGGTCGAGGTGTGGAACCGCACCAGAGTGACCGCGATCATGGTCACCCATGATGTGGACGAGGCGATCCTGCTGGCCGACCGGGTGGTGATGATGACCAATGGGCCGAACGCCACCATCGGCAGGATACTGGAGGTCGATCTGCCGAGGCCGCGCGACCGCAAGGCGCTGCTCGAGCATCCGCGCTTCTATTCCTACCGGCAGGAGGTGCTGCACTTCCTTGCCGAGTACGATCACGGGCCGGATGCCAAGGCCGCGTGACGCCATGACCGGATAAGGGGAGGTTGCCTGGAACGGCGAATTCCAGGGAGGCTGATAGATGAAGATTGCATTGCCCGGCGTCGCCGCCATCCTGATGGCGAGCGCCGCAACCCCCGCGCTCGCCCAGAGCTGGAGCGGGCCGAAGGAGATCGGGGACGGGGTCACGCTGGATCCCATCATCGATGCCCGCCTGCGTTACGAGCATGTCGATCAGGACAATGCCGTCGCGAAGGCCGATGCGCTGACCCTGCGGCTGCGCGCCGGTGCCGAGCTGAAGACTGGTGAGGTGTCGTTGCTGGTCGAAGGGGAAGGGACCTTCGCCCTGATAAATGACTACAATGCGTTTCCCTTCGTGGGGGAGCACCAGAACCGGCCCTATTCCGTGGTTCCGGACCCGGAGAATATCGAGCTCAATCGCGCCCAGATCGCCTGGAGCCGGAGCGGCAACAGCATCACGCTGGGCCGCCAGCGCATCAATCTGGATGACCAGCGCTGGGTCGGATCGGTCGCCTGGCGCCAGAACGAGCAGACTTTCGACGCCGTGCGCGGGATTGCGAAGATCGGCCCGGTCACGCTCGATGCGACCTATGCGATAGACCAGCGCACCGTCTTCGGCATCGATGCCGGTCCGCGTCAGACCTATGATGGCGATTTCATCTTCCTTGGCGCGGGGATGAAGGCAGGCCCCGTCAATCTCAAGGCATTCGCCTATCTGATCGATTGCGACGATCCGCTGGTACTGGCCAATTCCAGCCAGACCTACGGCGTGCTTGCCTCCGCCGAGCTTCCGCTCGGCCCCCAGCTGAAGCTGAGCCTGCGCGGCAGCTATGCCAGCCAGTCCGACTGGAAGAACCCGGTGAAGAACTACACCGCCGATTATATCGGCGCCGAAGCCGGTCTGGGGATCGCGGGCTTCAGCGTGAACGCCGGGTATGAATTGCTGGGCAGCGACAAGGGCTTCAGCCTACAGACCCCGCTGGCCACCCTGCACAAGTTCAATGGTTGGGCGGACATCTTCCTGACCACCCCTGCCGCCGGGCTGGAGGACAAATATCTCGGCGCCGGATACGCATTCCCCAAGGGCGTGCTTCTGCCCGGCCTCAAGGCCAACATCGTCTATCACGATTTCGATAGCGACGTGGGAGGCGCGGATTACGGTAGCGAATGGAATGTCCAGATCGGCTTCAAGCTTGGCCCGGCCGCGATCCTCGCCAAATATGCCAACTATAACGCCAAGTCCTTCGGCGTGGACACGGAGAAGCTGTGGCTACAGGCTGAGGTGAGCTTCTGACCATGAAGAAGAGTCTGCGGCACGACCGGAGATTTTGCTGCACTGCAAAAAGGTGCTTGCCGCCTGCCCGTCGAATCAGCTATCTAGAACTCGAATGGATTGACGCCGTCCAAAGCAGGGCGAACCAGCGCATCCGTGGATTTCAACATTGCGTGGCAAAGCTGCCGCCTCGTCTGCTCGAAAGGGCATGACCTGGCGGCTTTTTTGCGTGCGCTTTTCCGGGCATCGGCTCGAGGAGGAAAAGTGAAGTGAACGCACCTGCGAGCTTCGATGAAGCGGCCACGGCACGGGAAAGGCTGGTCGTCATCGGCAATGGTATGGCCGGTTGCCGCGCGGTGGAAGAAATCCTCGCCCGCGATCCGAGCCGGTTCGACATCACCATCTTCGGGGCGGAACCGCGCGTCAATTACAACCGGATCATGCTGTCCCCGGTGCTGGCGGGTGAGAAGCGGTTCGAAGAGATCGTGATCAACCCGCAAGACTGGTATGACGATAACGGGATTGCTCTCGTTTCCGGCGATCCGGTGGAGCATATCGACCGCGAAAACCGCGCTGTCGTATCGCGTTCTGGCCGGATCGAGCCGTATGACCGGCTGCTGATCGCCACCGGTTCGGACCCGTTCATCATCCCCGTGCCGGGCAGCAATCTGCCCGGCGTCGTGACCTTCCGCGATCTCGACGATGTGGACAAGATGCTCGCGGCGGCCGATCGCGGCGGCAATGCGGTGGTGATCGGCGGCGGCCTGCTGGGGCTGGAGGCGGCGCATGGCCTCTGCCTTCGGGGCATGAAGGTCACCGTCATTCATCTCATGCCTTCGCTGATGGAGCGGCAGCTCGACGAAGCGGCGGGCTGGCTGCTCAAGACCGAGCTGGAGCGGCGCGGCCAGACGATCCTGACCGGCGCCGATACGGAATGCGTGCTGGAGCAGGATGGCCATGTCGCGGGTATCCGGCTCAAGGACGGGCGCGAGATCGCAGCCGATATCGTGGTGATGGCGGTGGGCATCCGGCCCGCCGTATCGCTGGCCAAGAGCGCCGGGCTGGAGGTCGAGCGCGGGATCGTGGTGGACGATCACATGGTAACATCCGACCCGGCGATCCTGGCGGTGGGCGAATGCGTGCAGCATCGGGGCACCTGCTATGGCCTCGTCGCGCCGCTGTGGGACATGTGCCGCTCGCTGGCCGGATACGTCACCGGCGAACCCAGCGGGTACGAGGGTTCGGTCACTTCCACCAAGCTCAAGGTTTCGGGGATCGATCTGTTCTCCGCGGGTGACTTCTCCGGCGGTGACGGCGGCGAGGATATCGTGATGCGCGATGCCGCGCGCGGCATCTACAAGCGGATCGTCGTCAAGGGCGATCGCATCGCCGGGGCCGTGCTCTATGGCGATACGGCGGACGGGAACTGGTATTTCGACCTGCTGCGCAAGGGCGAGGACATATCGGGTATTCGCGAGGCGCTGATCTTCGGGCAGGCCTTTGCGTCCGGGGGTGCGCTCGCGGACCCTAACGCCGCCGTTGCCGCCCTTTCGGACGATGCCGAAATCTGCGGCTGCAACGGCGTGAGCAAGGGAACGGTCGTCGAGACGATCAGGGCGGGCGCGTGCAGCATCGATGCGGTGCGCTCGCAGTGCAAGGCGTCGGCAAGCTGCGGTTCCTGCACGGGGCTGGTCGAAAGCCTGCTGGCGCTCACGCTGGGCGACGAGGTCCAATCCGGACCGAAGACGCTGTGCAGATGCACCAGCTTCACCCATGACGATGTGCGCCGCCTGATCCTGGAAAAGGAGCTCAAGGCGATCCCGCAAGTGATGCAGGAACTGCACTGGACCACGCCGGATGGCTGCGCTTCCTGCCGCCCGGCGCTGAATTACTATCTGCTGTGCGCCTGGCCTGGCGAATATGTCGACGATCAGAAAAGCCGCTTCGTCAACGAGCGGCTCCACGCCAACATCCAGAAGGATGGCACCTATTCCGTCGTCCCGCGGATGTGGGGCGGGCTGACCACGCCGGACGAGTTGCGGGCCATCGCCGATGCTGCCGACAAATATGGCGCGCGGACGGTGAAAGTCACGGGCGGCCAGCGGATCGACCTGTTCGGCATCAGGAAGGAGGATCTGCCGGCGATCTGGGCCGATCTCAACGCCGCAGGGATGGTCTCGGGCCATGCCTATGGCAAGGCGCTGCGGACGGTGAAGACCTGCGTGGGCAGCGAATGGTGCCGCTTCGGCACCCAGGATTCCACGGGTCTGGGCGTCAAGATCGAGCAGATGACCTGGGGCAGCTGGATGCCGCACAAGTTCAAGATCGCGGTCAGCGGATGCCCGCGCAATTGCGCGGAAGCCACCATCAAGGATTTCGGCATCGTCTGCGTCGACAGCGGCTATGAGCTGCATGTCGGCGGCAATGGCGGGATCAAGGTCCGCGCCACGGACCTGCTGTGCAAGGTGGAAACCGAGGCGGAGGCGCTGGAATATTGCGCGGCCTTCATCCAGCTATACCGTGAACAGGCCCATTATCTGGAACGCACCGCGCCATGGATCGAGCGGGTCGGGCTGGATTACGTCAAGGCCCGGATGCTGGATGAGCCGGAAGCGATCCGCAAGCTCGCGGCGCGGTTCCGCATTTCGCAGAAATATTCGCAGGACGATCCCTGGGCGCAGCGCGCTTCGGGCGACCGCAAGGATTTGCACCAGCATCTCGGCGAATTCCGCCCCCTTGTGCTGGAGAATGCATGATGATCGGGACCTGGCTGGATATCGGGCCGATCGACCAGATCGAACCCGGCATGGCTCGCACCTTGCCGGTGCGCGGCGGCGAGGAAATCGCGGTCTTCCGCACCATGACGGGAGACTTCTATGCGCTGGTCAACAAGTGCCCGCACAAGCAAGGGCCGCTGTCGCAAGGCATCGTGCATGGCAATGTAGTGACTTGCCCGCTCCACAACTGGAACATTTCCCTCAGGACCGGCGAAGCGCTGGGCGATGACGAAGGCTGCGTCCCCACGATCCCGCTGAAGGTCGATGCGGGGCGGATATTCCTGTTGCGTGACGCGGTGATCGGCAGGCAGCCGCCAGTCGAAAGCAAGGCTGCCTAGGCTGCGATGCGCACCGTCCGGACCACCTGCCCCTATTGCGGCGTCGGTTGCGGTATCGATGCAACGGTCAAAGGCAACCGGGCGGTGTCCATTGCTGGTGAGAAGGAGCATCCCGCCAATCTCGGCAGGCTATGTTCCAAGGGCACGCATCTGGCCGAAACCGTGAGCCTGGAAGGGCGGCTGCTGCACCCGATGATCGCGGACAGACAAGTCTCCTGGGATGAAGCGCTGAGCGAAGTCGCCAGCCGCATTTCCGCCTGCGTCCGGGAGCACGGGCCGGAAAGCGTGGCGTTCTATGTTTCCGGCCAGTTGCTGACCGAGGATTATTACGCGGTCAACAAGCTGGCCAAGGGCTTCATCGGCACTCCGCATATCGACACCAATTCCCGCCTCTGTATGGCGAGCGCGGTCGTTGCGCATAATCGCGCCTTCGGTGAGGACATCGTTCCCTGCAGCTACGAGGATCTCGATTGTGCCGATCTGATCCTGCTCGTCGGCTCCAACACGGCATGGTGCCATCCGGTGATCTGGCAGAGGATCGAGCAGGCCCGCGAACGGCGCGGCACCAGGCTGGTGGTGATCGATCCGCGTCGCACGGAAACCGCCGAGCGCGCGGACCTGCACATCCCTGTCGCACCGGACGGGGACATCGCCCTGTTCAATGCCCTGCTTGCGGAAATGCGCGATCGCGGCCTGCTGGACCGGGATTTCCTGGGCAGGAACGTGGAGGTCCCGGAAGGCTTCTGGGATGGACTGGATGCGGGTGCGTCTGGCATCGAGCCTTCGCTGTTCGGCCAGTTGGCAAGTCTGGTAGCGGCCCATCCGCGGATGATTACCCTGTTCAGCCAGGGGGCGAACCAGTCCGTCTGCGGCACGGACAAGGGCAATGCCATCATCAATCTTCACCTCGCCACCGGGCGGATCAATCGCCACGGTGCGGGGCCGTTCAGCATCACCGGGCAGCCCAACGCCATGGGCGGACGGGAAGTGGGCGGGCTTGCGTCCACCCTGGCCTGTCATCTCGGCTTCTCGGAAGCAGAACGCGCGGACGTCGCCCGGTTCTGGAACACGGAAAGCCTGTGTTCCGGGCCCGGTCTGAAGGCGGTCGACATGTTCCGGGCCATCGATGAGGGACGGATCCGGTTCCTTTGGGTGATAGCCACCAATCCGGCCGTCTCCATGCCCGATGCGGGCTTTGTGCGCGCGGCGCTCGCCAAATGCCCGACCGTGGTCGTTTCCGACATGATCGCGGATACGGATACCGGTCGCTTTGCCCATATTCGGCTGCCTGCGCTTGGCTGGGGCGAAAAGGACGGGACAGTCACCAATTCGGAGCGGCGGATCAGCCGTCAGCGGCCCTTGTTCGCGCCGCCCGGCGAAGCGCGCGCGGATTGGCGCATCCTTTGCGATGTCGCCCGGAAAATGGGATTTGGCGAAGCGTTCGCCTTTTCCTCGCCCGGCGACATCTTCCGGGAATATGCGGCGATGACCGGGCTTGCACTGCGCCATGGCAAGGTGCTGGACTTGACGCGCTGGGCTGGCTGCACGCCGCAGGATTACGAACGAATGCGCCCCTTCCAATGGGGCGGTGCTCATCCGCTGCGGAAGCGCTTCCCGACCGGGGATGATCGCGCCCGGATGATCCGCGTTGGCCCCCCTGCGCCGCGTGCGGTCGATCCGGCCCGGCCGCTGCGGCTCAACACGGGCCGATATCGGGACCAGTGGCACACCATGACCCGCACGGGTCTTAGCCCGAAGCTCTCGCTGCATCGGCGGGAACCTCTGCTGGAGATTCATCCGGAGGATGCCGGGCTTCATGGGGTGACGGATGGCGGGTTCGCACGGGTGGCGACTGCCCACGGCGCTGCGGTTTACCGGGTTGCATTGAGCGATGCGCAGCAGCGGGGCCAGATCTTCGCTCCCATGCACTGGACCGATGTAATGGGCAGCGGCGGACGCACCGGGCGGCTGGCCCAGCCGTTGCATGATCTGCATTCGGGCCAGCCTGGCTTCAAGGATACGCCCGCTTGCGTGGAAGCGATCCGCCCGGAATGGCGTGCCTTTCTGGCGACAGCGGAGATTGTCATGCCGCAAGCTCTCTATTGGAGCAGGGCAAGGGTGGAAGGCGGCTGGCTCTACGAGCTGGCAGGCAATGGCGCGGTGGAAGTCGAGCAAATCCTGCCCGAAGGGTGCCGCAGCGAAGTGGGGGACCTGGGGCGCGGAATGCGCCGGATCGCTGTCAGCAATGCGGACGGGCGGCTTTGCGCGGCTTTGTTCATCACCCGCTCGGGTGAACTGCCGTCGCGGGACTGGATCGCCGGGCAGCTTGGCAGCGATCTCGCCGGCCTTGGCGAATGGCTGGCCGGGCGGCCTGCCCAGGCGCCGGCTGACAAGGGCCCTATCGTATGCGTGTGCTTTGGAGTCGGCGAGCAGCAGGTTCTGGCTGCGGTCGGCGAGGGGGCGGCGACTGTGGCCGAAGTGGGCAAGGCAACTTGCGCGGGTACGAATTGCGGCAGTTGCCGGCCCCTGATCGCCCGGCTGATTGAAGACGCCCAGATCACCTTGCAGGAGGCCGCGCAATGAACGATTTCGAAGCCGGAACGGTCTGGCTGGTAGGCGCGGGTCCAGGCGATCCCGAGTTGCTGACGCGCAAGGCGGAGCGCCTCATCCGGGCTGGCAGCGTCATCTTTTACGATGCGCTGGTGGGGCCGGGCATCCTTGAACTGGCGGCCGGGGCGGCCCGCCTCGTGCCGGTCGGCAAGCGTTCCGGGCGCCACTCGAAGGATCAGAAGACCATCGACGCGATGATCGTGGAAGCCGCGCTGGCGGGCGAAAGGGTGGTGCGGCTCAAGGGCGGCGATCCGGCCATCTTCGCCCGCGCGGCGGAAGAAATGAATGCGTGCCGCGAGGCTGGCGTTCCGGTCCGCATCTGTCCCGGTGTGACCGCCGCCAGTGCCGCTGCGGCCGATCTGGGTGCTTCTCTGACCCTGCGGGGCCTTGCGCGCAAACTGGTGTTCGTCACCGCTCATGCGCGCGCGGGAGACGAACTGAATCTGGACTGGGGCAGCTTGGCGGACCCGAACGCGACATTGGCCGTTTACATGGGAAAAGCAGCCGCCTCGACAGTTTCGGCCGGATTGATTGCCGCGGGCCTGCCCCGGCATACGCCGGTTGCCCTGGTGGAAAATGCCAGCCTCGCCAACAGCCGGCACTTCGTGACCCGCCTCGACCTGCTGCCCATCGCCGCTCGTAGCGCACTGGGAGATGGTCCGGCCCTGATCCTGATTGGCGCCAGTTTGCCTCGGAGCGTGGAAGTCGATGTTAATTCGGAAAGAGGCCAGCATTCCCAAAGTTATGGCGGCATAGCCAATTCCGACTAACATTCGGATTGTAAATCCCAAGAATAAGAAGACAAATAAGTTTAGCTGAACCTCAGGCCTCATTTCCGAAAGCAAGTCGAGAATCAGTGTAACATTTTTGCCTCACTGCATGATTATTCATCAGGCATGCTGGTTATGCGAAATGGTGATGTGTATACGCATTTCCGCTGCGCCCGGCTGATACAAGAAATGCGCGGGTGCCTTCTATGGGGGAGGTCTTATGAATTTCCGGAACATCCTTCTGACAAGTGTTGCCGGCGCCGTCGGCATTATTCCGACCCTCGCTTCTGCGCAGGATGCAAGTAACGAAATCATCGTTACTGCGAACAAGCGCGAGCAGAACCTTAACGAAGTCGGTCTGACTGTCACGGCGATCGGGGCGGAAGCTCTGCAGAACCGCCGTGTTGCCTCTCTGGAAGACGTGGCGTCCGTGGCTCCGGGCCTGATCTATACGCCTTCGACTAACAACACTCCGATCTTCACCCTGCGCGGCATCGGCTTCAACGAAAGCTCGATTGGCGTGTATCCGGCGGTCAGTGTCTATGTCGACCAGATCCCGCTGCCGTTCCCCGTCCTGGCTGCCCATTCGGCCTATGACCTCGAGCGGATCGAAGTCCTCAAGGGGCCGCAGGGGACCCTGTTCGGACAAAACTCGACCGGCGGTGCGATCAACTACATCGCGGCAAGTCCCACCGACACCTTCCAGGCCGGCGGGGATATCAGCTATGGCCGCTTCAATGCGATTGAAGGCAATGCATTCCTCAGTGGACCGCTGGGTGATACCGCCGGTTTCCGTCTGGCGGTGAACGGCAAGAATTCCGACGATTGGCAGAAATCGGCAACCCGCGACGATTCCAATGGCAGCGAATCCTATATCGCCGGTCGCCTGACCCTGGACTTCGAGCCGAGCGAAACGGTCAACCTGCGCTTCACGGCCAATGGCTGGAAAGACAAGTCCGATCCGCAGGCACAGCAGCTCATCGCAGTGCATGAACAACAGGGCCAGAGTGCGACAGGGGTACCAGGCGACCGCTCCAACAACGCCTTGCCGTTGGTTGATCCGCTCCGCAATGCCTATCATCCGCCGTTCACGCCGGGTGGCGCTTCGGCGCAGATGACGCAGCCTTTCCCCAAGCTTAATGCGCGGACAGCGGACTGGAGCACCTGCGAGCTGGATCCGAACACTTCGTTCGCCGATGCGGGGGGCGTGAGCGATCCATCGCTGGCAACCTGCACGGATTTCACGCCACGGAACGATCGTGAATTCTGGCAGCTTGCACTGCGTGCCGATATCGAGCTCGGTTCGCTGACCCTGACCTCGCTGACATCCTATGCCGAATTCGACCAGGATAGCCGGTTTGACGGCGATGGTTCGCAACTGGTCGGCTTCGACATCCAGCAGGCGATCGGCTCGATCAAGACCTTCAACCAGGAACTGCGCCTTGCCAATGATCCCACCAATGCCATCCGCTGGGTGATCGGTGGGAATTACGAGAAGAGCAAGACCATGGAGGACCAGATCCTACGCTACTGGTCGAACACGAACTATTTCGGGAACAACCTTTACATCAACCACTCCGGGGACCTGCTCAAGCAGAATATCGAGAATTGGGCGGTATTCGGAAATCTCGAATTCGATGTGACCGATCGCCTGACACTGAAGGCGGCAGGCCGTTACACGGAATCGACCAACAAGGTGTATAATTGCGGCTACACGGCCGAGAACGGGAACGTGAACAAGCTGTTCAACGTTCTCGGCGGCGCCCTGGGCGGCAATGTGTTCGATCCGATCGGGCCAAGTGAGTGTTACACGCTGAACAATTTCGGCTCGGGCCCAGCGGCTCTGGACGATATTCCTAGTGATATCACCATCCTGTCGCCGGTTCAGTGGGGCAACCTTGGCCTCGGCATTCCGGGCATCCCGTTCGAGGCGAAGATGAAGCAGGACAATATCTCCTGGCGCTTCGGCATCGACTACAAGGCCACGGACGACGTGCTGCTTTATGCCAACGTCTCCCGCGGCTACAAGGCGGGCAGCTTCCCGGCGCTCGCCGCTGCGGCCTATACTTCGCTGCTTCCCGTGACGCAGGAAGAGGTCACGGCCTATGAAGCGGGCTTCAAGGCTGGCTTTGCCGACGGTGCGATCCAGCTCAATGCCGCCGGTTTCTACATGGATTACCGGGACAAGCAGGTTAAGGGCAAGCTCTTCGACCTGATCTTCGGTACGCTCGACACGCTGGTCAATGTGCCGAAATCGCGCATTTATGGTTTCGAGGCGGATATCACGGCTCGACCCACCGATGGTCTGACGATCAGCGCGGCGGTCACCTATCTCGATTCAAAGATACAAAACTTCGTCGGCTATGACATCTTCGGCGGCGTCGATAACAACTTCGACTCAAGGCCTGGCGACTTCGACTCTTCGGGTCTGACCGCGAACATCGAAGACATGAGCGGGGTGCGCCTGCCCTACACCCCGAAATGGTCTGGTTCGGTCAACGTCGATTACCGGCACGAGATGGAAAATGGCGGCACGCCGTTCTTCGGCTTTACCGTCAGCGCTCGTTCCAGCCAGAGCGCGGCGATTGGCGGTGACGATACGACCCTGCCTCTGGGGCCGAATACCAGGTATCGAGTTGCCGACGGGGTGGGCCTGTATCCTTACACGATTGACGGTTACGCCACGGTCGACGCGCGCCTGGGTTATGAAGCGCCCGAGGGTCAATGGAGGGTCATGCTCTGGGGCAAGAACATCTTCGACAAGTACTATTGGACTGCGGTCATTCCTTCCAGCGACAGTTCGGCGCGTCTGACCGGCCGGCCCGCAACCTACGGGATCACCTTCGGGTTCAAGTTCCAGTAAGTTCGCCTTTTTAACAACGATAACAATAATAATAACAAGAATGATCGGGCGCGGTTGCAAAGCAGCCGCGCCCCATTTTTTCATCGGGTGGGGCTGAGATCGGCTTGTGCCTTGCACGCAAGTCTCATGCGCGAAGGTGCTCTCGCTCGCCCTTGTGCCGCTACCCCGTCAGAACAGTCGCCCGCCTTCCTCCGGCGAGGTATCTCCCTTCGCAGCGCGGCGGGAATAATATTTGACCGCCATATACAGGTCGTGGACCTGCTGATCGGTGAGTTCGTCGAACTTGGGCATTCCCAGGTTGGACAAGGCGCCATGCTGCACGATCTGGCGGAGCATGTCGTAATCATGGGCCATCGGCGATTCACGCAGATCCGGCCAGTTGGCGGTGGCTCCACCTGGTATGTGGCAGATCGAGCAATTGCGCAGCCACACTTCGCGCCCGCGGGCGGCGGCGGCTTCATCGATCTTGAAGTTGGGATCGTCGATTGGATTGACACTGAAATCCGGCGGCGGGGAGGGAGGCAATTTCGCTTTCCCATCCAGCTTGAAGCTCACCACTCTCGGCATGTGCTTGCCGAAGCGCCAGCCCGGATCGTCCGGCGCGGCAGCCCCGTAGCCGACCAGCAGAGTGATATATTGCTCGCCATCGACCAGATAAGTGATCGGTGGAGCCACGACCCCGTTGCCGACGTTGAACTTCCACAACTGCTTGCCGTTGCTGCCATCATAGCCATAGAGCCAGCCATCGGCGGTGCCCTGGAAAACCAGGCCGGAAGCGGTGGCCATCGTCCCGCCGTTCCAGCCGGTCTTGTATTTCACCGTCCAGCGCGGCTTCTGCGTCACTGGGTCCCACGCCACCAGCCCGCCAGTGCCATCGTCCTTGTCGAGCTTGACCAGGCTGAAGCGGGAACCCAGCGCGAATTCGTAGTGCTTGGCACCAAGCACGAAGTCCTCTGCCTCTTTCGCCTTGTCCGGAGTGGTCCAGTATTTGCCCGGCTGCTGGAGGGTCGGGATATAGGCAAGGCCGAGTTCGGGATTGAACGACATCGCCTGCCAGTTATGGACGCCCAGTTGTGAAGGGTAGAGCGTGACCGGCCCATTCTCGTAGCGGGCATTGGCGACTTCCACCGGTCGTCCGGTCTTGAGGTCGATACGCTCTGCCCAGGTCGCCCTGCCGAACTTTTCGGCCGAAAGCAGTTTGCCGTTCCGGCGGTCGATCACATAGAAAAAGCCGTTCACCGCGGCCTGCATGAGTACCGGTCGTTTCTCGCCCTGGATGTCGAGAGTGGCGAGCACGATGTCGTTGGTGGCTTTCCAGTCCCAGGCCTCGCGCGGGTTCAGCTGGTAATGCCAGATATATTTTCCGGTATTGGCATCGAGCGCGACGATTGAGGCGAGGAACAGATTGTCTCCTCCGCCCGGGCTGCGCTGCGCCGGGTTGTAGTTGGATGAGTTGCCGGTGCCGATGTAGATCCGGCCCAGTTCCTCATCATGGGTGATTGCATTCCAGACGGTGCCGCCGCCGCCCCAGCGCCACCATTCACCGCTCCAGGTCTTCGCAGCCATCTTCTGTGCGTCGTCCTCGAAGCCCTTCGCGGGGTCACCTGGCACGGTGTAGAAGCGCCACAGGAATTTGCCTGTCCGCGCGTCGTAAGTGGAGACATAGCCCCGCGTGCCGAAATCGGCGCCCGAATTGCCGATGATGACCTTGCCGTCGAACACGCGCGGGGCACCGGTGATGACCTTGCGCGTATCCACCTCGTCTATCGTATTGACGGTCCAGACGGGTTTGCCGCTCGTGGCGGCTAGAGAAATCAGGCGGCCATCCAGCGTGGCGACGATGATGTGGCCGTCAAAATAGCCGATGCCGCGACTTGGCTGCTGGCTGGTGCGCAAGGTGCGGGGATGAACCTTGCCGACTTCGGGATCATATTCCCACAGGATCTTCCCGGTCTTGCCGTCGACGGCATAGACCTTTGACAGTGAGGTGGAGAAATAGAGCTTGCCGTCGATCGCAAGCGGGGTACCCTGCATCGATCTTGCCTGCGGTGGCAGTTCGATGCTCCATGCAAGACCCAGGCGGCCGATCGTATCGGCGTTGATCTGCTCCAGCGGGCTGTAGCGCTGTTCGCTGCTTTCCAGTCCATACAAGGACCAGTTCGCGCCATCGGCGGCGGAGCCGCTCAACTTCTGGCAGGATGCCAGGCTTCCAGCGAAAGCAGCCATCGCAAGGACGGGCAGCCACTTATGTTGTTTCAATTTTTTCATCAGCACAGCTCGATCATCTCCCGCGCGGGATTCGAGATCCCGTTGTATTTCGACACACCACAGTTCCTCTCTCCTATGCAAGGCAATATCCTTGGCCAGGTCTGGCCTGCCTAACTCTTCCTGCGAAGAGGGCTGGGAGTTCCGGCCATATTGCCCTAAGCCGGGCGCTCAATGGAGAGGAGGCAATCTTGGCCAAATTGATTGTGAGCTATGCCAATCGCGACGGTGCAAAGTTCGACCGCGCCTATTACGAAGCAACCCACATGGCGCTGCTCGATGAGCATTGGGCGGCGACCGGCTTCCTCGGTTGGGAAGTGCTTTATCCGGCTGATAGCGGGCAGCCGTTTGCCGCGATGGCGATCCTGCGCTTCAAGGATCAGCCATCGATCGACGCTTCGCTCGGCGCCCCTGGAACCGCGGCGGTAGTGGGCGACGTGCCCAATTTCACTGACCTTGAACCAACTCTTTTCCGCACTGGCAATTGAACGCCCGAGAGGCAACGGCGCTGCCCCATTGTAAGTCATGAGACTTATGATGGGGTATGCCGGAATTGCGACCCCAGAAAAAATTAAGGTATATCGGGTGGTTGTGTCTTGCCGGCTCCGTGCCCTCTTTTCGGGGACAGCCTACTTTACATCACGTGTTTTTCGGTAAATACCTCTCCTTTGAGTGATATAAGATTGCTGGAGGGGGCGCATGCTGGCAGCCGCAGACGAGATTGAATCTGCAGGTTTTTTCAGAAAATTGCTGTCGGTCGTTCTCGCGCTGATCGCGCTGGTGTTGATCGCCGGCGGGGCGCAGCTCGCCTTGCTTGGGGGATCGCTCTACTACCTTGCGGCGGGGCTGCTAGTCGCGGCATCGGCCTGGCTGATCTTCAAGGGCGATCGGCGGGGCATCTGGGTCTATGGGGCGATGCTGCTGGTCACGCTGCTCTGGGCATTGTGGGAAGGAGGGCTCGATCCCTGGCGCTTGCAGAGCCGCTTGTTCGGTCCGGTCGTGCTGGGCGTCTGGGTGGCATGGCCTTTGCTGGCGGATCGCCGCCGTCATCTGATCGGTGCAATTGCGGTGCTCGCCTTGCTGCTGGCCGGCTGGATATATGGGGTTAGCCGCTATGCGATAATTTCCGCTCCGGAAACCGGCGAAGCAAAGGTTCTCGCTGCGAGCGCCGAACCGGCCTCTGGCGAGTGGCGCAATTACGGCAACGACATCGCTGGTTCCCGCCATTCTCCGCAGACGCAGATCACGCCGCAGAATGTCGGCCAGCTCGAACATGCCTGGACTTACCGGACCGGTGTGATCAAGACCAACGGCATGGGGTTCGAGGCGACCCCGATCATGATCGATGACACGCTCTATCTTTGCACCAGCAACAATATCGTGTCTGCGCTCGACCCTGAAACGGGCGTGAAGCGCTGGGTATTCGATCCGAAAGTAAAGGCGCCGCCCTCGGGCGCATGCCGCGGCCTCGGCTTCTACGAAGTTCCCGAGGCGACCGGCGCGTGTTCGAAGCGCGTCATCATGAACACCGTGGACGCGCGGCTGATGGCAATCGATGCCATCACCGGGCAGCCTTGCGCGGACTTCGGCGTGAATGGCAGCGTGGACCTCAAGAAGGGCATGGGGCACGTCATTCAAGGCTATTACTACGTGTCCTCCGCTCCGCTCATTATCAAGGAGAAGGTGATCATCGGAGGGTGGGTGTTCGACGGCCAATATGTGGGTGAGCCATCAGGCGTCATCCGGGCTTTCGATGTGATGACAGGCAAATTCGTATGGGCCTGGGACTTGGAGCGCCCGGATTTCAGTGGGGAACCACCTGAAGGGCAGCACTATTCGCGTGGCACCCCCAATGTCTGGGGCACGATGAGCGGTGATGAACAGCTAGGCCTTGTCTATCTCCCGATGGGTAATTCGACGCCGGATTACTGGGGCGCGCATCGTTCCCCTGCCTCCGAGAAATATTCGTCTTCCATTACCGCGCTCGATGTCGAAACCGGGAAGCTGCGCTGGACTTTCCAGACCGTGCACCACGACATCTGGGACTATGACGTTTCCGCCCAGCCGACCCTCATCGATCTGCCCATCGGCGGAAAGACGGTACCGGCCTTGATCCAGGCCACCAAGCAGGGACAGGTCTTTCTGTTGAACCGTGCCGATGGCACGCCGCTGGCAAAGGTGGAGGAGAAGCCGGTTCCTCAAGGCCCACCGCCGGGAGACTGGGTCACGCCCACGCAGCCCTTTTCGACGGGGATGCCATCCTTTGATGCGACTGTCCTGACCGAGCAGCACATGTGGGGGCTGACTCCCATCGACCAGCTCTGGTGCCGCATAAAGTTCAAACAAGCCCGCTACGAGGGGCCGTTCACGCCACCGGGCGTAAAGCCCTCGATCACCTATCCCAGCTATCTGGGCGGTATCAATTGGGGTGGGGTCTCCATCGATCCGGATCGCAGGCTGCTGGTGGTGAACTGGAGCCGCATGGCGAACTACACCTCGACCGTGCCCCGCAAGGAAGCGGACAAGTTGGGTGTCAAGATCTCGATGGATGGCGGCGCACATGTGGGTCTGCCGGTCCCGCAGATGGGCACGCCCTATGCGTTGTTCACCGGTGCATTCCTGTCGCCAATCGACGTTCCCTGCACGGAACCGCCCTTCGGGAAGATCACGGTGGTTGATCTCGATACGCGCAAGACTCTTTGGGAAAGGCCGCTGGGAACCGGGGCCGATAGCGGGCCGTGGGCGCTACGCAGCCATGTTTCGCTGCCAATGGGCGTGCCTAACACGGGTGGATCGATCACGACCCGTTCCGGGCTGGTATTCATCGGCGCTACGCAGGAACGTGCTCTTCGTGCCTTCGACATCAACACTGGCAATTTGCTGTGGCGTGCGTCCCTTCCGGCGGGCGGTCATGCTACGCCGATGACCTATGTCAGCAAGAAGTCGGGTCGCCAATTCGTCGTGATTGCTGCAGGTGGCAGCGCGCCACTCTATTCGGGCTACGGCGATTACGTGATGGCTTTCGCCTTGCCGAAAAAGGAATGAAACAAGGGGCGCAGTTCACCTGCGCCTCTTCATGAATTGCGCCAGCGCGGCGTAGCTGTCCTTCCGGGCAGTCATGGCAATCGGCGCGTCCGAGAGAATGTCGAAGCCGTGGAAAGCCCCGGGATAGATTCTCAGTTCCGTCGGCACGCCCGCCTGCAGCAGTCTTTTCGCATAGACGATGTCTTCATCGGCGAAGAGATCCAGGGAGCCGGTCGAAATGTAGGCCGGCGGGAGCCCGGAAAGATCGGTTGCCCTGGCCGGGGCCGCATAAGGCGAAACGCCATCGCTGCCCGGCTCCTGCCCGAGCAGTGCCGACCATCCGAAATGATTGTTAGCGGGCGGCCAGATGAATTCTCCGGCGAAGGGGTGGGGCTGCGTGCGAGTGCAGGTCCGGTCGTCCAGCATGGGATAGATCAGATGCTGGAAGCTCAAACGATATTCCCCGCGATCGCGCGCAAGCAGTGCCAATGCCGCGGCGAGGCCGCCGCCTGCGCTTTCACCCATCACGCCAATCCTGGAAGCATCTATCCCCAATTGTTTCGCGTTCCGCGTCACCCAGCCAAGCCCGGCGTAGCAATCCTCTATGGCAGCGGGGAAGGGCGCCTCCGGAGCAAGGCGATAGTCGACCGAGACCAGTATGCAATCCAGACTTTTGACAAGCGGATAATGGAGAAACGCAAGCTCCCTTGCCGCGCCCATTACATAGCCGCCGCCATGCATGTGATAGATGCAGGGAAGCGGCGCGTTGGTATGCTCTGGACGATAGATACGCATGGAAACAGGCGGAGCGCCATCGGGACCCGGTACGCAGCGCTGTTCCAGCACCACCCCTTGATCGTCGAACGGCAATGCAGGGAATTCCCGCCTTCTGACTTCGGGCAATATCTCGAGGGAGAGATGACGCAGCGGGAAGGCGTCCAGAGCGGGTAGCAGATCCGGATCGACCAGAGGGAGGCTGCTCTTGTCGCGGATCAATTCTGGCTCCCGCTTGCTCAGCCTGCTGGGTAATCCATTTCAGCTCCTGCTCCTACTGCCCGTTTCCGGTCTTGCGGTTCAAGTAAGCGTCTTGGTGCATTCGGCGGAATAGGGCGACAGCTCGGAGAGCCTGCCATCCAGCACTTTCTGCAGCCACTGCGCATCCCCAAGCAAGGCGCGGCCGATTGCCACCAGATCGAAATCTCCCCGTTCATACCTGCGGGCCAGATCGTTCAGCTGTTCGAGAGCGGGGCTGGATTGTCCATCCACGAAATCCGCCATCAGGTCGCGGTCCAGGCCGACCGAGCCGACGGTGATGGTGGATTTGCCGGTCACCTTCTTGGCCCAACCGGCAAGATTGAGGTCGCTGCCGGGAAAGGCATTTTCCCAGAAGCGCCGCTCCGAACAGTGGAATATGTCGACGCCGGCTTCGGCAAGCGGTCCGAGCCAGGCTTCCAGCTCCTGCGGGGAACTGGCGATCTTCGCTTCGTAATCATACACTTTCCACTGCGAAAAGCGGAAGACGATGGCATAATCCGGGCCGACCGCCTGCCGTATCGCCGCAACGGTTTCGGCGGCGAATTTCACGCGTTCCGCAATGCCCGTACCGCCATAGCGGTCGTCTCGCTTGTTGGTCACGTTCCAGAAGAACTGATCGAACAGGTAGCCGTGCGCGCCGTGAAGCTCGATTGCGTCGAAGCCGAGGCGCTGCGCATCGAGCGCGCCCCTGACAAAGGATGCTATGACTTCGTCCGCATCCTGCCCGGTCATGGGGCGTCCGCCGGGAAGGTCGGGCCCGACCAGCCCGGACGGGCTTTCAAGAGGATCGTGCGGAGAATCCGGGAAATTGAAATCGGTGCAGCCGCCCACGTGCCACAGTTGGGGGATTATCGCGCCGCCCGCTGCCTGGACATCCTGGCGCACGCGGTCCCACCCGGCCAAGGCTTCGTTTCCGAAAAAACGGGGTATCGTATCGGCGGCAACCGCCCCCGGCCGATCGATCGCAACCCCCTCAGTGACGACGCAGGCGACGCCGCCTTCGATGCGCCTGCGATAATAGTCGGCCGATGCGGAGGTCACGATGCCGCTTGGCGCAAAGTAACGGGACATCGGCGCCATCATGAAGCGATTGCGCAGATGAAGGGACTTGCACTCGAATGGTTGCAGGAGAGGTGTCAGTGCACTCATTGAGGTGTTCCGCGTCAGGCGAGGGGATCGAGGAAATCGAGAAGAGTCGTGATGTAGCGCTCGGGTTCTTCCAGGAAGGGAGCATGTCCCGATTCCTCGAACGTCACGAGCGTGCTGTCCTTCACGGATGCTGCCGCCTGCCGTCCGATCTCCGGCTGTACGATCACGTCGCTGCCGCCGATGACGGTGAGAACCGGGATATCGAGTGCGCCGAGCAGCGCACGCTGGTCCTGATCGCAGGCATCGAGGATGGAGCGGAATGCGAATGGGCCGCTGCGCATGAAGATCGACCACATCCAGTCGATGGCCGGCTGGCCGACATCCTTCGCGCATACCACGGAAGCGATACCGCGGAAGAAACCTGCCCTGTCGGCCGTCAGCGCCGCCGGCATCCGGGTGTAGTTCTCGGGTTCTCCGCCATAGGGAAAGTCGCTTGCCGGGGTCAGCCTGGGAGAAGCGGGGCAGGTAAGGACCAGCCCTGCCGCGCGCTCGCCCAGCAGCGAGGCCGCTTCGGCGGCGATCATTCCGCCCAGCGACCAGCCGTTGACCACGATGCGCGAAAGGCCGAGCCGGCCGGCGATGCCTGCCACGTCGTGGGCAATGGCCCGCACCGACAGGTCTTCGAAATCCCGGTCCGATCGCCCGCAACCGCGATGATCGAGCGCCACCACCGCATGACCGGCCGTGACCAGCCGTTCGATCACTGAGCTCCAGACTTCACTGGACATGGCCCAGCCGTGCACCAGAAATACGGGGCAGCGGTCACCGCGAAAATGTTCGAAGTAGATATTCCGCCCGCATTCGGTTTCATGGAATGCCATCGCTTCCTCTCCCAGCAGGCGGCGCTATTTCGGCGGAGCCAGGGTGATCCCGACCAATGGGCTGAAATGGTGCATCTGGACATTGCGCAGAGCGATCTTCCAGACCCCGTTCCGCCGTTCGAACCGGTCGCGATAGGTTGCGGAAACCGTCTGCGCCTGGCCGTCGCTGGTCGTGCCGATGCAATCGACGTCGCAGATGCCGTCAGCAGAATCCGCGCTATTGAAGGTGACGCGCAGATTGGTAGTGAAGTGGGTCGAGGCACTCCATGCCGGCCACAGGATGTCCTTCACGGCGTGGGTAATGCCTTCCTCGCCTTCGAAGCTTCCGAAAGGCGGGCCGATTTCCCAGACCGCATCCTCCCACCAGATATTCATGAACCGGTCGAAATCGTGCTTGTCGAAACCCAGGCAATAATCGCTGACCAGATCGAGCATCGCGAAGCGGCTCTCGAGCTGGTCGATCCGCTGTTCAAGTTGTGCGCTCATGCTGCTTCCTCTTCATTGAGATATTTGGCGAACTTGCGTTCCGCCGCCGCTCTTGTGTCGGGCACGAAATAGGTGGGAAAGACGCCCGGGGCAGGGGCGACATTGCGCAGCAGGTCCTTGGCGACGGACACCTTGTGGACCTCCGTGGGGCCATCCACGATCCCCATTTCCGGCACATATTGCCACATGTCCATCAGCGGCGTTTCGTTGGACATGCCCAGAGAACCGTGAAGATGGAGCGCGCGATAGATCACGTCGCGCAGCACGCCGGGCATGGCCGCCTTGATCGCGGAAATCTCGCGGCGGACCCGGCGCGTATAGGCCTTGTCCTGATCGAGCAGCCACGCCGCATAGAGCACATGCAGGCGGAACTGGGTGATCTGGATATAGCTGTCCGCGATCTTTTCCTGCACCATCTGCTTGTCGGCCAGCCGTTCCCCCTTGGTGACGCGGGAAACCGCCCTTTCGCTCATCATCGCCATCGCCTTGTTGAGCATGCCGACGGTGCGCATGGCATGATGGATGCGCCCGCCGCCGAGGCGGGACTGGGCGACCTTGAAGCCTTCCCCGATCCCGCCCAGCGCGTTTTCGCGAGGAACCCGGCAATTCTCGAAACGGAGATAGCCGTGGACTCCGCTGCCCAGCACATCCTTGGGGCCGACGGCGGTGTTGCGGATGATCTCGAGGCCCGGCGTATCGCGCGGGACAATGATGGTCGTCGATCCTTCATGCACCGGCACATCGGGATCGGTGATGCACATCACGATCAGGAATTCGGCGATGCAGGCATGGCTGGCGAACCATTTTTCGCCGGTGAGCACCCATTCGCCGTCCCGCAACTCCGCGCGACAGGTGAATTGCCCGGGGTCGGCGCCGGCTTGCGGCTCGGTCATGGAGAAGCAGGATACGATCTCGCCATCCAGCAGGGGCTGGAGATATTGCTTCTTTTGCTGCTCCGTCCCGAAGCGCGCGAGAATTTCCGCGTTTCCGGTATCCGGGGCCTGGGTCCCGAATACTGTCGGGGCAAAACGGCTGCGGCCGAGAATTTCGTTCATCAGGCCCAGCTTGAGCTGGCCATATCCCTGGCCGCCCAGTTCAGGGCCAAGATGGCAGGCCCACAGGCCGCGTTCCTTCACGATCTGCTGGAGCGGGCGCATGATCTTGCGCGCGGTGGAGTTGGGATCGAACGGCGCGGCCGGATCCCGAAAGACGAGATCCATCGGCTCTATCTCTTCGCGCACGAAGGAATCCATCCAGTCCAATTGCGCCTGGAACTCAGGCTCGGTCGAGAAATCCCACGCCATTATCTTTCCCCGAATTTCAGATTACTTGCCGGCATACCAGGCACCGTCGATCCACAACTCCGCGCCGGAGACATACTTCGCCTCGTCGGAAGCCAGGTAGAGCGACCCATGAGCGATATCCATCGGATCGCCGACGATGCCCATCGGGATGGACGCCTTGATCGCGGCGTCCTGTTCCGGCGTGATATCGCCAAGGATCGGGGTGCGGATCTGACCCGGGAAAATGGTGTTCACCCGGATTCCCTGGCGGGCGAATTCCAGCGCCGCCGCCTTGCCCATCACGCGCACGGCGCCCTTAGTCGCGTGATAGGACAAGGCGTCAGGGCTGCCGATCAGGCCATAGAGGGAGGATATGTTCACGATAGCCGCGTTGCCCGTCTTGAGCAGTTCCGGCACTGCCGCTTTCATTCCGTGGAACGGACCGGTCTGGTTGACCGCGATCATCCGGGCCCAGCCCTCGTCGGTTTCGGTGACAACGCCGCCAGGGTGAAAGATCCCGGCATTGTTCACCAGGGTGGTGAGGCTTCCGTAAGTATCGACGGCTAACTGCACCGCGGCTTTCCAGCTGTCGAAGCTGGTAACGTCCAGCCGGGTGAAGATCGCTTCCCCGCCTTCGCCGGCAATCGCTTTCACCACGCCCTTGCCGAGCTCTTCCTGGAGGTCGCCGATCACAACCCGGGCGCCTTCGCGCGCGAAAAGAATTGCCTGTGCTTCCCCCAGGCCGCTGGCGCCGCCAGAAATAAGCGCAACCTTGCCGGACATCCGCCCCGCCATCGTCTCGTCTCCCAAATATTTGTCGTTTCGGCGCGCAGCATGAGCAACTTACTAGCGAAAAACAAGTGAGATTTGCTGACTCGAACCGCAAACCGGGCGACAGCGAGCGTGAATGCGAGTAAAAAACAATGTTAAACAGTAATATAACGGAGTTCCGTCCAGATGTGTACTGGATTCCGCAGGAGAAGGCCAAATCCACTATTGCTTGTTCGCGACAAACTAGTTATCAATGGGGCGTGTCTATCGCCAGGGAAATGCGGTGCCTGTGGTCCGCTTTCCATTGAAAAACAGGGCGAAAGACGGGGTGGCAAAGGTTGGCTGCGCGGTCTGAATGATGCGGCGTCCGATGCCTGATCGCCGATGCGTAAGCGCATGGGGAGGGAGAGAAATGACTGAAGCTTCTTGTTTTCGGACGATGTTGTTGTGTTCCGCCGCGGCATTGATGCTGGCCGGTGCGCCCGGTGACGCCTTCGCGCAGGAGGCGGCAGCGGAAACCACGGCGAGTCGCGGCCTCGACATGATAGTCGTGACGGCGCGCAAGCGCGTCGAGAACCTGCAGGACGTCGCCTCCTCGGTCAGCGCGCTTTCCGCCGTGGAGCTGGAGCGGCGTTTCGACAGCGACGTTCGCGACTTCGCCAGTTCCTCCCCCAACGTGCTGATCGACGATACGCAGCAGGGCCCGGGCGGCGTTGCCGCGATCTATATTCGCGGCATCGGTGTCGCGGACGTCGAGAAGTCGGTCGACCCGGCGGTCGGCGTGGTGATCGACGACGTCTATATCGGGCAGAGCTCCGGCAGCCTGCTGAAGGCGATCGATATCGATCGCGTGGAAGTGCTGCGCGGCCCGCAGGGCACGCTGTTCGGCCGCAATGCGACCGGCGGCGTGATCAACCTTTCGAGATCGCGCCCTACCGAGGAACTGACCGGCAAGGCGCGCATCACCTATGGCCGGTTCGACACGCTCAAGGCGGAAGGCGTCGTCAGCTTCGGGCTGGCGGAAAATATCGCCCTGAAGGTGACCGGCGCCTATGAGAAGAGCGACGGCTATATGTATAACCGCACGCAGGACAGGGATGGCCAGTCATCCCGGTTCTGGGCGTTCGGCGCGCAGTTGCTGTTCACTCCCACCGAGCAGCTGGAATTGAGCGTCAGCTACGACCGGCAGGAAACGAAGCAGGATCCGAGCCAGCTTCTTTCGGTCACCCGACCGACAGACCTGTTCTGCACCGCTTACGCCCAATGCTCGCCAGCGTCCGGCGTGCCCACATCCGGGGACCGCTATGTGAGCCTTGGCGATGGTCCGCTGGACCGGCACGCCTGGTTCGACCTCGACATGGCCATCGGCAAGGCCAAGTACGATCTGGGCAGCGATTTCGACCTGACCTATATCCTGGGCTATCTGAAGACGGATGAAGGCGCCACGCAGGATTGGGACGGCTCGCCGTTCAGGCTCTATCATACGGATCGCCCGGCGCGCTGGCGCCAGACCACGCATGAGCTGCGCCTGGCCAAGGGCGGCAACGGCCCCCTCAGCTTCGTCCTCGGCGGCTACTACTGGGATTCGAAATATACGATCAATCTGAAGAACTATATCGGCTTCGCCGGCGCGCCGCTCCTGACCAGCGCGCAGGACGTCAAGCAGACCACCAAGTCCTACGCCGTATTCTTCGAAGGCGATTACAAGGTCACCGAACAGCTCAAGCTGACCGTTGGCGGGCGCTACACGCACGACAAGAAGACCAGCCTGGTCAACGATCTGCCGATCTATATCTATGATACGACGGAAGAGGCCAATCCGAGCGCCGTGATCGAGCCGAGCCTTGCCGGCGGCAATATCGTGATGACGGACCCGATGAAGAAGAGCTGGTCCAAGTTCACGCCGAAGGTCAGCATCAGCTACAATTGGACCGATGACGTAATGACCTATGCCCTGTGGTCGCGCGGCTATCGCGGCGGTGGCTTCAATGGCCGACCCGCCACCTTCGGCGCGGCGACCATTCCCTACAACCCGGAGACCCTGGACAATTACGAAGTGGGTCTGAAGGCGGAACTCTGGGATCGGCGCATCCGCTTCAACGCCGCCGCCTACATGATGAAGTACAAGGATATGCAGCAGGATCTCGACGTGCCGGCCCCCGGCACCTCGACCGGCCGCGAGAACCGGACGATCAATGCGTCGAAGGCCGACCTCAAGGGCTTCGAGGTTGATCTGACGGCGAAGCTGTCCCAGAATTTCACGGTGAGCGGCAATCTTGGCTACCTCGATGCCAAGTACAAGGATTTCATGGGTGACATCTTCAGCACCGGTACGCCGATCGACGCCACCTTCCTGAAGATCCGCCGGGCGCCGAAATGGACCTGGGATCTGGGCGCCACCTATGAACATGACATCGGCCCGGGCAGCTTCTGGATCACCGGCGCCGTCCATTACGTCGGAGCGCATGAGATCACCTTCCTCAACAATCCCAATCTGAGGAACAAGGGACAGTATCTCGTCGATGGGTCTGTAAACTATAAGATCAACAACACGACGCTGAGCGTATTCGGCAAGAATCTGGCCAACGAAAAGGGCTGGACGATCGGCTATGACGTGCAAGGTGTCTGGAGTTATGCAGCACCTCGCCCGCCAAGGATCTGGGGTGTGGCTCTCACGCAGACCTTCTGAGGCAGGCCGAGGTATGGTTGAAGCATCGGGCACATCTCCCCGGCGATGGCTGGTGACGGGGGCATCGCGCGGACTGGGCCGCGCGATCGCCGCCACGGCGCTTGCCCGTGGCGATCGTGTGTGCCTTGTCGCCCGGGACAAGGGGATCGTCGAAGCCGCGAGTGCATTGGGCCAGGATGCCATTGGCGTGGCTGCGGATGTGACCTGCGAGGAGGATATCCGCCGCGCCTGCGCCGCCGCCGTCGAACAGTGGGGCGGTATCGACGTCTTGGTGAACAATGCCGGCCTGCATCGCGGCGGCAGGGTGGACTCGCTCGATCTCGAGGATTGGGAGCAATCGCTGGCTACCAATCTGAGCGGGCCGATGAAGACGGTGCGCAATGCCCTGCCTTTCATGGGGGAGGGCAGCGCCGTGATCAATATCGGCGCGGTGGTAGGCTTTCGCGGCTTCCCCGGTGACAGTTGCTATGGCGCCTCCAAGGCCGGATTGGCGGGATTGACCCAGATTCTGGCGGTCGAACTGGCCAAACGCGGCATTCGGGTCAATCTCGTGGTTCCCGGCTTTGTGTCCACTGAAATGACGCAGGGCCTGTCCGAGCGGGCGAAGAGCGCGATCATCACCAAGATTCCCCTGCGCAGGATGGGCGATGCGGAGGAAATCGCGGATGTTTGCTGGTGGGTTGCCGGCTCCACCTACATGACCGGTTCGGTGATCATGACCGACGGGGGGCTGATGTGCAGCCTCTAGCGCTGGAGCGCGACGCGGCATTTTCGCAATGGCTGGCCGCGGAATGCGGCATTGAAGGCGGACGGCTCGGCAAGCTGCTCGCCGGCGGCAATTCCAACGTGACCCGGCTGGTCGAGACGCCGGCCGGCCCCCTGGTGCTGCGCCATCCGCCGGTCGATGTCATTTCGGACAAGGCGGCTGCCGGCATCTGGCGCGAATTCACGGCGCTGAGAGCGCTTCATGGAAGCGCCCCGGTTCCCCGGCCGGTGGCGTGGTGCGACGATCGCTCCATTCTTGGCCAGCCCTTCGCGCTGACGGAATGGATCGATGGCGTGGCTTTGACCACGGCTCTGCCCGAGGAATATCCGGCTGGGCCAGCCAGCATCGACCAGCTCGGCAAGGAGATGATGGCGGCGCTGGCCGCCGTTCATCGGATGGCCTGGGAAGGAAAGGTGCCGGAAGGCTTCGGGCGCCCTTCGGGATTTGTCGAGCGCCAGATCGATCGCTGGCTGGGCATCAGGCAGGAGCAGCAGGTTCGCGATCTCCCGCTGATCGATCAGCTGGGCGAATGGCTCAGGGACAATGCCCCCGCTTCCGGCCGGGCCAGCATCATCCATTGCGATTTCCATCTCGACAATTGCCTGGTCGACCGGAAGGAGCCGCGGCTGAAGGCGATCCTCGATTGGGAAATGGCGACGATCGGCGATCCGCTCGTCGATCTGGGGCTTTGCCTGTTCTTCTGGAGGCGGGATGGCGAAGGGGTGATCGGCTTCCCCTTCGTGCAGGGTCTGTCCAATGATCCCGCCGCGATCGAGCGGGGCGAACTGGCCGATCTGTGGTCCGACCTGAGCGGCATCGACAATGGCGACCTTCCCTATTTCATGGTTTTTTCCGCCTGGCGCCTCGCCGCTATCGTTGAAGGGGCGTTCGTGCTTTATCGTGAAGGCAAGGTGGACAGCGACTATGCCCGCAATCTGGAACGGGACGTTCCGGACCTGCTGCGGGAAGCTGCCGCCCTGATCGATAGAGGAGGGGCGTGATGGATCCAACCATGATGCAGCATCCCCTGACGACGCAGATGATCGTCGCTCGCGGGGAACGGCTCTTTCCGGAAAGCCGGGTCGTCACCTATGACGGCAGGGAGTATTCCGAGGCCTCCTTTGCGCAGATCGCCGCGCGGGCCCGCCGGCTGGCCAGTGCACTGGGCGCGCTGGGCCTGTCTCCGGGCGATCGCATCGGCACCTTCGCCTGGAACAACGCTACGCATCTGGAAGCCTACCTTGCGGTGCCTGCGGCGGGCTATGTCCTCCACACGCTGAATATCCGCCTGTTCGCCGATCAGCTCGCCTATATCGTGGAACATGCGGAGGACCGCGCCATACTGGTCGAGGCCTCGCTGCTTCCGCTGCTGGAGCCGGTGCTGTCGCGCCAGCCATGCGTGCAGCAGCTGATCATCTTCGGCGGAAAGGCCGATGCCGTCGCCGGATTCAAGGGGGCGATCCACCATTACGAGGATCTGATCGCCGGCCATGATCCGATGGAGCAGTGGCCGGAGGTGGCCGAGAAAAGCGCGGCGGTAGTCTGCTATACGTCCGGCACCACCGGCAACCCGAAGGGGGTCGTCTACAGCCATCGTTCGATCTTCCTCCACAGCCTGGCGTCGATGGGTGTGGATGCCTTCGCCATCAGCAATCGCGACAGCATCCTGATGCTGCCGCCGATGTTCCATGCCAATGCCTGGGGGCTGCCCTTTTCCGGCTGGTTCGCCGGCAGCGACATGGTGATGCCCGGACCGCACTTGCAGCCAGACAAGATCGCAGCCATGGCGGCCGCGACCAAGCCCACCCTGACGGCAACGGTTCCCACCATTCTCAACGACCTGCTGCAGCTTCATGCCCGTTCGCCGATCGAGATGGGTAGTTTCCGGACGATCATTGGTGGCGGCTCGGCGGTCTCGCCGGTGCTGATCGAGCGGGTCAAGGACGCGTGGGGCGTCGATATCGTGCAGGGCTGGGGCATGACCGAAACCAGCCCGATGTGCGTGGTTTCCTTTCCGCCACGGGATGCAGCGCCGGAAGCGGCGGTCGAATGGCGCGCCAAGAGTGGCAGGCCGGTGGCCGGGATGGAAGTCCGCGCGGTGGATGAGCAGGGCGTGCGGGTTGCGGAAGACGGCAGGACCGTGGGCCGGCTGCAGTTGCGCGGGCCTTGGGTCGCGGCGGGATATTACCGCCAGCCTGCGCAGGATGCGCCGTTGAGCGCGGACGGCTGGCTGGAAACAGGCGATGTCGGCACGATCGACGAACGCGGCTATGTCCTGCTCACCGACCGGACGAAGGATCTCATCAAGTCGGGCGGGGAATGGATTTCCTCGGTCGATCTGGAAAACCGGATCGCGCGCTTCCCCGGCATTGCCGAAGTGGCGGTGGTGGCGGTTGCCGACAGCCGCTGGGAAGAGCGCCCGCTGGCGATCGTCGTCGCGCAGGAAGGGCATGAGCCGGATTTTGGAGGAATCCGACGCTATCTGGCAGGGCAAATTGCAAAATTCATGATTCCGGAATATTGGGCCTGCGTTCCCAGCCTTCCCAAGACAAGCGTTGGCAAGATCGACAAGAAATTGCTGCGCGGGGAAGTGCAGAGCGGAACCTTGCCTTATCTCACTGAAACCGGGTTCGGCCACGCGGAACATGTCTATGAATGAAAATCTGGCTATCAAGCGTGCGTCGAAGGCCAAGCCGCGCATGACCCAGGCGGAACGCACCGCCCTGTCCGATGCGCGGATGTATGAAGCGGCGATGCAGTTGATCGTCGAGCACGGCACCCACAATACCACGTTGAAGGATGTGGGGGAGCGGGCAGGCTATAGCCGTGGTCTCGCCAGCAACCGCTTCGGTTCGAAGGAAGTTCTGTTCAGCCAGATGGTGCGGGACTTCAACCGGAAATGGGCGAGCGGCCTGAAGGGCTTCGTGGAGGACCGTACCGGCCTTGCCGCCTTCATGAGCGCGTTCGACGCGGTCGAATACTTCCTCATGAACCACACGATCGAGATGCAGGCGCTGTATATCCTGTGGTTCGAATCCATGACCAGCCACACGGTCGTTCGCCGGCGGCTGGCGGCGAATCATTCGGCCTACCGCCGGGATGCGGAACGCTGGGTGCGGGAAGGGATCGAGGAGGGCACCATTCGCCCGTCCATCGATCCCAGTTGCTTCGCGGTGGAATTCGCGGCGCTGATCTTCGGGCTGGTCTATCAGTGGCTGGTGGATCCGTCCGCGATCAACATTCATGCGGTGTTCCAGCATTACCGGCGCAGCACCCTGGAAATACTTGCCGAAAGACGCCCGTGAAGGACCCGGGCGGGGATGATCATCGAGGTACAGATACTTGCTCGAAATAAGCAAATAAATTAGTTTGGATGCAGGATGCGGCGGTTTGATCCAAATCGTCCGGAGATAGTAGGAGAGGTATGATGCGTGTTGGTCTTTTGATGGTATTTCAGAACTTTATGGATCAGACAACGGACCGGGAGGCGTGGGACCGCGATATCCATCTGTGCAGTCTGGCCGAACCGCTCGGGTTCGATACGGTCGGATCGGTGGAGCATCATTTCTCGAATTATGCGATGTCTCCCGACAATATCCAGTTCCTGTCCTACCTTGCCGCCAAGACCGAGCGTATCGGCCTGATGACCGGCGCCGTGATCCTGCCCTGGCATGACGACCCGATGCGCATCGTCGAGCGGATGATCGTGCTGGACTATCTCAGCAATGGCCGCGCCATGTTCGGCATTGGCAGGGGCTTGGCCCGCCGGGAATATGATACGTTCGGGCTGGATATGAACGAGGCGCGCGACCGCTTCGACGAATCCGCCGAATTCGTGATGAGCGGACTGGAAACCGGCGTTTGCGAATGGGAGGGGAAATACTACAAGCAGGTCCGCACCGAAGTGCGCCCGCGTCCGCTCTCCAGTTTCAAGAACAGGTTCTTCTCTGTCGCCATGTCGTCCGACTCGGTGCCGATCTGCGCGCGTTTGGGCGCCACCATGATGAGCTTCGCGCAGAAGCCATGGGAGCAGATGGTTCCTCATTTCGCGAGCTATCGGGAGTTGTACGAGCAGTACCATGGCGAGACGGCTCCGGCGCCGATCTGCGTGGATTTCATGGCATGCGATGAAAGCGCCGAGAAGGCCGAAGCCCTCGCCCGCGAACATATGTCCAACTATTACGTGACGGTGATGGATCACTACGAAATGGCCGGGGACCACTTCAAGAACATGAAAGGCTATAGCGATTATGCGAATAACGCCAGCCTGTTGCAGGATCTCGGCATGACCGATGCAGCCAATGCCTTCGTGGACATCAACACCTGGGGCACGCCGCAGCAGATCCTGGACAAGCTGCACGCCCGCAGAAATGCTCTGGGTAATTTCGATCTCACCGTTCAGGTCAGCTACGGTGGCATGTCCCGCGAAAACGCTGAAAGCGGAATCAAGCTGTTCGCGGAAAAGGTGCTTCCCGAAGTGCAATCCTGGAGCCGCATGAACTGATTGGTGAACGATGAGCGGGGCACCCAATCCTCTGCCGCTGGCCGGCGTCAGGATCATTGAACTGGGCGGTATCGGCCCCGGGCCGTTTTGCGGGATGATGCTCGCCGACAACGGCGCCGAGGTGGTCCGGATCGATCGGCCGGGCGGCGTGCAGGCGGGCCTTCCCGTGGATGCGGGGCGGGATGTGATGTTGCGTTCCCGGCGCAACATCTCTCTCGATCTCAAGACTCCTGGCGGAGTGGAGATCGTGCGTCGGCTGGTGAGGAGCGCCGACGGGTTCATCGAGGGGTTCCGCCCGGGTGTCGCGGAACGGCTGGGGCTGGGGCCGGACGATCTGATGGCGATCAATTCCCGCCTGGTCTATGGCCGCATGACCGGCTGGGGCCAGGATGGACCTTATGCCTCCCTGCCGGGGCATGACATTAATTATATCGCCATCAGCGGCGTGCTCGATGCCATCGGGCGCGCCGGCGAGGCTCCGGTTCCTCCGCTCAATCTCCTTGGGGATTATGGCGGTGGGGGACTGATGCTGGCTTTCGGGATGGTTTCGGCGATCATGGCGGTGCGCGGCGGCGCCCCGGGCCGAGTGGTGGATTGCGCCATGGCGGAGGGAGCATCGGCCCTCATGGCGGGCACCTGGACGCTCAAGAACCAGGGAGAATGGAACGGCGCGCGCGGCGAAAATCTGCTGGATGGCGGCGCCCCGTTCTACGATACCTATCGGACGAGCGATGGTCGATACTTGTGTATCGGCGCGATCGAGGAGAAGTTCTTTGCGCGTCTGACGGAATTGACCGGTGTCGCGCGGGATCCCGATTTCAGCTCCCAGTACGACCGGGCGCGCTGGTCGGTGATGAAGGCCAAGCTTGCCGCCGTGTTCGCATCGAAACCGCTCAAGGAATGGTGCGATCTGCTCGAGCACGAGGAAGTCTGCTTTGCTCCGGTGGTCGCGATGGACGAGGCAAGGGAGCATTCCCACAACCAGGCGCGGGAGAATTTTCTGACCGTTGACGGGGTTATACAGCCCGCCCCAGTGCCCCGCTATTCCGCCACGGCAGCCCCGCGACCGAGGATGTGGAAGGAGAACAGCGATCTTGAGGCCTTGCTCGACGAATGCGGGTTCCAGTCACCGGAAATCGAGCAACTGCGAGATAAGGGCGTATTCGGATAACACATACCGGTTCTTCGATTTGTCGGATGCCTTGCACGCCGCCTCGAACCCCGGTTCCCCTCCCCCGAAAACTCGTCGGAAATGCGCCGAGCCGTTGGAACCTTTTGCTGAGGGTGAGGTTGGGTGCTCGCTATGGTAGAATACAGGTTTGTTACTCCCCACCGCAGCGGTAAGTGGTATCGATCCCTCCGGGAAGCACAGCGATTTGCCTTCCGGATCGGGGCAGGCTTTCTCAGTGAAGCGACTCTGGCTTTTGTGACCTATCCCGGGGTTCGGCTGGAAAAGCGGATAATCCGTGACGCCGGCTAGTTAGCCTTGCGAAAGGCACCGTTCGCATTGCTTCGGCACCGCACCATCGCATATTCCCTGTAAAACTATTTGTTATCAATATGATAAACTGGGGAATCAGATTTCCTGCATTTTTTCGCATATGCGGAACTTGCTCATCCTTCCTTGCGTTTAGGCAATGTCCACGCTGTGCGATGAAGGATCCCCACTGATGTCCGGCGACTTTTCAAGTGTATTCGATCGTGCGCAGAGTGCCGATGTTCTGTCGATCTTTTCGAAGCTCAATGCTTCATCCGCCAAGCCGCTGAAGGTTGTCCTCATCGGCAATTTTGCTCCTCGCAAATGCGGCATTGCGACGTTCACGACTGATATTTTCGAACAGCTTCGCGAGCATCGCCCGGATATCCAGATAGATGTCTATGCCCTGGACGATCCGAAAGCGGATCTGGTCTATGAGGACATTGCCGCGACCATAGCCTTCGACGATCCTTCCGCCTTTGCGGTGGCCGCCAGGAAGATCAATGAAAGCGCGCCTGACGTGGTCTGGCTTCAGCACGAATATGGGATCTTCGGCGGCGAGTGCGGAGAGCTGGTTTGCGATTTCGTGGGCAGGCTGGCGTCTCCGCTCATCCTTACCTTGCATACCGTGCTGAGCGCTCCTTCAACCCAGCAGCGCGCCATCCTCAAGCACCTGATCTCCAGGGCATCGAAAATAATGGTGATGTCCCGCCATTCGCGCGATGTGCTGGCGCGAGTATATGATACGCCGCCTGAGATCCTCGAAGTGATTGAGCATGGCGCGCCGGACCGTCCGTTTGGTCGCCAAAGCCAGTTCAAGGCGATCCTGGGCCATTCCGATCGTCCGATAATGATGACCTTCGGGCTGCTGGGACCCGGCAAGGGGCTGGAGCGAGCGATTGAAGCCCTGCCTGCCATCGTGCAGCGCCATCCCGACATTCTATACCGGATCGTTGGCGCCACCCATCCCAATCTGATCGTGCGCGAGGGGGAAGCCTATCGGGAAAGGCTCGTCGCCCTGGCCGAAAATCTCGGTGTGGCTCGGCATATCGAGTGGGATAACCGCTTTCTCGATACCGAGGAGTTGGTCGATCAATTGGAAGCATGTGATATCTACGTCACACCCTATCTCAATCTTCAGCAATCCACTTCAGGAACGCTCAGCTATGCGGTGGCGCTCGGCAAGGCCGTGGTTTCCACGCCCTATGTCCATGCCCGTGAATTGCTGGCGGGGCAGGTCGGTGTGCTGATCGAACGCGATTCCGCGGATGAGATTGCCGCCGCGGTGATCGATCTGCTGGACGATCCGGACAGGCTGCGCGCCATCCAGCGCCGTGCCTATGCCAAGGGCCGAGAGACGATCTGGCCCAGGTTTGCGCAAGCCTCGGCACAATTGATCGCAAGTGCCGTCGCACCGGAAGAACGCCACATTCCGCTGACCGCCACCCCCGGGTTGAGCGCGGTTTTCGCTATGAGCGACGGGACCGGCATGTTGCAGCACGCCATCGGGATCGTTCCCGACCGGCGCCATGGCTATTGCCTTGACGACAATGCGCGGGCGCTCATGCTCATGAATGTCGCCAGCGGGATGACCGATACGGAGAGACTGCGCTGGAGCATGATCTATGCGTCCTTTATTCAGGATGCCTGGAACGAGGAAGCAGGCCGGTTCCGCAACTTCATGCGGTTCGACCGAAGCTGGTGCGAAGATATCGGTTCGGAGGATTCCAACGGCAGGGCGCTCTGGACCTTGGGGCACACCGTTGAAACCGCATCAAACGACGATATGCGGCGCTGGGCGATGCGCTGGTATGATATGGCGCTTCCCCGGCTGGAAACGCTGGAATCACCACGCGCGATCGCCTTCGCGATGCTGGGATGCTGCGCGGTGTTGCGGGTTGCGCCCGATCATGACGCCTCGCGCATATTTGTGGCAAAAGGAGCAGATTTTCTCGTCAAATTGCTGGGAAGCGGCAGGCGGCCCGACTGGGCCTGGTTCGAAGCCGTGCTGGGCTATGACAATCCAAGGCTCTGCCAGGCGATCATCGAAGCGGGCGAAGCGCTGGGCGACGATGCGCTGCTGGAAGCCGGTATCGAGACGCTCCAGTGGATTGCGACGCAGCAACTATCCGCGACCGGGCATTTCAGGCCGATCGGTTCGGAGAGCTTCGGAAAGTCCCATCATTATCTTCCGTTCGACCAGCAGCCACTGGAAGCGCAGGCAGCGATAGAGGCCGCCCGGTCCGCCTTCCGGGTGACAGGCAGTTCCCGATGGTCCGAGCATGGATTGATCGCTTGGCGCTGGTTCTTCGGCAGCAACGATCGCGGTGTGGTCTTGGCCGATCTGGCCAGCGGCCGTTGCCGGGACGGTATTACTCCCAGAGGAGCGAATGAAAATTGCGGTGCAGAATCGATACTTGCCTTTCAATTGTCTCATTATTCCATGCTAGCAATAGCGACGCAGCAACGCGGGGCCCTGGTGGGAGAGGAATTTGAGGCAGGATCCAAATACACACGGTAGCCCGCTGCACATCTTCGATACGCGTTTGCATGCCGATCCTTCCCGGGTCGTGTTGCGTCCTTTTCATCTGGGCTGGCAGGCGCCGGGTGCGCGGGGTGGCAGGGCGCTGAAGCTGATCGAGGATGTAGCGTCGCTGAGCGAAGAGGCCGCGGCGGCCGAATATGATCGTGTGCTGAGCGATTTCAAGGAACGCCACTGGCAGACCGAGAGCATGTTTGCGGAGCGCTATGAAGAGGTCGAACGTTCTCTCAACCTATTCAACTGCGATTTTTCCGAAACGCGCAAACGCCTGATTGGCGCTTATTTCTGCCATGAATACACCTATGCGGCGGCGGCGCTGATGAATCCGTCCATCGTTCCGCACCCGGATCAAAGCGGAATAAGCGATGGCGCCTGCCGCTTCGTGATGAGCCTGCGCGCAGTCGGCGAAGGGCATATCAGCTCGATTGTTTTCCGCGAGGGCATCCTTTATGAGAACGGCAATTTCTCGCTTTGGCCACAAAGCGCCTTCGCCACCTCCGTTGAACTCGACGACGCCTCGCTGACGGATGTCGATCGCGGGGTGACCGTGCACCGCCATCCCGAAAGCAGCCTCTCCAATACCGTCATTTTCCCTATCACGGAGCAGCAGCGCAACGGGCTGGAGGATTTGCGCCTTGTCCGCTTCGATCACGGCGGCGGCGACTATGAATGGATCGGGACCTATACCGCCTATTCTGGCGCCACGATCCGGTCGGAATTGCTGCGCACCCGCGATTTCGGCCGTTTCCTGCTCGAACCGATCGACGGGCAGGCCGGGCGCAACAAGGGGATGGCCCTTTTCCCGGAAAAGGTGGGGGGAAGCTATGCCATGGTCAGCCGGCAGGATGGCAAGAATCTTTATCTGCTCCATTCCGACCGGATCGATCGCTGGGATGATGAAGGCACCTTGCTGATGGAGCCGCGTTTTCCCTGGGAGTTCATCCAGATCGGCAATTGCGGCAGTCCGATCCGCACCGATGCGGGCTGGCTGCTCTTCACGCACGGGGTTGGGGCCATGCGCAAATATGCCCTGGGCTGTGCGCTTCTGGATCTAGACGATCCATCCAGAGTGATCGGCCGAACCTCCGAACCGGTGCTTACCGCAGTCGATGCGGATCGCTCCGGCTATGTGCCCAATGTGGTTTATACCTGCGGAGCGCTGCGTTCAGGCAACAGGCTGCTGATTCCCTATGGCATTTCCGACAGTGCCGTCGGCTTCGCGACCGCCAGTGTCGATGAATTGCTGCAATTGATGGTATAGCCGGCGAGGGCGGCCATCGTTGATTGGCCCCGCCGGCCTGTATTTCAGGCTGCCGGAACCTTGGCGACTAGCGTCTGGATCGACGCTTCGCTGTCCCAGTCGTTGGCCATGCGTTCCACATTCGTATCGGCAACCAGCAGGAACAGGGTACGGCCATCATCGCCGCCCAGCATGCAGTCGACGCAATAGGTGCCTTTCCCGGCGGGCTTGACCACATCGGTCACCGTGCCCCCGTCGAGCACGCGGCGGAATTCTCCCGCAAAGGGCAGGCCGACCCAGACCGCGCCTTCCGCATCCATGCACAGGCCATCCAGCACATTGTTTTCGTCATCGCTGAAATCGGCGAAAACGCGCTGGTTGGAGAGGCTGCCGTCCGGCGCGATATCGAACGCGGTCAACCGGTATCCGAAGGATTCCGCCACGATCAGGCGGCGGCCGTCCGCCGAAATGGAGACGCCGTTGGGAAACACCAGGCCGCTGCCGAAATGGGCGATCGCGCCGTCCGGTGCGATGCTCGTCACATGGGTGGCGGCAGGCGGGGCATGGTTGAACAGGTCGTAGCCGAACTGCGTGACGTACGCTCGGCCCCTGGGATCTACCGCCATGTCGTTGGCGTACAGGACGCTTCCGTTGAGATCCGTGCTGGCTTCTATCCGGCCATCCTTGCCGACGCGATTGAGGGTATTGTCTTCCATGCCGATCACCAGCATGTCGCCATCGGCCGTCCAACCCAGTCCTGACGGCCTTTGCGGCACCGTCAGCACCGTCTCGAGATCGCCATTGGGGCGCATCCGATGGACCTTGCGGTTCTTGATGTCGGAAAAATAGAGATAGCCGTCCCGCCAGCGGGCGGCTTCCAGATAGCCGAAACCTTCCTTTACCACCTTTGGAAGTCCGTACATGGCGCCTCTCCGGAAAGTAGATGTCTTGCAGTCAGCTTCGTGAACAGCCGGCATGCTTTGCCGTGCTGCCTATTTCCAGGCGATTTCGCGGCCCGAGGGGGCTTTCAATCTCCGATGTTTTGCGTTCGTATCCTCCGCGTGGGACGAATAGCATGATCCTGGCGGTCGCATTCTGGCGGAGCGGGCATCGAGTCAGCCGGCGGCCGAAGCGGCTTGCTGTTCGCTGGCCAGGCTGCGTTCCTTGGCGAGTTGCTGGAATGCGCCGACATGCTGGGCCATGAGCCGAAAGGCTTCATCGCCATCCCGTCGCATGATGGCGGCCTGAATACGGCCATGGATCTTGACCGTTTCGCGGCGGACTTTCTCGGTGGTGCTGTAGCTCGGCCGCGAGGATGCGAGGATGGGCGAGGAAATCGCTTCCATCAGCGCGATCAGCGGGGGATTGTTGCTCGCGCGCGCGATGGCCAGGTGCCATTCCAGATTGATGCGCCGATAGGCTTCCAGATCGTTCACCTTGCTGGCGAATTCATTCTGCAATGCCTGCAGCCCCTGCGCTTCCTCATCGGTACGATTGATGGCAGCGAGCCGCGCGAGCGTTGGTTCCACCGCAACGCGGCAATCAAGCAGGGATTCGAAGCTGAGCTCGTTCGTCTGGATGAACAGTTCCACCGGCCGGCGGATGGAATCACGATCAGGCAGAGTCACCATGGAGCCGCCGCCCCGCCCGCCGCGCGTAGTGATCAGACCTTCGGCCGAAAGGACCCGCAACGCTTCGCGGACCGAGGAGCGGCCGAGCCCGCTTTGCGCGACCAGTTCGCGTTCGTTGGGCAGCGCATCGCCCGGCTTCAACTCGCCGGAAAGAATAAGCTGCCGCAGGCGCCCCGCCAGAATGTCCGAAGCCTTCTGGACAATGATGTTGGAAATCGTGGTTCGGGCAGCCTGTTCCATATTCAATCGCATCCGTAGCTTCATAAAGCCATGGCTCGCAAACATTATCTTCAGGCCGAGAAAACTCCAAATATGATTATGGTCTGATGTTTAGCTTCTTGACCGCGATGGCCGGCGCTCTACAATGCGGCGGCTTGGGGTGAACAGTGGGCAACCTGCGCAGGAGAGGTGCCATGCATGACATCGTTATACGCAACGGAACCGTAATTGACGGAACGGGGCGGGATCGTTTTCAGGCCGATGTAGCTATTTCGGATGGACGTATCGTCAAAGTGGGCCAGGTATCGGAAAGCGGCCAACGAGAAATTGATGCCACCGGCAAGCTGGTCACGCCCGGCTGGGTGGATGTGCATACTCATTATGACGGCCAGGTCAGCTGGGATTCCTATCTCAGCCCATCCTGCTGGCACGGGGTGACCACGGTGGTGATGGGCAATTGCGGGGTGGGCTTCGCCCCGGTCGCGCCCGATTACCACGACCAGCTGATCAACATCATGGAAGGGGTGGAGGACATCCCCGGCACCGCGCTGTCCGAAGGTATCTGCTGGGAGTGGGAGACATTCCCGGAATATCTCGATTTCCTCGAAAGCCGCAATTACGCGCTGGATGTCGCGGCCCAGATTCCCCACGCGGCGGTGCGGACTTACGTGATGGGCGATCGCGGGGGCGCGAACGAGCCCGCCACTGCCGAAGAGATCGCGCGCATGGCCGATCTGGTGGCGGATGGGCTGGCGGCCGGGGCATTCGGCTTCACCACCTCCCGCATTTCGGCGCACAGGACAGCCGATGGCGATGTCGTGCCTGGCACCCAGGTCGGGATCGACGAGATGGAAGGGATCTGCGCCGCGCTGGGCCGGGCGGATGATGCCGTGTTCGAGGTGGTATCCGACCTGCATCTGGAGGTGCCAGGCAGCCTCACCGCTGAGGAGGATCTCGCATGGATGGGCAATCTGTCGCGCAGATATGGCGCGAAGTTCACTTTCCTGATGCACCGCAATCCGGGAAATCCGGAAAAATGGCGCCACATCATGAACCTGACCGATGAGCAGAATGCCCTGGGCGCCGACCTCATGCCGCAGATCAGCCCCAGGCCGATCGGGATCATCATGGGCTGGCAGAGCAGCTTCAACATTTTCATGGGTCGTCCGACCTATGACCAGATCGCGAAACTGCCCTTCGTGGAGCAGTTGCGCGAACTGCGCCGGCCCGAAATCCGGGAAACCATCATTTCGGAGAAATCCGGCAAGACCCCGTTCGAAGGAATTCCCCTGCTGACCGAACTGATGTTCCGGCTCGCCTCGGAAGACGGCTTCCTCAACTATGAGCCGACCTATACCGACAGCGTCAAGGCGCTGGCGCAGGCACGCGGCGTTTCCACCGATGCCATCATCTACGACATGCTGATGGAGAATGACGGGAACGGATACGTCTATGTCGTGATCATGAATTATGGTGATTACAATCTTGGATTCGTTCGTGAATTGATGACGAAGGAAAGCGTTTTGCTGGGGGGGTCGGACGCAGGCGCGCATTGCGGCGCGATCTGCGATGCCGCCATCCCGACCTTCATGGTCAGCTACTGGACCCGGGATCGCCAGGTGGGCCCGCGCCTTTCGATCGAGGAAGTGGTGGCCAAGCAGACCAGTCATACCGCGCGGGCATACGGGCTGCATGATCGCGGGGTGATCGCCGAGGGCAAGAGGGCCGATCTCAACGTCATCGATCATGCCCGGATCAATTGCAGCGTCCCTTCGATGCTGTTCGATCTGCCGGCCGGCGGGCGCCGTCTCGTCCAGACCGCCACCGGCTACGACGCCACCATCGTCAATGGCGTAGTGACATTCGAAGGTGGCGTGGCCACAGGCGAACTGCCGGGCAGGCTCGTTCGCCGAAGGCAGCATGCCGATGCCGAAATTCTGGCGAGCTGAAGATCGCAACAATTAGTCGTAACCGTTTCATCAAACTGGAAAATATGTCGTCACGAAAAGCCAAGGAACAGGCGGGAAGCACGCAGATGCTGGATCCCGCGCTAGCGGAATGGATCATTGCAATCACTGGCGGGGAGATCGTGCGAACCTCCCGCGCGTCCGGCGGCAATCGCCGGCAGACCTGGTGCGTCGATATTGCCGCGCCGGACGGGAAGGTGCTGCCCTTGCTGCTGCGGTTCGATCCGCGCTCGGGCGATTCCGGCGCCGAGCCCTGGACGATCGAGCGGGAAGCGCAGGTGTTCCAGGCGATCCGTGATATTCCGATCCGGGCGCCGAAGCTGGTCGGCTTCAATCCTGCGTTGCGCGCGGTGCTGACCGATCGTTCGACCGGCGTCGCGGAACTGCGCCACCTGAAGGACGATGTGGCCAAGCAGCATATCGCGCGTCAGTTCATGGCGGATCTCGCCCAGCTGCATCGCCATCCGATCGAGGGGATCGAGTTGGCGGTCAGTGCCTCGGGCCCGTGCATGGCGAATCATATCGTCAATGAGCTCGACATCTGGGAGGCGATGTATCGTGAAGTGGGCGAAGATGACCCGCTGCTGGAGTTCGCGTTCCTCTGGTTGCGCAAGCATGTGCCCGAGACGGACCGCGCGCCGGTGCTGGCCCATGGCGACGCCGGCCCCGGAAATTTCATGTATGACGAAGGCGAACTGACTGCGCTGATCGACTGGGAATTTGCGCATCTGGGCGATCCGATGGACGATATCGCCTGGTTCTCCATGCGCTGCGTGATGGAGCCGGTCCCGGATTATTTCGATGCCCTGCGTTGTTATGAAGAGGCGGTGGGCGCGCCGATCGACCGGGCCAGCCTGCTTTACCATCGCGTGCTGGTCTCCACCCGCGTCGTGGTGATCCGCCACCGCAATTTCGCCAGCGAACCGGCCCATGCGATCGTTTCGCGCGGGCTCAACCGGCGCCTGCTGGTGGAAGCCCTGTCGGCCGCCAGCGGGACGGAGATCGAGCCAGCGCCGCCGGTGGCTTCCCCCGAGACGGAATATACCGCGCTGTATGACAGGGTGATTGCCGACCTCGGCAACATCATCGTGCCGCGCAGCAGCGATCCGGCCGCCAGCGCCGCTGCCAAGAATGCGGCCAAGGTGGTGAAGTACCTCAAGGCGATCGATCGCTATGGCCAGGATATCGAGGCGGTCGAACTGGCCGAGTTGGAAAGGCTGCTGGGCGCTCGCCCGGACAGTGTGGAACAAGGGCAGCAGGCGCTGTGCGCCGCGCTCAGGCAGGAGCGCGTGTCCTTCGACCAGGCGCTGACCTATTTCGCCGGTGCTGGGGTGCGCGGCGCGCAATTGAGCGCGGAAGCATCCGGCAGCATCGCCGGCCGCCATTACATTGAAATTTGAGAGGGACAGCTCGATGCGCGAGATAACGGCGAGCGACGACAATTTCCATTTCGCCCAGATGGGCGACCGCTGGTGGATGACGGAAACGGCCTGGTTTTCCTTCTGCATTCCCGAGCGGAAGATGGGCGGCTGGTTCTACAACATGATCCGGCCCAATATCGGCACGGTGTCGGGCGGGGCCTGGGTGTGGGACGATAGCGCGACCTTGCCGTGGGAAGTGCCCTATTCCAGCAACCTTACCGTCATGCCGCTGCAGGAAGGTGCGGATCTGAACGACATAAAGCTTCGCAACGGCGTGTCGCTCAAGACGCTGGAGCCGCTGAAGGTCTATCGGATCGGCTATGAGGACGGCGACCTGCTGAAGGCCGACCTGTGCTTCGAGGCGGTGATGCCGCCGCGCCCGCTGCGCAAGCCCGGTTCTGCTTTCGGGGACCTGACCCATTTCGACCAGTTCGGGCGGGTGACCGGCAAGCTGCATTTGCATGGCGAGGAGATCGCGGTTGATTGCCTGGCCATGCGTGATCGCAGCTGGGGGCCGCGCCCCGAGCATCGCCCCCGCAAGAGCGCCTATGTCACCGGCATCGCCTCGCCCGACGATTGCTTCCTCTTCGTGACCAAGGCCAACGAGCTGTCCGAACAGCTCGCCTATGGCTTCATGATCAAGGACGGCGAGATCGGCGATCTGGTGGAAGGCACGCGCCGCGTCGAGCGCGATCCGCAAACCGGTTTCGTCGAGCGCATCCTTATCGAGGGCGTGGACGAATATGGCCGCAAGCTGGAGGCGGAAGGCAAGAAGCTGAGCGGGATCACGCTGATCCGCCACAGCTTCATCGATCATAACGGACTGATGGAATGGTCCATCAACGGCAAGACCGGCCATGGCGAGGATCAGGACATGTGGCCGGTCCATGACTGGTCGCAATACCGGCGCGAAACGGAAAGGGCAGGCTGAAGGTAATGAGTGCGATTGTTGGTATCGATGTTGGCGGAACCTTCACCGACCTTTATCTCAGCCCGGGCGGCGGACAGCCCGATCGTGTCGTCAAGGTGCCGTCCACGCCTGACGATCCATCACGCGGTCTCGCCGATGCGCTGGAAGCCTCCGGGGTGGCGCCGGGCGAATTGTCTCTGATCCTGCATGGCACCACCATCGCCACCAATGCGGTGATCGAGCGCAAGGGTGCCCGGGTTGCGCTGATCACTACCCAGGGCTTTCGCGACATTCTGGAGCTCGGTCGCCGCGATCGCCAGCGCAGCTATGGGCTGACCGGTGCGCACAGCCCGCTGATTCCGCGCAGCCAGCGCTGGGAAGTGGCGGAACGGATGGACCATGAAGGCAATGTGGTTACGCCGCTGGACGAGGAAGCGGTGCGGGCGCTCGCGTCGGCGCTGGCCCGGATGGAGCTGGAGGCGGTCGTCGTCTCCTATCTCCATTCCTATGCCAATCCGGAGCACGAGCGGCGCACGGCCGAAATCCTGCGTGCCGCCCGGAACGATTGGCAGGTGGTGATTTCCAGCGATGTGGTGCGCGAATATTACGAGTTCGAGCGCACCAGCACCGCCACGGTGCAGGCCTATCTGCAGCCGCTCGTTTCCCGATATGCGGAACGGCTCCAGAACCGGCTGGCCGATGGCGGCTATTCCGCGCAGACGCTGGTGATGCAATCCAACGGTGGCCTGGTCCCGCTGGCCACGCTGCCGGAACGCGCCGCCAATATCGTACGCTCCGGCCCGGCTGCAGGGGTCATGGCCGCCGCGCGCCTCGCCAGCGAGGCCGGCTTCAACAAGATCATCACCGGCGACATGGGCGGGACCAGCTACGACGTGGCGGTGGTGGTCGATGGCCAGCCTCCGGTCGCTGAGACGACCGAGCTGGATTTCCGCATACCGCTGCGCCTGCCGATGATCGATGTGCATACCATCGGCGCGGGCGGCGGATCCATCGCCTCGCTCGACCGGGGCGGTATGCTCAAGGTCGGGCCGGAAAGCGCCGGCGCGGTGCCGGGGCCGGTGTGCTTCGGACGGGGCGGCACGCGACCCACGGTGGCGGATGCCAATGCGGTGCTGGCCCGGATCAATCCGGAAAATCCGATCGGTCTCAAGAATATCGACCGGCTGGATGTGGAGGCCGCGCGCAAGGCTCTGGACGAGCTTGGTTCCCAGCTTGGCCTCGACGCGGAAGAGACCGCGTTGGCCATCCTTACCCTGGTCAATCACAATATGGCCGGGCGGACCCGGCTGCTGACGGTGGAGCAGGGCCACGATCCGCGCGATTTCGCGCTGGTGATCTTCGGCGGAGCAGGGCCTTTGCACGGCGCCGCGATCATGCGCGAGGTCGGCATCAAGACCATGCTGCTGCCGCCGCATCCCGGCGTGCAATGCGCGCTCGGCTGCGCGATTGCCGACATCCGCTATGACATGTCGCTGACGGTCGAACGCCCCACGGCGGAAATTGACGCCGCATGGACTGCGGCGGCCCTGAAATCGCAGCGCGAGGAAGGGGAGCGCAAGCTCGCCATTTCCGCCAACGATATCGAGCGCAGCCTTGTCGAACATGTCGCGCTGATGTCCTTTGCCGGGCAGATCCACAGCCTGCGCGTGCCGATCCAGGCGGATTGGTCGCCGGAGCGCATGGCCGAAGGCTTCCGCGAAGTCTATGCGCGGGAAAATGGCGATGCGCCGGGCGATCTGCCGGTGACCCTGGTAAGCCTCAAGACCACAGTGCATGGCGAGCGCAACCGGGGCGGCATTGCCTGCGCGCAAGAGCTTTTCCAGGGCGAAGCGGCCCCTCAGGCATACCGCAAGGTGCGCTTCGAAAGCTGGCTCGATACGCCGATCTATCAGCGCGAGTTCCTGCGCGCGGGGCAGCATTTTTCAGGCCCTGCGATTATCGAGCAAGCGGATACCACGACTGTGATAGAACCTGGCATGGTCGCCAGAGTCGATGCGGCGGGCAATATATTGGTGGAGATGGCGTGATGGCTGATCCCGTTACACTTTCGGTGGTGCGCGGCGCACTGGAACAGATCACCGACGAGATGGATCTCCATCTGATCCGCGCGGCGCTGTCGCCGATCATCTCGGAAACCAATGATTGCGCGCACGGCCTTTATGACGCCGAAACCGGCGAGACCATCGCGCAAGGCAGCTATGGATTGCCGCTGTTCCTCGCCAGCATGCAATGGACGGTGCAGCGCGTGATTGCGGTGGCGAAGCAGCAGGGCGGCTTTCATGACGGGGACCTGTGGATCGTCAACGATCCCTATATCAGTGGCACCCATCTCAACGATGTCGTGCTGGTGAAGCCGGTTTTCGTCGATGGCAAACCGTTCGGCCTGTTCGCCAATACCGGCCATTGGATGGACATGGGCGGCAGCGTGCCGGGCGGGTGGGCACCATCTGCTACCGAGATCCATCAGGAAGGGATCATCATCCCGCCGATGAAGCTTTGTGATCAGGGCCGCTTCAACGATGGCGTTCTCACCCTGATCAAGGCCAATGTCCGCCTGCCGCGCCAGCTCGAAGGTGATCTGGCGGCCATGATGAATGTCTTCACCGTGGGTGCGCGTGGGCTCGACAACCTGATCGAGCGCTATGGCGTGGAAACGCTGCAGGAATGCATCACCGAAATCCTCGACCGGTCGGAACGGCAGATGCGTTCCTACATCGCGGAAATCCCGGATGGCTCCTATCGTTTCGAAGACTGGTTCGACAATGATGGGGTGGAAGACCGTCCGCTCAAGGTGGTGGTGACGCTGAAGGTGGAAGGCGATTCCATCCTGATGGATTTCACCGGCACCGAGGAGAAGGCGCGCGGTCCGATGAATATTTCGGACAGCACCACCATGTCGATGTGCCTGGTGGCGATCAAGCATGTGTTTCCGGACGTGCCGGTCAATGGCGGGGCGTTCCGTCCGATCGGGTTCCATATCCCGCGCCCGTCCATCCTGTCGGCGCAATATCCCGTTCCGGTTGGCGGCACCACGGACGTTACCCAGCGCGTGGTGGATGTCGTGTTCGGCGCGCTGGCACAGGCGATTCCGGAGCAGGTTCCGGCGGCGCCTTTCGGCACCACCGGTGTGCTGACGATCACCGGCAACAGGCCGGAAACCGGCGGCTACTTCGTGGCGGTCTATCCCTATCCGGGCGGCTATGGCGGGAGCATGGAATCCGACGGGCTGGTCAATGGTACGCCGCCGGGATCGATGGCGCGCTTCATGTCGGTCGAGATGTCGGAGCATCGCTATCCGGTGCGGTTCGAATATCTCGCCATCCGTGAACAATCGGGCGGCGCGGGCGAGCATCGCGGCGGCTGCGGCACGGCCTATGGGATCGAGGCGCTGGCCGATTGCACCATCAGCATCCTGGGTGACCGGGTGGATTACAGCCCGTTCGGCATCGGCGGCGGAGGCGAGGCGCAATCGAACCAGGTCAGGCTGGTGATCGATGGCAAGGAGGTCATCCCGCCCTTTCGCAGCAAGGCGGAAAAGCTTCCGCTGCATGCCGGCGACAAGGTCCGCCTCGCGTCACCCGGCGGCGGCGGCTATGGCGATCCGCAGAAGCGCGATCCTCAGGCCGTGGAGGCGGATCTCAACAATGGCGTCATCAACGAAGATCAGGCCGTTTCCATCTATGGCGCGACCATAGCGGAGCGGGAGGTACGCAACGGCAGGACATTCTATCGCCTGGAGCATCTCGAGGCGGCCGAATAGCCGCGACCCGGTTCAGTCCCGGCGGATCACGCCCCACTCGGCAAGCGCTTCCACTCCACCTTCCCCGGCGGCGCAGGGGCGCGCTCCGGCCTTGCCCGGTGTGCGGGAAAAGCGGGGCGCGGGAACAGGCTGGATGACGCCGCCCTGCTCGAAATAGATGCCGCGCGCCGCCATATGCGGATGATGCGGCGCTTCTTCGAGTTCGAGCACCGGCGAGAAGCAGGCGTCGGTTCCTTCCAGCAATTCGCACCATTCGTCGCGTGTGTGCTGGGCGAAGATGGCGGCGATCGCCTCGCGTCCCTTGGCCCAGTTCGCCGGGTCTTCCCGGTTTTCGAATAGCGCGCGGTCGAGTTCGAGCTTGTCCGCGAGAATGGCGAAGAACTGCGGCTCGAGCGGACCCACCGCGACATATTTGCCGTCGGCGCAGGCATAGGTCCCATAATAGGGGGCCTGACCGGCCAGAAAATTGCGGGTCCGGCCCATTTCCGTCCACCCGCTGGCCGCGATGCCTTGGAAGAAGGACATCAGCGACGCGGTGCCATCGACGATGGCGGCGTCGATCACTTGCCCTTGGCCGGAGCGGGTTCGCTCCAGCAGCGCGGACACTATGCCAAAGGCGAGGTAGAGCGCGCCGCCGCCGAAATCCCCGACGAGATTGAGCGGCGGGGAGGGTGGCGTGCCCGGAATGCCCATTTCGGCGAGCGCCCCGGTCAGGGCTATGTAGTTGATGTCGTGCCCGGCCGCATGGGCGAGAGGCCCGCTCTGGCCCCAGCCGGTCATCCGCGCATAGATCAGGCGTGGATTGCGGGCATGGATCGGCTCCGGCCCCAGGCCAAGCCGCTCCATCACGCCGGGGCGGAAGCCTTCGATCAGCACATCCGCCTTGTCCGCTGCGGCCAGGCAGGTTTCGAGGTCTTCCGGCCGCTTGAGATCCAGCGCCAGCGAGCGGCGCCCGCGCCACGTCACGTCGCGCTGGTCCGGTCCCTGCCCGGGGCGATCGATGCGGATGATGTCCGCGCCCATGTCCGCCAGCAGCATGCTGCAGAAGGGGGCGGGGCCGAGCCCGGCGAATTCGAGCACGCGCACACCCAGCAGGGGGCCTTGCCGTTCGGCCTTGGTTTTCGTCATTCAGCCCCCGTCATGCTGCGCCGGCAGGGTCTCAGGCGGCCTGCGCAGGCTGCTTGCCCAGCATGTTGGCGAGCCTGCCGGTAATGATGTTCTCGGCATCCCTGACGATCCGGCTGATCAGTTCCTCGCAGGTCGGGATGTCGTGGATCAGACCCTGAATCTGCCCGGCCCAGACCAGCCCCGCGTCCACATCGCCGGTCTGCAGCGCCTCGCGGCCCTTGGCGCCGGACACCAGCGGGCGGATATCCTCGAACACGGATTCGGGTTGGGCGGAGATTTCCACCACCTTGTCCGACACGCTGGTCTTGGCCACGCGCCCGGTGTTCTTGAACTTGCGGAAGATCAGATTGGTCGCGCGCTCGTCATTCTCGACGATCAACTGCTTGATGTTGTCGTGGATCGGGGCCTCCACCGTGGCGCAGAAGCGCGTGCCCATGTTGATCCCGTCCGCACCCAGCGCGAGCGCGGCCGCCAGCCCGCGTCCGTCGCCGAAACCACCGCTGGCAATCATCGGGATGGTGATCTTGTCCGCGGCGGCGGGGATGAGGATCAGGCCCGGAATGTCGTCCTCACCGGGGTGACCGGCGCATTCGAACCCGTCGATCGAGATCGCATCCACGCCCATCTTCTGGGCCGACACGGCATGGCGCACCGCCGTGCATTTGTGGATCACCTTGACGCCATGCGCCTTGAACTCGTCGACATGCTCCTGCGGCTTGTAGCCGGCCGTCTCAACGATGGCCACGCCGCTGTCGATGATCGCCTGGCGATATTCGGCATAGGGCGGCGGGTTGACGCTGGGCAGGATGGTGAGGTTCACGCCGAAGGGCTTGTCCGTCATCGTCCGGCAACGGTCGATCTCGCGGCGCAGATCGTCCGGCGTCGGCTGGGTGAGGGCGGTGATGATGCCCAGCCCGCCCGCGTTGGAGACGGCGGCGGCCAGTTCGGCATAGCCGACCCACATCATGCCGCCCTGGACGATGGGATGCTCGATCCCGAGCAATTCCGTGAAGCGTGTCCGGAACGCCATTACAGCGCCTCCACGATGGTGACATTGGCGATGCCGCCGCCTTCGCACATCGTCTGCAGGCCCCAGCGCTTGCCGCGCGCGCGCAAGGCATGGACCAGCGTGGCCATCAGCTTGGCGCCCGATGCGCCGAGTGGATGGCCCAGCGCGATCGCCCCGCCGTTGACGTTGAGCCTGGCCGGATCCGCACCCAGTTCCTTGAGCCAGGCAAGCGGGACGGAAGCGAAGGCCTCGTTCACTTCGAACAGGTCGATATCGCCGATGCTCAGACCGGCGCGCTGCAATGCCTTGCGCGTGGCGGGGAGCGGTTCCTCCAGCATGATGATGGGATCGCCCGCTGTAACGGTCAGGTTGTGGATGCGGGCGATCGGCGTCAGGCCGTGATCCTTGAGCGCCTTCTCGTTGACGATAAGCGTACCCGATGCACCATCGCTGATCTGGCTGGCATTGGCGGCGGTGATGGTGCCGCCTTCCTGCAGCGGCTTGACCGAACCGATACCTTCCATCGAGGCATCAAAGCGTACGCCTTCATCCTGCGCGAAGATGCCGTTCTCCGTCTCGACCGGCACGATCTCCGCCTTGAAGGCGCCCACTTCGATGGCGGCCGCCGCCTTCTGGTGGCTCCACAGCGCGAATTCATCCATGTCGTCGCGCGAGAAGCCGTATTTGTCGGCCATCATCTGCGCACCGGTGAACTGGCTGAACTCCGCGACGCCGAAGCGCTCCATCACCGCCTGGCTCCACGGCGCGGTGCCGATCCCTGCCTGCTTGTGCAGCATGAAGTTGGAGAACATCGGCACCCGGCTCATGCTTTCCACCCCGCCCGCGATGACCATGTCCTGCGTGCCGGACATCACGGCCTGCGCCGCGAAATGGATCGACTGCTGGGACGATCCGCACTGCCGGTCGATGGTGACGGCGGGCACGCTGTCGGGCAGGCGGGAGGCCAGCACGACATTGCGGCCCAGCGCGAAGGATTGTTCGCCGGCCTGCGTGACGCAGCCGATGATCAAATCGTCCACCGCTGCCGGATCGATCCGGGTCCGGTCGAGCAGCGCATCGACCACCCTGGCGCCGAGGTCGTTGGGATGCACGCCGGCCAATCCGCCATTGCGACGGCCGCCTGCGGTGCGCACTGCTTCGACAATATAAGCTTCGCTCATGATCCGGCTCCTTCAAAATCGGGTTTGCGTTTGGCGAACAGCGCGGCAAGGCCTTCCTTGCATTCGGCGCTGCCTGCCGCATGGGAGATAGCGCGAACTTCGCGCTCCATGTGGGTTTCGAGCCCGGATGTATAGGCTTCGGTCAACAGCGCACGGGCTGCGCCCAGCGCCGCCGTGGCTGATACGGCAAGCGTTCTGGCCGTTGTTTTGCCTTCCGCCGCGAGTGCGTCATCGGCCACCGTGCGGGTGACCAGCCCGATCCGTTCCGCTTCGTCCGACTTGATGCGGCGATTGGTGAGGATGATCTCCTGCGCCTTGCGCAGGCTCACGAGGCGCGGCAGCAGCCAACTCATCCCGCCATCGGGGCTGAGGCCGATCGCGCCATAGGCGGCGGTGAAATGCGCGGACTCCCCGGCGATCACGACATCGCCGGCAATGGCGAGGCTCAGCCCCGCGCCCGCCGCCGGGCCGTTGACCAAAACAAGCAGCGGCTTCTGCATCCGGGCGAGCCGCGCCACCGCCATGTGAAGCGTGCTGGCAAGCTCCCCGACCACGGCTGGCGCATCGTCCCCGGCCTTGGCCATCACGCCGACATCGCCGCCGGCACAAAAGAGACGTCCGGCCCCGGTCAGGACCACGCAGCGGATCGATGCATCGGTATCGCAACGGACGGCCGCTACGAACAGCGCGCGCGCCATATCCAGATCGATCGCATTGCCTTGCTCCGGCCGGTTGAGGACCAGACTGGCAATCGCCCCATCCCGCTCGAACAGGACCGGTTCGGCGCTCATCGCGGGGCCATCCGGATCGCGCCGTCCAGGCGGATGGTCTCGCCGTTCAGCATCGGATTGGTCACGATGCTTTCGACAAGCTGGGCATATTCCTCCGGCTTGCCGAGGCGGCTGGGGTGGGGAACCTGCTGGCCCAGCGAATCCTGCGCGGCTTGCGGCAGGCCTGCCAGCATCGGCGTCCAGAAGATGCCCGGCGCGATGGTCACGACCCGGATCAGGTGCTGGGAAAGATCGCGCGCGGCGGGCAGGGTCAGGCCGACGACCCCGCCCTTGGATGCGGAATAGGCGATCTGGCCGATCTGGCCGTCGAAGGCGGCGACCGATGCGGTGTTGACGATCACGCCGCGTTCCTCGCCCACTGGCTCGGCCTGCGCGAGACGCGCCGAGAATTGCGACAGGACATTGAAGGTGCCGATTAGATTGACTTCCACCGTCTTGCGGAAGGTGTCCAGCGGGTGAACCTTGAATTCCTTGCCGAACGTCTTGATCGCCGGGGCAATGCCCGCGCAATTGACGAGGATGCGGGCCGGGCCGTGCGCCGCCTCCGCTTCCGCCAGGGCATTGGCGACGCTGTCACCATCCGTCACGTCGACCTTGGCGAAGCGGCCGCCGATCTTGGCGGCGTGGGCATTCCCCGCTTCATCCTGAAGGTCGAAGATGGTGACTTTCGCACCTTTCGAGGCAAGCATCGCGGCGGTCGCGCCGCCAAGCCCGGAAGCGCCGCCGGTTACGATTGCGGCCAAACCTTCGATCTGCATCTGTCTCTGTCCTTTCCTCGAATTTCCTATGGCAGCCAGGCTGCCGCTCTGTTCAGGCGCACCGCTCCATCGCTTCGCGGGCAAGCCGCGCGAGGACCGGGAAGCTTTCGGCCCGTTCCTTGGCATGGGCCGATGCGGCGGTTCCGCGGATCACGCGGCCCTTGATGCCGTGGAAGATCGCGGCCAGCCGGAAGTAATTGAAGGCGATGTAGAAATCCCAGTTGGGGATGGTGTCGCGGCCCGTGCGAGCACAATAGGCGGCCACATAATCCTGCTCCGGCGGGATGTTCAGCGCCGCGATATCGACCCCTGCCAGCCCCGCCACGATATTGGGCGGCATCTGGTACATCATTGCGTGATAGGCGAAGTCCGCCAGCGGATGGCCCAGGGTCGAAAGCTCCCAGTCCAGCACCGCGATCACGCGCGGCTCGGTGGGGTGGAAGATCATGTTGTCGCAGCGGAAATCGCCGTGGACGATGGTGGTCTCGTCGCCCGGTGGAATATTGCCGGGCAGCCATTCGACCAGCCGGTCCATGTCGGGATTGCGACCAGCTTCGACATCTTCCAGATATTGCTTGGTCCAGCGCCCGATCTGCCGCGCGAAGTAATTGCCGGGCTTGCCGTAGTCCTCCAGCCCCAGCGCGAGATAGTCGGTGCTGTGCAGGCGGGCGATGGTCGCATTCATCGCATCGAAATAGGTCGGACGATCCTCCCGCGCCACATTGGGGAAGGTCGCATCCCAGAATATCCGGCCCTCGACCATTTCCATGACATAAAACCAGCTGCCGATCACGCTGTCATCGGTGCACAGGCCATAGACATGGGCGACGGGAAAGCCGGTCTTGCCGAGAGCGCTGAGAACGCGTGCCTCGCGTTCCACCGCGTGCGCGCCTTTGAGGATCTGGCCGGGCGGCTTGCGGCGCAGCACATAGCTGCGGCCGGGAGTGACCAGCTTGTAGGTGGGGTTGGATTGGCCGCCCTTGAACTGCTCCATCGTGAGCGGGCCGGCATAGCCATCGACATTGGCTTGCAGCCAGCGGTCCAGCGCAGCCTCGTCGAAGCGGTAGGCCTCCCGTACCGGAGTGGTGCCGGCGTTGGCGTCCTGATCCAGCGCGCTCATGCCTGTTGCGCCTTCCAATCCCGCCGAATCTTCTTGGCCAGGCTCCATTTGTGGACTTCGGTGGGGCCGTCATAGATACGGAAGGCGCGGATCTCGCGGAACACCTGCTCCACGATCGTGTCGTCGGTCACGCCCGTGCCGCCCATCACCTGCACGCAGCGATCCGCCACGCGCATCAGGCCTTCGCTGACCGCGACCTTGGCCATGGAGCTTTCGGGCACGCCCATCTCGCCGCTGTCCAGCACGTCGGCGCACCAGTCTATCATCAGTTCGGCCTGTTTCAGGTCGATCAGGTTCTCGGCCAGCATGAAGCCGACCCCTTCGTGATCGATCAGCGGCTTGCGGAACGCCTCGCGGCGATTGGCGTAATCGGTCGCGATCTCGTTGGCGCGGATGCAGGCGCCCAGCCAGCGCATGCAGTGCGACAGGCGCGCGGGCGAGAGGCGGACCTGCGCATATTTGAAGCCTTCCCCGGCCTCGCCCAGCATCTGGTCGGCCGGGATGCGCAGATTGTCGATGGTCAGCACGGCATGGCCGCCGGGCATGGAATTGTCGATCGTGTTCGGGATATGATCGATGCGAATAGCCGGATCGGGCAGGTCCACCAGGAACATGCAGGCGCCCTGTTCCGCCTTGGCCATCACAATGCCGATCCGTGCGCCCTCGGCCCCGGTGATGAAGGCCTTGCGCCCGCTGACCACCCACTCATTCCCTTCCTGCCAGCAGCGGGTCTGCATCATGGAGGGGTCGGAACCCGCGCCGCCTTCGCTGGCGGGTTCGGTCATGAAGAAGGCGGTGGTCTTCTCGCCCGAAACCATCGGGGCGAGGAAGCGTTCCTTCAATGCCGTGCTGCCGACCTTGCCCAGCAGGTACATATTGCCTTCATCGGGCGCGGCGGTGTTGCAGGCAAGGGGGCCGAGCGGGGAAAGGCCGGTGCGGATCAGCACCGCAGCCGTTTCGCGCTGGTTGAGGTGGGAGCCGTCCGGCAGGATATGCGGCGTCATCACGCCGGCGGCGCGCGCCTTGTCCCGCAATTCCGCGATCATTTCGTAAGTGGGGCAATTGTGATGATCGCGCCGCGGATCCTTCTCATAGGGCACGACTTCCTCGCGTACGAAGCGCTCCACCCGATTGGCGATTTCCAGCGCCGCCGCCATGCCGATTCCGCTCATGCGCCTGTTCCTTCAGATATGATGCAAGCGCGGCCTGCGATTGCCCTTCGGGCTGTCGAACCGATCATTTTCGATCATCTCCCAATCAAGATAGTGAAGACCTTCGCCGCCGTGCGATCAAGCCGCTTTTCAATGCTGCTCAAAGATTGCGGGCAATGACCATGCGCTGGATATCGGACGTGCCTTCGTAGATCTGGCACACACGGACATCGCGATAGATCTTGGCGACGCCGAATTCCTCGAGATAGCCGTAGCCGCCGAGGGTCTGGATGGCGGCGGACACCACGCTTTCGGCGGTTTCGGAGGCGACCAGCTTGGCCATGCTCGCTTCGGTGAGGCAGGGCGCGCCGCTGTCCTTCACCGCCGCCGCGTGGAGCACCAGTTGCCGGGCCGCTTCCAGCCGGGCGGCGTGGTCCGCCAGACGGAAGCCGACGGCCTGATGCTGCATGATGGGCTTGCCGAAGCTGGTCCGCTCCTTGGCGTAGGCGACCGCGATATCCAGCGCCGCTTGCGCCATGCCGATGCATTGCGAGGCGATGCCGATCCGGCCCGCTTCCAGGTTGGAAAGGGCGATTCCGTAGCCGGCGCCTTCCGCGCCTAGGCGCAGGCTCTCATCCAGGAACATGTTCTCGAACCGGATGGCGCAGGTGTCGGACGCATACTGGCCGAGCTTGTGCTCGACCTTGTCGACGACATAGCCGGGCGTGTCGGTCCGCACGAGGAAACCGGAGATGCCGCGTTTGCCCGCGTCCGGATCGGTCACGGCGAAGACGATGGCGATCCCGGCGATCTTGCCGGAGCTGATGAACTGTTTCGCCCCGTCCAGCACATAGCCACCCTCTGTCTTGCGTGCGCGCGTGCGCAGGGCAGAGGCGTCGGAGCCGGCGTCGGCTTCCGTCAGCGCGAAGGCGCCGATGGTGCGACCCGCCAGCAGGTCCGGCAGGAAGCGTTCCCTTTGCGCGGCGTTGCCGTCCTTCAGCAGGGCGGACACGATCAGGCTGTTCTGGATGCTGAGGATGGTGGAGAGCGCGCCGTCAGCCGCCGCGATTTCCATCAGGGCGAGGGCGTAGGATACGTAATCCGCCCCGGCGCCGCCCGCTTCCTCGGGCGCGGTCATGCCCATCAGGCCCAGCTCGGCCAGCTCGGTGTACAGCTCGGGCGGATATGCCTTCGCCGCCTCGTAAGCCTGGGCATTCGGCCTGATCCGCTCCTGCGCGAAGCTGCGGACCATGTCGCGGATTGCGGACTGCGTTTCGGAAAGAATCATTTCTGCCTCACGACAGTTTCTATACTCATGGGTATATTGTATTCTGACGGGTTTTGTGTCAACCATGAATCGATGCAGCCACTATGTGTTTCATGAACAAGCCGGAGTCCCCCTTCCAGACGCCCGGGCAGCGGCGGGAAGAACGCGCGGCGAAGCGGCAGGCGGTGCTGCGCGCGGCGGTGCAGATGTTCAACAAGCGGGGCTTCCACGCCACTTCGCTGGAGGATGTGGCCGCCAGCCTCGGCATCACCAAGCCGACGATCTATCATTACCTCGGCAACAAGGAGCAGGTGCTGCTCGAATGCGTCACCATCGGGCTGGAGCAATTGCTGGAGGCGGCGGAGATCGCGCGGCGCGAGGAAGGAACGGGCAAGGATCGCCTGTGCGGCTTCCTGCGGCGCTATGCCGAGATCAACATGGACGATTTCGGCCGTTGCGTGATCCGCACGGGTGAGGAGACCTTGTCGGAGAATGGCCGCAAGCAGTTTCGCGGGCTCAAGCGCAAGATCGATACGGCGCTGCGCGAACTGATCGACGAAGCCATCGCGGATGGCACGATCTCGACCAGCGATCCCAAGCTTCTCGCTTTCACGCTTGCCGGGGCGCTCAACTGGCCTGCGCGCTGGCACGAGCCAGGCGGGACACGCCCGGCGAGCGAGATTGCCGAAGGCATGGTGGATATTCTGGCCGCAGGCTTCGCGCCACGCTAGGCCATCAAGCCATCAATATGCCGCCGTTCACCTGCAGGGTCTGCCCGGTCATCCACGACGAGCGCCGGCCCGCCAGGAACAGCACGCCATCGGCGATTTCATCGCAGTCGGCATAGCGGGCCAGCGGAATCGCCTTCGTCACTTCCGCCACCGCACCGGTGTCGTCATCCGCTTCCAGGGCGACGACGGTTTCCGTCCGCGTCGGCCCGGGGGACAGGCAGTTGATTCGCACATGCGGCGCCGCTTCAGCGGCGATGGCCCGGGTGAAAGCCTCCACGGCGCCCTTGCTGGCGGCATAAGCCGACAGGCCCGGTGTCGGCGTCCGAGCGGCGATGGAGGTGATGTTGACCACGCTGTCGCCGCCCCTGGCGATCATCGCAGGCACGAAAGCGCGGCAGAAGTGGAAGGTGCCAAAGAAATTCACCTGCATGACCTGTTCCGCCAAGGCCTCGTCCGTGTCCGCGAGCAGTGCGGTGGGAAAAATCCCGGCATTGTTGACCAGCACGTCGCAGCCGCCCATGGCCTGCGCCGCCTCAAAGGCCTTACGAGCGGTTTCGCTATCGGTGACGCAGCCTGCAATCGCCTTGACTTCGCACTCTGATGGCAGGGCTGCGAGTGTTTCGGCGAGTTTCTCTTCGCCGCGCGCGACCAGCACGAGCCGGGCACCGGCGGATGCAACCTGCCGGGCAATCGCCTTGCCGATTCCGGCCGTGGCGCCCGTGAGCACAAGGGTCTTCCCGGCAAGCCCCGCGTCGTCCTGCATATTCAATCCCAATCTCTGTTTCTTGAAGAGGTTCAGGGCCGGGCGGGCCGAGATTGCAGAGGCAGGCCGGCCTCGAGCTGAGCCAGGGTCACCAGCGTTGTTCCATCGCCGTCGCCGCAGATCTTCACGGCATCGGTGCGGGCGCTCGCTGCCGGCGCCAATGTGCTCCCTATGATACTGGCTATGTGATCGCCGTGGTCGACATAAAGCCAGGTCGCCACACCGCCCATCTCCACGACGGCGACAGCCAGGATTGCGGCGCGCACCGCCGGCCGCGCGAAGATGCGGCGGAGCGTGCCCAGCAATGTGGGCAGGTCCTCTTCGCCCGCACCTGCCCGCACCACGCCCCAATAGATACCCCACCGCCGCAAGACGGCCATCGCCTGTGCGAAGAGGAAGGCAGCTATGACGCAACACATCATGAGCAGATACCCGCGTTCAGCCCTGGGGCACGATGGTCAACTCCACACGGCCCGCCAGCGGGATCGTGAAGCGGGCCTTGCCCTGGCTATCCGCTGTCAGATTAGCACCTGTCTGGCGGATATGGTAGCTCTTGCCGGGTACAAGCCGATCGAGGCCCAGTTCGGTCGTGCCCGCCTCACCCCCGGCACGCAGCACCAGTTCGAGCGCTTCGCCATCCGTGACGGCCCGGGTGACGATCACCTCGGGATAACGTGCTTCACTCAGGATAGGGCCGGTTCGCCAGGCTTGCGGCAGGCCGCGATTGACCATGTCGCGCACGGTGTTGGCGCGGGTCCAGGTCATCGCGCCGGCAATTCCTTCGCCATACCGTTCGTCGATGGTCAGGCGGGTGGCCTGGATGATCGGCTCATCGCCCATTTCGAGCGCGGCCCACAGCACCATGATCAGCGGGTTCAGCTCGGGCCATTGCGATGAGGAGAAGTTTGCGGGTTTGCGCGTATCCCAGCCCAACGGAAGCAGGCGGAAATCGAGGCGGCCCTTCTCATTCACCGACATGAAATCGCGTTTCAGCACTTGCCACAGCCGTTCCGCCTGTTCCGGGGCATGGGGAGTCAGGAAGCGGATGCCCCATGTTTCCCCGAACAGCCCCGAGAGGCTCGGCACGGTGAAGCCGAAGGTGCTGGAAGTGCAGACACGGATGCGGCCGTCGGGCAGCATCATCTCCTCTTCCATGGTCTGTTCGAAACGCTTGCCGATCTCCTCGGCCATCTTCGTTCCATGCCGCGCATCGTGCAATTCCAGCGCGGTCCGGCCGACGAGATTGCACATGGAGTAGATCCAGCGCGGCTCACAGGGAAACCAGCCATAGTCATAGCGCTTGGCGTTTTTCACGATTTCGCCCAGCATGGTTTCGTGGCTGTAGGGAAAGGCGGTGTTCTCGTCCCAGCGGAATGTCAGCGAGCCTGGCTCGCGGAAAGGCGATGTGCCGCTGGCGGTTTCGAACAGGCCCAGGGATACGCCGAGGAAGCCCGACAGCATGATGTTGTCGATATGCACCGGGTTCTTGTCGATGCGCAGGTTCCCCCACAGGCTTTCCCAATACCAGTAGTTCCAGGTGTTCCGGTGGATATGCTTGCGGATCAGGTTTTCCTGCGCGGTGTTCAGATAACCGTGGAAGGCGGGGAGCTGGGTGTATTGCCCGAAGGACAGATTCCAGGACATCGTGGAGATCTGGTAGCGGAGCGCGCCATCCTGCCAGGTGTCGTTGAAATTGAAGCCTTCCCAGCTGTCGACCGGCTGCAGGGCGAGATCGAGCATCCGGCGAAATTCCGCAACTTGCCCGTCGGGCATTTCGGGCGATGCGACGATCGGACGGTCCCGAAGGATCGGTTCCGCCTTCTCGATGGCCTTGTTGTGACCTTCCGCACGCTTCTGCGCCTCGGTGAATTGTCGGCGGCGGCCGCCCGCGAGATAGAGATGCAGGCCTATGAATGCGGCGGGAACGACATACTCCATGGCTGTCACGCCGGATCCGTCGCCGACCCATGCCGCAGCGAGCAAGGCCGTTCCGAGCATCACTCCCGGCGGGCCGAGCACCACCCCGCGCGCCCACCAGATGAACATGATGACCGCAAAGGCCGCCACCGAAAGCAGGCCGAACAGCGCGCCGGCAATGCCGCCGGCATAGAAGAAGCCGGCGCCGGGCAGGATGAGCCCGAGCCCGAGGGCCTTCCATTGTGCGCTCATGCCCAGGACGATGGGCAACAGGCCGACGATGAACACCGATGCCTGAAGGATGTAGAAGCGCCAGAGGATGCGTTGCGTGATCGGACCGTGCATCCGGTCGATTCGCGGTATCGGTGGAATGCGATCCACCAGTTTGGGGAGCGTCTCCTCCGTCAAATTCACGGATTCGGCCGGAGCCTTGATCTGTGTCGCCATTTGCATTCTCCCGAAGCGCCGCATCCTGCGGTTGTATCCTGCCAGCCGGGCAGATGATTTCGTCGAACGATATAGGAGTTCGCCCTCGGGGCAAACATAAAAAGGGGGACGACAGATTGTTCTGTCGTCCCCAGGGAGGTAATGGATTGTTGGATGGGGTATTAGTATCGGAAGGAGAAGGAGGCGCCGTAGACGGCGGGTCGTCCGGCCATGCTCCAGCGGGCATCGCCATAATAGGTGGGCGAGGTGAGGTAGTATTTGTTGAACACGTTGCGGCCGTAGACGGTGACCTTCCACTGGCCGTCATTGCCGCTCACCCCGGCGCGCAGGTCGACCGTTTCATAGGACGGGATCTCGAAGAAGTCCGCCCGCAGGATGTTGTTCTTGAAGGTGGCGTTGGACTTGCCCTGATAGAAGAAGGTGCCGCCGATGAACGGCTCCAGATTGCCCATCTGCCATTTGTACTGGATATCGGCATTGCCCATGAAGTGCGGGGTATAGGGCAACTGGGAGTCCTTGAAGTCGCCGGTCCAGCCCATGTTGTTGAACACGGAGAAGTTGCCGGCGTCGGTGACGAGCTGGGTGAAGGTCTTGGTGACCTTGCTGTCGAGATAGGTCGCGCTCGCCGACAGGGTCAGCCCATCGACCGGCTCTGCGAAGATCTCGGCCTCGACCCCGTAGACTTCCGACTTGGGCACATTGACCAGGCGTTCGAGCAGGCCCCAGATCTGATCGAGGACCTTGGCGCGCACCTGCTTGTCGCTGTAGTCGTAATAGAAGGCCGAGGCGTTCAGGCGCAGCTTGCCATTGGCAAAGGGCATCTTGAAGCCGCCTTCATAGGAGATCAGCTTTTCCTGGGTGGCCGGCACATATTGCGTGATGACCGAAGCGCCGATGTTGGAGAACACGCCGGCCTTGTAGCCTTGGCTGACCGTCGCATAGATCAGCCCGCCATTGTCGAGCTTGTAGTTCAGCCCGGCCCGCCAGGACCAGTTGTCCTCGGTCAGCTTTTTGGTGACCGGGACAATGGTCGGCGTGAATGCGGGATATTCCGCGCTGCCATCGCCCAGGACGAACACCTCGCCCGGGTTGATCACGCAGCCGCAGATCGCCATGAAGACCGAGTTCCCACCATACCAGTTGGAGAACAGATCGTCCGCCGGCGGATCGACATAGGCGTAGGTCCCGCTCTGCTTGTTCTTGGTATAACGGAAGCCGCCGCTGAGCGTGAGGTTGTCGGTGATCTCGAATTCCGCGTTGCCGAAGAAGGCGTAGGTCTCGGTCTTCGAGCTGAAGTAGTTCAGCGTATCCTGCACCGGCCCGATCCCGGTGTCCGCCCAGCCGAAGGGGTCGTTGCCGAGGAAGCTGTACAGGAAATAGGTGTTGTTGTCGGTGGTCTTCAGGTGATCGTAATTGGCGCCGATGATCCAGTTGAGCCGGTCGGTCTTGCCGGCCAGGCGCA
>CAYXTO010000010.1:0-128005 GCA_964468045.1 uncultured Caenibius sp. | reverse complement strand
GGCAAAGCGAACTCGATGCCCGCGCAGTGCGCGAACAACTCGCCGCTCAACAACAGGCCGCAGTCGATGCCTTTTCGGCCAAGCACAGGGGCTGAGGCAGGTCCATGAGCGAAGATAAACCGGTCGAGGTCGAGCGGCGGGGTTCCGTCCTGGTGATGGCGATCAACCGCCCGCATCGCCGCAATGCCGTCAACCGTGCGGTGTCGCTGGCCATGGCCGATGCGCTCGACCTGCTGGACGGCGATGAAGGCCTGCGGGCTGGCATCATCACGGGCCGTGGCGGCAATTTCTGTTCGGGCATGGACCTGAAGGCCTTTATCGACGGGGAACGGCCCGAGCTTGAAGGGCGCGGTTTTGCCGGAGTCTGCGAAGCCCCTCCCGCCAAACCCCTGATCGCGGCGGTGGAAGGTTATGCGCTGGCCGGCGGGTTCGAGCTGGCGCTGGCTTGCGACATGATCGTCGCCGCGGAAGATGCGACATTCGGCTTGCCTGAGGCGGTGCGCGGGCTGGTCGCGGCATCGGGTGGCCTGCTGCGGCTGGGAAGGCGAATTCCACCCGGAATAGCGCTGGAATATGCATTGACGGCGGCGCCCATTCCGGCACCGGAAGCGCGCCAGTGGGGCCTGGTCAATCGGCTGGTTCCTGCGGGCCAGGCTCTCGAAGCGGCTTTGCAACTGGCCGGGGAAATCTCCGCCAATGCGCCGCTGTCTGTCTTGATGACCAAGCGGATCATGCGGGAATCGCGGCTTTGGCCGGATGAGGAGATGTTCGATCTTCAGCGCCCACTTTCGGAATCCGTGATCAATTCGGAAGATGCGCGGGAAGGGGCGCGGGCCTTTGCCGAAAAGCGTGCCCCGATCTGGAGCGGAAAATGAAGCGGGTTGGCGTGATCGGAGGCGGCACGATGGGTGTCGGCATCGCCTATGTCTGCGCGCAGGCGGGTGGCGCCGTTACCGTGGTTGAGCCGGATGATGAGCGTGCGGAGCGCATGCGGTCGATAATCCGTGAGACCGCCGCAGGCGCGGTCAAACGCGGCAAGTTCTCGTCTGCGGCGGCGGATGCACTGGATCGTGGGATCGAACGTGTCCGCGAGATTTCCGACCTTGCCGAAGGTCTCGATGTGATTGTCGAATCCGTGTTCGAGGATATCGAACTCAAGCGTTCGGTGCTGGCAAGCGCCGCGGCCAGAAGCCCGGACTTGCTTGCTTCCAATACCAGCGCGCTTTCCATCGACCGTCTTGCCGAGGCGGTGCCCGATCCCTCGTGCTTTCTGGGAATGCATTTCTTCAACCCCGTGTGGTCACTCAAGCTCGTGGAGATCGTGCGTGGCGAGGCCACATCGGAGCAAGCAGTGGAAGCGGCCCGCGCCCTGGCCGCATGGATGGGCAAGGAAACGCTCGTCGTGCGCGACATACCGGGCTTCGCAACCAGCCGGCTGGACCTGATTGCCTCGCTCGAAGCGATGCGAATGCTGGAAAGCGGTGTGACAAGTGCCGAAGAAATCGATCGGGCAGCCACCCTTGCCTATCGCCATCCGGTAGGGCCTTTGCGTCTCAGCGACATTGTCGGGCTGGACGTGCGCCTGGATGTAGCCCGCGCGCTGGAAACGGCGCATGGCTCCCGCTTCGCACCGCCGAAAATACTCGAACAGATGGTCGCGGAAGGAAAGCTGGGCGTAAAGTCGGGCCAGGGCTTCTTCCATTGGCCGCAATAACTCAGGGCTTGCTTTTCGATGTCATCGCAGAACATGTTCTATACGCCGCTGATCGATACGCAGGACCATCATCCCGCGCTGCGCGAGAGCGTGGCCAAGCTCATGGGCGGGTTCGGCCGCGCGTACTTCCAAGACATCGTGAGACGCGGCGCGCGGGCGGATGAGCTGTGGAAGGCGCTGGGCGAGGCGGGCTTCCTTGGCGTCCATATGCCCGAGGAATTCGGCGGCGGCGGTGGTGGCATGGCCGATTATTACGTCATCATCGAGGAAGTGTCGGCGCATGGTTGCCCGCTGCTGGCCATGGTCATCAACTCGATCTGCTCGCCGATGATCGTGGCCTATGGCTCCGATGAACTGAAGCGCGATTGGCTGCCTGGCCTTGCCAGCGGCGAACGCCGCATGGCCTTTGGCATTACCGAGCCGAATGCCGGTTCCAACACGCACAATGTGAATACGACGGCACGACAGACGCCTGATGGCTGGGTGCTGAGCGGAACGAAATACTGGACGTCCGCCATCGATGAATCCGACGCGGTGCTGGTGGTCGCGCGCGATGCCGACCGGTCGACGCCGGAGCGGTCCGCGCTCTCGCTGTTCGTCGTTCCCACCGATGCGAAGGGCCTGAGCTGGAGCAAGATCGATTGCGCGGTCGCGGTCGCGGAAGACCAGTTCTTCACTTACTATGACGACATCAAGCTGCCGCCCGAGGCGCTGGTGGGTGAGCCGGGCAAGGGCCTCAAGCAATTGTTCATCGGGCTCAATCCGGAACGGGTCGCGGTCGCGGCCATCAACAACGGCATTTCGCGTTTCGCGTTGGCGCAGGCCGCGCAATACGCCTGCGACCGCACGGTCTGGAAAGCGCCGATCGGGGCCCATCAAGGTATCGCCCATCCGCTGGCCGAGGCCTTCATCGGGGTGCAGCAGGCCCGGCTGATGGCGGCGCGCGCGGCCCAGCTCTACGACAGCGGCGAAGATGCGGCCGAAGCTTCGAACATGGCCAAGTTCGCCGCCGCCGATTCCTCCCTCAAGGCGTTGGACCAGGCGATTCAGGTCCATGGCGGCAATGGCATGTCGAACGAATATGGTCTCGCCGACCTGTGGTTCGTCGCGCGGATGCACAAGACCGCGCCGGTCAGCCGCGAGATGGTGCTGAACCATATCGCGCAACATAGCCTCGGCCTGCCCAAGAGCTATTGATGGAGCAGCCGGTGAGCAGCGCTCCGCTCGATCTGGTGACCATGCTGGCTGGCCATGCGCAAGCACGAGCACGAGCGGATGCTCCCTGCCTGCTGTTCGACGGGGAAGAGATCGCCTTCGGTGAACTGGCTGCGCGGTCGGACAAGGTCGCAGGCGCGCTGGTGGGGCAGGGTATCCGGCCCGGTGACCGGGTCGCGATCCTGGCCCTGTCCGGCCCGGTGTTCTTCGAATTGCTGTTCGGCTGCGCCAAGGCCGGGGCGATCATGGTGCCGATAAACAGCCGCTTGTCAGCGCGCGAAGTCGGCGAAATCCTGATCGACGCGGAACCCGCGCTGCTTGTCGTGGATGACGCGCTGGCCCGCCTCGTGCTTGACGGTTTGGAGATACGGGTCCTTTCCACCGGCGATTTTGCGGCATGGCGGGATCGCTGCGCGCCCGTAACCCCGGTTTCCGTTGAACCTGACGATCCGGTGCTGATCCTTTATACCTCCGGCACGACCGCGCTGCCCAAGGGCGTCGTGCTGAGCCATCGAAACCTGTCCTATCTTGGCCGGATGGCAGGGGAGCTGTGGGAATTCACCGCCGCCAGCACGAACCTGGCCGCCATGCCGTTATTCCATATCGGCGGTATCGGCTGGGGGATGCTGGCGCTCAGCCAGGGCGGGCGGACAGTGCTGACGCGAGCGACCGAGCCCGCCGCCCTGCTCGAACTGATGCGCGTTCATGGCGTCACCCATGCGTTCCTTGTGCCGACCGTGATCCAGCGGCTGGTCGATCATCTGGCGGAAACAGGCGATCCGGCGCCGAAAGTGGCTCATATGTTCTACGGAGCGGCGCCGATGGGAGAAGCGCTGCTGGCGCGTTCCATCGAGGCGTTCGGCAGCGCGTTCCACCACACTTACGGGATGACGGAGACGGCGGGCACGACCGTCACGCTCGATCCGGAAGATCACGATCCCGCCGGGCCGCATCCCGAACGGTTGCGATCCTGCGGGCGGGCCATGCCATGGGTGGAATTGAAGCTCGTGGATCCGGCGACGGGCAAGGAGATCGCTCCGGGTGAGATTGGTGAAATCCGGATGCGCTCGCCCGCCATCACCAGGGGTTATTGGCGCAAGCCCAAGGAAACGGAAGAAGCGATCACCGCCGATGGCTGGTTGTGCTCCGGCGACGCCGCCCTGCAGGACGTGGACGGATATGTCTATCTGAGGGATCGCTACAAGAACATGATCGTGTCGGGCGGGGAGAATATCTATCCCGCCGAGATCGACAATGTGCTGCAGCATCATCCGGCCGTCCAGGAAGTGGCGGTGGTCGGCGTCCCGCATCCCAAATGGGGGGAGACGCCTTGCGCCTATGTGGTGCTGCGACCGGGCGAGCGGGCCAGCGAAAGCGAGATCATCGCTTTCGCCAGGGAGCGGCTTGCGCATTACAAATGCCCGACATCCGTGGTTTTCGCGGAGGATTTGCCGCGCAATGCATCCGGCAAGATCCTGAAGCGGGAGTTGAAGAAATGACAGCCGCGATTTCCCCGAGCGCGGAACTGCTGCGCGCCTTCGCCGTGGATTTCCTGACCGCGCATGATCCTGAAGTCGCGTGCCGGATCATGCATCCCGACTATCGCCTTCTGATCAGCGGGCATCTGCTGTCCGGCCGCGAGGAAGCCTATCTGCCGGCGACCGTGGCGCAGCTCGATCTTTTCCCTGGCCTGTGCGTGACGGTTCACGACGTGGTCCTTGCGCCCGATGCGGTCGCGATGCGTTTTACAGAGCATGGCATGTCCGCGCGCGAAGGCAGGGTATCGAGCTGGGGCGGGATCACGCTCTTCCGGGTCGAGGATGGGACATTGCGTCATGGCTGGGCGGAAGAGGATTATTATGCGCGCAAGCTGCAGCTCCGATCCGGCCATGTGAATACCATCCGGGCGCCGCATCCCGCCCCGTGGGATCAGCCGGTCCGCCAGTCCGATCCCGATACCGAAAAGAGCATCCGCGCCTGGCTGGCCGATCCATCGGCGCTGATCGAGGGAGTGGACGAGATCGGCGAAGGCGGCCCGGGGTTGAGCGAATTGATCCGGCCCGATGGCTTCGAGCTTTCGGTGTTGATGACAGCCGGTGGCCGAGGGGCATTCCACGGCGAACTTGGCGGGGAATATCTCGGCGGGTTTCCTGAAGTCGATAAAGCGCGTTGCGGCTCGCAGATCGTCGTGCCGATTGCAGGGATAGTGGACACGCTCGATGGAGCGGTGGTCGGTGCGCAGATTTGCGCCGACCGGCTGGGACTGAGCCGGCGAATATCGTCCTGACTGCGGGAATATCGCTGCGGTCCGGAGCCGACAGGCTTTGCGTCCAATGGATAGCGCTGACCGAAACCGAAACAGCGGGCAGCGTCAGATCCTGGGATATCGGGGACATCCACCAGAGTTGTTCCATCCATTCATCCACATCGTGTTCTTCAGCTACAGGCTGTGAGGATCATAACGGCATTGCGCCTTGTGTGTTCATTGCCCAGCATGGAAATGCCAATGGGAGAGCCGAAGCATGACGAAAAGCGTGGAAGAACGACTGACGGAGATCGAGAGCAAGCTGGCCCTGTATGATCTCATGCATGACTACCAGCGTCTTGGCGACGAGAAGCGCTACAGGGAATGGGCCGAGTGCTGGACTGAAGACGCCGTTTTCGAGAATTCATTCGGGTCGCTGCAAGGCAAGGAGGAAATCTTCGAAGCCTGCGATGGGCAGATGAAGGTATTTCAGGATCAGGAGCATCTGGTTGGCAACACGCGTTTTCGCGTTTCTGGCGACGAGGCGACCGGCACCGGGGTCCTGATCTTCATCGGTGTGCCCAACATCGATCAACCTGGCGAATATGTGATCACAGGCGGCCATTATGATTGGCGCTTTCGCAAGACCGACGATGGCTGGAAGATAAGCTATGCCTATCTTCGCTTCGTCTGGAGCAAGGGCGATCGCAGCGGAATGTTTACGACGCCCACCTAGAGCAAGGGTATCGTTCCGCGATCTGCCGCTGAGTTCTTGGACAGGCTTTATGGGTCGCTGCTGGGCGCATTATAGAGGGGTTTCATTTTCTTGTGGCATTTTTGGAGGTCGGCCTGGAGTTTGAGCTGGGTGGTTTTGTCGTTGGCGATGGCGAGGAGGCGCATGAGGACGCCGACGCGGGCCTGGAGGTGGAATTGCTCGTCGTCGAGTTCTTCGTGGACCCAGAAGTCGATGACGCCGGAGAAGAAGACGACGAAGTCGCGGGAGACGTCGTCGATGCTGAGGGTTTGTCCGAAGTAGCCCTGCTGTTCGAGGCCCTGGAAGGCGCGCCACCAATATTGGTAGCCGCGGGTCATGAAGGCGGGCCGATGGACGGGGTCGGGGATGCCGAGCAGGAAGCGCATGAGCGAGCGGATGAAGGCGGAATCGGCGGTGTAGACCTTGACCGCCACGTCGGCGGCATGGAGGACATGCTGGAACGGATCGGCTGAGCTTTTGAGGCGCAGCAGCGAGTTGTCGAGGCGATCCTGGTACTGGTTGAGGAGGATGTAGAGGACCGTTCCCTTGGAGCCGATCAGATTGTAGGTGGTCGGGGTGCTGAAGCCCGCGCGGGACGCCAGGGCATGCATGGAGAAGTCGGTCGATCCGGTTTCCCTGACCAGTTCCTCGGCTGCAGCGATGATCTGCTGGCGCCGGCGGTTTTTCTTGTCTTCCAGTTTCATTATGCGTTTGCCGATCTTTGCCCTGGCACGGCTCCGAGCCTCGGAGCGTCACCCCCATGGTGGACTATATGGCCAATTTCGAGGGGTGATGGAATCCCGTTGTTGCAGGGGCGGCAAGGCCTGGGTTGCGCTGTCCGCATCCTGGAAATCGCCTGGTCGCTAGCCTTCGAAGGGGGCGATGGTGAGCGCCAGGCCCTCGAGCCTTTCCTCGGCCAGGATCTGGCAGCTCAGGCGGGAGTTCGCGCGCTTCTCGAGACTGCTGTCGAGCATGTCGGCTTCCTGCCCTTGCGCCTGTCCGACGAGCGCCATCCAGGGCTCGTCGACATGGACATGGCAGGTCGCGCAGGCGGCCTGGCCGCCGCACAGCGCTTCCACCAGCCCCTCGTCGCGCAGCGTTTCCATGAGCGGTCGCCCGGCTTGCGCGGCGAGCGGCAGGTGCGTGCCGGTTCTGGTGGTAACATGGATCGTCACTGTCGACATGGTGCTTTTCCGAAGACGGTTCCTCAGCGCGCTGCGTGCCCTGGGGCTCGTGGCGCGTGCGTGCCATGGCATGGGGTTGTTTTGCCGGTCAACTTTTAATGGATAAAAAAGTTGACATCGTTTAAACTTTACATGCATTAAAAGGATGGGCGCTGACTCACCGGGGGCATCCCGCCGAGGAAAGCGCCCCATCGACCGCGGCTCGATCGAAGGAAGCCCGCGGCAGTGAGGAGAGAGCCGATGCGATCCGATTTTACCGAAGCCGCGGGCCTGGGCAAAGGGCCGGTGCCGCTCGAGCCCTATCGCTCGGCCGATTACTTCGAGCTGGAGCGCGAACGGGTATTCCGCCGGGTCTGGCTGAAGATGGGCCGGGTCGAGGACCTGCCCGAGCGGGGCGACTACATCGTCAAGGAAGTCGAGATCTGCGGCGCCTCGATCCTGATCGCCCGCGGGGCGGACAACATCGTCCGGGCCTTCCACAATGTCTGCTCGCATCGCGGCAATCAGGTGGTGTGGGAGGAGAAGGGCTCGCGCAAGACCATGTTCCGCTGCCCCTATCACAACTGGACCTATGGCAGCGACGGCCGGCTCCTGGCGATATTCGACGAGGACAAGTTCTTCGGCGTCGACAAGTCGAAATGCGGGCTGGATCCGGTCCAGTGCGACATCTGGGATGGCTGGATCTTCATCAACCTGAACCCGGACAACACGGTCGGGCTGAAGGACTATCTGGGCGATATGGGCGCGTTCCTGTCGGACATCCCTTATCCCAATCCGGATCGGCATGTGACGATCCAGACCTATCTCAAGTGCAACTGGAAGCTGGTGGTGGATGCGTTCAGCGAGTCCTACCACATCCCCATCCTGCATGCGAAGACGATCGGCCCCAACTTCTCGTCCCCGTCCGATCCGGCAGGCCATCTGCAGAACGCGGAGTTCTTCGGGCCGCATCATTCGATCTCGCTCTACGGCAACCCGGACTACCAGCCGCAGGAAGTGCAGCTGGTGGAGCAACTGGCCTACAAGCACATGCAATCGGAGAACGTGCTGGCGGCCAACCAGTCCGGCGACACCGAGGATCTGCGCGCCCATCGCTCGGTCAATCCGGCCAAGTCGAACACCTGGTCGATGGACATCAACGAGTTCTTCCCGAACTTCCATCTCGATGTGGCGGGGGGCGGCTTCTGGACGCATGAGATCTGGCCGATCCGCCCGGATTACACGCGCTACGAGATGCACTTCTTCGTGCCCAAGCCGGAGACGATCCGGGAAGCCTTCCATCAAGAGCATTACCTGGCCCGCCTGGCCGATGTCGTGCTGGAAGACGTGGCCAATGTCGAGCGGACCCAGAAGGGCATCGCGGCCCGCGCCAAGCACCACATGATCCTGCAGGACAACGAAGTGCTGGTCCGGCGCTTTGCTCATCTGGTCGACGAGTTCACCCAGGCCGCCAATCTGGAAGAGGCGCTGGAGCGTTGCGCATGAGGAACATGGTGACGGTGCCGGCCGGCGAGCGTTGCCTGCCCGAAGGATTTGAGGAGCTGGAGGAGTTCGTGCCCTACTGGGCGGTCGCCGGGCAGGATGCGCGCCGCTACCAGAGATCAGACACCACCATGGCCGAGATCGAGCGGTTCTATCACGCGGTCTATCCCCACGCCGACGCGGCCATGGACCATCTCGAGAAGTTCCCCCTGCGCGACATGCCGGGACCCGAAACTCGCCTCAAGCGCCTCATCCTCTCCCTCGCCCAGGCCTCTATGTCGATCGAAATCCATGGCGAGGCCCGCGTCGCCAACTCACCATGGCCCAACGAAATGAAAATCATCACACCAGAAGAACTCTGAAATAAAGATAATATTCAATTTGGGAGGATTTCTTGACTATACCTCATAAAGGTCTTGGCCGGCTCGAGGGAAAGGTCGCCATCATCACTGGCGCCGCATCCGGCATCGGGGATTGCACTGCAAGAATCTTCGCTGCGGAAGGGGCCAGCGTGGTGATCGGCGACATCCAGACCGCGCTTGGCGAGGCGGTGACTGAGGACATCCGCGAGGCTGGCCATCAGGCCGATTTCGTCGAGCTGGATGTCAGCAGCGATGCGATGGTGCGCAATATCGTTCGGCACACCATCGAGCGGTTCGGCCGGATCGATATCCTGATCAATAATGCCGGGATGGAAAATTCCAAGCCGGATATCGATACGAGTGAGGAGGAATGGGACCGCGTGCTCGACGTCAATGCGAAGGGCACGTTCCTGTGCACCAAGCACACTGTCCCGCATATGATCGCCGGGGGCGGCGGCGCGATCGTCAATATTTCGTCGGTCTATGGGATCATCGGCTCCGCGGGCTTTGCCGCCTATCATGCCTCCAAGGGCGCGATCCGGACCTATACCAAGGCGGCCGCCGTGGCGCATGCGCCGCATAATATTCGCGTGAATTCGATCCATCCCGGCCTGATCGAAACGCCGCAGATGCGGACCATGCTGAACAACCAGCCGGATCCAGCCGAGGCCGAAGCGCGCTTCACGGCCTATGCGCCGGTGAAGCGCTTCGCCGGGCCGGAAGCGATTGCCTATGGGTGCCTGTATCTTTCCTCGGACGAGGCCCTGCATGTGACGGGTGCCGAACTGGTGATCGATGGCGGGATGATTGCCTGGTGAAGCAAGTTTGGGAGTAGTGACATGCTGATCAAGATGGTGGCGACGACCTGGCGCAAGCCGGGAATGAGCCTGGAGGAATTCACGGCGCGGTGGAGCAACGAGCATGCCCGCCTCGTTACCCGGCACAAGGATGCAATGGGCTTTGTCCGCTATGTGCAGAGCCATACGGTTGCCTCTCCCGAAATCGAGGAATTCGCACGCAGTCGCGGCTGGGCCAGCCCGCCGGACGGGATCGCCGAACTGTGGTGGGACAGCGAAGATGCCCTGCGCCGTACCTTTGCCTCTCAGGCTGCCGCGGAAGCAAGCATGATCCTGGCGGAAGATGAGGCGGTGTTCGTCGACACCACGCGCACTGCGGCATTCCTGACCAGGGAATTCGAGGTGTTCAACACGATCAAATAGTCGAGGCTGCTGACAGAATGCCTCGGTAAAAGCGGCTTCGTGGTTTCGGTGCGATCATGGGCAGGGATCAGGATACACGCGATAAACCTGCTCGATCGCCGCCAGAACCTCATCATCGAGTTTCAGGTCGATCGATGAAATGTCGGTCTTCAACTGATCGAGCGTGGTGGCGCCAATGATGTTCGAAGTCACGAACGGGCGGCTGTTCACGAAGGCGAGTGCCATCTGCGCAGGGTCGAGCCCGAACGCGCGGGCAATCGCGACATAGCGGGCGCTGGCGTCGGGCTGCTGGGGCACATTGTAGCGGACGAATTGCCGGGCCACGTCCAGCCGCGATCCGGCTGGTATGGTGCCCCCGAGATATTTCCCGGTGAGGTGACCGGCAGCCAATGGGGAATATGCGAGCAATCCGACGTCTTCGCGCAGGCTGAACTCGGAAAGCCCGGTTTCGAACAGCCTGTTCAGCAGGTTGTAGGCGTTCTGGATCGATGCGAGCCGCGGCAGGGTTTTCTCTCTCGACAGGCGCAGATATTCGCTGACACCCCAGGGCGTTTCGTTGGAAACCCCGATATGGCGGATCTTGCCGGACCGGACCAGGCCGCCCAGGGTATCCAGAGTCTCCTCGATCGCCGCCGTGCCCGGCTCATCCGCGATCTCGTCGAGGCCGCGCTTGCCGAAGACCGGCACGCTGCGATCCGGCCAGTGGACCTGGTAGAGATCGATATAATCCGTCTGCAGCCGTTTGAGGCTGGCATCGATCGCCAGTTCGATATTGTGTCGGTCAAGATGATTGTCGCCGCCGCGGATAGGGATCCAGCGCGAGGGACCGGAAACCTTCGTGGCAAGCACGATCTTGTCGCGTCCACCGTTCCTGGCCAGCCAGGTTCCGATATATTCCTCGGTCCTGCCGATGGTTTCCGCCCGGGCCGGCGTGACCGGATACATTTCCGCGGTGTCCAGGAAATTGATGCCTTGCGAGAGCGCGTAGCCGATCTGCTCATGCGCTTCCGCTTCGCTGTTCTGCGATCCCCACGTCATCGTCCCGAGACAGATGACACTCACATTGATTCCGGTGCGCCCGAGTGGCCTGTATTCCATTTGTCTACCCTGTTGCGATGATGCGGCGTCTCCATAGCGCAGCCCGATGTCAATGCGATCCAAAAAGTCGTCGCGTTTTCGGGATATGTGTTGATCTGCTTGATGAGACTGGCGAAAGACATTGCTTGAATAGAGAAAGGGAGAGCAGTCAATGGCCCATGTCGAGTTCCTGGACGAGACGCTGCGAGATGGCGAGCAATCGCTCTGGGGCATCCGCATGCGCACGGGGCAGGCATTGCCGGCGTCTCCTTTGCTGGACAGGACGGGGTTCAAGATCATCGATCTGACCGGCGGCGGGAAGCTCGATGTTCTCACACGCTATTGCCAGGAAAACTACTGGGATGCGCTGGACCTGCTGGTGGCGTCGATGCCCAACACGCCGGTCCGGGCGGGCCTGCGGGCCAATGCGCTGGTGACATTCAGCATCAGCCCGAAAGCCCTGATGGAAGTATGGATCCGTCGCCTGTGCGCACATGGCGTGCGCTCGTTCTGGCTGTATGATGTGCTGCTGGGCACCGACAATATGCTGCGTCTGGCGCGGGTAGCCAAGGAATCCAATGGTGCGCAAGTCGCGGCCGCCATCATGTTTGCCTTGTCGCCCGTGCATACGGATGAATTCTTCATCAACAAGGCGGCCGTGCTTGCCGCCGATCCCAACATCGACTCCATCCTGCTTTACGACACGGCGGGTGTGCTGGAGCGGGAGCGGCTGTCGACGCTGGTGCCGGCCTTGGTGAAGGTGGCCAACGGCAAGCCGATCGAGATGCATTCGAACAACCTGCTGGGGATGTCGGCCAAGGCCTATCTCGATGCGATCGATTTCGGGGTGTCGGTGATCCACACCGCGAGCCGGCCGATGGCCAATGGACCCTCGGTGCCCTCAACCGAGATCATGGCCAGGAACATCCAGCTCAAGGGCCATACCCACAATCTGGATGAAGCGCTGTTCAAGCCGGTGGCCGATCATTTCGAGGCGGTCGGCAAGGCGGCGGGCTTCCTGGTGAACCAGTATGCCGAATACGACATCTTCTCGATCGAGCACCAGATCCCGGGCGGGATGATGGGCACGTTCAAGGCGCAGTTGGCCAACCACAACATGATGGACAAGCTGGACGAGGTTCTGGACGAGGTGGCGGCGGTGCGGCGGGACCTGGGCTATCCGGGGATGGCGACGCCGTTCAGCCAGCTGGTGGGGATCCAGGCGGTGCTGAATGTGGTGACGGGCAAGCGCTATGGGACGGTGCCGGATGAAGTGATCCAGTATGCGGCGGAATATTACGGCAAGCCCGTGGCGCCGGTGGATCCGGAGGTGATGGACAAGATCATGGCGTCGAGCCGGGCCAAGGAAGTGCTGGCCAACCCGCCGGAGGAGCCGACGCTGGAAGAGTTGAAGAAGCAGTACGACACCGAGGACGAGGACGAGCTGATCTATCGGATGACTGTTCCGCAGGCAGACAGGGACAAGATGAAGGCAGCCGGGCCAATCCGGCGGAACTATCCGCTGCTGTCGACGCCGGAGCTGGAGCAGGCGCGCAAGCTGATGAAGATCGCCAACATGCCGGTGATCGAGGTCAAGTCCTCCACCCTCAACATGACCCTGCGCAAATGCGGATGAGCAAACGCGCCTGCCGCATTCCTGCCATCAGGATGCGCATTCCACCTCGACCGGAATGGCATTGAGCATGGTGTTGCAGGAAGGGACGTCTATCAGCGTCTCGTCCGCAAGCAGATTATAGTTCACGCCAGGGCGCGATTTCGCGACGGAATCCCCGGGTATGCCGGGCTCGTCATGGCCCCAGCCATGCGGCAGGCTGACCACGCCTTCGCGCATTTCCTCGCTCAATTCGGCCTCGACCACCAATTGCCCGGTGCGGGACTGCACCTTCACCTTCTGGCCATCCTGAACGCCGCGCGCTTCGGCATCCCTGGGGTTCATCAGCAGCGTGCACATGTGGGGCCCCTTGTTGAGCGTGGGGAATCTGTGCATCCATTGGAATGAACGGATCTGGCGGCGGCCGACCAGCACCAGGCCTTCCGGCTGGCTGCCATTCAGCCAACGTTCGAAGCGCGATATGTCGGCAATGATCGGTTCGGGAGCAAAATCGATCTTACCGCCGGGCAGAAAGAGCACTTCCTGGATTCGAGAACGCATCGGCCCGTAATCCACGCCATGCGGCATGGTCTTTAGCTTTTCCAGTGTGAGCCCGTCCGGATTGTCGCCCAGATGATCGCCATAAGGGCCGGTCCGCACCAGCAGCTCGAACATGCGATCCTGGCCTTCTTCCGCGCCCAGATGCTGCAGCACCTGATCGAAGCTGAAGCGCGCGGCTACTTCGTTGCCTTGATCGATCAGCTGCTGATGCAGCATGCGCAGGGCACGTTCGTCCGCTTCAAGGGCGGTCTCGCCCAACAGCCTCCCGACCAGCCCCGAAATGATCTGGGCATCGGTTCGCGCATCGGATGCCGGCTCGAAGATCGGCGGGCTATAGCGCAGATAGTCCCGCACCATGAAGAAGGTGTAGAACAGGGTGAAGTCGGACCGGCTCAGCGACTTTTCCGAAGGCAGGATCACGTCCGCGTGCCGGCTGGCTTCGTTGATGTAGATGTCGAACGACAGCACGAAATCCAGCTTCTCGAGCGCGCGCGTCAATCGACCGCCGCCATTGGGAGTCGCCAGGATCGGATTTCCCGCCATCGTGATGAGCGCGCGGATCTGGCCTTCGCCCGGGGTCTCAAGCTCGGGCAGCAGGGCCGAGCACGGCAATTGGCCCGCAAGCTCGGGCAGGTCGGTCGCACGCGATTGCCACCGGCCATGGGGCAGAACGCCATTCTGGCAGCGATCGGAAAAGAATATGGAATCGATGACGCCACGTGGAAACATCGATCCGCCGGGCCGGTCCAGATTGCCGGTCAAGGCATTGATGGCGACGATCAGCCAGTTCGTGATCGATCCGAACAACTGCATCGAAGACCCGATGCGGCCATAGATGCAGGCGCGCGGAGCAGCGGCGAACTCACGGGTCAGCTTGTAGATATCCTCGACGGCTATGCCGCTGACCTTGCTGGCGGTCTTCGCCGAAAAAGGCTGCGCCAGTTCCCTGAGCCGGTCGAGGTTGGTGGCATATTCACCGATATGCTTCAGATCGACCAGATCCTCCTCGAACAGGATATTGATCATCGCAAACAGCACCGCGGCATCCGCGCCGGGCCGGATCGAAAGGTGCCAGTCCGCCAGCTTGGCGGTTTCCGTATGGCGCGGGTCCATGACAACGACCTTGCCCCCGCGCTGCTGGATCGCCTTCAGCCGCGCGGGCATGCCGGGCGCTATGATGAAGCTGCCGTTGGACTGCGCCGGATTGGCCCCGATCACCAGCAGGTAATCGGTGTTGTCGACATCCGGCACCGGCACCGCGCCCAGATTGCCGAACATGGTGGTCGTGGTCAGGAAATGGGGATGGCAATCCACGCTGGATGAGGAATAGACCTGGGTCGTGCCCAGCGTGGTGGCCAGAAGGGGCGTGTAAAGGCACAGCGCGGGAACATGGGCGAGACCGGTTCCGAAGTAGAAGGCGATGGCATCATTGCCATATTGGCGCTGGATATCCTTGATCCGCTCGGCGGTGAAATCCAGCGCTTCGTCCCAGGTCGCCGGTTCGAACTGGCCATCGCGCTTGATCATTGGAGTGGTCAGCCGCTCGGGATCGTGGTGATAGTCCTTGAGGGCATAGACTTTCGGGCAGACGTAGCCATGGCTGAGCGGATCCGCCTTGTCCCCCCGCACGCCGATGACTTGCCGGGTGGCCCGGTTTATGGTGACTTCCGTCCCGCAATGCTGGTCGCAGAACCCGCAGAGTCGGTAATGGACTTCGACATCCGCCGTATCGCTTGCCGTGACCATCTTCTCACCTTCCGATCGTTATTGCTCGCCGCCTTGCAATCGCTTCACTCCGGTCCGGCCGCTTCATATTCCCCGTTCAGCCGTGGTCCTTCCATTCGTTGATCCTGCCGCGCTCGCTGAAGCCGAAGATCGTGCAAAGCTTCAGGTCATATTTCTCGCCGGCATTCGCCCAGTTCGGAATGTCTTCCTGCGCGGTTCCGCAAAAGCTTGATTCGATGATCACGAGATTGTCGCCGACCGTGATCCGGGTCGGTTCCGCGAAATGCCGGTCCGGAGAAAGGCGCTCCGAAAAATTGGGGAAGATAGCCAGGAGATCCTTCCATTTTTCGAGTTTGTAGCCGCGATTGTAATGCGCGAAATCTACGTCTTCTTCGACCAGATCCGTCATCCGTTGGAAGTCCTTGGCATTATATGCGTCAATGAAATCCAAGGCGACTTGCTTGATATCGGTCATTTTCATCCTCTCACATGATTCCCGCTTGTTCGGACAGGAGGTAACAATGGCAATAAACTGTCAATCGGCATTTGGCCGCGCTGCTGCATCCTAGTCGACGAGCGCGGCGCAATTGGCGGCCTTTCTGGCCTGTGCTTCGTCAAGCGCCGCGATCCTTTCCCGAACCACATGATATTGATGGCGCAATGCCGCTTCGTGATCATGGAAGTGGAATTCCTTGATCAGTCCGGTGTCGAGCGAGCGCTGGATTCTTTCGAGCGTATTGAGATCCTCAAGGATCAGATCCCGAAATTCGACCTGGCTGTTTTCCTGCCCAAAGCGCTGGGCGGCCGTTCGTGCTTTCTGGTGATATTGCCGCTGCTGATAGAAGCAGCGATTTGCGGCGAGCGGCCACACCTGATGGATGGCATACATTCCTGACGACAATACGAAGCCCGTGCCTGGGAAGAACACCGCCAGATCGACCGACCAATTCGGCGCGCCAGTCGGGTTAAGGCCATATTCCTGCTGGAAGCTATCGGCGCCAGCGCTGACCAGGGAAGGGCCGGGCGTATTCCGATAGGCGAGCTTCTGCACGGGGTTTTTCGGTTCATTGAAAGCGCTGAAGTGCGAATTGGTGCGATGCGGCCCTTTCAGCCATGTGCCGATCATGCGCCCATTGGGATTTCCAGGAAGCATCATCGTGGGGCCGATGGAGTTCGGATGGAGGGTGGGGATGTGATAGACTTCGGAAAAGGAGTCTATCAGCAGCTTCCAGTTGCAGTCGACCTCCGCTTCGAACTGGAAACACTCGCTTGCGTTTTCGAAGGGGAAGTTTGCGAGATCGCGGCCCTGTTCTCCTAGATAATCTTCAAGGGTTTGCGTGGGCGTCTCTTCCGGCGACACAAAGATGAACCCGTTCCAGACGCCGGTCGGCAATGCGCGAAGATTGAGCTCGCTCTTGTCCAGATTGAAAAAGCCTTCCTCGTCGCGCACCTTGGCCAGCTTGCCGTTGAGATCGTAGGACCAGCCGTGGAACCGGCACATGAAAAGATTGCACTTGCCGGATGCACGATGTTCCACGGCATTGCCGCGATGCCTGCAGACATTGTGCAGGCTATTGACCTGGCCGTCCTTGTTTCGGCAGATAATGACTGAATAATTGAAGGTGGGCATCGAACAGACGATGAAGTCGCCAGCTTGTGGAACTTGTTCCACGCGGCCCATGAGAAACCAGCTTGGCTGGAATACGGCCTCCAGCTCTTTCTGGTAGAGCGCGGGATCGTGATAAAGGTCGGTAGGCACCGGCCCGGTGCCAAGTTCCGGAAATTGCCGTGTGATGCCAATGGGCGGAATATCGATCTGGGCCATTCTGCCTTACTCCCGGCGGTTCATAACTGCGCGGCAGTGTCGGATACCTGCCTGACCAATCGCATGCGTGTGACGTCAAATCCGTCATAGACTTGCTGCTGGTCGTACCACTCGACCGCAGGTGCTATCTCCGCGAGCGAAAGCATCAGCTTCAGCAGGTTTTCGGATTCCGGCGCCATGGCGCCGAGCGGCACGTTTTCGAGATATGAAACCGCCTGCTCCGCTTGAAGCAGCATCGCATCATAGAACGCTTTGATTTCCGCCATCGTCGCAGTTTGCCGCCGTGCGCTGCGTGCTATGGAATCAGGCAGGGCCCAGCTTCCGACAAAGCTTGTCAGACTCTCGAATCCCCTTGGTAGAACGGATTGCTGCGTTTCCATTCCAGACCTCTCCGCGACCCGAAGACGGGACGTTGTCCCGACTCAACTTCGTTATGTTTTGTTGAAATCACCACTTAATGATAAGATTGTCAATGACAGGTTGAATGTTATTCCAAGCTGACCGCGAGCATAAGACTTGACGGGGCAGGCCTATCGCTATTCGTTGGCCCCGGGGCTGAGCAATCCTTGCCCTTGCAGAAAGGGAAGCTATTGGACCGTATCCGATGACTGCCGCTGCCGTAGCAAGCCATGTGCAACGACGCCGTGCGACAAAGCTGCCGGTTGAGGAGAGGCGCGCTCAATTGCTCGACTGCGCCATCGTCGTTTTCGCACGCAAGGGGATCGCTGCAGCGGGCCATGCCGATGTTGCAGCAGAAGCAGGCGTCGCGGTGCCGACGGTTTTCAGTTATTTTCCGACACGAAAAGCACTTGTCGAAGCGGTGGTCGACGAGGTGGAACGCGTGATCCTCGGCAATGCGGCAAAAGCAGCATCCGGCCATTCCACGGTCCCGGCGCAATTTCTCGCGATATTGCGCGACTTTGCGGACTCGTTCGATGTCGATCCGAATTATTCGATGATCTGGGTGAACTGGAGCACGAGCTTCCAGGAGGACGTCTGGCCGCTCTACGAAAGGTTCGTTCGCCAAACCATCGCGCTGCACCGAAATGTAATCGAGGAAGGCTTGGCACGCGGCGAGCCGCTTGGGAAAGTGGATCCCGAGATGTCAGCCTATGAATTCATGGGGGCGGCCAGCGTGATCGTGCAGATGAAAATGCAGAAGCTGAGTTCCCGGCAAGTGGGCCAATATCTCGAAGCGGTGATGCATGGCGCGCTCAATCAGGCGTGAAACGCTTGCGGCCGGTCGATGCACTTGCTGTTTCGTCGATCATGATGGATTGGCGAAATAGGACAGGTCGGTGAAGCGAACATTGTTCTTCGCCAGCCCTTCGGCAACGATATCCACCCCACCGCACCGGATGATCCACTCGAGGCGGTGATCGCGGAAGTGCCGCCGGAAAGCGCCGGAATCCAGCACCCCGGAATATTGGGCCATGTCGACCACCGCCGCATCGGCCTCCGCATTGGTTGCGGCCACGGCGGGGCGTTCCAGCATCCTTGCCAGCCAGGCCGCCAGGGCAGAACCTGCGGGGGGCGCAAATCCCAGCGTCTTCGACATCGTGACATAGGGCAAGGTGGCTATGTCGGCGCGACCATAGGCCGCCCCCGACAGCCAGCCCGCGCTGCTCAACCGGCCTTCGAGCCAGGCGTGGATGGCTGCGATTTCCTCGCCGCCCGCGCGGCGCAGCTGATTGGCCTTGTCCCTGGCCCGGCCGAAAAAGCGAACCTCCCCGAGCCCCCAGTTGATGGCTTCGTAGAGCGTATCGCAGATTTCCTCGATTTCGCGGATTTCGGCGCGCTGGAACGGATCGTCCGGCATCATCGGGGGGTCGGGATATTGCTCGTCGATGAAATCCAGAATGATCGTTGAATCGAACAAGGTTCGTCCGTCCACGGTTAGCGCGGGAACTTCGAGGCGGGGGTTCAGGGATGAATAGGCCCCTACCTCGCCGGTGCCCAGCCCATCGGGAACCTGCGCTTCGAATGGCAGGCCCTTCTCGCGCAGCATGATGCGCACTTTCTGGGCATAGGGAGACAGTGGGTGATCATGCAGCAGCATCGCGTTCGCCTCTACCGATGCGTCAGCGGTCCATTCGTGCAATCCTCCCCGGGTGCAGGCGAGACGAGGCCGCTTTCGCTATTTGCGAAACAGCCTAAGCTTTTCACAAGGACTTGCAATGCGCCTTGGGTGCAGCGCGCGTTCCCACCACATTCTTGCGGCAAGGCTTTACCTTGCGCGGTTTCGGGTCACATAAAGCCAGGAAGCGGCTGCATGGCCGCAACTCACTTGGTTTAACACGGATATTTCATGGCCTTCGAAGACATACAGACGAACCTGCCCCTGATCGGCGTCGAGCATGACAACCGCCATGTCCTCGCGGCCGGCGCGCATTCGCGGGAAGGCGTGGTCTATATGCTGTCGCTTCCCGACGAGGGCATCGGTGGTTTCGTCTATCCCTGGATCAATGCCGATGGCACGGCCAGCGCGGCGACTTGCATGTTCGGTCCCGGGGTGGGTGATCCGATTCAGGAGCGGTTCGAGGCTCAGCCGGTATCGGCGGAGATGGACTTCTATGACTGGAAGGTCGAGGGGCTTTCCCTGCGCATCGACGAACCGCTGGTAAGCGCGGACGTGTCCTTCAAGGGCAAGCGGGTCAACATCGATTATCGCTTTGACGCGTTTCACCCCCCTTATGCCTTCAGTTCGCACAAGGATGGCTGCCCCCGGTATTACGCGGATGATCGTACCGAGCAGCATGGCCATATCCGGGGAGTGCTGGAGATCGATGGCAGATCGATACCGTTCGACACAGTGGGGCAGAGGGATCACGCCTGGGGCAACCGGGTGTGGGGCCTGAACCAGCACTACAAATGGTTCCATGCCACCACCCGGACTTCGGCTGTCCATTTCTTCGAGATGCAATCCTTCGGCGCGGTCCATATTCGCGGCTTCGTCTGCAAGGATCAGGTCATGTCGCAGATCGTTTCCGTGGAGCATGAATATATCTTCGACGACACCATGCATCATCTGGCGATCAATGTAATTGCAAGGGATGAACTGGGTCGCTCCACCTCGATCGAATGCAAGGCCTTTGCGAAGTTCCAGTTCGATCCGGATCCGCTGGTCCTGCTCAACGAGTCCGCGACAATCGTTGAAATTGACGGCGTCAAAGGGGTTGGCTGGTGCGAATTCTGCTGGAACCGGGGATATCTGGAATTCGCCCGGCAGCATGTGCAGAGCTTCCAGCCCTATCGTTTCAGTTCCTGAACACAGAAGCGGGGCGGAGCGATCTCCCGCTGGCACGGGTCGCCTGCCCGAAAACCATTTTCAGCCGATCGAGAGCCGGTGATACGAGTGTCGCCCTTATCCGTCTGATGGGGTGCGCCCGTGCCGTTCGATCGTTTCCGTGTTCTGTGGTCAGCGCTTGCCTTGTTGGGCTGCGGGTCGCTGCTAATCGATCCGGCCCTGGCCGCCGGGGAATACAGCTGCGACACCCGCACCATAAAGGCCGCGCCAGTCAGGCTGAGTTCGGTGCCGGTCAACCGCTTTCTCGACTCCCTCGGGGTCAACATCCATATCGATCAGGGATATGATCCCGACAGCTATATCGAGCCATTGCGCTATCTCGGCGTGCGGCAAGTGCGGGACGGCAATCGCCAGGTGAATAACATGCTCCATCTGGCGCGGGAAACCGGAGCGCGGTTCTCCCTGATCTCCACCGGCAATATCCCGCATGTGATGGGCGTGGCCAGAATGCTGGCGAAAGCGGATGCCCTGCTGGCTGTCGAAGGGCCCAACGAGCCCAACAATTTCCCGATAGAATACAAGTGGCGCAAAGGAGGAGGGAAGCATGGCTGGGCGGTGATCGCGGAGCTTCAGCGCGATCTGTATGCCCGGGTGAAATCGGATCGCGTGCTCGGCAAATACCCGGTGTTCGGCCCGTCAGAAACCGGCGCGCAAACCGAGAATGTCGGGCTGCAGTTCCTGAAGATACCCAAGGGCGCGGACACGTTGTTTCCCGAAGGCACGGTGTTTTCCGATTATGCCAATGTCCACAACTATGTCGGCGGGGTGGATAATCGCTATCGCGATAACCAGGCCTGGAATGCCGCCGATCCGACGCTGTGGGGGCACGGGAACGGGCTCGTCGCCAATCACGGGCGGACATGGCATGGCAAGTTTTCCGGTTATAGCGACGATGAACTCCCGTCCTTGCCGCGCGTGGCCACCGAAACCGGTTTCCCGGCCGGCGCGGACCCCAAGGAACAGCGTGTGCAGGGCGTTGTGCTGATCAATATCTATCTTGCACAGTTCCATCGCGGCTGGACCTATACCTTCCTCTATCAGCTGCGGGACAACGAGGGCGGCAAGAGCCTGCAAGGGCTCTACGCAGGCAATCGCCCTAAGCTCGCCGCCCATTACATCCACAATCTGACCGCGATCCTGGCGGATGATCCGAAGGCCCCCGATCCAAAGCCGGGAACTGTGCGGTTCGCTACGGATTCACCTGCGGTGCATGCGCTGGCCTTCGCGAAAAGCACGGGCAAGCGGGCAGTGGTGGTGTGGGGTGAACGCGTCACCGGGAGCGATCCGGCCCGGGTGGATTTCGGCTCGCCGGTTTCGGTAAAGATATTCGATATAACCCGGGGCAAGGAACCGATCGATAGACTCAGCTCGGTGCGATCCCTCTGTCTCGACCTTTCCGATCATGCGATGGTGCTCGAATACTGAAGGTTCGGTATCGGGATTGCCTAGGTTTCCATATCCATGTCCAGCAGCAGATAGATTGCAGCCTTCTGCCAATGCAGCCCGGCGTGCAGGCTGGCATAAACCCCGCCCGGCAAGGCGCCCTGGATCACGAATTTGAGCGCCAGCAGGCCGGGCAAGGCATAGCGTTGGACAGTGCCGGGCATGACCCGATTCAATTCGGCCTCAACTCGATCGACAGTCAGGAACTCCGCGAGGCGGGAATATTCATCCTGCCCCACCGCGACCACTGTAAGGTCGAGCGTGTCCGCCTTGTCACCGGATCGGCCGCATGCGATATCCCCCACTTTCATGGGATATTGCTCCATTCAACCGAAGGTTTCACGAGTTCCCGGTCGATGTAGCCATTGACCACTTCCAGCCGTGGGCGTTGTTCGCTGCGGACCCCGCATCCGCCGGCGGGGCCGGAAAGGGTGAGAGCATAGACCTCGTCTTCCGCCAATTGGGCATCCCCAGCATCGTCGAATTTCGCGGAGACATGCACTCTTACCTCCGGCGGTTCGCTATTGATGGCGCGGGACGCTGCGCCCAGCACGGAATTGAGCCCGACCAGATCAATCCTGAGATCTTGCTCCGGAAGATGCGCAAGGCGAAGGCGCAGGACATCGGCGGCGCGGCGCGCCCGGTCGAGCGCTCCACGCCCGGCGAAGGCGATCTCCACATCGCTGATCGCGCCGGGACGATCGACGAAGCCGGATACCTTGAGCCTCGCAGGCCGGCCTGCCGCGCGGGCGCCCGAAATGCGAACGCGGGAGGCGCCGATCTCCTCAATCGATACTCCGCTGAAATCGACGACCAGATCGGGCGTTATATAGGCCGACGGGTCATGCACTTCGTAGAGCAGCTGCAGCGTGCAGGTCAGTCGATTGATCAGCGCGGGACTTCCATCGACCACCGTGATTTCCGCTGTCCCATCCGCAAAGACGCGAGCCATCGGATAGCCGAGATTGGCAAGGTCGCTGCTGCCAAGAGGCGGAACGCCAGGTGCCTCGAAATTGCCGCCGGTGAGCTGCCCGGAACATTCGAGCAGATGTCCCACGGCGATTGCACCGGCGAATGCGTCCTGGCTTCCATCGAGATACGGCAGGAGATCGCCGGCGAACAAGGCGGAATCCGCAGTCCGGCCGGTGACTATGATGTCGGCCTCGTTCTCGACTGCCTCGACGATGCCGCTCGTGCCGAGATAGGCATGGGCGCCCAGCAGGTCCCCTTCAATGGATCCATCCCATGAAATCCGATCGGCCAGATGACGCACATCGTCCCCGATCGCCGCCGCGATGCGCATTCCGGACCGGCCGAGGTCCTTTGCGAGATGTTTGATCCGTTGTGCGCCCGATACCGGATTGGCCGCCCCGAAGTTGGAGATGATCCGGCACTTGCTGCTCGCCGGAGATTGAAGGATCGGCGTCAGCCGCCGTTCGATCCGGGAATCCGCGCCGCTGCCGGGATCGCGGCGCCGCGCTCTCAGCCCGGGGACCAGGGTTCGCTCGGCCAGGCATTCCAGCACGATGGCATCGACCTGCCCGGATTCCGCCAGCTTCACCGCGGGATCGGTGCGATCCCCGGCAAAGCCCGCGCCGCAGGCGATGGTACGGACAATGCGATCGTCGGGTCCGCTCATCAGCGCGCCTTGGGCAAGGCATAGGCGATCACATAGTCTTCTGCCGGAGTGCGCAGCGAAGCATTGCCGCCCGCCGCGATGACGATGAACTGACGGCCGCTTTTAGGACTGACATAGGTCATCGGCGTGGCATGGCCGCCCGTTGGCAGCGGGGCCTTCCACAGCAGTTTGCCCGTGCGGCTGTCGAAGGCGCGGATCAGCCTTTCCTGGGTGGCGCCGATGAAGATCAGGCCGGTGCCGGTCGACAAGGTTCCGCCCGTGTTCGGGACCCCCATGGGCAGCGGCAAGATGGATCGGAGGCCCATCGGCCCGCTATCCGCGCTGGTGCCCAGCGGCTTCTGCCAGAGCAATTTGCGGCTATCGAGATCGACCACGCTGATCATCCCGAAGGGCGGCTGGGTGCAAGGCATGTCCAGCGGAGAGAGGAACGGTTCGTTCAGCACGGCAAAGGGCGTGCCCGCCTGCGCGGTCGGATCGCCCATATGGACCATTCCCGTTTCGGTCGGCTGGATCTCCCCCGCTTCGGCCCTCGGCACGAGCCGCATGTAGATCGGCACACGGTTCCAGTTCACCACCAGCAAGCGCCGTTGCGGATCGACCGAAACCCCGCCCCAGTCCACGCCGCCCAGGGTGCCGGGATAGAATACGGTCGGCTTGATGCCGGGTGGAGTGTAAGGCCCCTCATGCCGGGCGCCCTTGAAGCGGATGCGGCACCAGAGCTGGTCGAGCGGAGTGGCGCCCCACATCAGTTTTTCGGAAAGGACGGTGTCGTCGAAGGATGGCATGCCGACGGAGAAGGGCTGGGTCGGGCTGAGGAAATCGCCTTCGGCCGGTCCTTGCGGGACAGGCTTTTCGACGACTTCGGTAAGCGGCGTTCCGGTCCGCCGGTCCAGTACGTAGATTTGCCCCTGCTTGGTGGCCTGGATCAGCGCCGGCACGATCGCGCCGTCGATAGGCAGATCGATCAGGGTGGGCTGCGCGGGCACGTCATAGTCCCACAGATCGTGGTGGACGGTCTGGAAATGCCAGCGCACCTGACCGGTCCGGGAATCCAGCGCGACCACCGAGCTCGAATATTTCTCGCTGTTGGGCGAGCGGTGCGCGCCCCAGTAATCGGGCGTGGAATTGCCGGTCGGCACATATACCAGCCCCAGGACCTCGTCGCCGCTCATGGGCGCCCAGCTATTGGGCGTTCCGCGCGAATAGGTCTGGCCTTCCTCCGGCTCGCCGTGGAAATCCGGGCGATCCATGTCCCAGGCCCAGGCGAACTTGCCGTCGGTTGCGTTGAACCCGCGAATGACGCCGGAGGGTTCGCCAACCTCCTGATTGTCCATTACCCATCCGCCGATCACGACGATCCCGTTCACTATGGTCGGGGCGGAAGACACATAATAATAGCCGAAGCGCACATCGCCCATGTTCTTCTTGAGATCGATCGTGCCGGCATTGCCGAAGCCTGTGCAAACCTCGCCGGACCGGCTGTCCACCGCCATCATCCGGGCATCGGTGGTTGCGAATATGATCCGCTCCGCACAGGCGCCGGCTGCGTCAGGCACCTTGTAATAGGCCACCCCGCGGCAGACGGTGCCGGGCGGTGCATTGACCTTCGGATCATATTGCCAGCGCCGCTGGCCAGTTTCCGGATCGAGCGCGATGATGACATTGTTCTGCGTGCAGAGATAGAGCGTGTCGCCCACCATCAGCGGGGTCGCTTCGAAGCCGAGGCCCATCTTCACGCCGGTGCGATAGGTCCAGGCCTTTTCCAGCCTGGCGACGTTGCCCGCATTGATCTGACTGGCCTGGGAGTAGCGCGAACCGCCCAGATCGTTGCCGTAATGCACCCATTCAGCCGGCCCCTCTGCACCTGCCGGAGAGCCGTCGTAGGGAAGGGCATGTGTGCGATTGGCGCCGTAAAGCCAAGCTGCCACGACCGCCACGAGCACGATGGCCGCCGGGATCGTCACCTTGGCACCCAATTTCCTCAGCCAGGGCGCCGCCACCCACAGCCCGAGGACAGCCGGAGCGAGCAGGCGTGCCTGCAGGCCCCATCCATTCCCGTCGCTTTCCCACAGCGCCCAAACCGCCGTGGCCGCGAGCATGACGAGATAGAGCCATATACCACGGCGATCTCCGCGCGCGACGAAATAGGCCGAGCCGCCGACCGCAAGCCCGGCCAGCAAATAGTAGGGGCTCCCTCCCAGAGTCAGCAGCCAGATGCCGCCGGCAACCAGCGCGGCTGCGATCAGTCCGAGCACTATCGCCAGAACGGGGCGGTTAGGGTCCACCTGCCACCTGCCCAAGGACGTGTTCCATCCGTTCCCCCGCAGCCAACTGTTCCAGTAGCGCGGAGGCCGCGAAGCGTTTTCGGAAGGTGTCATAAGTGCCTTGCGGTTCCTCTTGCCCGCCACCGGCCTTGTTGTCGTCTGGGTGGCTGGGGCGAAGACCTATCGCAGGAGTTCGGCGATGCGCAAGGGCCGCGCGAAAGTTTTTCGTACAGCTGACTTATTTGCTTCAGTTGACTGTTGTCAGTGCCGTTCTGTCGATACCATTGCGGGCCATGCGGCGGTAAAGCGTGGATCTCGATATGCCGAGCGTCTTGCACGCGGCGGAGATATTCCCCGCGCAAGCCGCTATCGCCTGTTCTAAGGCCTGACGCTCCTGCCCGGGATGGCAGCCCGCTCCGCTGCCCGGGGAAGTCATGGCCAGATGGGCCGGCAGGCAATCGACATCGGCAAAACCGTGCTCGGCAAAGAGTGTCGCCGTTTCGAGGACGTTGCGCAATTCGCGTACATTGCCCGGCCAATCATGCGAACGCAGCCGCGCGAGAGCGGCAGGCGAGAACGAAATCGGGGCGCATTGATGCTTCTTCGCGATCAGCGGCATGAAGTGCTCCACCAGCCTCTCCATGTCTCCATCCCGTTCGCGCAGCGGCGGAACGCCGATGGTCACCACCGCCAGCCTGTGGAACAGATCCTCGCGAAACCGCCTTGCCGCCACTTCCTGGCGCAGGTCGCGATTGGTCATCGCGATGACTCTGACATTCACCCGGCGGATCGTGTTCTCCCCGATCCGGGTGACCGCCGCTTCTTCCAGCACCCGAAGCAGATAGGATTGAAGGTCGAGGGGGAGTTCGCCGATCTCGTCAAGGCAAAGCGTGCCGCCATCGGCCAGCTCGAAACGCCCTTTCCGTCCCTCCGCATTCGCCCCGGTAAAGGCGCCCTTGCCATAGCCGAACAATTCGCTGGCGATCAGTTCCCTGGATACCGCACCGCAGTTAAAGGTCACGAAGGGGCCGTTCGCGGTCGTCCCGCTGCCGTGGATGGCCCGTGCGAACAGTTCCTTGCCGACGCCGGTTTCCCCTTCGATCAGCACCGGCAGATTGAGGCGGGCCACTTTTCTTGCGCGATCGATGGCCGCCTGGATCTGGGGGCTTTGTCCCACGATCGCGTCGAAGCTGCTTCGGCTGGGGTCAGTCTCATCGCCGGCCCGCTCGTGCCGCTTCCGGTTGTGTGCGCGGGGAGCGGAAGGAACGGTGACCAGATAGCCGCCGAGTTCGCCGTCCAGATAGACCGGCTCGATCCAGTCGTTCGCTATGCCTGGCAAAAGACTGTCGGAGACCGTGTCCGATGGCTGAAACACGCGTTGGCCGGATACGAGCTGGAGCGAGGGCGGGGTCAGCCTGTCGCGCAGCAATTGCGCGGCGAGGCTGGAGGCATAGGTGAGGCGACCCGCGCTATCCAGCAGCAGCAGGCCGTGATCCTGCGCCACAGGGCGTTCCAGTGCCGCTTCCAGCAAGCGCCGGCGCATGATTTCCACCTGGTGTGCAAGCGCCTGCTCGATACGATGCGCGTTGAAGACAGCGAGCGACACAAGGCTGCCGTTGGCATCCCGACTGCGGGCGGAGAGGTTCAGTATTCCGGCCACGCTGCCGTCGACCGGGCTGGTGATCGGAACCGCGGCGCAGCTCCATTCCTTCATCCGCTCGCAATAATGCTCCCCGGCATGGACCAGCATGGGCCGCGCGGCGACGAGCGCCACGCCGATGCCGTTGGTGCCGGCGGAACGCTCTTTCCAGTCGCCTCCCTCGCTGAGCGCTATGTCCATCCCGGCGCGGGTGGCTGCGGCGTCGCCCGCCACTTCCAGGACGATCCCCTCGGCATCGGTCACCAGCATGATCGCATCGGTGTCATGCAGCATGCGGGCCGCGTCGGCCAGCGTATCGGCGGATGCATCCAGCAGCGACCGGTTCTCGCGCCTGCGGGCTTCAAACCCGTCCACATTGAGCAACGGTGCGTTGGTGATGGACAGATTCACTTGCGCGGCGCGGCATCGTTCCCAGGAATCGATGATCGGGCTGCGTGCAACCAGCTTCTCGCGTGCTGCGCCCCCCAGAAAGGCTTCCCAGGAATGATCGAGTTCACGCATGCTCTGCTCGAAAATCCGGTCGAGAGAACTGGCTGGGTCATGGATCGCTATGCTGCCTGGTTCCAAGCTTTCCTCCCGATGGATCACGCCCGGTTCTTGCGGCCGGGCTTGTGCCATTCGATCAAGCGGCCGACTATACAGATCGCAGCGACACTTGCGAAGAGCGGGAAACACAGCGCGGGATTGCTGCTTATTTCCCCGGTGCGGCTGGAACATCTGACACAGGATTGTGTCACACTTGACGCATAACAAAAGGGCGCTGAGGATCAGCGATTTTGCTTTTCTGGAAAATGACGCTGAAAAACAATGACCTAATCATCCTTATCACCGGCGCCGGGCAGATGGCACGATATTTGCGCCTGCCGCCACAGATGTGAACAGTCCGGGGGAGGCAGCGAGTTGCCCGATCTAACAGCCATGCGCTGTGCAGCCTTATGCATTTTCAGTGTCGCCTTCATGTCCGTTATTTCCATTCCGGCCTCCGCGCAGATGGCGATTCCCAAGGCCAAGCCTGTGACCGGCGAAAAGCTGTTCGGCCAGCAATGCGGCGCATGCCACGCGACAAAAGCCGGGGAGACCCGGGTTGGCCCCTCCCTTGCCGGGATTATCGGGCGCAAGGCCGCAAGCCAGCGCGGATACCGGTATTCTCCCGCCCTCAGGAAGAGCGGGCTGACCTGGACCAGGGACAACATGGACAAGTGGCTGACCAACAGCGGCACGACCGTTCGGGGCACGATCATGATCTATTCGCAGGCCGATGCCGCGAAGCGCCGTGCCATCATCAATTATCTCAATACACTTCCAAAATAAGGGCCGATGCCATGGCGAAATACATTCATTCCATGATCCGCGTGCTGGATGAGGAGAAATCGGTCGGTTTCTACGACAAGGCGCTCGGCCTCAAGGTGGCCGACCGCTATCCGTTCGACGGCTTCACCCTGGTCTATCTCCGCAACCCGGAGAACGACGTGGAGCTGGAACTTACTATCAATCATGACCGGGCGGAAGCTTACACCCATGGCGATGGCTATGGGCACATTGCCGTCACCGTGCCTGATCTGGACGCGGAGCATGCCCGGATGGAAGCCGCCGGGATCGCGCCGCAGCCGATCAAGGAATTCTTCCGCGAGGGATCATTGATGGCGCGCTTCTTCTTCATCCAGGACCCGGACGGCTACAAGATCGAGGTGCTGCAGCACCACGGCCGGTACGTTTGAGCTGAACGCCCATGAACAGAACAAGCAGGAGAGGGTGAGATGCGGATCGTTGACAAGATTGACGTGATGAGCAGGCGCAATTTCATCGGCCGCTCGGCCGGGACAGCTGCCTTGCTTGCGGCCAGCCCGGTAATTTCCGGCAAGGCCCATGCGGCGGAGGCGCTCAAGACCGCGCCGGCGTCTGCCATGCCTGCCTTGGTCAAGATGGCGCGTGACCTCTATCCGCACGACCGCCTGCCGGACTCGATCTACGAAATCGCCGTGGCGATCATCGACGAGCAGCTTGCTGGTGACGCGGCCGGGAAAGTCACGCTGGGGCAGGGGGTGGCCGAGCTGGACGCGGCGGCATCCGCTTTGAAGGGCAGTCCCTATCTCTCGATCGCGCAGGAACAGGATCGCGTCGAAGTGCTCAAGTCCATGGAAAAGGCGGGATCGCCTTTCTTCGGCGCGATGCGATCCAACATGATCACCGCGCTCTACAACCAGGAGGAGATCTGGGCGAACTTCGGCTACGAGGGCTCATCCGCCGAAAAGGGCGGATACCTCCATCGCGGCTTCGACGATCTCGATTGGCTGCCGGCATAAGCGGGCGCGGGGGAGGACAGGATAATGGTTGGAAAGTTCGATCTTGATGACGACTCCGTCGTCGTGGTCATCGGCTCCGGAGCGGGCGGCGGCACACTGGCGAACGAGCTTGCGCAGAAGGGCGTGAAGGTGGTCTGCCTCGAAGCGGGCGCGCGCTACGAGATCCAGGATTTCGTGAACAATGAATGGGAAAGCTTCGCGCAACTCGCTTGGAGGGACCCGCGCACCACCTCCGGCAGCTGGCAGGTGGCGCAGGACTTTCCGGGCCTTCCGGCGTGGATCGTCAAGGCCGTGGGCGGCACCACGACCCATTGGGCGGGCGCTTCCCTGCGCTTCCAGGATCATGAGTGGAAGGCCCGCACCCACTACGGCGAGATCAAGGATGCCGCCCTGCTCGACTGGCCGATCGACGGGGCCGAAATGGCACCGTGGTATGCCAAGGCGGAACACAAGATGGGCACAACCGGCACCAACGGCATTCCACGCCTGCCCGGCAACAATAATTTCAAGGTATTCCATGCCGGCGCTACCCGCATCGGCTACAAGGATGTCCACACCGGCAACATGTCCATCAACAGCCAGCCTCGCGACGGGCGCGGCAGCTGCCAGCAGCTCGGCTTCTGCTTCCAGGGGTGCAAGACCGGGGCGAAATGGTCGACGCTCTATACCGAGATTCCCAAGGGCGAAGCGACGGGCCGCCTGGAAGTGCGCCCGGAAAGCCAGGTCGTGCGGATCGAGCATGACGCGAGCGGCAAGGTCACAGCTGTCGTCTATGCCGACAAGACCGGCGCCCTGCAGCGCCAGAAGGCGCGGGTCGTGGCGCTGGCCGGCAATTCGATCGAAAGCCCCCGCATATTGCTCAATTCGGAAAGCAACCTGTTCAGGCACGGCCTCGCCAATAACTCGGGCCATGTGGGCCGCCATTACATGCGGCATACGACCGGGTCGGTTTACGGCATCTTCGAGAAGCCGGTGCATATGCATCGCGGCACGGTGATGGCCGGCATCGCGCGGGACGAAGCGCGGCTCGATACCAGCCGCGGATTTGTCGGCGGCTACGAGCTGGAAACCATCTCGCTGGGACTGCCGTTCCTCGGCGCCTTCCTCAACCCCGGCAGCTGGGGTCGCGACTTTACCGCTGCCGTCGATGCATTCGATTATATGGCGGGGATGTGGATCGTGGGCGAGGACATGCCGCGCGCCACCAACCGCATCACGCTGAACGGCGAGGTGAAGGACCAGTTCGGCATGCCGGTCGCCAATGTGCATTACGACGATCACGAAAACGACATCGCCATGCGCAACCATGCCTACAAGCAAGGCCAGGCGGTCTATGAAGCCGTCGGTGCCAGGCGCACCATCCTGACGCCGCCCTATCCTTCCACCCACAATCTGGGCACGAACAGGATGAGTGAGAAGCCTGAGGATGGCGTGGTCAACCGCTGGGGGCAAAGCCACGAAATCAGCAATTTGTTCATTTCGGACGGCAGCCAGTTCACCACCGGTGCGGCCGAAAACCCCACGCTGACCATCGTGGCGCTGGCCATTCGTCAGGCGGATCACCTTGCCGGATTGATGGCGCGCAACGAAGTGTAATGGCACAGGCGCTGGCGAGCGATATCGACATACGGCTTGCGCCTGAGGGATCGGTCGGGGCGGACAGCGCTGCGGTAATCGAGCGATTGCGCTCGATCGTGGGGCGGCGGCATGTCCTGACCGGGAAAGCCGGGACACGCCGCTTCGCCACGGGTTGCCGGGTGGGCGCAGGGCCGGTCCTGGCGGTGGTGCGCCCGGGCAGTCTGGTGGAACAGTGGCGGGTCTTGCGGATCTGCGTGGCCGCCGGGGTGATCGTGATCCCGCAAGCCGCCAACACCGGGCTGACAGGCGGTTCCACCCCCTTCGGAGAATATGATCGTCCGGTGATCCTCATCAACACGATGAGAATCAAGGGGCTCCATCTGATCGACGAGGGCAGGCAGGTGGTCTGCCTGCCCGGCGCGACGCTGTATGATCTGGAAAGGGCGTTGGCGCCGCTCGGGCGGGAGCCTCATTCGGTGATCGGCTCGTCATGCATCGGCGCATCGGTCTTCGGCGGCATCTGCAACAATTCCGGCGGTGCGCTGGTCCGCCGCGGCCCTGCCTACACCGAGCTGGCACTGTACGCCGTGCTTGACGGGCAGGGTGTGCTGCATCTCGTCAATCATCTGGGGATCGGGCTGGGCCACGATCCGGAGATGATGCTCGAGCGGCTGGAGAATGGAGCATTCGCCGAGGCCGACATTCTCAGCCCGGCCGGGCGGCAGGCATCCGATCACGAATATTGCGATCATGTCCGGCATATCGACGCCAGCTCGCCCGCACGTTTCAACGCCGACCCTTCACGGCTGTTCGAGGCCTCGGGCAGCGCCGGCAAGATCATGCTCTTCGCCGTGCGGCTGGATACCTTCCCCGCGGATTCCGAAACGCAGACCTTCTATATCGGCACGAACGACACCGCCGCCCTGGCGGAACTGCGCCGCTCGATCCTCGGAGGGTTCGCCTCGCTCCCCGTCTCGGGAGAATATGTCCATCGCGATGCGTTCGACATGGCGACGGAATACGGCAAGGACACCTTCCTTGCGATCCGCCACCTCGGCACGGATCGCCTGCCCGCGCTGTTCGGGCTGAAGCGGCTTTTCGACAGGCTGTCAGCCGGGGCCAATTTCGGCGACAGGATCCTGCAGGCTGCATCCCGGCTGTTTCCGGACCACCTGCCCGTCCGCTTGAAGCAGTTTCGCGATCGTTTCGAGCATCATCTGATCCTGAAGATGGCGGGAGAGGGCATTGGCGAAGCGCGCGCCTATCTTGCCGCCGCCGCCGCCGGGAAGCTCTCGCTCGATTACATCGAATGCACTGCAGAGGAAGCCAGTGCCGCATTCCTGCAGCGCTTTGCGGTCGCGGGCGCCGCCATCCGCTATCGGGCGCTGCACCCCCGGCAGGTGGAGGATATCGTCGCCCTGGATATCGCCTTGCGGCGGAACGAGCGCGACTGGTTCGAGACGCTTCCGGACGAGATCGCCCGCTCGGCCGAGAAGATCCTCTATTATGGGCACTTCTTCTGCCATGTGTTCCATCAGGATTACATCATCCGCAAGGGCGCCGATCTCGGCGCTTTCAAGCGCCACATGGAGGCGGCTCTCGAAGCGCGGGGCGCGGAATATCCGGCCGAACACAATGTCGGCCATATCTATGCGGCCAAGCCCGCGCTGGTCCGCCACTATCAGGCCCTAGACCCCTGCAACCTGTTCAATCCCGGGATAGGGCGGACATCTCGCCAATATGGATGGAAATAACCGAGAATATATCGACTCTGTAGAGGCCGATAATTCGGGTAATATAATCATGCTAAATAAAGCTGTCTCTCGATAATCCTAATCCCCCTGTATCCGGTGAGACAAACTTGCCCCGCGAAAGCCCGGCAAGGCCTCCATCCCCCGACGGGACTATCCGATGTTGTCTCGATGCTGGCGCAATCGATGACGGGAATCCGTCAGGATTGCGAACGGGGCGGTTTGTGTACCGTAGTCACTGCGGAATTGCGCTGCCCTTCAGCCCTTCGATTGTGAAGGCGCGGCGGTCACTTTCCGTTTCCGATTGATCGAGGAGGCTGAACGGAAATCCATATCTGGGAATGACAAGTGATATTTTTCGGCAAAATCGTCGGACAAAATTATTCAACGTAATATCGGATTCAGGGTTTTAGGGAGGAGTATGATGAAAAGACTGAGGGCAATCACCGGCGCGTTATGCGCATCGGCCGCCTGTCTGGGAACGCCGGCGCTGGCGCAGAGCGCGCAGGGCGGCGCAGACGAGAATGACGGCAGGCTCGGCGAAATCGTGGTCACCGCGCAACGCCGATCCGAGTCCCTGATGGAAGTGCCTGTCGCGGTGTCGGCGCTCGGGACCGACGACCTTGCCCGCCAGGGCATCACCTCGACCTTCGGCTTGAGCGGCTCGGTGCCCTCGCTTCAGGTCACCAGCGCATTCGGGGATGCGCAACCGAACTTCACCATGCGCGGCATCGGCGTGGGCAATGAATATGGCGCGAACCAGGTGTCTCCGGTCGGCATCTATACCGATGACAACTATCTCAGCGCCCGCACCATGCATGGCCTCCAACTCTACGATCTGGAACGCGTGGAAGCCGTCCGTGGACCCCAGGGAACGCTTTACGGGCGGAACACGACCGGCGGCGCGATCAACTTCATCTCGGTCAAGCCCAATCTAGAGGCTGGCGCGCGCGGCTTTCTCGAAGCCGGCTACGGCCGCTTCCAGGAAGTGAGGGGCCAGGGCGCAGTCGAGGGCACGCTGATCGAGGACAAGCTCGGCTTTCGCGCCTCGGCCAATTATGTCGAGGCGGATGGCTTCGTGAAGAATATCTATCCGGGCCAGCCCGATGCGAATTCGAAAGATTCGATTGCCGGAAGGCTCATCATCCGGGCGAAGCCGGACGAGCGGCTGGATGTCATGCTCAAGCTTACCGGCAGCAAGGGCAAACCGACGCAGGCCGCCGCCTATCACCTCAACGACAATTCGGGCATCTCCGGCTATTTTCGTTCCAACGACAATCTGAGTTTCTTCGAGACCAATCAGCCGGATCTCGGCTTCAACGACATCGCCAATGCCGGCGCGCAACTGACGATCAATTACGAGTTGAGCGACAATTTCTCGATCCAGTCGCTGTCCGCCTACGACTGGTCGCGTCAGCACCTGTCGCAGGAAGGCTCCGGTACGCCCGTCGTCGGCTTCCTCCAGACCAACTACGGGGATGTCTACAAGCAGTTCAATCAGGAACTGAAGCTGATGTATGATTCCGACCACACGAATGTGCAGGCCGGTGTCTATTACGGCTGGGACAGGATCAACAACGAGGACCGCTATCGGCTCGTCAGCACGCTGTATTTCTACCAGCACTATATTCAGGTGCGGAAATCCTACGCCGCGTTCGCGCAGATCAACCAGAAATTCGGCGATCACCTCGGCTTCACCCTGGGGCTCCGCTATACCAAGGATACCAACCGGCACAGCGACGCCTATTCCTTCCTCACCCAATTCGCGGACCCGGTCACTTCGCCGCCGTTTTCGACCTATGATTTCGACCCGGCCGATCCGGATGCGGCGTCGATCACCTTCACCCATGGCGCTATCCTGCCGGACGGCACGATCGTTCCGGAAGCGGCCAAGAAGCGCAAGAGCAGCCGCCTGACCGGCAAGGTCGGGCTGGACTATACGTTCGATGGCGGGGCGATGATCTACGGCCACTACAGCCGTGGCTATCGCGCGGGCTCGTTCAGCAGCCAGTTCTACGCCGGCAACCCGATCGACTTCGTTCCGCCGGAAAAGGTCGATGCCTATGAAGTCGGGCTCAAGACGCGCTTCCTGGACGGGCGCGCCAATCTGACGGCGGCCGCGTTCCTCACGAAGTACAAGAATCAGCAGCTCAACGAAGTGATCGGCACCACGGGGTTCATCCGCTCCGCGCCGGGCTCGACCATCAAGGGCGTGGAACTGGAAGTCAACGCGCGCCTGTTCAGCGGCCTGGATGCGAACCTCGGCTTCACCTATCTGGATGCGACATACGACAAGCTGACGCTTTCGGGAGTCAATCTCGATGGCAACACCTTGCCCAATGCTCCCGAGGTGACGATCAATGCCGGCTTCGACTGGACCGTCGCGCCGCTGGGTGCCGGGAACATCGTATTCTCGCCCAACGTCGTCTACACCAGCAAGCAGTATTTCTCGCCCTTCAACAACGAGGACGGGAACCAGAACCTGCATGCGCCGGATGTTTTCCTGGTCAATGGCAATCTCGGCTGGGAAAGCGATCAATTCGCCTTGCGGCTGTGGACGACCAACCTGCTGAACAAGAAGTATTTCATGTACGGCCTGAACCTGCGCAGCGCCTTCGGATATGACTACATGCTGCACGCACCGCCGCGCAGCTACGGGATTACCGCTCGCTACAGTTTCTGACCGGCTTAGCGGCCGGCCGCAGCTTTTCCTCCCGCGGCCGGCCGTCTTTTTTCGCAGATCCCGCCTTTTCGCGATCTGTCCGAGCCGCCGGATGCCAGGGCTATTGACAGGTGGTGGCGGAATGGATCCTTGCGGTCATCGCCGCTCGATTACGGACCCCCAGCTTGCGGTAGATCTTCCGCAAATGGTTCTCGACCGTGAATTCGGAGATGCCGGTCATATAGGCCACCTGCTTGTTCTGGTTTCCGGCGCTCACCAGCTTCGCGATCTCGCGTTCGCGCGGTGACAGCGCGGTCATTGCGTCATCCGGGGACCACTGCCTGTTCTCCGACAGCACCGATCGCAGCAGACCCCGGCCTCCCGCGCCGCTCAGCGTTTCTTCCAGCAGCTGGCCGACCACCATCTGCGAGATCGCGGAGATCTCATGCTGGAACAGGCGGCGGGCGACATCGCCCTTGTGATGGCTTCCGTTCCTGCAATGCGCGCCGATCACCAGGATGAAATCCGGCAGCAACTGCTGCACCCAGGCTCCGACCACATCGACCGAGTAGTAGTTCAGGAAGGACTTGTAATGCTCCGCCGATCGGGCCGCGGAGCTCAGCCGCCGGTCTTCCCACCAGATCAGCTTGCCGCTGCGGTCGGACTGGTCGAAGATGCGGGTAAAAGGATCGTGCCGGAATACGCGGCCGTGCTGATAGGCATATTGCGCGGCCGGCGAGACGCCGCAATGATGGAGATAGGTCAGGGTTTCGGAATGGGCCGACCGGTCGGTGAAGAAGATCGACAGCGTGTCGAGGCCGCAGGCGGAAACCATCTGATCCGACCGTTCGGCAATGTCTGCTGAAACCAGCATGTTTCCCCTTCCTCATGCGCCGATGGAGCGCGGTCGAATTCTGTTCGATCAATTTCGTCCAACCATATTAGGAAACGAGCCCGTTTTCAATGGAAAGCGGGGGCTTCTGGAATCGCCGCGAATCCGGCATGAATGAGGGAAATTCGTCACTTGGCTTTTTCGCAAAGCCTGAGACGATGCAGGCCGGATTCGGGAGGAGTGGCAGTAGCGATGAGAGTTCTGGTCTTTGGCGGCAACCGGTATATCGGCCTCAATCTTGTCCACGAGCTGGCGGAGCAGGGGCATGAGGTGACTGTGCTCAACAGCCATCCCGCCGCGCTTCCCGATGGGGTCATGCGCCTGCACGGCAACCGGCACGAGCCGGGCGTGCTGGAGAATGTGCTGGGGCCGCTGCGGGATTCCTTCGACGCGGTGTTCGACAACACGGCCTACAACCCCGACCAGCTGGCACCCACGGTGGAGCTGTTCCGGGGCCGGGTGAAGCATTTCATCTTCACCAGCTCGATTGCCGCCTACCGATGGGCGGATGTGCTGCCGGTGACCGAGGACGCGGCGCTGGCGGACAAGCCGGACCCGATCTTCTACGGCGGCTACGGCTACGACAAGGTGAGGTGCGAAGCCTTGCTGGAGCGGGAAAGGCGCGAGAACGGCCTGCCTTACACCGTCATGCGCATCAGCCACAGCCTTGGCCCGATGAGCCCGCTCGTGACTCGCGAGCCGGGCACTTTCCGCCGGCTTGAGGAAGGCCGCCCGCTCCTGCTGGCCGGCAAGACCGAAGCGATCGTGCATTTCATCCATGTGCGCGATGCGGCGCGGGCGCTTGCTTCCGTGCTCGGCAACGAGCGCGCGGCCGGCCAGATCTACAACATTGCCGGATCGGACTATTGCAGCATCGCCAGCTACATGCGGCTGATGGGGGAAGCGGTGGGAGTGGAAGCCAGGCTGGTCGCCATGCCGGGTGGCCTGCCCGCCGAGATGCGTTCGCCGGTAGGGCACTGGCTGGAAGCGCGGCATGGCAGCATGATCTTCTCGATCGAGAAGGCGCGGCGGGAGCTGGATTGGGAGCCGTACTTCAACCTGCGCAGCGGGCTGGCCGATTCCTATCGCTGGTTCAACGAGGAAGGGCGAGGCCGCTACGAATATGATTTCACCGCCGACGATGCGATCCTGGCGGAGATCGCGCGGCGCGGCGAGGACGCGCCGTCCGGCGAAGCGGACGGCGTCAGGATCTTCGAGGCCTGACGCCGCCGCATCGGAGCCGCATTCAGGGTTGGTAGGGGTCGAGGAAACCCTTCAGCCCATAGCGCTCATGCGGGCCGGTGATGTACTGCTCCAGCGCGCCGACGCCCACTTTATCGCCGCAAGTCGCGCGGACCACGTGCTGCATGTGGAGATAGCGCGGCGCGTTCACGTCCAGATCGTTGATGTTCCAGCTTTCCAGCGCATAGGCTTCTTCCCCCTTGAAGAAGCCATGGCCCCATTCCGGGTGGTTATAGCCGGTCCCGATCATGTGATAGCGCAGCAGGGGCTCCAGCGTGAATGTCTCGGTGCGGCCGTCAGGATAGATCATGTCGATCTCCGACTTCCCCAGCAGGCGGGTTCCCGGCACGAATGTCAGGCGATGCGGGCCGCAGATGATCTCCTTGACCTCGCCTTCCTTCAGCGTGTCGAAATCGCCCTTGATCGGATGGGTCGGAAAGATCTGGGCGAACTGCTTCCAGCGCGCGCCATCGGCATATTCGTGCTGCCCCCAATGGGTGCAGCGATCTTCCCAATGCAGCGGAGCCCATAGCCAGAAAAACTGTTCGGGCTGATCGCGCGAAACGCCCTGTTCGGATTCGCCGGTCCAGCGCCAGCCCCAGGAACGGTCCTTGGTGCCGTATGTGGTCTTGGGCGAAATCTCCTGCCGCCGGCCATTGACCGTGACATGGCCTTCCCATCGGCCGAACTGGCTGAAGCGCTTCATCTGCGCCACTGTGCGGATGCCCTGCTTGACATGGTCGGCCGGCTCTTCATGGGCGACGGTGCTGGCGTGGAAGGTCAGGTCGCAACTGAAGCCGCTGTCGTTTTCCTCCACTATGACGCGCACCGTGCGCATCGGCTCGACGATTTCGTGGCGCATCGGGCCGGCGTAAAGCTCCGTCCGGTCGCCGCGCAGGCGGCGCGAGGCATGGAAGCTGTCCTGGGTACCGTCCTTGCGGACGATCGAGACCGCGCCGTCCATCACCTCGCGGTGGGGATAGGCGGCAAAGGCGACGCCGATGTAGAATTCTCCATCGAAATCATAGCCGTTATACCAGTAGCGCGCGTAGAAATTCCGCTCGCTGGTGGAAATGTATGACAGCGGCTCCGCGGTCTGGTGGAGCGGATAGTCGTCATATTTGATCAGCACGTTCAGGCCCTTTCCGGCAAGGTCGCAGGTAATGCGTCAGTCTAGGTCGATCGTCCCGCGCCCATAGGGACGGAATTCCGTTGTTGCCCGGTCGATGTTCTCGAGTCTATCCATGTCCAACAATATTGTCGGGACGGGATGCATGAAGGAAATCACGGAGGCCGATCTCACCGCCTATTTGGCCGGGCGAAAGCCGGAATGGCGGGAAATCAAGGTGGAAGGCCTGCATCGCCTGCCGATGGGAGCCTCGCGGGAGACGTTCCGCTTCGATCTTTCCTATGTCGATGGATCGGGCGCGCGCGAGGCGTTGAAGGTCATTCTGCGGCGCGACCCGCCAGCCTCGAACGTGGACAGCGACCGCCGGCATGAATTCGAGGCCTATCGGGCGATCTACGGGCACGGCATCCCCGTTCCGAAAATGATCCTGCTGGAAGAGGACCCGGAACCGCTGGGCGGCGCCATTTCCCTGGCGGAAGACCTGCGCGGCTTCCACAACAGCGAATATCAGTTGCAGCAGCCCGAATGGGCCGATCGATTGCCCAAGGTGGCGCAGGAGATGTGGTCCACCATGGGCAGGCTGGCGGCCGTTCCGGCCGAACGGCTGGACCTTTCGTTCACCCGCCCGGCGACCCGGGAAAACACCGCCCGGCAGGAGCTTGATTACTGGGTGGCCTATCTCGACCGGCACGATGTCGGCCCGCAGCCGATCATCCGCGCGGCGATCCGCAAGCTCTATCGCTGGCAGCCGGTCGCGCAGCAGCTGGCTCTGGTACATGGCGATTTCCGCGCCGGCAATTTCCTCTATGACGACGAAGGCGATCTGAAAGCCGTGCTCGACTGGGAAATGGCGCATTGCGGCGATCCGCTGGAGGATCTCGCGTGGAGCATGACCCGCACCTTTTCCTTCGGCAAGAACGACCGGCGCTCCGGCCTTGCCCTGCGCGAGGAGGCGATCCGGATATGGGAGGAGGCCAGCGGTCTAACCGCCGGTCCGGAAGCGCTTGCCTGGTGGGAATTGTTTACCTGCGTGAAGGCGCAGGCGATCTGGGATGCTTGCGCCCATGTCTGGGAAAGCGGCAGCGGACGCGAAGTGATCCACGCCTATGCGGCGTGGTGGCTGCGCAATTCGCAGGACAAGGCGGCACTCGAACTGATGGGGAAACTATGAAACCAGGCGTTGCGATGGTCGCGGCGGAACTCGCCACGCGCTTGCGGACCGATCTCATGGCCGAGCTTACCGGCTTTCGCGCCAATGTCGCGGCGATGGGCGCGGAACTGCTCGATATGATCGCCGAGCAATGGGATGGCGCGGCCGCCAATCTGGTGAGTGAGAACAAAGCCATTCGCACCTTGCTGCGGCAGGGTGGGGAACTGTTCGGCGACTCCGGCTTGATCGAAGGCGCGCGGGGCGATGATGCCGATCTGCGTATTTCCAGCCTGCAGAAGGAAAATGAACGCCTGCGCCATGCCCTGATCGGCCTGCACGAGCGGGTGGAGACCGATCCAAATGAGGCGGCGAGGCGACTCGAGGATTCGATCTGGGATCTGCTGCGCCGTTCGGTGGAGATGCGGCGCGTCGGATCGGCGAATTTCTGAGGTTCCGGCGGGGCCTGTCTCTCAGAGATCGGGCCGCACCAGGATCTTGATCGCGGCGTCGCCGCCGCCAAGCCTGTCGAACGCGGCGTTCACGCCCGCCAGATCGGTGGTTTCGCTGATCATCGGTTGCAGCCGGTCGGGATTTTCGCAGATCATCGAGAAGGCTTCGCCGAATTCGTCGGGCGTATAGGCGAAGACGAATTGCAGGTTGAGGCTTTTCTGCAGCAGGAACGCCGGTTCGATCGCATCGTCTTCCATGCAGTTGCCCACGACGACGATGGTCGCGCCGACCGGAGCGCCGCGCGCAACCTGCATCAGCATGCCGGGCTTGCCCACGCATTCGAAGATGACCGCGCGCGACCGGCGGCGGGAAGCCGGATCGACCGCCATGGCATCGGAAAGGCCGAGAGGCAGGCCCATCTCATCCCACCATTCCCCTGTCGTGCCATCGGGCGCCATGACCGTATCGGCGCCCATCCTTTCCGCCATGGCCCGGCGGGCGGGATTGGGCTCGATCGCCAGGATCGGCCCGAGGCCGAGTGCGCGCAGCCGGGCGATCACGAACAGCCCGACCGGCCCGCAGCCGATGACGGCATAGGCTGCGTCAGGTCCGGCCCTGCCTTCGTTCACGGCATGCACGGCCACCGCCAGCGGTTCGGTAAGCGCGGCCATTTCCGTGGGAACGTCATCCGGCACGCGAACGCAGCTGGCCGCGTCGAGCAGCATCCGCTCCGCGAAAGCGCCCGGGAAATGGTTGGAATAGCCGATCAGCACGATCCCCTGCGGGCCGATCAGGAAGGGCAGCGAAACCACCCGGTCGCCGGCCTTCAGCGAACCCGTGGATTCGATGACCTCGCAACAGAATTCATGCCCCATCACCACCGGCTGCTCCGGGTCCATGAACCCGCGGAAACCGGCGCGATGCAGCAGGTCGCACAAATGCGGGGCATGGTCGCGCGCATGCAGGTCGCTGCCGCAAATTCCGCAGACCAGCGGCTTGACGACGATATGTCCCGCTTCGGGAGTGGGCTCCGGCAGATCATCGACGCGAATGGCGCCTGCACTCAGTATGGCGGCTTTCATCTGGGTTCCTCTCCGATTCCCGATATGGCGATCCTATCCGCAAGGAGCAGGATGCCAAGTCGGCAGAATGCAGGACAGCATCTGCGTTCCTGTCGGGGAAGCGACGGAAATCAGTAATGCGGGCCGCCTTGCCTGTTCAAACCTTGCCATTCCTTGATATGGAACAAGCAATATTCATCCCGAGGGTCTTACAGGGCATCATCGCCGATGTTCGGCTTGGTGCCTGTCGGCATTCCTGAAGTGCCGGATTCGACAGGATGGATCAGGGCCGGATGACGGCCTTGGAATGGTGATCGGGTGCGTCATGGGAAATCCCGCTGTGGACATAAATTCGAACGGGCAGACCTTCCATTCCGTGGAAAGCTTTGCGCAGGCCGCGGAGATGCTGGAGGTGCCGTGGACCATCAGTTCGCAGGAGAATGAATTCAGCGCCTCGATCCGCCGGCGGGAATATGGCGGGCTGTTGTTCGGCGAGCTGTCCTATGGGTTGTGTTCGGGCACTCGTGGAAATCGGGAAATAAGCCGCTCGAATGACGATTACATCTGCCTCACCGTCTATAACGGCGGCCGGATGCTGCTGGAGCAGCGGGGCGAGGTGATGGAAGCCGGAGAGTGCGATATTCTCCTGTGGGATGGAAAAGTCCCCACCCGGTTCGATTGTCTCGCGCCGTCGCACTGCGAGATGATCTGGCTTCCGCGCAAGATCGTGGAGCGCAGGTCGGGTTTCTCCGATGAATTCGAAGGGCAGGTGATTTCCGGTAAGGAAGGGATCGCCCGGCTGATCGCCGCCCATATCCGGAACCTCCATCGGGAGCTGGAAAGCATTCCTGCCCGGCAGCTCGACAGCGTGATCGACACCTCGATAGATTTCATCCTGTCCTGCCTGCCAAGGGACGCGGAAGCGAGATTTTCAAACCGCCACCAGTTCGAGATATTTTCCGCGGCCAAGCGCGCGGTGAACGACCGGATCGGCGTGGATCGGTTCAGCCCGTCCGATATCGCTTCCGAACTCGGCATCAGCGTGCGTTATTTGCACAGCCTGTTCCACAAATATGGGACGACATTCTCCAACTATGTGAATGTCGAACGGCTGGAGCGGGCGAAGCGATCCCTGGCCCTGCAGAATGCCTATACCAAGATTTCCGATATCGCCTACGATCTGGGTTTCTGCGATTCCTCCCATTTCAACAGGCTGTTCCGGCAGCGGTTCGGGGTTACTCCCAACCAGTATCGCCGCAATCTGAATTCCTGATCCGGCAAATCATTGCGGCCGTTGCCCCTGTGCAAAGGGGCGTGGAACCGGGCCGCGTGCATTCTCGTACCTCCCGCCGCGCACTCCGGTTCAATATCTCGCGCCTTGCCTGGCCTATCAATCGACCATTCCATTTCGCAGGCGACCCGGCGTCCGGATCAACGGCTGCGGCAGGTAGGGAAAGGACCAGGATTATGAAGTTTATCGAGGAAGGGATGCGGTTCGGGATTTTCATGGGGCCGTATCACCGGCCCGAGCTGAACCCGTTGCTGGGTTTGCAGCAGGACATGGAGACGATCATCAACCTGGACCGCCTGGGCTTTGACGAGGCCTGGATCGGGGAGCATCACTCGGGCGGGGTCGAGACGATCTCGTGCCCGGAGCTGACGATCGCGGCGGCCGCGGAGCGGACCAAGCACATCAAGCTGGGAACCGGGGCGATCACCATCCCCTATCACAATCCGCTGATGGTGGCGGACCGGATCGTGCAGCTGGACTACATGACGCGCGGGCGGATGATGTTCGGCTTGGCGCCGGGCCAGCTGGTGCAGGATGCGCAGATGGTCGGCCTCGATCCGCTCAACAACCGGCGGATGCTGCATGAATCGCTGGAAGTGCTGATCCCGCTGTTCAGGGGCGAGCGAGTGACCCGCAAGACCGACTGGTTCAACCTGGTCGATGCGCGGCTGCAGCTGCTGCCCTACACCAATTTCGACATGGCGACGGTGGGAGTGATCTCGCCCTCGGGTCCGCTGCTGGCGGGCAAGTACGGGATGGGACTGCTGTCGGTGGCGGCAACCAACCCTGTCGGCGTCGAAAAGCTGCTCGAACACTGGGAAATCCTGGCAACCGAATCGAAAAAGTTCGGCCACGTGGCGGATCGCAGCAAGTGGCGGCTGGTGGGTCCGATGCATATCGCCGAGACTTTCGAGCAGGCGCGCGATGAGGTGCGCTACGGGATGTGCAAGCTGGAGAATTACCGCGAGCACATCAATCCCGGCCTTGGCATTGATTGGTCCAATTGCGACAAGGCGGTGGACCAGCTCAACGAAACCGGCGCGGCCGTGATCGGGACGCCGGAGATGGCGCGGGCGCAGATCGATCGGCTGATCGAGAAGTCGGGCGGGTTCGGCTGCTACATGCTGATGGGCGTGGACTGGGCGCGGCACGATGCGACGCTGCGCAGCCACCAGTTGTTCGCCGAGGAGGTGATTCCTTACTATCGGGGCACCAACCGCGCCACTCTGGCCAGCTTCGACGATGTCATGGGCACCGGCTTCGAAGGCGCCGAAATCACCGCAAGGGCCCAGGAAGCCATGGCGCGCGTCTACGCCCAGAATAAGTAAACGCCATATTCCGCCAACGCGGGCCTGTCTGGGGGCGGGCCCGCATCGGTCGGCAACCTGTCAGGCCCCGGCAGCCGCGAAGCGGGTGAAGCCGGCCAGGAATTCCCGCAGCCGTTCCCGCGTGGCTTCGTCGGTCAATCGGCCGTCCCCGTCGAAAAGATTTCCTGCGCCCGAAATCATGAGGCGGCCGCCGAACCAGGGCCTTGCGCCGAGCGTGCGCAACACCGGCAGCCAGCCGTCCTGCGCCAGGATCGTCCCGAAACCGCCGGGCGAGGCGCCGATCACCGCGAAGGGCCGGTTCCTGAAGATACGCGCGATGTCGTCCGTCGGCCGCGACATCCAGTCGATCGCGTTCTTGAACACGCCGGGTATGCCGTTGTTGTATTCCGGGGTTGCGAGCAGCACGCCGTCGGCTTGCGCCACCGCCTCCTTCAATGCGATCACCGCGGGCGGCAATCCGTCCGCCTCTTCCTCATCGGCGTTATAGAGCGGGATCTCCGCCAGCGTATGGACGGAAAGCGTGGCGTCGGCAGGCATCAGGTCGCGCGCGGCGTTGAGCACGCCGAGATTGAACGAATGACGCCTGAGGCTGCCCGCGATACCTGCGATATGGGGCATTTGCACAATCCTTTCGTCCTACGACATGGCCGGGGCCGAAGGGGCCGGGCCTTCGGGAAGGGGAATGAATTCCTTGTCGTCCGCATCGGGCAGCTTCATTCGTCCGGCCTTCCAGTCTGCGGCGGCTTGCGCCAGCCGCTCTTGCGAGGACGATACGAAATTCCAGTAGATGAAGCGTTCTCCGAGCGGCTCGCCGCCCAGGACCATGACGGTCGATCGCTCCGCCGCGCGGGCCGAGGATGCGCCTTCGCCGAGCACCACCATCTGTCCGGCTTCGAAGCGCCGGCCATCCAGCTCCACCGCGCCGGTGGCGACATAAAGCGCGCGTTCTGGCTGGTCCGTGGGGATCTCCGCAACCGCCCCCGCTTCCAGATCCAGATGCGCATAGAACAGGGGGGAATGCGTTTTCGCCGCTGCGGTGAGGCCGTAGGCGCTGCCCGCGATAAGCTGGCCGTGGACGCCCGCGTCGCTCCATTGGGGGAGGTCGCCGCCTGCATGATGGGAAAAGGACGGGGCGGTTTCCTCGTCCGCCGTGGGTAGGGCGACCCAGGCCTGGATGCCGTGCAAATGATCGCCCTGCCTATGCGCCTTCTCGAACCGTTCGCTATGGGTCACGCCGCTGCCGGCGGTCATCCAGTTGACTTCGCGCGGCCGGATCTGCTGGATCGATCCCACACTGTCGCGATGCATCACTTCGCCCGAGAACAGATAGGTCACGGTCGATAGCCCGATATGGGGATGCGGCCGCACATCGAGGTTTTCGTGCGGCCCCGCGGCAATGTCGAGCGGACCCATGTGGTCGAAGAACACGAAGGGGCCGACCATGCGCCGTTTGGCGTAGGGCAGGACCCGCCCCACTTCCAGCCCGCCGCCCAGGCTGCGCCGCCGCTGTTCGATCACCATCTCGATCATTGCCATTTCCTCCTTGTATCCGTCGAGGCCAGCCGATCCCCGGAATGGAGGATGGCAGACTACACCCGCCGCCTTGCCTTGTCAGGCGCGGGGTTGGGGCTGATGCCCGGTAATGGAGGCCCGGCTCTCTCGGCAGGAGAGAGAGCCGGGCCGGGGTCAGGCCGCCGCCCTGGCGAACCTGCCGCTGTTGTAATCATCGATGGCCTGGCGAATTTCGGCCTCGCTGTTCATCACGAACGGACCATAGCCGACGATGGGCTCGTCGATCGGCTCGCCGGTCAGCACCAGCAGCACCGAGTCCCCATCGGCATGGACCGATGCCCCGCTGCCTTCGCGGCCGAGCAGGATGACTTCGGCTTCTCCCGCTTCCTGGCTGCCGTTGACGGTGACATGCCCGCCCAGCACCACCAGCAGGGCGATGTGGCCTTCGGGCAGATCGAGCGTCAATTCGGCATCGCGGGCCAGCCGCATGTCCCATACGTTGATTGGCGTGAAGGTCCTTGCCGGACCTTTCGCGCCCAGCAATTCGCCGGCGATGATCCGGGCCGTGCCGGCGTCGTCGGGCAGGTCGACCACCGGGATCTCGGCCGAGGCAATGGCCTGATATCCTCCAGGCGCCAGCTTGTCCTTCGCGGGCAGATTGACCCACAGCTGCACCATCCGGAACGGGCCGCCGGTCCTGGCGAAGGCCGGGGAGTGATATTCCTCATGCACGATGCCGCCGGCCGCCGTCATCCACTGCACGTCGCCGGGGCCGATGATCCCGCCATTGCCGGCGGAATCCCGATGCTCGACTTCGCCATCATAGACGATGGTCACTGTTTCGAACCCGCGATGCGGATGCTGGCCGACGCCGCGCCGGGCCTCGGTCGGCTCGAAATAATGCGGCCCCGCATAATCGAGCAGCAGGAACGGGCTGATGTGGCGGTCGAGCGTCTGGTAGGAAAAGAGCGAGCGGACGGGGAAGCCGTCGCCGACCCAGTGCCCACGATCGTTGCCGTAACGGCCAAGGATTGTCTTGTTCATGTCGCGTCTCCGCGGCGGGGCGCCTGATGGGGGCCGCGCCTGTTGCACGATACTTAATCCTGGAACGAAGCTACCGGAAGATTGCCAGATCCGACGCATCGTTCTATTTTCAGGACGATGCAGGACCTCAACGATCTCTATTACTTCGTTCAGGTGGTCGATCATGGCGGCTTTGCCGCCGCGGGCAGGGCGCTGGGCATCCAGAAGTCGAAGCTCAGCCGCCGGATCCAGCAGCTGGAAGAGCGGCTGGGCGTGCGCTTGCTCAATCGCTCGTCCCGCCGCTTTTCGGTGACGGAGATCGGGCGCGAATTCTACGAGCGCTGCCTGGCCATGCTGGTCGAAGCCGAAGCGGCGGAGCAGGTCGTTGCCGAGGTCCGCGCCGAGCCGCGTGGTGTCATCCGGATGAGCTGCCCGGTCGCCCTGCTCAATTTCCAGCTCGGGGAAATGATCGCGCGTTTCATGGTGGCGTATCCCGGCGTCGAGGTGCATCTGGCAGGCACCAATCGCCGGGTGGATGTGATTGCGGAAGGCTTCGACCTTGCGATCCGTGTCCGGTTTCCGCCGCTCGAATCCACCGATCTGGTGATGCGCAAGCTTGACACGAGCAGCCAGTGCCTGGTCGCGAGCCCGGCTCTGGTGAGCGAGCCGCTGATGTCGCCCGGCGATCTTGCCGGCTTGCCCAGTCTCGACCTCGGTCCGACCCAGGGCAGCCATCAATGGCAGCTTGTCGCGAGCAGCGGCGAGACCGCCGGGATACCGCATCGCCCGCGCCTGATAACGGACGACATGGCGACCTTGCGGCAGGCGGCGCTTGCCGGGGTGGGGGTGGTGCAATTGCCGACGATGATGATCTGGCGGGATATCGATGCGGGGCGTCTTGTGCCGGTGCTGCCCGAGTGGCGCCCGCCGGACTGGGTGATCCATGCCGTCTTCCCTTCGCGCCGGGGCCTGCTCCCTTCGGTCCGCGCCCTGCTCGACTTTCTCGTCAGTGAATGCTCCCGGCAGCGGGATCGCGCCTCCTCCAGCATCGCCCGGCATGAAGCCTGAGAAAAGCATGGCAGGCGGGATCATGCCCGATTGTCGCGGGCGGCCGGACGACGCTAGAAGCCGCGAATGACCGATACGCTGAAGATAAAGATCCAGATCTTCTGTGGCGAAGAGATCGCCATGGGGCCGGGCAAGGCGGATCTGCTGGATGCGATCGCGGTGCATGGCTCGATTTCCGCCGCCGGGAAATCCATGGGCATGAGCTACAGCCGCGCCTGGCGCCTGGTGGACATCATGAACCGTTGCTGGAAGGAGCTGCTGGTCGAGACTTCGCCGGGGAGCCATCATGGTGGCGGGGCGCGGGTGACCGAATTCGGCCGGACCATCCTTGGCGAGTATCGCGCCCTGCTGGTCAGGCTGGAAGCGGCAGCCGATGCCGGCGAAATGGCCTCGCTGCACCGCGCGCTGCTGCCATCGCCCAGGCCGAGCCGGAAGGCCTGACGCTTTCACAGCGGCTTCCCCGCCCTCTTCGTCATCCCAGCGCAGGCTGGGATCTCTATCATCAGCAGGCCACCCATCCGCCTGAGATGCCAGCCTGCCGTAGGGCAGTTTATCCTGAGCTGCTGGCTTGGCCAGCCAGCCGAAGGGCTGGCATGACGGCATAGACGAGACAGGACTGGATCCCCGTTTGCACGGGGATGACGGGACAATGCACGCCCTCATGAGCGGTTGACGCAGAATACCCGGAATGTGCATTTCGATTTGGATCGTCCGCGTTCTGTAAGGGCTCGATAAACCGCGCTTCGCTCGCCCGTGGCCCGTGTTTTCTGGTGTGACCTTTCGCGCTGGCCTCTTTTCGTCCGTGCGAATGTGCCTGTTGCCGGGCTGGCGTCGGCTGCGGGATACTCTGTGTGTCATCCGGCAGGATAAGCCAGATTTGCGGGATGTAGGAAAGGAGCATAGCCCCCGGCGCCGGTCAGCAGCAGGCATAGTATCGCAAGGGCCGCCGGGCGCATCGCTTCCAGGGTCCTGAGCCTAAGGCATGCGGGCGATCAGCACATTCGCCTGTGGAGCGCCATTCGCCGCGATCTGCAGGATGTAATCGCCCGGCTCGAGCACGAAATCCACCATCTTGCGGATACCGGTGCAAGCCGGCCCGTGGCCATGCGCGGTCGAGACCGCCGCCTTGCCGTTCGCCACGATGTCGATCCACGCGCCGGAGCCCAGCGCCACGCGATAGGTTCCGCTTTCGGCAACCGAGAAGGCCACCATTCCCCCATGGCTGACCGATCCGCCCGGCTTCTCCGGGCGCAGTGCATACCGGACCTCCGGGGTCCGCAGCAGGGCGACGCGCGCCGCCTGCCCGATAGGAAGCGTTGCGGCCGCGAGATCGCGATCCCTGCCCGCCGCCTTCAATTCGACCGGGTTTTCCCAGGCGGCCAGCGGCCCTTCCGGTTTTACCGGGGCGGTGCAGCTTTCCGGCGCCTTTTCCGAAGCGCTTGCTCCCATGGGAAGGCCCAGCGCCAATGCCGCGACCATGAGGAGGGGATAGTTCTTGATCATGGGAGATATGTGTCCTTGGCAAGCTATGTTTCTGTAAATATAGCTTCGCGCATTCGTCGACAACCGCTTTCCTCCCGGGGGTTTTCCATGCATCGTTCGTGTTTCCTTGTGGCAGCCTTGTCGGCCTCCTTCGCAGTTCCGGCATTAGCGGCCGATGCGCCCGAACAGGGTGAAGCGACGGGAACCTTCACGCTCGGTCAGATCGTCGTCACCGGCCAACGGCCGGAAGGCATCGCCGTGACCGGCGAAACCATGACCGCCCAGGCCATCGAAGCCTTCAACCGCAACCATCTCGACGATGCGGTAAACCTGATGCCGGGCGTCAGCAGCTCGAACAGCGGCGGATCGCGTAACGAACGGCTGATCTTCGTGCGCGGCTTCGACCGGCTCCAGGTGCCGGTTTCGATCGACGGCATCCGCGTCTATCTGCCTTACGACAACCGGCTGGATTATGGCCGCTTCCTCACCGCCGACGTCGCCGAGATCCAGGTGGCCAAGGGCTATGCCTCGGTGCTGGACGGGCCGGGTGCGCTGGGCGGCGCGATCAACCTCGTCACCCGCAAGCCGACCAAGGAGATCGAAGCCGAGATGCGCGGCACTCTGGAGCTTGACCGGGACGCGGACTATGCCGGCTACAACGCCTTCGCCTTGCTCGGCACCCGGCAGGACCAGTGGTATGCGCAGGCCAGCTACGCCCGCACCTTCCGCGACCATTGGGACCTGCCCGGGGGCTTCACCCCCACCGCCATCGAGGATGGCGGAGAACGGGAATTCAGCCGCACCAGGGATTGGCGCGTCAACGCCAAGCTGGGCTTCACCCCCAACGCCACCGACGAATATTCGATCAGCTACACCCGCCAGGAAGGATCGAAGAACGCGCCGCTGCACATCACGAACCCCCAGGCCCAGGCCTGGAGCTGGCCCTACTGGAATATCGAGAGCATCTATTTCCTCTCCACCACCTCGTTCACAGACAATCTGACCCTGAAGACGCGGCTCTATCGCAACACCTTCGACAATCTGCTGCGCGGCTTCGACGACCATACCCAGACGACCCAGACCCTTCCGGCCGGGCGCGTGTTCAACAGCTGGTATGATGATGAGGCCTATGGCGGCTCGGCGCAGCTCGACTATGCGACGGGGGGCAACCGCCTGAGCCTCGCCTTCCATTACCGGCGCGACGAGCATGTGGAATATTCGCAGGTCTTCCCCACCGGCTTCATCGAGCCGCCGCAGAAAAGCGCCGAGGATACGTACAGCATCGCGATCGAGGACCGGCTGCAGCTCGGCCCCGCGCTCCTGCTGGTGGCGGGCTTCAGCTATGACTGGCGCGACCTGCGCCAGTCGGACGAATTCGCCCTCAACGGCGCGCGCAATGGCGGCACGCTGTTCGGCTATCCGCTGGTCGACGCCGATACGTGGAATGCGCAGGGGCGGCTCGAATGGACGCCGGACGCGGATACGTCGGCCCATCTCAGCCTGTCCTCCCGCACGCGCTTTCCCACCCTGTTCGAGCGCTTCAGCTCCCGCTTCGGCGGCGCGACCTCCAACCCCGATCTCAAGGCCGAGCGGGCCACCAATCTCGAACTGGGCGGATCGAAGCGGTTCGGCGCGGTCCGGGTGGAAGGCAATGCCTTCTATTCCTGGCTGGAAGATGCGATCGTCTCGTTCCCCTTCATCTTCAACGAGACTTCGGTCAGCCAGAGCCGCAATGTCGGCAAGGGCGAATATTACGGGGTCGAACTGGCGGTGAGCGCCCAGGCGAGCGACGCGCTGAGCCTCGGGGCGAACTATACCTGGACCGAGCGCGATTTCACCGATCCCAGCGTTCTGGCCTTCGAAGCGACCGGCGTGCCCCGGCACAAGGCCTTCGCCTGGGTCAATTGGGAGCCGCTGCCCGGCCTGAGCATCCTGCCCTCGGTGGAGATCGCCTCCGACCGCTGGACCGTGAACACCGCGGGCACGCGTTATTATCGCACCGGCGCCTATGTGCAGGCCAACCTCCGGCTGGATTACGAAGTGATCGACGGCGTGGTCCTCGGCGCGGGCGTGCGCAATGCCTTCGATGACAGCTACACCCTGACCGACGGCTTCCCCGAGGCGGGACGGAGCTTCTTCCTCTCGGCGCGGGCGCGCTACTAGGGGCGATCGGGTTGAGGGGGATGGCCCACCCCCGGCCCCTCCCGCTTGCGGGAGGGGAGCGAGACTTGCCGAGCTTGCGAGGCTGGTCGCAGCGGGGTGGGAACCGTCCCGTATCATCCTTTCGTCATCTCAACTTTCCTCCGTCATCTCACCTTCTTCGTCATTCCCGCCCTCCTCGTCATTCCCGCGAAAGCGGGAACCTATGCCCCATCGTCATGCCAGCCCTTCGGCTGGCCGGCAGGCCGGCCCCTCAGGATAAACTGCCCTTTCGGGCAGGCTGGCATCTCTCTCGGCAACGTGCCGTGCCCTTCACAATGATCCCAGCCTTCGCTGGGATGACGAAGGAGAGGATGACGCCCTGCCGCCGGTTGACGCAGAACGCCGGAAATGTGGATTGCGATTTCGGCCCGCCACGCCGCGCATCCGCACGATAAACGGCGCTTCCATGGCCGGCGACCCGCGTTTTCCGGTGTGACCTTTCGCGCGGGCGCCTTTCCACCCGTGCGAATGTGCCTGTTGCCGGGCCAGCGGGGGGTGCGGGATACTCTGTGTGCCATCCCGCAGGATAAGGCAGATTTGCGTGATGTAGGAAAGGAGAAGAGCCCACCCCCGACCCCTCCCGCAAGCGGGGGTGGGGGGCTGTCCACTTCATTCGTCATCCCCGTGCAAACGGGGATCCAGCCCCACCTCGCCCGCCTGCTTGCGAACCGCCGCGCCCGCAAAAGAAATTTCGCGCCCCGGCTAAACTTTCTCCCGCCTCGTCGGACCATACCTGCGGAAGCGCGTGCTTCCTTGGTCGGTCAGTCAATCGGGGCAGGGCGGAATGGTTGCGATTTTCACGGGTGCGGGTGCCGGTTTCACGCGGGGTTCCGCGAATATTCTCGGCGGCGCCGGGCAGCTGGGCGGGGGTTTGCTGGGCCGTGGCGGGGAGAATGTCGCGGTCAATGCGGCGACCGGCAATCTGCTGATCAGCCATCAGGACGAATTCCTGGTGGGCCGTGGCCCGGATGTGGGGATCGCGCGGACCCACAACAGCATCGCCGATGCGGCCGATGGCGACAATGGCGATCAGTGGCAGCAGAGCACGACCCGGCGTGTCTTCGGCCTGACCGGAACGATCAACACCGCGGGCAGCACGATCAGCCGCCTGGGCGCCGACGGGGCGGTGGTCGTCTATGGCTGGAACGAGGCGCGCGCGGCCTATGTCACGACCGAGGGCGATGGCGCGCATGACCAGCTCACTTTCGCCGGCGATGTGTGGACCTGGCGTGACGGCGGCACGCAAGCGACGGAAAGCTACGCCGCGCATGGCGCCGACAACTGGCGCATCGCCACGGCGAGCGACATCGACGGCAATACCCTGAGCTGGAGCTATGCCGGGGACAAGCTCGACAAGGTGACCACGGCCGACGGCGCCTGGGTCCAGTATATCTGGGCGGGCAACAATATCTCCCAGGTCGTCACCGGCTATACCAATCTCGCCACGCTGGCTTCCAGCACGCTGACCCGCACGCGCTATGCCTATGACGCCAGCGACCGGCTGATCCTCGTCACCACCGATCTGTCGCCGGAGAACAACTCGGTCGCCAACGGCAAGGTCTATACCGTCAGCTACACTTACGATGGCACCAGCAACCGGATCGCGTCGATCGGGCAGACCGATGGATCGCTTCTCGCGATCGCCTATGACGCCAACGGCCGGGTGCAGACGCTCACGCAGACCGTCGCGTCCGGCGACACCCGGGTCACCACGCTGTCCTATGGCGCGGGCCTGACCGACATCACCGGCCCGGACGGGCAGGTGACGCGGCTCGATTACGATGGCTTCAACCGCCTCACCAGGATTGTCGCGCCCCCGGCCCAGGCGGGCGCCGCCGCGCAGCAGGTCCAGTTCTCCTATGATGCCCAAGGCAACGTGGCGAGCGTGACCGATGGCAATGGCGAGACGACCACCTATCAGTATGACGCGAATGGAAACGTCACCCATATTGCCGACGCCAATGGCAATACGGTGCAGAAGACCTATGACAGCGCCAACCGCCTGATCACCGAGTTCGCCTACGGGTCGGACGAAAGCGGGCCGAGCTCCGCGCAATATGCGCAATATGCCTATGATGCCGAGGGCCATCTGCGCTACGCCGTGAACGGGGCGGGCCAGGTCACGGAATATGACTATACGGCCGCCGGCGAGCTGGCGCGGATGGTCGAATATCCGGCCCATCCCTATCCGGTCGGCCCCGCGCCGATCGGTGAAGCCGGGATGGATGCATGGGTGGCCGGCCTTGGCGATCTGAAAACCGCCAAGGTCACCGAATATGCCTATGACGTTCGCGGCAGCCTGACCTCCACGCGGGCGTTCCGGTTCGCGGATGCATCCGGCGCGGGCGATCCCGCACGTCCGTTCACGCGCAGCCATTTCACCTATGATCAGGCGGGTCGGCTGCTTTCCCGGCACCATGAAGGCGAGAATGCGGAAAGCTTCGTCTATGACGGGCTGGGGCGGCTGGTCGCCTCCACCGACCTCGCGGGCGGCGCCACGACGATCGTGTTCAACGATGCGGCGCTCAAGACCACCGTCACCACCGCGTCGGGCTACACCAGCGTCTCGACCTACAACCGCGCGGGCGAGCTCGTCAGCAGGCTCGACAGCGGCGCCCATACCGTGGGCGGCAACACCATCTATGCCTATGACAAGAACGGGCAATTGCGGGTCGTCACCGACGCCACCGGGCGCAAGAGCTATTTCGTCTACGACCGGGCGGGACGGAAAGTCGCGGACGTCAATCATCTCGGCGAGATGGTCGAATATCGCTACGACAAGGCGGACCGGGTGGTCGCCCTGGCCCGATACACCACTGCCCTGGACGCGGGCGATCTGGCGCTGCTCTCGAACCCGGACGGCGGCGTCCAGCTTTCCGCCATCCGGCCGGCGTCGAACGCGTCCGACCTGTGGAGCTGGACGATCTATGACGATGGCGGCCGCGTCATCCAGACCATTGCCGGCGACGGCAGCGTCGCCAGCTATGCCTATGACGGCTCCGACCGACTGGTGCGCACCACGGCCTATTACAACCGGCTGAGCGCGGCGCAGCTCAACACCCTCAGGAACACGCCCCCGTCGGCGCCCGTGCTGCCTTCCGCCAACACCAGGGACGTGGCCTCGCGCCAGTTCTACGACAAGGCGGGCCAACTCGTCGGGGTGCTGGATGGCGAAGGCTATCTGACCGAGCATGTCTATGACGCGGCCGGGCAGAAGGTGGAGGAGATCGCCTATGCCACCCGGACGGGCTCCTCGCTGTGGAGCTCCGGCAGCTTCTCGCAACTCCGCGCTTCGGCCACCTCGGCCAGCGCGACCGACGGCCACAGCTACTTCCTCTACAATGGGGCGGGGGAACTCACCTATGTCGTGAACGCCCAGGGCGGAGTCACGTCTTTCAACCGCGATTATGCGGGGAAGCTGATCGCCACGCGGCAATTTGCCAATCTGATCATGGCGTCGGAAATGACCTATGAGAAGGTCGGCGCGGCGATTTCCCATAATCCGAACCAGGATCGATCTGAATCCACGATCTACGATGCCACGGGGCGGGTGCGGTACATCGTGGATGGCGAGCAGCGCGTCACCGCCTATTCCTACGATGCGGCGGGGCGTGTGGTCAAAAGCGTGCAGTTCGCCGCGATCGCCAATGTGGGCGCTGCTCTCGGGGCGCTGGACAATTGGGCCGCGAATGCGGCGCAGACCGGCAACGCCGCCAATCGCATCACCCGCAACTGGTACAGCGAGCGGGGCGAGCTGCTCTACACGGTCGATGGCGAAGGCCATGTGCGCGGCTTCACCTACGATGCGGAAGGCCGCAAGCTCGGTGAAACCGCCTGGCCCAACAAGGTCACGGTAACGGACGGCACCACGCTGTCGCAGATCGCGTCCTTCGCATCCGGCTCCGGCAGCCCGATCACACTGAGCTTCAGCTATGACAATGCCGGCCGTCTGCTGACCAGCACGGATGGCGAAGGCTTCGTCACCCGCCATGTCTACAATGCGCTGGGCCAGCTGAGCGATATCTATCGCGCGGACAATGTGGCCGGGGCGAAGGTCCGGACCCATTACGAATATGACGGCGCGGGCCGGCTCGTGGCCGAATACCAGGCCTATGGTCAGCCCGGGCAGGTCGGCTCGTTCTATGCCTATGACGGGCTCGGCAACCGGATCAGCGCGACCGACGCCAACGGCAACGTCACCACCTACAGCTATGACGAAAGGGGCCTGCTGCTCACCGCGACCGACGCCAGGGGTGGGGTGGTGGCCTATGAGTATGACGGCTTCGGCAATGTGGTGAAGGTGACCGATCCGCGCGGCAAATCCACCCGGACATTCTACGACAATCTCAGCCGGGTGATCGCGGTTCTCGATCCGGAAAACTATCTTACCAAGAATTTCTACAATGCGTTCGGCGAGATCAGGGAAGTCCGCACATACCAGAACGAGACGACCGATCCGGCGCAGCTGATCTTTGCTTCGCCCGAGGTCGAAAATGCGCTGGCGATCGAGATAGAGGAGACCAGGGCCGCGCTGTCCGCGGCAAGGATTCGCCGCGACGATCTGCGCGAGAAGCTCGAGGCGGTGCAGCCTGTGCTCGCCGCCGCGCTGGAAGCGCCGCTGCCCTTCCTGCAGGCCGAGATCGACCGGCTCAATGTCGAACTTGCCGCATTGCAGGCCCAATACGATGCCCTGCCTCCCTATGGTTATTACCTCGAGCGAAACGAGCTGGAGGAAGACATCGAGGATGTCGAACGCGAGATCGGGGATGTGCGGGGGCAGATCACGCGCTTCCAGAACGGGCAGGCTCTGACATCGCTGGGAAATGAGATCGTCGCGCGGGGCGCGGGCGCGGCTTTCGCGAACGCCTGGGCCGCGTCGCTTCAGCCCGCCGCCACTGCCGCGAATGCGCAACTTGCCGCTGCCGAGGCGGAAATGGCTGTCGCCCTGGCCGACCCGCTCTCCTATCTCCAGCAAGCCCTGCAAGAGCTTGAAGACAAGCTCGAGGGCCTGGAGAGGATGCCGTACAGCCAGTCGAAGGGTAGGCAGATCGACGATGTCGAAGAGCAGATCGCCGATCTGGAAGACGAAATCGCGCGGGTCCAGAATGCCCAGCCGCTGAGTGATTTCGGCATAGCCCTGGTCGAAGCGCGAGTGGCGCGCATCACCGAGCTCGCTGCCTATGAGGATGTGCTGGCGGCACAGCTCGCTGCGCTCGAAGCCAATCTTGCGGCCGCCCAGGCCGATCTCGACGCGGCGCGGCAGGTCGCGGTGAATGCCGCGCTTTCCAGCAGCGGGCTGGCTGCGGCATCCTATCTCCAGAACCGCAAGGCCGATCTGCAGGATCAGCTCGCCAGGCTGCAGGCGAAGCGGCAGAAAGCCACATCCAGCCAGACGCGGGACGCGCTGGATGCCCAGATCAATGCGCAGCAGAATAACATCAGCGCGGTTCAGGCCGAGATCAATCGGGCGCAGAACAATCAGGTCCTTACCGCCTTGGGTCTCGGTATCGTCGATGCCGAATTCCTGCATTCCGCCAAGCTCCGGGTGCTTGCCGATCAGTTGAGCGCGGCTCTGCTGCAGCCGCTGCCCTATTTGCAGGCCCGGCTTGCGGCGCTGAACGCGGAACTGGCGTTGCGGCAGGCCGAATACAACGCCATGCCCTCCAATCCCGCTACCTTGGAACGGCGCCTGCTTTCCATCGAGATTCAGGTTCTCGAAGATGAGGTGGCCGCGCTGGCAAGCGAAATACAGCGGGTTCAGAACGGACAATCCCCCACCTCGCTGGGCAGGAAGATCGTCAACAAGGCGTTCGATCAGCAGGCCAGCCTTATCGCGAACGAAGATGCCGACGTGCTGGGCGAGGGGTTGCAGGTGATCGACGCCGCCAAGGCGGCTGCGCTGGCCAATCCGCTCCCTCATCTTCAAGCCCATCGCAGTGAACTGTCGGCGCAGCGCAGTATCCTGCAGGCCCAGAGAAATGCGGCCCCGTTCGGATCAGCCGAGCGGTATGCGCTGGGCCAGCAAATCGATGCGCTGGATGCGCTGATCGACGATGTAGACGATGAAATTCGCGATATTCAAATTTTCAATCGGCCGCTGTCGCAAACTGGCGTCGCCATCATCGAAAGTACTTTCGCGGATTTGTATGCTCCATTTCAGGATATCGCAGAATTTCAGGCGATAGTGGATGCTCGGGCGCTGGATGTCGCGGCTGCTCCCATGGCCTCCCTCGATGAATGGCTGGGCGATCCGGAATTCGCGTTCGAAACTCTGCAAGCCTATCTCGCGGCCGATCTGGCCAAGCTCGAACAGGAGTATGAAGATAATTGGTATCATGGAAGTGGATATAACGGATATGGCGAATCCGATCTGGAAGACAGAATAGAACAGCTCGAATATTACATAGAATACGTTGAGCTTCAGATTTCCAGAGTATTGGGCGGGAGGCTGGAAAATTTCCTTCCGATCCATCTCCAGTCCTTGAATCAGGATCTCTCGGATCTGCAAGCCGAGCTTGCAGCGACGCCTCAGCATCAGTCGAACACCCGGGATCTTCTTCAGCGGCAGATCGCCTTGGTGCAGGCAAGAATTGCGCAGGTCGGGGCGGATATTCAGCAAGGGACGGCTGGCGATGCGCTGAGCTATCTGGATCAGTATCTTGACGCACTTACTACGAGCCGGGCCGCTACCCAGCAGCAGTATGATCAGACGCCCTATTATCAGACCACCACGCGCGCCAATCTGAACCGCCAGATTCAGGCCTATGACGCGATTATTGATCAGGTGGAGATAGACATTCAGTTCGCGCACGGGCGCTACTCGTTCAGCGGGCTGGGCGATCAGCTCGTAACCGAAGCGTTTCGCCGATTTGGTTATGAAGCGGCGGATATAGGGGCCAGACTGGAGGAGGCGCTGGCCGATCCGATCCCCTATCTCACAGCCCGGATCCATGAACTGGAAGATGAGATAGCGGCCTTGCAGGTGCAGTACGATAATGCGCCTTCGCACCAGCGCATGCGGATCGGTTTCGATATCAGGGATGTCGAGTGGGAGGTGGAGCGCTGGGAGTCCGCGATAAGGGAGTTCGAGACGCGCTCCACACTCCCGGTTTTCGCGCAGGAATTCATCGAAGCGAAGTTCGCGCCGGAGGCCGTCTTCCATATCGACAATACCCGCCTGCAGGCGGCGCTCGCGCAGATCGCGATCGACCGGGCGCTTGCGGGTGCGCAGGCGCTTGGCGAATTTGCGTCGATCAGGGCCCTGCAGACCAGCGCTTCCAATGCGCAATCCACCCTCACCCGGCTTTCCCAGGACTTGCAGGAACTGCTGGCCAATGAGGACAATGATCCCTTCGCCTCCGCCAGGACATCGTTCGAGTACGACCGCAGGGGCTTGCTGGTCGGGCGGACCGATGCCGAGGGCTACCGGGAAACCTATGCTTACAATGCCTTCGGCCAGCGGGTTTCGCTGACCCGGCTGGATCCGGCGGGTGCGCAGAACGCGGCCCAGACATCGTTCGAATATGACGAGCGGGGCCAGCTGATCAAGGTCACCGATGCGGAAGGATATTTCGAGACCTTCGCCTACGATGCCTATGGCAATCGCGTGGCGGCCACGGCCAAGTCATGGACCGACGCGGTCCAGGCCGGCGGGACCACGACCTATGTCTACGACAAGCGCGGCCTGCTGCTTTCGGAAACCCTGCCCGTCAAATCCTACACCAGCGCCGGGGTCGAACAATCCCTGCCGGTCCGGAACAGCTACACCTACGACGCGCGCGGCAACCTGATTGCGCGGACCGAGGCAGTCGGCCTGCCGGAAGAGCGGGTCACCACCTACGCCTATGACATGCTCGACCGGCTGGTCGAGACGAAGGGGGAAAGCGTTTCCGGCTTCAGGATCGATCTTGCCACCAGGGCGGTGGCTGCCGAATCCGGGCAGCCGACCGAAACCATCGCCTATGATGCGCGCGGCAACATCATCAAGACAGTCGATGCGGCCGGCGCGGCGACGGTGTTCTTCTATGACCAACTGAACCGCAAGGTCGTGGAGATCAACGCCCTCGGCACCTACACCGCCTATGGCTATGACGCGAACGGCAATGTCCTCAGCGTGACGGTCTATGAGAACACGGTGACCGTTCCCGCCACCGGAGGCGCGCAGGCCTCCGCTCCCGCCGCTCCGGGCGGCGCGGCGCGCACTACCAGTTTCACCTATGACGATCTCGGCCGGATGCTGACGAGCAGCGTAAACGGCGTGACGGCGGGCGAGGTTTCCGGCGCCAGCTGGGCGAGCCAGGCCAACCAGTCGCTCATCACGCAGTATGCATACGACTATCAGGGCAATGTCGCGAAGGTCACCGCCCCCAATGGCGCCGTGACCTGGAGCTATTACGACAAGCTGGGCCGCAAGATCGCGCAGGTCGATGGGGAGAACTATCGTACCGACTGGAGCTATGACGCGGAAGGCAATGTCACGCAGGAACGGCGCTACGCCAATCGCGCGGTGATCCCGGACAATATCTTCAATCCGCCCGCAGTCACGGAAGACGCGGCGAAAGACCGCATCACTCAATATACCTATGACCGGAACGGCAATCGTCTGTCGGAATCCCGCCTCAATGTGCAGGTCCATGATGGCAATGGCGGCTATTTCAGCGGGGTGCCGCGGATCGATTACCGGTACAACGGGCTGGGGCAGGTCGTCAGCAGGGAGGAAGCCACCGGTGAGACGACCTATTTCACCTATGACGCAGGCGGGCGGCTCAGGCGGGAAGCGAAGTATCATTCCGCGGCGGATTATTTCTACGACGGGCTGGGCAACCTCGTGCGCGGCGAGCAGGGCTCGGTCGACGGCTCGGTCAAGCGGGCCACGCGATACAGCTATGGTGCCGGCGGCCGCCTCGCCAGCGTCACCGTGGGCAGCGGCGCCGAGGCGGAAACGCGCTATTACGAATATGACAGGGCCGGCCGGCTGACGCTCGAATATTACGACCGCCAGAGCATGGCCGCCAACGGCGCGACCCAGATCGTGCGCGAGGCCATCGGCTATCGCTGCGACCTGCTCGGACGCAATCGCGGCCAGGGCTATTATGTCGGATCGGGCGGCGCCTGGGCGTTCCAGGCCAGCAACGACTATTCCTCGATGGAATACAACGCGTTCGGCGAAGTGACTCGCATCGGCATCAACGGGTTGTGGCAGCAGGAAAACAGGTATGACGCGGCGGGCCGGGTCTGGGCCAGCAACGCCGGCGACGGCGTCTGGAAATATTTCGGCTACGACAAGGCGGGCAACCAGACGCTGGCGGTGACCTCCGCCGGGGCCAGCCTTGCCGGCGTGGCGTCGATCCAGAATGCCTATGCGGCGGTCGGCCAGGCCAATGTGAACGGCACGCTCACGGCCTATGACAAGCGCGGCCAGGCGATCAGGGTGATCGAGGAAGGGCGCGAGCTGGGCGCCAGCACCGCCGATCTGGTCAGCCTGCGCAGCTACAATGCCTTCGGCGAAGTCGCGAGCGAGACCGACGCGCAGGGCGGCGTCACCGATTACACCTACAACACGATGGGCCGCCTGATCACGGTGGAGCGCCCGCTCGTCCAGGTCGTCGACGAAGCCGGCTCGGCAGTCGATGCCCGCCCGACCGAGCGGTTCTATCACGATGCGTCGGGCCGGGTCACCGGCCAGCGGGACGCCAATGGCAATCTCACCCGATTCGGCTTCTTCGCGGGCTCCGGCTTCGGCGGCGCGGCGCCGCTGATCGCCCAGGAGATCCATGCGGATGGCACGGTCCATACCGAATACAATGTCTTCGGCGAAGCGACCAAGATCACCGACGAGACCGGCGTCGCCACCCTGCTGAGCTATGACAGCAAGGGCCGCCTGATCCAGACGGTGGAAATAGGCAGCGGGCTGACCGACAGCTATGCCTACGACATCCTGGGCCAGCGGATTTCGCATTATAACAGCGTGCTCGGGGCGGCCAACAAGGAGATCACGCAATACGACATGCAGGGCCGCATCGTGGCGCAACGGGCCTTCGGCGGCGATGTCACCACCACCAGCTACAGCTGGGATAGCGGAATCGCCACCGCGGGCATGGGCACGTTCGGCGGCTGGACCATCGCCATCGGCTATGCCAACGGGCGCAGCCTGACCGAGCAGGAAGATATGTTCGGCCGGACCATTTCGCGCAACGATCTCGGCTCCAACGCCACGGCCTTCACCTATGACGCGGCGGGGCGGCTGCTTTCCACCGTCACCACGCCGCCCACCTCTTCGCCGGGCACCGGCACCGCCAGCAACAGCTATCTCTATTACAACACCGGGCTGCTGAAGCAGGCCAAGACCTCCACGAAATATGAATATTACTTCAATTTCGGAGCGGGCATCCAGTCCAACGTCATTTCCGAGACGTATGCCGACTACACCTATGACACGCTGGGCAACCGCAAGACGGAGGTCGGCAGCAAGCGGCAGACCGTCAACGGCACCACCACCAGCCCGGAAGTCTGGAAGAACCAGTCGGCCAGCTATGACGCGCTGGGCCGGCTGATCCAGTGGACGGAGGTGGGCACCGCCAGCTCGCCCGCAGCGAACATCACCTATTCCTACGACGCGGCGGGCAATGTGCGGCATTCGGTCGCCAATTTCCGGAAGATCAACACCGACGGCACGGTAGGGGCCGCAAGCATCCAGGATTACTGGTTCCGCTACGATTCCCGCAACCGGCTGGTGATCGATCGCGGCGTGCTCTCCGGCGCGGCGGGGGCCAGCGGCACCACGATCGTTCGCAACATGAACGACGGCGCCAGCAAGGAGATCGGCTACGACGCGGCCGGGCGCCGGGTCTCCATCGTCAGCTATCAGAAGACGGGGGCGATCCAGTATCGCGAGCAGCGCGAGATCTACGGCTATGACGCGGCGGGGCGGCTGTCCCGCGTGGATGTCACCAATGGCGCCAGCGTGACGATGCCGGGCTCGGCCTCGGCCATTCCCACGGCCCCGACGGCGACCGGCGCCGCCACCCGACGGGCGAGCTTCACCTATGACGCGCTGGGGCGGTTGAAGCAGCAGCAGGACTATGAGGCGAACGGCACGACCATCGCCTACAGCCGCGATATCACCTACAACGCCAGCAACCAGATCCAGTCCGAGACCGCGACGACCAAGCAGGGCAGCGACACCTATACCGCGACCTCGACCTATAATTACGGCAGCGGTGCGTCCTCCGCGCTCGGCTCGGTGGTTTCGATGTCCACCACCAACAAGAAGAACGGCGCCAGCCAGACCGGTTCGACCACCACCTACAGCTATGATTGGCGCGAGGGGGCGGTGCAGTCGGGGATCCAGCTGGTACAGGGCTCGAACACCACCATCACCAGCTACCGGTTCGATGCGGCGGGGCGGCTGACCAGCGCCTCGATCAACGACGGCAAGCCGCGCACGGTCACCTACCGGATGGACGAGAACGGGCAGATCATCCGGCGCGACGAGAGCCGGCCGTCCAATGCGCCCTCCGGGCAGACGGGCAGCCCGCATGAGGTGTGGTATCGCTTCGCCGGCAAGGAGCTGGGCTATGCCGGCAACAACGGCACGCTGGACAAGGATTATGCGGCCTCGATCGCGGACCGGCAGATCGTGCCGCCGAGCAATGCGGGCACCTATCGCAACGGGCAGCTGGGGGCGGTGGACCATGCGGATTTCGCGCAGAGCTACGATCCGGTCAATTCCTACAGCCAGGGGGCCTCTGGCGGCAGCTACACGGTGCGTCCGGGCGACAGCCTGCAATCGATCGCGCAGGCGGTGTGGGGCGATGCGAACCTGTGGTACAAGCTGGCGGAGGCGAACGGGCTCACCGGGCAGGCGGGTCTGATCGAGGGGCAGGTGCTGCTGCTTCCGGCGGGCGTGGTGAAGAACACGCACAATGCCGGGACGCTGCAGCCCTATGACCCGGCCGAGGCGGTGGGCAATCTTTCGCCGACCACGCCCAAGCCGCCCAAGAAGAAGGGCGGCTGCGGCGGGCTGGGCCAGATTTTGCTGGTGGCGGTCGCGGTCGCGGTCACTCTGGTGGTGAAGGCGCCGGTGACTGGTTTCCTGGGTGGCAGTCCAGTGGTCGGCGGAGCGGCATCCGCCGCCATTGGTTCCGTAGCGAGCCAATCGGTGGGAGTGGCGACCGGCCTCCAGGACAAGTTCAGTTTCAAGGGTGTCGCCTTGGCAGCCATCGGCGGCGGCGTGGGTGGTGCTCTTTCAGGCATCAACCTTCCCGACGGGGCGCTTGGAGGCGCCACCAACTTTGCCAGCGACGTGGTACGGGGCGTGCTCGGCAACGGGATCACCCAAGGTATTGCGCTGGCGACCGGGCTGCAGTCGAAGTTCGACTTTGCCAGCGTGGCGGCGGCGGGTGTTGGCGCCGGCATCGGGGGTGAATTTGCGCGTGGTCTTGCCAAGACCGGCGGTTTCTTTGCCACCGGCATCGGCAATGACCTTGGCTCTACGATGGCTTCGACCATTGCCTATGCCGCAACCCGCTCATCCATCACCGGGGAAGGCTTCGGCGACAATCTGATGAGAGGCTTGCCGGATGCGCTTGGCCAGACTCTCGGCCGCGCCTTGGGCGGGGCCGCCAACTCTGCCCTCGCAGAAGCCGCGCAGCGCAATAGCCAGGGCGCTGGCAATCCGGTTGGTGAAGGCATCGCGACCATAGGCAACGGTTATGCGGAAGTCCTGACCGGCGAGCTGGGTGTGATGGCAAAGCCGCAGGCAGATGGCTTCCGCATACGCTCTGACCAGCCTTACCTCGACTATGGTGTGAATCTCTCCGCTGGTGAAATGTGGGATCGGGGGCTTGGCCTCTTGCAGAGCGGCTGGGAATGGTTGCAGGCGCAGGGTCAGGAACTCCACGACGACGCCATTGTGGTGATCGGCAGGGTCGATAACTCGCTGGATTGGGCGATCAGGCAGGCAACGGAGAATATCAACCCTCAGTTGCAAGGTAACCTCGTCACCCATGCTGCCAATATCGCTGCTGATCGTCTCAACTATTTGGGCTATCAGACCGCTTCGCGACAGGCTTACGCTCTAGGGCAAGTGCCTGTGGGCTTCCTGCAAAGGGGTGTCAATCTAGCCTCCGGAACCCTTTCCGGGGCGAGATCCTTGCTCTTCCATCCCGGGCAGACCTTGAAGGGAGCTGTCGATAGTTTCGGTGCGGGGTTTGATCAGGTTGTCATGGCCAGTCCGGGTGATGTCGGACGGGCGGTTACCGGAACGGTTGGCAGAACAAGCGCCACCGTAGCACTGGCTGCCTCCGGCAATTCCGCTGCCGCCCGGCAGGTGGGAGCCATGGGATTTGATGTCGCCACGCTCGCGGCGCCCGCCATTAGAGTTGCAGCGGGACGCAGCGTTGCGAATGTGGTGGTGGCTGAGAGGGCACCTTCGATTGAAGCGCTCTATCAAGCACGATATGCAGCGGCGTATGAACGAGGATTGGCTAAGGTTGATGCTGAGCTTGCGGTTGGCGAAATCAGGGCGCCCATTGGGCAGCCTGAACATCTTTTCAGAGCCAATCAGGTTGATGATTTCGCGCGCCGAGACTTGAGAGCGTTTGCCCTTGAGCAAGGCCATGGAATCGACCTTGTTCGTATCAATCAGCGTCTCTATCTGGAAGGAACAAGTGGGCCCTATCGGATTCCTGACCTCTATTTCCCGCAGAGTGGGACGATTCTGGATGGAACTTTAGGCTTTAAATCCGCTCAAACACCGCAAATCATGGACTTCCGCGCTGCTAACAACAATGCTCCTATCGGGATCGTCAGGCCCGAGAGTTATGGCGGTTTCTACTGGATTGGAAAATAGGATTGCTCGATGATTATAATCGATCAGAATCTGCGGGAACTCCGTGAGAGCATCGTTTATTTAAGGACGAATTGCAACAGTTCCGACTATCCGAACGAATTCCAGACATATGATGAAGGTTGGGACAGCCTAAAGCAAAGCCTTGACCACCTGCGAAGCAAACTTGGTGATGCGCGCTATGCGCAACTGATGGAGATGACCGAGCAGGCAAAGGGCCATTATGACGATGGCTATGCACTGGGGCCAAAACCCGGTGTTCGTCCCGCCCCTGGCGATGCAGGATCAGAGCACATCAAACTCGGTTCCTGGCTTATGCAGGATATCGAGCAGGTGGTTAAAGGTAAGCCACCATTCGCCTATCCTGAGGATCTATATCGTTGGCCGCGTTAGCTTCCTCAACTTTCCTACATGCTCCTTCTCTGCCACATCAGGGGCGGCTCTTTCGCACAGTCGATCCTCCATGCATCGCCGTTTCCTGCGGTGGGGTTCTCGCATGCGGGCCGTGCACGCGGCTGCCATTTTCGGTGCTGATCGGCCGGATAATTTTCTTTCCCTGAACAGTGTCAACTGTGTCAACCTTGGCGCCTCTTGCGGCAGGCCTTGGAGTGATTTCGAAGCCAGTGGATCCCTTGCTGCCTCGAAACCACGGCAAACAGGTAAATTCCAGACTTGTTCCGGTTCAACCGGAACCGGCAGAAGGCTGGTGCTCCTCCCGCTGGGCGTCAGGTGACGAACCAGCGCCTTGGTCAACGACGGCAAGCCGCACCTGCTTCCCCATTGTTTGAACGAAAACGGATTAATTCCCGATTGAGCCAGGGCCGTCGCGCGGCGCGCCGGGCGGCCAAACCGGCAACCTGCTTGCAATTCAGCGCCTTCGGCTTGGCATGGGTGGGGCTATTGCAAGCGTAGATTGATCCATAATGAAAGAGGAAGGTCTGTGTTTTCTTGCGGCATTATTTAAACTGCCGATCCCTGATTATAAATTCAATACATTTAAAATATTACATATTTTCATAAGTAATATTTTTATTGATGCGTGATCGCTTTCGAGTTTTCCGAAGAATTGAGGGGTTATGACAGCGCGTAGGTTTCGCCCGTCTCAGGCCGAGTTGCGTGAGATGGCGGAGAAGCTGCTGCACTGGTCCAATGAGTTGGAGCGCGATTTCGGCATAAAGTCCGGCGAGCGCGGCATCGGCGACCGGCTTCTGGCGATTGCGTTGAAATATTACCGGGTCCGCCGGGTGCGGGACAGCCAGCTGCCCAAGGATCTGTTCGGTGAGCCCGCCTGGGACATGCTGCTCGATCTCTTCATCAACACCCGGCGCGGGCGGCTGGTTTCGGTCACCAGCCTGTGCATCGCCTCCGCCGTGCCGCCGACCACGGCGCTGCGCCATATTTCCTTGCTGGAGGAACGCGGCCTGCTGCAAAGGATCCCGGCGAAGCATGACCGGCGGGTCAGCTATGTCGAGCTGACCGAGCAAGCCTATCAGGCGATGGAGATCCATCTGGCGGACGTGGCCGAGCATCTGCACGATCTGATACCCGATCTGTAGAGGCGCATTCGGCTGGCTGCTCCCTCTGGCCTCACGCAGCCTTGCCCGGCTGGACGCGGCTCTTGCCATAGCCGATCCGGGTGCCGCTTCCCTGCCTTACGCCGAAGGCCCTGGGCGCTCGTCTTTCGCCGGCCATGGGGAGGAAAGCTTTTTCTTCAGGGCAGGCTCGCCTGTCATACTGCTCGTCAGCCGGAAAAGCAGGGCGCAGACGTGCGAAGCCGGCCAGGCTCGCCGGCTTCCGTGCAGGCTCTGTTTCAGGCAGGTCTGTTTAGTGCGCCATTTCAGCGGCTTTCGTGCATTGGCGGCTTTTGCATCGGCCAGCATAACGGCTTGCAAAATCCGGCGCGTTGGCGCATGCTCCGGCAATGGTCGGACCAGCGCGTACATTAATGTATAGCGCAGTATTTCCTCGTATCTTTGGAAAAGAAGATCCTTAATGGATCTTGTGAATTTCGAAACGAAATTTAGTCCACTAAAAAATTACCGGTGTCATCAAAGTATATTGATAATGCTTATTGGAATTTCTATCGTTTTCAGAAGATCCGCCAGACTCGGGCTGATCCGTTGAAAACCGGGGGATTTCATGAGTTCGCATGCGGCCCGACCCTCGCTTGCCCAGCTGCGGCAGGTGTCGGATGAATTGCTGCGCTGGTTCGACAAGGTCAGGCAGGAATTGGTCGAAGATGTGATTTCGGTGAACGGATCGGGGCAGCAAGATACCCTGTCCGCCCTGAGCACGACTTACTATCGTGTCCGCCGAACCCGGGACCATTACTTTCCCAGGCAATTGTTCGGCGAGCCGGCCTGGGACATATTGCTCGATCTCTACATCAATCACGGGCAGGGGCGGAAGGTATCGGTTTCCAGCCTTTGCGTCGCTTCCATGGTGCCGGCGACCACCGCGTTGCGCTATATCGCGATGCTGGAAGATCAGGGCCTGTTGCGCAAGATCGCTTCGGAGCATGACCGGCGGGTCAGCCTTGTCGAGCTGACCGACGAGGGATGCGTGGCGATGGAAGCCTATATGACCAGCGTCGCCGCCGAAATCGTGGATCTGCTGGCCGATGGGCGCAGGAACCTGGGCTGAGAGCGGCTGCGCCGCGCGGCCAGCCGCCGCAAGGTCGGCACGTCCACAGATGGCGCGCGCGCAATTCCGGCCTGGCGGCGCTTCCGGAATGGATGGGCGCCGCCCTGCCTTCGACCGGCGGCATGCGGCGTGGCAGTGCGTGGGACGCTGGAGGAGGGCGGGAGCATGCTCCGCCACCCCCCTCCAGCCCATACCGGCAGCCCCAAGCCTGCCGGCATGCCCCCGACTGCGTTCCCGCAGCCCGGGATTTTCCTGTTCCGCCGTGATTTCCGAGTCAGCAAGTGATCCGCTTGCTTCGAAATCACTCTAATTGGACATCAGGATCGATATCCTGCGATTGCGCGGATCGGAGGGATCGTCCTGCACCAGCAATTCGCGGTCGGCCACGCCCTCGATCCGCAGGAAGCGGGACTGGGCTATGCCTTCGCGCATCAGCGCCTGGCGGGTCGCTTCCGCGCGGCCGGCGGACAGCGCCCAGTTGTTTCCGGTTCTGCCATTCTTCCAGGGCAGGGAGTCGGTGTGGCCGCGGATGGTCAATCCCCCGTTGACCGGCCCCACGGTGTGGCCGATCGCGTCCAGCAGTTGGGTCGCTTCCGTGGTCAGCACGGTCGTGCCGAGCTGGAACATGGAGAAGTCGGCATCGTCCACCAGGTCGATCCGGATGCCTTCCGTGGTGTTGACCAACCGCACCTGGCGGATCAGGCGCTGCATCTTCTCTGACGCGGCCAGCTTTTCCTCCAGGCGCTTGCGCATGGCTTCGATCGTCTTTTGGCGGGTCCCGCCTTCCTTTGGGCCACCGCTGGCGTCACGCGGAATTGTGATGGATCGCGTCCCGGTCTGCCCCATGCGGTGGGGATAGTTGTCGGCCGATACAATGGAATCGCCGCCCAGCATCCCGTCGGACCCCGCGCTCTGCTCGCGCAGCTTGACGAGGGTGGGCGTGAAATAGTCGGCCAGCCCCTTGCGCTGGTTCTCCTCGGTTGCGCCGAGCAGCCAGAGCAGCAGGAAGAAGGCCATCATCGCGGTCACGAAATCCGCATAGGCGACTTTCCAGGCGCCGCCGTGGTGCCCGCCGCCCTGGGCCAGCACCACCTTCTTGACGATCACGGGTGGCGGCGGTTCGTTCCGTCCGCGCTTGGGGCCTGCGCTCGCCATCTCAGCGGCCCCGCAGGCTGTCGAGAAGCTCGGTCAGGCCGGGGCGGAAGGCATGGCCCAGGCCGGAACGGGCGGATTCCACCACCAGCGGCTGCGGCCAGCCATAGAGCGAGGAGATGATCACCTGCTTCACGGCGTGGAAGACCTGCTCGTCCTGTTCGATGACCTGCTTGAGCCGCCCGGCCAGCGGGCCGACGATGCCGTAGGCCAGCAGCACGCCCAGGAAGGTGCCGACCAGAGCGGAGCCGATCATGCCGCCCAGGATCGCCGGCGGCTTGTCGATCGATCCCATCGTCTTCACCACGCCGAGCACGGCGGCGACGATGCCCAGCGCCGGCAGCGCGTCCGCCAGGCTTTGCAGGGCGTGCTGGGGCTCGTGCATCTCGTGGAAATGGGTCTTGATGGCGTTGTCCATCACTTCCTCGACGGCGTGGGTTTCGAGCGTGCCCGATGACACCACGATCAGCGTCAACGTGTCGCAGATGAGCGAGATCAGCGGCTTGTTGCCCAGCAGCCGTGGAAACTCCGCGAAGATGGGAGAGGTGCTTGGGTCCTGCACATGGCTTTCCAGAGCGACCGGCCCTTCGCTGCGCAGGATCTTCATCAGCTTGGTGGTGAGCAGGATCGCGTCGATATGATCCTGCTTGGTATGCTTGGGCCCCTTGAAGACCTTGGCCAGGCCGGAGCCGATGGCCTTGAGCTCATGCATGGAATTGCCTGCGATCAGCGCGCCGATCGCAGCACCGCCAATGATGAGCATCTCGTGCGGAAGGGCATGCATCACCGGCCCGAGCGCGCCGCCGGTAAGTGCAAAGCCACCGAAAACCATGATGATCAGGACGATAATCCCGATTGCAGCAAACATTTCAATAATCCCTTTCCGTCAGGTTTTCGTGCTTCACTGAATCAGATTGAAAAGCGAAAGATTGGCGAGCTTCACGAAGCTGGCCTGGCTGGCTTCCAGCACCGTCATCGTTTGCTGGAGCTGGGTAATCGCGCTGGACACGTCGGTGCTGCCGATGGTCGATTGCTCATCGGCCCGCACCTCGCCTTGCTGCTGATAGCGTTCGATATTGAGATCGACCCAATTCATCCGCGCGCCCAGCACGGTCTGGGTGGTGGTGACCTTTTCAAGGCCCGTACTCATCGCGCCGAGCGCCTCGTTCGCCGCGGCGGCCGGATCGCCGGTGCCGCTCGAAAGCGCGGCGGCAAGAGTGCCGATCACCGCGAACAGGTCGGTCGCATTGCCATTGTGGGTGAAGTTGAACACTTCCGGCCCGGTCACGCCGCGCACCACGCTCTGGCCGTCGCCAAGCGGCAGCTCGTTTGAGCTGGATGTGCCGATATAGACCGCGTTGCCGCTGCCGTCCGTGGAGTAGGCATTGCCGGCGACCTCACCGCCGAACAGCGCATTGCCGGTGCTGTCGCGCGAATTGGCAAGGGCGACCAGGTTGGCCTTGATGGTGGCCAGCTGCTCGCCGATCACCTTGCGTTGCGCAACGCTCAGCGTGTCGTTGGCGGCCTGGGACGCAAGCTCCTGCGCGCGCATCAAATTGTCCGAGATCTCGGTCAGCGCGTTGTCGGCAAGGGCAAGGTCGGCATTGGCACGATTGGCATTGCTGAGGCTGGCGGCGCTGAGGGTGTCCGCGCGCGCCAGTTCCCGCAGGCGCGCGGCGGCGACCGGATCATCGGATGAGCGGGTCAGGCGCTGGCCGGTGCCGATCTGCGTCTGCAGGTGCTCGGCCTGCTTGCGCAGGGTGTTCATGCTCAGCGTGGAGCGTTCGTAGAAAGCGCCGGTGGAGAGGATCGTCATATCGCGTCACCCTATGCCCAGGATCGTGTCGAAGAGCTCGGTAGCGACCTGCATCGCTCGCCCCGAGGCCTGGAAAGCCTGCTGGTAGCGAACGAGATTGACCGCTTCCTGATCGAGATCGACGCCCGCCTGGCTCGACAGCGCGAGCTTTGCCGAAGCGGCGATGGTGACCAGCGCATCGCGCGTCGTGCTCCGTCCGGAAACCTTGCTGGAGATATCGAACAGCAGATTATTGGTATCGCCAGCGATATCACTGGCGGAAAGCGCGGTCCGCAAGGCGGTGAGATTGGTCGCATCGCGTGAACCCGCGGGCGCGCCGGCGGGTGCGGTGGCAATCCCCGCTGCGCTGGCGAGCGTAACCGCGATATCGCTGGCGCTGGTGCCCGAGAACATGGGCTGGCCGGCCGAACCATCCAGCGCGGTGCCGCCGGTCTGGATCGAGTTGACGGTCGTGATCAGTTCGGCCGCGACGCCGTTCAGGGCAGTGCGGGTATCGCGCACATGTACCAGCGCCTGCGCTGTGCCGGCAAGGTCTCCGCCCGAGAGCGTGACCGGCGATCCTCCGACGGAAAAGGATAAGGTCCCATCGGCGGCGGTCGTGCTCGCCAGCTGCGTGGCATTGCCGCCCTGGACCAGCGGAACCGCGCCCCCCGAACCGAGGCGGATCTCGACGGTGTAGTTGGAGGCGATGGTGACCGTAATGTCGGCGTGTTCGCTCAGCTTCTGCAGCATCAGGTCGCGCTGATCGAGCAGGGATGACTGGTCGGAGCTGCCGTTCTGGGCCCTGGCGAGGCGCAGATTGATCCGGGCGAGCTCCTCCGCATAGACATTGACGTCGTTGACGCTCGCCGCGGCATCGAACTGCAGTCCTTCCCGGACGGAATCGAGCGCACCTGCCGCGAGATTGAAGCTGCGCGCCAGCGTTCGCGCATTTTCAAGCGCGGACGAACGCAAGGAAGGATTGGTGGGATCCGATGCCAGCGCCTCGAGCGAGGCTTCGAAACCGGTGATCGCGCTATAGACCTGGGTGTTTTCCAGCGAAGCCTCGATATTCTCGAGGCCGGAAAGCTCAGCGTTCGCGCGGCTCACATCGCTGCTCGTCCGCCGCACTTCGGCGAGACGGAAAACATCCGCATTGCGAACGACGCGGTTCAGCCGGACGCCGGAAAGCGAGACATCGCCGATCTGCCCCATCGCGGTCGGAGAAGCGACTTCCGACAGCTCGACCGAACGCCGTACATAGCCTTCGCTGGATGCGTTGGCGATGTTCTGCGAGGTGACCTCCAGCGCTGTGCGGGCTGTCTTCGCACCGCTTGCCGCAATCGAGAGCAGATCAGATGCCATGGATCAGGCCTCCTTATCCAGGTCCATCTGGCGCGCGAGCTGGGCCTCGATCATCTTGCCGAGCCCCAGTGATCCGCCATTTGCCAGAATGTCGGCGAAGCGTTCATCCAGCATCTGCCGGAACGTGCCATTGGCCTGGCTGGAGAACAGGCTGTCGCCGAAGCTCGCCTGGCGGGCCGAGGCCAGCATCTGCCGCGCGAAGATTGCCTCGAAGCGCGTGGCCGCCTGGGCCAGCGCCTGCCGGTCGTCGCTTTTCGGCGCGAGCGGGAGTGAGGATGTGATTGCGATCATATCACCACCATTTCAGCATTGAGAGCGCCCGCCTGCTTGAGCGATTCAAGGATCGCCACGAGATCGGACGGGGTGACGCCCAGCATGTTGAGAGCGTCCACCAGCTGGGCCAGCGAGGCGCCGGGCTGGAAGTTGACAACATGGGCGCCGCCTTCCTCCACGCTGATCGAGCTGCTCTGCTCGGTTTCGGTACGGCCCTGGCTGAACGGCGCGGGCTGTACCACCCGGGGGCTTTCATCGACGCGGACCACGAGTTTGCCGTGGCTGATCGCGGCCGGTGCGAGGCGCACCGCGCTGTTGATCACCACGGTTCCGGTACGGCTGTTGACGATCACCTTCGCGCGGCTTTCGGCCGGCTTCACATCGATCATTTCGATCTGCGCCATCATGCTGCCGCGCATGTCGGTTCCGAACGGCAGATTGAGGGCCAGGGTAACGCCGTCCTCGATCGTCGCGGTTCCGGGAAAGCGGGCATTGATCGCGTCGCGCACCCGGCTGGCGGTGAGGAAATCCGCTTCGAACAGGTTCCAGCGCAGGACATCGGAGTTCTCGAAACCGGTATCCACCGCGCGTTCGACGCTGGCGCCGCCGGCGATCCGGCCCACGGTCGGAACGTTGACGGAAAGCTTCGATCCGTCGCGGCCGGAAATGCCCAGGCCGCCTACGGCGAGATTGCCCTGGGCCATCGCGTAGATCTGCCCGTCCGCGCCATAGAGCGGGGTCAGGATCAGGGCACCGCCACGAACGCTCTTGGCCTTGCCGATGGTGGAGACGGTGACGTCGATCCGCTGCCCGGGCTTCGCGAAGGCGGGCAGCTCGGCGGTGATCATCACCGCGGCCGCGTTCTTGAGGCCGGGGCTGACGCCGGGGGGCAATTGCAGCCCCATCCGGCCCGAAACCCCGCGCATCGCCTGGGTGAGATATTCCAGATTGTCGTCCCCGGTCCCCTCAAGCCCGACCACGATGCCATAGCCGGTCAGCTGGTTGGTCCTCACGCCCTGGAATGTGCCCAGATCGCGCACGCGCTCGGCATGCGCAGGCAAAGCCCCCGCGAGGAGGGCGAAGCTTGCGAGCAGGATGGAAAGGATACGAGACATAACGGAACCCCAATCAGAACGGACTGATCATGTTGAAGAAGCGGCTGAGCCAACCCTCGCGGCTGGCCCGCTGGATCGATCCCTTGCCGGAATAGACGATCCGCGCATCCGCCACGCGAGTGGAGACGATGCGGCTGTCCTCGTCGATATCGGCAAGCCGCACGATACCGGAGAACTGGACCCATTCTTCACCCTGGCTCAGCATCAACCGTTTTTCCCCTCTTACGAGAGCTGTTCCGTTCGGGCGAACTTCCGCAATGGTGACACCGAGCTGGCCGGACAGGCTGCTGGTCTGCGTTGCATTCCCCTGTCCCTTGAACGACGATTGTCCCGAAGCTTTAAGGGCATTGGGGTTGAGAAAATCGAGCGGCCCGGCGGTTGGGGGGGTAATCGAGAAGCCGCCATCGCGGTCTGTCTTGGATCCGGCCGACTTGGAAGTGACCGTATTTTCCACCAGCACGATGGTCAGCGGATCGCCGATGGCCCGTGCGCGATTGCCCTGATGCAGGGGCGCGTAACCGTTGGCTACGTTGAAGATGCTGCCGTCCGCTGTCGCGGGCGCGGCCGGCGCGACCGGCAGAGTGGCGGCGAATTCCGGCGAACGCTTGGATTTCGCGAAAGCCGGGGCTGTGCCGACCAGCAGCATGGCTACGGGGAGAAAGGCTTTGTGCATGGCGGTTACAGCGTCTGATTGGCGTTGCGGAGCATTTCGTCGACCGCCGAAATCATCTTGGAGTTGATTTCGTAGGCGCGCTGGCATTCGATCATGTCCACCAGCTCTTCGACCACGTTCACGTTGGAAGCCTCGAGCATGCCCTGGCGGATGTTGCCGCGTCCGGCCTCGCCGGCGGCACCGAGCTGGGCGGCGCCGCTGGCAGCCGTTTCGAGCAGGAAGTTATCGCTCATGGCCTGCAGCCCGGCGGGATTGGCGAAGGACGCAATCTGGATCTGGCCAAGCTCGGTCGGCGCTCCGCCGGCGGCGGTGGTGGCCGAGACCGTGCCGTCGGGCGCGACGGTGATGGCGGTGGCGTCTTCCGGAACCGTGATCCCGGGCATGACCTTGTACCCCTGAACCGTTACCAGCTCCCCTTCCGCCGAACGCGTGAAATTGCCGGCCCTGGTATAGGCGGTCTGGCCGCCGGGCATCTCGATCTGGAAATAGCCGTCGCCGTCGAGCGCCAGGTCCAGTGCGTTGCCCGTGTTGTTGAGCGTGCCCTGGGTCGCGATCCGGCTGGTGGACTGGACCGCTACGCCCGTGCCGAGATTGAGGCCGGTCGCATAATCGGTCTCGCTGCTGGACTGCTGCCCGGCCACGCGCAGGTTCTGATAGGCCAGCGTGGCGAAATTGGCGCGGTCCCGCTTGAAGGCGGTGGTGCCGACGTTGGCGAGGTTGTTCGCGATCACGCGCATCCGCGTGTCTTGTGCTTCCAGCCCGGTGCGGGCGACTTGGAGTGCGGAATTCGGCATTGTTCAGTCTCCCTGGGATCAGATACGCATCAGGTTCGCACCGCCTTCATCGATTTCTCGAGCGGTGGAGATGAGCTTGGTGCGCATGTCGAAGAGGCGCTGGGCCTCGACCATTTCGACCAGAATTTTGGTTGCATTGACGTTGGACTGTTCAAGCGCGCCGGCTTGAATCTGCGCGGTTTCATCAACGGGAAGGACGCCGCCCTCCCGGACCCGGAACAATCCGTCCATGCCTTTGGCGACCGGGCTGCCTTGCGGGCTGACCAGCTTGAGCTTGTCGACCACTTGCGGCGGCAGCTCCGGATTTTCGCGTTCCCTGACGAGCACGCTGCCATCGGGCCCGATGGAAACCTCGGTATCCAGCGGAACTGTGATGGGCCCCCCCGAACCCATCACAGGGCGACCATCGCCATTGACGAGCGCGCCGCTTGCGGAAATCGAAAGGTCGCCCCGGCGGGTATAGGCCTCCGTGCCGTCCGTTGCCTGGACGGTGAGCAGCGCCTCGCCATTGATCGCGACATCCAGCGGATTGCCGGTTTCGATAATGGCCCCGGATGACATATCGGCGCCGAGCACCCCGGTCGTGACCATGGCCCGCGCTTCCAGCGCCTGGCCCTTGATCGTCACCGGAGCGGACTCGAAGGTTTCCGCGCGAAAACCGATGGTTTGCGCATTCGCCAGATTGCTGGCGATGGCATGCTGGCGGATCATCGAATCCGCCATGCCGGAAACCGCGGTATAGATCAGCCGGTCCATGACGATCAGGTCCGCAGGTTGATCACGGTCTGCGTGATCTGCGTTGCCGTGTCGATCGCCTTGGCATTGGCCTGGAAGTTCCGCTGGGCGGTGATCAGGCGCACCAGCTCTTCCGCGATATCGACATTGGAGCGTTCAAGCGCGCCGGACAGAAGCTTGCCATAATTGCCTTCGCTGGGATTGCCATATTGGGCTGCGCCGGAAATGCCGGTGACCTCCCAGTTCGACGAGCCCACCTGTTTCAGGCCGGTTGGCGTGGTGAAAGTCGCAAGAGCGATCTTGGCCACGATGGTGGTGGAACCATCGGCATAGGAAGCCACGATGTTGCCGTCGGTGCCAACGGTCACGCCGGTGGATTCGGCGCCGGAACCATTGACGGCAGGAATCTGGACATCGGCCGGAGTGGTCGATGTGGGCGTGCCGCTGGAATCGACCGGGAAGCCCTGGAGGCGATTTTCACTGCCATCCGTGATGTAGCCCGCCGGATCGATGGTGAAGCTGCCATTGCGGGTGTAGTAGGTCTCGCCCGTGAGCGAGGATTGCGTGGTGAAGAACCCGTTGCCATTGATCGCAATATCGAGCGCGGACCCGGTCTGCTCGATCGGCCCCACTCCGAAATTCTGGGTGATGCTTTCCACGCTGGAGCCGACGCCGACTGCCATGCGCGGGTCCGAAGTATTGGAACTTGCGATGACGTCGGCGAAGGCGACGGTGCTTTTCTTGAAGCCGTTGGTTTCGGCGTTTGCGATATTATGCGCGATGACGCTGAGTTCGGTCTGAGAATTCTTCAGGCCGGTAAGGGAGGTGTAGAAGGACATTGGAACTTCTCCTTTTGAATTCCTAGGCTGATGTCTGGGTTTCGGAGCCGGCGGCCGAATCTTCGGTCGCCGGCGCTGATGAGCCGGTGTCCGGCGTGCTCGCCTGGGCGATGTTGGCGGCATTGGCCTGTTGCGCGATGAGCGTGTCGAGCTTCGTCGCGATCGCGCCGAGCGTTTCGCCCATGTCCGAAATGCCGGCGAGCGAGGAGAATTGCGCCATCTGCGCCAGCATCTCCTTGTTGTCGACGGGATTGAAGGGATCCTGCATCTGCAGCTGGGTGGTCAGAAGATGCAGAAAATCTTCCTGCCCCAGCGCGGCAAAGCCGGATGTGGAGGAACTTGCCGACGTCGAAGACGACGTGCCTGTGATCGAATTTACGCTCATTTGATCCTCATCGTTTCAAGCATGAGTTGCTTGGCGGTTTGCAGGGCCTCGACCATGTTCTGATATTGCCGGGAGCTTTCGAGCATCTCGACCATCTCGGCATTCTGATCGACCGGCGATTCGAAGATGTTGCCTTCGGCATCCGCCATCGGATTGGTGGGGTCGTGCCGCTTCACCGGAGCCGTATCGGTGCGATAGACACCGGCCACCCGAACCGTCGAAAGGCCGGTGGCCTGGTCGAGCTGTTCGGCGAATACGGCCCGCATCGGTCGATAGGCCTTGTCTTCGCTCGCCGCGATGCTGCCGGCATTGGCGAGATTGGACGCGGCTGAATTCATGCGCACGAGCTGGGCCGACATGGAACGCTGCGCGACGGTGAAGAGGTTCATCGGCGAAGCCATGGTCAATCTCCCTTCATGGCGCGGCTCAGGGTTTCGACCCGGGAGCGAATGAACGAAAGCGTGGCGGAATAGCCAACCGCGTTCTCGGCAAAGGCGGTCTGCTCCGTCGCCATTTCGACGGTGTTGCCGTCGAGGCTGGGCATCACCGGCACGCGATAGAGCGTGGCGGCGTTCGCTGCCTGATCGCTGTCACTGCCGGCCATCCGGGCTTTCAGCGCGCTGGCGAAATCGATGTCGCGCGCCTTGTATCCCGGCGTTCCCGCGTTTGCGATGTTGGAAGCGATGAGGCCCATGCGCTGCGAACGCAGTTCCAGCGCGGCCCCATGAATTCCAAAGATCGTGTCGCCCATCGGTGATACTCCAATTTACACGCCTGTTATAAAGCAAGGCGTGTGCCAATCCTGAAAGATATATAACTTACAATATGTTATGTACTTTCCGGGGGAATGGCAGGGCAGCTCCGGATGGGGTGATCACCCGGCTGCCGCGGCAAGTTCTTGCCGGTTGCGGCAAATATCGGCCTTGCGCTGAAAATCCGGTTTTGCCGCCGTTCTTCCGGGTGGAAAGGTATTCGCGATGGATTTCTGGATTTTGGTCGATGGGCCATCCGCAGCAATCGTTCTGGGGGGCACGACCCTCGGCACGGTGCTGCGTTGCGGTTTGCGCAATTCATTTGCCGCACTCGGCACGCTGCTGACAATTCCGGCGGCGCGGTTCAATGCATCCGGCACACGGGCGGAGCTGGCGGTCCAGATCCAGGATATTCGCAGGGATGGGCTGCTGCGCGCGGAGCCTCATCACTTTCGCGATCGGGAATTCGATGAAGTGGCGGATGCCTTGATCGAACGCCGTTCCCTCAGCGCATTGCTCGAAAAGCACAGGGCGCATCGCAAGCGCCGGCTCGCGCGCAGCGAGGCTGCGGTGTCCACGCTCAACCAGGCGGCGGAGCTCGGGCCGGTCTTTGGTCTCGTCGGGACTCTTATCTCACTGAGCCAGCTGTCGACGGCGAGCGGTGGAGAGAATGCTCTTTCAACCGCTATCCCGATGGCGATCGTGACCACCTTGTATGGCCTGCTCCTCGCGAATCTCGTCTTTGCTCCATTGGCGCGGCTGATCGAACGGCGCGCAATGAATGAGGAAGCCGAGCGGCAGGAACTGGTCGACTGGCTGGCTGACGAACTGCGCATGTCCTTGGACAAGAAAGATTCGGCGGTAGGGCGGGTGGCGGCATGATCGCGCTTAGTGGCAATGGCTGGCTCACGACTCTTGCGGATCTGTCGCTGATCCTCTTCATGGTGACGGCGAACGCCCTTGCCCAAGCGGAATCGACGAACGCGCCCGGAGAGCAGCATTCTGCCGGTGCCCCGGTCATGGCGGAGCCGGTTGCGATCTTCCGGCCCGATGGCAATCCGGACGCCTTAAAGCATTGGCTGGCGAACCAAGCCGCGGATCCGCGCCAGCGCCTGACGATCCGCGTCGCCTATCCCGTTGGTGGCGAAGCCGCCGCGGCGGAACGCGCTGTCCGGCTGGCCCGGGAAGCACGCGACAGCGGCCACGAGCCACGGATCGTGCTGGAAGGCGGAAATGCCGGCGATGTCTCCGTATCGCTCGCCTATGATTCCGATCCGGTGGATATGGCACGGCAATTGCATTCAGGCGATCAAACCAACAGGCCAGAGGAACAGCCATGATCCGCCGTTCTACCTATTCGATCCTTGCCCTTGCCGTTTGCGCAAGCCCGGCAATGGCGCAACCTTTTGCCGATCTTTCCGCGATCGATCGCGAAGTGGCGAATTTCATCGGGGTCAATCCGAACGCACCGGGCGGCGCTTTCGCGCCCGTGGACCGGCGGCTGAAACTGACGGCCTGCAACCGTCCCTTGAGTTTGGCATGGCAGGGCGGACGGCGCCAAACCGTGCTGGTGCAATGCCCGGTCCCAGGCGGCTGGAAGCTGTATGTGCCGGTCTATGGAGCTGGCGCGGGCCAGGTTTCGCAGCCTGTCGTTTCCCGGGGAGACGCCGTAAGCGTAACCCTTTCCGGCCCTGGTTTCAGTGTTTCGCAATCCGCCGAGGCGCTGGAAGCCGGCGCTATGGGGGAATGGGTGCGAGTCCGCGTCGGGAAGGACACGGAATTGCGTGCCCAGGTCCTGCGGCCGGGCGCTGTCGGCATGAATTTGCCATGAAGCGGCAAATTTTCGCCTGACCTCTTAAATTTCCCATTTCGCTGCCGTTCTCAAGTTCAAGGATATGACGGAGCGGCAAAATGCGGCCAATCGAAATTCAGCCAGTGCGTCTGACGCGTGCGACTGAGAAGGTCGTCGCGACAGATCCAGCAAAAGTTTCGCCCCAGGTGGCGAGCGGTGAAAAGAACGTCGAGGTAAGCGTCAACGAAGGTTTCCAGGCGGGCAGTTCGCCCGTGGACGCGGAGCGGGTCGAGCAGATCCGCAATGCGATCGAGGAAGGCTCTTATCCCCTCGTGCCGGCAAAGATCGCGGATGCGATGATTGCTGCCAGCATACTTCTGAGGACCGGCCAATGACGCGCGACATGGAAATCAAGGCCATCCTGCGGCAGATGCTTGCCGTGATGGAAGCGGAACGGCAAGCGCTTGCCGGGCTCGATATCGACGCGATCATGGGCTGCGCTACGGAAAAAGGCGCGCTGTGCGACCGCCTGGGCAACGCATCCAATGACAATCTCGATGAAGAATGCCTCAGCCTGCTCGAGGCCACGAAGCGATTGAACGAGGTAAATCGGCAGGTTCGCAACCTTCTCGCCGCGAATGTGGCCTCGCGGCTCGATGCTCTGACGGGCGGACCCGCGCTCTACAATACTCAGGCGATCCGGGCCGGATACGCTCGCTGACACTCTCCTAACCCCATCATTCCACAATTTGGCACGGGCCTTGCTTGGATGCTTCCGGTTTAGATTGACCGGAGGCAGATTTGAGCGAGGTCAAGGCAGTTGGCGCTCCCGATGTCCGCATGGCGATTGCCCGTGCGGCGCAGGCGACCGGCGTCAATTTCGATTATCTGCTGGCGCAGGCCAGGCTGGAATCGCGCCTTGATCCGGACGCGCGCGCCAGCACGTCCAGCGCTGCGGGTCTCTATCAATTCATCGGCAGCACCTGGCTCGAAACACTTGATCGCCACGGGGCGACGCATGGCCTCGGATGGGCGAATGCGGCCATCGACAACAACGGGCGCGGAGCGACGATAAGCGATCCCGCGTTGCGCTCGCAGGTCATGTCGCTGCGGTTCGATCCCGAGGCCGCGTCGCTGATGGCGGCGGAGCTCGCCAAGGATAACCAGGCTGCCCTGCGCGGCACGCTGGGCAGGGAACCCGATTATGCCGAACTTTATCTCGCTCATTTCCTCGGGCGCGATGGCGCGTCCCGTTTCCTGACCGAGCTCCAGAGCAATCCGGGCCAGTCCGCGGCGGCCCTGTTCCCGAAACCTGCTGGCGCGAACCGCCCGGTTTTCTTCGAAAGGGATGGTTCGCCCCGATCGCTTCAGCAAGTGATGGATTTCCTGCGCCTGCGCCTCGACAAGGCGATGGGTCAGGAAAGCGACCTTCCGTTCAGCACGATGGCGATGTCATCCATGCCTGCGGTTGCGGCCGGGGCAGAGGCGCAACCCGTTTTCACGGGTGGACCGCTCGCACGCGAATTTCAGTCAGCTGCCGTCAGCCATCCGGCCGGCAGCCGAGTTTCCATGGCCGAAACACTGCGCCAGACCTTCGCAGGTCACGGTGACGGCCAGTCATCCGCGCTGCCCGGGAGTGTCCGGGCCGCTTACGGCAAATTGAAGGCCTACGGACTGTGAAATTGGCTTCCTTCATCAAGCCGGCGACGCTCGCGTTGCCGATCGGCATCCTCACGATCATCCTCCTGATGATCATGCCGATCCCGGCATTGCTGCTCGATGCATTCTTCGTGCTGAACATCGCCTTGTCGGTGGCGGTGCTGATGGCCTCGATGAACGCGGAAAAGCCGCTGGACTTTTCTTCGTTTCCTTCGGTGCTGCTGTTCGCCACCTTGCTGAGGCTGGCGCTCAATGTGGCCTCCACTCGCGTCGTCCTGGTTCATGGCCACGAAGGCGGGGCGGCGGCAGGCCATGTGATCGAGGCATTCGGCGCGTTCCTGGTGGGCGGCAATTTTGCGGTTGGCCTGTTCGTGTTCCTCATCCTGATGGTCATCAACCTCGTGGTCGTGACCAAGGGCGCCGGCCGCGTCTCCGAAGTGTCCGCGCGGTTCACCCTCGACGCCTTGCCGGGCAAGCAGATGGCGATCGACGCGGATCTCGCGGCGGGCCTGATGACCGCGGAAGAAGCCAAGGCGCGTCGCCGCGAAGTGGCGACCGAGGCCGATTTCTACGGCTCGATGGATGGTGCGAGCAAGTTCGTGAAGGGCGACGCAATCGCCGCCTTGCTGATCCTTGTGCTCAATATCGTCGCCGGCTTCTGCCTGGGCATGATCAGCCATGGCCTTACCGCCCAGGTCTCGGCGGAACGCTATATCACCCTGGCGGTCGGCGACGCGCTGGTTGCCCAGGTGCCGGCCTTGCTGCTTTCCATCGCGGCGGCGGTGATCGTGACCCGCGTCTCGGACAGCCGCGATCTGTCGGGCCAGATCGGCGGGCAGTTCGCGGATCCGCGGACCTGGCTGCCGGTCGCCTGCATTCTCGGCGTGATCGGGCTGATCCCGGCGATGCCGCAGACCATCTTTCTTCCGGCTGCGGCCGGCGCGGGCTGGCTCTGGTGGCGGCTCCACAAGCGGGCGTCTCGGCCGGTGGTCTTCGCCGAGCCCGAGCTCGTGCCCGATCCGGCCCGCATCAGCCTGGAGGAAGTCAGCGATCATACGCTTGTCACCATCGAGGTCGGTTACGGGCTGGTTCCGCTGATCGACGATCGGCAGGGCTCGCCGCTCGTGGCCCGGATCACGGGGGTGCGCAAGCAGCTCTGTCAGGATCTCGGCTTCATCGTTCCGCAGTTCCGCATTCGCGACGCGATCGATCTGGCGCCCAATGATTACCGGGTGCTGCTCGGCGGCGTGCCTTTGGGCGGAGCCAGCATCAGGCCCGACAAGGTCCTGGCCATCGATGCGGGCGATGTCCTGCCCGGCAATGGATTGGCCGGAGAGGAAACCCGCGATCCCAGCTTCGGGTGCCCCGCGCTCTGGATCGAACGGGCGCAAAAGGACCATGCGACGGCCCAGGGCTATCTCACGGTCGACGCCGGAACGGTTATCGCGACCCACCTCAACCAGTTGCTGGCCCAGCATCCGGAGGCCCTGCTGGGTCCGGATGAGGTGCGCGACCTGCTGGACGGAGTGAAGGACCGCGCCGGGCAACTGGTCGAAACGATCTTCCCGCAGCCGCTGTCGCTTGCCGCCATAACGCGTCTGCTGAAGGCGCTGCTGAAGGACGGGATATCGCTGTCCCATCCGCTGCCGATCCTTTCCAGCCTGAGCAATGGGGTGCAATACACGCTTGAGCACGATCGACTGGTCGATCTGGTCCGCGCCGATCTTGGGCCGATGATCGTGGCGAAGGTCTGCGGTCCCGGCCAGCGCTTGCCTGTCATCACGCTGGATGCGCGGCTGGAGGAAATGATCCTCCAGGGCTTGCGCGATCCCGCTACCGGCGAACCCGTGATCGAACCGGAACTTGCCCGGAGCATCGGCAACCGCGTGGCGGACCTGGTGGCCGCGACACCGCCCGGCACATGTCCGCCGGCGCTGGTTGTCCAACCCAACGCGAGGCGGGCCTTGTCCGCGCTGCTCCACCTGCGGGCACCGAACTGCCTGGTGCTTTCGATCGCGGAGCTGCCCCCGGCGCAATCCATCGAAGTCATTTCCGTAGTCGGCGGCGAGGCCGGAAACGAACCGCTACGGCACGATTCAGCAACGATTGAGAGCATTGCTGCATGAAACATGATCAACAATCCTTCGCGGCCGCCAAGGCATATGGCGATGGCGTCTCCGACATAGTCCAGCGCTTCATGCCGATGGTACGGCGCCTGGCCTGGCACCTGCATGGTTCCTGCGGACCGGATATCGATCCGGACGATTTAATGCAGGCGGGCTTTGTCGCGCTTACCGAATGCGCTCAACGCCATGTCGGCCCGAATTTCGAAGGTTTTGCGGCCTATGCGAAGACGCGGGTCAAGGGGGCGATGATCGATCTCCTGCGCCGATCGGCTCCACTGTCGCGTGGAGCGATCAAGCGCCGGCGCGAACTTCAGGATGTGCAGGATCGCTTGCGGAACAGATTGGGCCGGGAGCCTGAAGCGGGAGAAGTGGCTATGGAAATGGGTATCGATTTGTCCGAACTGGCCGCGTTGCGCACGGCTGTTGAACCCATGTACTTCGAATCCATCGACGATGCCTATTCGGATTCCAGCATGGCGTTTTGCGATCAGTCTCCGGACAGTTTCGCGCAACTGGTTTCGCAGGAAAATCGCGAGATGCTGATCGGCGCCATCGCGGGCCTTCCGGAGCGTCTGCAGCTCGTCATCCAGCTGTACTTCGTGGAAGAACTCAACCTGTCCGAGATCGCAAGCATTCTCGGCGTCAGCGTGCCGCGTATCCACCAGCTGAAGGATCAGGCTCTCCAGCGGATCAAGGAGAGCATGGTCACCTGCTGAAGCAGGGCCATGCATGTCGTAGCCGTTATCCAAATCCGCTTTAAATGACGGACGGATGCGAACGTGCTTGCATTGATAAATGCGAGGAAATACAAGTATCGTCACGTAAGGGGTCTACGTTGTTTTTTCCAATCTACTTGGGGAGACTGCCGGACGAGCCACTGACACGGTTCGCCCGGATGGTGCAGGCAATGCGCGCATGCGCGGCCGAGGGGGAATTCGCAGCAAATGGCGGCAGGACTGGTTGCGTCGACAATTCATGTGGTCGACCTCGATCATCGGGTGAGGGCGCAGATCGCCCGCATGGCTGCCAGCAATGGCGGCCACGCTGAAATCTACGAGGATGTGGAAGAGCTTGTCGCCGCACGGCCTGCGGAGGGCGTGATATTGGTGAATAGCGGCGGAAGCAGCACCGAAGACCTGATCGTTCGTCTCCAGTCCGCTGATATCTGGCTTCCCGTTATCCTGTTCTGCGAAGATCCGGCGCCCTCCGCCATAGTCCGCGCGGTTCATCAGGGGGTGGTGGATTACCTGGCCTGGCCCTTTACCGAGATCGAATTGCTGGATGCCTGCAGATTCTGCCAGAATTTCCTCGACCGGAAGGGTGCGGCGCTGGCGCGCAAGCAGCACGCGCGTTTCCTGGTTGATCAATTGACGAAGCGGGAGAAGGAAGTCCTGCAACTCCTGATGGAAGGCCATTCCAACAAGAGCATGGCAAACGCCTTCGGCCTGAGTCCGCGGACCATAGAGGACTATCGCTTCAGCCTCATCCAGAAGCTGCAGGTTTCATCCACCAGTGCGGCGATCCGGGTCGGTCTGGAAGCCGATCTCGATGATGTACACTACCCGTTTACGAGCCAGTCGCAGCCCGGGATGGCCGCGTCTCTGTAAGAAATCCGGACCAGGCGCCGATGATTGCCAGCGCCTTTGAAACACCTTCGAATTCGAACTTGCGATACGGGTCCATCTGCATCGTGGCGCCGTATCGGCCTGAACGAGATGCATGCTGCGTCAGGGTGACATGCTGCCTTGTCACCATTTCCGCCGCTGCCTGGTGAAGGCCTTCCTCCAGAAGCGCTTCCAGCTCGTCTTCCGAAACAAGCGGAATCAGCAGGGGGCGCAGCGGTCGCGGACACAATTTTGCCAGGTGGAACGCCTTGCGGATGGCCCGATCATCGAACGACGGAGCCTCGCGCGCGCAATGCGCGTGCAGGCGTTTCACTTCCCTCAGCCATAACCCGGAGGGAAGCGAAGCGGGTGAATCCTGCTTCACACGCCTCTTCCCTTCACTGTTGTTCTACGCAAACCCGCCTTGAGCTCTTGTGTGAGGGAGCTTAGCATAAATCGTTCCCGCCGGTCGATGAGTGCCAAAAGCGGTCGCCTCCGCACCGATTTGTTGTGGTCATAAGACCCTTCAACATGCCGGGCGCGGAATTGTTCCCCTGATGCGGGGCATCCGGGGAGAAACGTCGACCGAGAATCTGGAACGGAGGCTAGCCGCCGGTCAGTTCATGGCGAGCGCGATCTGGTTCCGTCCAAGTTCCTTGGCCTGGTAAAGCGCAGCATCCGCCGCCTTCAGGGCCGCGCGCGGATTGGGGAATGCAAACACATCCGCCATTCCGGCCGAGAACGATACCCTGCCGATGGGCTCCTTGGTCTTGCGGTCGATCATTCGGCGCGAAGCAAGCTCTTCCCGCGCCTTGTCGAGCAGCTGGGATGCTTCTTCCAGCGTCTTGCCGCGGAACAGGATGACGAATTCCTCGCCCCCGTGCCGCGCCACGAAGCACCGGTCGGTCGATATGCAGGAAAGCTTTTCCGCCACGGCCTTCAGCACACGATCTCCGGTGTCATGGCCATGCGCGTCGTTGATCCGCTTGAACAGGTCGATGTCGCAGAAGGCCACGACCAGCGGATCGAGCGCGGCCCTTGCCTCACGGTGCTCGGCCGCGAATATTTTCTCGAAGGCGCGGCGATTGGGCAGTCCGGTGAGATAATCTTCATTGGCGGAGCGGCGCGCATCTTCCAGGCTCCGGCGCAGGGCCTGGGTCTGGCGTTCGCTGCGGCTCAGTTCCTTTTCCATGTCGACCGTTCTGGCCACCATCGTGCGGATCAGCTTGATCAGGTCGCCGATCGGAACTTCCGGGGTTTGCGAAACCTCCAGCTTCTCCGCATGTTCTTCCAGAGCGGAGCCATATTCACGGGTGGCGGTGCGAGCCGCGCTGGCCGTCTCGCCAAAGGCGTCGATGCCTTTTTCGAGCTTGTCGATCAGCTTGGTCAGCATGGCCAGGCCAGGATCGCGGCTGCTGTCGCGACAGATCTTTTCAAGCCATTCCAGCGTGATGGGCTCGCCCATGTCCTCGCGCTGGTCGATCAGCCGCACCAGCATGGGATCGGAATCGGTGAGATAGTCGAACGCGATCGCGAGGGTGAACGGATTCACGTCCAGTTCGTAGCGCAGCAGGAATTCCGCCATCGAGGCGATCCGTTCCGCCCGGGAACCCGGGCAAGCAACGCGCAGGCTGTTGCAAAGCGTGGCAAGCTGTTCAGGTTCGCTTTCGGTCCCCCGACCGAAACCAAACCATTCCCTTACCCGCTTCTTTTGCGGCTTCAGATCGCAATCATAGGCTGTCATGCCATAGTAAACGGCAATTTCACCGAGAATTTTAGGCAAGTTTTACCAATAAATTCAAGATTTCGCGCATTTGATCGAGCGAGCCTGATCCATACGTGTCGCCATACCGGAAAGGTCCGGAGATCCGAACTTCCCGGCATTTCCCGACGTTGTGATCAGTTGATGCTGGAAGGGAACAGCGCGTTACGGATATCGGTGAAATCCTCGCGGATCGTGCGCAGGCATTCCGGGTCGAAATTGATCGAGCTTTCCAGAATCGACTTGCGTGCCACCCCGTAGAAGCCGGAGAGGGTTTCAGCCATTTCGTTGTCCCGATCGATCCCCATCTGAAGCGCGGTAAGCGACGTCAGGGCGCGGGTCAGCGACCCGCTTTTCAGGGTCGCGTCCTTCCTCTCGTTGGCGAGCAGTGCAGTGCTGAGCGCCGAAATCAGCTGATCATAGCAGATCTGGACGAGCTGGCCGGAGGTCGCGCCATTCACGCGCGCGTCGAATTCCACCCGCTGGTAGGCGCTATAGGGATCTTTTCCCGCAAGCATATCAATTGTCCTTCGTCCACATGGCGACTTGCGCCTGGAGGAAGGAAAGCGTCGATTTGGAAGAACCGATCCGCGTATCCGCGGAGGAGAACTGCGCGGCCAGGCGTGCGCGCAACGCTTCCTGCTGCTCCGCGATCTTGGTGTTGTCGTTGGTGACCCTGCTCAGCTGCGTCTGGTAGAGGGTGATCGATCGGCCTAGCGCACCTGAACCCTCTGTGGTGAGAGACGCGTTGCGCGCGAGCTTGTCGACCGTGGCAAAGATGCCGTGCAGCCCGTTGGTGAACATCGCCGCCGTGCCTTCGGGATCCCGCGCCAGGGTGGCTTGCAGGCGTGCCGTATCAAGGCGGAACGTTCCGTCACGCTGGAGAGCCAGGCCCAGATCGGCGAAGGTGGATGGTGCGCCCCCGGTCGCGAGAGGCATCACTACCGTGCCCGGCAGGCCCGTCAATTGCCGCCGCAGATTGCGCGCGCCGTCATCGCGGGAGAGCTCCCCCGTCTTGGGATCGACCGCCGCGTTGAGCGTGCCGAGGATCTCGTTGAAGGCCGATAGCAGATCCTGCATCGCGGACGTGATGCTGGCCGCAGGATCGCTGAAGCTGATCTTGGCCGGGTTTCCGCTGTTGGTGCCGGTAAGGGTCAGCGACAGACCGGGCGCGACCTCTCCCACCTGGTTCTTGGGTGAGGTCATGGCCACGCCGTCGAGCAGGAATTGGGCATCCCCCGATGTCGCCAGGAGGCGCGCGGGATCTCCCCCCGGCGGTTGCCAGGCAAGGGCGGCCAGCCCTTCTTCGCCCACGGTTTCCGTCGCTTCCAGGATGAAGCCGTTGGCCGCGCCTTCCGCCCCTTTCAGGACCAGCTGCGCCCCGTTCGCACCCTGAGTGACATAGGCGGAAACGCCGGCCTTGGCCCCGTTGATCGCGCTGGCCACGGTGGCCAGTGTCGCGCCGGTGGGAATCGTGATGTTCACCGCCGCGTGGGAAGTGTCCTCGGTGAAGCCGCTGGCGGAGGTATTGCCGAAACGCAGGGTGAGCGTGCCGGAGCCGACCGGAGTGGTCGCCGCTGCATAGGGCGGCCCGGTCAGCGTCTGGGTGGTCGCCAGCGCCGATACTTCCAACGTATAGCTGCCTGACGGCTTGGTGAGCGTCGAACGCGTGACCTGCGCGACGGCCGAATTGTTGATCACCGGTGCCGGGGCAAGATCGCCTGTGCGCACGCGCTCGCCGAGCGCACTGGCAAGCTGCGACAACTGGCTTTTCAGCGTCGATGCGGTCGAGATCTTCTTTTCCAGCGCCTCGCTCTGGCTGGCCAGGCGATCGATCTTGGCGGCGAACTGCGCTTGCGCCAGATTGCTGGCGAGTGCCGCCATGTCGATGCCGCTGCCGCCGCCGAGCGCGGTAACGAGGGAAGATGTCGCCGAGGTTGTGGTCATGGATTCAAGAACGGCCGATTGCGGCTACACTTAAGTGCTGGCCTGAGGATCCGGGCGACCGTCGGTGTCGAAGCGCAATTCGATCGGAACATAGATCAGCGGCGCCGCCGGTCGTTCGCCCCGCTTCAGCGAGAACACGAAGGCGAGCACGCTGGCGACCGCGGAATAAAGCTCCTCGCGGATGATCTGCTTTTCCCGGGTGGTGTAATAGATCGAGCGGGCCAGCGCCGGGTATTCGAGCATCGGCACTTCGAGTTCCGCAGCCAGTTCGCGCATCGCCAGGGCCTTTTCGCCGCGACCCTTGGCAAGGACGATAGGGGCGGCCGCCCTGGTCGGATCGTAGGTGAGCGCGACCGCGAAGTGCGTCGGGTTGGTGATGACGAATTGCGCTTCGCGCATGGCGGCCCCGACCGAACCCATGGCGAGCTCGCGCTGCCGCTGCCGTTGCGCGGCCCTGCGTTCCGGGGAGCCTTCCGATTCCTTGTGCTCGTCGCGCATTTCCTGATGGCTCATCTTCAGCCGGTTCAGGCGCCGCAGCATCTGGACGGGCACATCGACCAGCGCGATCAGGATAAGGCCGGCCGTCAGTGCGAACAGCAGCGAGGTTATGGCATCCCACGCCAGGATAAGCTGCGGAATGAGCTGGCCGTGGGCGATGCCTGAAAGCATATTCACATGGCTGGTCGTCCAGAAATAGGCGATCGTTCCAAGGACCGCGACCTTGGCGATGCCCTTGACCATTTCGATCCAGCCGGTGGGGCCGAACATGCGCTTGAGCCCCGCGATCGGATCGAGCCGGGATGCTTTGGGCGCAAGGTTGGTCCCAAGGAAACGGCCTTCGCCAAATGCAAGCTGGGATGCGACCGTGGCGATCATCACGACGCCGGCCAGGGTGATGACCGGCGGCAGGACCGCCATCATCATCGGGAGCACGATCGTGCTCGGAGAAAAGGAATCCAGCGCGGCTCTATCCCAGTCGAAGCCGATGCGGGAGACCTGCTCCAGCCCGGAAAGCAGCCAGGGACCGGCAAATTTGAGCCACGCCGCGCCGACCAGCATGGCAACGGCGGTGGCAAGCTCGCGCGAGCGCAGGACGTCACCCTTGCGGGCGGCGTCCTGGCGCCGCTTCTGGGTTGGCGCAAAAGTCTTCTCGCCGCTGTCCCCGCTCATCGTACCAGCAAGCTCGCGCTATTTTCCACCGCGGTACGGCTCAGTTCCATCAGCTGCCCCGTGACGAGCGGCAAAGCGGCGATCAGCGCCGCGATCCCTGCCAGCACGCCCGCCGGCAGGCCAAGCGCGAAGAGATTGAGCGAAGGGGCCGAACGGCTGAGCACGCCGGTCAGCAGTTGTACCACCAACAGGACGAAGGTGACGGGCAAGGCGATGGCAATGGCGGTAGCGAACATTTCCCCGGTGAAGCCGAGAATCTGCTCGATCTTGTCGACGCCCAGCCAGGTCTCTCCCGGCGGGAATACCTGGTAGCTGTCGATCACCAGCGAGAGCCAGTGCAAGTGGCCGCCCAGGGTCAGGAAGATCAGGGCGAGCACCACCGAGAAGTACTGTCCGAGCGCGGTGGAGCCTTCCCCCGTGGCGGGGTCCACCGCCGTTGCCATGCTGAGGCCCATCGTGCCGCTGATGACCTCCGCCGCCATTACCGGGGCCGCGAAGATGATCTGCAGCACGAAGCCGAGCGCCAGCCCGATCAGAACCTCGCCGGCAATCGTGATCAGCCCGGCGAAGGACAGCATGGCGGGAGGGGCCTGCAGCGGCGTCCACGCGCAGACCATCACGGCGACCGCGCCGGTGATTGCCACGCGCAATTGCATCGGCACGCTGGCCGCGCCGAAAAAGGGCGCCGCCAGCAGGGCCGCGCCAATCCGGGTCATGGCGAAGATCACTCGCCACAATTCGCCTTCCAGCGCGCCGAAGCCGAAATCGATCCCGATCATTTGCCGATCCGGGCGATCTCGGTGAAGATGTCCTGCGTGAAATCGCCGAGCAGCCCCATCATCGAGGCGCCGAAGATGACCAGAACAAGTGCGATGGACGCAAGTTTCGGCACGAAGGTGAGGGTCTGCTCGTTGACCGAGGTGGCTGCCTGGATGATGCCGATCACCACGCCGACCGCAAGGCTGGACAGCAGGACCGGCGCGGCGACCAGCGCCGTCACCCACAGCATCCTGTCGGCCAGGGACAGGAGAAGGGAAAGCTCTTCCATGGCAACTACCCGAAGCTTGCAGCGAGAGAACCCATCAGCAGCGCCCAGCCATCCACCAGGACGAAGAGCAGGAGCTTGAATGGCAGGGAGATGATGGTGGGCGACATCATCATCATACCCAGCGACATCAAGACGCTGGACACGACAAGGTCGATCACCAGGAACGGCAGGAAGAGCATGAAGCCGATCTGGAATGCCGTCTTGAGCTCGCTGGTGACGAAGGCCGGCAGCAGGATGGAGAACGGCACATCCTTGGGCGACGCGAATTTCGGCGCCTTGGCCATCTCGGCGAACATGGCCAGATCCTGCTTGCGGGTCTGGCGCATCATGAAGGAATGGAATTCCGTTCCGGCAGTCGCGATGGCCTGTTCCGCATTGACCTGACCGGCCGCATAGGGCGCGATCGCCTTGGTATTCACCTGCTCGAGCGTGGGCGCCATGATGAACAGCGAAAGAAACAGGGACAGGCCGATCAGGACCTGGTTGGGCGGGGACTGCTGGAGCCCGAGGGCGTGACGAAGGATCGAGAGCACCACCAGGATCCGGGTGAAGCTCGTCATCATGAGCAGCAACCCGGGCAGGATAGTGAGCAGCCCCATGATGAGGAGCAGCTGCAGCGACATGCTGAGGCCGGAGCCTTGTGCGCCGCCGATATTCTGGAAAGCGCGATCCAGTGCGCCCGGGATCGCGCTCTGCGCGAAAGCCGTGGCGGGCAGGAGCGTCAGGCCGAACGCAATGGAAAGGGCAAGGCGCTTCATTCAGCGTCTCCGGCGATTACCGGGCGCGCAGGCGCTTCCGCCAGGCGGGTAAGGCCCTGCCGCGATACCGATACCAGAATCTCGCGACCGTGAAACTCGATCACCGCGAGCTTGAGAGTGGGGGAAAGCATGGTGGTTTCCACGACCCGCACCGCCTTGGCTCCGCCAGCGGCCGCGCCAAGGCGCGATTGCATGCGTTGGGCAAGCTTGAGGCTCCCCCAGATAAGCAGGCCGATCAGCGGCAGCAGGACCAGCAGCTTGAGAATGTACCAGAACATCAGGCGGCGGCCTCCGAAGGCGCGCGAGCGCCGTTGGCGAGTTCCACGATCCGCATGCCGAAGCGTCCGCCTTCCGTCACGATCTCGGCCTTGGCGATCACCTTGCCGTTGACCAGAACGTCGAGCGGTTCGTCAGTCAGCCGCTCGAGCATGACGACGCTGTCTTCATTGAGCGCCAGAATATCCTTGAGCTTCATGTTGGCCCGGCCGAGTTCGACCGAAAGCCGCACATCGACATCCTTGAGCAGGGCAAGACCATCGCCGCCGTCGAACACATCAATTCTCCTTGTTTCCGGTAATCTGGGTCAATTGCAGGGCTGCGCGATCATCGAGCGCGCCAACCGTGCCGTGGGCGATCACATGCTCGCCTGCCATGAGAGGTACGTTACGGGCAACCGCCACGGGCAGGACCTGCCCCGGCTTCAGTTGCGAAAGCAGGGATACGGGCACGGCCATGTCCACCAGCACGGCCCGCAGCGACAGGGGGATCCCGGCGAAGGGTTCCACCTTGGGGCTGGCGACCTGATTGCCCTTCGCCGTCGCGGCGCCATTCCGGCCGCGATTGCGGAACAGTTCCGCCATGCTCGCCGCAGGAAAGCCGAGAACGGCTTCCCAGGTTCTGCTGCCGTCGCCGATTTCGAGGGATAGAACCGTTACGCTGCATTCCGCAAACGGCGCCAGCAGTTCCGGATCGATGCCCTTGCAGAGCGACTGGATGGCGCATTCGCCTTCCGGGGCAAGCGCGCTTGCCAGGGATTCGCTGAGGGGCCGCATCATCCGTTCGGCCATCAGCATGGCCGAGGCGCTGAGCCGTTCGGGAGCCGGAGCGTCGGTATTGCCATTGCCGCCATAGGCGAGATCGACGAAGGCGATCACGGTTCGCGCCGGCAGCGACAGGATCAGCGGCGCCTGGCTTTCGCCGGCCGTTACCAGGTTGATGGCGGCATTCGGGCCAAGCTTTTCGATCAGCGCATCGCTGCCGGCGAACTGGGTCGCGGCCGAAACCTGGACCGCAAGCTTTTTGCCCGGGCAAAGCCGCGATAGCGCAGGCCCGATCAACTCCGCGACACGGGCGCCCAGCCGGTCCAGCTCCTTGACCGGATCGGCCTGGCGCACGCCGCCGCGCAGCAGTTCGCGGCAATGCTGGGCCGCGATGCGCTCTGCAATAAAGGCGCCTTCGGGCTTCATTGCACCAGCAGGCTCTTGAAATAGACGGAGTTGATGCCGCCAAAGCCTTCGGCCTGGGTGAGCTCGTCATTGATCGCCGCGGTCAGGCGCTTCTGCAGCCGTTCCTTGCCTTCCGGCGTCATCAGATCTTCTTCGGGCGTATCGGCCAGTTCGATCAGGATACGTGAGCGCACGGCCAGTTCATGCTTCTTGAGCCATATCAGCACCCGTCCGTCGCGTTGGGTGGATACCGCCAGGCTGACCTGGATGAGACCCGCCGAACCCTTGAGGTTGGAAGTGAACTCGTCCGCAAAGGAGTAGTAGGACGTGCGATATTTGCTGCCGCCGTCGCCGGGTACGTCGGCGCTCGCATCTTCGCCTTCCTTGTCCGCCGGGGGCGCATAGGGGTCCGCCTCGCCCTTGCGGATCAGCTTGGGCGTATTGTCTTCCTTCTGGGCTTCATGCTTGCCGCCCAGCATTCCGGCCTGCACCAGTCCGAAGGTGCCGCCGGCGCCGGCGCCGATGAGGATCACGCCCATCAGGGTTTTCACGATCAGGCCCTTGCCTTTCTTGGTCGGCTTGGATTGATCGTTTTCTGCGTCGCTCATTGTCTGTCTATCCCTGTTGAAGGTTTGCCGTCTCAGGCGAAGATGCCGTTACGTGCCGTTCCGCTGCCCGCCTGGCGCGAGGAGTTCTCGCGGGGGGAAGCGAATGTCCCTTGCGTGTCGCGCCGCTCGCGCCCTTCTCCGCCATTATTGCTCGTCGAGGAGGAATCGCCTGCCCCGCGAGAGGAGGAATGTTGCGCGCCATCATCGCGGCGGCCATTCTGGGCCATGCCGTCTCCCGAGCCCGCGCGATCCGCAGGCATTGCATTGCTGACCGCGCGATTGAACTCGGGATCGTTGCTCGTCATGGAGACGGTCAGGCCGCGGTCATCGTGGTTGAAACGCAAGGAAACCTCGCCGAAATCGGAATTCATGACGGACAGGTTGACCGTCTGGGGGCGGGCTGCTTCCCGGGCTTCCACGAGCCTGTCCACCAGCGTGCTGAAATCGTGCGGCTGGATCGCTGCGGGCGCATGGAGCGAAACGCGCGGTACGTTCTGCCCATTGGAGGGGGCGGAGCCATCTCCGAGAGAGAGGGACGCCATTTGTGAAAGGGCGGAAACCTGCATGGTCCGCTCATTGCCGCGTGGTTCCATTGCCGCCTTGACGATTTCCGGCTGGGTTTCCCGCGCGAGATCGATCCTGATCTGACGGGCCGCGGGCGAGCGGGCGCTGGCCTGTTCCCTGGTTGTCTCCGTTCCCTCAGGCGCCTTTGCAGCCTCGGCTGCCGCTTCGGCTTCCGCATGCAACTGAACCGGATCCGCATTGGCGGCCGGTGCGAGCTTGGGCAGAGGCGCGTGCATCGGGCGCTGCTCGCCTTCATTCGCCTCGGGCAGGGAAGCGGGCAGAGGATTGGCGGGCAGGGGGACCGGGGTTCCGCCGCTGCCCTGCAGCGGCTGGCCTTCCGGTGCCGCGGCAGGGGGTGTGTTGGCCATTTGCGGAAGGATCGCCACGAGCGCCGGGATCGAGACCTCCGAAACGGCGATCTGCATCCCGGCTGTCGACCCGATACCGTCCGCAGCTTCGGTCAAATCCGCGGCCGGCTCGCCGTTCGCCTCTTCGTCTTCCGACTGGATGCCGGCAACCGGCAGGCCCGCAAGGCTGGCTAGAGCTTCAAGGCCTTTCTCCTTCGCGGAAATTTCCGCTTTGCCGGCAATTGCGAGATCGAGCGGCAAATCCTTGCCGGTGTCCGGCAAGGTCTTGCCGGGGTTGCCATCCTCCGTGGTCATCCGGCCTTCGAGCATGGCCGCGAAAAGACCTTCCGGCACGCTGCCGGACACCGCGATTTGCGGGGATTTTGCAGTCTCGGTGCCCGGCTGGATGGAAAGCTGGATCATGAATACCTCGAATTGCGTTCGAGGAGTTATATTCAAGTATCGTGCCAAACTCGCTTGCGGCTGCCGATGGCAGGCTGCTGCGCTTTTTTCTGAAGCGCCTGCTCTTCGCTTTTTGCCCGTTCTTCGACTGCCGCGCGCTTGCGTTCGGCTATCGCCAGCTCGGCAAGTTTCCGGTTGGCATGTTCGCGCGCGGTGGAGACATCTGCGCCGGTAGAGGCCGCAATCCTGTAGAGACCGGATGCGAAGTGCGATCCTTGCGTGAGCGAGTGGCCGTCGCTTGCATCGTCCCGTGCCGCATAATCATCCGCAAGCTGCCTGGTCCGGTCCGAGAGAATCTGCAATTGGGCAAGCGTTCCCTCCGCTTGCGCGGTTTCCGCGGCAAGGGTGCGCTTGGCGATGGCGCGCACCCGCTCGAGCCGCTGCAATCGCTTCAGGCGCTGTTCTTCAGGTTTCATCGCCGAGGATGTCCGAAAGTGCGGCTATGCTGTCGTCGAGACCCGCCTTCTCATGCCCTCCCTGGCACAGGAACTTCACGAGTTCCGGCTGCTTGGCGATCGCCCGGTCGAGCTGAGGATCGGCTCCGGCGCGATAGGCGCCCATCAGGACGAGGTCGCGATTGGCTTCGTAGCTGGCCATGAGCGCCCGGAACTGCCGGGCGAGAGACTGGTGTTCGGGCGCAGTGATGTCCGCCATGACCCGGCTGAGCGAGGCGGGGACATCGATCGCGGGATATTGCCCGCGCTGGGCAAGATCGCGTGACAGGACGATGTGGCCGTCCAGGATGGATCGGGCCGTGTCCACGACCGGGTCGTCCTGATTGTCGCCATCGGCGAGCACCGTGTAGATGCCGGTGATCGCGCCGCCGCTCTGGCCGGAATTGCCGGCTCGCTCGACCAGCTTGGTTATCGTCGAAAGGGCGGAAGGCGGATAGCCGCGCGCCGCGCCGGGCTCGCCCAGCAGCAATGCTATCTCGCGCGCCGCATGGGCGACGCGGGTAAGGCTGTCGAGAATAAGGAGAACGCGCTTGCCCTTGGCGCGGAAATATTCCGCCAGGCTGGTCGCCAGCATGGCTCCGCGCAGCCGCAGGTTGGGCGCATGGTCCGCCGGGACGGCGACAACCACGGTCCTTTGCCGGCGTGCGCCCGTCATGTGGCGTTCCACGAAGTCCGAGACTTCGCGGGCGCGTTCGCCTATCAGCCCGGCGACCACGATGTCCGCGTCGGCGCCGTTCGCCACCATGTCGATCAGGACGGACTTGCCCACGCCGGAACCGGCCATGATGCCCACGCGCTGGCCGATGCCGAAGGTGGTCAGCGCATTCAGCGCGCGGATGCCGGTGTCGAATGGTTCGCGCACGCGGGTCCGGTCAAGCGCGCCGACCCGGACACCGCCCACCGGCCATTGCTCGTTGGCGCGGATCGGTTCCCCGCCGTCGATCGGCTTGCCTTCCCCGTCCACTGCGCGCCCGAGGAAACGTTCCCCGACATGCACCATGCCTGGCGCCCCGCCCGGATAGACGCGCGATCCGGGGCGAAGGGAAACCGTGTCGCCCAGCAGCATCATGATGGTGCGGCCGTTCCGAAAGCCGATTACCTCGGCGGTAAGGTGACGGTTCTGGCCTTGCATGACGTGGCAAAGCGACCCTACCGGCACCGAAAGACCGCTCACTTCGAGCAGACCGCCGTCACATGCGGACAGCAGCCCGAAGCGCGTCGGGCCGAGATCGATCGGTTCCGACGGCAGACCGGACAGTATCTTCTCGAACCGTTTCAGCACGAACCGAGCGCCTCGGTGAGAATGCGCCGCCATTGCTGCGGTCCATCCTCGATCCCGCCGTCGGCCGTTTCGACCCGGATCTCGCCTCGTTCGAGCGCGGCATCGGCTTCTACCTTCAGGTCATCCGGCAGATGGCCGGATACCAGGGCAATATCCTGCGGGTTGAGCCGCAACACCCGTTCGTCCTCCGCGCGCCGCAACAGGGCCAATGCCTTCCGGATGCGGAGCGAAAGCCCTTCAGGATCTATCGCCAGCGGCGCGACCGCCTGTTCGCAAAGCAACAGAATGGTTTCGCGCAGCCGCTCTTCCAGGCGCAAGGTGTCGCTCTCGGCCAGCCGTTCGAAGGCCGCCTCGATCTTTCCCCGCGCGGCCATTTCCCGGGCAGTGTCGGCTTGCGCCTGCGCCCCGGCCTCCTCGGCTCCCTTCGCGTATCCGTCCGCATAGGCACGGGCGACCGGATCATCCGCACGATCGCCGGGCACTTCGGCCGGCTCGAGCGGGGCGAAGCGGGCATCACGCGAAAAGCCTCTGCCCGGCTCGAACAGCGATTGCGGCAGGCTAGACATATTCGTCGTCGCCGCTGTTGCCGAATGCGATCACGCCATCGGCCGCCAGGCGACGGGCAATGTCGATCATCGCCTTCTGGGCTGCTTCGACCTCGGCCATCTTGATGCGCCCGCGTCCATCGATTTCGTCGCGCACGCCATCGGCCGCGCGGCTCGACATGGCCGCGAAGAACACTTCGCGATCCGGTTCGGCGGCGCCCTTCAGGGCATCGACCAGCGTCTCGCTGTCCACTTCGCGCAGCAATGCGCCCATGGATTGATTGTCCAGCACGAAGAGATGCTCGAAGCGGAACATTTCCCCTTCGATGCGTTTCGCCAGCGAGCGGTCGATCTTGCTCAGCTGCGACATGACCTGCTTTTCGACGACGTTGCTGGACTTGTTGATGATCTCGGCGGCATTGGCCGGACCGCCCAGGGTGAGCGGCATGGCGCCATGGATGGTGGTGATCTTCTGGCTGAGCAGTTCTTCCAGCATGGCGATCGCCTCGCTGGAAACCGCGCCAAGAGTGGCCACGCGATGCACCACTTCCGCCTGCATCGTGTCCGGCAGCTGGTGCAGCACCCGGGCCGCCACCTGGGGATCGAGCTGCACCATCAGCACCGCGATGAGCTGGGGATGCTCATCCTCGATCAGCGGAGCGATCACTTCCGGATCGAGCCACTTGGCGAGTTCGAGCGAGGAGGCTTTGCGGGACGATTCCGGCACGATGGAACGCATCAGGTTCTCCGCCTTCATCTCGCCCAGCGCGCCCGTCATCAAGGACTGGACCTGCCTGGTGCGATCCGAAACGGACATTCCCGTATGTTCGCTGAGTTCCATGAAATCCGCGACCGTCCTGGAAATGACGGTGGGATCGATTTCGCCCAGCGCACACATGCGTTCGCCCAGCGTCCGGAGTTCTTCCGGTTCGAGCTGGCCGAGAAGCTGGGTCGCCTGCTGCTCATCGAGCAGCATCACCATCACGGCGGCGCGCGTGGCGGGATCGAGTTCGCGGCCCATGGTCACGACGCTCCGTTCGGGGGTTGATTCAACATCTGTCGCAAGGCGATGACCGCGCGGTCGGGCCGTTCCTCAACCAGCCTTTGCGCCGCTCCGACCTGCCGGTTCAGCAGGGATCGATCGATCGGATCGGGTCCGCTGGCAGGAGGGGCGTTGTCGCTGGCGGCCGGTCCGGCAAGGGCCGGCACGGGTTCGGCCGTGCTCTGGTTGCCGCGGTTCAGCATCCGCAGCAGCGGACGCACGCCCAGCAGCAGCACGAGCAGGACGCCCAGCAGGGCGACGCCATTGCGGACAAGGGTCGCGAACCAGGCGGTTTCATAGAACTGCGGCTGTTCCATCTCGGTGGTCTCGAAGCTGCGCACCATTACCGCGACCTGATCGCCGCGCGTGGTGTCGGCGCCGACCGCCGCGCTGACCAGCGCCTTGATCTTGTCCACATCGGATGCCTTGCTCTTCTTCATGGCTTCCGCGCTGAGGGCGACCGCCACCGACAATTGCTTGATGCGGCCCGGAGCGCTGTTGAGGACTGCGACTTCGCGGCCCAGTTCATAGGTGCGTGAGGCGCGCGTCTCTCCCGCCATCGGCTGGTTTGCGGCTGGCGGCGTCGCTTGCGGCGCAGGCGAACCCTGCGGCGCGCCTTCCTGGGCCTGGGCGGGCGGTGGCGGCGTGTTGGAAAGGATGCCGGGCACACCGACGGCCGCCCCCGAACCGTTTGCGGACTGGGACGATTCTTCCGTTTCCTGCCTGACCGCGCCCTCCTTCTCATAGGTTTCCCGGGCGGAGGTCTTTTCGTCCATGTCGAGTTCGACCTGGACCTCGGTGGAGAAATTGCCCGCGCCGAGCACGGGGGTGAGCAGCTGGTTCACCTGCGTGCGCAGCTTGCCTTCCATGCGCGACTGAAGGTCCAGCGCGTCGGTCTTCTCGTCCGCCTTCTCGGAGAGGAGCCGGCCATGCTGGTCGACGATGCGCACATCGTCGATGGCGAGGCCCGATACCGAGCTGGCCACCAGATTGGCGATGGCGGTCACCTGGCTGGCGCTGAGCTGGCGCCCCTTGGCGAGGCGGAGCATGACCGATGCGGATGGCGGATTGCTTTCGCGCACGAAGACGGACTGTTCCGGCTCGGCGAGATGAACTCTCACCGCTTCGACGCCGTCGATCTCCATGATGGTGAGCATGAGCTCGCGCTCGCGCGCGGCCCGCAGCCGTTCCCCTTCCATGGTCCGGCTTGCGCCGAGCGGAAGGGAATCCAGCAAGGCCGCGCCGCTTTCCGGCGTCGCAAGGGCCCCATCGGAGGCGACCAGCATGCGGGCGCGATAAAGGTCGTCCTCATTGACGGTGAGCGATCCGGTCGCGTTGTCGATCTTGTAGGGGATCGATGCCTTGTCGAGCGACGTGACCACGCTGGCGCGCTCGGAGTCATCGAGCTGATTATACAGAACCCGCTGCGGCGCGGGCGACAGGATGGCATAGGTAAGGGCAAGAGCGCCAAGCCCCGCAGCCCCGGCGAACCAGGGCAATGCGCGTTTCACGGCGGGTTGGTCCGCAAATCCGCGGATTCGGGTCAGCGCGCTTCCCCCTCCCGGATCGGTGAGCACGGTCAGCGGCGGGGCCGCGTTACCTGGTGTAGCGGGAACGATGTCGCTCATCTATCATACCCCCATCCGCATGATGTCCTGATAGGCGGACAACAGCTTGTTCCGGACCTGGAGCGTGGCCTCGAAGGCGAGGCCGGCTTCCTGCCGGGCCATCATGACCTTGGCGATGTCGGTGACTTCGCCCTTTTCATAGCCTGTCGACAACGCCTCGGCGGTGGCCTGAGTCTGGTTGACCTTGTCGAGCGCGGTGCGGAGATTGTCCGCAAATCCGCTGGTGGACCCTTGTGCAGCGTTGCTTGTGGCTTGCGCATCGGGCGCCCGAAGCTGCTGCAGCAGTTGCGAGCGGTCGATGATCTGCTGGCGCAGCGCAATGATGTCGCTGACCCCCGCGGCGCCGGCGCCGGAATTGATCGGGTTCATGACCGGCCTCCATTGACCGCGAGGCCGGCTTCACGGAACGAAGCCAGGCGATAGCGCAGCGTCCGCTCCGAAATGCCCAGCTCCTTCGCCGCTGCGGCGCGACGTCCGCCACAGGCTTCCAGCGTGGCCATGATGGCGCGCGCTTCCGAAAGCTGGACGATATTGGAAAGCTTGGCAGCGGCTGGCTGGGAATGTTCGATCTCCATGCGCGAGACGCTGCGGGTGGCATGATCGAACACGATATGATCGGGATCGATCCGTTCCTTGCCCTGGGCCAGCAGCAGCGCGCGGCGCATGATATTTTCCAGCTCGCGCACATTGCCCGGCCAGGAGTGCAGCTTGAGCATGGCGAGCGCCGCGTCGCTGATCCAGGGGATGGGCCGGCCCGCCGGCGTGTGGCGGAGCAGGAGCGAGAAGGCGAGCGCGCCGATATCCTGCGGCCGTTCGTTGAGCGCGCGCAGGGCCAGCGGAAAAACATTGAGGCGATAGTAGAGGTCGGCGCGGAAGCGGCCCTGCTCGACTTCGTCGGGCAGATCGCGGTTGGCGCAGGCGATGATCCGCACGTCCACCTTGATCGGGCGGGTGGAGCCGATCGGCACCACTTCGCCTTCCTGCAAGGCGCGCAGCAGCTTGGCCTGAAGGGTCAGCGGCATTTCGGCGATTTCGTCGAGCAGCAGGGTTCCGCCGTCGGCGGCCCGGAAAAAGCCTTCGCTGGCCGCGTTGGCACCGGTGAACGATCCCTTTTCATGACCGAACAGCATGGCTTCGAGCATGGTCTCCGGCATCGCGGCGCAATTGATCGCGATGAACGGACCTTTGCGGCGGGCGCTGGATTCATGGATGAAGCGCGACAGGACTTCCTTGCCGGTGCCGGTCGGGCCGGTGATCAGGACCGGGATGTCGCTATCGGCGAGGCGTTCCGCGAGCGCGAGGATGGAAAGGCTTTGCGGATCGACCGCGATCGGCATGCCGGGGCGGGTCGCGGCGGCGACCGCGGCGGAAAGGCTCGCTTCACCCATGGCGTCCGTATAGGTCAGTCGAAGGCCGGCAGTTTCTTCGATCCGTTCGATCGCCGGGCTCCGGCCGATCCGCAAGGCCACGTCCCGGCAGTTCGGAACCAGCTCTTCGGCTTCGTCACAGATCCGGACATCCTGCCCGGTCACTCCGGTTGAAAGAATCGCGGTCAGCCTGTGCGCCAGGTTCCGGTGCTGTTGCATCGCTTCAGGCGTGAATTGTACCGCTTTCATCTTTGCCCCCCGAATTAACTATAATCGGTAGGCCCATTTGCGCGTCGCATGGAAAACAAGGAGGTAACATCCTTTCCCGTAAAATTACGGGGTGGTGACGCAAATCCGCGGGTTTGAAAGGGGGTCTGCGTTTTTTCCCTAAAAAAATTCGCGATGCAGCCGCTCTTAGCCGTGGCAACCGCGATGGCATCGAGCCCGGCGGCGCCTCTCTATCGAAGACACGGGAGTCACTGAAATGTCGGTTATCAACACAAATATCAGTGCGCTGCGGGCGAGCAATGCGTCGAACGCCGCGGACAAGCTGATGGGCAATGCCATGGAACGCCTTTCCAGCGGTAAGCGCATCAACAGCGCGAAGGACGATGCCGCCGGCCTCGCCATCGCCACCAGCATGACCGCGCAGGTACGCGGCATGAATCAGGCGATCCGTAATTCCAACGACGGTATCGCGCTGGCCCAGACTGCGGAAGGTGCGCTCAACGAAGTCACCAACATGCTGCAGCGTATCCGCGAGCTGGCTTCGCAGTCGGCCACGGGCACCTATCAGGACACTACCGACCGCGCCTATATGCAGACGGAAGTTGACGAGCTGACCGCCCAGATCGGCCAGATCGTCTCCAACAGCGAGTTCAACGGCGTAAAGCTGTTCAACGGTGACACCGCCTCGGTCACAATCCAGACCGGCGCGAATGCCGCCGATACGGTCGACCTGGTGATGACCGATCTGACCGCGCTGACGGGTGGCGACGGTTCGGCCGGTTCGTATGACGTTTCCGATGCGACCGCTGCGAACGGCCTGCTCACCACGCTGACCACGGAACTGGATACGATCTCCAGCGCCCGCGCTTCGCTCGGTGCCGGTCAGAGCCGCCTTGAATCGGTGGTCAACAACCTGACCAACACCGTCACGAACCTCACCGACGCGCGTTCGCGGATCGAAGACGCCGATTATGCGGCGGAAACGACGAAACTGGCCAAGGCCCAGATCCTGAGCCAGGCCTCCACCGCGATGCTGGCCCAGGCCAATCAGAGCCAGCAGAACGTGCTTTCGCTGCTGCGCTGATAATTACATCTCTCTCAGCGAAGCCTGCCCGGCGGCCTTCCCGGCCGCCGGGTTTTTTTGAGCGGTGAAGGCTCCGGCCCTTCATCGCTTGTTTACGGGATTCATTAACCTCGAAAAGTCGCGATCGGTTGCGCGGCAGGAACCTCGAGTCATTCGCGATTGACTCGAAGAGGCGGGAATTTTATTTGCTCAGGCAGTTAATGCCTAGGCAGATAATATGGCCGAGTCCTTCTATCATTCCGAAAACTTCCGCCCGCAGAACTCGATCGGCTATCTGATCCGCCGGATCCACAAGCTCGGCCTGTCGAGGGTGGAGGCGGACTTCGCCGATCTGGAGATCACCTTCACCCAATGGGCGGTGCTGGCGCTGCTTCATTCCGGCATCGCGAACACCTGCGGGGGGCTGGCCCGCAATCTGGGGCACAATTCCGGAGCGATGACCCGCGTGCTGGACCAGCTCGAGGAGCGCGCCCTGCTGCAACGAGTCCAGGACCCCGGGGACCGGCGAGTCACCAAGCTGCATGTGACGGACGCGAGCAGGGCCATGATCGCGGCGCTCGGCCCGCGCGTGATGGGGATATGGAACGAATATCTCGAAGGCTTCGATCGCCAGGAAGTGCTGGTCCTGATCGACTTGCTGACCCGCCTGCTTGGGCGGCTCGAGTTTCTGGAAGGCAATTGCGGGGGGCAGCGCCCGTGAAGCGCCGCTTCGTCCTTGCTCCAGCGCTGGCTGCGCTTGCGCTTGCGGGTTGCGCCACCCCTCGGGCACAGCCTGAAGTGGCGCCCATATCCGCGCCCGCGCTCGGGCTTGCGGCCGAGCCCGCGCCGGATGTGGATGCCGCGTGGTGGACCGGTATGGGCGATCCGCAGCTCGACCGGATCATGCGGGATGCCCTGGCGGGCAGCCCGAGGCTCGATGCCGCGCTGGCCCGCTTGCGGGAAGCCCGTTCGCTGGTGGTGGCGCAACAGTCCGCCCGCCTGCCGCAGATCGGCATCGATGCCGACGAGCAGCGCACGCGCTTCAGCGAGAAGTACATCATCCCGCCGCCCTATGGCGGTTCGACCCGCTGGATCGGGCAGGCCGAGGCCAATCTCGGCTGGAACCTGGATTTCTGGGGCAGGCAGGCCGATGCCGTCGCCCAGGCGAAGTCCGCCGCCGCTGCATCGGCGCTGGATTATGCCGCCGCCCGGCTCGCGCTGACCGGCGCGGTCGCCCAGACCTATGTGGAGCTGGCCCGGACCGAGCGCTTGATCGCGATCGCGCAGGCCAATCTCGGCCAGCGGGACAAGGCGCTAGAGCTGGTTCGCGCGCGCGTGCGCAGCCAGCTGGCCAGCGAACTCGACGTGCGCGCGGCGGAAACCCTGCAGGCCCAGGCGCGGCAGGCTCTGGTCCAGGCGCAGGGGCAGCGCGAATTGCTGGTCCATGCCCTTGCTTTGCTGGCCGGGCAGGGGGCCGATTATTACGCCGCTATCCGGCCGACGGCGATCCGCTTCGATACCGCCCTGGCCCTGCCGTCCGTCCTGCCCGCCGATCTGCTTTCCCGCCGCCCGGACATCATGGCCGCGCTGGCCCGGATCGATGCGGCGCAGGCGGGCAGGGAAGTGGCGCGCAAGGCGTTCTATCCCGACATCAATCTCAAGGCGCTGGTCGGCACCCAGGCAATCGGGCTGGGCAATCTCTTTACGTCGGGCGCGGTGACCTATGGGGCGGGCGCCGCCATCCATCTTCCCATCTTCGAAGGCGGCAAGCTGCGCGCGGAGCATGAAGGGGCGACCGCCCGGCTCGACCGGGCCGTCGCGGATTACAATGAGACGGTGCTCGGCGCGGTTCGCGAGGCGGCCGATGCGCTGGCGCTGGTCGAGAATTCCCGCGCCGAACTGAACGAGCAGCGGCAGGCGCTGCATGGTCTTGCGGAAGTGACCCGGCTCAATCGTGTGCGGGTCGCCTCCGGCCTGGATTCGCGGCTGGACCTGATCGGGCCGGATATCCGGTTGCTGGAGGCGGAGCAGAATGAAGCCAATCTGCAAGCGCAGGCCCTGGTTTCGGCAATTCGGCTGACGGTGGCGATCGGGGGCGGGTTCGACCGCAATGATCCGCTCGCATCCGAGCCGCAACCCTCATCGAGGCCCAATCCATGACAGACGCATCCGGCAACAATCAGGCGATGGAACCTGCCGCCAACGGCGCCAATGCATCCGCGCGGCGCCGCTGGCTGACGATCCTGCTCGTTGCGGTGGCGGCATGCGCTATAGCCTATGGCCTCTATCTGCTGCTCAAGGCGCCGAGCGAGGAAACCGACGACGCCTATGTAGCGGGGGATACGGTGGCGATCACCGCGCAGGACCCTGGCACCGTCATCGGCATTTATGCGGATGACACGCAGACCGTGAAGGCCGGGCAGCCACTGGTCGATCTCGATCCGGCCACGGCGGATGTGGAACTCGCAGCGGCGGAGGCCCAGCTTGCCCGCGCGGTGCGCGCCGTGCGCGGCAATTTCCTGGAGGTCGACGGCGCCTCCGCGGCCGTGAACAGCGCCCGCGCCGAGCTCGGCAAGGCTCAGGCCGATCTCGCCCGCCGCCGCCAGGCCGCAGCGGCCGGGGCGGTGTCCGGCGAGGAAGTGGCCCATGCCGCCGATATGGTGAAGACCGCGCAGGCGGCGCTCGCCCTCGCGCAAAGCCAGTATTCGCAGGCCAGCGCGCAGGTGCGCGGCACCGGCCTGGAAAACCATCCCGCGGTTCTTGCCGCGATCGCCGATTATCGCCGCGCCGCCATCCGCCGCAGCCACATGCATATCGTGGCGCCGGTGAGCGGGCTGGTCGCGCAGCGTAGGGTGCAGATCGGCCAGCAGATCGCCGCCGGTTCGCCGCTGATGGCGGTGGTGCCGCTGCGCGATGTCTGGATCGACGCGAATTTCCGCGAGACGCAGTTGAAGGACCTGCGGATCGGGCAGCCTGTCACCATCAAGGCCGATATCTATGGCGGCGATGTGGAGTTCCATGGGCGGGTTGCCGGCCTTTCCGCCGGCAGCGGCAATGCCTTCGCCCTGCTGCCGCCGCAGAATGCGAGCGGGAACTGGATCAAGATCGTCCAGCGCCTGCCGGTGCGTATCAAGCTCGATCCCACGGAGTTGGACAAGCATCCGCTGCGGATCGGCCTGTCGGTGCAGGCCGAGGTGGATACGCGCGATCGGTCCGGGCCGCTGCTCGGCCAGCCGGCCAGCCCCCTCTTCAAGCAGGAAAGTGGCAATCCGGGCGATACGGCGGCGGTGAATGCGCGGATCGCCCAGATCATCGCCGCCAATCGGGGCGGCGGCCGGTGAATGGCCACACCCCGCTGAAAGGCGGGGCGCTGGCGCTCGCTTCGGTGGCGCTGGCGCTCGGCACCTTCATGCAGGTGCTCGATACGACGATCGCCAATGTCTCGCTGCCGACCATTGCCGGCAATCTCGGCGTCAGCGCCGACAGCGGCACCTGGATCGTCACCTCCTTCGCCGTGGCCAATGGCGTGGCGGTTCCGCTCACCGGCTGGCTGATGGGCCGGTTCGGGGTGGTGAGGACCTTCATCTCCTCGGTGATGCTGTTTACCGTTGCCTCCTTCCTGTGCGGCATTGCCTGGAGCCTGGAATCGCTCATCCTGTTCCGCATCCTGCAGGGCGCGGTTTCCGGCCCGATGATCCCGGGCAGCCAGGCGCTGCTGATGGCGATCTTTCCCGCGAGCAAGCGGGCCACCGCGCTTGCCGTCTGGTCCGTGACCACGCTGGTCGCCCCCGTCGCGGGTCCGATCCTGGGCGGGTATATTTCCGACAATTACCACTGGAGCTGGATTTTCCTGATCAACGTGCCGATCGGCCTGTTCTGCGCGCTGGTGTGCTGGCGGATGCTCGCGGCCCGGGAAACGCCCACCCGCAAGCTGCCGATCGACCGGATCGGCGTGGCCATGCTGATCGTGTGGGTCGGCGCCCTGCAGATCATGCTCGATCTCGGCAAGAATTCGGACTGGTTCAATTCCTCGACCATCGTGATCGCGGCGATCATCGCGGTGATCGGCTTCTTCGCGTGGCTGATCTGGGAGCTGACGGACGCGCATCCGGCGGTGGATCTCAAGCTGTTCAAGGACCGCAACTTTGCCCTGGGCACGATTGCCGCCTGCCTCGGCTATGCGGTCTTCTTCGCCAATGTGCTGATCCTCCCGCTCTGGCTGCAGACCCAGATGGGCTACACCGCCACATGGGCGGGCTTCGTCGCCGCGCCCAGCGGGCTGGTGGCGATCGTCCTCACCCCCATTGTCGCGCGGATCAGCGGAAAGATCGACGCAAGGCTGCTGGCGTCGATTTCCTTCGTCGCCTTCGCGATCTCCTATTTCATGCGCGCCAACTATACGACGCAGGCCGATTTCTGGAGCCTGACCGTCCCGCTGCTGGTCAATGGCGTGGCGATGAGCTGTTTCTTCGTCACCATGCTGACGATCCAGCTCGACCGTATTCCGCCCGAGAAGGTGCCCTCCGCAACCGGCATTTCCAATTTTGCCCGCATCACCTGCGCGAGCTTCGCCGCGTCGATCGTCACGACGGCCTGGGACCGCCGCGAGGCATTGCACCAGAGCCGGCTGGCCGAAGTCGTCACCGAAACCTCGCCAGCCTATCGGGCAGCGGTCGAAGGGGCTGGCCATCTGGGAATGACCGATCTGCAGGCGGCCGCCGGGATCACCCGGCAGATGGTGCAGCAGGCCTATCTCCTGTCATCCACCGACCTGTTCTGGATTTCCGGCTGGATCTCGGTCGCGATGATCGGACTGGTGTGGTTCACCAGTCGCCCCAAAGGCGCACCGCCAGCCGCCGCCGCGGACTGATCGAGCGTCAATTCATGGACCAGCCATGGCTGGCGACCAGGGACTGGCCGGTCAGCGCATTGGTCTTGAAGGCGGCGAACAGCAGGGCGATCTCGGCTATATCCTCCACCGTCGTGAACTCCTTGTCGACGGTGTTGCCCAGCATGATGGTCTCGACCACTTCCTTTTCGGAAATGCCCAGATCCTTCGCCTGCTCGGGAATCTGCTTGTCGACCAGTGGAGTGCGCACGAAGCCGGGGCAGATCACGTTCGAGCGGACGCCATGTGCCGCGCCTTCCTTGGCGATGACGCGGGCAAGGCCCAGCAGCCCATGCTTGGCGGTGACATAGGCGGATTTGAGCGGCGAGGCTTCCTTGCTGTGGACCGATCCCATGAAGATGATCGATCCGCTGCCCTGCCTGTACATATGCGGGATGCAGGCCTTGCTGGTCAGGAATGCGCCGTCGAGATGGATCGCCAGCATCTTCTTCCAGGAAACGAACGGAAATTCCTCGATCGGGTGGACGATCTGGATCCCGGCATTGGAGACCAGCACATCCACCGTGTCCCAGTGGCCAACAACCTGCTGCACGCCGGCATTGACCTGCTCTTCGCTGGTGACGTCCATGGCCACGGCAATGGCGGTGCCGGTCCGTTCGGCATTGATGGAATCAGCGGCGGCTTGCGCGGCGTCCAGTTGGAGGTCGGCGATCGCCACGCGCCCGCCCGCCTGCGCATAACGTTTGGCGATGGCCAGGCCGATGCCGCTGGCGGCGCCGGTGACGATTGCGACTTTGTCATTCAGTTCCATGGGGAAGGTCCTTCCTTGGGGGAGGCATATGGTTCGAGGTCGGGAGGGGAGCGTCAGGGCGATGCGCTTCCAAGGTCGTAAACGGCGATCCCGTGGCGAGGGGGCTTGCGGTTGATCCAGCGCTTGTGGCGCAGGGAGTGGACCGTATCGGCATAGCCCGACTGCCAGTGCCCGTTCACGGTCGCCCGCGAGAATTCGTAATCCTTGGAATGGCTTTCATAGCTCTCGCCGCGATTGATCAGATGCATGATCGTGATCGGGCCGTCGCACTGGACCTCGGCCAGCATCCGGATGTCGGGATCGTCTTTCAGCAGTTCCGGATACCGCTCCAGCAGGCGTTGCGCGGCTTCGTGATATTTCATCAGCAGCTTGCTCACATCCGTGTTGAACCGGGTGCGGCTGGAATAGCGGATGTCCTTTTCCCGCTGCATCACATCGAACAGGTTTTTCGGCATTGCACCGCGCGCGCTGAACAGGTCCACCTGGAACACGGTCATGGCGGCGGAGCCGCGACGCGTGTCGAGCACATATTGCAGCGGCGTGTTGGAAACCAGGCCGCCATCCCAATAGGCGATGCCGTCGATCCAGACCGGCGGGAAGCCGGGCGGCAGCGCGCCGCTCGCCATGATATGCTCCGGCGCGATCTTGCTCCGGTGATTGTCGAAATATTCGAAATTTCCGGTCTCGATCTGCACCGCGCCCAGGCTGAGGCGGGTTTCCCTGGCATTGATCCGGTCGAAGTCGATCAGTTCCAGCAATGTCTCGCGCAGCGGGCCGGTGTCGTAGAGGCTGCGCGCGCCATCCGTGCCTTCCGGAGCAAGAACGGCCGGCGGGCAGAAGCGGGGCTTGAAGAAGCCGGGCACGCCATCGCCTGCCACCAGGGCAGCCGAAACTTCGTTGAACAGGCGGCGCCCCCAACCTTCGGGAAAAAGCGGTTCGGCGGTTAGCTGGGACGATACCAGATCCCAGAAGGCGCGCAGCTGCGCCACCCGGTCTGCCGGAGCGTTGCCGGCAATGATTGCCGCGTTGATGGCGCCAATCGAGATTCCCGCGAGCCATTCCGGCGCATGGCCGGCTTCTTCCAGGGCCTGGTACACCCCCGCCTGATAGGAGCCCAATGCGCCGCCGCCCTGCAGAACGAGTGAAATCCGTTCGTCACGATGCATTCGGCGGCTCCTGCGGCAGGGGCGATGGATCACGCATAGGGCAGCAATGGTGGACCATTGTTCGCTACTGCGGAACACGAAAAATTGCCGTTTCGCTTCCCGCGTTCAGAGCGAGCCGGCAACCACGTTGACCGCCAGGGCCAGCACGCCAAGGTTGAAGATGAAGGCGAGATAGCCATGCGCCGTGGCGACCCGCCGCATGTGCTGGCCGGTGATAGCGATATCCGCGGTCTGGCAGGTCATGCCGAGCACGAAGGAGAAATTCACGAAATCCGCGAAAGACGGTTCGTCCTCACCCGGGAAGTCCAGTCCTCCCCGGTCGCTGCCATCCTTCTCGCGTGCGTAATAAAGCCGTGCGTAGTGGAAGGTGAAGACCAGGTTGGAGAAGGTCCATGCCATTAGCAGGGTGATCACCAGCAGCGCGATTTCCCAGCTGTCCAGCCGGCTCTGGCCTGCCAGCAGCATTCCCACCGTCACCAGCATGACCATGACGATTACCGCGGTGAGCAGCAGCAGGGTGAGTTGGCCGCCGTCGTCCCGTTCCGCCTGGGAGCGTATCGTGTCGGGTCCGCCACCGCGCCAGAGGGGAATTACGGTCAGGATGAAAACGAGCGTGGCGATGTCGAAAGACGCGGCGATCGTCTCGGTCGGCCGGAGCACTGTCGCCAGCGGCCAGGGCAGGGCGATCAGCAGAACGAGGAAGAGGACATATCGCCCATGCCTTATCCGCGCAGGCGACGGCCGGTCCGAATCCTTTATCGCCATTCGCGCCACCCCCTGCCTTGCGCGGGAAAGCTCCGCCGCCCCGGTCTGTTTGCAACCCTATCGAAGCATGGGCAAGCCCGTTGCGTGCGGCGCGCGGGCCATGCGGAAGGTTTGCAGCGCAGGCAAAAAGCCGTAATCAAGCGCCTGGCCGGGTTTTGCCCGTGTCCGACACAGGGCGGGGTGGCGGGCGTTGCAGTAGCGCCTGCCGGCGAGGATGCTGAAATAAGGAGCGATGGGTGTCATCAATCGACGTGGCGAATGCGCTGGAAGATCGGCTCCGCCTGCTGGAAGACCGGCAAGCGCTTGCGAAACTGATCGACGATTATCTGTCGCTCGCGGACGCAAGGCGGTGGACCGAATGGTCCGAAACCTTCACCGAGGATGCCGATTTCGATCTCCCCAATGCCTTCGGGCTGATGCGGGGCCGCCAGGAAATCTTCGATATCTGCGTCGGCAAGATGGAAGGCGCCTGGGAGATGACCCAGCACATGATCGTGAACTGCGATTTCGACATCGGCGGGGATGCGGCCACCGGTTCCGCGAACATCATCTTCACCGGGGTTCCGCCCGGCGGTAATCGCGCCGAGCCCTACATGATGGGCGGCATCTATCGCTGGAAGTTCCTGCGCACGCCGATCGGCTGGAAGATCGACGACGCGTGGGAGGAATTCCTCTGGAACAATGGAACCGGGGAAAGCGAGATCTTCGACAAGGAAGAATCCTGACCTCGATATTCCTGCCATAGCGGGGAGGCCACGCTGGCGGTGGGTGGTCGACCGGCATCGAACCTTCTCTGGGACGTAAGACATTGATTATTATATAATCGTGACCGGTTCGAGTTCCATGACTGCCACCTGATAATAGTTCTATCTATGTGCCCTGCCGGGCCTGTTTTCTTGGCCCAGCATGTGATCTCTCAATGGGTTCATCCGTTCCGAACGTATCTGGCGACTTCGCGAATATGTCGCTCGGCCGCTAGCCTGGCAGCGCTTGAGTCTTTTGCGGCAATGGCGTCGATCATCTCTTGGTGTTCTTCAGCCGCGTTCTTCAGGTGAGGTATGAAGCCAACCGTCTGAACGATGAAGAAGTCAGACATCGTGAATATGTTTCCTTGACCCGCATGTGCTGAAGGCGATTGCCAAGGCGTGGAGCTGGCGGAGGAAGCTGGAATCCGGCGCGGCGGCAACCCTCGCGGACATCGCCATGGCCGAGAATGTTACGCCCGCCTATGCCGGTCGGATGCTGAAACTGGCCTATTTGGCGCCGGCCGTGCTTGAGAAATTGCTGCTGGAACGCATGGCGCCTGCCGCATCAATCAAGGAGATGGCTGCGGCAGCCGAACTGCCTTGGCACCGACAAATAACTGCAATCTTCAATAGTGAAGCGGCCACTACACTTCAGCCTCCTTCGCTTTCCCATTCAGAGCCGGCCGGGTAGCATTCGCCTCAGGGTATCGTCCTTCAGCACATAATGATGGAAGAGCGCTGCCGCCGCATGAATGCCGATCAGAAAATAGCCGATCGTCCCGACCGTTTCGTGCAACTCCTTTATCTGTCCCGCCAAAGCTTTGTTCGGACCGATTAGTGCGGGGAGTTCCAGCCCGAAGAATGGGATGACTTTGCCAGAGGCGCTCAGAATGACCCAGCCGGCGATGGGCATCGCCAGCATGAACGTATAGAGGGCAAAATGCGTTATATTGGCGACGAGCGTTTGCCAGGCCGCGGGTTTCGGCGTGATCGGCGGCTTTCGGCTGCTGAGGCGCGCTATCAGGCGGATGACGACCAGGGCGAGCACGGTCAGTCCGAGCATGAAATGCCAAGTCTTAAAGCCTTCGCGGATGTCGCTCCCTTTGGGATAATTCTCCCGCAGCAGAATCGCCGCATAAACGGCGGAAATCAGCAGGACCATGACCCAGTGAAGAGCGATCGACAGGGCGGGAAAGCGCTGACGGATATCGGCTGGATTCATTGCGAGCCTCACATTCTAAATCAATTCTAAGCGTGAAAATTCCGAAGCACATTGTGCTTGATCAATGTGCTTCATCACACAGGTATCATTCGCTCAAATTAGCTGAGCAAACTGACCAGAAAAACGAGAGACGAAGAGATCAGCCCGGCATAAGGCATCCATCTTGGACATAGAAATACTCCAGTCGGCGCGTCCTCATTGCGGGCCTTGATAACGATGAGTGCTAGGTTGATCGCGGCGAAGATGATCAATGTCCCCTGCGAGGCAAGGTCCGCAAGTCCATCAAGTGACACAGCAATCGTCAGGATCAGAATTGCTACGACCGCATAGCCGGTCGCCACGATCGGCGTTCGCGTGGTCTGGTTCACATGCGCCAAATGCTTCGGAAGATTTCCCTGACTGGCCAGGCCATATAGCACCCGGGCGATCATGATCATGTGCACTACGATCCCGTTGAGCGTCGCGACGACGGCAATAAGGCTCATGTAGAAGAGCGGCAGACCCGTCAGGCGCTGAAACACCAGCGCGAGCGGTGCAGGCGAACTGGCAAGTTCGGCAGGCGGAACGGCGACCACCGAAATCCAGATGACAAGCATGTAGAGCACAGCCGTCACACCAAGTGTGATGAACAGAGCGCGCGGAAGCGTATGGTTCGGCTCCTTGAGCTCTTCGGCAATATTCACCAGATGCTCAAAACCAATGAAGGCAAACACGGCGATCAAGGTCGTGCCGCCAATGGCCGCCCAGGCGACACTATCGAAAGCTGACGGGATCATCTCGGGCAGCCGGGTGATAACGTCTCCGTCCTGACCAGCACCGGCCGTAATGATTAAAACCAGCCCGCCAACTTCAATCAGCGTCATCACGCCTGCGAACATAATCGACTGAGTGGTTGCAAGGCATGAGACGGCCCCCATCGAAAGCACGACCCCAATGATGATCCAATGTGTCGGGAGTGGAACGAATATCCCGATGTAGCCGACACTGCCGGCTGCGATTGTTGCAGCCGAAATCGTGGCGGTGACGACCACGAGCAAGCCCATCGCGGTAGTTAGCCACCGGCGACCGAACGCGGCCTCCACATAAGCCGCTTCGCTCGCGCTAACCGGCATGCGCGTTCCGAGTTCAGCGAATGACGCAGCGGTAAGGCCCATAGCGACAGCGGCGATGAGAAAGCCCAACGGCGCGTACATCCCGCTACGCCCAGCAGCGACCCCGACCAGCACATATATGCCAGCGCCGATGGTCACGCCCACACCGTACAGCACCGCATGGGTCAGTGTAAGGCGCCGAACCAGGCCGAGTTCTGAATTTGCTTTGCTGTCCACCATCCCCCCTCTCGCGGCTGCGCAGGCCAACCGCAATAATATGGCTATATTTGAGATGGCAGTAACTGCAACTCGTCGCGACCGACACAGCCATCGCCACGCGCTGCCGTTCCCGAAACCGCCCCTGCCTGGCTAGCGGGCAGCACTGCTGCGGAAGGCCGACCTTTATGGCGCCGGCGAACTGATGCTGGTGAACATCCTCCACGACCGTCAGGCACTGCGGCAACACGACCCAGTCGCTGAACGCAGCCCGGCCGCGCCTCTTCGCAAAGAAGCGCGGCCGGGCCAGAAAAAGGCGGATAGGCCCCGCGTGACTGCGCTCCGGAACGTAAACCTCGGATTCTCCGGACGCATTGCCTGCCGGGATATGGCCGAAAATGTTTAGACGGGGCGATCCAGAAAAGCCTTGGAAATCAGCCATTTTCTAGACCTAAACCTTTTCCAGCGAGGTTTAGGTGAAAAGAGACAAAAGCCGATCAGAGACTGAATTTGGCGGTCCCGGCCGTCTCCGGGGTTTAGGTGCCACTGGCAAAACCCCGCGAAAGCTGGGGATTTTCGCCCCACCCAAGGGCCATCTTATTGATTCGCAATGAGATATTGGCGGAGACGCCGGGATTCGAACCCGGGGTACGACCTTAAATCGTACGACGGTTTAGCAAACCGCTGGTTTCAGCCACTCACCCACGTCTCCGGATCGCAGCGGCAGCCGGCGATATAACGGCGAGACTCCGTGGCGGCAACCCTGTGCGGGAAAAAGGATGTTCGAGCCGGAAAAGGATTCGGTTCGCCCCGAAAGCGACTCGCCTCGTCGCCCGTTCATTGCCCCTTCAGCCGGGCGGGATTCTTATTGGCGATTATTTATTCGAGACGGGTTGGGGAACAGTAATGAACCGCATCGCAGCCATTTTCCGGGCGCGCTTCCTGGGCGCATTGCTCGGCCTGGCGGTGGCCGGGGGCGCTACCGCAGCCGCCGCCCAATCGATGGAATCCATCGATCCGGACACGGCGATCGATGGCGATCTCGCCTCGCCGGCGCCGGTGGGGACGGTGACGGACCCTGCGCCGCCCCTTCCGCCTGAGGATGTCACGCCCTCGGGCGCGCCGGAAGAGCCCGTCGTCACTTCCACGGATGCGTCCACGGCAGCCAGCCAGGCGGCGGGCAATCCTGCCGCGGCCTCGGAAGAGGGCAATACCTACAAGAAGGACGATCTGATCGGCGCGGCGGAGGGTGTGTTCGGCAAGGGCGCGGAAGGCCTTGCCCGCATGATCGAAAACTGGCTCGACAAGCAGGGCGAGCCCAACGCCTATATCGTCGGCCGTGAAGGCGGCGGGGCCGTGGTCGTCGGCCTGCGCTATGGTTCCGGCACGCTGTATCACAAGGTGGAAGGGCAAAAGCCGGTCTACTGGACCGGGCCTTCGATCGGCTTCGACGTGGGCGCCAATGCGGGCAGCACCTTCGTGCTGGTCTACAATCTCTATGATTCGGAAGACATCTACCAGCGGTTCCCGGCCGCGGAAGGGCAGATCTATGTCATAGGCGGCTTCAATGCCAGCTATCTGCGCAGGGGCGACATGGTGCTTATTCCCATCCGCATGGGGGCGGGCGTCCGGCTGGGGGTGAACGCGGGCTATATGAAGCTCCGCAAGAGCCAGAACTGGATCCCTTTCTGACCTGAAAGGCACAGCCGCGACGAATTTCGCCCCTGCGTCATTTTGGCCCTTGAAGGGCGTGCGCGACATCGGCACAGAGCGCGCCATGCTCGATAGCCTCACCCAACAGCCCGCCGACGCGCTGCTCGCGCTGATCAAGCTCTATGATGCGGATAATCGCGCCGACAAGATCGATCTCGGCGTGGGTGTGTTCCGCACGGAAACCGGGGCAACGCCCGTGTTCGCGGCGATCAAGGAAGCCGAGAAGCGCTTGCTGGCGGAGCAGGATTCGAAGGCCTATCTCGGGCCCGAAGGCGACATGGGCTTCGTCCATGCGCTGATGCCCTATATTTTCGGCGCGGACGATTCCGCCAGGGGCGGCCGGATCGACGGGATGCAGGCGCCGGGCGGGACGGGCGCCCTGCGTCTGGCCTTCGCCCTGGCGAAGCGGGCAGGCGTCCGCCGGATCGTGGTGGGCAATCCGACCTGGCCCAACCATCCGCAGATTCTCGACGATCTCGGCCTGGAAACGCTGGGCTTCGCTCATGCCGGGGCCGATGGCGCAGCGGATATGGACGCGTTGCGCGCCGCAGTGGCGCAAGCCGGCGAAGGCGACGCGTTCCTGCTGCATGGCTGCTGCCACAATCCCAGCGGTATCGATTATTCGCCAGCCGATTGGGATGAGATCGCGGGGCTGGTGGCGGAGCGCAGGATCCTGCCGATCCTAGACCTTGCCTATCAGGGCCTCGGCCACGGCATGGAAGAGGATGCCTATGGCTTGCGCGCGGTGCTGGCGGCAGTGCCGGAAGCGCTGATCTGCTATAGTTGCGACAAGAATTTCGGCCTCTATCGCGATCGCGTCGGCGCTCTCTACGTGATGGGCAAAGACGCGGACAGCACGGGCCGCGTCCTCTCCCATGGCCATTCCGTCGCGCGGACCGCCTGGTCGCAGCCGCCGGATCACGGCGCGGCCGCGGTTCGCCTGATTCTCGAGGATCAGACGCTCACCGGGCTCTGGCTGGACGAGCTTGCCGAGATGCGGGACCGGATGCGGCAGATGCGCGAGATGGTGGCCGCCGCCGACAATCGGGTGGCCGGCCTGGAGCTTGCGCCGATCGCGAGGCAGAACGGGCTGTTCTCCATGCTGGCCCTGTCGAAGGAGCAGATCCAGAAGCTGCGCGACGATCACGGCATCTACATGGCCGGGTCCGGACGCATCAATGTGGCGGGGCTGACCCGGGCCAATATGGACAAGTTCATCGCGGCTCTCGCGCAAGTCGCGGGCTGACCGGGAATGGACCGGCAGCCGCTACTGGAAGGTGAGCGGCTGCTGCTGAGGCCATTGCATCCCGATGACTGGGATGCGCTCCATGCCGCCGCGCGCGATCCCCTGATCTGGGACCAGCATCCCGATCCCGACCGCTGGCGCGAGTCGATCTTCCGGGATTTCTTCGCCGACGCCCTGGAAGCGGGCGGCGCGCTGACGATCATCGAAAGGCAGGGCGGGGCAGTGATCGGCTCATCCCAATTCGCCAACTTCAAGGACGACAGCGGCGGCACGGTCGAGATCGGCCGGACCTTCCTGGCGCGAAGCCATTGGGGGCTGGGTCTCAATCATGAATTGAAGCGCCTGATGGTCGGGCATGCACTGGGCGAGGTGGCGAAGGTCTATTTCCGGGTCGGGGCGGAGAATCTGCGTTCACGCCGCGCCATGGAGAAGATCGGCGCGAGGCTGACCGACCTGCGCGAGGATGTGATGGTGCATGGCCGGCCGGTGCCGCACGTCATCTACGAGATCGGGCGCGACGATTTCGCGCGCGGTCCGCTCAGGTCCTGAGGCTTTCCATCCGCTTGAGATAGCGGGCCAGCACATCGATCTCGAGATTGACGCGGTCCCCATGCGCCAGTTGGCCCAGCGTGGTCACTTCGCTGGTATGCGGGATGATGTTGAGGCCGAAATGGACGCGGCGATCCGCCTGGTCCTCCACCGAATTCACGGTCAGCGATACGCCGTCCACGGTGATGGAGCCCTTGGGTGCGATATAGGGCGCCATTTCAGACGGCGCGGCGATGGTGAGCCGCGTGGAATCGCCCTCCAAAGCGACCGAAACCACTTCGCCCACGGCGTCGACATGGCCGGTCACGATATGGCCGCCCAGCTCGTCCCCGATCTTGAGCGCGGGTTCCAGATTGAGCTTGCGCCCTTCCTGCCAGCGTCCGGGCACCGTGCAGGCCACGCTTTCCCCGGAAATATCGACCGCGAACCAGGCATCGCCCGCCTCGCCGCCCTTTTCCACGACCGTCAGGCACGCGCCCGAACAGGCGATCGACGCGCCGATGGCAATGCCGGCGGGGTCGAATGGGCAGCCGATCACCACGTGCAGATCGCCGCGCTGCGTGGTCTGCTGGATGGTGCCGATGGCGGTGACTATGCCGGTAAACATTGCATTCCCCTATGCGGCCTGGGGCCGTGCGCGCTCATAGACTTCGAGGTTGTCGCTGCCAAGGTTGCGCCGGTCGGTCAACCGCCAACGGCCATGCGCCCCCGCCAGGTCGACCAGGCCGATATCGCCCAGGGCCGGCTTGCCGCCCCCGATCAGGATCGGTGCGCGATAGAGCATGAGCGTGTCGACGAGATCGGCGGCGAGGAAGGCGGCGGCGGCTCCGGCGCCCCCTTCGACATAGAGATACTGGATATCGGCCATCCCGGCGATCGCGCCCGGTTCGGCAAGCGCGCGCCAGCCCGGCGACGCGTCCTCGTGGCTGAGCACCCAGCGTTCCGGGCTGCGGGCTTCGAGGCCGGGCAGCCGGACGTCGAGCCGGGGCGCATCGGCGCGCAGCGTGCCGCCCCCGACCAGGATCGCGTCCGCCCGCGCGCGCTGCGCGTGCACATGCGCCCTTGCGGCCTCTCCGGTGATCCATCTGCTCGACCCGTCAGCCAGCGCGATGCAGCCATCGAGCGATGTGGCGAGCTTGAGGGTTACATGCGGGCGCCCCGCCCGCCGTTGCATCAGATAGCCGGCGAGGCTGGCGGCCGCAGCGGGATGCGGCAGCAGGTCCGCTGCGATGCCTGCTGCGCGCAATGCCGCGAGGCCACTGCCGGCCGTGCGCGGGTCGGGGTCTTCCACCCCGGCGACGACCCGGCCGAGGCCCGCTTCGAGGATCAGCGAGGTGCAGGACGGGCCGCGTTCGCTGCGGTGGGCGCAGGGTTCGAGCGTGACGTAGATGGTAGCCCCGCGCGCGGCGGAGCCCGCCATGGCCAATGCCTCGGCTTCGGCATGGGGGCGGCCGCCCGGCCTGGTCCAGCCATGGCCCAGCACCCGGCCATCGCGCACCACGATGGCGCCGACAGCGGGATTGGGGCGGCTGAGCGGCCTGGCATGGGTGGCCAGAGCGGCAGCCGCCGCCAGCCAGCGCGCATCGTCCGCAGCGGGATCAGGGGGCAACCTGTCGCTCCCGCTCCCGCTGCGCGCGCGCGGCCGCTTCGGCCCTTTCCTCGGCGGCCCGTTCGGCGGCCGCTTCCCGCTCGATCTTGTCGGTATCCATGCCCGATACCTTGCCCAGCGTGCGGTATATGCTCTTGATGCGTTCCTGGCGTTCGGCCTGCTGCCTGGCCAGGGCATCTTTTCGGCGCTGGTTCTCCAGGTTCGATGCAATGATCTCGGCATCGGTGCGGTCGGCCCGCCAACTGGTGATGTAGGTGACTTCCGGCCGGATCGGGTCGCCGATCTCCTCCTCGTGCCACATCACCGAAAACATCGCGAAGGTGGCGGCGGCCGAAACCCCCATGATCCGCCAGCGATAGGGATTGGGGCGCAGGAATTCCTGCGAGAAATCCTTTATCGCACGTGTCGGGGATATTTTCCGCCAGAAGCTCATGGCGCCGTAGATAGGGTGCCGATGAGGCCATCGCCAGCTTTTCGTTCGTGAGGCGGCGAGGGGGTCAGCCGAAACTGGAATAGAGACCGCGCCCGTGCCGCCGCAGCCAGGCATTGGCCTGCGCGATGTCGCCCTCGAAGATGGTGTCGAGCAAGGCATGGAACGCGGGGGAGTGGTCGAAATGGACCAGATGCGCCACTTCATGCGCCACCACCGAACGGCGGACGTGATCGGGGGCCTGGATCAGCCGCCAGTTGATACGGATGGTGCCTTCCGATGCGCAGCTGCCCCAGCGCCGCTGCGCGCGGGAAAGGCGCAGGGGCGGCACCGGCTGCCCGGCGTGCAGGCAGTAATCGGCCAGATCACCTTCCACCAGGCGCCGCGCTTCGCCTTCGAGCCAGCGCTGCAGGCGCGGGGCCAGCCCGCTTTCCGGGCCGCCGACCAGCAGGCGCTCGCCATCCAGGCGGGGGCGGCGGGGCAGGGGCTCGGCCCATTCGATCGCCAGCGACCGGCCGCGATAGGCCAGGGTCCCGCCCGCTTGCGGAGCAACCCGGCGCGGGATCCTGGCCAGCTGCTCGGCCAGCCAGTCGCACCGGGAGATCGCGAAATCGACGGCCTCGGCCGTGCGGCCCCAGCGCGGCAGGGTCACGCGCGCCTCGCTGCCGTCCGGGGCGAGCCGCAAAGTCATCCGCGTGGCGCGGGGATGCCGGCGAATCGCCAGCGGCAATTCGATATCCCCCAGCCACAGCTTGGGGGGCGTGCGCTCGCGGCGGAGCCAGTCGATCATCGATCAGGCCACCGTGCCGTCGGTGACTTCGACGATATGGTGCTCGAGCGGCCCGGCATGGACTTCGCTCACCACGCGGCCGATGATCGAGGATCCGGCGCGGCGCACGTCCTCCCGATCGCCGGTGAGGAGATAATGCCAGCGGGGCAGCGGCTCGCCCCGGGCCCGCAGCCGGTAGGCGCAGGTGCGGGGAAGCCAGGCGATATCGGCGATATTCCGCGCGGTCAGGCGCAGGCAATCGGGCACGAAGGCCTTGCGGTGGCGATAATCCTTGCAGCGGGCGGTGGTGGTGTCGAGCAGCCGGCACGCGACGTTGGTGTGCAATATTTCCCCGGTGTCCGCATCCTCGAGCTTGTGCAGGCAGCATTGCCCGCAACCGTCGCACAAGGCTTCCCATTCCGCGCGGGTGAGATCCGCCAGCGGGAATTCCCAGAACCGTTCCCTCAGCTCACCCATTTTTCCAGCTCCGCGGCGACCGCCTGCGGATCCTTCTCGACCGGCAGCAGCGCGATCGGCTCCCCCTTGCGGCCCATCAGATAGGCGGCGCGGCTGTGGTCCATCAGATAGCCGCCGCCGGGGTTGGTCTCGCCCCTGGCATAATAGGCGGCGAAGCCCTTGGCCGCGTGCCTGATCTGTTCCGGCGTGCCGGTCAGGCCGATCAGCCTGTCGGAAAAGGCGCTGGTGAATTCTCCGACCACCGAGGGAGTATCGCGTTCCGGATCGATGGTGATGAAGATCGGCTGGATCTGGCTCGCCAGCTCGGGCTTGTCCCTGGCGAACAGCGCCAGCCCTTTCACCATGCTCTGCACATCGAGCGGGCAGACATCCGGGCAATAGGCGTAGCCGAAATAGACGATGCGATAACGGCCGTCGAAATCCTTCCAGCTCACCGGCTTGCCGTTCTTGTCGAGCAGGGTGAAATCGCCCTTGATGGCGGCGCCGGCCAGCGGCGGGTCCTGGGCCGCCTTGTTCGAGCCGCAGGCAGCGGCGGACAATACAAGGGGCAGGGCGGCCAGGGCGGCAAGGAGCTTCTTCATGGTGGATTGGTTCATGCTCTGCTAACCCGTATACAGCAAGGGACGAGTCATCATCTTTTTGATCTTTGAGCGGGAGAAGGCGGGGTTGAGCAGGGTTCATAGCTGGGCAAAGGTGGTTCTGGCGGCCTTGGCGTGCGCTGTCTTGCTGGCCGGTCCGGCGCGTGCGCAGTTTTCGGACAGCTACAAGTTCCTGGAAGCGGTGAAGAAGAAGGACGGCTTCGTCGTGACCGAATATCTGAACGAGCCGGGCACGACGATCATCAACACCCGCGACCTCGTTACCGGGGATACGGCCCTGCATATCGTGACCCAGCGGCGCGACGTGGCATGGATTCGCTTCCTTGCCCAGAAGGGTGCCGATCCGAACATCTCGAACAAGAAGGGGATCACCCCGATCGCGCTTGCCGCCAGCCTCGGCTTCGTGGAAGGGGTGGACGCGCTGATCTCCGCCGGTGCGCGGGTCGACCAGGCGAGCCAGACCGGGGAAACTCCGCTGATCGCGGCGGTGCATCGCCGGGATATACCTATGATCCGCATCCTGCTGAAAGCGGGCGCCAACCCGGATCGGGCCGACAATTCGGGCCGTTCGGCACGGGACTATGCATCCCTGGATGGCAGCGGCAGCGCCGCGCTGGCGGAGATCCGCAACAGCGCCAAGCCCAAGCAACAGCAGGAAAACCAGAAGGTTTACGGGCCTTCGTTCTGACATGACGACCGCAGCCACCGACGACGCCACCCTGGAAGAGATCAGGGCCCTGCTCGCGCCCGCCATCGCCGATGCCGCGGTATTCGACGGATGGAGCATGGCGGCCGTCGACAGCGCCGCCAGGGCGGCGGGGGTGAACGAGGCCGTTGCCCGCCTGGCTTTTCCGGATGGCGCGATGGACATGATCGCAGCCTGGATCGGCAGCGTGGACAGCGCGATGGAACAGGCCTTCACGGCGGAACAACTGGCGGCGATCCCGGTGCGCGAGAGGATACGAACGCTGATCCGGTTCCGGCTGGGCCATGTCGCGGGACGCGAGGAAGCGTTGAAGCGCGCGCTTGCGATCATGGCTCTCCCGAACAATGCGGGTACCGCGCTCAAGCTCGGCTGGAACAGCGCGGATGCGATGTGGCGCCTGGCCGGGGATACGGCCACCGATCTCAATCATTACAGCAAGCGGGCCATCCTGGCCGGGGTCTATGCCGCCACCCTGGCCTTCTTCGCGAATGACGACAGCGCCGGAAAGGCCGAAACGCAGGCGTTTCTCGATCGCCGGATTGCAGGCATCATCCGGTTTGAAAAGGCGAAGGGGCAGCTCTTCCCCAGGAATTCGGAGCATTTCAGCGTCACCCGCTTTCTCGGGCGGCTGCGCTATCCCGCGCGCCAATAGGACCCTCCCTCGACCTATAATGCGAACAAGTTGCAATATTTTCGCATATCTGGCAGCGCCGATTCATGACTCTCGATGAACTTCCGATCGGCAAGCGCGCAACGATCACTGGCGTTGACTGGAGCTTGCTGGCGCCTGAGGAAGGGCAGCGGCTGCGTGCGCTAGGCATCGATTCGGGCGCGGAAGTGGAGATCGAATATCGCGGCGTATTCTTCGGGCGTGATCCGATCGCGATCAGCGTGGGCCGGATGACGGTGGCGCTGCGCCGGGCCCATGCCCGCGCGATGAGCGTGGAGGCCGCCTGAGATGAGCCGGAAACGCACCGCCGCGCTGGTTGGCAACCCCAATGCGGGCAAGAGCGCGCTGTTCAACGCACTCACCGGCGCGCGGCAGAAGATCGCCAATTATCCCGGCGTCACTGTAGAGCGGAAGGCCGGGCGCTTCGTCCTGCCCTCGGGCGAGCCGGTGGACCTGATCGACCTGCCGGGCAGCTACGGCTTCGACACGACCAGCCCTGATGAGGAAGTGACCCGCAAGGTGATCTTCGGGGAATTCCCCGGCGAGGCGCAGCCCGAAGTGCTGGTGGTCGTGCTCGACGCCTCGAACATAGAGCAGCATCTCGTCTTCGCGCAGGAGATCATCGAGCTGGGCCGCCCCACAGTGGTTGCGCTGAACATGGTCGACCTCGCCGAAAGGGACGGGCTGGTGCTCGATCCGGCGGCGCTCCAGCAGGTGCTGGGCGTGCCGGTGATCCCCACCATCGCGGTGCGGCGGCGCGGGCTCGATGAGCTGGTGCAGGCGATCGCCACGGCGGAAGCGCGGGCGGAACGCGATCCGGCGGATCATCCCCGCCCGCATATTACTCTGCCGGAAAGGCGGCTTGCCGCCCGCAATATCGCAAAGGGTGCGATCCTTTCGGAATCCGGCCAGCATCGGCTGCATGCGCGGCTGGACAGGGTGCTGCTGCATCCGTGGCTCGGCCCGCCGATCCTGTTCGCGCTGCTGTTCGTCATCTTCCAGGCGGTGTTCGCCTGGGCCGATCCGATGATCGGCATGCTGGAAAACGTCACGGCGGCGCTGATCGATCTGGTCAAGCAGCACCTGCCCGAGAGCTTCCTGCGCGATGCGCTGACCGAGGGCGTGCTGTCGGGCGTGGGCTCCGTGGTGGTGTTCCTCCCGCAGATCGTCATCCTGTTCTTCTTCATCCTGGTGATGGAAGCCACCGGATACATGGCGCGCGCGGCCTTCATCATGGACCGGCTGATGGCCTATGTGGGCCTCTCGGGCCGGAGCTTCATTCCGCTGCTGTCCAGCTTCGCCTGTGCCATCCCCGGGATCATGGCCACGCGCAGCATCGCCGATCCGAAGGATCGGCTGACCACTATCCTGATCGCCCCGCTGATGACCTGCTCCGCGCGGCTGCCGGTCTATACGGTGATCATCGGCGCGTTCATTCCCGCCCGCACGGTGGGCGGGGGCATCGGCCTGCAGGGGCTGGTGCTGTTCGCGCTGTATGTCGCGGGCATCGTCGGGGCGATGCTTGCCGCGCTGGTGCTGCGCCGCTCGGTGACGAAAGGGGCGGCTTCGGGCTTCATCATGGAACTGCCCAAATACCAGTTACCCCGCCTGGGGGACCTGCTGATCGGGTTGTGGCAGCGCGCCTGGGTGTTCCTGCGCCGGGCGGGGACGATCATCTTCTACGTCACCATCGGCCTCTGGCTGCTGCTGAGCTATCCCAAGGCCGATCCGGGCGAGAGCCAACTGGAGGTTTCGGTGGCCGGCCGGATCGCGAGCGGCGTGGCCGTGCTGGTAAAGCCGATCGGCTTCAACCACGAGATGGCGCTGGCGGTGATCCCGGCGATGGCGGCGCGGGAAGTGGCCGTTTCCGCCCTGGCGACCACATATGCCGTCGATTCGGATGACGAGGACGCCACCGCGGCCGCGCTGGAGACGAAGTTGCCGGAGCGGTGGACTCTGCCGATGGCGCTGGCCTTCCTCGCCTGGTTCGTCTTCGCGCCGCAATGCCTTTCCACCATTGCCGTCACCCGGCGCGAAACAAACGGGTGGAAATGGCCCATGGTTATGTTGCTCTACCTGTTCGCGCTGGCCTACATCTTCGCGGGAATCACCTATTGGAGCGCGCTGGCGCTCGGTTTGTGATTTTTTTCCGGCTTGGTCCGCAGGCGTCGCCAGGCTCGAAAGTGATGCCGCCGGATACGGTTCCAGCCCGCTCCCCCATCCGGCCACCCATCAGGATAATGGCTTGGGTGGCCGGATGGGGGAGCGGGCCGGTGCGGCCGCAAGCGTTTCGCGAAGCGAAACGCGACAATGCACAGGAAATCGCTTTCCGGAACTGGAACAGGCGGGATCGATTGGCTAGGTGCGGCGCAAGCAGAACGGGAAAGCGATTTCATGGCAGGCAGCGTTAACAAGGTCATTCTGGTCGGCAATCTGGGCGCGGACCCGGAAGTCCGTTCGTTCCAGAATGGCGGAAAGGTCTGCAATCTGCGGATCGCCACTTCGGAAAGCTGGAAGGACCGCAATACCGGAGAGCGGCAGGAACGCACCGAATGGCATAGCGTGGCAATCTTTTCCGAAGGCCTGGTCGGCGTGGCCGAGCGCTATCTGCGCAAGGGATCGAAGGTCTATATCGAAGGCCAGTTGCGCACCCGCAAATGGCAGGACCAGTCGGGCAATGACCGCTACACCACCGAAGTGGTGCTGCAGGGACCGGGCGCGGTGATGACCATGCTGGATGGCGCACCCGGCGGCGGGGGATCGCGTGGCGGCGGTGGCGGCTGGAATGAAGGCGGGTCCGGGGGCAGCTCGAGCGGCGGTTCCGGCGGGGGCTGGAACCAGGGCGGTGGCGGTTCGCGCGGCGGCGCACCGGCGGGCGGCAGTTCCTTCAGCGACGATCTGGACGACGATATTCCGTTCTGAGCAATCCGTTCAGGATCGGGCGGCGAGGTTTATCCGGCCGCCTCCTTTCGCCCCGTCAGTTCATTTCGCCTTGGCCGGATCGTCCAGCGCGAAGGCGACCACGTAGTCGCCCTGGGGCGAACGCATCGCGGCATTGCCGCCCGCCGCGATCACTACGAACTGGCGGCCGCTCTTCGGACTGATATAGGTCATCGGCGTGGCATGGCCGCTCCTCGGCAATCGATGCGACCACAACTGCTTGCCTGTCGTGCTGTCGAACGCGCGGATCACCCGCTCCTGCGAGGCGCCGATAAAGGTCAGGCCGGCCCGCGTCACGACCGAGCCGCCCATGTTCGGTATCCCCATGGGTAGGGGCAGATGCGACCGAATGTAGAACGGCCCGCTGTCGGCGGTGGTGCCGAATGGCTTCTTCCACAGCAGCTTGCGGGTCTTCAGGTCGATCGCGCCGATCATCCCGAAGGGCGGCTGGGTGCAGGGGATGTCCAGCGGCGAAAGGAACGCGGCGGTATGGGCGGCAAAGGGCGTGCCTTCCTGAGGAAGCAGGGCATCGACGCTGGTATGGCCGTCGGCGGAAGGGCTGATGCCGCGCTTGTTCGCCTCTTCGCGCGTGAACAGGCGGGTATAGTTGGCGACCCGGATCCAATTGACCACGAAGATCTGCCGCTCGGGGTCCACCGATACGCTGCCCCAATCCACCCCGCCGGAATAGCTGGGATAGGTGATGCTGGGCTTGAGCCCGGGCGGCGTCATCGGCCCGTCATAGCGGGCCTGCCTGAACTTGATCCGACACCAGAGCTGATCGAGCGGAGTCGCGCCCCACATCAGGGCTTCCGTCAGCTTCGTATCGTCGAGCGACAAGGCGCCGGTCGCAAAGGGCTGGGTCCGCGAGGTCCAGTCCCCCGGGGCGGCGCCCTGCGGAACCGGGCGCTCCTCGACCGGGGCGAGCGGCTGGCCGGTGCGCCGATCCAGCACGAAGATTTCCGAGCGCTTCGTCGCCTGGATCAATGCGGGCACGGTCTCACCATTGATCTTGAGGTCGACCAGCGTGGGCTGGGAAGCGACGTCATAATCCCAGATATCATGATGCGCGGTCTGGAAATGCCAGCGCGCGCGGCCCGTCGTGGCGTCGAGAGCGACGACGGCGCTCGAATAGCGTTCGGAGCCGGGGGAACGGTGCCCGCCCCAATAGTCCGGCGTCGCATTGCCGGTGGGGATATAGACCAGGCCGAGCTGCTCATCCGCGCTGATCGGCGCCCAGCTATTGGCGGTGCCCCGGGAATAGCTCTGTCCCTCCGCCGGCTCGTTCGGGTCGTCCGGCCGGTCCATGTCCCAGGCCCAGCCGAACTGGCCGGTGGTGGCGTCGAAGGCCCGGATCACCCCGGAAGGCTCGCCCACCTCCTGGTTGTCCATCACCCAGCCGCCGACCACCACCTTGCCGCGAACCAGCGCGGGAGCTGAGCTGACATAGTAATAGCCGCGCTTGATCTCGCCCATGCCCCGCTTGAGGTCGACCGTGCCGTTGGCGCCGAATTGCTCGCACGGCCTGCCGTCTGCGGCGCCCACCGCCATCAGTCTCGCATCGGTGGTCGCGAAGATGATGCGCCGCGCGCAAGGTCCGTTGCCTTGCGGAACCTCGAAATAGGCGACGCCGCGACAGGCCGCCAGCGGCGGGGCATCGACCTTGGGGTCGAAGCGCCAGCGCTGCTTCCCGCTCTCGGCGTCGAGAGCAATGATGACGTTGTTCGAGGTGCAGAGATAGAGGCTGTCGCCGACCATCAGCGGAGTGGCCTCGAAGCCGATCTCGGACCGGTTCACCCCGGTGCGATAGACCCAGGCCTGCTTCAGCTTGCCGACGTTGGCGGCATTGATCTGGGTCAGGCCGGAAAAGCGGGAGCCGCCCTGGTCCTGACCATAATGATGCCATTCCCCGGAAGGGCCGGAAGAGCCGGAAGAGGGGGGCACGGCCGCGTCCACGCTATGCGTCCGGTTTGCGAAACCCAGCAGCCCAACCGGCAGGGCGATCAGCACCGCCGCGGCGATGGCCAGCTTCTTTGGCCCGGCCAGCCGGATGAGCGGCCAGCCGACCCATATTCCAAGCACGAGCGGGGCGAACAGGCGGGCCTGCATGCCCCATATGTTCCCGCCGCTTTCCCAGAGCGCCCAGACCAGCGTGAGCAGCAGCAAGGCGCCGTAGATCCAGATGGCGCGGCGATCGCCCCGGAAGGAAAGGAACGCCGTCGCGCCCGCCATCAGGCCGGCGACGAGATAGTAGGGGGAGCCGCCCAGGAACAGAAGCTGGCCGCCGCCCACAATGAGCAGCGCGGCGATAAGGGCCATGACAATCGCCAGAAGGACGCGCCTTCCCGTTTCTATCTGCAGCGCCTTCATCTCCCGCTCCCGTGCTTCGGACTTGTCGTCTCGTTTGCCGGGCGTTGTCAGGAAAATATACCGTTTGGTCAAGTTCTAGATGCCGGGGCGGGATATTGCGGGCGGCATGTTTGCGCCTTCTTCGTCCTCGCGCTCCTTCGTCATCCCAGCCCTTCGGCTGGCCGGCAGGCCGGCCGCTCAGGATAAACTGCCCTTCGGGCAAGCTGGCATCTCAGGCGGCTGGGCTGCGTGCTGCTCACAACGATCCCAGCTTTCGCTGGGATGACGAGTAACGGAATGACGAGAGTATGGCACGGGGTATGGTTCCTCATCTTGACATCCATAACCATATGGGTTATGTGGTGCAGGCCTTCCTCCGGGACAGGCAGATCGGGAA